>JAEXFD010000016.1 GCA_023400405.1 Pseudomonadota bacterium
ATGGCGAAGGAAAAGTTTGAACGCAACAAGCCGCACTGCAACATCGGCACGATTGGTCACGTTGACCACGGCAAGACGTCGCTGACGGCTGCGATCACGAAGGTTCTGGCGGAGTCCGGCGGTGCGACGTTCACCGCGTACGACCAGATTGACAAGGCGCCGGAAGAGAAGGCGCGCGGCATCACGATCTCGACGGCTCACGTCGAGTACGAGACCACGAACCGCCACTATGCGCACGTGGACTGCCCCGGCCACGCCGACTACGTGAAGAACATGATCACCGGTGCTGCCCAGATGGACGGCGCGATCCTGGTGGTGTCCTCGGCTGACGGCCCGATGCCGCAGACCCGCGAGCACATCCTGCTCGCCCGTCAGGTCGGCGTGCCGGCTCTGGTGGTGTTCATGAACAAGGTCGACATGGTCGACGACGCCGAGCTGCTCGACCTGGTTGAGCTCGAGGTGCGTGAGCTTCTGTCGAAGTACGACTTCCCCGGCGATGACATTCCGATCGTGAAGGGCTCGGCCCTGTGCGCTCTGGAAGACCGTTCGCCTGAGATCGGCCGCGACCGCGTGCTCGAGCTGATGGCTGAGGTTGACCGCTACATCCCGCAGCCGGAGCGTCCGATTGACCAGCCGTTCCTGATGCCGATCGAAGACGTGTTCTCGATCTCGGGCCGCGGCACCGTGGTGACCGGCCGCGTCGAGACCGGCATCATCAAGGTTGGCGAGGAAGTCGAGATCGTCGGCATCCACGACACCCGCAAGACCACCGTCACGGGCGTCGAGATGTTCCGCAAGCTGCTCGACCAGGGCCAGGCCGGCGACAACGTCGGTGCGCTGCTCCGCGGCGTCGGCCGTGAAGAGGTCGAGCGTGGCCAGGTTCTGGCCAAGCCGGGTTCGATCACCCCGCACACCGATTTCAAGTCGGAAGTGTACGTCCTGTCGAAGGACGAGGGCGGCCGTCACACGCCGTTCTTCGCGAACTATCGTCCGCAGTTCTACTTCCGCACCACCGACGTCACCGGCACGATCGAGCTGCCCGAGGGCACCGAGATGGTGATGCCGGGCGACAACGTCGCGCTGGGCATCAAGCTCATCGCGCCGATCGCGATGGACATCGGTCAGCGCTTCACGATCCGCGAAGGCGGCCGCACCGTCGGCGCCGGCGTCGTCAGCGGCATCGAAAAGTAATCTTCGCCCGCAAGGGCTGAGATCGAAGAGCCCGGCTTCCCCAAGGGGAGGCCGGGCTTTTTCGTTGTCGCGATCTGCGGGACGGGCCATGCTCGAACGAGAAGCGCCGAGGGGAGGGGGCATGCGTCAAGGCTGGATTATCGCGGCCTGCGTGCTGGCGACCGGCTGCGGCCCGGAGCCGGCTCCCCCGCGGAACGTCGCCTTCGAAGGCCTCCCCGTGACCGGCAGCCGCGCCTTTGCGGAGCGGCTGGGCTTCACGCCCTGTTTCGAGACGTCGAATGCCCTGCGGTGCCGCAAGGAGGGTGTGACGCTCTTCGGCGAGGGCCCTTATCGCGGTGCCGTCGATCTCGCCGGCGGAGGCGCGCAGGGCTTCTCTCAGGTCACGCTGTGGCATGACACGGACCAGTACGCAGTGAACCGCGTCGATGATCGGCTGAAGGCGCGGGGCTGGCGGCTGTGCCGCACCGGCCAGGAGGATCGCGGCGACCAGGAAGTCTGGACCAAGCCCGGTGCGCCGGTGCGCATCTCGATCGACATCAGCTATTGGGGCAAGCGCCGTTTGCGCGTCCTCCCTGAGCAGGGGCAGCCGACCGGACATTGCTGGTAGTCGAGCCGCGCCGGGGAAATTTCGCACCCCCGGGGGGTTGATCCGAATCGCGACTGGCTGTAGTGGCGCGCCTTCGGTTTTTTGGGTTGAACAGCAAGAGCCTCGTTTACGGGGCCCGCTCTTTCGCATTGGTAGGGACATGGACAGCAATATCCGCATTCGCCTGAAGGCGTTCGATCACCGCGTGCTCGATCAGGCCACCGGCGACATCGCCGACACCGCGCGCCGCACTGGCGCTCTCATCCGTGGCCCGATCCCGCTTCCGACGAAGATCGAGAAGTTCACGGTCAACCGTGGCCCCCATATCGACAAGAAGAGCCGCGAGCAGTTCGAAGTGCGCACCTACAAGCGCATGCTCGACATCGTGCAGCCGACCCCGCAGACGGTCGATGCGCTGATGAAGCTCGACCTCGCCGCCGGCGTCGACGTGGAAATCAAGCTCGCATAACGCGGTTTGCCCCGCTCCTCCCTTCGGAGGGGTGGACAGGGAAGCGCTGCTGACGTAAAGGCGCGCCTTCCACGAGATTCGCGCTTTCGAGCGCGCTCGTCGCCCCGGCGGAAGCCGGGGCCTCTGGCCTCCAGGCGCTGGCGCCTGGCACGAGGAGATCCCCGCTTCGGCAGGGATGACGGAACAAGGCCAAGAGCCACTGGCTCAACGCGATAGGGATACCGCCGGCCTCTTCGGAGAACCGGGTCTGCGTCCCCCGTCGCCTCTCCTTCGGGAGGGGTTCAGCCCGGACGGGGGCTCGCATCATATTTTCGGGCTGAGGCACGCACCCGTGGGAATTCCCCCTCGGGTGCCTATGCATAGGAGCAACTGGTCATGCGCACTGGCGTGATCGCGAAGAAGTTGGGGATGACCCGCCTGTTCCAGGACGACGGCCGCCACGTGCCCGTCACCGTCCTGGCACTCGAAGGCGTGCAGGTCGTCTCCGTCCGCGAACAGGATCGTGACGGCTACACTGCCGTCCAGCTCGGCGCCGGCACGGCGAAGAGCAAGAACGTCGCCAAGCCGCAGCGCGGCCATTTCGGCAAGGCCGAAGTGGAGCCCAAGGCGGTGGTCCATGAATTCCGCGTCGATGCCGACGGCCTGCTCGAAGTGGGCGCCGAGATCTCGGCCGACCATTATGTCGCCGGCCAGTTCGTCGACATCCAGGGCCGTACGCAGGGCAAGGGCTTTGCGGGCGGCATGAAGCGCTGGGGCTTCGGCGGTCTGCGCGCGACGCACGGCGTCTCGGTCTCGCACCGCTCGCTCGGTTCGACCGGTAACCGCCAGGATCCGGGCCGCGTCTTCAAGAACAAGAAGATGGCCGGGCACATGGGCGACAAGTATCGCACCCAGCAGAATCTCGAGATCGTCGGCACCGACGTCGAGCGCGGCCTGATCTTCGTCAAGGGCTCGGTCCCTGGCTCGAAGGGTGGCTGGCTGTTCGTCAAGGATGCCGTCAAGGTCGCCCGCCACGCCGACGCGCCGTTCCCGGCCGGCCTGAAGCAGGTTGCCAACAACAACGACACCGCCCCCGCGGAGACCCCGGCCGAAGTGACCGAGGCGCCCGAGGCGACCGAAGGCCAGGAGGGCTAAGTGAAGGTCAAGGTTCAAACCCTCGACGCCGCAGCATCGGGCGACATCGAGCTCAACGACGCCGTGTTCGGTGTCGAGCCGCGCGCCGATGTGCTCCACCGCGTCGTCACCTGGCAGCTCGAGAAGCGTCGCGCCACCGCGCGCGGCACCCGCGAGCGTGCGGACGTCGCTCGCTCGGGCAAGAAGTTCGGTCGCCAGAAGGGCGGCGGCACCGCCCGTCACGGCGATCGCCGCGCCCCGGTGTTCATCGGCGGTGGTAAGGCGCACGGCGCCCGCGTCCGCGACTTCAATCCGTCGCTGAACAAGAAGATCCGCGCGCTGGGCCTCAAGATGGCGCTGTCGAGCCACGCCAAGGCGGGCTCGCTGATCGTCCTTGACGCGTTCGGCACCGCCAAGACGGCCGAGCTCAAGGCGCAGTTCGCCAAGCTCGGCACCGGCAAGACCGCGCTGGTGATCGACGGCGAGGCCGGCAACGGCTTCCTCGCCGCGCGCAACCTGCATGGCGTCAACGTCCTGCCGGCGGTCGGCGCCAACGTCTACGACATCCTGAAGCACGACACGCTGGTCCTCACCCGCGCTGCCGTCGAGAGCCTGGAGGCGCGCTTCGCCCTCCCGGGAGGGACTAACTGATGGCTAAGAAGCAGACCGGGACGATCGACAACCGTCACTATGACGTGATTGTCGCCCCGCACATCACCGAAAAGTCGACGCTCGTCTCCGAGCAGAACGCAGTCGTGTTCAAGGTCGCGAACGACGCGACCAAGCCGGAGATCAAGGCGGCGGTCGAAGCGCTGTTCAACGTCAAGGTGACCGGCGTCAACACGATCGTCCAGAAGGGCAAGACCAAGAAGTGGAAGGGCGCCCCCTACAAGCGCTCGGACATGAAGAAAGCGATCGTGACGCTCGCCGATGGCGATCAGATCGACGTCACGACGGGGATCTGAGGCAATGGCACTCAAGAACTATAATCCGACGTCGCCGGGCGTCCGCGGCCTGATCCTGGTCGACCGTTCCGCCCTGTACAAGGGCCGTCCGGTCAAGCAGCTCACCGAGGGCAAGACCAAGACGGGCGGCCGCAACAACAAGGGCCATGTCACCTCGCGCGGCATCGCCGGCGGCCACAAGCAGCGCTATCGCATCATCGATTTCAAGCGCCGCCTGTGGGACGTGGAAGGCACCGTGGAGCGGATCGAATATGATCCCAACCGCACCGCCTTCATCGCGCTGGTCAATTACGGCAAGGACGAAGCGGGCAAGGACCGCGTCGCCTATATCATCGCCCCGCAGCGCCTCGGCGTCGGCGACAAGGTGATTGCCGGCAAGAAGACCGACGTGAAGCCGGGCAACGCCATGGAGCTGGGCCAGATGCCGGTCGGCACCATCGTCCACAATGTGGAGATGAAGCCGGGCAAGGGCGGCCAGATCGCCCGTTCGGCCGGCACCTATGTGCAGGTCGTCGGCCGCGACAAGGGCATGGTCATCGTCCGCCTCAACTCGGGCGAGCAGCGCTACATCCATGCGAACTGCATGGCGACTGTGGGTGCGGTGTCGAACCCCGACAACCAGAACCAGAACCTCGGCAAGGCCGGCCGCAATCGCTGGCTCGGCAAGCGCCCGCTGACCCGCGGCGTCGCCAAGAACCCGGTCGATCACCCGCACGGCGGTGGTGAAGGCCGGACCTCGGGCGGCCGTCACCCGGTCACCCCGTGGGGCAAGCCGACCAAGGGTGCGCGCACCCGCCACAACAAGGCGACGGACAAGATGATCATCCGCAGCCGTCACGCGAAGAAGAAGGGCTAAGCCATGGCTCGCTCCGTTTGGAAGGGTCCGTTCGTGGACCTCCACCTGCTCAAGAAGGCGCAGACCGCGCAGGAGCAGGGCACCCGCGCCGGTCCGATCAAGACCTGGTCGCGCCGCTCGACGATCCTGCCGGATTTCGTCGGCCTGACGTTCAGCGTCTACAATGGCCGCAAGTTCGTGCCGGTCTCGGTCAACGAGGACATGGTCGGCATGAAGCTCGGCGAGTTCGCGCCGACCCGCTTCTTCCCCGGCCACGCCGCCGACAAGAAGGGTAAGCGCTAATGAGCAAGCCTGCAGCCCCCCGCAAGGTCGGCGACAAGGAAGCCCTTGCCGTCGCCACCCAGATCCGCGGTTCGGCCCAGAAGCTGAACCTCGTCGCCGGTCTCATCCGCGGCAAGAAGGCCGAGGACGCGCTGAACATCCTTCAGTTCTCGACCAAGGCGATGGCCGTGGACGCGCGCAAGGTGCTGGCCTCCGCCATCGCCAATGCCGAGAACAACCATAACCTCGACGTCGACGCGCTCGTCGTTGCCGAGGCGTCGGTCGGCAAGTCGATCACGATGAAGCGCTTCGCGACGCGCGGCCGTGGCAAGTCCACCCGCATCCTGAAGCCGTTCAGCCGTCTGCGCATCGTCGTGCGCGAGCAGGAAGAAGCATAATGGGTCAGAAGAGCAACCCGATCGGTCTGCGTCTGCAGATCAACCGCACCTGGGACAGCCGCTGGTTCGCCGAGGGCGCCGATTACGGCCGCCTCCTCATGGAGGACCTCAAGATCCGCAAGTACATCGTCGAGAACCTGCCCCAGGCAGCGATCTCGAAGGTGGTGATCGAGCGTCCGGCCAAGCTGTGCCGCGTCTCCATCTTTGCCGCGCGCCCCGGCGTGATCATCGGCAAGAAGGGCTCGGACATCGAGAAGCTGCGCAAGACGCTCGGCGCGATGACCAGCTCGGACGTAAGCCTGAACATCGTCGAGATCCGCAAGCCGGAAGTCGATGCCAAGCTCGTCGCCCAGGGCGTCGCCGACCAGCTCGAGCGCCGTATCGCCTTCCGCCGCGCGATGAAGCGTGCGGTGCAGTCGGCGCTGCGCCTCGGTGCCGAGGGCATCCGGATCACCTGCGCCGGCCGTCTCGGCGGCGCGGAAATCGCGCGTACCGAATGGTATCGCGAAGGCCGGGTTCCGCTGCACACGCTGCGCGCGAACGTCGACTATGCCGAAGCCGAAGCCCACACCGCCTACGGCGTGTGCGGCGTCAAGGTCTGGATCTTCAAGGGTGAGATCCTGGGCCATGACCCGATGGCGCAGGACCGGCTGAACATGGAAGCCCAGACCACCGGCGTGCGCCCTGCGCGCGACGATCGCCGCTAAGGGACTAGAGGACAATGCTGCAACCGAAGCGCACCAAGTTCCGCAAGGCGTTCAAGGGCCGCATCCATGGCGACGCCAAGGGTGGCACCGCGCTCAACTTCGGGTCCTATGGCCTGAAGGCGATGGAGCCGGAGCGGATCACCGCGCGCCAGATCGAGGCGGCTCGCCGCGCGATCACGCGTCACATCAAGCGCCAGGGTCGTCTCTGGATCCGCATCTTCCCGGACGTCCCCGTTTCGTCGAAGCCGGCCGAAGTCCGCATGGGCTCGGGCAAGGGCTCGCCGGAATTCTGGGTCGCCCGCGTCAAGCCCGGCCGCATCCTGTTCGAGCTGGACGGCGTCCCCGGCCCGCTCGCGGCGGAGGCGTTCGAGCGCGCGGCGATGAAGCTGCCGATCAAGGTCAAGGTCGTTGCCCGCCTCGGCGACACGACGCACCTGGAGGGTTGATAAGATGACCAAGGCAACCGACTTTCGGGCCAACACCGACGATCAGCTGAGCGAGCAGCTCGGCAACCTCAAGCGCGAGGCGTTCAACCTGCGTTTCCAGGCTGCGACCTCGCAGCTCGAGAAGCCCAGCCGCGTCCGCGAGGTCCGTCGCGACATCGCCCGTATCAAGACGCTGCAGAACGAGCGCTCGCGCTCGGCTGCGAAGTAAGAGGACCGAGACCATGCCGAAGCGCGTGCTGACCGGGAACATTGTCTCGGACAAGGGCGACAAGACGGTCGTCGTGCTCGTGGAGCGTAAGGTGAAGCACCCGCTCTACGGCAAGATCATCCGTCGCTCGAAGAAGTATCACGCCCATGACGAGGGCAATGAGTACAAGGCCGGCGAGACCGTGCGGATCGAAGAGACCGCGCCGATCTCCAAGCTGAAGACCTGGAAGGTGATCGAGCGGGTGAACACCCACGCGACGCCGGCCGAGACCGCAGCGAACAACGGCTAAGTCGAAGGCGTCATCCCAGCGAAAGCTGGGATCTCGTGCCGCAAGGGCCAAGAGTTGAGAGACCCCAGCTTGCGCTGGGGTGACGATTGGAACGGAACCACCGGGCTCGTCCCGGCAGGCCAAGAGAGAAGGAACCGGATCGATGATCCAGATGCAGTCCAATCTCGACGTCGCTGACAACAGCGGCGCGAAGCGAGTGCAGTGCATCAAGGTGCTGGGCGGGTCGAAGCGTCGCTTCGCCGGCGTGGGCGATGTCATCGTCGTCAGCATCAAGGAAGCTGCGCCCCGGGGCAAGGTGAAGAAGGGCGACGTTCACCGCGCGGTGATCGTGCGTACCGCCAAGGACGTCCGTCGTGCCGACGGTTCGGTGATCCGCTTCGACGGCAATGCCGCGGTGCTGGTCAACAAGAACGAGGAGCCGATCGGCACTCGTATCTTCGGGCCGGTGGTCCGCGAGCTGCGCTCGAAGGGCTTCATGAAGATCATTTCGCTCGCTCCCGAGGTGCTGTGATGGCTGCCGCGAAGATCAAGAAGGGCGACCAGGTCATCGTCCTGTCCGGCAAGGACAAGGGACGGACCGGTGAAGTCGTCAAGTCGCTGCCCAAGGAGGGCAAGGTCGTCGTTTCGGGGCTGAACATCGCCGTTCGCCACCGCAAGCCGAGCCAGGCCAACCCGCAGGGTGGCCTCGAGCGCTCGGAAGCGCCGATGCACGTCTCGAAGGTCGCGCATGTGACCAAGGACGGCAAGCCGACCCGCGTCCGCTTCGAAGAGCGCGACGGCAAGAAGGTCCGTGTCGCCGTCAAGACCGGGGAGGCCATCAATGGCTGACAAATATACGCCGCGCCTGCGCAAGCTCTATGACGAGAAGATCGCCAAGGCGATGACCGAGAAGTTCGGTTACAAGAACGTCATGGAAGTGCCGAAGATCGAGAAGATCGTGCTCAACATGGGCGTCGGCGAAGCCACCCAGGACAAGAAGAAGGTCGAGCAGGCCGCTTCTGAAATGGAGCTGATCGCCGGCCAGAAGCCCGTGATCACCAAGGCGAAGAAGTCGATCGCGCAGTTCAAGCTGCGCGAGGGCATGCCGATCGGCACGAAGGTCACCCTTCGCCGCGAGCGCATGTACGAGTTCCTCGATCGCTTCATCACGATCGCGCTGCCGCGCGTTCGCGACTTCCGTGGCCTCAACCCCAAGTCGTTCGACGGCCGCGGCAACTATGCCTGCGGCCTCAAGGAGCAGCTGATCTTCCCGGAGATCAGCTATGACAAGGTCGACAAGATCCGCGGCATGGACGTGATCGTGACCACCACCGCCAAGACCGACGAGGAGGCCCGCGAGCTTCTCCGTCTCTTCGGCTTCCCGTTCCCGCAGGATGCGGACGGCGAAGCGAAGCAGGCAGCGTAAGGGAAAGAGAACTTAAGTCATGGCGAAACTGAGTTCGATCAATAAGAACGAGCGTCGCAAGCAGCTGGTGAAGAAGTATGCCGGCAAATATGCGAAGCTGAAGGCGATCGCGAACGACGAGTCCGTCGACGAGACCGAGCGTCTGATCGCGCGGCTGAAGATGGCCGAGATTCCCCGCAACGGGAATCCGACCCGCATCCGCAACCGCTGCGAGCTGACCGGCCGTCCGCGCGCTTATTACCGCAAGTTCCGTCTCGCACGTGTCATGCTGCGCGATCTGGCCAACAAGGGCCTGATCCCCGGCGTCACGAAGTCGAGCTGGTAAGGGCCCAAGAACATGGCAGTGACCGATCCCCTGGGTGATATGCTCACCCGCATCCGCAACGGCCAGCGCGCCCGCAAGGACTCCGTCCTCACGCCGGCGTCGAAGCTGCGTGCTCGGGTGCTCGATGTCCTCCAGCGCGAGGGCTATATCCGTGGTTACAGCGAAGAGCAGATGGGCCCCGCGGCCGGCATCCGCATCGAGCTGAAATATTTCGAGGGCCAGCCGGCGATCAAGCACGTCGCGCGCATCTCGAAGCCGGGCCGCCGGGTCTATTCGGGTTCGCAGGAGCTTCCGCGCATCCGCAACGGCCTTGGCATCACGATCGTCTCGACGCCTCGCGGCGTTCTGTCCGACGCCGAAGCGCGCGAACAGAATGTCGGCGGCGAAGTGCTGGCGGAGGTGTTCTGATGAGCCGCATCGGCAAGAAGCCGGTCAGCGTACCGGCGGGCGTCACCGCCTCGATCGACGGCCGCGTGCTGAACGTGAAGGGCCCGAAGGGCGCCCTTTCGCTCAACCTGCGCGACGAGATCAGCTACACGCTCGAAGACGGCGGCATCCTGGTGAAGCCGGCCAACGAGACCAAGCAGGCGCGCGCCTTTTGGGGCATGCAGCGCACGCTGGTGCAGAACCTCGTCACCGGCGTGACCGAGGGCTTCTCTAAGAAGCTCCTGATCACCGGCGTCGGCTATCGCGCGAACTCGCAGGGCAAGAAGCTCAAGCTTCAGCTCGGCTATTCGCATGACGTCGACATCGACGTGCCGGAAGGCATCGAGATCAAGACCCCGGACAACACCACGGTCGAGATCTCGGGCATCGACAAGCAGAAGGTCGGCCAGATTGCGGCCGAGATTCGCCGCTGGCGCAAGCCCGAACCGTACAAGGGCAAGGGCATCAAGTACGACGGCGAGTTCATCTTCCGTAAGGAAGGGAAGAAGAAGTGATCAGCACCAAGGGTCTCTCGCTTTTCGAGAAGCGTCGTCGCCGCAACCGCACTGCGCTGCGTGCGCGTGGCGGTGGCCGTCCGCGTCTTTCGATCCATCGCTCGGGCAAGCACATCTATGCCCAGGTGATCGACGATGCGCAGGGCCGCACGCTCGCTGCCGCCTCCACCCTCGACAAGGACGTGCGCGGCAAGACCGGCGCGACCATCGAGGCTGCGCAGGACGTCGGCAAGCGCGTTGCCGAGGCTGCCAAGGCCGCCGGCATCACCCAGGTCGTGTTCGACCGCGGTGGCTTCCTCTACCATGGCCGCGTCAAGGCGCTGGCCGATGCCGCTCGCGAGAGCGGGCTGGAGTTCTGATCGATGGCTGACGAAAACAACCAGGCAGCGCCGGAAGGCGTCGAGGCGCAGGACGCCGGTGCGGCGCCCGCCGAGAACCAGGGTCGTGGCCGTGGCGGCCGTGGCCGTGGTGGTCCGGGCGGCGGCGATCGCGGCCGTGGCGGCCGTGACGGCAACCGTGGCCGTCGCGACGATCGTCGCGGCAGCCAGGACGACGGCGGCGAAGAGCTGATCGAGAAGCTGGTCCACATCAACCGCGTTTCGAAGACGGTGAAGGGCGGCAAGCGCTTCGGCTTCGCGGCGCTGGTCGTCGTGGGCGACGGCAAGGGCCGGGTCGGCTTCGGCCATGGCAAGGCGCGCGAAGTGCCGGAAGCCATTTCGAAGGCGACGGCCTCGGCCAAGAAGAAGATGGTCCGCATCCCGCTCAAGGAAGGCCGCACGCTGCATCATGACGGCAACGGCCATTTCGGCGCGGGCCGCGTGACGCTTCGCTCGGCCCCGCAGGGCACCGGCATCATCGCCGGCGGTCCGATGCGCGCCGTGTTCGAAAGCCTCGGCGTCGCCGACGTGGTGACCAAGTCGGTCGGCACTTCGAACCCCTACAACATGATCCGCGCCACCTTCGAGGCGCTGGTGGAGCAGACTTCGCCGAAGTCGGTTGCCCAGCGGCGCGGCAAGAAGATCGCCGACCTGCTCGGCCGCGGTGGTTCGCAGACCGCCGAGGCGGATGCGGCCGCGATCGCGGAGTAAGGCATCATGGCAAAGATCAAGATCCAGCAGGTCGGCTCGCCGATCCGCCGCACCAAGGATCAGCGCGCGACGCTGATCGGCCTTGGCCTCAACAAGATGCACAAGGTTTCGGAGCTCGAGGACACCCCCGAGGTCCGCGGCATGATCCGCAAGCTGCCGCACATGGTGAAGGTGCTCGAGGGCTAAGGCCTTTCGAACGCTTCGCAGCGAAATCGAGAAGGGGCGGTGGGCAACCATCGCCCCTTTTTGTTTGCGAGCAGGAGCGGGGCACTCGTCGATAGGCTCGCGGGCGGCGGATCGCCTTGTTGGCCGTCCTGCGCATACAAGGGGTCGACAAGCCCGCGCCCTGCCGCTATGGGCGCCGCTTCCTTTTCAACCAGCGCGACAAAAGCGAAAGCGAGTGCAGATCATGAAGCTGAACGAACTCACCGACAACCAGGGCGCCCGCCACCGCAAGATCCGCGTCGGACGCGGCATCGGCTCGGGCAAGGGCAAGACCGGCGGTCGGGGCCAGAAGGGTCAGAAGAGCCGCGAGGGCGTCTCGATCAACGGCTTCGAGGGCGGCCAGATGCCGCTCCACATGCGAATCCCGAAGCGCGGCTTCAACAACATCTTCGCCAAGGACTTTGCCGAGGTGAACCTGGGCGCGATCCAGAAGGCCGTCGATGCCGGCAAGCTGACCGCGACCGACATCACCCAGGCCGAACTCAACGCGGCGGGCCTGACCCGCGGCGGCAAGGACGGCGTCCGCGTGCTCGGCAAGGGCGAGTTCTCGGCGAAGCTGAACTTCACCGTCGCCGGCGTGTCCAAGTCGGCGCGCGAGGCGATCGAGAAGGCCGGCGGCAGCGTGACGATCCCGGAGATCGTGCCGGCCGCGGAAAAGGCCAAGGCCAAGCACCGCTCGGTCCAGAAGGTCATTGCCGCCAAGAAGGCCGGCAAGCAGGGCTGACGATCGGAAGGGCGGGGAAACCCGCCCTTCGTTCGTGCTGAGCTTGTCGAAGCACCGTTCTTCCGGCCCTTCGTCCACAGGAAAACGGCCCTTCGACAAGCTCAGGGCGAACGGGATTTGGCCTGGGGGGCTTAGACAAGCCTCGATCAGGCCCTATATGCATCCCCGCAGGGCGGGGGAGCGCCCGTCACTTATCCGGGACGAAGACACGAAATGGCATCCGCAGCCGATCAACTCGCCTCCAGCATCAACCTGGCCAAGTTCGGCCAGGCGACCGACCTCAAGAAGCGCCTGTGGTTCACCATCGGCGCGCTGATCGTGTTCCGGATGCTGAGCTACGTGCCGCTGCCCGGCGTCGATCCCACGCAGCTCAATCTGCTCGCACAGCAGACCCAGGGCGGCGTGCTCGACTTCTTCAACAATTTCACCGGCGGCGCGCTCAACCGCATGTCGATCGTCGCGCTCGGCGTGATGCCCTACATCACCGCCTCGATCGTGGTGCAGCTCGCGACCTCGCTGTCGCCGCAGCTCAACGCGATCAAGAAAGAAGGCGAGAGCGGCCGCAAGCGCCTGAACCAGTATACCCGCTACGGTACGGTGGCGCTCACCGCGGTGCAGGGCTATTTCATCGCCGTCGGGCTCGAGAATTTCGGCGCCAGCCAGGGGCTCCAGCCGGTCGTCGAGCCGGGCCTGATCTTCCGCATCGGCGCGGTCATTTCGCTGATCGGCGGCACCATGTTCCTGATGTGGATCGGTGAGCAGATCACCAGCCGCGGCATCGGCAACGGCATTTCGCTGATCATCATGGCCGGCATCGTCGCCCGCCTGCCCACCACGCTGGTCCAGCTCTTCGAGAGCGGCCGCACCGGCACGATCGATCCGCTGCGCCTGATCCTGATCATCGTCGGGGTCGCGATCCTCGTCCTCTTCATCTGCTTCATGGAGCGCGCCCAGCGCCGCATCCTGATCCAGTATCCGAAGCGCCAGACGGCGCGCGGCGTCCAGGCCGAGCGCAGCCATCTGCCGCTCAAGCTCAACACCGCCGGCGTGATCCCGCCGATCTTCGCCTCGTCGCTGCTGCTGCTGCCGCTCACCATCACGCAGTTCGCCGGCAACATGACCGCAGGCGAGAATTGGTGGAGCGATTTCGTCATCAACATGAACACCTGGCTGCGCCACGGCTCGCCGGTGTACATGTCGCTCTATGCCGCCGGCATCATCTTCTTCTCCTTCTTCTACACCGCAGTGGTGTTCAATCCGGAAGAGACGGCGGAGAATCTGAAGCGCTATGGCGGGTTCATCCCGGGCATCCGCCCGGGCAAGAACACCGAAGTCTATTTCGACTATGTGCTCACGCGCATCACCGTGATCGGTGCGGCCTATCTCGCGATCATCTGCCTCGTTCCCGAGGCGGTGTTCTCGGCGATGAGCATTCCGTTCGTGATGGGCGGCACTAGCCTTCTGATCGTGGTCAACGTAACCATGGATACGGTGACGCAGATTCAGTCGCACTTGCTGGCCCACCAGTATGGCGATCTGATCAAGAAGGCGAAGCTGAAGGGTCGCACGCGCTAAGCGCGGCGTAGCAGGGGATAGCCAAGTGAACATCATCCTGTTGGGCCCGCCGGGAGCCGGCAAGGGCACCCAGGCGAGCCGGCTGGAGGCGGAGCGCGGCATGGTCCAGCTCTCCACCGGAGACATGCTGCGCGCCGCCGTGAAGGCGGGCACGCCGGTCGGGCTCAAGGCCAAGGCCGTGATGGAAGCGGGCGAGCTCGTCTCGGACGAGATCGTCTCGGGCATCATCGGCGAACGGCTCGACATGGAAGACACCGCCAAGGGCGCGATCTTCGACGGCTATCCGCGCACCGCCGCCCAGGCGGAGTCGCTCGACACGCTGCTCGCCGAGCGCGGCCGCCAGCTCGATTACGTCATCGAGCTCGACGTCGACGAGGATGCGCTGGTCGAGCGGATCACCGGCCGCTTCACCTGCGCCAAGTGCGGCGCGGGCTATCACGACAAGTTCAAGCTGCCCAAGGTCGAGGGCACCTGCGACGTCTGCGGCAGCCACGAGTTCAAGCGCCGCCCGGACGACAACGAGGAAACCGTGCGCACCCGCATGGCCGAATATCGCGCCAAGACCGCACCGATCCTGCCGATCTACGAAGCCCGCGGCCTCGTCCGCAAGGTCGATGGCATGGCCGACATCGCCGAAGTCGGCGCGCAGATCGACGCGATCCTGGACGGCGGCGCTAAGTAAGGCGGACAGTTTGCAATTAGGGCTCAACCCCCCTCTCCCTTGATGGGAGAGATCATCAGGTCGGCCATGCCCCCGGCATGGCCTGAACAGCGCGGGGCGCTGTTCACCTGACGATGGGCCCGCCGCGAAGCGGTGGGAGGGTGAGGGTGACCTCTCCACCAGCGACATCGCCCCGTGGACAGGGCCACCCCCGCCCAACCCTCCCCGATCAAGGGGAAGGCTTTCTCCCGCTTCGCTTTCCCTGCTGGTTTGGTCCTGCCGCTCTTTGTCTCGTCGGGAGGCGAACCTAATCCACCGCCGGAAGCCCGAGCTCAAACGTAGCGCCGGTAGCTTGTTCCGCCGCCAGCTCGATAGTCGCGCCTTGGGCAGCAAGCAGCGAACGGGCGATCGGCAGACCCAGGCCGGTGCCGCCGCTGGCCCGCCGGCTGGTGAAGAAGGGCTCGAACACGCGCTCGCGGTCGCCGGGGGGAACGCCGGGGCCGTCGTCGCGTACCGTCAGCAGAATCCCACCGCCACCGCGCGCCGCAACCATGGTAACTTGCGTCGCTCCTGCCTGGCGGCTGTTCTCGATCAGCCCGTCGAGCACCGCTTCGATCATGGCGGCCGGCAGCGCGGCGGGCGGCAAAGGCGCTTCGGTCTCCACCTCCACGGCGAAGCCGGCCGTGGCGTGCGCGTCGGCAATGCGTCGCAGGGCGAGCGTCAGGTCCGCCGCGGCCTCGGGCTCGCTTCCCGCCATGTCGGCGCGGGCCAGTTCGAGCAGCCGCCGCGTGAGCTGTGCCAGCCGATCGGCATCCGCACCGATATTGGCGAGGAAGCGCCGCCTTTCTTCCTCGGACATGCCAGAATGATGATCCTCCAGGATCTCGATCGCCCCGCGAATTCCAGCGAGCGGCGTCTTGAATTCGTGGCTCACGGCATGGGCGAAGTCGCGCAGATAGCGCGAGCGGCGCTCGATCGCCTCGGCCATGGCCGCGAAATCGGCATAGAGCGCCTGGATTTCGATCGCTGCCGTTTCCGGCACCGCGGGCACTTCTCCGCCGCCCCTTGCCACGCTGCGCGTCGCGTCGCTCAACGCCTCGATCGGCCGAACGATGCCGCGCGACAGCAATCCGCTCAGCACCACCAACGTCGCGAAGATCGCGCCGATGCCAAACAGGATCTTGCCGCGATCCTCATACAGGCCGCGGAACAGGGCGCGCGGTGAGCGGGACAGCAGCAGCACGGCGACGACGCGGCCGTTCACGATCACCGGGCGGGCATGATGGATGCGCAGGTCCGATGCGCGGCTGAGCCACTCTAGCGCATAAAGGGCTCGATAGGTCCCATTGCGCCGCAAGGTGGTGATCGGCCGTCCTGCCAGCGCTGCGGAGAGTTCCTGGAGGTTGCGATAGACCCGTCCGGCGGAGGGGCCGTTGAGGATACGGCCCGAAGGATCGAGCAGCAGGATCGACGCAAGCGTCGCGTCGGCCGTCGCGCGCAGGATGGGTTCGATCCGTCCGGCAGCGGCCATCGCGTCGCGGTCCGGGGCGCCGGCGGTCGGCAGCGGCTCGGGACGCTCGGGAAGAACGTTCGAACCGCGCAAGTCGATCGTTGATAGGGAGCCGCCTGCCGGGCCGTCATTCGCCGAAGCGAGGGCGATCGCAACTCCCCGCGACCCGGGCCACAGCGCGCTTGTGCTGGCCGCCAGGGCGGCACTCTGTGCGCTGAGCTCGGCTTCGGTCTGGCGCACCAGGCTGTTCTCATAGACCCGCAGGAACAGCGCGCCGGCGCCGGGCAAGGCTGCGACGAAGACGAAGGTGACAAGCAGGATCGTGCGCAGGCGCAAGCGCGGCCAACGGCGCCGGATCGGCGCCTTCAGCCTTTCGATCACGCGCCCTGGCATGGGCCGATGCGATAGCCGATGCCCGGCCGCGTCTCGATGATGTCCGCCGCGCCGGACGCGGCGAACTTGGCGCGCAGGTTGCGCACATGGCTGTCGATCGTGCGGTCGGTGACCGCGAAGCCGGGGCCGCGCAGCCGATCGATGATCGCATCCCTGCTGAACACCTTCCCGGGTAGGGTGGCGAGCGTCCTCAGGATGCCGAACTCGGTCACCGTCAGGGGCACCGGCGCGCTGTCCCAAAGCGCCTGCCAGCCGTCCGCATCCAAGGTCAGGCGGCCGTGACGGATTTCGCCTGTGGCCTGGGAAACGTCCGGCGCGCGTGCCGCCGTTCGGCGGAGGATCGCCATCACCCGCGCCACCACTTCGCGGGGCGAGAAGGGTTTGGTGACATAGTCGTCCGCCCCCAGCTCGATGCCCAGGATGCGGTCGATTTCCTCTTCGCGCGAGGAGAGGAACAGGATCGGCAGGTCGCCCTTGGCGCGTAATCGCCGGCAGACTTCCAGCCCGTCCATGCGCGGCATGTTGATGTCGAGCACGACGAGGTCGGGCGAATGCGCTTCGGCCAAGGCGAGCGCCGTCTCGCCGTCCTCGGCTTCGATCGTGCCGAGCTCCGCCTTGGCGAGCGCGAAGACGAGCAGTTGGCGGATATGCGGATCGTCGTCGGCGACCAGGATCGTGCGGGGCATGGGGCATTGGATCATCGCGAGGGCGCTCCGGTCAATGGGGCGGTTGCGGCCAGTCAGTCGCAGGTGGCTGGCAAGTCAGGCGTCGGGGCCAGCGGCGTCGCGGGACTGGGGCCGAGGATCGCATGCATCCGCGCGATCCGACCGGCATCGCGCCGGGTCCAGTCGCGCCAGTTGGCTTGTTGCTCCCCGGCGGAGGCAAGGATCTGCTGGCGCACGCGAATTACTTGGACGCGGAAGCGGGGTTCGAGCGCGCGTCGTTCGAGTTGCGCGAGCGGCACCAGCGCGGCAGTGCCGGCCTCGCTCAATGCGCAGAGATCGAGCGCCACGCCCTTGCCGCCCACCTCGCGGGCATGGCGCACGTTCCAGTCCGCTGCGATCGCATCGTAATCGACCAGGCTGCTCGCGACGAGCGCGGTCGCGGCGGCGAGCGTATTGGCATTGATCAGCCAGCTCGCGCTCTTGTTCCTGAGCATCCGCCAGCAGATCAGGGCCAGGCCGAGCCCGACCAGCGCCATCCAGACAAGCGCCGCGATGCGGAGCGGCGTCAGCATGTAGACCGCGATATAGTCGCAGGTGCGCAGGATGCTCGATGCGACGAGCAGCAGATTCTGCGCGACCCAGAGCACGACCAGGCGGCGGATCGTCCGATCCGCGGCGGTCGCCGATCCGGGGCGCAGCATGAGGACGAAGAGTCCGGCGAGCAGGGCCGTGACGATCAGTGGATAGGCTCCGCGATGCGCATAGTCGGCAAGCGTCACGCCTACCGGCAGTGGCGCACCGCTCCACAGGAACGCGAGGTCGAGCCCGTTCTGGATCGCGAACACGAGATTGAACAGCGACAGCGAGATCAGCACCGATTGCGGATTGAGGCCCTGCCAGCCCGTCGGGGCGTCCGGGAGCAGGTTGGTGATCCGGGTGGTCAGGCGCGCCGGGCGCAGGCTCGGCCAGATCAGCGCGAGCATGACGCACCAGAAGAGGACATCGTCGAGGTCGGGGAGGCGGACGGCTGCGAAGGCGCGGGCGATCAGCGGATTGGCACTGGCGAACAGCGCGAGAAACCCGGCGCTGGCCAGCAGGGGGAGGGCGAGCAGTGCCACGACACTGCCGAGCGAGCGTCGTCCGCGGCGGCGGACGCTGGAAAGGCGTGCGAGGTCTGCCAGCGGGGTGAGCCATCCCGTTGCCGCATGCGCGCCGAGCCGCACGGCCCAGCGCAGCGCGTCGTCGAAGCGTCCCGCACGGGGCAGGATCGTGGCGATCGACAAGGCGCTCCAGAACAGGATCCAGCCGAGCAGGCTCGGCTTGTCGGCCAATGCAAGTGCAAGCAGCGCGGCGGCGGTAAGTGCCAACAGCGCCTGGCCCCGTCGCAGCGCCGGCCGAACGAATGCCAACAGCCCAGCCCAAACGAGAGCAAAGGCGCCGACCCAACTCCCAAAATGACCGTGATCGAAAAGGAAATGCGCCGCGGCCACGAGAGCCAACGTGACACCGATCTTGACACCCAACCCCCAACCCACCGACATCCAAATGCTCCTCAAGGTCCGGAGGCAACCCTAAGACGTGGCATGTCGAGCGGAGGCTGTGCGGGGCGTGGATTTTCTGTGCAGGCCCCACGATTGCGCAGCGCGGGACAATCCGCAGCCCGACCCCGGCGAACCGTGCTTGGCGCGACTTGGCCTTTGGTGTATAGCGATCTTCCTGGCGATTTGGCCCCGCGGCGCTTGACTCGGCGCGCGCGGGTGCATATGTCGCGCATCTTGCGAAACACCGGTGCTGCGGCGGCGCTCATATGCGCTCGTCGTGCCACTGCATTTTCGGATCAACGCGACGAGATGAGGCGCAAGCTGCCATGCCGCGCCTCGTGGAGCTGGGAGAATAACACATGGCTCGTATTGCGGGTGTCAACATCCCGACCAACAAGCGCGTCGTCATCGCGCTGCAGTATATCCACGGCATTGGCCCGGCCAAGGCCAAGGAAATCACCACCAAGCTGAACATCGCCGCCGAGCGCCGCGTGCAGGACCTCAGCGACCAGGAAGTCCTCCAGATCCGCGAGGCGATCGACGCCGGCTACACCGTGGAGGGCGACCTTCGCCGCCAGACCGCGATGAACATCAAGCGCCTGATGGACCTCGCCTGCTATCGCGGCCTTCGCCACCGCAAGGGCCTGCCGGTCCGCGGCCAGCGCACGCACACCAACGCGCGCACCCGCAAGGGCAAGGCCAAGCCGATCGCCGGCAAGAAGAAGTAAGCTCAGGCTCGAAGGGATAGCAGCAAATGGCACGTGAACCGCAGCGCCTTCGCCGTCGCGAGCGCAAGAACATCACCGCCGGCGTCGCGCATGTGAACGCCAGCTTCAACAACACCATGATCACCATCACCGACGCGCAGGGCAATGCGATCAGCTGGTCCAGCGCCGGCATGATGGGCTTCAAGGGCAGCCGCAAGTCGACGCCCTACGCCGCGCAGGTCGCCGCCGAGGACGCCGGCCGCAAGGCCGCCGAGCACGGCGTGCGCACGCTCGAGGTCGAAGTGAAGGGCCCCGGCTCGGGCCGCGAATCGGCCCTGCGCGCGCTCCAGGCGGTCGGCTTCCAGATCACCTCGATCCGCGACGTGACGCCGATCCCGCACAACGGCGTCCGCCCCTCGAAGCGCCGTCGCGTCTAAGTCCTGCACGTCGCCGCGGGCCGAGAGGCCGGCCTGCGGCACCTGCAGCAATACCCCGGCGGGCCCGATGCCTCAGGTCCCGCCCAACATGAGGAAAGCCCGTGTCGGTCAATGCTAAGAACTGGCAGGAACTCAAAAAGCCCACCGCGCTGGAGAAGAAGGCGGGTGGGGACAGCAAGCGCAAGGCGACCTTCGTCGCCGAGCCGCTGGAGCGCGGCTTCGGCCTGACGCTGGGCAATGCGCTGCGGCGCGTGCTCCTGTCGTCGCTGCAGGGTGCGGCGGTGACGTCGATCAAGATCGAGAACGTCCTCCACGAATTCAGCTCGCTCGCCGGCGTGCGCGAGGACGTGACCGACATGGTCCTGAACGTGAAGCAGATCGCGCTGAAGATGCAGGGCGAAGGCCCCAAGCGCCTCCAGCTCGCCGCGACCGGCCCGGCCGAAGTGAAGGCGGGCGACATCGCGGTCTCGGGCGACATCGAAGTGATGAACCCCGAGCTGGTGATCTGCCACCTCGACGACGGCGCGACGCTCAACATGGAGCTGACCGCGGACACCGGCAAGGGATACGTCCCCGCCGCGAGCAACCGCCCGGCGGACGCCCCGATCGGGCTGATCCCGGTCGATGCGCTGTACAGCCCGGTGCGCCAGGTGAGCTACAAGGTGGAGAACACCCGCGTCGGCCAGGAGCTCGACTATGACAAGCTGACGCTGTCGATCGAGACCGACGGGACGATCAGCCCCGAGGACGCGGTGGCCTATGCCGCACGCATCCTGCAGGACCAGCTGGCGCTGTTCGTGCACTTCGACGACAGCGCCGTGACGCGCTCGGCGCCGATCGGCATGGCCGCCCCGGCGGCGGGCGCGGCGGACGGCGGCGCGGGCGGCGACGCCTCGCAGATCAACCGCTATTTGCTCAAGAAGGTGGACGAGCTCGAGCTCAGCGTGCGCTCGGCGAACTGCCTGAAGAACGACAACATCATCTATATCGGCGACCTGGTGCAGAAGACCGAGGCCGAGATGCTGCGGACCCCGAACTTCGGCCGCAAGTCGCTCAATGAGATCAAGGAAGTGCTGTCGAGCATGGGCCTGCGGCTGGGGATGGAAATCCCGGGCTGGCCGCCGGAGAACATCGAAGAGATGGCCAAGAAGCTCGAACAGGAGATCATGGGCTGAGCTTGGCGTCCGGGATTAGCGCGAGCTAATCCCGGTTCGATCGCCAAGCCCGGCCGGCGGGTCGGCAAAGCCGAACCCGACCGACGACGCGGGATTTACTCCCGCGTTGGGCTCCCGAGGCTAAAGGATATATGAAGGCCGTCCCGCGAGGGGCGGCCTTTTTCGTCCCGGCAGCTTTGCGCCCCATAATCGGCGATTCCGGTCTCACGGGCTCGATCCCGAAAGCCGTCGTTCGTCTAGCGCCAGCGCTGCCCGTTTTGCGCGAAGCGCGCCTCGATCTCCGATACGCGGCGCCGCTGCGCAGGGGTTAATGCCGCGATGACCCGTCTGAACGCCGCAGGCTTCATCGTCCGAAGCTGGCCATAGTCGGTGTCCCGGCGCAGCCGGACCTTCCAGTCCGGCGGCCTATAGTCGACGCCGGCCGAGCCGAGCCTCCAGAAAATCATAGCCACCTGGTTCGGCGTGAACGCGCCCTTGTCGACGAAATCGATGAAATTCTGAGCGTCGAAATCGGGCGCCTTCTGCTCAAGCTTCAGCAGGGCGGTCATCACCCGCTGCTTGCGCGCGTCCTCGACCAGACCGCGCCGATGACGATCGACGAGCTTGCCGGTCGCTTCAGCGCCGAGCCGGCGCCCCTGCTCATCGATGCCGGCAATCTCGAACCGCTTAATGCACTCCGACCCGACCAGCAGCGCGGCGTCGGTTGCCTCGTTCTCAATCTCGAAATGGTATCGAAGATCCTGCTGCCCGCACAGCTCGCACGTCCCGTCGGTCGCCTCCAGATCGAAGAAGCGGCCCGCATAGGACCATTCGCGCAACGCCGCCACCAGGGTGGTCGCGCGGCTGAGCGGCAATAGCGTTGCAGCCGCTCGTTCCGCCCACCCCGTCACCGCCCTATCTCCTTTTCAGCGTGAGGGTCTTGGGGCCGAGCGGCTTTGCCGGCGCCGCGGCCATCGTGCCCGGCACGGGCGTCCCCGCCGCGACGATGGCCTGCGCCGGACCGAATGCGGCCCCCAACACCTTCTGCACGATCGCGAAGATCGCCGTCAGATCGTCCGGCTCGACCTTGGGGTAGATCGCCTTCCCCTCGTGGACCAGCGGCCGGAGACGGTTGATGTTGACCGTGTAGAGGTGATCGCAAACCACGTAGGCGATCCGGCCTTCCTCCTGTCCCTTGGGATTGGGATTCTTGGATAGCTCGTGGAAGTGCGTGCCCGCCTTCTGCTTCCTGCTGGTGACGGGAAGGATGACGCAGGTGTCGTGCAGCGAGTTGGCCGCACGAATGACGATGCCGGGATGCTCGCCGACGAACTCGGGCGCGTAGGCGTCGTGCGGAAAATCTATCCAATACATCTGCGCCGTGCGCGGACGGCTGAGAATGCGGCGTTCGCGCCGGCTGATTGGCACATAACCGGCCTTGATAATCTCGTGGTGATGGGGAAACGGGTGTCCGGCTTCGGTTACAAGATCGGCTATGTCCGGCATGTTCGAAAAGTCGATCGGCACGTAGCCAGCAGCCAGCAGTTCCTCATCGGTCGGGAACGGCGGCTCCACATCCGTCTGATCCCCCGGACTATCCTTCGACATGATGGGGCTGCTGCTTCCTGGTTGGCCGGTCATTTCGGCGTGGCGGTGTTCATAGGGCGGCTATATTCCCCGCGCAGCGCATCAAGCGCCACCTGGCGAAAGCCCGCCTCATATATCTCGATCTGCGTGCGCCGCTTGTAATAGGAGAGCCGGCGACCGGGTGTGTCGGCTTCGATCCGCATCCGCGCGACGCCTCGGATGCCCGGCGCGCGGCGGTGCTGTGCCAGCGTCACCAGCATGTCGAGGCTATAGCGACCGAGCAGATCGCTGCGTTCTTCCGATAGGTTGGCGGCTGCATCGAGCATCGTGCTGGTGAGCTGCGCGACGTCGTCACCTTCCGCGCGGTGATACAACGCCGCGAAGTCTACCGGGAACAGCGGCTCCGCGTCCGCCTCGGCGCCGTCGAATATCCATGGTTCGTACCAAATCGCACCGATCTTCTCGAGGACGCCGACCCGCGTCCAAAAGTCTTCCCAGGCGCCATCCTTGCTGCGGCTCTTGGCGCGGTGCCGGACCGCCCAATCGCCGGAGGCCGATTTGGATCCACCGCTCAGGCGTAGCGCCCAGATCGAATGAATCCCGATCTCGAAAACTTTTCGCGCCGGATAGTCCTTGGGCGCGGTCTCGCTCAACGCGCTCACCGGCACACCGAACGTCGCGTCGAGCTGGACCAGGCCATAAAGGTCGACCAGCATCCGCAGCAGCAGCGCATCGCCCGTTTCGCGGACCCGGCGGAGCATCGAGGCTTCCGTTTCGATCCCCGTCACGAGCGCAACGGGGAGAAAGATGGGGTCGCTATCCAGCGGGATTGGCTGAAGACGATATTGTGGATGGAGCTTCGTAGCGCTGTCGGTGCGCGCGACGAAACCATGCTCAATCAGCTCGTCGATTGCCACCTTGGCGCGCGGCTTTCCCATGCCGGTATGCTGTTCGCACGCCTTGGCCGACCATTTGCTGAGCTGATGGTCGCTGCCCGTCCCCGCAAGCAACACGATATAGGCCGTCACGAGGTTCAGCCGATTGCCGGTCTCCACCTCCCACAGGCGGTCCCAGGCCTTCCGATCGATCGCGAGGAAATTGCCGCCCCGACCGCGACCGCGCAGCCGATCAGCGTCAACTGATTCGGCTTTCGAGGACGCCGAACCGTCCAAAGGCGCATTTCCCGATCGTTCCACATCGCGCCGGTATCACAGTTTTTTGTCCCTATCAAGGGAATCAAAGCATTCAAGGTTATCAAGGTCATCAATTACAGCGTACCCTATCAAGGGAATCAAGAAACAGGCGACCATGCAAACGATTCAATTTTGATGTGTAAGCGATGAGAAATCAAGCGCTTAGCGATATGGCGCACATTGAGTTTTTAACTCCTTGAGCCTATATATGGCCTACAGCTTCGGCTGCTCGGCCCTACCGGCCTTTTGGAATTACACCGCAAGGTGCTAGGGGAGATCGTCGCGAGAGGGTCTCCCCTTTCCTCATCTGGATCCTAGACTAGACATCGATGGTCCCTTGCGAGCGCCGATATACTCGGCGCTGGGGAGCCCCAACGGCGCCGCCCTTTCGTTCCCGAACGACAATCGACCGCCCGTGTAATCCGCCAACCACAGCCCGGCGCTGAAGCATCGGTCGTGCACCGGCCAGTTTACGACCCGACTGGCGGATTCCAGCAAAAGCTGACGCTCACATCAACGACACCGAATATCTTGTGTTGGTCGAAAGCGGTCGGCTGCGCTGACCCGCGGAAAACGGCAGCTTTCTTGCGTCGATCATCTGAAACCTGCACGACCGCAGCCGGGCCATTTTCCGCCGCAACGCGTACGGCCCATGCGCCACCCACCGCCACCACCAAACAGCCCGTCACGGGAGTAAATCCCGTGACGTCGAAGCTCCGCTTCGCCGAGCCCGGCCGGCCTTGTGCGTCTCGCTTCCAGCTGCGCTGGGCGCGTGCGCACTTGCGGCCTTGACATCGTCACGCTAATCTGGTACAAATCAAGAACACTGCCGTCCTGCGCCTCCGTTGCGCCGGGCGGCTTTTGCGTTTCCGGGGCAGCGGGAGTGGGGCGATGGCGAAGCGGGTGGGGCTTGGCGGGCCCGGGCGGACGGCTCGGGTGGGGGAGGCTTTGGCGGGTTCCGCCGGCACTGGCGGCGGTGCGGGTGGAGGGCTGGCGGGGTTGGGCGGGCTCGGGGACGCGGGCGGCGTTGGGCAGGGGGCTCCTGCCGCCATCGCCAATGACGATCGCGTCGTGCGGCCGGCGATCAATCGCAAGACGCAGGTGATCCGCACCGGCGGGGCGCGCTGGTCTCAGCGGGCGGAGCGGGTGTTCCTCGAAGAGCTGGCCGCCACCTGCAACGTCCGCGCGGCCTGCGCCAAGGCGGGCTTTTCGACCACTGCCGTCTATCAGCGGCGCAAGAAATGGCCGGGCTTTGCGGAGGAATGGGCCGAGTGCCTGGAGCAGGGCTATGCGCGGCTGGAGATGACGCTGGTCGAGCTCGCCACCGACAGCCTGCGGCGCGTGGCGATCGGGGCGGCGGCGGCGGGCGGGGACGAGGACGGGGAGCCGGCGATGTCGATCCCCGAGGCGATGAACCTGCTGCGGCTCCACCGCGCCGCCGTGAAGGGCGGGCCGGCGCAGCGCTATGACTCGCGGGCCAAGCCGGTCGATATCGAACAGGTTCGCTCGAGCATCCTGCGCAAGATCGAGGCGATCGAGCGGGGGGAGGCGAGGGTTCGGGAGCGGGAGGGGGCGGGGGAGTGAGGGGTTTTGGGGCTTTTTGAGTGCCCCTCACCCTTCCCACGCCTTCGGCGCGGGCCATCATCAGGTGAACAGCGCCCCGCGCTGTTCAGGCCATGCCGGGGGCATGGCCGACCTGATGATCCTCTCCCACAGGGGGAGAGGGAGGTTTGGTCACCCTCACCCTTCCCGTCGCTTTGCGACGGGCCCCTTCCCTCTCCCAAAGGGAGAGGGAGGTTTGGGGGAGAGGGGCTGCTGCATTTGCTTTGGAGGGTGGGATGGGGGTGGTGGTTTCGGGGTTGCGCGGGCTGCCGGTTGCGGGGCGGGCGGCGGTGTTGCGGGCGATGGGCCCGGAGGCGGTCGCGGCGATCGAGGGGGATTTCTTTGGGGAATGGGCGCATGCCGGGCAGGTGCCGCCGGCGGGGGACTGGCGGACCTGGGTGCTGATGGCGGGGCGCGGCTTCGGCAAGACGCGGGCGGGCAGCGCCTGGGTCCATGACCAGGTGCGCGCGGGCGGGGCGGTGCGCGTGGCGCTGGTCGCCGCGACGATCGGGGAGGCGCGGCGCGTGATGGTCGACGGACCCTCGGGGCTGCTCGCCACCGCCGGAGCGGGGCGCGACGAGACGCCCGAATATCTGCCGAGCCGATGGCTGGTGCGCTGGCCGAACGGGGCGGAAGCGACGCTCTATTCGGGCGCGAACCCGGAGGGGCTGCGCGGGCCCGAACATCATCTCGCCTGGTGCGACGAGCTCGCCAAATGGCGGCATCCGGGCGAGACCTGGGACATGCTGCAGCTGGGCCTGCGCTGTGGCGAGGCGCCGCGGACGCTGGTGACGACGACGCCGCGCGCGGGGGTGGCGGCGCTGAAGGCGATCCTGGCGGAGGCGGGGACGGTGGCGACGGGCGGGGCTTCGTGGCGCAACCCGCATCTGCCGGCGGCCTGGGTGGCGGCGATGGACCGCGCCTTTGCCGGCACGCGGCGCGGGCGCGAGGAGATCGACGGGGCGCTGCTGGAGGACCGGGCGGGGGCGCTGTGGCCGGTGGCGCTGATCGCGGCGTGTCGGGGGGCGGTGCCGGCGCGGGAGGCGCTGGTGCGGGTGGTGATCGGGGTGGACCCGCCGGCGAGCGGGGGCGGGGTGTGCGGGATCGTCGCGTGCGGGGTGGATGCGGACGGGGTGGGGCATGTGCTGGCCGATCATTCGGCCGGCGGGCTCTCGCCCGAGGGCTGGGCGCGGCGGGTGGCGGCGGCGGCCGAGGCGCACGGCGCGGACCGGGTGGTGGTGGAGACCAACCAGGGCGGCGAGATGGTGCGCGCGGTGCTGCGCGCGGCGGAGGCGCGGCTGCCGGTGATGCCGGTGCGCGCGGGCGTGGGCAAAGTGGCGCGGGCCGAGCCGGTGGCGGCGCTGTTCGAGGCGGGGCGGGTGCGGTTCGCCGGGCGGTTCGAGGGGCTGGAGGACGAGCTGGCGGGCTTTGCGAGCGGGGCGGGCTATGACGGGCCGGGGCGATCGCCGGACCGGGCGGACGCGATGGTCTGGGCGCTGTGGGCGCTGATGCTGGCCGGAAGGGGCGAGGCGGGGGTGCGGCGTTTCTAGGGGGCGTGGGCCGGTGTCGGTTCAGCCGAGAATCTGCTCGGCCAGGAGCGTGTGGAGGCCGAGCTGGGCGGCGGCCCAGGCGTCATATTCGGCACGGAAACCCGGATCGATCGCGGTGAGGCGGCCGCGGCCGTCGGTCTCGAACCAGCCGGCGCGAGTGGCGGCGGCGGTGAGGCTGGCGATGTGCGAGCGCGAGACGCGGAAGCGCCCGGCGAGGCTGCGCGAGGAGAGCGAGGGCGCGGGGCCGCCGGCCGGGGCGTAGGCGGCGGCGATCACGGCGGCGAGGACGAGATAGCCGCAATCCTTGCCGGTGAAGTGGAAGACACGCGGGAAGCGATCGAGCAGGATGCCGTGGGTGAGGGCGAACTCGGCGGTGCGGTGGACGAGCGCGGCCTGGTGGTCGGGACTGGACTCGAAGGCGGGCGCGCGGGCGCGCGCGGGGCGCTCGATCGTGTCGGCGGCGCGCAGGAAGGCGAGCATCGAGCGGGCGATCGCGGCGACCAGCGGCGCGGTGGGGACGAGGATGCGGGCGCGGCCGTCGGGGCCCGGCTCGGCCTCGGCGAGATGGCCGGCGCGCAGCCCCGCGACGACATTGGCCGTCTGGCGCGGGCTGAGGCTGCTCGTCGCCTGGAGCCGGCCGAGGGTGGGCGCGGGGCCGCCCTGCGCGCGCCACGCCTCATGCTGGTGGATCAGCAGGAAGCCGACCATGTACCGGCCGAACTGGTTGAAGAACTTGGCGGTGGGCCAGGCCTCGGCATCGGGCTCGAGCATCGCGCGGCAATAACCGGCCAGCGCCGGGCGGAGGCCGGGATCGGCGAGGAAGGTGGCGGCGCGCGCCTCGAACGCGGCCAGCGGCGGCAGCAGCGGCGAACCGTTCCCCTCGATTCGATGCAATCTTTGGACTCCTTGGGCCCCCCGGCCCCTGCTTAACAGATTGTCGCGCGATCGGAACCGGTTGCGCGCGAGCCGCGAGGCGGGCGGCCGGCGACAGGGGATAGCATGATCGACACGCGGGATGCGGGCGCAAACGCCCGGGCATGGATGCGCGCCTCGGCGGGCGGGCTGGCACTGGCGACGGCACTGGCGCTGGCCAACCCGGCCATGGCGCAGGATACGTGCAGCGAGGGCAATGCCACCGGCAGCCGATCGGTGTCGTGTGGCATGTACTCAAGCGCGAGCGGCGACCGTTCGACCGCGGCAGGCTTTTTTTCGCTAGCCTCGGGCGACCAGTCTACCGCGATCGGCAGCAATGCGAACGCTCCCGCGCCAAATGCGACTGCGGTAGGCGCCACGAGCAACGCGCGCGAGAACGGAACCGCGCTGGGCACCCAAGCCTCGGCAGGGATTTCGGCAACGGCGATCGGACAGCAGGCGACCGCAGGCAACCAGGCGATCGCGATCGGCGCCGCGTACGATTATGATGGCGACGGCTACACGTTCACCAACGAGACCACGCGTGCGTATGGCCAGTTCAGCGTGGCGATCGGCAGCCTGGCGAACTCGAATGGCGGCGGCGTCGCGATCGGCGGCAACGCCGTGGCTGGCGACGGCTCCGGCGAAGTCAACGCGTCCGCCCTCGGCTACGCAGCCAAGGCATGGTCGAACAACGCCACCGCGCTTGGCGCACAGGCCGAGGCGGCGGGGGTGAGCGCGCTGGCGGCGGGCGTGCTGGCGCGGGCATCGGGCACGTCGTCGGTTGCGCTCGGCGATTCCGCCACGGCCAGCGGCAGCGGCGGCATCGCGATCGGCGATTCGGCCAGCACCACCTCCGGCATCGCGATCGGCAGCGCGCTCGACCTCAACAATGACGGATCGATCTCCGCGGCCGAGCAGAGCATCGCCAGCGCCACCGGCGTGGCGGTCGGGACCGTCGCGCAGGCCAATGCCCGCTATGCGGCGGTGATCGGCTATCGCGCCGAGGCGAGCGGCGACAGCAGCACCGGGCTGGGCGCGTTCAGCATCGCCACCGGCGCCAGTTCGACCGCGCTGGGCATGTCCGCCGCGGCGACCGACGTCTATGGGACGGCGGTGGGCAGCGGGGCCTATGCGGCCGCGGCACGGACGACGGCGATCGGCGGCGGCGCCGGCGCCTATGGGCAAGGCTCGACCAGCGTCGGCACCGCCGCGATCGCCAATGCCGGCAACTCGACGGCGCTCGGAGCGTCGGCGCGCGGGGCGGCGGGGGCGGTCGGGCTTGGCGCGAACGCCCAGGCGGTCGGCAACAATTCGGTGGCGGCCGGCATCTGGTCCCAGGCGGGGGGCACCAACGCCGTCGCGATCGGCGGCTGGGTCGATCTCAACAATGACGGGTCGTACGATCCCGGCGAAGTCACCGCTGCGAACGGCAATGATTCGATCGCGCTCGGCTCGCGCGCGGCGGCGAGTGCGGCGGATGCGATGGCGTTCGGACGCGGGGCGCAGGCGAGCGTGGCGGATGCGCTCGCCTTCGGGCGGGGCGCCAGCGCGGTGGGGATCGGGTCGATCGCGCTCGGTGCCGGATCGGTGGCGAGCAGCGATTATGTCGTCTCGGTCGGCAGCGCGAGCCAGCAGCGCAAGATCGTCTATGTCGCGGCGGGCAATGTCGCGGCGGGGAGCACCGATGCCGTGAACGGCAGCCAACTCGCCGCGACCAACCAGAATGTGACGACGGCGCAGGCGACCGCGGATACGGCAGTGGCCGCGGCGGCGGCGGCGCAGGGGACCGCCGACACCGCGCTGGCCAATGCCGCGGCGGCGCAGGCCACGGCGAACAGCGGGGTGGCTGCGGCGGCGACGGCGCAGGGCACGGCGAACACGGCGCTGGCCAATGCGGCGACGGCGCAGGGCACTGCGGATCTCGCGCGCAGCGACGCGGCGACGGCGCAGGGCACCGCCAATACCGCGCTCGCCAATGCGGCGACCGCCCAGGCGACGGCGGACACCGCTCGCGTCGAGGCTGCGGCGGCGCAGTCGACCGCCAACACTGCGCGGCAGGAGGCGGCGACGGCTCAGGCACGGGCCGACTCCGCGCATGATCTCGCCGCACAGGCAGTGGCGAGCAACCAGGTGACCAAGGCGGTGGCCGACGCCGCGCTCGCCAATGCCGCGACGGCGCAGACCGCGGCCGACGATGCGCGCACGCGCGCCGACCATGCCCAGCAAAATGCCGATTCCGCCCAGGCGAGCGCCACGCTGGCCCAGGCCGTGGCGACCAGCGCGCGCGATAGTGCAGCGGCGGCGCAGGCCTCGGCCGACACGGCGCTGGCGCGGACCAACTACCTCGCCGTCAACGGCAGCGGCGCGACGCCGATTGCGACCGGCGCCAATGCGATGGCGATCGGCAGCGGGGCCAAGGCGAGCGGCGACAATGCCGTAGCGCTGGGCACCGGCGCCGTCGCCGAGAATGGCGCGGCGGTGTCGATCGGCGCCGACAATCGCGCTTCGGGCGCGGGCGCCGTGGCGATCGGCGATCCCAATACCGCCATCGGTCGTGGCGCGGTGGCGCTCGGTGCCGACAACAGCGCGACGGGGACCGGCGCAGTCGCGATCGGGGCGGACAGCGTGGCGAACGGACAGTCGGCGGTGGCGCTCGGCTATGGCGCCAAGGCGCAGGCGGCGGGCAGCGTGGCGATCGGCGAAGGTGCGGTGGCGAGCCGGGCGGGGCAGGTCGCGCTGGGCAATGGCAACTCGACCTATACGATGCCCGGCATCGGATCGAGCGCGAGCCGCGCGGCGCAAACGGGCGACACGCGCTACGTCACGGCGGACGGGGCGGGCAATCTTGCACTGTCGGATTTCGGGCCGGACGCCATCGCCGCGCTCGACCGCCAGATGGGCCGCGACCGCCGCGAGATGCGCCAGGGCATCGCCACCGCGATCGCGATCGGCACCGCGCCGATCCCCTCCGCGCCGGGGCGAACCTCCTATGTGCTCAATGGCGCGACCTATCGCGGCGAGCAGGCCGTGGGCGGGGGACTGGCGCATCGGCTCAACGTGGAGGACCCGCTCGCGGTGACGGCGGGGTTCTCGTATGGCGGCGGCAGGACGGCGGTGAAGGTGGGGGTCGCCGGGGAGTTCTGACGCGCCCCGGAGCCGATACGATGGTTGAGGCGCCCGCCGGTTTGATTACATAGGCTTGCATGACCACCCCGCCGATCCACGAGCTGACCGACCGCGCGCGCGACGTGTTCCGGATCGTGGTCGAATCCTATCTCGACAGCGGCGCGCCGGTGGGATCGCGGACGATTTCCAAGATCTCGGGCCTCAGCCTCTCGCCGGCCTCGATCCGCAACGTGATGCAGGACCTCGAGGAGCTGGGCCTGCTCGCCGCGCCGCACACCAGCGCCGGGCGGATGCCGACCGAGATCGGGCTGCGGCTGTTCGTCGACGGGATGATGCAGGCGAGCGCGCCTTCGGCCGAGGAGCGCGCCGCGATCGAGCGGCAGGCCGCCGAGCGCGGACCGGTTGAAGAGGCGCTGGCCAACACTACGGCGGCGCTTTCGGGGCTTTCGGCCTGTGCGGGACTGGTGCTGGTGCCCAAGGCCGAGCCGGTGCTGCGCCAGTTCGGCTTCGTACCGCTGAGCGAGGACCGGGCGCTGGCGGTGCTGGTGGGCGAGGACGGATCGGTCGAGAACCGCGTGGTCGAGCTGGCCGGCGGCATCGATCCCGTGTCGCTCCAGCAGGCGGCGAATTACCTGAACGCGATGTTCTCGGGCCTGACGCTCGGCGAGGCGCTGGCCCGGGTGGAGCGCGACCTCCAGGCGAGCCGCACCGCGCTCGACGCGGCGGCAGCGGCGCTGGTCGAGCGCGGGCTGGCGGTGTGGAGCGAGGATGGCGGGCGGCGGCCGGTGCTGATCGTGCGCGGCCAGGCGCGGCTGATCGATGCCGCCGCGGCCGAGGATCTCGACCGTGTCCGCCAGCTGCTCGACGAGCTGGAGGGCAAGGAAGAGATCGCGCGGCTGCTCGATTCGGCGCGCGACGGCGAGGCGACGCGGATCTTCATCGGATCGGAGAACAAGCTGTTCGCACTCTCGGGATCGTCGGTGATCGCCAAGCCGGTGCGCGCGCTCGACGGGCGCGTCGTCGGCGTGGTGGGGGTGATCGGCCCGACGCGGTTGAACTATGCGCGCGTCGTCCCCATGGTGGATTTCACGGCGGCCACGATGGCCCGATTGCTGACCTGAACAGGGAAAGAATGACCGAAGAAAAGACGAACGTGTCGGAGACGGCGCAGGACGATGCGGCTGCGCTGCGCGAGGAAACCGCGGCGGCCGCGCCCGAAGTGGCGGAGCATGACCGCGTCGCCGAGCTGGAGGCGCAGCTTGCCGAAGCCAAGGCCGCGGCGCTCTATGCCCAGGCCGAGACCCAGAATGTCCGCCGCCGCGCCGAGAAGGAAGCGGCCGATGCGCGCACCTATGCCGCGACCGGCTTTGCCCGCGACGTGCTGTCGGTGGCCGACAATCTCGGCCGCGCGCTCGCCGCGATCCCGGACGAGCTGAAGCAGGACGAGAAGTTCAAGGGACTGGTGACCGGCCTTGAGGCGACCGGGCGCGAGCTCGATTCGGTGTTCGCGCGGCACGGCATCTCGAAGATCGTCGCGCTGGGCGAGGCGCTCGACCCCAATCGCCACCAGGCGATGATGGAAATGCCGAGCGACGCCGAGCCGGGGACGATCGTGCAGGAAATCCAGACCGGCTACATGATCCGCGACCGCCTGCTGCGGCCGGCGCTGGTCGGGGTTGCGAAGAAGTCGGATTGAGGCGGTTGCCCAACGCCCTCTCCCGCTTTCGCGGGAGAGGGTGGGGTGAGGGTAATTATTCTTCGACAGGCCGCCAGGATCGCGCCTCGCACGCGGCCTTGATCGCGTGCAGCACCCCGTCGAGGTTTTCGAATACCTGATTGTTCCAGAAGCGGAGGATTTGATGGCCTTCCGACTCGATGAATTGCGTCCGGAGGCGATCGGTCGCTTCGCTATGCTGGCTGCCATCGAGTTCGACCACGAGCGCCGTCTCCTTGCAGAGGAAATCGACGACATAGGGCCCGATCGACGCCTGGAAGCGGAACTTGAAGCCGCCGAGCTTGCGGTTGCGCAGATGATCCCATAGCCGCGCCTCCGCGTCGGTCCGTTGCTGGCGAAGGTGGGCCGCGTGGGGGCTGGTTCGACGGCGGATCGGGCCGGGCATGGTGGGCTAAGGTTAACCGAAGAAGGGCCCTCACCCAACCCTCTCCCGCGAAAGCGGGAGAGGGCGATTTTGGGTTGAAATCTCCGGCGAATGGGACCATTTGCCGCGCCGGGTGCGCAGCCGCGCTCCCGTTTCGCCCACAATCCCGAGAATGGGGTCATGTCCAGCAACGATCATAGTCGATCGACCGTGCCGTCCAGGGCCGCCGCGCTGAGCTGATCCTCGCTCACCTCGCGCACCGGCCTTGGGCGGCCGGTCGGCAGTGAGGTGTACCAATGAACGCAGCCATCCGTTTCCTCTCGGATCTCCGCCGCCTGGGCGCAGGTCGCGATCCCAACGTGCTGTTCGACGCGCGGCTGACCTTTGGCGAGAAGCTCGCCGACCGGGTCGCCGCGATCGGCGGCTCGTGGAGCTTCATCATCGGCTTCGGCCTGTTTCTCGTCGGCTGGGCGGTGCTCAACACCGTCGTGCTGGTCGCACACGCCTTCGATCCCTTTCCCTTCATCTTCCTCAACCTGATGCTGTCGATGCTCGCCGCGCTGCAGGCCCCGATCATCATGATGAGCCAGAACCGCCAGGCGGCGAAGGACCGGTTCGAGGCGCGGCTCGATTACGAGACCAACCAGCGCGCCGAGGCCCAGATCGAGAGCCTGCACGAGAAGATCGACGCGCTGACCGAGCAGCTCGCGCTGTTCGCCAAGGCCGAGGCGCAAATCGAGCGTTAAACCGCTAATTGCGAATTGATCGCGATAAGGCTATGCGGCGCGGCGTCGTTCCCGAAGGGGCGGCGCCGCCCGCGCGGATGCAGCAGCCGCATCCGGGAAAGCGCAGATATCAACGAGAAGGAGCCGATGTTGCTTGCGCCCGCCGCCAATCGCCCTAGTTGCGCAGCAACCCGGTACCACTTCTTCGTCGCGTCACGCCGTACCGCGTCCCCGGCAGCGGCGCGTTGAACCAGAGAATACAGGTCGAATTCCAACGATGAACATGCACGCCCGTCCCCCCATCGTCCTTCCCGAGCACGCCGCGTTCCAGATCGAGACCGTGCGCTGGGTGAAGCATTGGAACGAGCATCTGTTCAGCTTCGCGATCGAGCGGCCGGCGAGCTTCCGCTTCCGCGCCGGCGAATTCGTGATGATCGGCATGGAAGTCGACGGCAAGCCGCTGATGCGCGCCTATTCGATCGCCAGCCCGACCTGGTCGGACGAGCTCGAATTCCTCTCGATCAAGGTGCCCGACGGCCCGCTCACCTCGCGGCTCCAGGGCATCCATCCGGGCGACCAGCTCTATCTCGGCAAGAAGCCGACCGGCACGCTGGTCGCCGACGCGCTGCTGCCCGGCAAGCGGCTGTTCATGCTGGCGACCGGCACCGGCCTCGCGCCCTTCCTCAGCCTGGCGCGCGATCCCGACATCTACGACCGGTTCGAGCAGGTGGTGATCGTCCATTCGACGCGGCGAGTGAGCGACCTCGCCTATCATGACGAGCTCACCGCGCAGCTTGCCAACGATCCGCTGGTCGCGGACCAGGCGCTGCTCCAGTTCCACTATATCCCGACGGTGACGCGCGAGCCGTTCCGCACGAGCGGGCGGATCGGCGAGCTGATCGAGAACGGCACGCTGTTCCAGCCGCCGGTGAAGGGCGCGACGGCGCTCGATCCGGAGACGGATCGGGTGATGCTGTGCGGCTCCAATGCGATGATCAAGGATTTCGCGGCGCTGCTCGAGGCGAAGGGCTTTGTCGAGGGCTCGAACGCCAATCCGGGCAGCTTCGTGCTGGAGCGGGCGTTCGTCGGCTGAAGCCGCCCCCCGGCGCGGAATGAGGAGGTGACGCGCACGGCCCGACCGCTTATCTCCACGCCATGCCCAATCGCTTCGACCACGTCCCTCATCGCCGCGCGCTGATCGACCGGCGGGGCGTGGCTGAGCGGCTGGCGGGGATCGAGGCGAAGGACAATGCCGGACTGCGCGCGGCGGCGACCGCCGAGCTCAAGGCCGCGCTCGATGCCGGCCAGGCCGAGATCGAGCGGCGGCTGATCGAACATCCCTCGCGCGGGCTCGAAGCCGCGGCGGCGGGGGCGTTCCTCACCGACCAGATCCTGCGGCTGCTCTGGGACTTCACGGTCGAGCGGCTGCATCCCAATCCCAATCCCAGCGCCGCCGAGCGGATGACGCTGATCGCAGTGGGCGGCTATGGCCGCGGCGAGATGGCGCCGCATTCGGACATCGACATTGGCTTCCTCACGCCGTGGAAGGTCACCGCCTGGAGCGAGCAGGTGATCGAATCGATGCTCTATTCGCTGTGGGACATGCGGCTGAAGGTGGGCCATTCGTCGCGCTCGCTCGACGAGATGGTGCGCGAGGCGCGGGCGGACGTGACGGTATGCACCGCGCTGCTCGAGGCGCGCTATGTCTGGGGCGATACCGCGCTGTATGACGAGGCGGCGCGGCGCTTCAAGACCGAGATCCAGGCCGACAGCGCGCGCGTCTTCATTGCCGAGAAGCTCGCCGAGCGCGAGGCGCGGCACAAGCGGATGGGCGACAGCCGCTATGTCGTCGAGCCGAACGTCAAGGAAGGCAAGGGCGGGCTGCGCGACCTGCACACGCTCTTCTGGATCGGCAAATATGCGTACAATGTCGGCGAGCCCGCGCAGCTGGTCGAGGCCGGGCTGCTCACTCGCCTCGAATTCCGCCAATTCCGGCGCGCCGAGAATTTCCTCTGGGCGGTGCGTTGCCACCTCCATCTGATTGCCCATCGCGCCGAGGATCGGCTGACCTTCGACGTCCAGCGCGAGATCGCCGAGCGGATGCGCTATGCCGATCGGCCGGGCATGTCGAAGGTCGAGCGCTTCATGCGCTTCTATTTCCTCCAGGCGAAGACGGTGGGCGACCTGACCGGCGTGTTCCTCGCCCATCTCGACGAGAAGTTCGCCGCGCGCGGCAGCCGCTTCGGCCTGCCGATGCTGTGGCGCCGGCCGCGCAAATTAAAGGGCTTCCGGCTCGATCGCGGGCGTCTGGCGCTGCCCCGCGACACCTATTTCGCCGAGGATCCGGTGCGGCTGATCGAGCTGTTCCAGCTCGCCGATCTGCACGGGCTGGAAATCCACCCGCTGGCGATGCGCGCGGCGGCGCGCGATGCCAAGCTGGTCGACGAGGTGCGCGAGGACCCGCGCGCCAATGCGCTGTTCCTCGACGTGCTGACTTCCCCACGCGATCCCGAGACGGTGCTGCGCTGGATGAACGAGGCGGGGGTGTTCGGCCGCTTCGTGCCCGATTTCGGCCGCGTCGTCGCGCAGATGCAGTTCGACATGTACCACCATTATACGGTGGACGAGCATTCGATCCGCGCGATCGGCCTGCTCAACCAGATCGAGAAGGGCACGCTCAAGGAAGACCATCCGCTCGCCACCGGCATCTTCCGCCAGATCGCCCAGCGGCGCGCGCTGTTCGTCGCGGTGCTGCTCCACGACATCGCCAAGGGGCGCGGCGGCGATCATTCGATCCTGGGCGCCGAAGTCGCCGAGCGGCTGTGCCCGCGGCTGGGTCTCAGCCCGGCGGAGACCGAGACGGTGGCCTGGCTGGTGCGCTGGCACCTGCTGATGTCGGCCACCGCGTTCAAGCGCGACCTGTCCGACTTCAAGACGATCCTCGACTTTGCCGGCCATGTGCAGAGCCCCGAGCGGCTGCGGATGCTGCTGGTGCTGACCATCGTCGACATCCGCGCGGTGGGGCCGGGGGTGTGGAACGGCTGGAAGCGCCAGCTGCTCGCCAATCTCTATGACGCTGCCGAGGAAGTGCTGCGGCTGGGCCACAAGCAGAAGGGCCGCGGCGAGCGGATCGAGGCGAAGCAGGAGGATTTGGCGGCGGCGCTCGGCTGGGATGCGGCGACGATGGCCGTCTTCAAGCGGCGGATGACCGAAAGCTATTGGATCGCCGAGCCGCTCGACGTGCTCGAGCGCAATGCCCGGCAGATCGCCGCGGCGGGCGACGCGCAGCTCTCGGTCGAGGCGCAGGTCTATCCCGAGCGCGGCGCGACGCTGGTCACCGTTTATGCCGCCGACCATCCCGGGCTGTTCTATCGGATCGCCGGGGCGATCCACTTGGCCGGCGGCAACATCATCGATGCGCGCATCCACACCACCCGCGACGGCATGGCGATCGACAATTTCCTGGTCCAGGACCCGCTCGGCCGCCCGTTCGACGAGGAATCGCGGCTCAACCGGATCAAGACGACGATCGCCGATGCGCTGGCCAATCGCGCCAAGCTGCAGGACCGGCTCAAGGCCAAGCCGCTGCCGCGCCCGCGCGCCGAGGCCTTTGCGATCGAGCCCAATGTGCTGATCGACAACAATGCCTCGAACCGGTTCACCGTGATCGAAGTGAATGCGCGCGACCGGCCGGCGCTGCTCTTCCACCTCGCCCAGGCGCTGTTCCAGTCGAAGGTGACGATCCATTCGGCGCATGTCGCGACTTATGGCGAGCGCGCGGTCGATACCTTCTACCTCACCGACCTGATCGGCGATAAGATCGAGGCGGGCGCGCGATTGAAATCGATCGAGCGACGCCTGCTCGAAGCCGCGGCCGGGGAGGTCAGTACCGCCCAGGCCGCATGACCAAAGGGGGATCAAGATGCCGGTGATCGGAATGGGCGGCTTCTTCTTCCGGGCCCAGGACCCGGAGGCGCTGAAGGCCTGGTATGGCGAAGTTCTGGGTGTCGGCGGCGGCTATGGCGAGGACGAAGCGGGGGAGACCAGCCCCTGGTTCTGGCATCCCGAGCCCGGCGGCATCATGTTCCAGCCGTTCGACGCAGGCACCGATTATTTCGCGGCCGACAAACGCTACATGCTCAACTTCCGCGTCCGCGATCTCGACAGCCTGCTCGAGCAGCTGAACGCCCAGGGCATCGAGATCATCACCAAGGACGAGTGGGACACGCCCGAAACCGGCCGCTTTGCGCGCATCCACGATCCGGAGGGCAATCCGATCGAATTGTGGGAGCCGCCCGCGGCCTAGGGACGGGCCGGATCGGCGCGCGCCACCGGCCGGCTTGCCGCCCGGCCGGACAGGATCTCGGCATAGATCGCATGATAGCGGCGCATCGCCGGTTCGAGATCGAAGGCCGCTGCATGCGCGCGGGCGGCCGCGCCAAGGCGCTGCCGCCTGTCGAAATCGACAAGCGATCGCAGTGCGGCGGCGATGGCCGGAGGATTGCGGGGCGGGACCAGGACGACGCCGTCGCCCGCCCGGGCGAGATCTGGAATGCCGCCGACGCGCGTCGCGACGCAGGCCCGGCCGGCCGCCAGTGCCTCGATCAGGGCGAGCGGGGTTCCCTCATGATCCGAGCATAGCAGCAACGCGTCGCAGCGCGCGAGGAGTGCCGGCACGTCCTGGATCGGCCCGAGCAGCTCGATGTTCGGGCGATGCCGGGCCCGGGCACGCAACTCGGCTTCCAGCGGCCCATCGCCGGCGACCAGCAGCTTCGCGCGGACGCCCTGCGCTTCGAGCATGGACAGCGCCGCAAAGGCGTCGCGATGCCGCTTCACCGGGTGGAGGCGCGCGCTCATCGCGATGCGCAGCGCGCCGGCCGGCACGGAATCCGTCACGGCGATGCGCGACAGATCGATGCCGTTGCGCACCGTTTCGATCGGCAGCCGCGTCCATCGCGAGAAGCGGCGGGCGAGATCGTTCGACACCGCGGTAACCCGGCCCATTTGGCGGAGCGCGCGGATCGCCGGCACGGCCCAACGCCAGCCGCTGCCCAGTGCGACATGGAGGGTGGCGAGGCTCGGCAGGCCCAGGCGGGCAGCGGGGATCGCGCTCAGATGGCCATGGGCATGCACGAGATCGGCGCGAAGGCCGGCCCCGAGCGGCACCACCGGAACTTCGCCAGGATCGAGCGTGGCACGCCCCGCCCCAGGGGATCCATGGGTGACGAGAATGGCGTCGATCCCGATCGCGCGTTGCGCGGCCGCGAGATCGAGTGCCGCCCGTTCGCGCCCCCCGATCTCGAGGGTCGGGAGCAAATGGGCGACCCGCATCGCTCAGCCCAGGATGGCGCGCGCCGCGGCAGCGTAGCGACCGAAGCTGGCCGGGTCCTTTTCGACCCGCGCGCCGCGCTCGCAATGGCAATTGGGGCATTCGAGCCTGAAGGCCGAGCGCGCCGCTTCGTGATGCGCCGGCGTATAGAGCATCTGGGAGAGGCGCTTGTCGTGCAGATTGCCGAGATCGAAGGTGACGTAGCACAGCTTCACCGAGCCATCGGCCCCGATCCACAGCAGCTTGCCCGCATCGCACGGCACCCGCATCTGCTCCTGCGACAGCGCCCAATCGGCGATCGAGGCGAGGCTTGCCGGGCTTTCGGTGAGGATTTGCGGCTCGGCCGCCTTCACGCGGACGAGGTGATCGACCAGGCGCTCGACCCGCGCGCGATCCTCGGGCCGGAACTGGAGATCGAGCTCGGGACCGTCCTGGAAATAGGGTAGCGAATAATGGACGATGTCGATCTGGATGCGGGCATCGAACTTGCGGGCGAAATCGCGCACGGCCTCGAACAGCTCGATGCTGGCGGAGCGGCGGGAGAGGAGGAAATTGAACTGGAGTTCGAGCTTGTCGGGCCCATAGGCCGCGCGAACCGCCTCGATGCTCTCGATCAGCCGCGCATAGCGGCCCGGCCGTTGGACGTAGCGGTCATACTCGTCGGCCTGGCCGTAATAGCCGATCGTCACCTTGCGCAGTCCCGCTGCATGCAGCTCGGCGATCCGCCGATCGAGGATCAGCGCATTGGTGGTGAGATAGGCATCGACGCCGAGTTCGGTCGCGCGGGCGACCATCTTGGGGAGCTGGGGGTGGAGCAGGGGCTCGCCGCCATAGAGGCGGACCGAGGGAATGCCGGCCGCGGCGGCATCTTCGAGCACGCCTTCGACCAGGGCATAATCGAGCTGCGATCCGGGCATGAAGTCACGCCCATATCGGCAACCGGTGCAGCGAAGATTGCAATGCGCGGTGATTGCGATCGTGATCTTTTCGGTGCGTGCGCGGATGAGGCTGGGCCAGGTCTGCGCCAGCTGCGTCCGCATCCGCTCGGCGGAACGATAGGCCCCCTTGAGCGCCGGCGCCGCCATCGGCACCGCCTCCGCCACGCGCCTGCCGATCTTCTCAATGGTCATGCCGCCCCCCGCTCGCCTCGCGCGATCATGCGCCGGGGGAACGAAGAAGTCGTAAATGCCGGAAATCGGACGGGTTTCGCGCTGCGGCTGGGCTCGGCCTACGACGGCCCGGTTCCTGCGATACCGAAACGTTCAAGCTTGCGCTGGGTGGGAGGGGGTGGGGGCGGCTGGTGGAGCTGAGGGCCATCTAACGCTTGCGCACAGCTGCGCATCGTCGCGCACGACTCGCGAGCTTTTCTGGGCTTTCCGCCTAAGCATTGTTCACCGCTGCGCATTGCTGCGCACCCATATGCACGCTATCGTGTGGGACAGCATGAGGGACAAGCTATGGGCAAGCTAACCGCTTTGAAGGTGAAGAGCGCGGGTGCCGGCCGCCACCCCGACGGCGATGGCCTGTATCTGTTCGTCCGCGAAGCCGGGTCGCGGCAATATGTCCTTCGCATCCAGGCGGACGGGAAACGGCGCGATCTCGGTCTCGGCACTGCGGAGACGCAGTCCCGCACCAAGGAGCAGCAAGCCACCGCAGAGAAGATCGGCCTTCTCGACCGCCGGTCTCTCACGCTTTCCGAGGCGCGAGATAAGGCCGACGCCTATCGCCGACTGGTCAAGGCCGGCATTGATCCCGTGGCTGAACGCGAAAAGACCGCAGTGGTGATCCCGACCTTCGAGAAGGCCGCTCGAGCGTGCCATGAGCAATTGAAGGAGGGTTGGCGCAACGCGAAGCACCGGGATTCGTGGCTGGCCTCGCTCGAAAACCATGTCTTCCCGGCGATCGGGGCGAAGCCGGTCGATGCGATCACGAGCATCATGGTTCGGGACGCGATTGCGCCGATCTGGCTGAAAATCCCCGACACGGCCGAGCGGATACTCCAGCGCATCGGCGTCGTGCTGGACTTTGCGCATATCGAAGGATGGCGGCCGGACGAGACCTCGCTCAAGTCCGTGCGCAAGGGACTTCCGAAGCAGCAGCAGACCGATAGTCACTTCGAGGCGATGCCCTTCGACCACGTCCCCGCATTCGCTCAAGCCCTGGCTAGTGCGGCGCCGACGGTCGGTCGCGATGCACTTCGCTTCACAATCCTGACCGCAGTGCGCTCCAATGAGACCCGGTTCGCAACTTGGCCGGAGTTCGATTTGGAGAAGGGCACGTGGACGATTCCCGCTGCGCGGATGAAGATGAAGCAAATCCACATCGTGCCTCTGACGCCGGCGGCAATCGAGATCCTGCGCCGTCGCTGGGAGGCGCGAACCAGCGCAGAGGGGCTCGTCTTCTCGGCATCGCGAACGGCGGAGGCGCCTGGCAGGCCGGCACAGGATAGACCCATCAGCGACATGACGATGGGGAAAGTCGTGAAAGAGTCTGCCTATGCGAAGGCGCTGCGCGATCAGGCCGAGAAACGCGGAGAAGACCCGGACGATGCGACGATCCCCGTCGTGCACGGGTTCCGGTCGAGCTTCACCGATTGGGCGGCCGAGACGACCTCGATCCCGAAAGAGGTGGTTGACAAGGCGCTTGCGCACAAGGTGCCCGACAAGGTGGAGGCAGCTTATCGCCGCACCGACTTCTTCGAGAAGCGTCGCATGTTGATGACGATGTGGGCAGACTATCTGGCAGGCATCGACAACGTCGTCCGATTGGCCGCGTCAGCGTGATCAAGGCTTACGACGAAATGTCAGAAGACGAGCGGAGGGCCGACGAACTCAACACTCGAGCCTATCTAGCCATGAGCAGGGTGAACGCTGGCGTGGTCGATCGGCTGGTGGAGTTGCTCCGGTCGAACGTCGTAATCGATCCGATCATGCGCGAAGCGATGGCGGACGCGTTCGAAGGGAAGAACCAGCACGACCGGGTGACGTTTAAGATCGTGGGCGCGAAGGACGGCGCTCTGGGGGATTGGGGCGAGCGCCGGTATCGCTTTCATCGAGATATGGCGATCGCCCGCTACATTGACGACCTTCGCAACCCTCCTCGCGAGCTAACCTTGGCCAAGGCGGCCGAATCCGCCGCCGACCACTTCTCCGCGGAAAATTTGACGCCCCGGACCTGCGCTGCCGCGGTCGAGAAAGCCCAAGCCTTCCGGCGTTGGGAAGCACGCTTCTGCCCGTCTCGACCGGGGGTTTTCGCGCACCACACAGAAGAGCAATATCGGTTAGCGCTCGAGATCGAATATTTCGACGCCCTCGAAGCCGGACGTGAGAATGACCGACCTTGGTTCACACAGTCCTGAAATCGAAAATGTATAAATATCTATTTTCAATTTCCGCGATGTAGCGACGAGCACAGGCGCTCACCGGCAAGCATCTCCAAGCAGTAACGGAGATGTTCGATGGAAAATCGGATCACATGCAGCGTCAAGGACGCAGCGGAGACGCTCGGCGTCTGTCCCAACACTCTCTATAAGCACATGCGAGAAGGCCGGCTGGAATTCACCAAGCTCGGCACTCGTCGCTTGATCAAGGTGGATAGCTTGCGCCGCCTCGTCGGCGCCGAAGCGGTGGCGGCGTGAATCGTCATGGCATCTTCGGCACGGGGAACGCGGCCCGATAAGACGCGAAAGGCCCGCACCGCGGCAACGGTGCAGGCCCCTACGATCTTCGTCATCGACGGCACCGGCGAAGATAAGCTGACGACGCATCGCGCGCAACGGTTGTCCTCGGCCCTTGGGATCACCGAGCGTCGAGCGCGCCTGGTCGCTCGCTTGGCATGGGAAGGCGGAGCGGCATGAGCGCGCCGTTCACCTGCCACCGGGCAGCTGCGATGGCGCTCATCACCTCGGGCGCCGCGTTGCGGTCGAGAGAGGGCTCGTTCCTCGGCCAGATCGCCTTCACCGACGAAGCGCTCTCCGAACGCCAGAGCAATTGGCTCGCGATCCTGCTGAAGCGCCATGGCCTTCCAGATCTTGCGGACGGAGCGGACAATGTCTGACTATCCGCACAGCCCCGGGCATCGCGGCGTCGACACGTCGATCGCCGCAGCGCGCGACCTGGACCTGTCTGTCAGCCGGCTTCAACGCATCGCCTTGCGAGCCATCCGGGCCGCCGGCGCGCGCGGACTCACCACCAACGAACTCGCCATTTCAGTCCGAATCGATCGCGACACGATCCAGCCGCGCACGTCGGAACTCCGTGAGCGTGGCCTGATCCGCGACAGTGGCGCGCGGCGCTGCAATGCGAACGGAAAGCGCGCGATCGTCTGGATAGCGGGACGCGCGGCATGAACGCCAGGATCGACATCGACGCCATCCGCCGCGACTGGCCGGTGGCGAAGGTTGCCGGCGCAGTGGTGACGCTGCGTCCCGTCCACGGCGAGTTGCGAGGCCGCTGCCCGTTCCACGACGATCACTCTCCGTCCTTCTACATCTATGACGGCGGCAGGCGCTGGATTTGCTTCGCGGGCTGCGGCGAGGGAGATGTCCTGGATTTCGTCATGAAGCACTATACCGAGACGCTGCGCGGCGCAGCCGAGCGGCTGTGCGGCGGCAACTTGCCCGTAGTGGAGGCGCCGCGACTGCCTACAAAGGACCGGTCGCGCAGCATCGACTATGCTCGGGAGATCTGGGTAGCTGCCGGCCCCGTAGCTGGAACACCGGCGGAGGCATATCTGCGCGCTCGCGGTATCGCCGTCATCCTGCCGCCCGTGCTTCGGTTCGCACGACTGGCACCGCCAAATGGAAGCGGCCTGCTCGCGTCAAACGGCGGTGGTCGACTTCCCGCACTGATCGCACTGGTGGTGGCCCAAGATGGCCACCCCACCGGTATCCAGCGCACCTATCTCACCGTGACCGGGCGGAAAGCAGCTGCGGCAGACGGCAAGGTGAAATTCAGCCTTGGGAATATCCGCGGCGGCGCGGTTCGCCTCGGTCCCGGCTTGGAAGAAGGCTTGGCAGTGACCGAAGGCGTGGAGGACGCGCTCTCGCTGATGCAAATGGGCGCGCCGAGCGCATGGGCGGCTGCAGGAAGCGCAATGCTCGATGGCATGATCTTGCCGGAGCATATCCGTTCGATCGTGGTGGGTGGCGACGCCGACGCAGCCGGCCGCGCGGCAGCTGAGAAAGCTGCTGCAGCCTTCGCCCACGCCGGGCGGCAGGTTCGCGTGATCTATCCGTCCGCGAGCTTCAAGGATTTCAATGCTGAGCTGGTCGGCGACGCAACGGGGAACGCGGCATGAGCGCGGCCGCCCTACAGCATCGCATCGACTCCGCGCCATTCGTCGGCGGTCCCTGGCAAGCGCCGGACATGTCGATCCTGTCCGGCGGCCGCAGCACCCCGCCGGAAATGCCGAGCACCATGTTCGGGCATCTCTGGCCGTTGATCCAAGATCTCGCAGAAGGCGCGGGTTCCCCGGTGGATTATGTCGCGATCGGCCTGATCGGCACGGCCGCGTCACTCATCGGTTCGACCAGACGCGTTCAGCCGTTCGATTCCGAGCAATGGCGCGAGCCGTGCATTCTTTGGACCGCGGCGGTGGGTGACCCATCCTCGAACAAGTCGCCGGGCCTCGACGCTGCCACTGCGCCGCTGCGCGGCATGGAGCAGGATCTCGCCGAGCAGTTCAAAACCCGTCTCGTTGACTACGAAACGCGGCTCGAGCGCTCCAACGCCGAGCGTTCCGCGTGGAAAAAACTGGTGGAGACCGCGACCAAGGACGGTGTCGGCACGCCTTGCATGCCCGCGGCGGCAGAGGCGCCAGAAAAGCCCAGCCGTCCTCGGTTGCTCGTGCAGGATGCCACGCCCGAAGCGCTGGGAGATATTCTAGGCGGCAATCCGCGTGGAGTGCTGCACCTTCGCGACGAGCTCGCCGGCTGGCTGATGGGCTTCGATCGCTACTCGCCGGGCGGTCGCGAGTTCTGGCTCGAGGCATATGGCGGACGGCCGCACACCATCGACCGCAAGAGCCAGGCCAAGCCCCTCACCATTCCCTTCAACGGCGTGTCGGTCCTCGGCGGTATCCAGCCGGAGAAGCTGGCGGACTGCCTGCTCGACGTCACCGATGACGGCCTGGTCGCGCGCTTCTTGTGGGCATGGCCGGATCCAATACCGTATCGGCGGCCGTCCCGCGTGGCTGACGTCGGCCTGCTCGAGCAAGTCTATCGCAGGTTGCGCGAGTTGCACGGGCCCGCTGACGCAGAGGCGGAAATTGTGCGGCTCGACGCTGATGCCGCCGACATCTTCGAAGCCTGGATTAGGGACGGGCAAGCCGCATCCGCCGATGCCGCCCCGCTCTACAAGGGCTTCTTGGGCAAGCTGCGCGGCACCGCGCTGCGGGTTGCGCTCGTCGCCCAGCATCTCGGCTGGGCTGCCGATGCCAGTCCCTCGCCGGCGCCGACAACGATCAGCGCAGCCACTATGGTCTCCGTCCTGGACTTCATCGACAGCTATGCGAAGCCCGCCGCGCTGCGGGTCTTCGGCGATGCGGCCCTGCCGGTCAGCGAGCGCAATGCCGCCCTCCTCGCCCGCTTCATCGTCAGGACCAAGGCGCAGCGGATCAACGCCAGGGACGTTCGCCGATCGAGCGGCATCTCGACGCTGAAACAAGCGCAGGACGTGGATGCCGCGACTGAAGCCTTGGTCGAGGCAGACTGGCTTCGATCCGCTCCTGCACGCTCGGGCTCCTCGCCTGGCCGGGCCAGCAAGGACTTCATCGTGAACCCGGCGGTGCACCGTGAGTAGCTGGCGAGAACTGGCGGCGCAGCGCGTCGGCGATGCGGCCCTCGATGGCGCAGCACCAACCTTCTATGGCCTGACCGGCAACCTTGCCCGCGACCTGCGAGACCTCGAACGCTCACCGCCACCGCGCGGCGTCGATCGCCAGGCCTGGTCGATCGTCGTCGCGGACGCGATCGCGTTGGCCCGCGGCGGCTGGGTAGAATCAGCCCTGGCGCTTGGCTGGACCGAGATCGACCTCTTCGGCGTCAATCCCCGTGACAGTTGGGAATTCTCTGGGCTCGCCGTGTGGCTACGGGGCCGCCAGCTCTTCCTCGTCGACGAGCGAATGGCGTTGGCTGGGGATGCTGACACGCGCGCCGTCTTCCACCGCGGCGGCTGGGGGCATGGCAGAGACATGGGGCCCGTCACCCCTGTGCCGTTGTGGCGGGTCGGGAGGGGCTAATGGCACTATCGGCGCTATTGGCACGACACTTCCCGCGGCCTCTCCCTCCCCGCGCGTGCGCGGGGCGTAACCCAAAAATCGACTTACTTACTTACTCTGAAAGAGAGAGGGAGAGCGGGCGATTGCCCGTGCCGATAGTGCCGTTTGTGCCAATAGGCCGGCCAGGTCCGCACCCCGGGCTCTTTCATCATCCGCCCGTTCAGCAAGGAGCAACAACATGAGCTCGCGCAAGAAGCCACGCACCGCAGCCGCGCCGTCGAAGATCGATCCTGGCCCGAGGACCAAAAAAGCGATCGCCCACGCCGTTACCGCGTTCGAGGATCGACCGGCGCGGGCGTATATGCGTTGGGAGGTTGGTCCGGACGGGGCGCTGGGACCGGGCTCGCCGCATTCGGATGAGGTGGGGCATGTTGCCCAGCTGATGGACGCGCTGGGCACCACTTCATCTGGCTTCCTGAGCAGGAACCTCGGTTATCTCGAGGGAGCCACGCGGGATCGCCATGAGAACCGGGGCCAATCGGACGCAGCTTTCAATGCGGGACTTGCCCTCGTCCAGGCCGTTGACCCGCAGAACGAACTCGAAGCGGTGCTCGCGATCCAGATCGCTGGCAATCATGCGCTCTCGATGGAGATGCTTTCGCGAGCAAAGTCGACGGACCGCACCGATCATATCGAGCTCTACGGCAACATGGCGGTCAAGCTCCAACGAACCTTCGCTGCCCAATTGGAAGCGCTCGCCCGGCTGCGCGGAAAGGGCCAGCAGACAGTCCGCGTCGAGCACGTCACGGTCCATCCGGGCGCGCAGGCAATCGTCGGCGATGTCCATCACCATGCCCCGGGGGTGCCGGGGGCTGGAACTAGAAATGAGGATCGACCCCATGCAACAACCGAAGCAGCCCCCAGCGCTCAAGGCCGCGCAGCGCTGCTTGGCCCGGACGCGCAGGGATACGGCGTGCCAATCCCCAGCGATGCGCAACGGCCGGTGCCGGCTCCACGGCGGACTGTCGCCAGGCGTCCCCGGCAACCAGAACGCCCTCAAGCACGGGCGATACAGTCGCGAGATGATCGAGATCCGGCGAGCGCTTCGGGTGATGCGTCGTGATCTCAAGGAGTGGCGGCGGGGGATCGAGTAAAGCTGCCGGGCGCGAGCATGGCAGATTACGGGAGCGATACGCGCATGCGCGCGCATTGGTAGGGTTCCGATGATGGCGAGCAGACGATCAGATGACCACCGCGCTCTCATGAGGGAGTATCTCGCGCTCTGTCGCGACCTAGCGTCAAGGCCCGACCTGCCAGAGCTGGGCCTCCATGCCGAGATGCGCGCCCTCAACTGCGGCGCTCACACCCGGTCCGGTCGGCCCTGCAAGCGCACGGATCTTGGCTCGAACGGCCGGTGTCGCTTCCATGGTGGGGCCAGCACCGGACCGCGGACGACCGCTGGAATTGAGCGCGCACGCGCGAATCTCGCCTTGCGCTGGCCGGCTCGCCCACCTGCCGAAGGCAAGAAGGCCAGAAAGACGCAGCGTGCCTAGCGGCGGAGCAGCTGGCCCGACCGTTCGACGGCTCGGTGCGATCGCTGCCAGACTATCCGGGGACGCGGGCTGCAATTGCGACCGGGGTGACCTGCGGGTCGGCAAAAACCGATGCTTGATGGCGCCGGGGCTGGCGGTGCTTGCGACGGCGGTTCGCCTGTGACGCGCGCTTCACGGCAAGCGGGTCGGTATGGTCGAGGGGCATTGGATTCTCCTGCGTTGAAGCAGGGGTTCCATGACCACGTGTTCTACACTTCGCGGGGACGGGTCTGGTGGCTGGCGGAAAGAATGGGGCGTTCATTTGGGGCTCCGGATTAATGGAGCCCTCCCCACTAGACACGATTCGCCGACGAGCAACAGCTAGTCCGGCCACCACTTCCAACCGGACCTATTAGAGTTAGTGTTCGAGGCTAGATCGTCCGCGGTTAAGCGCCGGCACAGCTGGTCGGATTTCACCGGCGAACGTGCGGCGCATCCGCCTGACCGGCATCCAAGCCAGGGCGGGGTTAGCCGCTGACATCTCGGGAAGAAGGCCGGTCCCCTTGCCCGGCTTGCGCCCGGCGATCGAGGCGATGCCCCGAGCAGCATACACCTTGCGCAGATAGCTTCGGCGGCACCTGATCAGGTCGATTTCGCCAACCTCGCTCATCCATCGGCGGACGGTGCGTTGGCTCGTGACATAGTGCTCCTCGATGGCTTCCCAGCCAAGCCTTACGAACATTTCGGGGAAATCCGCTGGCATCCGTCGTCGGTGAGCAGGTGACCAATCGGACATGGCCATCGAAGATCACGGCCGCCACCCTTGGGATTACGGCGGAAATATCCCCGGCAAGTGAGATCAACCGTAATCGTCAGCGTCTTGCCGGGCCTAGTCTCCACGCCAGTCCCGACCGGCCAGTCGGGAGCGCCGGTCTCCGGCGCGCGCACCAGGGGCGCGGCGGCTTCCTTTCGGGCCAGCCGCGCCCCGCGCGCCGAACGAAAGGACGTGACACATGCCGCACGACACCCCGGGGGCGCACCCCTTCTTCTACATCCACTGCGAAATGCAGGATGTGGCCAACGCCGCAGACCCCGACGACGCGAGGATCAACAGCTCACCGTGTGCCGCCGCCGTTGAACTCGCGCGCATCCTGCACAGATTCGAACTCGAGATCGGCGACGAGGATCGCGCCCGTATGATCGAAATCGGCGGCTTCCTGGTGCGGCTGGATCGCGAGCAGCGCGAACTGGAGGTATGCCATGCCGGCTGACATCGTCGATTCCATCGTCGCTGAGCTGATCATCCGCGATGTCGAAAAATATGAGGCGGGCTACGCCCGTGTCATCGCCGCTCACCGCAAGGCCGCGAAATCGATGGATGACCTCGCCGCAGCGTCAACGAAGATGGACGCGGCGCTCGCGAAAGGCGGATCTCGACAGAGGGCGACCCAAGACGCAGAGCAGTCGGAACAGCGCGTCGCCCGCAGCCGCCGGAAGCGCACCGACGATGCAGTCGCGCAGGATGATCGGGAACTCCGCAGCGCTAAGAAAGCGGCGAAGGAAAAGGCCGACGCCGAGATCGCTGAGGCTCAGCGGAGCGCTCGCATTCGCGAGGCAGTAGAGCGCGGCGTCGCCAAGAGCGGCGTGACACCAGGATCGGGCCGCAGCCTCGGCACCACCGTCCCGCGAATGGGAGACGGTGGACAGCGCCTGATGGCGAGCACTTCCGTCCGCGCCATTGCGTCGGCTGACCCGGCGGTCGAGAAGGAAATCAACCACGCCCTTCTTGACCAGTTCGACCTTAGGCAGCGGATCAGGGTCGCTGACCGCGAATCCGCCCGGTCCATGCAAGACGAGCTCACCGCGATACGGCGTGCCGAAGAATATCGTCGCGCGGGCCTGTCCCATACCGAAGCGGCGGCGCGAGCCGAGCGCGAAATGGCGGCGATCGAGCAGCTGCGCGCCCGGAAGGCAGCGGACCTCTCGGAGCACGATCTGCGTCGCAACCAGGGGCAGACAGCGTCCACCCTTCGCAGCGCGGCCGGCGTCATCGGCGGCTATGTCACGGCGCGCGAGCTGACCGAGATCACCGACGCCTACACCAAGTTCACCAACCGGATTAAGATCGCGGGGGTTGCCCAGTCCGAACAGCGCGTCGTCGAGGACTCGCTGTTCGCATCGGCGCAGAAATATGGCGTCGAACTCAACTCGCTCGGGGATCTCTACGGCAAGGCGTCTCAGGCTGCCGCCAGCTTCGGCGGGTCGCAATCTGATGTGCTGCGCTTCACCGACGGCGTCGCCGCTGCCCTCAAGGTGCAGGGTGGTTCGACTGAATCCGCTCGAGGCGCCCTGCTCCAGCTGTCCCAGCTCCTCCAGACCGGCACCGTCCGAGCCGAAGAATTCAACAGCGTAAATGAGGGCGCATTCCCCATCCTGCAGGCCGTCGCGACAGGGGCGGAGCGATTCGGCGGCTCGGTGGCGAAGCTGCGGCAGGAAGTGCTGAGCGGCACGGTCACGAGCCAGGAGTTCTTCCGCGCCTTCCTCGCCGGTTCCGCGACGCTCGAGGAGCGCGCGGCCAAGTCGACGCTCACCACCGCTGCCGGCTTCACCACGCTGAAGAATGCGCTCGAGGTGTATATCGGCCGCGCGAACGAGGCGAGTGGCGTGTCCGCAGCGGTCGGCGCCGGGTTGCACGCGATCGCTGACAATCTCGACACGCTGATTCCCGCCCTCGCGGTCGTCAGCACCGCGCTTGGCGTGGGGTTCGTCACTAATGCCGTCGCCGCAACGGTCGCGGCACGGGGTATCGGCGCCGCCGTCCTCGGCGCATTCGGTGGGCCGGTGGGCCTCGCGATCACTGCCATCACGGTTACGCTCGGCGCCTTCGCCGTCGCGGCTGCCGACACCGAGGCCCGGGTGCGCGCGGCCAACGCGGCATATGATGAGATGCAGCAGCGCCTGCAGACCGCGGCGGGCCAAGCAGCCAGCGCGGCCGGCGGCGTGAAAGGGGTCGGCACCGACGCCCTGGGCGCGATCCCAAAGGTGAATGCATTCGCCGGTGCTGTCGGCTCCTTGGCGCAAGCGCTCTATGACCAGGCCCGCGCGGCACGCGTCGCGCGCATCGAGTTGCTCCAGAAGCGATTGACCGAAAGCCAGTCCGCCGAGCTCGGCCTGGCGAAAGATCTGCCGGCCGAACGGGATAGCACCGCGCAGTTCCGCCGCGGCGATTTCCTGAACAACGCTGGCGTCCTCGGCCGAGCATTCGTTGGGGACACGCGGAGCTTGCTATCCGGTGGGCGCACCGATCGCGACATCCGGGATGCCTATAGCAAGCAGGTGCAAGTTTCGCTCGGCATCATGAAGGAGCTGAAAGAGGCGCAGAGCGCGCCGATCACCGCCGGCGACTTGCCAGGCGGCGCGCCGACCAACCCCAATGCGACCAAGATCGCGAAGGCGCAGGCGGAAATCGCCGACTTCGAGAAGTTGAAGGCGGGTGCCTCAGGCAAGGAACTGACCCGCATCAATCAGGCCATCGCTCTCCGTGAGCGCCGAATCCGGTTTCTGCAGCAGGGCGTGTCCTCGGAAGTCGCCAACTATGCCGCCGGCACAGGCCGCCGCTCCGGGCCGTCGGCGGAAACGCTCGAGAAACGGGCCGAAGCCGAGCGGAAGCGCAAGATTCGCGACCAGGAAGAGTATGACCGTGACCTACGCCAGGCCCAGAGCGGGTATCTTTCCGAGCAGGCCGACCTCACCAACGACGCAGCCAAGCGCGCGGACGTCGAGCGGGAACGGGTGCGCTTCCAACGCGATCAGCTCGACAAGGAGATCGCCGCGAAGGGACCGGGCAAGGATGGCACCGGGGAGTATACCGCGGAGCAAGTGACCACGCTCCAGGGTATCAACGATCAGACGGCGGATCTGCGCATCGCATCGATCGACCTCGCCGAGCGCCGCCGGATCGCCGACGATGCGCGTAGCATCGATCGCGCCGCCTTGGACCAGCAGCGCGAACAGCTACAGGCCCAGCTCGGCCTGGCCGACACGGTCGATGAACGCCGCAAGATCGCCTTGCAAATTCTCGATCTCGAATACCGTCAGCGCGAGGCGGAGCTGCGCGCCGTCCTCGCCGCCGACAGCAAGGCGACGGCAGCCGAAAAGGAAATCGCGCAGAAGCAACTCGATGCTCTGCCCAGCCAGAAGGAGCTCGATCGCCGCAGCGCGCTGCGGCAGAACGAGGGTGCTGGCGCCGCCTATCTCCGCGATCTCAAGCTCGATCGGCCACAGTTCATCGAGTCTGAAGAAGTGAAGTTGCTGCAGGCGTTCAACGAAGGCTTGGACGACAGCGTGAAGAAAGCGCTGCACCTGCATGGTATCTTCGGCGACATCATCGGCGACCTCATCGACATGGCGATCAAGCAGGCGCTGATCAAACCGATCGCAGCCAAGCTGTTCGGCGGGGAAGACGCTGGCAGCGGTGGAGGCATCGGCGGCTTCTTCAGCTCGATCGTGTCGGCTGCGGGTGCGGTCTTTGGCGGAGGCTCGCAGGGCAATCCGTCGGGCGTGCTGTCATTGTCGCATGAGAGTGGGCACCGCGCCAGCGGCGGCAATGTCGTTGGTGGGCAGCTTTACCGCGTGAATGAACTCGGGACTGAATATTTTCAGCCAGCGGCGTCGGGGCGTATCTATCCGATGGGCGCCATGCCCAATGTGCGTGGTTCGAGCGGGCCCGGTCTGACGGTGATCGCACCCCAGCACTACGATCTCTCCGGGGTCGTGATGACCGAGGATTTGGTGAAGGGCTTGCGCGAGGATAATCGGCGCTATGCGAACGCGGTTGCAGCGCAGGCGGGCCATGCCGCTGTAGCAGCCGGCCCTGCTCGCATTCAGCGGATGCAGACGCTTGGGAGTTGAAGGTTTATAGGGGCCTCATGGATATAGAGGAACTGCACCATTTTAGTGGCGCGCTTACCGCTCAAAGATTCCTTTTGGAGAACTTGTGGGCCCTGCTTTTAGCCCAGCATCCTGACCCGCTGGACGCGCTAGCCCATACTAGGGACGAGATGCTGCGCCAGATGGAGATCCCGAATCCAAGAAGCGTCGCGTCCCCGGAGACATTCGTTGTCCTGCAGCATGCGACAGACCAGATGGAACGCTTCTGGCGGGCCGTCGAGGATCGACTTCGTTCCACCAAACGCTAGTTCTTCGAGCAGAGCTCTATCGATTAGCTGCGACCATTTCCTCGAATTGCGTCTATAACGCCGGCCGAGCATGCGAAAACCGTGCCCGCGACGAACATGAAGCCGCCCACCATGATGCACGCCATCATGCCGGCCGCTTCGCCCGCCGCAATACCGCCGAGCGCCGCGACCCCCGCGCCGACTACCAGCAATCCGATTCCTGCGAAGCGCATGGCATCTCTCCTCACCGGATCAATTCCCGATTGCCGGCATCCAGCCAAGCTATGATTTCCTCGGCATGACGTCGATCACAGTTCGGCTCTTGCAGCAAGTCGAGGAAAGCCGCCTCACGATCGGTTGCCAGCATAGTTGCCCACTCTCCAGGGCTTCGCCGGGAACTGCGGACAATGCGTATCGAACGCATGCGAAGACCAATGTCATGCTCGAGCTTTACCACGACAGCGCGCTGATAAATGACGTTCGCCCGACTTGCGCTTACGCCGAGAGCCTCACCGATTGCCTGGAACCTCGCACCAGCTTCCCGCATCTCGAGCGCGATCCGATGTCGATCTCGTATCATCGGCACGGATTATCCGATCACCAGATCGGTATCTAGGGCGCATCCGGTGCGCCCGATGCATGTTGTGGGGCCACCGCCGTCTTCTGCTTGCCGGCCCGTCGCGCCGCCGCCCTGGCTTTCCCAGCTCGGCTCCAGATGTCGAAGCGGCGGTTCTCTATCCCGGCCCGCGCATATGCGTTCAGTAGTGAGCCGAATCGCGTCGTGAAAAGCTGGGGCGTGGGCGAAAGAGCGTCTTCGCGAATAATCTGCGCGGTGACGTAACCATGCTGCTTGTGAAGGCGGCGCAGGCATTCGATCAGATCGTCATCGCTGAACCTGCTGGCGAGTTCAGACCACCGAGGCGTCGCGATTCTTCGGGGCGGTTCACCCGCTCGCCTGGCCTTGAGTCGCTCATGGCCCAGCCGTTGCAGCTCCGTTCGACCGTAGGGGACGCCCGCCAGCCGATAGGCCTCGGTCAGCTTGCCGAAGTGGAATTGGAGGGTGTTGACGCTCGGGACCGTCGGATCGGCATTGATCACGTCCTCGTTCACATAACCAAGGCGTTCATGAAGTTGCCGTAGCCGCAGGAGTATCTCGTCCTTGGTCAAACGGGGCCGGCCGCCGCGAGGGCGCCACCATCCGTCCGGCTCGTAGCCGACCAGTTCATACACGCGTTGGATGGTGCCGAACTGCTTGCGCAGGACGGTTGTGCTTTGGGTGTAGGGGCACTGATCTATCAGCTTGCCAGTGAGATAGCCTTTCGCGCGAAGCAGGCGCGCCACCGCCGCCAGATTTTCGTCGGGTGACGCGCCATGCCGGCGGATACGCAATCGCCGCGCGGCACTGTCGAACTGGACGCGGCTGATAAGCGGTTCCGTCACCTTCGTCCTGACCAGCGCCTCGGGCGGATTCTTTTGGGATTTAGACTTCAACCGCTGGGTAGTGCGATTGAAGACGTAGACCCCCAGAGCGAGTTCGTCGGAAAGAATGCGGCGAACGAGGGATTCACCCCAAGTGGCGCGATCTCCAGCTGGGATGCCAAGATCCGTGAGGCGTTTTACGATACGCCGGATGCTCAGCCGCTCGCGTGTATACCAAGCGAAGATGTCTCGGATGACCTGCACCTCTTCGGCTGGCCCGATCGCATAAACGACGCGCTGATTATTGAGCGCCTTGGTCTGCCCGCGCTCCAGTTTCTGGATGGGTCGGTCGTTTTCATCGACCAATATGCGGTCGAAGCCATATCGGCGGGGGCCGCCGAGCTTGTGACCGATCTTCGCTTGGAGAAGCTGGGCATGCAGCACCTTGTTCGACAACTCGCGGCTGAATTCCGCGGCCTGCAACCGCTTGATCTGCTTCAACAGCGCCATCACCGGGGTGCCGTCGTTCTCGAAGAGCTCCGCGCAATAGATGATCGGGGCGCCTGCCTCGAAGCAGATGAATTCGTAATGGCCGGCCTGGTCGAGATTTTGGAACCGGCCCCAGCGGCTCACGTCTAGGACGAGGATCCGCTCGAAGGGTCGTGTTGGCTTGATCACGTCGGCCAACAGGGCCTGGAGTCCCGGGCGTTCCCGTAGCGTCAGCCCGCTCTCGCCAGGATCCGTGTAGGTTTTGACTATGTTGAACCCGTGTTGGGCCGCATAGGCCGAGATCGCGCGCGCTTGGTTCCTGATCGAGTAGCGCTGGTGCTCCTTCGACATGCGCAGGTATTGCGCCGCGGGTATGAGCGGTTGCTGGAAGGACGCGTCGGGCATCTCGAACACTCCGGTTCGCCAGACCCCTATACTACCACTTTGTCGATGCGCTGGCACGTCAGCAGATCTCAGCGACGGCACCAGCCGACAGAAGCGATGGTCCGCTAAAATGGCGTGTAATCCACAGGGTGGTTCTAGAAAATCGAGTCACCTCAATGACTTAGCAAGGTATTGAATTAGCGAGGTTTTCGTGAGATTCTGGCCCCGGCGGGATACGCCGGAATAAAGCTCCTATCTCGCGTTCCATGAAGCGCGGGGAACCAGTCGGACGGCCGTCCTAGAAGTGGCGACCTACCTGCCGAATGGCCAACGGAGTCCGGGGCCCGCCACCCTTAGAATTGATAGCCGAAATGTTCGAAGAAGGGCTTGCTGGCGCCGGGCACATCGGCCTGATGAGGCAAGGGCCAGACAGTAAGACCTAGATTGGCGGCAAGGCCAGCTTGGTCAGCTGCGATTATCGGGCGCAGCGCCTTTGCTGGTTCCATGTCCCACACTGGGGAAGCGGAGTTTGCGGCCTGATAGACGGCGCTCGCGATCGTGTCGGCGATCTGGCAGCCCGCGACCTTCTCTGCGGGTTCGATTGTCCAATGGCTCTGATCCAGCATGGGCGACTGCAACCCGCCCCCGTTCAGCACCAAAGTTCCCGCCGCCACCTGCATACGCAGCGTCTCGAAATAGGCGAACATGTGCCGATAGTCGTGACCGCCGCGGCGAGCGAAAACAATCTGCAAAGGTTCAGGCTCGGTGCCCGCGTCGCGGTGCCACAGGATTGCCCACCTTGTGATGCGCTCTAGCAGCAGCCGGGTGCACCAGTTGTAGAACTGGTCTGCGCGGTCGAGCTTGCCCAGCTTGGGGTTGATATGATCTCGCATGTTGGATTTATGAGACGCCACGCAGAATGCCTTGAGCGGCTTAGTTGCGAGATGCTCGCAGACCGGAACTCGACGACCCTGGGTAATGCGCGTGAAATGCAGTTGCGGACTTTGCCGCGTTGCCGCGAGATCTCGCAGCTCCTTCACCCACCGAATGGGGGCTTGCCGTCGAGCATGTCGAACCACAGCAGCGCCCAAGCACAACCATTCGTGTCGCCCCGGCAGATAGCCTAGTCCGTCGCGAATGCCAGGATCGCCGGCCTCGTCGATGAAGATGGTGAGCGCGGCCATTCCAACGATTTATGCTGTGAACCTCGGCGGAGTCGAATCGATACTACACCGGAATGACGATCTGATCAGAGGCATTCGTTGCGACACCGCATACTGTCGCTTAGGTTCACGGTATCAGCGAAGTAGATTCACTCCGACGTCGGACAGCGGGCTTGATGACCTATGAATTCCTTGGCGACTCTCATCCCGGATGTCGAACTGCTCTTAGCGTTGCCGCCAGAACAGGTTGGCCGCCAGGTGCTCAAGCTCGCTGCGCAAGCGCAGCAGAGCGGCATCTTTAGCAAAGGCGCGGTGATTGGCGCGATCGGCTATTTGGGGAGGGGTTCAGTTACGAAAGCGGGCCGGGCTACGCGACCCATCGAAAGGAAGAAGTGGAACTCGCCGCGGCGGAAGCGTGGCAGTGGTTGCTGAATAATCTGCTGATCGTCCCCGCGCCCGAACCAAACAATAGCTTTTCGCGCCTGTCCCGCCGCGGTCGTGCCCTGCTCAACGACGATGCGGCCTTCGAGACCTACGCAGCTGCATCCCAGTTGCCCAAGGCCCTGTTGCACCCGTTGATTGCCGACGAAGTGTGGGTCCAGCTTGCACAAGGGAAGTTGGCTGTCGCGGTGTTCATCGCATTTCGAGCTGTTGAGGAAGCCGTGCGAGATGCGGCTGGCTTTGCGACGGATGACCATGGCGTTCCGATGATGCGGCGCGCCTTCCACAAGGACAATGGGCCGCTCACCCGTGCCGATGACCCGGAAGCGGAGAAGGAGGCTCTGTCATCGCTGTTCGCAGGCGCGATCGGCTCCTACAAGAACCCTCACTCGCATCGCACCGTTGAGATTGAAGATGCTCGAGAGGCGCAGGAAATGGTGCTGCTTGCATCGCACTTGTTGCGGATCGTGGACAGCCGGCGGCGCAGCTAGGCTCACGATCGGCACCGCGCCTGACGTGCACGGTCCAATGCCCATGGATAGGTTGCCAGCATTCGCCAGGCGTGCACGAACCCAGCAATGCGGGGAAATGGCTCAGTCTGGACACTTGGAGACGGGAGCTACCTGCCCTTAACCGGCGGCGTGCGACGATACTCGCATGGACGGATTCCTGGGCATTGAAGGTGTCGACCACTTCGGGACGCACGAAACGCACTGGTCTGTTGAGACAACCGTCATCGCAACAGCCCGCCCGGCTTGCCCGAATTGCGGTCCTCACGGGCGCATGGAGAGCAAGGGTCTAATAGCACGCCGGATCAAGGACACGCCCGCGCGGGGAAAGCCTTCGGCCATTTCAGTGGAGCGGCGACGTTATAAGTGCCTCGTATGCGGCACCAGCGTCACCCAGAAGGGGCCCGCTACAGGCAAGGGACCAACCAAGGACGGCCGGAAGAATGTCACCGGTCGACTGCTGCTCTACATCCAGAACCAGGTGACCAAGCGTCCAATCCGGCAAGTCGCGAAAGAGACCGGCGTCCCCGTCGCCACCGTGCGCGACATCGCGCTCGAGCTTGCCGATGCGCTGGCGAAGAACCATCGGTTTCCAACGCCAGCCGTGCTCGGCATGGATGGGCTCAAGATGAACGGCACCGAATACATGGTGATCGGCGACGCTGACGATGGGCACTTGATCGCAATCGTCGAGCCAGCGACCACGAAGGCGGTCCGGCAATGGATGAAGGATTACGGGCTCGACGTCGGGGCGGTGGACGTCTTCGTCTCGGACATGCACTCGGTCAACACGTCAATGGCGAGGCATGAACTTCGGAGTGCGCTGCACATCGCCGACAAGTGGCATGTCGTCCACAACTACCAGAAGATCCTGTCCCGCGCGGTCGATGTCGCGGTGTCTGACCTACGCGCCGGCAACGACAAGAAGGGGGTGGAGCGCAACCTCGAACTCGCGCAGGCGCTCGACGACCTCAAGCCAGCCGTGATGTCGGTGAGCCATGCTCGGCTCCGCAAGCGCCGGCGGCACCGCAAGGGCGATCAGCACGCCATCGACTTCGGCAGCGATCTGAAGCCGATTCTCGACAGGGTAGAAGGCGTCAGTCGTGCATATTGGGCCCGCTACGACCTGATCGATATGTATCAGGCCATCACGCTTACCCAAGCCAGAGAATGCCGGGATCGCTGCATCGAGCGCTTGATCCCATTGTTGGATGACGACAGCCTGGCGCCAGATGTGCGGAGCTATATCGGTCACCTGACGCGCAACGAGGACGCCATCTTCAACTACTTCAAGCGCGTCCGCGTCCGGCGGAACGGCAAGATTCGCGGGCCAACGACCAATACGCTTGAGCAGCGCAACGGCATGATCAGGGCGATATGGCGGTCTGGAAAGGGCATCCCCACCCTGCCCCTGATCCGCTTGAGGGCCATCTATGGCCAATGGACGTTCGGGCTCGACATCGTGCAGTGTGCCGCCGCGGGATGTCCGACATTCCACGGTCCCTTGATAGGTCCACCCGTGCCGCTACATATGCAGCACCCCGGGACGGGATGGCGATGCCCAACGCACGCCATCTAACGGCGGATCCAGCCTTGATTAACCAAGAGCCCCCCGCCCTCCCGCGCGGCGGGAGCGGCTGAACTCAGCGTAGTGCTGGGGGGCAGATGGTTAATTCATTCAACCGGCCGCAACAGAATTATGCTTCGCGAGTCGCGGTTGCGACGACCTTAGCCGGCGTGAGCGTCGTGCGTGTTGATCTCGTCCTGGATGAGGTCGATTAGAGCATCCACTTGGGACTCTTCGAATACATCCGGCGTGAGCGCGCTCGCCCTCAAGAGATCAATGGCACGGCGGTAATCGTCGACGAGCGCGCCGTTTGATGGCGCTCCGACGATGAAGTGAGGGCGCACCTGTTCGGGGGCCCGCGACAACCCGGTCATATGCCCGGACCAGCGAGCGGCTTTTTCCCTGATGCTATCGCCGGACGCTAGATCGAACGACAACGGTTGGTAGCAATGCCAGGCGCCGTTTTTCCAAGCGTGCTCGAACTCAACCTTGTCGATCGGGGACACAATAACTTTCGGTTGGAGGCGTTCCGCCAGATTGCGTTCGGCGAGCCTTTCCCGCACGGGCTGCCAGACCGCAGCATCGTCGCGGCCAGTCCGCGCGCTTTCGTCGTATAGGCCCACGAAGCGGGAATAGAGCTTATCAAGCGTTGCTTGCGGATCGCGAGTGATCCCCGACCCCATTGCGCTCCAGATTAAGCTGGAATCATCATCCGGAAGCGCTGCGCGCGCGAGCGTAGCGGCGTCCGTATCGACAACGAACATGCCAGTCATATTGTGTTCGCGAAGACGGATCACGCCCCGTTCGACCGCCTGTAAGCCACTCATGAGGTGGGCTTTTTCCATGTCGGGGAACATCTTTGAAAGGCGGCCGATCGTGCGGCGAACCTTAGCCCCCAAGAAGCCCATGTCGGCACAGTGCACGACGACGCCGACGTTCGCGACCTCCCCCGCCAGCGGATCATGGCGGTAGCGAAGCAGAACGTAGGTGTATGTTTTGCCGTCTCTCATGTCAGCGCCCGTTCAACCTCGGTGAGGCACTCATCGATCCTATCACGAACCATCCTCAAATGCGTTAAGGCATCTGTGATGGCGCCTTTCGCGTCGACCCACTCAGCTGGGATGCAGGCCGCATAGTCGCTCAAGGCGTCATCCGACAAGCTCATCCACGCCGGTCGGAGAGGGCCGAAGTCAAGGTAGCGGTCGCCCCGCAACAGTGCACCGAACACGTGGCCAGACGCGCCAGGTTGGATGGCGCTGTGCAGATAACCCGCCCGCCAAGGCTCCGGCCGGGGGAACAAGCATTGCCGGATGCGGAAACATAGTTCGTGATCAATAATTCGGAACGTGTCTCCGCGGATGAGCAGATTGGGATTGCCGACATTCCGATCCCTATTCTCGATGAAGGCATCGAATACGAAGATTGCCAACGCCGCAGGGCGTCGATCTCCGATCAGGCGATCTTCCCCGGTCCAGGAGCGCCAGCCGGCGCCAGCGGCTAGAGAACCGAAAGCGACAGGGCAGCTCCGCTCTAGCAGTTGTCGCAACGCTACATTCTGTATGGACGCGATCCACTCCGGCGACATCCTGACCGCGATCGGCTCGCATATCGGAAGCTGCAGGTGCCCGGCCACGCATGCGGCGAACAACTCGTTTGCCATGCCTTCGACGCCGACCTCTGGTCGAGCTGAGGGCTTGAGAAACACCTCCAGTTCGTCACCATCATCGACCTCGACGGTAACCCGCAAAGGCTCATTCCGACCCCGCTCGGCGAGCCGATCGAATCGCACCGCGTCGGCATACCGAATCATGCGAAGCGCGTCTTTCCCCCCGTCATGTTAGCAGATGAGCCGCACATTCGGAGTTTGTCCAGCGGCGGTCGTTCTTAAGATGTCGTGCGAACTACGCCATCGGACGGAAGCGGCCCCACCCACTCGCAACTTAAAGACGGCCGCCCGGGCCAACTACACTTCCGAGACGCCCCTTTTGCCAATCATGGCAGAGGAGAAAAATGACATGAGCAACACCCGTGCATGGCGTGCGAAGCCCCGGACCGCCTGGCCGAATGCGCGCCAGAAAAGGAATGGCCTGTTCCTCGACGCGCACCCGATCTGCCAAGGTTGCGGTATTCGACCGTCGCAGGAGGCTCACCACGACCTGCCGCGCGGCCATCCGGACCGCACGAAGTGGCGCTACATGCGGGCGCTTTGTATCCCGTGCCACATGGCGATCCACCAGCCGGCGCCGCGCTTTCAGCGTCGCCAGCCCTCTCGTTAGGGCTTCGTCGACGGCAAGCGGACTCCCGGCCCACCATCAAGCGATGCGCCGCCGCCAGCGATGAAGATGACGCCCGCGCGCTCCAGCGCCCCCTGCATCGATTCGACGCTGGACTGCCGGGCGTCGCCACCCAGCTCGAACCGCTTCACGGTTGCAATGCCGACCTTCGCCTCGCGAGCGAGATCATCGGCCGTCCAGCCGACCAGAGCGCGCGCGGCGCGGCATATCTGAGACGAAAAATCTCGCATGCGATGCGAATAGTATCGAAAGGAGCTTGACGCAACTATCAACAGTGATACTTAAAGTATCGTTCCGACACATCAGAGCGGCCCAGCGGGGTGCTACCAACACCGTCGCCGGGCCTGATCGAAACCCTCCTGAAAGGGCCACGACTATGAACATGCATACCACGATTCCCGTGCCGCACACCCCCTGCGCGCCAGCCACTATGTCCCAGGTGCATTCGTCTGAGATTTGGCACGAGAGCGCCGCGGCTATCGGCATCATCTCAGCGATCGTCGATCTCTCAGCCGTCGCCGGGCGCCTCGAGACCATGCGCGGCCACAATCCCCGGCTTCATGCTGTCCTCGACGCCGAAGCCTTGGTTGGGCGCATCTCGAACAGGCAGGTGCAGCGCCAGTTCGGTCGGGGCTATGAGATGATCGCGGGGCCGAGCAACGGCACCTGCGCGGTCGCCAGCCTCTGGGAACTGCTGAGCGAGACGCGCGACAACGCCATCATACAGCAGCTGAAGGCGGAGGGGCTGCCCTCGCCTTATGACGACGGCCCGACGCAGGATCAGGCGGACGCCGCCTTCGACCGGCGCGAGGAGCTGGATCGTGACGCGCTGAGCGTTGCCCAGGCTGTGTGCCTGGTCCTCTCGGGCGGGAGGGCGTGATCGTGGAGCAACCTTTCCTCACTCGCCGCCGGCTGATCGCCGGCTTGGCGCTTGGTGCGGCGCCGGCGCTAGTCATGCCGTCGATGGTTCAGGCCGAAGTCGCCACCGATGCAGAGCTGCTACACGCCTGGAACATGCGGCAGCACATGCTGGCCCTGATCGAGCGGCGCGGCTCTTTCTTCCACGCCGAGACGTATTCGCCAGCGGAAGCTGAGCAATTCGATCGTGCCGAAATGATCATCTATGCCGTGCCGGCGACAACTGCGTCTGGCGCCCTCGTCAAGATGTGGGTCGCACTCTCGCACATGGGTGGCCAGATCCGCGACGAGGACGATCGCGCCGAGCACGATGGCATCCGCAGGGCGGACCTCGCCGACGTCCGCTCGTTCATCCGCGACCGCGACTTCGACATGGTTGTGGCGTTCAGCGCGATCGAAGCGCTGACCTCACTGGTGGAGGGCTGACCGATGGCGACCAAGCTGAAGGAGCCGGCACAGCCACTGCCCTTCATCCACCCGAACGAGATGCCAGACACCTACGCCATAACCGGGGTGGGGCATTGCATGGCACCGCTGATCGCCGACGGCACGATCCTGGTCCTCAGCAAGACGGCACATCCCGAACCCGGCGACATCGTGGGCGTGATCTTCACTCGCGAAGCGGCGGGGTCGTGGGGCTTGCCGGGGTTGGTGAAACGGCTGGCGTTTCATCTTCCGCCCGCAAGCGGCGGGCTGGTCGTCGTCGAGCAGATCAACCCGGCCCGCCGATACCTGATCCCCAGCACCGATGTGCTCGCGGTCCATAAGGCTATCGGCACTGCGGAAAGCGACGGTCCGGGCCGCGCCAAGTTCCGGCCGTCGAATGTGGAGGCATGGCAATGAGCATCAGCTGCACCATGCCGCCGCATCAAATAGCGCGCGTGCTCACCAGATACTGCGAAGATCAGGACATTGCTCCCAGTCGGTTCGGGCGCGAGGTTTGCCACGACCCACGCCTAATCTTTGACCTTCGGGCGGGACGAAGGCTTCGGCCCGAGACGGTAGAGCAGATCAACACCGCAATGGCGGGAGAGCGTTCGTCATGAGTGGCATTCTTCACATCCGCTTCGGCGACGCCAAGGCGCTACCCCTCGAAACCCTACTGTCGATGATCCCCAGCCTGCCCAGGCACGCCTTAGACCGGCTGGTGGAACGCGCCATCGACCACTTGGACGCGCAGGACGGCGACAGCGACGTTGAGTTGAACGGCGACGAACTGGACGGCACCGGCGGCGAGGACGACTTCGACGAATGCTCCGGCGCGAACATGGGCGGCGGCTGGTCCGGTCCCGGCTGCCCGATCAGCGATCCCGATGTCGCGGTCGATGATCAGGGCGAAGCAGTCGACGAAGCGGAGCCTGACGAGATCGACTATGCCGCGGAGGAGCGCGACATGATCAATCCCGAGCAGAAGCGCGCGCATGTTCGCTCCATCCGCAGTTCGCGATGTCGCCGGGCGGAAAGCAGGCATGCCCTCCGCCCCTATCCGCTGCTCGATCGGTGACGACGGGTGGGGCTCGCCGCGCGAGCGAGCCCCCAACCTCTTATGCGAACGCTGATGCGTCGGCCGGTATGCGCTCGATCATTGACCGCCCGGCCTCGTCACCCAGCACGGTGTCTAAGCTCAGGTTGCCCCATGGGTTGGCGAACGCCTGAAAGATGCGGCCTCGGACCTTTTTCACGCCAGCGACCAGCCGATCCTTGGTCAGCCGGCCTTCCAGCACCTCAAGATAAGCCTGACTGATCATGTCGTCGCGCAACGCAGGGTCTATGGCGCGCGGCACCGCGGCGGAAATCTCCGCGTAGAGTGGGTCGCTCGCTGGGTTGGTGGCATGCGGCCGGGCGATCTTCTTGGCGGCCTTCGCTGCGCGCCGGCGGCCCGCACTCGTCCGGAACGCGGCCTCACGCTGCTGCCGCTCCTCACTCGTCAGTGTGCGAAGATAGGCCTGCACCAGCGCCTTCGTCAGGCCGATGCGCTCGGCGATCGACCTCGCGGTCTGCCCCATCATCAGGCGCCGGTGAACGTCTGCCTTCTTCTCTGGCTCGAGGGTGTGGACTGATGCGACACCGGACCGCTTCATCGTGTCGTGCAGCCGTGCCCAGCACATGCGCGGGTGATGGAGATACTGGCCGCAGTCGCACCGCGGCAGTTCACCGCCGGCTTGGACAAGCGCGACGTTGAAGCGCTCCCGCGATTTGTTCACCGTCGATAGCGCCACACCGGTCTCGGCAACAATCTGACGGTTCGAGAGGGTTGTCGTCTTGAACAGGTCGTGCAGCCGCACTTCGCGCTCTGGATCGAAGCGGCGCGCCGGGTGGCCTTCCAATGCGAGCCCGTGCTTCTGAAGCGCCAGGATGATCTTGTCGATCGTGGTGCCGCCCATTCCTGTCAGGCGCTGGATCGACGACTTCGACTCGCGGTTGATCAATCGAGCACACACGTCCGCCAGCGCTGCTGCGGTCATTTTCGACTTCGGCATTTGGTCGTTCCTTCCATAGGATCGACCTCGGCGAGATCTGGTCGTCAGCGTCGGCGGCCCTCGATCCGGCAAGGCCGATCGGGTTCGCGTGCCATTCACGCGCCGGGCCCTGTCGGCGTCCTGCGCCTGTCGCGCGAGCCGCAAGCGGCGGACGGGGCCTATTTCGCGGCTGCTCGGACTTTCTTGAGGTTGTCGACCATCCTCATGAGATGGCTCGCCACGATCAGCATCTCGGCGGGCTCTGCAGGACCGCTGTAGCGGACGTCCCGATGACCGGCGGGGTTGCGCAATACAGCGAACGCGCCTGCGAAGAACTGCTGCACGCCCTCGGCTTCGCCGTCGTGCATCTCGGGATCGCGGAGCGGGCCGGTGACCTTGTGGAAGGCCGACCGCATCAACGCCCCGCCCGTCCCATCACACCCGCTGGCTTCCGCGACAGCCACCTCGACGGCCTTGAACGCGGCGAACACAGCGGTGTCATAGTCACGGCTCAGATAGATGTGCCAGGCTCGGTCCGCGACGGCCGGGTGCAGCAGCTCGCGGTGGACGAAGCTGGCCTCAAGAAATGCGCTGAAGACCGAGGGCGAGATGATGGCCTCGCCCGCTCGGGAGATGACGAACACGCCGGAGTCATGATTCTCAGGCGGATGGACCAGAAGGCATTCACGCTCGAGCCAAGCCCAGGCTTCAGCCATTGCGCGCGCGACCTCGCGGCCCTGCTGGTTCACGAAACCGTTGAGCTCGTTCCCGCGGTGCATGTTCGACCGGCCATTCCGGGCGTGCAGGTAAGCGAGCAGCGCCCCCGCCAGCTTGGCCGGAGGCATCGCGAGGGCGGCGGCGACATCAGGAAAGGGCGGCGGTAGCGGCTGCATGGCCTTGGGCTACGATGTGCGCCAAGCGTTTGTCGAGCTTAGGCGAGCAGCGCGCGGATGCTGTCCGCGCTGACCAACCGGCGCGCGCCTACCTTCTTCGACTCGAGGGTTCCGGCGTCTATCAGCTTGTAGATCGTACCCCTACTGAGGCCGAGAACCGCAGCCGCATCGGTAACCGACGCGCCCACCGCGTCTGGCGCAAGCGTGCGGCGGGGAGCTGCCAAATCCTGCGCCGGCACCTCGGGCGCCGCCGCCACCGGACTTGCACTCCGAGTTTGCACCGGCGCCGGCGACTTCGGGTGCGGTGAAAGCGGCGGACGTTCGGCGCCATGCTGAACAGCGGCGGTCCTCACCGACTTCTCTTCGAAGCGGATACCTAGGACGCTGACACTGCCGGCCGGTCCGCCGTCTGCGCCTAGGCGAACAGAGCCCGCGGCATAGAGATCCGCAACCTTGTCCTCGGCGACGATACGCTTCCAGATGGTTCGCGCGATTCGGCTATCCCGGATCTCGCTGGTCGCCTGCCCCGGCACAGCGGTCTCAACCAGCCGCGCATAGCCTTTGACCAAGCCCGCCTCCGCGAGATCCACGAGCAAGCGCGCGCAGTCCAACCCGACGTCGGCAGCCTCCAGCAGCTCCAGCGCGGCACGAGGCGATATTGGCTGAAAGGCGCTCACGTCATCTCCGGTCGTCGTTGCTCAGCCCGAGCCATGCCGGAGGACCAATGAAAATTCGGCTACCGGAATGTCACTGCGATCGCGCACTGCTGTTCACCGGTGTTCAACGCGAGCCAACGATGAGTGTGGGACAAGGTGAGGGACAGCCTCCGATGACCTCGGCAGATCGCTGTGTAAAATCAACGCTATAGAGGATGGCGGCTGGTGGAGCTGAGGGGAATCGAACCCCTGACCTCTGCAGTGCGATTGCAGCGCTCTCCCATCTGAGCTACAGCCCCGCCGCCGGTCCCGGTCACCCGGGAGGCGCACCCCTTAGCGGCGCTTTTTCTCCAATGCAACCGGGCTCGCGCGTGGGCTGCCGATCCGTAGTGCGGCGCGCCGAACCGTGGCGGCCACAGGCTTGATTTCCGGAACTTTCCCGCCCGCTCGTCCGCTGAACGGGCACCGTAGCAAGCCCCCGGTTCGGGGCGAGGTTTGGAGAGAAACGCCATGGATGACCGCTACACCGACGACCGCTATTTCGGCCCGCAGGATCAATATACCGTCGGCAGCGCGCGACCGCGCAGCGGCGACTATTCGAGCGCCCGCGAATATGCCGCGGCGGGCGAACTGCGCGGCGCGCGCGACGATCGCGGCGGCCGGGATTATCGAGGCCAAGAATACCGCAGCCAGGACTATCGCAGCCAGGACTATCGCGGGGGCTATGGCGGCCAGCGCGACTGGGATCGCAGCGGCCAGCGCGATTGGGATCGCGGCAGCCGCGACTGGGGCAGCACGAACTGGGACCGCGGCGATCGCGGCGGGCGCGACTTCCGCGCCGAACAGGCGCGCTGGAGCGACTCGGCCGGCGGCTGGGGCCGCAGCGATGCGCAGCGGCGCGAGCGGGACGATCGCCATGCCGGCAATGCCTATCGCGGCGGCAACGATCGCGGATTCTTCGAGCGCGCCGGCGACGAAGTCCGCTCGTGGTTCGGCGACGAGGAGGCCGAGCGCCGGCGCGAGGCCGATATGCGCTATGACGAGCGGATGGGCCGGCGCGAGCGCTCCGCGCATCCGGACGATCACTACCACAATTGGCGCCGCAGCCGGATCGAGGAGCTCGATCGCGACTATGACGAATATCGCCGCGAGAACGGCCAGCGCTTCGAAAGCGAGTTCAACAGCTGGCGGACCGAGCGCCAGGGCCAGCGCGAAGGGCTGGGCCGGGTGCGCGAGCATATGGAAGTGGTCGGCTCGGACGGCGAGCATGTCGGCACCGTCGACAAGGTGCGCGGCGACCGCATCCTCCTCACCAAGAGCGACGCCGATGCCGGCGGGCACCATCACTCGATCCCGTCGCGCTGGATCGACAGCGTCTCGGACAAGGTGACGCTGCGCAAGACCGCCGAAGAGGCACAGTCGGCGTGGCGCGACGAGGAACGCTCGGGCGCGCTGTTCGGCGAGACCGGCCAGGCCAAGGCCGGCGACCGGAACGAGGCGCAAGACTGGCGGACCGAGGGCAACCTCAACCGCAGCTTCCCCGGCACCTACTGAACCCAAGACCAGATGTGAGCGAAACTGGGCCCGGGGTTGTTCCCGGGCCCTTTTTCGCGTCAGCCGGCCAGGAAGGCCTCGAGCGCCTTGGCGAAGGCCTCGGGCTGGTCGAGCATGATGAAGTGGCCGCACTCGGCCACGCCCTGCACGGTGACGTGCGGGGTGCCGGCATATTCATGGCGATAGAGATCGAGCACCGCCTCGCCGCCGCGCACCGCCGTCCAGGGGACGAGGACGGTGACCGGCGGGGTGACGCCGGCGAGCAGGGGGCGCAGGTCGGTCTGCAAATCTTCGTACAGCGCCTGGCCCGAGACCCGCATGTCCGCCGCAGCCGACCAGGCCGCGACCTGCTTCTGCGATTCGGGCTTGAGCGCATTCTGCCGGGCGATCGCCTGGCCGACCGCCTCGGGGAAGGGCTTGCCGTAGAGCCCCGCCATCTGCGCACGCATCGCCTCGGCCTGGGGCTTGACCGACTCGACCGTCGATCCGGGGAAGAAGGCGGATCCGACGAACGGCAGCGCATCGACGATCAGGGCCTTGCCGACATCCTCGGGATGGTCTTTGGCGAGCATCAACGTCACCAGCCCGCCGAGCGAATGGCCGACCACGGCGGCATGGCGCACCTTGGCCTTGGCGAGCATCGCGTGGAGATCGGCGACGACACCGGGCAGGATGCCGGGCTGGAGGTTGCCGCGCGGATCGTCGCCGCCAAAGCCGTTGACCTGGACGACATAGACGCGGTGGCTGGCCGCAAGCGCGGGGAGCACGCCGTCCCACACCGCGGCGGGGCTCGACAGGCCGGGGATCAGCACCACCGGGCTGCCCTGACCAGTGACGCGCACCGAAATATGGTCGAGCTGGATGCGCTCGTCGGCAGGCCGGGGCGCAGGTGTCGATTGCGCGGCGGGGGCGTGGAGGATCGCGGGAATGCTGGCACAGGCCGCGGCGGCGAAGAGGAAACGGCGGATCATCGGCAGGCTCCTTGCGGGCGAAGGCGCGGGTTCAGCGCTTCGCGTTGGGATTGAGGAAGATGTCTTCGATCGCCAGTTCGAAGAGGTCGGCGATCTTGAAGGCGAGGGGGAGCGAGGGGTCGTAGCGGCCGGTCTCGATCGCGTTGACGCTCTGGCGGGAGACGTCGAGCCGATCGGCCAGGTCCTGCTGGCTCCATTGGCGCTCGGCGCGCAGCACGCGCAGGCGGTTGTTCACGCCTCGCCCCCGCGCGCCGCGAGCTTGTTGACGCAGGCCCCGAGGCCGAGGCCGGCGAACCAGAGGATCGCGGCGTAATAGGCATAGACATGGGGCACGAGATCGAAATTCTCGAGGAACCCCCAGGCCGTGCAGATGCTGAGCGCGAAGGCCGTGGCGATCAGCGACTGGCGGACGACCTGATCCCGCAGATATTCGTCCTGCTCCTCGACCAGGTAGCGGCCGAGCGCATAGAAGACGCCGATCACCGGCAACGCGGGCAACAGCCCGGCGAGATAGCCGAGGGGCCCATGCAGCGGGCCGTTCTGCGCGTGCGCGACGACACCGAACAGGACCAGCGCATAGCTGACCATCAGCACCATCACCGACTTGGTGTAGCGCTTCTGCGCGCGGTTCATTGCCATGACGGGCTCCCTTTACGATATGACAAGGGAGCTTTACGTCGGGCGGTGTGGTTAGTCAAGTGTGCTTTCCACAATGGAAAGCGTCAGTGACGATCGGGCGGGGGCCGGTCGATTGGGTCGGGGTCGAGCTTCCAGCCGTCGAAGGTGCGGATCATGGGTCGGCCGCAGCCTTCGCAGGTCGAGCGGAGGACGCGGCCGTCGTCCCAGGCTTCGCGGCGGCTGCGATGGTGTTTGCCGAAGAGGCAGAGCAACGGCTGCAACAACTTCATGGCGTGCGATCCGTATTTGCTTAAGTGTGCAGGATCGCATGATTCGGGGCGAAGGCGAAGCGATTTTCCGCCAGATTGGGCCAGCCCCGCGAGCGTGGTCCTAGCGCGGGGCGGCGATCCCCGCGAGCATCTCGGCGGCGAGCTGGCTCAGCGTGTCGTCGCGTGCGCCCATCACGACGATGCGGTCGCCCGGGCGGGCGAGCGCGACGAGGTGCGCGGCGGCGGCGGCGCGATCGGGGATGTGGAGCGCGTGGCGGCCGGTCGCGGCGACGTCGGCGACGATGTCGGCGCTGGTCACGTCGCGGCGGGTCGTGCCTCCGTGATAGACCGGGTCGGGGAGGAGCAGCACGTCTTCGCCGCCCAGCCGCTCGGCGAACATCGCGACGAGCTCGCGGCCCATCACCTTGAGCGGGCCATAGCCATGCGGCTGGAACAGGATCAGCAACCGGCCTTCGAAGGCGTGCAGCGTGTCGAGCGTGGCGGCGATCTTGTCGGGATTGTGCCCGAAATCGTCGATCACGGTGATGCCGTTGGCCTCGCCGACACGCTCGAAGCGGCGCTTGAGGCCGGTGAAGCCCTGCAGCGCCTGGGCCGCATCGGCGAGGTCGATCCCGGCGGCGAGGGCAGCGCCGAGCGCAGCGAGGGCATTGGCGACGTTGTGGCGGCCGGGGACCTGGAGCTGGACGGGCAGCGATGGCCCGCCCGCATGTCTGACGCTAAAGGCGATGCCGTCGCGCGCGGGCGCCAGCTCGGTCGCGATCAGGTCCGCCGGGGCGTCGATCGCAAAGGTCAGGCGGCGCTCGGGCGGCAGCGTCGCGGCGAGCATCGCGCCTTCGCCATTGTCCAGGTTGATCACCGCCTTGCCCGAGCGCGCGACGAATTCGCCGAACAGCGCCACCAGCCGCTCCATCGGCAAATGATCGAGGCTGACATTGTTGAGCACCGCGACCTTGGGCCAATAGAGCGCGATCGAGCCGTCGCTTTCGTCGACTTCGCTGACATAGGCCTGGCCGCGGCCGACCAGCGCGCTGGCGAAGGGCGCGTCCGGCGTGACGAAATTCTTCATCACCGCGCCGTTCATCACCGTCGGATCGCGGCCGAGCGCGTGGAGGATCCAGCCGATCATGCCGGTGACGGTCGACTTGCCGCTGGTGCCGGCGACGCCGATCGAGAGCGGCGCGGCGTTGAACAGCCGGGCATTGAGCTCGGCGCGGGTCATGCGCGCGTTGCCGAGCTCGGCGGCGCGCCGCGCGTCGGGCACCGTCTCCTCGATCGCGGCGGAGGCGACGACGATCTGGTCGGGCGAGACGATGCCGCTGCCGTCCTGCGGGTAGAGCGCGATGCCGCTCGCCTTCAGATAATCGAACTTGGCGGGGAGGCGGGCCTGGTCGAGGCTGCGGTCCGATCCCGCGACCGTTTCGCCCTGGCCGGCGAGGATCATCGCCAGCGGCATCATGCCCGATCCGCCGATGCCGATGAAGAAGTAGGGTTTGCGAGGCTCCATGGCCGGGCTATCGGCAATTCGAAGCGAAGGGGCAAGGCATGCGCATCGGAGTCGTCGCACCAGCAAGACCGGTCAGCCGCGAAGGCTCGGCGCGGATGGCCGCATTCATGGCGCTCACCTATCCGGCGCACGACATCGTCTTCCACCCGCAATGCTATCTGGAAGCCGGGCATTTCGCCGGCACGGACGCGCAGCGCGCCGCGGCCTTCCTGGAGTTCGCCAACGATCCCGGATTCGACGCGATCTGGTTCGCGCGCGGCGGCTATGGCTCGAACCGGATCCTGGAGGCAGTGATGCCCCAGCTCGGGCCGGCGGCGCGGCACAAGACCTATGTCGGCTTCTCCGACATCGGCTTCATGCTCGGCGCGCTCTATGCCCGGCGGATCGGCCGGGTGGCGCATGGCCCGATGGCCTCGAGCATGGGCAAGAACGACAAGGGGGAGGGCGCGGGCTGGGTGCTCGGCTGGCTGATCGACGGCGACCGGCGTGGCTTCGAGCCCGGCCTGGCCGACGGGCGGCCGGCGGCGGCGTTCAACCTGTCGATCCTCACCTCGCTGATCGGGACGAAGTGGCTGCCCGACCTGACCGATCACGTGCTGTACATCGAGGAAGTCGACGAGCCGCTCTACCGGATCGATCGCATGTTGTTCCAGATGGCGCACGCGACGCAGCTGAAGGGCATTGCCGGGGTGCGGCTCGGCGCCGTGAGTGCGGTGAAGGACAATGGCGAGGCCGAGGGCAATTACAGCTTCGGCGAGACGATCGACCAGATGATCCTGCGCTGGTGCGGCGAGATGGGCGTGCCCTATCTCGGCCGGGCCGAGATCGGCCATGTCGAGCTGAACCGGGTGGTGCCGTTCGGGCTGGTTTGAGGGGGCTGGCAAAGACGCTGGGACCGGCGTCGCCAATCACCACCTTTCTGCCACTCAGTTGAACGCAGAGGCGGGCGCTGGCGGCGGGTGCCCTAGTTGCGGACGTTGCAATCTAATGCAAGCCTACGCCCGTGAAGGCACTTCTTCCCCTTGCTTTGCTCTTGGTCGGTGCCGCGCCCGTCGACCGTCCTCGTACGTACCTGCTTTCGATCAGAAGCATTCCGCTCCAGGACACCGAGAGCATCGAGGCGTTCTCGATCAAGACCTGGGGTGTTCGATTTCGAGCCGTATGTAGAATTCCTACTGGTTGGAGGATCAAAGCTGGCAACAGCGCTACTCCGGACGGTGAGCTTGAAGGAGAAGGGAGCCAAGGCGCAACTTGGTTCAATCAGGGCAGCCCGAAGGAGCTGCGGGCACTCGTGCTTGTCACACTTTACGCACCGATTCAGCGTAGGGGCAGAGGATCACCTGACAATGGAGTTCCCGCGACTTTTCAGGGAACCGCAACGGTCAGTACGGATGACGGCGACCGACAGCGTGCCCTGAACTATAGGAATATCACTCTCACTCCGGCCCGCGCCTGCCCAGCAGGTAACGGCAGCTGACTACCATTTTTGCCATGGCTGCTGTCGCCCCAATGCGGTCATTGACACTCGCCAGAAAACTTCGTCCTTGATGCAATCGACGGAGCTATTTCGATGCTGCGCTATCTGGTTGGCCTGATTGCTGTTCTATGCATTCTCGAAAGCCTCGGGATGCCCATAAGCGCGGCGACAGTCGGCGGCGCAGTCGGTTTTGCGACTGTCCTCTGGCTTTACCGTAGAAGGCGGACTGTCGGCTAACCACCCAGATTTCGCCATTCCGCTTTTGACCGGTCCGCTTTCGCCGCTGAGCCCCGGAGATCGGGCGGAAACGCTTCATTAGGCCATGGCTCAGTACCATCGCAAATAGAGGTGCCGATGCCTGTCGTTGAGCAACTTGCGGTAAATGATGTCCGTCATCCGCTGATCGACCAAGAATTGCGCCTATCGCCGGTTCCCCCGGACGATGTTCGCGGTTGGGCTTGGCTCGACAAACGCACGGGCCTAACCTTTGAACTCGAGCAGGAAACAAACGCCCCTGAAATCAGCGGCCATGTCTATGGGCAGTGGCACTTCAGACTTTGGGATCCGAGCCGCCGACGACCGATCGTGGTCATGCACTTTCGGAGTGACGTGGATGGAACGCCGCGTCGATTCATCCACCACATCGTCCGCTCCGAGGCTTTCAGCTGGAGCAACTATCAAAACGATGATCGGGAAGCCGTTTCCAAGACAATAGCGTCCCTTGGCGGAGAGCAAGCTCTGTTCGAGTTCTGCCTTAAGGCTATTCGAGCGGCTACGTGCAGACCATTGAAAATGAGGACGATCCAGGGAGTGGAGATGGTCAGCGTTCTGGTGCCCGCCGTCTCGGTTGAGTTCGACATTCGAGACTAGATGCTGTGAATGCTTTGATACGATAGACGACGTTAACCCGTCGTGATCGGGAATGGCAGCTGTGCCGACCCGGCTCCTGTAAGCTGCCGGACCGCTTCCCACCTTATTGCGGGCGCAGTAGCCCCCGGCGCAGCCCGTGCTTCACCCATCCCACAAGCAATCGCGACACCGCTTGCCTATATCGCACCGGCAACGGCATAAGCCGCGCTCCTTCCTAACCACAGAAAGCCATTCCCGTGTCCGAGATGTTCCGCATTACGCTGCCCGACGGTTCCGTCCGCGAGGTAGCCCCGGGGACTACCCCGGCGGACATCGCCGCGGCGATCGGGCCGGGGCTGGCCAAGGCGGCGATCGCCGCGCGGGTCGATGGCGAGCTGCGCGACATCATGCGGCCGCTCGACGGCGACGCCAGCCTCGCGCTGGTGACGATGAAGGACGAGAAGGACGCGCTCGAACTCGCCCGCCACGACTATGCGCATATCCTGGCCGAGGCGGTGCAGAAGCTGTTCCCGGGCACGCAGATCACCTTCGGCCCGGCGACCGACGACGGCTTCTATTACGACTTCGCGCCCTCGCCCGAGCATGGCCCCTTCACCGAGGAGGACCTGCCCACGATCGAGGCGGAGATGCGCCGGATCATCGCCGCCGACGAGCCATTGATCCGCGAAGTCTGGTCGCGCGAGGACCTGATCGCGCGCTGGAAGGCGGAAGGCGAGAGCTTCAAGGCCGAATGGGCTGCCGAATTGCCCGAGGGCGAGGAGCTGACGGTGTACCGCGCCGGCAAGGGCGAGGAGGCCTGGCTCGACATGTGCCGCGGCCCGCACCTCGCCTCCACCGGCAAGGTCGATCCGAACGCCTTCAAGCTGACGCGCGTCTCGGGCGCCTATTGGCGCGGCGACCAGAAGAACGCGATGCTCAGCCGCATCTACGGCACCGGCTGGCTCAACAAACGCCAACTGGACGAGCATCTGCTGCGGCTCGAAGAGGCGGCGAAGCGCGACCATCGCAAGCTCGGCCAGGAAATGGACCTGTTCCACCTCCAGGCCGAGGCGCATGGCAGTGTCTTCTGGCACCCGAACGGCTTCGTCATCTGGCGTGCGCTCGAAGCCTATATGCGCCGCGCGATCGACGCCGCGGGCTATCAGGAAGTGAAGACGCCGCAAGTGATGGACGCGCGCCAATGGGAGCAGTCCGGCCATTGGGGCAAATATCGCGAGAATATGTTCGTCATCCCCGACGAAGTGCCCAACACCACCGAGGAAGGGCCGCTCGTCTCCGACCATGCCGAGTGGATGGCGCTGAAGCCGATGAACTGCCCGGCGCACGTGCTGATTTTCCGCCAGGGGATCAAATCGTATCGCGACCTGCCGCTGCGCCTGTACGAGAATGGCTGCTGCCACCGCAACGAGCCGCACGGCGCGCTGCACGGGCTGATGCGGGTGCGCCAGTTCACCCAGGACGATGCGCACATCTTCTGCCGCGAAGACCAGATCGTCGACGAAGTGCGCGCCTTCTGCCAGCTCGCCGACCGCATCTATCGCGATTTCGGATTCAAATATGCGATCAAGCTGGCGCTGCGTCCGGACAATCGCTTCGGCACCGAAGAGATGTGGGACAAGGCCGAGGCGGAGCTGCGCGACGCGGTGGTCCGCGCCGGGCTCGCCACCGAGGAATATGGCTGGGAGGAACTTCCGGGCGAGGGCGCCTTCTATGCGCCCAAGCTCGAATGGCACCTCACCGATGCGATCGGCCGCACCTGGCAGGTGGGCACGATCCAGTCGGACCGGGTGCTGCCCGAACGGCTCGATGCGTCCTATGTCGGCGAGGATGGGGAGCGCCACCGCCCGGTGATGCTCCACCGCGCGATCTTCGGCTCGTACGAGCGCTTCATCGGCATCCTGATCGAGCATTTTGCCGGCAAGCTGCCGGTGTGGCTGGCGCCGACCCAGGCGGTGGTGGCGACGATCGTCTCCGACGCCGATGATTATGCTCGCGAGGTGGCGGCGAAGCTCGATGCTGCGGGCATCCGCGTCCATACCGACCTGCGCAACGAGAAGATCAACTACAAGGTGCGCGAGCATTCGGTGGCCAAGGTTCCGAACCTGCTCGTCGTCGGCAAGCGCGAGGCCGAGGAGGGGACGGTGGCGCTGCGCGTGCTCGGATCGCAAGGGCAGCAGATGCTGGGCCTCGACGAAGCGATCGGCAAGCTGCGCGGCGAGGCGACCCCGCCTGATTTGGTGGGTTGAGCTGCCCATGATATCTTCGGCGGCATGACGCTGTTCCAGAATGTCCGGAAAGGCCTGCTCCCGGCACGCCTGACGGTGGATGAGGTCTACGATCTCGCCGCCGCCGGCGTGCTCGCCCCGGACGAGCATCTCGAACTCATCGACGGGGAGATCGTGCCGATGGCGGCGGCGAAGGCGGACTGGCATTCGATCATGATGTCTCGCCTGACTCGCGCGATCATCCCCGTCCTGACGGGCGATGCGCGGCTCTATATCGAAGCGTCGGTCACGCTGTCCGAAGACACCCTTGTCGAGCCGGACCTGGCGGTGTGGGATCGCCACATCCTTCCCCGCCAGGTTCGCGGCCCCGAACTCCAATGGGTGATCGAAGTCGCGGACAGTTCGATCGCTTATGATCTGCGCGTGAAGGCGCCCCTCTATGCGCGTTTCGGCGTGCGCGAATATTGGGTGGTCGATGCGGTGCGCCAGACCGTCCGCGTCCATCGCGGGCCGGGCGAAGGCGCTTATTCGGACGTGGAGGAATATGAGGCGCACGACGTCGTCGCGTCGTTGCTGCCCGGCATCGCCATCCGCCTCGATTCGCTCGACTGAGCAAGTCTTTCCGAACCTCGGCACTTGCTTTCCGGGCGCCGAAACCCGACATCGCCGTTACGTCCGCGCCACAGTGCGCGGAATTTCAGCCCGATTCGACGCGCCTGGGCTACCGGTTTGCCGGCGAGCGCGTTATTAGAAGACCCAAATACTCTCGTCTGCAACAACAGGAGCAAGTCGTATACGTCCTCCCATGATGCGCCGCCCGATGGCGGCACCGCCGATGAATGGTCCGCGGTTCAACGAATTCATTCAGTCGCCCAAGGTCCGCGTGATCGACCATGAGGGCGAGAATCTCGGCGTGATGTACACGCGCGAGGCGATGGAGCAGGCGCAGGAGCTGGGACTCGACCTGGTCGAGGTCTCGCCCAATGCGGATCCGCCCGTGGCCAAGTTCCTCGACGTGGGCAAGTACAAGTACGAGGCCCAGAAAAAGGCCAACCAGGCCCGCAAGACCCAGAAGACGCAGGAGATCAAGGAGATCAAGATGCGTCCGAACATCGACGATCATGATTATGATACGAAGATGAAGGCGGTCCACAAGTTCATCGGCGAAGGCGACAAGGTGAAGATCACCCTGCGCTTCCGCGGCCGCGAGCTTTCCCACGGCCAGCTCGGCATGAACCTCTTGAAGCGCGTCCAGGAAGACTGCGCCGAGGATGCCAAGGTCGAGAGCTATCCGCGCATGGAAGGCCGCCAGATGCTGATGGTGCTGGCGCCCAAATGAGCCCTGCCGGCCGGCGCCGATTGGTTCGGTACCGGCCGCGCGGCCCGCATCCCGCCTCCGCCGGCGGGGTTGCGTCTCCCTGAATTTTGCCCCATGGGGCGCCCACGGCCGTGCAGCTTGCGCGGCCGCCTCGTCATTCGGGGAGTAGCCAGCCGCCTTCGGGCGGGCTCGCGCGTCAACATGCTTGGTCGAGAGGCCATGGCGCGCAAGGGACGATCGATCGTCCAGGCGAGACCAATGGCGTCGCATCTCCGCTCGTGCCGGGCGGGGGGATGCGATGTCCGTTGGCCCTGCGCCGCCCGGCTGGAGACCCTGGTTGGAAGCCCTGCTCACCTCCGCCGCGCTCGTCGCGCTTGCCGAAATCGGCGACAAGACCCAGCTGCTCGCGATCGTCCTCGCCGCGCGGTTCCACCGCCCTTGGCCGATCATCGCGGGCATCGCGGTATCGACGCTGGTCAATCACTTCTTCGCCGCGCTGGTGGGATCGGCGGTGGCCGATGTGCTCCAGGGCGCGTGGTTCCGCTACCTGGTCGCGGCTTCGTTCGTCGCGATGGCGGTGTGGACGCTGATCCCGGACAAGCTCGACGATGTCGAACAGGCGCCGCCGCGCTTCGGCGCGTTCCTGACGACGGTAATCGCCTTCTTCATCGTCGAGATGGGGGACAAGACCCAGGTCGCGACGATCGCGCTCGGCGCGCGCTTCCATCAGGTCTATCTCGTCACCGCCGGCACCACGATCGGCATGCTGCTCGCCAATGTGCCCGCCGTGATCTTCGGCGCGAAGGTCTTGCGGCTGCTGCCGCTGGGCGCGGTGCGCGGCGTGACGGGCGCGATCTTCCTGCTGCTCGGCCTGGCTCTGGCGGCGCAGACGGCCGGCTGGCTCTGAGTTCAGTGGGGCTGGCGGTGCAGCTTCGCCGCCAGCTCCGCCGAACGCTTTTCCTCGAACGCGCGCGCGCAGGCCTGTTCGGCGGCGGCGCGGGTTTCGGCGAGCCGTTCGGCGACGACGCGCGCAGGCAGATCATCGGTCACGGCATCGAAATGGACATGCTCGTGGCTCGCCAGCGTGAAGATCGTCGAGAGATAGGTGTCGAAGGCCTGGCGCAGCGCGGTCCATTGGCCCTTCTCCTCGAGCCAGGGCAGCGTCGAGCCCGACGCGCTGAAGATGCGCAGGTGCCGGCCGGCCAGCGCCGCGTGCGGGCGCTCGTCGCGGATCGCGCGGGGCGTGAGGCCGGCGCCGAGCACGCGATCGACATAGCCCTTGATGATCGCCGGCGGCATGCCGAACCAGATCGGATAGACGAGGGCGATCACGGTGGCCTCGTGAACCCGCGCCACCTCGTCGCGGACATCGGCGGCAGGGCCGGCCTCGATCTCGTCGGCGCGGAGCAGCGGATCGAAGCCGAGCGCGTAAAGATCGCGCAGTTCGGCAAGCTGGCCATGCGCCTCGACCCCTTCGCAATAGGCGCGGGCGACGGCATGGCTGAAGCTGTCAGCCGCCGGATGGCCGAGGACCACGAGATGGCGGATCGGTGACATGGCGATTCCCTCTTCGTCGCGCGCCGGAAGCCGGCACGACGCGGAGAGCATAGCCCCAGCGCTCCCCTGCGATATTGGGGTCTATCCGGAGCGCTGCCTCAGTCGGCGAGCTCGGCGGCGAAGGCGATGCGCAAGGCGTCGGACAGGCTGCGCGCGTTGAGCTTGCTCATCACATTGGCGCGATGGACTTCGACCGTGCGCGGCGAAATGCCGAGGTCATAGGCGATCGTCTTGTTGGGCAGGCCCTGGACGAGCCCGTCGAGCACTTCGCGCTCGCGCGCGCTCAGCGCGGCGAGCATGACCTTCGCGTCCGACGCCCGCGCGACCCCGCTATGCGCGTTGTTCAGGCGCGCGAAGGCCGAGTCGATCGAGGCGAGCAGCGTCTCCGCTTCGAACGGCTTTTCGAGGAAATCGACCGCGCCGCCGCGCATCGCCTTGACCGCGATGGTGACGTCGCCATGCCCGGTGAGCACGATCACCGGCAGGGTGACGCCGCGCTGGTTCAGCTCCTGCTGCACTTCGAGCCCGTCCATTTCCGGCATGCGGATATCGAGCAGGATGCAGCCTTCCTCGACGTTGCGGACTTCTTTAAGGAATGCCACGCCCGAAGGCCATTGCTGCACCTGGTAGCCCGAGGTCTTCAGCATGAAGCCGATCGAACGGCGGACGCTCTCTTCGTCGTCGACGATGTGAATCAGGCGGTCTGCGATCATGCGACGGTCTCCGTCTCCATTCGTACCAAGGTGAAATGGAACAGAGAACCGCCGCCCTCGCGCGGCTCCATCCAGATGCGGCCGCCATTCGCCTCGACGATGGTGCGGCAGATCGAAAGCCCCAATCCCATGCCGGTGCTTTTGCTGCTGTTGAACGCATGAAACAAGTTCCGACTGATTTCCGGCGGCACGCCGGGGCCCGTATCGGCGACGGTGACGCGGACATAGCCGGGGGCATCGGCGTGGCTCGACACCGTGATCACGCGCTCGGGACTGTCGGACATCGCGTCGATGGCATTGCGCATCAGGTTGATCAGCACCTGCTGGGTCTGAACGCGATCGACGAGCACCGTGGCGGCGTCCGGATCGAGCGCGAACGATGCGCGGACGCCGCGCTCCCCCGCGCCCATCAAGGCGAGCTTCGAGGCTTCCTCCACCAGCGTCGGCAGGCCTTCGATGGTCTTCTCGGTGTCGCCGCGCGCGACGAATTCGCGCAAGCGGCGGACGATGCCGCCGGCCCGCATCGCTTCGTTGGTCGCTTCCGACAGGGCATCGACGATCATCGCCGGGTCCTGGGGTTCGTCGCGATCCATGAGGTTGCGGGCACCGCGGACATAATTGACCACCGCGGTGATCGGCTGGTTGAGCTCGTGCGCGAGCGTCGAGGCCATGGTGCCCATCGCGCTGACCCGGGCGGCGTGGATCAGCTCGGAGCGGAGCTGCTCGATCCGCTCCTCGGCCTGCTGCTTCTCGGTGAGGTCACGAATGAAGCCCGTGAAGATCCGCTCGCCCTCGGTGATCGCCTCGCCGACCGCAAGTTCCATCGGGAAGGTGGTGCCGTCGCGGCGCTGGCCGATCACGGTACGGCCCCGCCCGATGATCCGCCGCTCACCGGTGTCCACATAATGCGAGATATAGCCGTCGTGCCGCTCGCGATCGGGCGCCGGCATCAGCCGCTTGATGTTGCTGCCGACGACTTCCTTCTCGCTATAGCCGAACAGCCGTTCCGCAGCGGCGCTGAACGACAGGATATTGCCGCCTTCGTCGATTACCACCATCGCGTCCGGCACGGTGGCGAGCACCGAACGGAACTGGTTCGCGCTGGCGCTGAGCTGGCGTTCGGTGGCACGCTGGGCCGTGACGTCGCGGATCACCTTGCCGAAGCCGCGCAGCGTGCCGTCGCGATCGTAGAGCGGCGTGAGGGTGACGTGCGCGAGGAATTCGGAGCCGTTGCGCCGGACGCGCCAATCCTCCTCCTCCACCTTGCCTTCGGCGCGGGCGCGGGCGAGATCGCTCTCCAGCTTGCCGGCGGCGCGGGCGGCCGGGGGATAGAAGAGGTCCGCGACGCGGCCGACGACTTCCTCGCTCGTCCAGCCCTTGAGCCGCTCGGCGCTCTTGTTCCAGATCGTCACCCGGCCTTCGGGATCGAGCATGTAGATCGCATAGCCTTCGGCGCCGTCGATCAGCAGGTTGAGCTCCTCGGCGACCATCCGGGCCTCCTCGGTGCGCGCCGCAGTGCCGCGGCGGAGGTGCGCGACCTGCTCGGTGAGGCCGATCGTCACGAAAGCGACTGTGAGGAAGAGCGCCAGTTCGGCGATCTCCCCCGGGGCATCGAGGTAGCCGGCGAGGCCGGCGGCCGCTGCCGAAAGCAGGGCCGCGAAGATCGCGGGGCCGACGCCACCAAAGGTGCCGCTGCCAACTATTGCGAGCGTGAACAGCAAATAATGCGCGCGATCTTCGAGCAGCGGATCCAGTCCGAGCCGCAGGATTGCCGCCGCACCAACCATGAGGAACGCGATGCCATAGCCCAACAGCCGCGCATTTCCATTCGACTTCATCCCCGGACGGATCCCTCCATCCTTCCGGGAGGTTTCCTGGGATGACAAGTTCCAGCCTCCTCTTTTATTCTCGGCTGGTTAACACGGATCAAGGATGTGCGGAAGGCCGGTTGGGCTCGCCCTTCGCCAGCGCCATCAGCAGCGCGAAGCGGCGGACGCGATTGTCGAGCACCGCCAGGAAGCCGTCGGTTTCGTCCGACGGCGCCACGCTCGTTGTCGAGTCGGCCATCAGCACGGCGCGCCCGTTCCACCCGCGGGCGCGCAGGGCTTCGAGCACTTCCGCGCCCCGGGCATCGGGCAGCGAATCCTGCACCACGAGGAATACGGCGTCGTCACAAGCGGGATCGGCCAGCGCGGCATGGGCGGACGCGAAGGATTGGACCGCGAAGCCGCGCGCTTGGAGCATCAGCTGCAATGCACGGCGGGACTCGTCGTCGCCATCGACGAGCAGAAGGACACCGGAAGCGCCGGGAGAATGATCGGCGATAGTCAACATGCAGGGCGACCGAAGGCTCTTGTTGGAGGGGCGCAGGGCATTGCCGAAACCCGGCGACCGCCCGCCCCACTATCGCGGCTGGCGCGGCCCAATCGATTGGGACAGCTACGTAGTTCGCTTCCTGGACGCGCCAGCGCCCGTGCCGCCCCGGACCTCACGATCCCGGAGCGGCACGGGCGCTCCCCGGCGCTCGCCCGAGCGCGTCCGCTCAGCGCGCGAGGAAGATCGGCACCGGACACTCCTTGAGCATCCGGCGGGTGACGCCCCCCAGCGCGGCTTCGAGGAAACGGCTGTGGCCGAAGCCCCCCATCACCAGATAGTCCGCGCCGACCGCGGCGATCGCGTCGAGGATCAGCGTGCTGGGCACGTCGATCGCGCTGGCGGTGCGGCGGAGGATCGGCTTGATGCCGTGGCGCGAGAGATATTCGGCAGCCTCGGTCGCCGGGGTGGCGAGCGATCCGTCGTCGACTTCGACGAGATGGACTTCGCGGGCCAGCGACAGCAGCGGCACGGCGGCGCGCAGCGCGGCTTCGGCCTCGGGGGAGCCATCCCAGGCGATCAGCGCGTTGCCGAACGCCCGGAAGCCGCGCGTGCCGCCGGGGACCGCCACGATCGGCTTGTCGCCCTTGACCAGCGTCTCGCCCACGACTTCGAGCATGTCGGGATAGTGAGTCGTCTCGAGCTCGCGGTTCAAGACGATCAGGTCGGCCATCGCCGCCTTGTCGTGCACGGTGACGCTCAGATAGCCGGTCGCGTCGGTCCAATCATAGGGAACCCCCTCGACCCGCAGCCGCGCTTCCATATGCGCACGGTTCTCGCGTTCGCGTTGCTGCGAATCGGCGATCAGCAGCGCCTCGCCGCCAAAGGTCATGTAATCGCCCACCGTCGCCGGCATCACGGCCACGTCGAGGCAGATGAGATGGCCGTCGAGCGCCCGGGCGAGATCGAGCCCCGCCTGGAATCGAGCCTCCTGGCCTTCGTCTTGGTGCATCAGAACAAGGACGTTTTTCATGGTCGCCTCCTCGATACACCGCGACCCTAGGCGGCGCGCGCCGGTGGCGGGATGCGGAATGTTACGGATGCGCCATGGCACCGGACGCTGGCGTGCCGCGACGAAATCGCTAGGCTGGGGACATGACCCACGCCATCGCCCGGATCGGGCGCGACGCCTATGCCACGCAGATCGACTTCGGCAATCGGAGCCTCACCGCCGACGAGCCCGCGTCGCGCGGCGGCGGGGATGCCGGCCCGGCGCCCTATGAACTGCTGCTCGCCAGCCTGGGCGCCTGCACGGCGATCACCTTGCGGATGTACGCCGATCGCAAGCAATGGCCGCTCGATTCGGTGGAGGTCGAGCTGCGGCTGCACGGGCAGGGCGAGACGCTCAACGTCGAGCGGCTGCTGCGCCTGGCGGGGACCGACGATGCCCAGAATGCGCGGCTCGCCGAGATCGCCGAGAAGACGCCGGTGACGCTCACGCTCAAGCACGGACTGCCGATCGCCACCCGGCTTGCGTGAGTTCGCGCGTTTCGAGCAACATTGCAGACGTAAAAGCGCGTAATCACTGACATGATGCTGGCAGCCACGACTCCGAACGACCAATCGGCCACCTTGCTGGTGGTGGATGACGACCACGACATCCGGATGTTGCTCGCCAACAGCCTCGGCGCGCGCGGCTATCGGGTCGAGACCGCGTCGAACACCCGCGACATGGACCAGGTCCTTGCGCGCACGCCCGTCGACCTCGTCATCCTCGACGTCATGATGCCCGGCGAGGACGGCCTCTCCGCATGCCGCCGCATCGCGCGCGAGGGCGGGCCCGAGATCGTGTTCCTCAGCGCGCTGGGCGAGGAACAGGACCGGATCCTGGGGCTGGAAGTGGGCGGGGGCCATTATCTGCCCAAGCCGTGCAGCCCGCGCGAGATCCTGGCGACGGTACGCGCGGCCCTGCGCCGGCGGGGTGCGGCCGCGGCGGCGACGACCGGCGGCGAGAGCGGCGACGTCTATGGCTTCGAAGGCTGGCGCATCGACCTGGGCAGCCATGAGCTGTTCGACCCGAACGGGGTGCTGGTCGGCCTCACCGACGGCGAGTTCGCGGTGCTGCGCGTCTTCATCGAGCGGCCGCGGCGCGTGCTGACGCGCGAGGCGCTGCTCGCCGCGGCGCGCGGTCCCGATTCGGACGCCTATGACCGCGCGATCGACGTCCAGGTGAGCCGGTTGCGGCGCAAGCTGCGCTCGAGCGGCGACGAGATCATCCGCACCGTCCGCAACGAAGGCTATCTGTTCGTGCCCAAGGTGGCGCGCACGTGACTGAACGGCGCAGGGTGGCGGGATCGCCGCTGTTCCTGCGCGTGTTCCTGCTGATGGTGGTCTGCGTCGGCGTGACGCAGTTGCTCAACGTGGCGCTGCTGGTGGCGGTGCAGTCGCCCAGCGCGCGGATCGTGACGATCGCCCAGATCGCCGAGGCGCTGCGGGGCAATGTCGATCCGGGCGAGGATTTCAGCGTCAGCTATGGCGCCGCGCTGCCGGCGAAGCCGTGGAACCCGCGGGTCGAGCGGCTCGGCCAGGCGTTGCGCGTCGCCATGGGCGCGCCGGCGGACCGCGTCGCGCTGGATTTCCCGCTGCCGTTCCTGCAGCGCCCGAAGACGTTCGACCGCGAGCAGTTCCCGCACCCGACGCCGCCGCCGAACGCGCGGGCGGCCGGCGAAATGCTCGTCGCCGGAGATTTCGTCGCCGCGTTCCGCCGCGACGACGGCGTCTGGGTGCGCGTCAGTTCGGGGACGGGCTTCGAGCCGTGGCGCTGGTTCGTGCTCTATTGGCTGCTGCTCTCGGCCATCGCAGTGGCGCCATTCGCCTGGGCCTTGGCGCATCGCCTGGCCAAGCCGATCGGCGCCTTTGCCGCGGCAGCGGAGCGGCTGGGGCGCGATCCGCGTGCGCCGCCGCTGCCGATCCAGGGCCCGCCCGAAATCGCCGAGGCCGCCGCCGCGTTCAACCAGATGCAGGCGCGGCTCAATCGCTATGTCGACGATCGCACCACCGTGGTCGGCGCGGTGGCGCACGACCTGCGGACCCCGCTGATGCGCCTGGGACTGCGGCTGGAATCGGCGCCGGATGCGATGCGCCAGGCGTGCGAGAACGACATCCGCGACATGGAGGCGATGATCTCCGCCTCGCTCAATTATCTGCGCGACGCCAACAGCCAGTCCGCGCGCCGGCCGCTCGACCTGCGCTCGCTCGCGGAGAGCGTGGTCGACGATCTCAGCGATCGCGGCGAGCGCGTGACGCTCGAACCCGGCGAGCCGGTGGTGATCGACGGCAATTCGGCGGCGCTCAAGGCGCTGCTCAGCAACCTGATCGGCAACGCCGTCAAATATGCCGGCAACGCCGACGTGACCCTAGGCACGCACGAGGGCAATGCGCTGATCGAAGTGTGCGACGACGGGCCCGGCGTCCCGCCCGAGGACATCGAGCGCGTGTTCGAGCCGTTCTTCCGCGGCGAGCGATCGCGCAATCGCGACACGGGCGGGATCGGACTGGGACTGGCGAGCGCACGGGCGGTGGCGCGTGCGCATGGCGGCGACGTCGTGCTGCGCAATCGCGAGCAGGGCGGGGCGTGCGCGCTCGTGACGCTGCCGATCTGAGCGGCGTGCTTTCCCGCCGCGCGCGGCACGCCTAGAGCGGCGGGATGACTGAACCAGGCGCCATTCCCGCCGCGACCGTGATTGTGATGCGAGAGGGCGGGGGCGCCCCCGAACTGCTGATGGTCGAACGCGCGGCGCTGATGCGGTTTGCGGGCGGCGCGCTGGTGTTTCCGGGCGGGCGCGTCGATCCCGCGGATGAGGCCCTGGCCCTGGAATTCGAAGGGGAGGGGGACGAGATCGCCGCGCGGATCGCCGCGATTCGAGAGACGATCGAGGAGGCGGGGGTCGCGGTGGCAATCGACGGGCCCGTCGAAGCGCTGAGTCGGCTCGTCCAGGCCGGCGAGGCCTTTGGTCCGGCGCTCGCCGATCTTGGCGCGACGCTGGACCCAGACGCGCTGGTGCCGTTCGCGCGCTGGCTGCCGCAGGGCGTGGCGCACCGCATCTTCGACACGCGCTTCTATCTGGCCCGGGCGCCCCGCCTTGCCGAGCCCCAAGTTGACGGCAGCGAGAATGTCCGCGCCTTCTGGGCGCGCGCGCAGGACGTGCTCGATGCCGCCGATCGCGGCGAGGCGCGGATCATCTTTCCCACGCGACGAAACCTCGAGCGGCTGGCGCAGTTCGCGAGCTTCGCCGAGGCGGTTGCCGACGCCGAGGCGCATCCGGTGCGCACGATTACGCCCTGGATCGAGACGCGGGAGGGCGAGGCGCATCTCTGCATCCCGGACGATCTCGGCTATCCCGTGACGGCGCAGCCGCTTCCGGGAGCGCTGCGCGGATGAAGGCGGTCCGCCGCTGGATCCGCGCGCTCCTCATCGTCGCCCTGCTCGGCGGCGGATTGCTGCTCGCTTATGCGGCGCTTCGCCATCGTCCGCAGGACCTGCCCTGGACCCGGCTCGACCTGGGCGAGCCGATCGGGATGTTCACCGGGCGCAAGCTTGCGGCGCTGTCCGGCAACTATGCGCAGTGTCGGTCGCTGCTGCGCGCCGCGGGGGTCAACTATGCGGTCGCGCCTCGCGTGACCGGCGCCTCGCCCGAATGCGGCTATGCCGACGGCGTCCGGTTCACCGAGGGCGGTGCCCGGCGGATCGCGTTCCGGCCCGCCGGGCTCGTCACCTCCTGTCCGGTCGCGGCGGCGCTGGCGATGTGGGAATGGGACGTCGTGCAGCCGGCCGCCCAGGCGCATTTCGGCGCGCGGGTGGCGGGGATCGACCATTTCGGCAGCTATTCGTGCCGGCGAATCTATGGGCGCGGCGCCGGCGACTGGAGCGAACATGCCAGCGCCAACGCCATCGACGTGGCGGCCTTCCGGCTTTCGAACGGCGTGCGGATCAGCGTGGTCGGCGATTGGAGCAAGGGCGGGGCGAAGGCCGCGTTCCTGCGCGAGGTGCGCACCGGCGCGTGCAAGCTGTTCGCGACCGTGCTCTCGCCCGACTATAACGCGGCGCACCGCGACCATCTCCACCTCGATCAGGCGAATCGCGGGACGATGGGCTGGCGGGCCTGCCGTTAGCGGTGTTTCTGTCAGCTTCGCTGAAGCGGCGCCGGCCCGCTCCCCCGCCCGGCCACCCATAAGAGAGCCTGGCCGGGTGGCCGGCCGGGAGAGCGGGCCGGCGCTGAAAACTGCTGGCGCGCGTTCTCAGTTCGGCAGCGCGTCCGCGTCGACCTTCTCCACCCAGGCGGGGAAAAAGCTCGGCTGGCGGTTCGACCAGCCCGACGCCGTGGCGGCGGCTTCGCTGATCGACTGGAGCAGCTTGCGCCGCAGGTCCGGATGCAAGTGCGGCAGCGCCGCCGCCGCGCAGAAGGCCGAAGGCAGCCACGGACGCACATCGGCGCCGATCAGCCGCTCGTAGAGGAAGCGATAGCTCGAAAAGCTGGTGAGGCGGCCCTGGCCGAGATCGAAGGCCGAAACCGCGACGAGCGGCGCCATGAACGGCTCGATCGAATCGAGGTCGCTGTCTTCGGGCAGCAGCGCGCGGACTTCGTGAAGCCGTTCATAGGTGCGGGCCTGGGCGCGGATGCTGGCCGCCTCGACCACGTCGCGCGACCAGCGCGTCAACGCGTCCTCGCGTTCCAGGCCGATATCGAGCGCGCGGCGCACATAGCGCTGCGTCGATGCCGCAAACCCCGCGAATTCCTTCATTTCGGCCAGGGTCATCGCCCCTTCCGCCGGCTTCATCCTTGCGCCCATTCCCACTACTCCCACCCAGATCAAAACCCTCCGGCGACGGATAGTGCGGCAATTTGGTTAACGAGCCGCTGAACCCGCCGTCGTCCCCCGTTCATTATAGGCCGCGTTTGATTCCGCGGTGCAACATTGTTGCGACGAATGGAGTCGCCGCATGTGGAAAAGATCGTGCCGGTGGTGGGCCTTGGCGGCGATTCTCACCATCCGGGTCTCTTCCTGCCCGGGTTTGCACTGAGGCGTTGGGCCCCGATTTGCGATTCCGACGCGCGAAATCTCCGGTTCCGGCAACTCGTCGGCTCGTCCCAACGGTTCGTCGGATCGGCCGGCCCGCACCCTGTACATCGATCCTATGATCTGGTCATTCGCACTCAACAACGCTTCCTGACCGGGGGGTCTGATGAATTTCCGTGATTTCGCAGCGCGCTTTGCGCTGGTGGTGGCTTGCGCCCTGATGACTGCGGTGCCGGCCTCGGCGAAGAACGCCCGCTTCTGGCAGTGCGCCCCCTTCGCCCGCGAAGTCTCGGGCGTCGACATCCACGGAAATGCATGGACCTGGTGGTCGCAGGCGGCCGGGCGTTATGCCCGCGGCAATGCGCCGAAGGTCGGCGCGGTGATGTCGTTCCAGCGCACTTCGAAGATGCGGCTCGGCCATGTCGCGATGGTGTCGCAGGTGATCAGCGATCGCGAAGTCCGGCTCACCCATGCGAACTGGTCGCGCCCCGGCCAGATCGAGCGCGACGTGCGCGCCGTCGATGTCTCGCCGGCGGGCGATTGGAGCGAAGTGAAGGTGTGGTTCGCGCGCACCGGCGGGCTCGGCACGTCGGTCTATCCGGTCAACGGCTTCATCTATTCGGACGGCACGCCGGCTACGGAGCAGGGCTTCAAGCCGTCGCTCGACCTCGACCTCAGCGACCTGACCGCCGAGACCGACAGCGACACGGGCGTCGCCGACGCCGGCTGAGTTCGCGACGCTTCGAATCGAGAAGGCCCGGCAGCGTCCGGGCCTTTTTCGTTTGGACGGTCAGGCCTTGGGTTTGAACGCCATCGCCGCGCCGTTCATGCAATAGCGCTTGCCGGTCGGCCGCGGCCCATCGTCGAAGACATGGCCGAGATGCCCGCCGCAGCGCCGGCACAGCACTTCGGTCCGCTGCATCATCAGGCTGTTGTCGGCGCGGGTGAGCACGGCACCCGGCAGCGGCTGCCAGAAGCTCGGCCAGCCGGTGCCGCTGTCGAACTTGGTGTTCGAGGCATAGAGCGGCAGCGCACAGCCGGCGCAGGCGAAGGTGCCGGCGCGATGCTCGCTGTTGAGCGGGCTGCTGAACGGCCGCTCGGTCGCGGCGTGGCGGAGCACCTGATAGGCGAGCGGGCTCAGCCGCTTCTTCCATTCGGCATCGGTGAGCGTGAACGGGAATTTCGCCGCGGCTTCGGCGGGCGCGCCGCCACAGGCGGCAGTGAGCGCGCCGAGGCCGGCGGCAGCGAGGAAGGTGCGGCGGTTCGCGTTCATGGGAGGGATGTGGGGTGGAAGCCGGCCCGCATCAATGCTGCTCCCCTTTCGTCATCCCAGCGAAAGCTGGGATCTGGAGCCGTTGAGCGAACGGCTTGTGACGGGAGATCCCAGCTTTCGCTGGGATGACGGCGAGAGCCGTCAGCCGCTCAATAGTGACTAAGCTCGACCGCCATCCTTTTGTAGCCATGGACGAAGCAGGCGGCGACGCGCTCCGGCTCGCGCAGCACGTTGGCGCGCAGGCGGCGCCTGGCCATTTCCTCCATCAGCACGCCGATCTGGAGCTCGGCGAGCCGCGCACCGACGCAGCGATGGATGCCATGGCCGAAGGCGAGGTGGCGCCGGGCATTCTCGCGGTCGACGACGATCCGGTCGGCCTGCGGGAAGACGCTCTCGTCGCGGTTGGCGGAGAGATACCAGAGCACCAGCTTGTCGCCCTCGCGGATCGCCTGGCCCATCAACTCGGAGTCCTGGGTCGCGGTGCGGCGCATGTGCGCGAGCGGAGTCTGCCAGCGGATGATTTCCTGGCAGGCATTCGGGATCAGTCCCGGATCGCCCTCGAGCCGCGCGCGCTGGTCGGGAAATTGGTCGAGCGCCCAGGCATAGGCGCTCATCGAGTTGCGCGTCGTGTCGTTGCCGCCGACGATCAGCAGGATCAGGTTCCCGAGAAACTCCATCTGGTCCATCTCGGCCATCGCGTCCGAATGGATCATCATCGAGATGAGGTCGGGCGTCGGCTCCTTGCCGAGCTTGGCCTTCCACAGCTCGCCGAAATAGGCGGCGCATTCGAACAGGATTTCGCGGCGGCGCTCCTTGCGCACCGGATCCTTGGCAATCTCGATGTCGCCCGCCCAATCGGACCAGAAGGTGAGCTTGCGCCGCTCCTCCCAGGGAAAGTCGAACAGGAGGGCGAGCATCTGGGTGGTGAGCTCGATCGAGACGCGATCGACCCAGTCGAATTCCTCGCCCACCGGCAGCGAATCGAGGATCTCGGCGGTGCGCGCGCGGATGTTCGACGAAAGCCGCGCCATCTCGCTGGGCGTGAAGGCGGGGGCGACGGTGCGGCGCTGGCCGGTGTGCTTGGGCCGGTCCATCGCGATGAACATCGGCATCTTGATGTCGCCTTCCATCAGGTCGGCGATGGTGATGCCCCCAGCCTGGCTCGAATAGAGATCGGGCAGCGATTCGATCTCGACGATCGGCTTGTAGGCGGAGACCGACCAATAGGGGCCGAAGGCGCTGTTCTCGCAGCGATAGACCGGCGCCGTCTCGCGCAGGGCGCGAAACGGGGCCTGCCAGACGTCGTCGCGATAGAGTTCGGGACGGCTGACGTCGAGCGGATCGACCGCCCCCTCGGGTGCGCTCGCAAGCGTTGCCATGCTGCCTCTCCACATTTTGGAGAGAGGAGAACGCTAATTGACAGCCATGTCAATAGCGTCGGCCGCCGTCCGCTTCGCGCGGCGCTTCGGACTGCCCGATTTGAGCACGCCGCGGCGGAACCAGCGGGCGCCGATCGTGATGACGATCGCCACCCACAGGACCTGCCACGCGAGCGCGAGCAGATGCGGCCAGAGTTCGGGCGCGCTGCCCGCGCGGCCGATCATCGCGAAGGGCGAGCTGAACGGGAAGATCTCGGCCGCCAGCGCGATCCAGCTGCCGGGCTTGTTCGCCGCGGCGAGCGACAGGCCGAACATTGCCATCTGGAAGATGGTGATGGGCAGCGACAGCATCTGCAGCTCGCGCTGAGTCGAAGTCTGCGCACCGACCATCAGGAACACCGCGCCGAGCAGCATGTACGCCATCGCGAAATAGGCGAGGAACAGCAGCGGATAGGCGGGGAAGCCGATCACCGCGCCGGCGCCGAACAGCTCGCTGAAGATCGGCGTCGGCAGCAGCTTGGCCGCGTTGGTGAGCAGCGTGCCCCAAAAGGCGAGGAACAGCACCGCCGATCCGAACATACCGATCAGCTTGCCGAGGAACACGCTTTCGAGCGGCACCGCGGCGGCGAGCACTTCGATCACCTTGTTCGATCGCTCCTCGGCCATGGTGCCGACGGCCTGGCCCGACAGGAACAGCGTGAGGAAGAACATCGCGAACACGCCGATCGAGGCGGCCTGGCCGCGGCCGCTCACCGACGCGGGGCCGCGCTGGATCGGCGTGACCGTCGCGGTGCTGAGCGGGGCCGGGCTGCCGAGGCGCTGCGCGCGCAGGCTCTGTTCGGCGAGCTGGGCGAGGAACTGTGCCTCGGTCCAGCCCTGCGGCACGTAGAGAATGTCCGGCTTGTTGAGCGGCCCGTAGAGCACTGCCGCGGCCTCGCCTTCGCGGCTGTCGAACAGGGCGCGCGCTTGGGCGGCCGGATCGCGGCCTGGCGTTTCGATGGTGAGCGGCGGCGGCATCAGCTCGCTCTTGCGTGGGAACAGGGCGCGCAGCTGCTTGTCGGTCTCGCGCAGCGTCGCGGCCTGTTCGGGCGGCGCGATTACCACCATGCGCATGCCGCTGTCGTTGCCGACGATCGACTGGGCGCCGATCCCGCCCACCGTGCCGAAGCCGATCATCAGCACCGGCGCGAACAGGAAGAGCAGGAAGGTGGGGGTGAACACCGTCGCAGTGAAATCGCGCCGCGCGATGGTCAGCGCCTGGCGCAGCATCCGGGAAAAGCCGTTCACGCCGCTTCCTCCACGATGGGCTCGCCGCGCGCGGCTTCGGCCCCGACGATGCGGACGAAAGCGTCGTGCAGGCCCGGCCGCTCGATCGACAGGCCCGAGACGCCATGGCCGCTGTCGATCAGCCGAGTGAGCAGCGCCTCGATCCCTTCCGCCGGCACGGTGAAGCGCCAGCCGCCATTTTCCCGCTCGGCATCGGGCGGGAGCAGCGCCCCGGCGCTCTCGACGCCGTGGTGCGGGGTGTAATGCGCCTTCATCGGCAGCATCGCGCGGGCATCGTCGACCGTGCCTTCGAAGCGGACCTTGCCGCCGGCGATGATCGACAGCCGATCGCACAGGCGCTCGGCATGAGCCATGACATGGGTGGAGAAGAGGATGGTGGCGCCGCGATCACGCTCGGCGAGGATCAGCTTTTCGAGCTTTTCCTGGTTGACCGGGTCGAGACCCGAGAACGGCTCGTCGAGCACGAGCAGATCGGGCTGGTGCACGACCGATCCGAGCAGCTGGACGAGCTGCGCCATGCCCTTGGACAGCTTGCGGATCTTGTCGTCCTTGGCATGGCCGAGCCCGGCATTTTCGAGCAGTGTGTCGGCGCGCCGCCGCCCCTCCGCCCAGGGCAGGCCGCGCAGCGCGCCCATGAAGGCGATCGCCTCGCGGCACTTCATGTTGGGATAGAGGCCGCGCTCTTCGGGCAGGTAGCCGACCAGGTCGCTCGCTTCGCGCGGATGGGCGCGGCCGAGCATGGTGCGCTCGCCTTCGTCCGGCTCGATGATGCCGAGCAGCATGCGCAGCGTCGTCGTCTTGCCGGCGCCGTTGGGCCCGAGCACGCCATAGATCAGCCCCTGCGGCACCGTGATGTCGACGCCATCGACCACCCGGCGCTCGCCGAAATATTTGACGAGCCCCTTGGCGCGCACGGCCGGTCCGCTGTTCAAATGGAATTCCTCCCTCGCGCGTTTGTGGTAGCGGGTGCGCGTGCGCCAAGACAAGCCACTGGAACCCCTAATAAAGGCCAAAGCCGCCGAAATCGGCTTTGCGGCGTGCGGGATCGCGCCCGCCGATGCGGCGCCGCGTTCGGCCGAGCGGCTGCGGCAATGGCTCGCCGAGGGGCGCCATGGCTCGATGATCTGGATGGAGGAGCGCGCGCATCACCGCGAGCGGCCGGCGGGGCTGTGGCCCGAAGTGCGCTCGGTGATCTCGCTGGGCATGAGCTATGCGCCCGCCACCGATCCGCTCGCGCTGGCGGGGGAGGGGGAAGTCGGCCGCATCTCGGTCTATGCCCAGGGAGTTGATTATCACGACCTGATCAAGCGGCGGCTGAAGGAGCTCGGGCGCTGGCTGGTCTCGGTCGCGCCGGGCGAGCTCAAGGTGTTCGTCGATACCGCGCCGGTGATGGAAAAGCCGCTGGCCGAGGCGGCGGGGCTGGGCTGGCAGGGCAAGCACACCAATCTGGTCAGCCGCAGCCATGGCAGCTGGCTGTTCCTCGGCGCGATCTACACCACGCTCGACCTGGCACCCGATGCACCCGGGCGGGCCAGCTGCGGCAGCTGCGATGCCTGCCAGGTGGCGTGCCCGACCGATGCCTTTCCCGCACCCTATCGGCTCGATGCGCGGCGTTGCATCTCATACCTGACGATCGAGCATAAGGGGCCGATCCCGCCCGAGTTCCGCGCCGCGATCGGCAATCGCATCTATGGCTGCGACGATTGCCTGGCGGTGTGCCCGTGGAACAAGTTCGCCGCGGCCGCCCAGGCCAATCGCGCCTTCCTGCCGCGCGCCGAGCTGGCCGCGCCGGCGCTCGCCGATCTGCTCGCGCTCGACGATGCGGGCTTCCGCGAAGTGTTCGCCGGATCGCCGATCAAGCGGATCGGCCGCGACCGGATGGTGCGTAACTGCCTGATCGCCGCGGGCAACAGCGGCAGCCCCGCGCTGATCGCGCCGGTGCGCGCGCTGCTGGACGATCCCGACGAGACGGTGCGCGAGGCGGCTGGGTGGGCGATGGGCAGGTTAAGCCCCTCCCCTTTAGGGGAGGGGTTGGGGGTGGGGGATGTCTCACCGAGGCCTGCCTCTAATTGACAGCCCCCACCCCAACCCCTCCCCTGAAGGGGAGGGGCTTTAGAACTGCAGAACCGCCCTAGCGCTTCGAGCCGCTCAGCGCCGCCACGCAGCTCGCCTCGTCGATCGGGCTGCCGTCGCGCTGGCGGGCGTCGACATGGGTCACCACCGCCTCGCCACGGCCCTTGGGGTAGAGATAGGTGTCGAGCACGCAGATCGGGCCGGCGAATTGCAGCTTTCGGGCCGTGCCTTCGCTGACGTCGAGCTGGGGCCGGCCGAAGCGGGCGATCAGCCCGTTGGCGCTCGCGCCCTGGATCGCGGCGAGATTGGCCGGCATCGGCGCGCCGGCGGCGCTCGGCACCGGGACATAGCCGGCGCGCGGCGGCGGAACCGCGCTCACGCCGCATCCCGCCAGCGCCACGCCGAGCAGGGGGGCCAGTTTCTTCATGCGTCTCTCCCGCGGTGAAACAGATGCGTCGCCATCGCGGCGCCGAGCACCGGGGCGACGAGGTTGACGAGGGGGACCAGCAACAGGCCCGTGGTCACTGCGCCAAGCGCAAAGCGGCGAATGCCGGTGCGTGCGCGCCAGGACGGCAGTTCGGCGGGGGGCATGTGGCGCGCCGCGACCATGTCGCCCAGGTCGCGCCCGAGCAGCCATGCATTGACCAGGAAAAAGGCGAGCGCAGTGCCCACGCCGGTGATCAGCAGTGCCAGGTAGAGCGGCGAAAGCAGCAGATTGACGCCGATCGCCCGCGCGCCTGAGCCCAGGCCCATCGCGAGCGAGCGCGCGAAGGGCACGTCTCGTGCCTCGGCATGGGCGCCGGGATAGTAGCGCCGCTCGACCGCCGCGACGACCTCGTCGCCGAAAATGCCGATCACCGCGATCGCGATCGCGCGGAACAGCAGCCAATGCGCGAGGATGACCAGGACGATCGTCGCGATGTCCGCGAACGCGCCCGATCCGCTCCACCCGCCAAGCCAGGCGGCGATGCCATCGGCGAGCGCGTGCATGGCGAACCAGAGGCCGACCGCCGCCCCGGCGAAGAGCAGCAGAGTCAGCAGCAGCGACTTGAGGAAGACCCGCGCGATCGGCCGATCGAGCAACTGCCCGAGCGAGAGGAAGAAGGCCTGGATCATTGCATCCTCCCTTGCCCGTCTCGAGGGCCCATACCCGCCACCGGCAACGGCCGGGACGGAGCGGATCTTGGCGCAGGGACGGGCTCCACGGGGCCGCGAAGCCATGCGCGCGGGGCGGGCGACGGCCGCATTGCAGCGCCAAGGCTCGCCCGCCGCGTTGCGGTCGCCCTGGGAAGGCCCCCGGCCGCCTCCTGGGGCGTTCGCCGGGCGCCCCCCCCCCCCCGCCCCCCCCACC
>JAEXFD010000036.1 GCA_023400405.1 Pseudomonadota bacterium
GGTCCATGGTGCCAGCCGCCCGGCTGGGGCGGCCGCGCCGGCCCGCCACCCGGACCGCCGGTCCAGGGCCGGTGCCAATGTCCCGGCGGCGGACCGCGATAGCCGCCGTCGCGCCAATGGGCGAAAATCTCGGCCATGCGCCGCCGCCGCAGCCGCTCCTGTTCGAGCTGGCGGCGCCACGCCTCGGCGCGGCTGCGCGCGCGATAGGCGTCCCAGCCGGCGACGCGGCCGCGCCCTTCGTCCCACACCTGGATGAAATTGAAGATCACCGGGCTCGCCTCGACCCAGGCGCCGGCGTCCACCGTCTCGCGCACGCCGCCGCCCATCGCCCGCTTGAGCCGCCGCGCCCGCGCATAGAGGTCCATCGCCGCGTCTTCGTCCTGCGGATCGAAGCCCGGCAGCGCCGTGCCGTCATCGCCATAGACGACCACCAGATCGCCGCCGTCGAAGCCGAAGCTGCGCCCCGGCTCGACGATCAGGAAGGGCGAACGCTCGCCCGGCGCGAAATAATAGCTGCGGATGCCCTCGTCGCCGGCATCCTCGACGATGATCGCATGGCCGTCCTCGGTCTGCCACGCCCAGGGCTGGGCATCCTCGAAGGGAAAGGCATAGTCCGGCGGCGCATCGCCGATCGCGTCCCACAGCGCATCGGCGCGGTCGATGAAGCGGTAATCGTCGGGCGCGACCTGCTGGCGCATCGCCACCGGCGCCGCCGCGCCACCGTGCACCGCCGCCCCGGCAACGCCCGGCGCCGCCACCGCGGCGATCGCCACGCCCACGCGCAAGACGGACTTGGAAAGCCGAACCCAGTGCATCGCCACCTCCCCTGATTCTCCGGACAGGCCACACCCTCGCGCCCCGCCGCTGAATGCGTCGTGAAGTGGGGGTGCAGCGTTCAGAAAGGAATGGGGCGGCGGAAGGTTGCGGGGATGCGCTCAGATCTCGGCGAAGAACTCCGGCAGCACCGAAACCTCCTCGCGCACCACTTCGCGCACCCGCACCCCCAGCCGCCGCTCCTTGAGCAGCTGGCACAGCGCCTCGCCGTCGATCAGGTCGATCGCGGGCGCCCCGTCGCGCGTCGCTTCCTTGCGCGCATCGGCGGTGAAGGTGCCGGTGGTGATGATCAGGCCCTTATCGGCCCGCCCCTGCATCGCCCCGCGAAAATCGCGCACCGTGCCGGCGGGCACCGAACCCGCATAGCGCTTGCACTGGAACAGCACCTGGAAGCTGATCAGGTTCATCCGCAGCACGCCCGAACCGTCGATCCCGCCATCGCCGGACTTGCCGGTCACTTCCACCTTCACGAAGCCGGACTCGCGCAGCAGCCGCTGGGCTAGGCGTTCGAAGGCGGAGGGGTCCATGGTGCGCAGCACGGCGAGCAGGTTTTCGTTCCACGCCGACTCCTCCTGTTCGGAGGGTACGTCCGCGACCACGATGGTTTCCGATTGGTCGTCCAGCGATTCCGCCTTCTTCTTCGCATACTTGTCCGCATAGGCCTTGGCGACCGCCTTCCGGATTTCCTCTTCGGAAAAGTCGAGGGCCGCCCGGCCTTCCTCGGTAATGACCCAGACCTTCCGCTTCGGATTGTCCACGAAGCCCGGATATTTGAGGTAGCTGCGCGCCCAGGACATGCGGTCGGGCGCCACGGCAGCGCCCGATGTCGGATAGACAACCTCCAATTGCTCAGGCGTGAGCCCCATCATTTCGATGAGGGACTCGACTATCTCTTCGTTCGTCGCCGAGCCGCCATGCGCCTCCAGCACCCGCAGTGTCGGCAGCATGAACTCCTCGTGGGTCGGAACCGTGACGCTCACAGACACTCCCTTCTTATCATGGCCGTTGCGTAGTTATGCGGTGAAGCGGCCATTTTCCAAGTGGCGGATGTGTGCCGCGCGGGCAACAGCATTGGGCGGCCGCGGCGGCCACGCGGTGATCGAGCAAGCATCGAACGATTTTGCTTGCAGGAACAAATGCGGACTGCTAGCAAGCACTCTCAGCAAGCAGCGAGGGCGATATGTCCAATTTGTTCGGAGAAGACGACACGATTCAGTCGAAGGGAGGGAAAGCGCGTGCTGAGGCGCTTCCCGCAGAACGTCGGGCGGAGATTGCCCGCAGGGCGGCGGAAGCTCGCTGGCAACGGACCGGTGAGGACTTGCCGAAGGTCATTTGCGGCTCGTCTGATCATCCGATGCGGATCCCCGCGCTCGATATCGAAATTCCTTGCTACGTCATCGAGGCAGAGCGCCGCGTTTTAGTTCAGCGCGGGATGGTCGAAGCTCTCGGAATGGCGCGGGGCAGCGCCGGAGGGGGCGGTGATCGTTTGGCTAATTTTATCTCTGGTGAGCGCATTAAGCCTCATGTTTCGAACGAGTTAAGCGCGGTGATCATCGAGCCGATCAAATTTCGCGCGCCAAACGGCTCTGTCGCGTATGGCTACGATGCCGAGGTGCTCCATTCGCTATGCATCTCGATCCTGCGCGCCCGGCGCGCAGGGTCGTTGCAGAAGCAGCAAGCGCATATCGCCCAACGCTGTGAGCAACTAATTGAAGCATGGTCTCTGGCGGGCATCATTTCGGCAGTGGATGAGGCTACTGGCTACCAATACATTCGTGCGCGTGATGCTATCGAGAAGGTTATCGACAAATGGCTCGTGAAAGAATTGCAGCCCTGGAAGCAACATTTTCCGAACGAATATTATCGGCGAATTTTTGAGCTGAATGGCTGGGAATTAAAGTCGGATTCACGGCGTCCTGGCGTTGTCGGCCACTGGACAAATGATCTCGTATACGATCGCCTCGGTCCAGGACTTCGCGAACAACTCCACGATTTTGCTGGTCGCAACGAGAAGGGCCGACTCAGGCATCGTCTTACTCAATTTTTGACGAGCGACCACGGCATCCCCGAACTGCGTTCCCATCTGGACGGCATTGTCGCTTTGATGAAGGCTGCGACGAGTTGGGAGCAGTTCAAGGAAATGGTTCAGCGGGTGTATCCGAAACCCGAAACCACCCTGAGTATGGCGCTAAACGATTTGGATCAGATCGGTAAACCGAACGCGCATCAGTAGTCAAAATGCGAAAGTGCATTTTATGCGCGTCGGTCCACCACGGGGCAAGTTCGCCAATCGCATTTAGCTCACCACGATGGCCACAGTGATTTTACAGGGCTTCGCCAATACGTGATCGCGATTTCGACCGCGCAGGCTACAGCACCTTGCGTCCTATTTGGCTGAGGCGTGGATCGCCGTAACCTATCAACGCAGTTCAGAATTTGAGAACGGGGCACATCGGCACTTCCCCTCGCCTCACCCGTTATCCCGCGATGGACGAAACCATCGCCACCCTCACGGCCCAAATGGACGCCGCCGCCGCCGCGATGGACTTCGAGGAGGCGCGGCGGTTGCGCGATCGGATCGCGCTACTGCGCGGCGGGGCGGATGCCGATGCCGCCGCTTTGGCCGATACCAGCGGGCTCACCCGCCAGCAGCCCGGCGCGATGGGCTTGGGCACCAGCCGCGCGCGGCCGCAGCGGCCCGAGGGGTGGACCCCGCCCAAAAAGCCCGATCCGATGACGGCGGGGCGCAATCGGCGCGGCGGGCGGCGCGATTGAGGCCGGGCTCGCAAACCGCCCGCGCGCTTCCTACATCGCCTCTGGAATCCCCAACAGAACAAAGCTAGAACCACGGCATGGCACTCACGACGATCAGCGTGCGCGGCGCGCGCGAGCACAATCTCAAGGGCGTCGACGTCGACATCCCCCGCGATACGCTGACGGTGATCACCGGCCTGTCCGGCTCGGGCAAGTCGAGCCTCGCCTTCGACACCATCTATGCCGAGGGCCAGCGCCGCTATGTCGAATCGCTCTCGGCCTATGCGCGCCAGTTCCTCGAGCTGATGCAGAAGCCCGATGTCGAGCATATCGAGGGGCTCAGCCCCGCCATCTCGATCGAGCAGAAGACGACCAGCCGCAATCCGCGCTCGACGGTGGCGACGGTCACCGAGATCTACGACTATATGCGCCTGCTCTGGGCGCGCGTGGGCGTGCCCTATTCGCCGGTCACCGGCCTGCCGATCGCCGCGCAGACGGTCAGCCAGATGGTCGATCGCGTGCTGGCGCTGCCCGAGGGGACGCGGCTGCTCCTCCTCGCCCCCGTGGTGCGCGGCCGCAAGGGCGAGTATCGCAAGGAGCTCGCCGAGTGGCAGAAGGCCGGCTTCCAGCGCGTCCGCATCGACGGCGAGACCTATCTGATCGAGGACGCCCCGGCGCTCGACAAGAAGTACAAGCACGACATCGAAGTGGTGGTCGATCGCCTCGTCGTCCGCCCCGACATCGGCACCCGCCTCGCGGAGAGCTTCGAGACCGCGCTCAAGCTGGCCGAGGGGCTGGCGTATGTCGACCTGGTGGATACGACGGTGGCGGCGCTGTCGCAGAGCCGCGTTCGTGAGGCACCCCAGGCGTTCCAGCTGGACTCCGTTCGCCCTGAGCTTGTCGAAGGGCAGCCCTCCTCCTCACCCGGCGGCGGCGAAAAGAGCGGCGCTTCGACAAGCTCAGCGCGAACGGGAATGAAGAACGCCGGCATCCCGGACAACCGCATCGTCTTCTCGGAAAAATTCGCCTGCCCGGTCTCCGGCTTCACCATCCCCGAGATCGAGCCGCGCCTGTTCAGCTTCAACGCGCCGCAGGGCGCCTGCCCGGCCTGCGACGGCCTGGGCGAGAAGCTCGAATTCGACGAGGACCTCGTCGTCCCCAATCACGATCTCACGATCAAGAAGGGCGCGATCGTCCCCTGGGCCAAGTCCAACCCGCCCAGCCCTTATTACATGCAGGTGCTGGGCAGCCTCGCCCGCGAATTCGGCTTCAGCCTCGATACTCCCTGGTGCGACCTGCCGGGTGAAGTGCGCCTGATCATCCTCCACGGCACCGGCGGCAAGCCGGTCACCCTCACCTTCGTCGACGGCAAGAAGTCGTACGACGTGCGCAAGCCGTTCGAGGGCGTGATCGGCAATCTCAATCGCCGCATGCTGCAGACCGAGAGCGCCTGGATGCGCGAGGAGCTCAGCAAATATCAGGCCGCGCACCCGTGCGAGACCTGCGGCGGCGCCCGCCTCAAGCCCGAGGCGCTGGCGGTCAAGGTCGCGGGGGAGGACATCAGCCACGCCACCCGCCTCTCGGTGGTCGACGCGCTCGCCTGGTTCCAGAAGCTCCCCGCCACGCTGACGCCCCAGCAAAAGGAAATCGCCCGCGCGATCCTCAAGGAGATCGACGAGCGGCTCGGCTTCCTCAACAATGTCGGCCTCGATTATCTCAATCTCGATCGCACCTCGGGCACGCTATCGGGCGGCGAGAGCCAGCGCATCCGCCTCGCCAGCCAGATCGGCTCGGGCCTGTCGGGCGTGCTCTACGTGCTCGACGAGCCGAGCATCGGCCTCCACCAGCGCGACAACGACATGCTGCTCGCCACCCTCCGCCGGCTGCGCGATCTCGGCAACACCGTGATCGTCGTCGAGCATGACGAGGATGCGATCCGCACCGCCGATTACATCCTCGACATGGGCCCCGGCGCCGGCGTCCATGGCGGCGAAGTCGTCGCGCGCGGCACGCTCGACGAGATCCTCGCGACCCAGGGCTCGGTAACCGCCGACTATCTCAACGGCACCCGCAGCATCCCCGTGCCGGCCAGGCGCCGCAAGGGCACGGGCAAGAAGCTCACCGTCCACAATGCCACCGCGAACAACCTCACCGGCGTCACCGCGAGCATCCCGCTCGGCACCTTCACGTGCATCACCGGTGTCTCGGGCTCGGGCAAGTCGAGCTTCACGATCGACACGCTCTACGCCGCCGCCGCGCGCCAGCTCAACGGCGCGCGCGTCCTCGCCGGCAAGCATGACAAGATCACCGGGCTCGAGCATCTCGACAAGGTGATCGACATCGATCAGTCGCCGATCGGCCGCACCCCGCGCAGCAATCCGGCCACCTATACCGGCGCCTTCACTTCGATCCGCGACTGGTTCGCCGGTCTGCCCGAGGCGCAGGCGCGCGGCTACAAGCCCGGCCGGTTCAGCTTCAACGTCAAGGGCGGCCGCTGCGAGGCGTGCCAGGGCGACGGCGTGCTCAAGATCGAGATGCACTTCCTCCCCGACGTCTACGTCACCTGCGACGTCTGCCACGGCGCGCGCTACAATCGCGAGACGCTGGAAGTGAAGTTCAAGGGGAAGAGCATCGCCGACGTGCTCGACATGACGGTCGAGGACGCCGTCGAGTTCTTCAAGGCGGTCCCGCCGATCCGCGACAAGATGGCGATGCTCGCCGAAGTCGGCCTTGGCTATGTCAAGGTCGGCCAGCAGGCGACCACCCTCTCCGGCGGCGAGGCGCAGCGCGTCAAGCTCGCCAAGGAACTCGCCCGCCGCGCCACCGGCCAGACGCTCTACATCCTCGACGAGCCCACCACCGGCCTCCATTTCGAAGACGTCCGCAAGCTCCTCGAAGTCCTCCACGCGCTGGTCGAGCAGGGCAACACCGTGGTGGTGATCGAGCACAATCTGGACGTCATCAAGACGGCGGACTGGATCCTCGACCTGGGGCCGGAGGGCGGCGTCAAGGGCGGCGAGATCGTCGCCCAGGGCACGCCGGAGGATGTGGTGAAGGAACCGCGGAGCTTTACGGGACAGTATCTGGCGCCGTTGCTTAGGCCGCGGAAGGTGGCGAAAGACGCTGTCGCAGCGGAGTGAGCTTGCGCTGAGTGCCATTACATCGCTACTTCGAAAGCATCTTGCATTAGGAAACCAGATGCCGGACGGAATTTTGAAGCTGCGCGACGTTTTTACGCCAGGTGGCCAGCCCTCAGTCACCTATGTGAGCCGCGATCATCTGAACTTGGAGCGGCGGGTCAAGCAAGCAATCGCAAAAGGCTTCTCGATCAACGTCGTGACTGGGCCCACTAAGTCGGGAAAGACTGTGCTATGCAATCACGTCTTGGCTCAGTCTGGCAATTCGATATCAATTGAAGGTGGCCAAATTCGCACCGAAGCCGATTTTTGGGGCCAGATCACGCACCTCTTGGAAGTTGGAAACACCCGCACGCGGACTGAAACCGGCACTGTCACAGATCAGGCTGGAGGGGGAGCAAAAGTCAGCATACCCATGGTGGCGGAACTCAGCGCAAACACCTCGACAACGGGTGCAAGAACGACCCAGCGTGCTATCACTTATGGCATGAATCCTCAGCGAGCTGCTCTAGATGCCCTTCTAAATAACCACGTCTCGCTTTTGGTTGACGACTTTCATTATATTCCGCAGGAGGCCCAAAAAGGAATAATACAGGCCCTAAAAGGGGCTGTATTCAAAGGGCTTACCGTTATTTTACTTGCCGTGCCGCATCGCGCCTTTGATCCGATAACCGTAGAGCAGGAGGTCGAAGGGCGCTTTCAGCACATCGAAATTGAGCCTTGGGATTTAGATGATCTAATTTTGATCCCCGAAAGGGGGTTTGCTGCACTCAATATCAAGGCATCGAACGACCTTAATAAAGCTATTTGTAGCGAAGGCTTTGGAAACCCTCTACTTGTTCAAGAGATCTGCAGTGAACTTTGTATTAAAAGCGATGTTTATGAGTGGTCGAGCCAAGAACAAAATCTTGATGAACACTTACTTCCCGCAGCATTAGCGGACATCGCAAAAAGCAAAGGTTTCCCCAAATATAATAAGTTGAAAGCAGGCCCGGACGCTAGAAAAAAGCGGCAGCTACGTAGCTTCAAGGATGGCACCGCTCAAGACAAATACTCCGCCATTCTGACGGCGATTGCAAATGTAGGACCAAAACCGCGAACTTCGTACGACGAACTTCGCGCCGCACTTCAGAGCTTGCTTACCGCATCCTCGATGCCCGCAAAGCACGAGATTACAGCCGCGCTTGTGAACATGAGTAAAATTGCTCGGGAGAAAATTGAGGGAGAGCCTCCTATTGAATGGGTGTCGTCTGAAAATAGTTTGGTTATCACAGATCCGTTCTTGCTATTCTACATGAAGTGGGCAGCACACCACGAGGCACCCGGAAGTCAGCTACCACTATCCTGAGAGCGCTCAATCATATTCCCTTCTCAGCGTCTGCCATTGGTCCATTGCCCCGTTGAAACGGCGCTGAAAGATGACGCCCTCGTTCCGTTGCAAAGGGTTTCGTTCGAGCGAGAAAGTGTTTCCTCTAATTACATCTAAGACACGAAATTCTTCGGGGGCTCTCGTGGGAAAACCCTGACAAAGAGCCCACAATGCGAGGCGAGCCATTTCTTCGGTAAGCGTGGGTTCCGGAAACCAGTAAGGGTAAACGAAATGGTCTTCACCGTTAGCATCTCGGACTGACAAAATATTTTCTAGTTTTATGTTAGAATCTATGCTCGGCAGGCGCACCGTAGCTTTTAAGCTTGCAGCGGGAAAAAATGGCTGATTCGTCCAGCGGCGGCGCCGATCCCACCATAAAAGAAAGCCGTCTCGTAGAAGGTTGTACAGGCCAGCACGCCCAAGATTGCTTTTAATCCTAATTCGAGTTTGCTCCCTTAGGTCAGTCACATTGAACACGTGATCCTTTGCATCGCGCCAGAACGGCCCATAGAAGTCGCCGCCGCCACCTCCATCACCACGCGCTCTCGCAAGCGTCTCTCTGATGTCCGTTCTCAAAGCGGACACTCTTGACGGCCCCTCTAAGTACATGATTTTGATAATCTTGCGGAGGTGGATGTCCTGCAGAGACATAGATTCGACGACCTCTTCAGCTCACTTTCATTCTATGTGTATTTTACGTTATCACAAGGCATGCCCCACCTCCCCACCAACCCCGCCCATCTGGGCCTCTCCGCCACCGCATCGGTGGAACCCGAATTCACCGGCATGGAATGGTACGCCGCCTATACCGCGCGCCATGCGGCCGACGGGAACGAAGGCCGGCTCGTCAGCCAGTACAGCTTCGCCGAAAGCTGGGATTCCTGGGAAATGCACCCGCACGGCGCCGAGCTGGTGATCTGCACCGCGGGCAGCCTCACTCTCCATCAGGGACATCCCGACGGCACCACCGAGACCGTCACCCTCGCCCCCGGCGACTATGTGATCAACCCGCCCGGCACCTGGCACACCGCCGACGTCCCCGCCGGCACCCGCGCCACCGCGATCTTCATCACCCCCGGCCTCGGCACCGAACACCGCCCGCGCTGAGCGCGGCGCCGCACTTCGGGCGGCAAGAGCGATGCGCGGGGGCGGGCCGGCCGCGCGCGCTTATTCGTCGCGGGGGAAGAAGTGGTCGATCACGCCCTGCGCGACGCGCGCCGGCTTCATCGTCGCCTTGTCGAGGCAGCACCAGCTCGACTTGACCTCGGCCAGGACTTCGCCGCCGCGCCGGATCACCGTCTCGTAAAAGGCGCGCGCGCCCTGCACCTTTTCGAGCAGCACGGTCGCGACCACGTCGTCGTCGAGGAAGGCCGGGCGGCGATAGGTGATCTCGTGCTTCAGGGCGACCCAGAGATGCTCGGCCACCGCCTCGGCCGGCGCGAGCCGCTGCCAGTGGCTGATCACCGCGGCCTGCACCCATTTGAGATAGGAGGCATTGTTGACATGCCCCATGAAGTCGATGTCGTCCTGCGCGACGTCGATCGGAAATTCATAGGGGAGCGGGGTGCCTTGCATCCCTTTCAATGTAGCGATTCCGCCGCCGCGGCGCGAGGAATTTCCCGGAAAAATTGCCTTCCCGCGCGCTGCCGGCCGAGAAGCGCGGTTGCCGTAGCGTCGGATAAATTGGCCTTACCACTTGACTTGATCTGTTGCGCCCAACATCGTCGTTCGAGGCCGCGACGACAGCGGCCATGGGAGGGATCGCCATGCCATTGAAGCTCGTTCTTGCCCTCGCGGCGCTCGCCCTGCCCGCCTCCGCCCTGGCCGGCGAGTCGATGCCGGCGCCGCACGCCCTGGCCCCGAAGGCCGCGTTGCCGAGACGCGCCGCCGTCACCGTCGCGATGGAGCGCGTCGCGGACTGGCAGCTCACCCATCTCGACGATCTCGGCTACATGCCGCTCGCGCGGGACAGCGTGAAGAATCCGCGCGGCTGGGAACAGGCGACCTTCTGGGTGGCCCTGACCCAGCTCGCCGATCGCAGCCGCAGCCCGCGCTATCGCGAGGCGCTGTTCGGGCTCGGTCGTGCCGAGGGCTGGCAGCTCGGCGGCCGGGTCTATCATGCCGACGATCACCTGATCGGCGCCGCCTGGATCTGGGCCGCGCGCCACGGAGCGGGCGCCGCGGCGATCGCGCCGACGCGCGCGCGCTTCGACACGATCCTCGCCCATCCGCAGGCCAGCGACCTGACCTTCATCGCCCCGGCCAGCGGCGAGCCGGCCTGCACGACGCGCTGGTGCTGGTGCGACGCGCTGTTCATGGCGCCGCCGACGCTCTGGGCGCTGTCGCGGCAGACCGGCGATCCGCGCTACGCCGCCTTTGCCGATCGCGAGTATCGCGCCACCGCCGAGCTGCTCTACGACCGCAAGGAGCATCTGTTCTTCCGCGACAGCCGCTTCTTCACGCGCACCGGGGCGCATGGCGAGAAGCTGTTCTGGAGTCGCGGCAATGGCTGGGTGCTTTCCGGGCTGGCGCGGATGGTCCCCGAAATCCCGGCCCGCGATCCGCGCCGCGCCTATTATGTCCGCTTGTTCCGGGAGATGGCAGCGCGGCTGGTCAAGCTGCAGCGGCCGAACGGCTATTGGGCGCCCTCGCTGCTCGCCGATCCGCTGGCGGCCTCGGACGAGACGAGCGGCACCGGCTTCTTCGTCCATGGCCTGGCCTGGGGAATCAAGGCTGGTCTTCTCGATCGCGCGACCTATCTACCGGCGGTGGCCCGCGGTTGGGCGGCGCTGGAACGCGCGATCCAGCCCGACGGCCGGCTCGGCTGGGTGCAGCAGGTGAGCGACCGCCCCGACGCCGTGAAGGCCGAGGACACCCAATTCTATGGCACCGGCGCCTATCTGCTCGCCGGTTCTGCCGTGTATGATCTGGCGAGGTGAACCGATGAAGCACTTGCTCTGGCTGGCCGCGGCGCCGCTCCTCCTCGCCGCCACTCAGGACTCCCCCGGCCCGCTCGCCCAGGCGACGCTCAACGTCCGCCAGGCCGATGGTAGCTACAAGCTGGTCGATCGCTTCGACGTGCCCGCGGATCACAAGATCCATGACGGGATGGTGGCGATGGAAGGTCCGGGCTGGGAATCGGACAAGGTCGCCTATCGCCTCTATCTCGACGAGCGCAACGTCCCTGACATCTACGGCAAGAAGCTGCCCGCCCCGATCCTGCCCAGGATCGGCATGGGCAAGGACGATTATCACACGCTGGCCGATTGGGGGATGGACATCTTCCAGGTCAACCAGTCGCTCGGCATGGGCGGGATCGGCGTGCTGCGCGGCGGCAAGGCCACCCAGCTGGGGCCGGCGAAAATCAGCGCGCGGGTCTGGAACACCGAACGCGCCGCCACCGTGCTCGTCACCAATGGCGGCTTTGCCGGCGAGGGCGGAGCGGCCGATCTCTCCACCACCTATCGCATCGCGCCCGGCTCGCGCGTCACCAATGTCGAGGCACGCGTGTCGGGCAAGGTGCCGGTAATGGTCGCGGGGCTGACGCTGCATCCCAATGTCTCGCGGATCGAGAGTCCCAAGCGTGGGTCCTGGCGCTATGTCGCGACCTGGGGCGTGCAGAGCCTGGCGCACGATCAGCTCGGCATCGCGCTCTTCTATCCCGCGGACGAGGCGCTGGCGCCCGCCAGTGACGGCGATTCGCTCTACGTCCAGTTCTGCGATCCGCGGACGCTGCGCTATGCCTTCGCGGCTGCCTGGGTGCAGGAACCGGGGGCGCCGAAGACCGAAAAGGCTTTCCGCCAGTGGCTCGACGACGCGGCCGCCGATCTCGCCCGCCAGCCCTATGCCCCGCCGACCGGACAGAAATTCTGTCCAGCCAAGGGGAGCTAGGAGGCCGGCGCTTCCTTTCCCTCGCCCACGGCGGGGCCATTGCCGAAGAAGCGCCTGATCTCCGTCTCGGGCGCCAGCGGATAGGCGCTGCCCCAGGCGCGATTGGCGCGGCGCATCAGCTCGTCGAGCTCGCCGGCATTGGGCCGCAGCTCGGGATGCGGCCAGGCATCGAGCTTGCGGTAATAGGGCGCCAGGAAGTCGGTAGCGCGGCGGAGGCTCTTGCCGCCTTCGTCGCGATTCCACAGGTCGATGCCGACGCATTGCGCCATCTCCGCCACGTCATAGGCGGCCATCAGCGCGTAGATCGAATAATGGAGGCTGCGCGTTCGCGCGAGCTCGAGGGGGAGTTTTCCGTCGGGCGTGAACTGCGGCGCGATCCGCCTCCTGGGGAACGCCTCCGCCACCGCCCGAGTCAGCTCGGGCTCGCGGGCGAACAGCGCGAACTGCGCCATCTGCGCGTCGAACCACATGCCATGGTTGTTCTTGGCGGCATTCTCGGCCTTGCCGTTCTTGCCCGTCTGCATCCAGCGGACATAGTCGGCGAACCAATGCTCGAGCCCCTGCTGCTCCGCTGCGCTCAGCTTGCCGGAGGGACCGATCAGCCCGATCGCATCGACCACGCGTTCGAGCCGCGTCGTGTCGATCACGCCCTCGGCCCGCCCCTCCTCGCGCCCGGGCACCGCCTGGGCATAGTTCATGTTGGGGTTCATCCGCGTCGCGGGCGTGAGGAACCAGGTCCGAACCAGGCTGGCGGCGCGGCCGGCATAGCGGGGATTGCCCGAATAATAATAGGCAAAGGCGAGCGTCTCGACGTCGGCGCTCATCCCCTCGAGGTCCATCACGTCATATTTGTCGGTCGCGCGGTCCGGATTGATCTCGCCGTCGCGCCGGATATAGGGCAGCCCGTCCTTCTTGCTCGGATCCGGCCACCAATAGGGACCGACGCTCAGATAGTCGTGGCGATCGCCCGAAGGCGGCACCATGCGCTTGTCGGTCACGGTATAGAGCGGCCGCTTCATCGCCGCCTCCGCCCGCGCGATCAGCGCGCGATAGGCCGATTGCACTTCGGGCTCGGTCGTGATCCCGGCCTTGAGCCGTTCCATCACATCGGGCGGCAAGAAAAAGGTCCTGCGCCCACCGAAGGCGGCGGCATAACCGTCCGCACCTCGGCAGGCCGGCTGCTGGAGATTAGGGCCGGGGGAGGCGATCCCGGCACGCGAGGCAGCCTGCGGCATCAGCGCCGCAGCCAGGACGAAGAGGATCGGAAGCGGGCGACGCATCGGCTCCAACTCCCGCTCAGTAACGCAACCGGAAGCCGAAATAATATTGCGGGCCGCTCTCGCTCACCTCGGCGATCGAATCATAGCCGCCCTTGTAGAACACGTCCTTGGTATTGGTGACGTTGAGGGCCTGCAGCTTGAGCTGGATGTTCTTGGTGATGTCGTACTGGGCGGAGAGGTTCAGATAGCCCGCATCCTGCACGCTGCGGTTCGTGCCGCCGTTCGGCTTGTAGTAATGCGATCGGTAGCGATACATCGCGCGAAACGAGAAGCCCTTGCGCTCCCAATAGATCGTGCCGTTGGCGACATATTTGGAAAGTCCGATCAGGTTCGCCGGATCGAGATAGGGGGCAAGCGCCGACGTGTCGGGATATTCGAAATTCGCCCAGGCGATGTTGAGCGATCCGTTGACGCCGAACCCGCTCAGGATGCCCGGCAAGTAGGAAAAGGCGTGGCTGCCCGTGAACTCGACGCCATAGAGCCGCCGCATCTCGCCGTCGTTCGCCGGAGCGATCAGATTGACGTTGTAGCTCTGCTGGCTCGGCGCGCCATTGTCGATCACGGTGGTTACGCTGATCGTCGTCGGAATGCCCGCGGAGCGCGAGATCACCGTGCCGCGCAGCCACTTGTAATAGCCGGCGATCGAGAACAGCGTGTCGCGCGTCGGATAGAATTCCAGGCTGATATCGGCGTTCCAGGCGCGCAACGGCTTCAGCGTTGGATTGCCGCTGGTCGGATTGAAGGTCACGCTCGAGGCGCCGCCGGTGCCGGTCGTGGGATTGAGATTGATGCCCGCCCCGAAGCTCTCGATCGGCGAACGCGACAGCGCGCGATAGCCGGCCAGCCGCAGCTTGCTCTTGTCGGTCAGGTTGAACGCAAGGTTGAGGCTGGGCAGCCAATATTGATAGCTGCCGCGCAGCGTATTGGTCTGGATCGTGCCGGTCGGATCGGCGGCGACGGTGTAGTTGTCGGCCGCGGTGTCGATCGTCACGCGGAACGGCAGGCGATAGCCGATCGAGGTGATGTCGGTCTTGACGTAGCGCAGGCCGATATTGCCGCTGAACGCCAATCCCCCGTCGCTGGCGAAGCTCGCCATGGCATAGGCTGCCTTGATCCGTTCGCGAATGTCCAGGTCGCTCGGATCGCGGCTGTCGCCCGGCAGCGGCAATGCATCGCTGCCGGTGAAGGCCCGATAGAGGCACTGATTGTCGAAGGTCGCCCAGCTGGTGACATTGGTGTCCGTGCTGGGGAAATAATCCTTGCTCGGAAAGGCCTTGCGACAGTTGACGTTGGCGTTGTTGATGATCTGCGCCACCGTCTGGCCGCCATAGGGGACGACGGTATTGAGATCGGTGTTGCGGTTATTGTCGAGCGTGCGGTGGTGTTCGGAATAGCGGCCGCCGAGCTTGATCGAGGTGATGAATCCCTGATCAAAGCGATATTCGCCGTCCAGGCGGCCTGCCCAGATATTGTCCTTGCGATCGGTGACGAAGCGATTCCGGGCATAGACCGAGGTCGCGCTGTTCGCGCCGAAGCTGGCCGGATCGTTAACGTCGAAATTGAAGAAGGTGACGCGCGGCACATCCGGGCTGTCGGTGTAATCGAGCTCATAGCCGACGCGGGTCGTCGAACGCATCCGCGTCGCCTTTTGCGTTTCGGTGCGATGCGAGTCCGAGAAGCTGGCGTCGGCGGTCAGGATCATCCTGCCCGGCTTCCAGGTCATGGTCGCGCCGCCGCCCTTGTAGACCTCGTTGCGCTGGCGCAGCTCGAGCTGGTTCTCGATGTTCGAATTGCCGCGATATTTGATCAGCGCGCCGTCGCTATAGCCATTGCTGCCGGTGCCGATGATGAGCGGCTGGATGCCGCGCAGCGCCTCGGCGATCGAGAGGATGTTGCGGTCCTCGGTCGATTGCCGTTTCGACCATTGGCCGTCGAGCGCGACGTCGAAATTGTCCGCCGGCCGCCATTGCAGCGCGCCGATCACCGCGTTGCGCAGCTCGCGCGTGTTCTGCTGGCGGAAGTTGCGCGACTGAGTGGCGTAATAGGTGTCGCCGATCGTCTCGCCGATACCGGCCCGCGGTGCCGTACCCACGGTGCAGTTCGATCCCGACCCGGCGGCGTTGAGCTGCGCAGTGGTGCCGACGGCCAGCGTCGGATTGCTGGCACTGGTGTTACACGGCACGAAATTGGCGTTGCCGTTATAATAGTCCTCCGGGGCGGCGACATCCTGGCGCTGGTATCCGATCGCGATGCCGAACTCGCCGATGCCCGTGCGGAACTGCTTCACCACGCTCGCATTGGCGCGATAGCCAAGGCCGTCGCGGCCGATGATCGCATCGTCCTTGGGCAGGAAGGACCCGCGCACTTCAGCCTGGATCCGCGACTTGCCATAGTCGAGCGGCCGCATCGATCGCAGCTCGATCACGCCGCCGATGCCGCCTTCCAGGAAGTCGGCCTGTTGCGACTTGTAGACGATCACGCCGTTGACCAGCTCGGAGGGGAATTGCTGGAAGGCCACCGATCGGTCGCCGCCCGCGGTCGACACCTCGCGGCCGTTGAATTCGGAAAAGCTCAGCGTCGGGCCCAGGCCACGCACGGAAAGCTCGTTGGCATTGCCCTTGAAGCGGTCTGCCGAGACCCCGGTGATGCGCTCCAGCGTGTCGCCGACGCTGTTGTCGGGCAGCGCGCCGATCTCGTCGTTGACGATGCCGTCCAGGATCACCGTGGCGTTGCGCTTCACGTCGATCGAGCTGCGCTGCTCCGCCCGCGCGCCGGTGACCACGATGCCCTGCTCGTCGTTGGCGGCCTCGTCGACGGCCTGAGCGGGCTCGGGAGCCGCCTCGCTGGTCTGCGCGATTGCCGGCAGAGCGGCGCAGGCCGAGGCGAGCAGCGCGAGACGCAGCGCGTGGCGACCCAGCGTGGAGATGGCGGTGACCGGCATGAAAACTCCCCTCATATCGAAGCCCGTATTCGGGTCTGGCGGTTTGGTAAGGCCAATCTGCTACCGGTGTCAACTGATGTTATGAATTGTACGGGAAACCTCCAGCCTTAAGAAACCTCGCCAATTCAAGGGGTATCCTAGGTATCGGTCGGCCTGACCTTCGCCGCCCCCTTCACGGCCTAGGCCCGGATAACTCGCCAAGCAACGCCAATTTGTCAGACCAGTTGGCAAAGACTCTACGCCGCTTGCGCTTCCCTCTCGCGTCCCTAAGGCGGGCGTCGAGGAGGATGACATGGTTCCACGGGAATTGATCGACGTCGCCGACGTGCCCGGCGGGGACGAACTGCGGCTGTTCCGCCGCGGCGCCGATTACATGATCGTCCTCGATCGCAACGAGCTGATGAACAGCCGGATGAGCGGCTCGGAAGAAGCGCTCGCGACGATGAGTGCCGAGCGGATTGCCGGGCGCAAGGCGCCGCAGGTGCTGATCGGCGGCTATGGCATGGGCTTTACCCTGCGGGCGGCGCTGGCGGTGCTGCCGGGCGATGCCCGCGTCACGGTGGCCGAGCTGGTGCCGCAGATCATCGACTGGGCACGTGGGCCGATGGCCGAGCTTGCCGCCGGCTGCCTCGACGATCCGCGGGTGGACATCGTGATCGGCGATGTCGGTGCCGAGATCGCGCGCGCGGCCTCCCCGGCGCGCGCCGGCTATGACGCGATCCTGCTTGACGTCGACAACGGCCCGGACGGCCTCACCCGGCTCGGCAACGACCGGCTCTATTCGATGCGCGGGCTGGAAGCGGCGCGCACCGCGCTGACGCCGGGCGGGGTGCTCGCCGTGTGGTCCGCCGCACCCGACCGCGCCTTTGCCCGCCGGCTGACGGATGCGGGGTTCAGCGTGGACGAAGTCACCGTCCGCGCGCGCAGCAACGGCAAGGGCGCCAAGCACGTCATCTGGTTCGCCCGGCGCTAGGCCGAGCCGGCTCGCCTGCCGCTCGGACAGGCGAGCCGCGGAGCCTCACCAGCTGAGGCCGGCGCGAACGTAGAGATAGCGCCCGCCGAACCCAAACGGCGAGTAGAAGGGATAACCCACCACGCCGGTGCTGTTGTTCGCCGGGATCGTCGCGTCCGGATATTCGTCGAACAGATTGTTGACGCCGAGCGCGAACTGCGCGCCCGTCTTCGGCTGGTAGCGAAATTCGAGATCGGTGATCGTGTGCCGGCCGGTGTTGATGTCGGCCGAGCCGTTGGCGGCAGTGCCCGGCTGGTTGACGTTGCCATAATAGGTGGCGCGCGCGAGCAGGCCGAGATCGCCGAGCGACCAGTCGATCGTGCCCGACACCTTCTCGCCCGGCGTACCCTCCTCGATCGTCAGGATGCGGCTGCGCGCGAACAGCACCGGCGCGGGATTGATCGTGCCGGTCGAGGTGGGGATGCTGCTGCGATCGACCTTGGTCTGGTTAAGATTGCCCGCCACCGTGAAATCGAAGCGGCCCGCATCGGCCGCGTCGAGCCGGTAATGCGCCACCGCATCGATGCCGCGAACGCGGGAGCGCAGCCCGTTGATGAAGAAGCGCGCGGCCGAGACGCTGTAGGGCGCCAGCAGGGTCGCCACTTGCTGGCTGAAGGCCGACTGGATGTTCTCCGAAAGCGCAAGCTGGTTGCGCAGGCGGATCTGATAGGCATCGACGGTCAAATCGAAGCCGCCCGCGCGGATCACTGTGCCCGCCGAGAAGTTGGTCGACTTTTCGGGTTCGAGCGGCAGGCCGCCGAGCGCGGTCGCGACCGGACTGGTCGAGGGGAAGGTACCGGTGAGGATCGGGCTGCCGTTCTGGATCACCGAGGCGACCGAGGTGAAATATTGCTGTTGCAGGCTTGGCGCGCGGAAGCCGGTCGAGGCCGTGCCGCGGAAGGCCAGCCAGGGCGCGACATCGTAGCGCAGCGAGACCTTGCCGTTCGCCGTATCCCCGAAATCGGTATAGTGCTCGGCACGACCCGCAACGCCCACCAGGAACTTGTTGGTCACCTGCGCCTCGAGATCGAGGTAGCCCGAGACGTTGCGGCGGCCGCGCTCGATCGCATTGAGCGGCGAGAAGCCGCCAAAGCCCTGCGCACCCGGCGCCTGGCCGGCGACGGCGCCGCTGGCCGGATAGCCGTAGGAGGCCTGTTCGCCCGGCGTGATCTTGAAGCCCTCGCGCCGGCTCTCGGCGCCGAAGGCGACGTTGAGCGACTGGAAGACGTCGAAGCTGCGGGTAATGTCGAGCCCGGCGACCCATTGATCGTAGATCAGCGCGCCGTCGTAGAAGTTCTTCGGCGAAGCGCTGCCATAGGCATAGTTGGCGGAATTGAGCGTGCGATATTCGATCTTGTTGCGGCCATAGGCGATGTTCGCATCGACGTTCCAGCCGGCGAGTTCGCCCTTGATGCCGAGCGCGCCATTTGCATTGGTCGATTTGGTGTTGATGATCGGCAGGAACCCATCGGGATAGCCGGCGAGCGTGGTAGTCGCGCTGGCAAGCCGCGGGAACGCGGCGCTGCGGCTGTCGCGGTCCTGATAGCCGGCCCAGCCATAGAGCTTCCAATTGTCGCCGATGCCGGTGCCCGCATTCACGTAGCCGGTATATTGCTCGACTTTCGGATCGCCGAAGCGCCCGGTGACGCGCGTCGGCGTGACGCGAGGATCGAAATCGGCACGGTTGGTCGGGTCGCGCTGGAGATATTCGCCCGAGACGGTGACATAGCCGTCATTGCCGAAGCCGAAGCCCTGCCATGCCGAGGCGGTCAGTGCGTGCTCGCCGGTGGTGTGGCGCGATCCGCGGGCGGTGTCGATATCGGTATCGTAGATGCCATAGGTCAGGTTCGCACCGCCGCCGGAACGCGCCTCGCGCAGGCGGACGTTGATCACCCCGGCGATCGCGTCCGAGCCATATTGCGCCGAGGCGCCGTCGCGCAGCACTTCGATCCGATCGAGCGCGGCGGTCGGGATCGTGTTGAGGTCAACCGCCGCCGAGCCACGGCCCACCGATCCGTTGATGTTGAGCAGCGCCGAAGCGTTCGCCCGCACGCCGTTGACGAGGACCAGCGTCTGGTCCGGCGACAGGCCGCGCAGCGTGGCGGGGCGGATCGCGTCGGTGCCGTCCACGGCCGAGGGCCGCGGGAAATCGATCGACGGCGCCACGGTCGCGAGCGCGGCGCCGAGCTCGGTCGTGCCCTGGTTGCGCAGCGCGCCGCCGCTCAGCACATCGACCGGGGAGGCCGTGTCGAGCCGCGAGCGGCCTTGCGCGCGCGTGCCGGTGACGACGATCTCGCCACCGTCCGAGGCCTGCTGCGCGTCGGGCGCCGATGTCGTGACGTCCTGAGCGAACGCCGGCGGAGCCGCTGCGAGGATGGCGGTAGCGATGGCGAGGAGCGACGTGGATGGCAGGCGCATGGTGCGGGACCCTTTTACTTCAAAGTGTCATCATCCCCCAATTCGATATGGTTTGCTTCAAAGCATTGCTTGCATCGGGGAAAGAGAATGTCCAAACGCTCCGCCGCGTCGCTCGAGCCAAAGCATTTGCATCGCCCGGCACTTTGCGCTAGGCGCGCGCCTTCCAAAGCCACAGCGATGGAAAACCGTGCGGGAGGACGCGCTTATCGGCGTCCGTCTGAACCGCTCGACTTGATCAGGGGCTTAGCCTTCCCGCGAAGCCCAGGAAAGAGAGTGACATGGCAAAGAAGATTACCGGCTATATCAAGCTGCAGGTGCCTGCGGGCGCCGCAAACCCCTCGCCGCCGATCGGCCCTGCTTTGGGTCAGCGCGGCGTGAACATCATGGAATTCTGCAAGGCGTTCAACGCGCAGACCGGCGAAGTCGAGAAGGGCACGCCGCTGCCCACCGTCATCACCGTCTATGCGGACCGCAGCTTCTCGTTCGAGACCAAGACGCCGCCGGCGACGTACCTCATCAAGAAGGCCGCGAACCTCAAGTCGGGCTCGAAGGAGCCGGGCAAGGTCTCCGCGGGCAAGATCGCGCGCTCGAAGCTGAGCGAGATCGCGCAGATCAAGATGAAGGACTTGAACGCAAACGACATCGAGGCGGCCACCAAGATCATCGAGGGCTCGGCCCGCGCGATGGGCCTCCAGGTCGTGGAGGGCTGATCAGATGGCAAAGCAGAGCAAGAAGCAGAAGGCCTGGACCGTCGACGCAGAGAAGCTGCACGGCGTTGACGAGGCGATCGCGATCGTGAAGTCGAACGCGACGAGCAAGTTCGACGAGACCGTCGAAGTCGCGCTCAACCTGGGCGTCGATCCGCGCCACGCCGACCAGATGGTCCGCGGCGTCGTGACGCTGCCCAAGGGCACCGGCAAGACCGTGCGCGTCGGCGTGTTCGCCAAGGGCGCCAAGGCCGACGAGGCCCGCGAGGCGGGTGCCGACGTGGTCGGCGCCGAGGACCTGCTCGAGATCGTGCAGGGCGGCAAGATCGACTTCGATCGCTGCATCGCGACCCCGGACATGATGGGCCTGGTCGGCCGTCTCGGCAAGGTGCTGGGCCCCAAGGGCCTGATGCCGAACCCGAAGCTCGGCACCGTGACGATGAACGTCGCCGAAGCCGTGAAGGCGGCCAAGGGCGGCCAGGTCGAGTACCGCGTCGAAAAGGCCGGCATCATCCATTCGGGCATCGGCAAGGCGAGCTTCGCCGCCGAGGATCTCCGCGCGAACTTCGACGCTCTGGTCGATGCGATCGTCAAGGCCAAGCCGTCGGGCGCCAAGGGCAAGTACCTCAAGAAGGTCGCCCTCAGCTCGACGATGGGCCCGGGCGTGAAGGTGGACGTGGCCGAAGTCGCCACTGCCTGATCGCGCAGCGCCGAACGAAAAGGGGCCGGGAGGAGCGATCTTCCCGGCCCCTTTTGTTTGTCTCGGCCCTCGCTCAGGCCAGCGCCGACCGGTCGATCACCATCCGGCAGAAAAGTCCTTCGGGCCGGAAATCGACTTCGGTGGAGGACCCTCCCCCGCCGAGCCCGCGTGCGATCACGGTCTGGCCGAAACCCTTGCGCGACGGCGGGACGACCGGTGGTCCCTTGCTTTCTTCCCAGCAGATCTCGAGCGCGCCTTCGCCGGTCCGCTTGGCCTGGATGGTGATGCACCCCGCTTCGTTCGACAGCGCGCCATATTTGACTGCGTTGGTGACGAGTTCGTGGAAGATCAGCCCGAGCGCCACGGCCGTGTTCGGCGTCACAGGCGCCTCGAGCCCCTGCAGGCGAATGCGCGGGCCATAGGGGGCGACATAGGGAGCGAGCTCGGCGGCGATCAGGTCCTTGAGCGTCAGGCGCGCCCAGGCACCCTCGGCGAGCAGGTCATGCGTCGCGGAAAGCGCGGCAATGCGCTGGGCGAACTTGGCCGAATAATCCTTGAGGTCGCGCGCGCCCAGCAGCGTGCGGTTGTGGATCGACAGCACCATCGTCAGCGTGTTCTTGACCCGGTGCGCCAGCTCGCCGGCTACCAGCGCCTGCTGCTGCTCGGCGGCCTTGCGCTCCGACAGGTCCACCATCGTCACGACGCAGCCCGACACGGCATCCCCGCTCACCCGCAGCGGGGCGGCGCTGAGCAACAAGTCGTGCACGGCAAGCCCGGGTGCAGCGGCCTCGATCCCGCGGATCGAATTGCCCGCCAGCGCCACCGCGACCAGATCCGAGGCATCCATCAGCCCGCTGCCCATCGGGAAGCCGAGCGGGAAACTCTCGGCAAAAGGCTTTCCGAGCGGGTCGGCATCGAGGATGGCCCGGGCCGCCGAATTGGCGTCGGTCACGATCCCCTCGCGATCGACGACCACCATCGCTTCGTTGGCGGAGGTCATCACAGCACGGGCAATGCGCTCGGATTCCTCCGCCGCCGCGGCGGTTACGCGCTCGGTCACGTCGGTGAACGTCACGGCGAAGCCGCTGTCGAAGCCCAGCGGCAGGCCGGACATGGTGAGCACGACGTGCTTCTCTCCCGCTGCACACGGGAGCACCACCTGCGCGCGCTGCCGGTCGGCGGCGGCGCGGCTCGACAGCGTGCCGATGAGCTGCGCGCAATCGGGCCCGACGGCGTCGAGCAATCCCTTATGCTGGAGCTTCTCGGCGCTGATCCCGAGCAGCGTGCACAAAGCGGCATTGGCATAGAGCAGCCGGTAGTCCCGATCGATCGCCGCGGCCCCCAAGTCCATCGCCTCCATGAAGGCGCGATAGGATTCCTCGCCGGTGAGGCTGAACACACGGTCCGCCTCGTCCCCCCGCATGACCAGCGCATCGACCTCACCGTCGCGGATCGCCCGCAGCGTCGCTTCGGCTTCATAGAGCCGGCGGCGCAGTTCGCCGTCGGCCTCGTCGCTCGGATCGAGCGCCTCGCCCATCAGGCCTCCCCGACCTGGAGGTGAACGAGCACCTTCTCGGTATCGGACAGATCGCCGATGATCTTCGCCACCGGCACCGGCAGCTGGCGCACCAGCGTCGGGATCGCGACGATGTCGTGCTCGCGCGCAAGCTGCGGGTTCTGGCGAAGATCGACCACTTCGATCTGGTAGCGACCGCCGAGATGCTCGGCCGAAATGCGCTCGAGATTCTTGATCGCCGCCAGCGATTTCGGCGTCTGCCCGGCGACGTACAGGGTCAGCTTCAGCGGCTTGGCACTATCGTCGCTCATCTTGGTCCTCTGGAGGTGGCCGGTACGCTGCTCACGCGCCGCGTCCCTTGGCCATTTCGGCCGCGTCGGCCGCGGCTTGTTCGACATAGGCCGCCTCGGCAGCCAAGCGGCGCTTGAGTTCGATCTCGTCGGCTTCGAGATCGGCCTGCAGCGCCTCGATCTGCGCCTGAACTTTGCGGCGGCGCTGGGCGATCCGCTCCTCGACCGCCGCCACTTCGGCGCCGCGCTCCACCTCGTCGCGGCGCGCCTGCGCCTCGGCGAAGCGACGTGCCGAGCCGGTGAGCGCACCATTCTCGCCGAGATAAGGCGGCAGCAGATGGATGCCGGAGCCGCTCATCACAAATTCGCGCACCTGGTTCGAATGGGCGATGCCGCGCGCCTTGAGCAGGTAGAGCTCGCGATTGAACTCGCCATTCACTTCGCGATTGAGCAGCAGCACCCAGGCATCCATCAGCGACGAGAGGCCAGCGTCGGTCTTCGACTCGCCTTGGACGTGCGCGAGATGGGTGAACACGCCGGTAATCCCGCGTGACTTCAGGAAATCGATCATCCGCAGCAGCATTGCCTGGACTTCGAGCTGCTCGCCCGAATCGAGGAAAGCCGAGATCGGATCGAGCACGACCAGCGACGGCTGCACCTTGAGGATCTCGCGCAGCATCACTGCAAGGTGCATTTCCAGGCTGTAGAAAGTCGGCCGCGCGGCCATGCAGTGGAGCAGCCCGGCATCGATATGCGGCTGAAGATCGAGCCCGATCGAGCGCATGTTGCGCACCGTCTGCTCGGCGGATTCCTCGAACGACATGTACAGCGCGCGCTCGCCGGCCGAGCAGGCGGCATGGGCGAAACAGGCCGAAAGCGAACTCTTGCCTGAACCCGCGACGCCGCTGAGCAGGATCGAGCTGCCGCGATGGAAGCCGCCCCCACTCAGCATCGCGTCGAGATCGGGCACGCCGCTCGAAATCCGCTCCTCGTGGACGGCATGGCCGAGGCCGAGCGAGCTGACCGGCAGCACGCTGAAGCCATCCTCACCGATCAGGAACGGATATTCGTTGGTACCGTGCGCAGTGCCGCGATACTTCACGATACGTAGCCGCCGCGTGGAGACCTGATTATGGACGCGGTGATCGAGCAGGATCACGCAGTCCGAGATATATTCCTCAAGCCCCTGGCGCGTCAGCGTGCCGTCGCCGCGCTCGCCGGTGATCACCGCGGTCAGGCCCTTCTGCTTGAGCCAATCGAACAGGCGGCGAATCTCGGCGCGCAGGATCGCGGGGTTCTGGAAGGCGGAGAACAGGCTCTCGATCGTATCGAGCACGATCCGCTTGGCGCCGATCTCGTCCACCGCTAGTTCGAGCCGCAGGAACAGCGCCTCGAGGTCGTAATCGCCGACCTCGGCGAGTTCGGCCGGGTCGATCGCGATATGCTCGATATGGACTTTCTTCTCGGCGATCAGCGTATCGAGACCGAAGCCGAGCGACGCGACATTGTCGACGATGTCGCCGGGCCGCTCTTCGAAAGTGACGAACACGCCGGGCTCGCCCATGTCGCGCGCGCCGTTGATCAGGAAGGTGGAGGCGAACAGCGTCTTGCCGCACCCGGCGGAACCGCAGACGAGCGTCGGCCGTCCCCGGGGCAGACCGCCCTGAGTGAGATCGTCGAACCCGTCGATGCCGGTAAGTGCCTTGCCGATGCCTTCTGCCATGGTCCCCACGCGCAATATCGTCCATGGCGATAGGCCAGCCGGAACGCTTCGGCAATAATCTGCCTCAAGGTTGAAGGCCCCTGCGGAGCGTTCCCGGATTGACTTCGCGACGGATTGGGCTATTGGCGCGCGCTCCTCCTTCGGGAGGAAGCCGTCCGAGACAGCGAGTGGCCGGAATTTGCCGGCCTTGATTTCTCGCCTAGACGGGGACTGATTTTTTCCGGCGCTTCCGCATGCGGAGCGTTCGGGTCATGCCCGGGGAAGCCCTGGCCGTGACGATCCTTCCCCTCGGACATGTGTGAACCGGTTCCTGCGCAAGCGGGAACCATAACGAGGAGACCGGCATGGATCGTTCCCAGAAGACCGACGCCGTTGCCGAGCTGAACCGCACCTTTGGCGAGGTTGGCGTGGTGGTCATCACCCGCAACCTCGGGATGACCGTCAAGCAATCGACGGACCTCCGCAACAAGATGCGCGACGCCGGTGCGAGCTACAAGGTCAGCAAGAACCGCCTTGCCAAGATCGCCGCTGAGGGCACCGATTATGCGGTGCTTGCGGACCTGCTGACGGGTCCGACGGCGCTTGCCACCTCCGTCGATCCCGTTGCCGCTGCCAAGGCGGTCGTGGATTTCGCCAAGACCAACGATCGGATCGAGATCGTCGGCGGCGCGATGGGCAAGCAGCTGCTCGATGCGGAAGGCGTGAAGGCGCTCGCGTCGCTCCCGTCGCTCGACGAACTGCGTGCAAAGCTCGTGGGCCTTATCGTTGCTCCGGCAACGAAGCTCGCGACGATCACCCAGGCGCCGGCGGCTCAGATCGCGCGCGTGCTTTCGGCATATGCGGAGAAGGAAGCCGCCTGAGCGGCACTTCATTGACCTATTTCCCTAAACTATCTGAATTGATTGGAGTTTATCATGGCTGACCTTAACGCTCTCGTCGACCAGCTGTCCGAGCTGACCGTCCTCGAAGCCGCCGAACTCTCGAAGCTTCTCGAAGAGAAGTGGGGCGTCTCGGCCGCTGCCGCCGTCGCGGCTGCTCCGGCCGCCGGTGGCGCCGGTGGCGCCGCTCCGGCCGCCGAAGAGAAGACCGAATTCGACGTGATCCTCACCGGCGACGGTGGCAAGAAGATCAACGTCATCAAGGAAGTCCGCGCCATCACCGGCCTGGGCCTGACCGAAGCCAAGACGCTGGTCGAGTCGGCTCCGAAGCCGGTCAAGGAAGGCGTCAACAAGGACGAGGCCGAGAAGATCAAGAAGCAGCTCGAGGAAGCCGGCGCGACCGTCGAGGTCAAGTAAGCTTCTTCGCCTTCCGGCGAGAAACGAAGGGGGCGGTCCGGCGACGGGCCGCCCCTTTTTATGCCGCTAGCGCGCGAGCTGCTGCAGGGTGCCCGCCGCATAGCCCAGCGCGAGCGCCGTTCCGGCCAGCGCCGCCAGCAATCCCACCACCAGCGCGTCGAACGCCATGATCCCCCCAACGAGCGCCTCGTGCAGGCCGAGCGCCACGCGATGGGTCGCCATGTGCAGCGCGAAACTCGGCCCATAGGCCAGCACGATCAGCACGAGCATCAGCAGCGCCGCACGCCACTGGCCGAGGAAGCGCCGGAGCGTCATCGTGCGATCGTCGAGCAGCGCGCCGACCAGATAGACGCAGATCATCATCTGGCCCGCCGCGGCGAGGATCATCAAGGGCGCCCGTGCCAGCGGATTGGTCACCACCCGACCGAGCAGATCGAACGGCAGCTCCCAGGCGAACCACAGCCCGATCGCCAGCGCGACCCGCAAGAGCGCCCGCGGCGTCACGCGCAACGCAGCCCCGACCGATCCCGTCCACCAAAAGCGCGCCACCGCGAACATCGCCAGCACCAGACCTGCGATCTTGGCATAGCCGAAACCCATGCGCAGCGGATCGGCGCCATGCGCGCGGGCCGCCTCGATCGAGGCGAACATGCCCAGCTTGATCTCGACGATGTGCTGGAGGAATTCTGGCACCACCGCCAGCGCCACCAGCGGCGTGGCGATTACCATCGCTCGCCCGCCGCGGCGATAAAGATCGAGGCAAAGCGCGCCGAAGCGGCGCAGCGGCCCGGATGCCGCGGGCGCGGCGAGGCGTTCGCCGGGCGCGAGCGCGCCAGCGTCGATCAGGGTCGTCATCGGGTCACTCCTTCGTCTGGCGCCCGTATCAGGGCGCGGAATCGTCCTCCTCCGGCCCCTCGGCATAAGCGAGGATGTCGCCGGGCTGGCATTCGAGCACGCGGCAGATCGCCGAGAGCGTTGAGAAGCGGATCGCCTTGGCCTTGCCGGTCTTGAGCACCGAGAGATTGGCGAGCGTGATCCCCACCGCTTCGGAAAGCTCGGTGAGCGTCATGCGACGGGCATGGAGCTGATCGTCGAGGCGGACGAGAACCGGCACGGCTAGATCGTGCCTTCGAGGTCGTCGCGCATCGCGGCGCCCACCGAGAAGATTCGGGCGAGCACGAACAGCAACAGCACGGCGAGCCAGCCGCCAAAGGCCGGCGTCCATGGCGCGACTTCGGCACCGAGCCGGGCGAGCCAATGGTCGATCGCCCCCAGCGCCAAGTCGCCGAGCTGATAAGCAAGCAGCGCGAAGCCCATCCGCCGCAGCCGCGCGCCATTCTCGGCGACGAAGGGATCGCCGGCCTCGACGCTGTCGAGGATCTCGCGCAATGCCCGCAGGAAGAATACCGCGACCCCAACCGCGAGCAGCCCGGTCGCCAGCAGCACACGCAATCCGACCACGATCACGCCTGCGCGCGCGCCATACTTGCCGGCGAGTTGCACCATCAGCGGGCCGTCCGCCCAGAAGCTGAGCAGGAACACGATCGCAAAGCCGGCGCCGGCGAGCCAATTCAGCCCTTCCAGGCCCCGCACCAGCCAGCGCGTTCCCCCCAGCAGCGAATCCCGCATTCCAGCCTCCTTATCGTTTTTCGATAAGCCGGCCCGAGTATGTGCGCAAGCGAATTATCGAATTTCGATATGCCGAGCTAGGCGAGCGCCACGGCCTTGGCAGCATAGCGGTTCGCCGCGAGGGGCCCCGCCGGAGCAGGACGATCCAGCCAGATCGGGCCGAGCTTGCCGCCCTGCCCCGGCGTCCCGAGCAGGAAGTCGCCGCCGAAGCGCCGGATGCTCAGCCCGCCGCGCCAGCGCAGGTCGACCAGCACCAGCGGCACGAACATCGGGCGACCGGCGACCGTCACGACATGGAGGCCGGCGCGCGGCATGGCGAGGCGGACGGGAAGTCGGGTCCCCTCCCCCGCTGCGAGATCGAAGGGCGGGCCGGCAGGCTGGCCCGGAGGTCCGGAGTGGAAGCGGGCGGAGAGCGCGTCCTGGTCGGGCCGGGCGCTCGTCGCGCCGAACGCAACGCGAACGTCGTCGGCCGCCTCGCCCGACCGGTTGACGAGCAGCAGCTCGAGGTCGAGCAGCACTTCCTCGCCGGCGAAGCTGATCCGGCCGGGGTTGAGGAGGATCTCGAACGGTCCGTCGGGCATCGACGACCGGGGCTGCGGCGACGCCTTGGGCTGCGGAGGAGACGGCGTCAGCCCTGGGGGCCGCGCGACGGGAACCGGGGCGGGTGCAGCTGCCTCGATTTCGCCGGCCGCATCATCCACTTCCCCTTGGCGGCGGCGGCGGAGGATCAGCCAGCCGGCCAATCCGATCAGCCCCGTCGCTGCGGCACCGGCGAGCGCCCAGAGCCAGGGCGAAGTGGCCGGTGCTGCCGTGTCGGCTGGGGCCGAGGTGGCGACAGCGCTCGGCATGGGACTGGGTGAGGCTTGGGGCGCCGGCGTGGTGATGGCGGCCGGCACCGCGACCGGCGCTGCGGGGCTTGGCTCGGCAGCCGGGCGCCGGATGGGTTCGGGCGTCGGGGCCGCGCTCGCGGTCGCCCGAGGCGTCAGCACCCGGGGCGTTGCGCTCGGCGTGGGGCTGGGCGCCGGCGTCGGGCTCGGTGTCGGCGCGGGTGCGATGCTGAAGCGTTCGGGCACCACCCCCGGCAGCGTGCCGCCGCTTGGCGGCGTAATGATGGGCGCCGGAGTCGGGCTGGTCTGGCCATAAGCGAGCGGCGCGGCGACCGCCGCCGCGGCGAGGCCCGCCAGCCCGCCGATCCTGAACCTCCCTGTTCGCATGCCGTTGATCTGGCCCCGGTAAGATGAACGGCGGCTGCACGCGTGGCCCGCTTCGCCGCAAGCATGGGGCGGATTGTCGGCGCGGTCCAGCTCGCTTATGGCCAACGCGTTCGGGGGAATGGCGTGACAGACGGAAATCGGGGCGGCGGGCTCGGCTATATCGCGGCGATCGACGGCCTGCGCGCCGTCGCGGTGACGTCGGTGATCCTCTTCCATTTGTGGCCCGGCGCGCTGCCCGGCGGGTTCACCGGCGTCGATATTTTCTTCGTCATTTCGGGCTTCGTGGTGACCGGCTCGCTGTTCGGCCGCGACTTCGCCAGCCTGGGCGCGCTTGCCCGGTATTTCTACGCCCGCCGCCTCGTCCGCATCATGCCCGCGCTCGCGGCGATGCTTCTGGTGACGCTGTTCGCTGCGCAGCTCTTCATCCCCAATGCCTGGCTCAGCAACAGCCTCGCCCAAGTCGCGCGCTTCGCCTTTTTCGGCCTGAGCAACATCGTGCTGGCGACCGATACCGACAGCTATTTCGGCCCGCAGGCGGCGTACAATCCGTTCACCCACACTTGGTCGCTGGGCGTCGAGGAGCAATTCTACCTGTTCTTCCCGCTGCTGCTCTGGTGGCATCAGCGGCTCCACGCCGGACCACGCGCGGTGCGCTGGATCGCGATCCTCGCGGCACTATCGCTGCTGATCTGCGCGGTGCTCCAGTTCGTCGCGGCCAAGTTCGCCTTCTATCTGATCGTCTCGCGCTTCTGGGAGCTCGGCACGGGGATGCTGCTCTGCCTCACGCGCGAGCGCTGGCAGGGCTGGGCGGCGCGGCAGCGGCTTCTCGCTCCGCTTTCGGCGCTCGCGATCGCCGCCGGCTTCGCCATTCCCGAAGGCGCGCTCTTCCCCTTCCCGCTCGCCCTGCTGCCGGTAGCGGGCAGCGCCGGGCTGATCATGGCGATCGTTGCCCACAAGGGCCCGCGCCTGCTCGCCAGCGCGCCGATGGTGGGCATCGGGCTCGCCTCCTATTCGCTCTACCTGTGGCACTGGCCGGTGTTCGTGCTGTTCCGCTGGACAGCGGGGCTCCACACCTTGCCGCTCCAGCTCCTAGCTCTGGGCATCGCCGTCGCGCTTGCCCTTGCTTCCTACTGGCTGATCGAGAAACCGCTGCGGACCAGCGGCCGGATCGCCCGCGCGCCACGCGGTCGGGTGGTGTGGGGCGCGCTCGCGGCCACCTTGGTCGCAGCGCTGGTCGGCCAGGGCCTGATCGCCGCGCACGACCGGATCACGCTCAGCGTCACGCGCGACCGGCTCGCCTGGTATGCCGAGCCCGAAAGGCCGATCGATCCGGCGCATGACCGGTGCGGCGTCGTCGGCGGACCGGGGGCCGACCGCGTCACCGATTGGCGCCCGCGCCATTGCCCGGCGCGCTACGACATCTTCGTGCCGGGGGATTCGCACGCGCTGGCCTACGCTCCCGCCCTGCGCCAGCTCGTCGCGGAGACCGGCGCGCACGTCCGCCTCTATTTCCGCGCGGGCTGCCCCTATCTCAAGCTGATCGAGAGCATGGCCTCGAGGCGCCACTGCGCGGACTGGTACGAGCAGGTCGCCGCGGATATCGTCGCGCGCTCCGATCCGGGCGACATGGTCTTCCTGCCCGGGCTGCGCGTCACGCGGATCGCCAATCAGTTCGACAACGACCGCGATCTGATCGGCATGCACGATGACGACGTCTCGCCCGAAGCCGAGGAAGAGGCGCGTGCGCTGCTCGCCCGGCTGACTTCGCGTGGGTCGCGCGTGGTGATCGAGGCGCCCAAGCCGATCTTCCCCAGCCCGACCTTCCGCTGCGCCGACTGGTTCAACCGATCGAACCCGATCTGCCAGGGCCTGACGATTTCCCGCGACGACATGCTCCAGCGCCGCCGCCACGTCATCCGCACGATGAGCGCGCTCGTTGCGGCGAACCCGGCCACGACCTTATGGGACCCGCTGCCCCTGCTCTGCCCGGGCCAGACCTGCGAGGCGCTGCCAGGCGGCCGCCCGCTGTTCCTCGATGGCGACCACCCGAGCGGCCTCGGCAACGACCGCATCTACGAGGATCTCAAGCAGACCCTGCTCGACGCGCGTTCCTGACTTACGGCACCGTCACCGTCGTCGTCGGCGCATTGGCCAGCTCGGGCAGCGCCTTGAGCTGCGGCACCACGGTCTTGAGATCGCCGACCACGACCAGCGTCATCTTCTCGATCGGATAATCCGCCTTAGCGGACGCCATCATCTGCTCAGGCGTCACCGCCAGCACCGCGGGCACATAGCGTTCGGTCCAGTCGGCAGGCAGGCCGAGCAGGTCGCGCGTCGCCAAGGTGCCCACCACGGCGGGCGAGGTCGAATTCTGGATCGCGAACAGGCCAGCGAGATAGGTGCGGATGCCCTTGGCCTCCGCGGCCGGCACCGGCTCGGTCTGCATCCGCCGGATTTCCTTGAAGACTTCCTTCAGCGAATCGCCGGTGTGCTCGGTGGTGACGTCCGCCTGGAAGGTCCACAGCGCCTGTTCGGGCGTGAAGGCCACATCGGAATCGGGCGAATAGGTGTAGCCCTTGTCCTCGCGGATATTGGTGGTGATCCGCGAGCTGAACGCGCCGCCGAGCAAGGCATTGGTCACGCGCTGCGGAATGTCCGCATCGGTCCCCGCCCGGCTCGCGTCGAAGGCAAGGCGCAGGGTCGCCTGGGGCGCGCCCGGACGATCGATCAGCACGACTTGCGGGCCGGGCTTGTGTGGGCTCTGCAGCACCACCGGATCGGGTCCGGCAGTCCAGCCGGCAAAGGCCTTGTCGATCGCCGCCTTCACGGCCGCAGCGTCGAACCGTCCGGCAACGTAGAGATGCGCCCGCTTGGCGCCGAACTGGCCGGCATGGAAGGCCTGGACCTGCTGGATCGTATAGCCCTGAAGCTGCGCGGCGCTGGGGATCTGCCGGCCATAGGGATGGGCCGGCCCATAAACGGTGCGGCCCAGCGCGACATCGGCGAGCGTGCCCGGCTGCGACAGCGCCACCGCGAGCTGCCGGCCGAGATTGGCCTTCACCCGCGCCAGCTCGCTCGCCGGCAGCGTCGGGCGGAGTGCGACGTCGCTGACCAGTTGCACCGCCGCCGGGGCGTATTCGGACAGGACGTTGGTCCCGATCGTCGTCGATTGCATCCCGGCGCTGACGTTGAGCTGGCCGCCCATCCCCGCCGCCGCCGCGGCGAGTTCGCCCGCACCCTTGCCGGCGGCGCCTTCCTTCATCAGCGCGGCGGTGACATCGGAGAGCCACACCGCCTCGCCCTCATTCACTCCGCCGGCGCGCACGCGCAGCGACACCACGGTCTTGGGCGCGATGCCATAGGGGACCAGGGTGACCTGCAGCCCGTTGGGCAGTGTGTAGGTTTCGGTCGCCGGAAGCGTGAACGGCTTGGGATCGGCGATCGGCGGCGCGGGTGGGAACTGGTCCTGCGCCAGCGCGGGCGTGGCGGCGAGGAGCGCCGTGCAGAGGAATAGCGCGCGCTTCATCACTTTGCTCCCTTGGCCGAGGCGGCGCCCGGTTCGATGACATAGACCGACCGGTTGGTCTTGCGCAGATATTCCTGCGCGGTCTTCTGAATGAGCGCCGGCGTCACCTGCGCGAAGCCCGCCTCGATCTTGTTCACCGCATCGGGATCATTGTCGAAGAGCGCATAGACAGCGAGCAGGTCGATCAGGCCGACGCGCCCTCCCCCGTCGATCGTGCCGTACAGCTCCGATCGCATCTTGGTCCGTGCCCGTTCGAGTTCGGCGGTGCTCACCGGCGCGGTCCGCAGACCCTCGATCACTTCGTCCACTGCGGCGGTGATCTCCCGCACCTTGTGCGTCGCGTCGTGCGTAAAGCTGAACGTCCACAGCATCGGGCCGCGATAATTGAACATGTTGCCGAGATCGCCATTGATCCCGCCCGAAATCTCGCCCGCGATCCCCTTTTCGGTGACGAGCTTGCGGAACAGCCGGCTATCGTCGCCCTGGAGCAGGATCTGGTCGATCAGCCCCATCGCATACCATTCGGGCGTGCCCCGCGCGGGTACGTGGTATCCCGCGGCATAGCCGGGCTTGGGCGCGAGCGCATCGACGCGGCTCTTGAACTTCTCCGCGGTCTGGCGCGGCTCTGAGATATCGGGCTGGCTGACCGGCGCGGCGGCCGGGATCGGCTTGAAATATTTCTCCACCATCGCCCGCGTCGCCGCATAGTCGATGTCGCCAGCGATCACGAGAACGGCGTTGTTCGGGCGATAGAATTGCTTGGAGAAGCTCTGCGCGTCGGGCACCGTCGCCGCTTCGATCTCCTTCAAGTCGCCGTAGAAATTATGGCTGTTGTACCAGTTGGTGTTGGCCAGCATCGGCAGGTCGATCCACGGCCAGGTGCTGTAGGGCTGGTTGAGGACGTTGACCTTGACCTCGTTGCCCACCACGCCCTGCTGGTTCTTGAGCACCGTCTCGTCGATCACCGGATTGGCCATGCGATCGGCCTCGAGCCACAGCATCCGCTCGAGCGCGCCCGAGGGCACGATCTCGAAATAATTGGTGAAATCGAACCGGGTCGAACCGTTGTTGACCCCGCCCGAATTGGTGATCGTGGTGTCGAACACACCCTTGGGGGCGTGTTTCGAGCCCTGGAACATCAGATGCTCGAACAGATGCGCGAAGCCGGTCCGGTCCTTGGGCTCCACGCGGAAGCCGATGCCGTAATAGACGCCGACCGTCACCGTCGGTGCAATGCTGTCCTTGGTCAGCACCACCTTGAGGCCGTTGGGCAGGGTGAAATAGCGATTGTCGACGTGCAGCTTGCTTGCGGGCGCGGAAGGCGCGGTCTGCGCCCCCGCCACGCCAGGCGCTGCGGCCGCCGCCAAAGCGAGCGCCAGGCTGATCTGCTTCATTTTTGACTCCCCGGTTCGGGACGAACGAACGTGTCTTAGGCTAGCACCACGCGAATGCGGCGCAAGCGCCATCGCGACCGGTAAAGCGTTTCCTCACTGCTCACCCGCGTCGGCGAAGCGCCGTTTCGGCAGCGCGGGACTCCCTTCGTTGATCACGTAGCGCAGGCGTGCCGAAAGCCATGCTTCAGCGCGGGGCAAGTCCCCGGCTGCGATCGGCAGGCGTGCGACGGGCCTCAGCCCGGGGCCGTAGAGGTCGATATGCGCGACCGGAAAGAGGCTGACGATGACGATCGTCTTTCCGAACCCCTCGAGCTCCGAAACGCGAAACGTCTTGGTGCCGAAGAGTCTTTGGAGCGTGATCGTGTCGCCCTCCGCCCGCCAACTTCCATATTGGATCGCGATTCCTCCCACCAGGATGGCGAGGACGAAGATTGCGATGGCCAGCCCCGACCAGAGGTCCGCCGTGCTCTGCGTTTCCCAATGCCGGACGATCGCGAGGACCAACGCAATCAACGCGACCGCCGCGCCCAGGCAAACGATCCAACCCAGCGCGCGCTTCGCCCATCCGGCCCTGAATACCAAGCCATCGGTCATGCCCTTCACCTCGCCTTCATAGTCCGACGCGATCGTCAGATGAATCGCCAGCGATTCTCCATCCGGGTCCGCGGCCGCCTCAGTTGCTCTCTTCCTCGCTTCGGCCTCCGGCCGCGCGCTTGGCGCGGACCGACTGGATGATCTCCTCGATTTCCGACAACAGCCCACGCCCTTCGTCGCTCTTGCCATTCTCGTCTCCCGGGTCGGCAGCGAAGAGCAGTTTTGCGCGCGCCGCCAGATCGACGAGCCGCGCATAGCGGTCTTCACCCACCTTCGACCGGACCACACCGAAACTCTCGGTCAGCGCGCGAAAGCGGGAATCGATATTGTCGTCAGGAAATGCTCCTGACGTGTCAACGAATGTAGGCGCTGATAACCACAAAGACCCAGGGAGATCATATATCTCACTGAGTGATTGCGGGATGTATGGTTCCAAGTCCATCTCGGAACTGATGTAGGTGCGGCCCACGCTCACTTGCTCTGCGCGAGCCAAAGCACCTTGTTGACATAGTAAGACCGCATCGGCCGCCCTTGCGCGTCCAGCGCCGGCTGAAGCCGGGCGCGCTTGGTGATGGCGCGGCAGGTCACGTCCGCGAATTCGTCCGGGCTGGTGCGGGACAGGATGTAGCAACCCGCCACCTTGCCTTCCGCGTCCACATCGAGGCGGAATTGCACCATGCCGTTATGCCCATTCAGATAGGCACCGGTCGGATAGTCGTCGCTGTTCAGCCAAGTCCCGGGCGAGGTGATCGAAGACGCTGGCCGCAGCGCCGCGGCCTGTTGCGCGGCATCATAGCCCCAATGCGTCACGAGATTGTCCATGCACCGCCGCATCTCAGCGAAAGGCTTGCCGAGCGAGCCGAACTCCAGTCGAAATGGCCGTTGCCCTCGTAGATCGACGGTCACGCCGGTTACCCGCGCCTCCTCTTCGGGCGTGACCTCGGGCGGCACCTCCCCGTCGTTCTTCCGCTGCCATCCGTCGAGCCGAAGAGAGCTGAAGAACATCGCCCGCAGCTTCCCGGAGGTGCCGCCAAGGCCGTGAATCTCCGTCGGCTTAGGGTTCAGGCCGAAGTCGGCCGTTCCCTCCACTCGCGTTTCGGAGGTGAAGAACCGCTTGCCGAACAGAGCGAAGTCGAAGCGATTGCCGGGTTCGAAGCGCGTGAAGCGCGCGATCACCATCCGATCGCCGTTACCCAACTGAACGGCCAGATTGCAGGAATCGCGATCATAATTGACGACCCATTTGCCTGTCCGGCTGAGCGTCTCGACCTGCTTATCCATCGCCGCCGCCGGGCTGACGTCCGTCGGCACTGCGGCGGCTATCATGCTCCACAGAATCAACTGATTCACGCTGCTTCTCCCTCTTCCGCAAAAGGTGACACCGCTGCGGCAGGAAGAAAAGACGCTTGTCGGCCGAAATAGTGGCGGCGCTCCGCGATAGCCGCGTGACGCCACCATTCTACTATTCGCAGGAAAGTTCTGGCTCGCGGTTTACTTCGCGTAATTCGCTGCCTCGTCCACCGGCACCACCGGCAGCAGCACGCTGCTCGACTGCGCGCCGCCATAGACCAGCGTCACCGTCGCCTTCTGATAGTCCTCGGGTTTGGCGAAGAAGATGTTGGGGACGAATTTCTGCGGATTGCGGTCATAGACCGGGAACAGGCTCGACTGGACCTGGACCATGATCCGGTGCCCCGGCTGGAAGACGTGGTTCACCGTCGGCAGGCGGAACTTGTATTCCTGCACCTTGTTCGCCGGGATGGCCGTCGGGCGCTCGAAAGAGTTGCGATAGCGGCCGCGGAAGATGTCGAGCGCGATCGGCAGCTGGAAGCCGCCCATTTCCTTCTTCGTCGCATTCTCGGCCGGATAGACGTCGATCACCTTGACGACGAAATCACCATCGGTGCCGGTCGTCTTGGCGAACAGATCGGCGATCGGCGCGCCCGATACGCGGACTGGCGCAGTCAGCGGATCGGTCATGTACGTCATCACGTCGGTCCGCCCGTCGACGAAGCGCTGGTCGGTGACGAGATAGGTCGACCAGCGGCCGTCCGAGAAGTTCACCGGGCGCGGCAGGTGCGGCACCGGCTTGGCGGGATCGGAGACATAGGAATCCGATCCCGCGCCCGGCTTGTCGAAGCCGAGGCCCTCTGCCGGCTTCAGGTAGATCGGGGTGAGCTTGGTGTCGCAGCCGTCATTGCAGGCGAGCGGCCATTTGCTGAGATATTCCCAGCGATTGTCGCCGGTATTGTAGAAGCTCGCCTTGGCCGGCGTGAAGGGCGGCGCGCCGTCCTTGAGATAGGCGTTGAAGAAGGGCAGCAGGATGTCGCGCCGCGCCTGGAGCGCGGTGTCGCCTTCGAAATTGAGCTGCCCAAGCGTCGAGCCATTGTAGTTGAAGCCCGAATGACGCCACGGGCCCATCAGCAGGAAGTTGCGATCGGCGGCCGGCGTCTTCTGCATCGCCTCCCAGCTATGGATCGCACCGTACATGTCCTCATGGTCCCAGATGCCCTGTTCCCACAGCGTCGGAACATTGGAGGGGTTCGCGGCGATCAGCTTGTCGAGCGCCTGGAGCTGCCAGAATTTGTCGTACGCCACATGGCTCGACATCTTGTTCCAGGCGGGCAGCTGGTCATAGCCGAACTTCTTCGCCCAATCGCCGGCCGAGCCGACCTTGCGGAAGGTCTCGTAATCGTCCCAATCGGGGCGGTACGGCGCCTTGCCTTCGCCCTTGTAGCCGGTCTGCGCGCCGATCCAGCCGATATTGGCGAGGCGGAAGGCGCCGTAATGGAACCAGTCGTCGCCCATCCAGCCGTCGATCATCGGGCTTTCGGGCGCGGCGACCTTGAGCGCCGGGTGCGGCCCGAGCAGCGCCATCACCACGGTGAACCCCTCGTAGGACGACCCCAGCATCCCCACCTTGCCGTTCGTCTCCGGGATGTTCTTCACCATCCAGTCGATCGAATCATAGGCATCGGTAGTGTGATCGACCTTGGTCGGGTTCAGCGGCCCCACCGGCGGGCGGGTGATCACATACTCCCCTTCCGACTTGTACTTGCCGCGAATGTCCTGGAACACGCGGATATAGCCCGCCTTGACGAACACCTCGTCGCCCTCGGGCAGCGCGTTGACCATCTGGCCGCTCTCGGTGCGCTTGACGCGGCCGGCGGCGTTGTAGGGCGTGCGGGTGAAGAGGATCGGGGCGTTCCTGGCGCCCTTGGGGATGATGATGACGGTGTAGAGCTTCACTCCGTCGCGCATCGGGATCATCACTTCGCGCTTGATGAAGTCCGAGGGTTGAGCCGGGGGCTGGAAGTTCGCCGGGATGTCGTTGAAGGGCGCGGACGCAGAATTGTCTTGTGCATGGGCCGTCGTGACGAGGGCGGTTGCGGCAGCGAATGCGAGCAGCGCGGGTTTCATGCGATCCTGTCTCCCCTGGGATGCAAATGGGATAGGCGCAAAGCCCGGCCAAATGAAAGGGCCCGCCGCTGCGAAGCGGCGGGCCCATGCGATCCTTTTCAGGGAAAGGATCAGGCGTGTTCGGGCTGGCCGTAGAGCTCCGCCGCGAGATCGTCGGTCACGTGCGGACGCGAGGCGCCGATCGCACCCAGACCGCCTTCATAGGCCGGGCGACCGATGCGGAACGCAGCGGCGGTGCGCGCCTCGCTGCCGTCCGGCAGGGTGTAGCGCGCCTCGGCGACGACGACCGGATTGAAGGTGCGGCCGAGCTCGCCCTTCGGCACGGCGAGGTGCGCGTCAACACGCGTCCCGTCGCCCGGGGCGATGGTGACCGGCGGGACGATCGCGTCGTTGCCCGGCTCGGTGAGCAGGCGCTCCATCTCGGTGCCCTCGGCATCCGGGAGCATGAAGCTCGAAATGCGCACGTCGCGAGCCGGGGTGTCGCCCGAATTGCCGACGGTCAGCTCAAAATCGACGATCGCCTCTTCCTCGCTGGTGCCGGCGCGAACCGGGCGCATGCCCAGCTCGATCCACGGCCGCTGGGCGACGGGCGCGGGGGCATCTGCGACGCCAGCGAGGTCTTCACGATCCGGCTTGGCAAGTTCCGCCTCTTCGACGGTTTCAGCAACCGGCTCGTGCGAAACCATCGGCTCCGGCGTCGGCGCAATCACCGGTTCACGCTCGACGATTGGGGCACGCTCCACGATCGGGGCACGCTCCACGATGGGCGAACGCTCGACGACGGGCGCCGCAGCGACCGGCTCATAGGCAGCGTCGCTGGTCACGACTTCTTCGTTCGTGCGGCGGCGTGAGAACAGGAACAGTGCCAGGCCCGCGATGACGAGCAGCGCGCCGCCGAGGAGCCAAGGCCAAGCCAATCCGGCGCTCCGCTGGCTGGTCGTGTCGGTCACGGTCACCGGAGCCGGCGCGCTATCCGCGGCTGGCGCCGCCGGAGCGGGTTGAGTGGCCTGGACGGGTGCGGCGGTCTCCGGAGCCGGCGCGGCCGGCTGAGGAGCGGCCGCTGTCGGCGCGGGCGTCGTCGCTCGCTCCGCAGGCGCGGCGGGCCGGGCAGGCTGCTCGGTGCGCATCTGGCGCGTCTGGGTTACGGTGCGCTCCGCACGCGCCGGGGCAGCGCGGCGCTCAGCCGGGGCCGGAGCGTCGGCTGCGGCAACACCGCGCTGCTGCTCTTCGACCGACGGCACGCTCTGCACCACCGGGGCGGACTGCTGCATCACGACGCGCGGCTGCGCCTGCGGGGCGGGCGCCGGCGCCGGCGTCACCATGATCGGCGGCGGCGTGACTTGCTGAGCATCTTGCGCCATCGCCGGCGCGGCAAACAGGGCGGCGCCGGAAAGCAGCGCCAAACGGGTCGTACGCATCACTGGACTCTCCTTCATATCGCAGGTTAAATGAAGGGAACCGGGATTCTGTCGCGGAGGAAGCTCGAAACTGCGCCGAATCGTTGGGGTCGAGCGGCGAATAGATGAGTTCATCTACGGTTCATTCGCCGAACCGAAGCCACGCATTTCGCGGGAAAAGGTTCCGCGCCGGGGTTTACACGATCCTACAGCCACCCTATATCGCGTGCCTCACCACGGCTCCGGGAAATGATGCGTCGTCGCGCAGCGCATCGGTCGGATAGGAGTCGCGGTTCTAACAGGACGCTGGAAGCTGCCGAAACCCGGATGGGAGTCGCGCGGCTTTTTCGCGTCCTTCGCACGTCCCGGCCCCGGATCAGGGGCGCGAAATTACGCCCCCGCCGCGGCTGGGGCACCTTAACGGCTGACGAGGCAAAACACGCATGGCAACCAAGGCGATCGAAGACGGCGCGCAGACGCGCTCGGGCGGAACGGTCAAGCGCCGCATCCGCAAGGTGTTCGGCGATATCCACGAAGTGGTGCAGATGCCGAACCTGATCGAGGTTCAGCGCGAATCCTACGAACAGTTCCTGCGCAGCGATCCCTCGATCGGTTACGTTTCGGGCCTGGAAAAGACCCTGCGCTCGGTCTTCCCGATCCGCGACTTCGCCGGCACCGCCGAGCTCGACTTCGTGCATTACGAGCTCGAGGATCCGAAGTTCGACGTCGAGGAATGCCGCCAGCGCGGCATCACCTATGCGGCCCCGATGCGCGTCACGCTGCGCCTGATCGTGTTCGAGGTGGATCCCGATACGGAAGCCCGGTCGGTCCTCGATATCAAGGAGCAGGACGTCTATATGGGCGACATGCCGCTCATGACCGAGAACGGCACCTTCTTCATCAACGGCACCGAGCGCGTCATCGTCAGCCAGATGCACCGTTCGCCGGGCGTGCTGTTCGACCATGACCGCGGCAAGACCCATGCTTCGGGCAAGTATCTCTTCGCGGCGCGCGTGATCCCCTATCGCGGCTCGTGGCTCGACTTCGAGTTCGACGCGAAGGACATCGTCAACGTCCGGATCGACCGCAAGCGCAAGCTGCCGGTCACCACGCTGCTCTATGCCCTCGGGCTGAACAGCGAGGAGATCCTCAACTATTTCTACAACCGCGTGACCTTCGTCCGCGGCCCGAACGGCTGGCAGATCCCGTTCCAGCCCGAGAATTGGCGCGGCGCCAAGCCGATGTTCGACATCATCGACGCCAAGTCGGGCGAAGTGATCTTCCCGTCGGGCCAGAAGATCAGCCCGCGCGCCGCAAACAAGGCGCAGAAGGACGGGCTCGAGACGCTGCTGATCCCGACCGAGGAGATCTTCGGCCGCTACAGCGCCTATGACCTGATCAACGAAGCCACCGGCGAGATCTATATCGAGGCGGGCGACGAGGTCTCGGCCGAGAATCTCGAAAAGCTCGACAAGGCCGGCATCGACCGGATCGAGCTGCTCGACATCGATCACATCGCCACGGGTCCGTGGATCCGCAACACGCTCGTCGCCGACAAGGCCGAGGAGCGCGAGCAGGCGCTGAGCGACATCTATCGCGTCATGCGCCCCGGCGAACCGCCGACGCTCGAGACGGCGGAATCGCTGTTTGCCGGCCTGTTCTTCGATCCGGAGCGCTACGACCTCTCGGCCGTGGGCCGCGTCAAGCTCAACATGCGCCTCGACCTCGACGCCGAGGACACGGTGACGACGCTGCGCACCGAGGACATCCTTGCGGTGATCAAGACCCTGGTCGGCCTGAAGGACGGCAAGGGCGAGATCGACGACATCGACAATCTCGGCAACCGCCGCGTGCGTTCGGTGGGCGAGCTGCTCGAGAACCAGTACCGCGTCGGCCTGCTCCGCATGGAGCGTGCCGTGAAGGAGCGCATGTCGTCGGTCGACGTGTCGACGGTGATGCCGAACGACCTGATCAACGCCAAGCCCGCGGTCGCCGCGGTGCGCGAGTTCTTCGGGTCTTCGCAGCTGTCGCAGTTCATGGACCAGACCAACCCGCTCTCCGAAGTGACGCACAAGCGTCGCGTCTCGGCGCTCGGGCCGGGCGGCCTGACGCGTGAGCGCGCGGGCTTCGAAGTCCGCGACGTTCACCCGACCCATTATGGCCGTATCTGCCCGATCGAAACGCCGGAAGGCCCGAACATCGGCCTGATCAACTCGCTGGCGAGCTTCTCGCGCGTCAACAAGTACGGCTTCATCGAGACGCCGTACCGCAAGGTGATCGACGGCAAGGTGACCAACGAGGTCGTCTATCTCTCGGCAATGGAAGAGGCCAAGCACACGATCGCCCAGGCTTCGGCCGAAGTGGATGGTGACAACCGCTTCACCGAGGAGCTGATCTCGGCCCGCCAGGCCGGCGAATTCCTGATGGCGCTGCCGGAAACGGTGACGCTGATGGACGTCAGCCCCAAGCAGCTCGTGTCGGTCGCCGCGTCGCTGATCCCGTTCCTCGAGAACGACGACGCAAACCGCGCGCTGATGGGTTCGAACATGCAGCGCCAGGCCGTGCCGCTGGTGAAGGCGGAAGCGCCGTTCGTCGGCACCGGCATGGAAGAGACGGTGGCACGGGACTCGGGCGCGGCGATTGCGGCCAAGCGCGCCGGCATCGTCGATCAGGTCGATGCGACCCGCATCGTCATCCGCGCGACCGGCGAGGTCTCCGCGGAGGAGAGCGGCGTCGACATCTACACGCTGATGAAGTTCCAGCGCTCGAACCAGTCGACCTGCATCAACCAGCGTCCGCTGGTGAAGGTGGGCGACGTGGTGAACGTGGGCGACGTGATCGCCGACGGTCCCTCGACCGAGTTCGGCGAGCTGGCCCTGGGCCGCAACGCGCTCGTCGCGTTCATGCCCTGGAACGGCTACAATTATGAGGACTCGATCCTGATCTCCGAGCGGATCGTGAAGGACGACGTGTTCACGTCGATCCATATCGACGAGTTCGAAGTGATGGCCCGCGACACCAAGCTCGGGCCGGAGGACATCACCCGCGACATCCCGAACGTGGGTGAAGAGGCTCTCCGTAATCTCGACGAGGCCGGCATCGTCTATGTCGGCGCCGAAGTGGAGCCGGGCGACATCCTGGTCGGCAAGATCACGCCCAAGGGCGAAAGCCCGATGACGCCGGAGGAAAAGCTCCTCCGCGCCATCTTCGGCGAAAAGGCCAGCGACGTGCGCGACACCTCGCTGCGTCTGCCGCCGGGCGTATCGGGCACGATCGTCGACGTCCGCGTGTTCAACCGTCACGGCATCGACAAGGACGAGCGCGCGCTGGCGATCGAGCGCGAGGAGATCGAGCGCCTGAAGAAGGACTCGGACGACGAGCGCAACATCCTCAACCGCGCGACCTGGTCGCGCCTGCGCGAGATGCTGGTCGGCCAGGTCGCCACGGCGACGCCGAAGGGCCTGAAGAAGGGCTCGGCGATCGACGAGGAACTGCTCGACAGCGTCGATCGGCACGAATGGTGGAAGTTCGCGGTCTCGGACGACAAGGTCCAGGGCGACCTCGAGGCGGTGAAGGCCCAGTATGACGAGGCCGTGAAGCGCATCCGGGAGAAGTTCGAGGACCGTCGCGAGAAGCTGGAGCGGGGCGACGAGCTGCCGCCGGGCGTGCTCAAGATGGTCAAGGTCTTCGTCGCGGTGAAGCGCAAGCTGCAGCCGGGCGACAAGATGGCCGGCCGTCACGGCAACAAGGGCGTCATCTCGCGCATCCTGCCGCAGGAAGACATGCCGTTCCTCGAAGACGGCACGCCGGTCGACCTGGTGCTCAACCCGCTGGGCGTGCCGAGCCGCATGAACGTCGGGCAGATCTTCGAGACGCATCTCGGCTGGGCTGCCCGCAATTTGGGCATGCAGGTCGCCAAGCAGCTCGAAGACTGGCGCGAGGCCAATCCCGAGGCGCAGGCCGGCGAAATGCCGGGCGCGGTGAAGGAGCGGCTCAAATCGATCTACGGTGAGCATTATGCCGACGACATCGAGGCGCGGCAGCCCGAGCAGGTGATCGAGCTGATCCAGAACATCCGCACGGGCGTTCCGATGGGCACCCCGGTGTTCGACGGCGCGCGCGAGGCGGACGTCTCGGCGATGCTGGAGCTGGCGGGTCTCGACACGTCGGGCCAGTCGACCCTGTTCGACGGCCGCACCGGCGACGCGTTCGACCGCAAGGTGACCGTGGGCATCATCTACATGCTGAAGCTCCACCACCTCGTGGACGACAAGATCCACGCGCGTTCGATCGGGCCGTACAGCCTCGTCACCCAGCAGCCGCTGGGCGGCAAGGCCCAGTTCGGCGGCCAACGCTTCGGCGAAATGGAAGTGTGGGCGCTCCAGGCTTACGGCGCGGCGTACACGCTCCAGGAAATGCTGACAGTGAAGTCGGACGACGTAGTCGGCCGCACCAAGGTCTATGAAGCGATCGTCAAGGGAGACGACACCTTCGAGGCCGGCATTCCGGAGAGCTTCAACGTGCTCGTCAAGGAAATGCGCTCGCTGGGCCTCAACGTCGAGCTGAAGTCGGTCGACGAGATCGAGGACGGCGGCGAGCTGGCCGAGGCGGCGGAGTAACCCGTCCCTCCCCCTCCCGCGTGCGGGAGGGGGCTGGGGGGTGGGCGACCGCCCTCCAAACGCGATACAGCCCGTGGATAGCGGGCGCCCACCCCTAGCCCCTCCCGCAAGCGGGAGGGGGAAGAGGTACGAAAAATGAACGAACTGACCAATTTCGCGAACCCGCTCGCCAAGCCGGAGACCTTCGACCAGATCCAGATCGGGATCGCGTCGCCGGATCGTATCCGCTCGTGGAGCTTCGGCGAGATCAAGAAGCCCGAGACGATCAACTATCGCACGTTCAAGCCCGAGCGTGATGGCCTGTTCTGCGCGCGCATCTTCGGTCCGATCAAGGACTACGAGTGCCTCTGCGGCAAGTACAAGCGCATGAAGTATCGCGGCATCATCTGCGAGAAGTGCGGCGTCGAGGTGACGCTGGCCAAGGTGCGCCGCGAGCGCATGGGCCATATCGAGCTGGCCAGCCCGGTCGCTCATATCTGGTTCATGAAGTCGCTGCCCAGCCGTGTCGGCCTGATGGTCGATATGTCGCTGAAGGAGCTGGAGAAGGTCCTCTACTTCGAGTCCTATGTGGTGCTGGAGCCGGGTCTGACCGACCTCAAGCTGCACCAGCTCCTCACCGAGGACCAGTACCAGAACAAGATGGACGAGTTCGGCGAGGACGCCTTCTCCGTCGGCATCGGGGCCGAGGCGGTCAAGCAGATGCTGACCGGCATCGACCTGGGCAAGGAGAGCGCGACGCTGCGCGCCGAGCTGAAGGAGACCTCCTCCGAGGCCAAGCGCAAG
>JAEXFD010000041.1 GCA_023400405.1 Pseudomonadota bacterium
CTAGCACCCGAGCTATCTATCTGTCTAAAATCTCGCAATCAATACCCGCGCACACGTGCGCTATTACAAAAAGTAAAGAACTGCCACCAGCCTTCCAAGCTGCATTAATCTTTTACTGATAGGAGCATCACTGGAGTAGATGTCTTGAAGCATGCAGGTTAGTCAGGTATTTCAGGTGAAAACTGTCATTTGGAGATCGCTTAATTGACCCTTCCCCATGAAAGAACCCGTGCCATCATCAAAACTGAAGAATTTCTGAGAGAGCAAACTCGTAGCCCCGAACTGCCTCAGGATATCCGGAGCTATGCGAAGAGTCTTCTCAGGCACTATCCATCTGCCGATCAGATATTTTCGTTGGGGCGGCTAGAGGAATGTTTGGAAAGCGACACCCCTGACGACGAATTTCGAAGACGTGTGATTGCCTGGCATCAGACCTTGCTGAGCTCGTCATTGGAGCCACCGAAATAGTGATTCGCCACATGGATTCTAAACTTCCGGTCTCATATCGCGTGGCACAGCAGGTCCGGCGCATGCCCAAAGGGCGGGTCTTCAGCACCAGGCGCTTTGCAGCCTTGGGAACGAAAAACGCTATTTCAAAGGCTTGCGCCCGGCTCGTAAGCGTAGGCGAGCTCGAGCGCGTTTATCCCGGCATCTACATGCGGCCAAAGCGAAGCCCGTACACCGGCTGGGTTCGTCCCTCGGTTTTGGACTTGGTAAAACTGCTTGCCAAGCAGAACAGTTGGACGCTGCAGATCCATGGCGCTAATGCCATCAGAGGATTCGGACTCAGCACTCAAATGCCACTCATCCCAATTTATTACACTAGCGGCCCCAGCAGATCTCTGTTTGTCGGGAATGCCGAAGTCAGACTCGTGCATGCCGCACCAATGACTTTGCAGCACCCTGGAACTCGTGTTGGCATGGCTATCAGCGCTTTGCTGTATTTAGGAAAAGGAGGGTCTAAGCCGGATCACGTCGAAAAAATAAAAAGAGCGCTTAGTGCTGACGAACTGGTTACATTAATGAACTGCAGATTGCCGATATGGATGCACGAAGCATTAGGGACTGCCTTGAACACACACAAATAGCCACACGCAGTATCGTCAGCGGCTACAGCACGTGGGTGGCGTGTACGCCGCTTTGAGGAGACTCCAACTAATCGTCATTCGCCAACAATCTCTATCTTCCAGTTCAAGGAAAAGCGACCTATCTGCGCCGATGCGAGACGCGTCATTTATTCAACTGCGCAACGACATTTTCGAACTGCTTCATGATTCTCTGGCTGCGCCCAGATCCTGGCTAACGGTTAAGTTCCTGAGCTGCTATCTTTGTGATTGGCCAGCACCGGAACCGCTGGTAAAGGAGGGCCAACTCTCCTTGGACTCAGCTGATGCCCCTTCCGGCGAGGCGATGGAAAATTGCAACACGGGTACAGCGTCGGGCGATCATATCTGTCGTTACTATGGCTAAGTTGAGAGAGAGGAGATGGGTACGGGCACAACCAGTGACCTACGCCATGAACATAATCCTCTTCAACATATTGAGCGGACTCGCTACCCCAAGCCCGATAAGTAGACCAAAGGGAGGATACCGGGCGAGGCTCATACCTATAACGCTTCACATCCTCCAGAAAATGATTAAAACTCTCGTAAAGAAATAAAACTGAGTCCAAAGCCAAGCCTGAATATTCACTAAGAAACATTGCATTGTTCTCAGCGGCATGTGCCTCTATAACCTTAAGTACGTGCCTTACCTTAGATCTTAACTCCTCTGCTACTCCTTTACCAACCTCGCCGTAAGAAGAAATTAAACACAAGAATTTATCATTCACTGCTAATAAGGCGGACTCGATAGGAATAACAAAACCGAAATCAAAAACGTCCTTAAAAAATTTTGCCTTTTTTAGCTCTAAGGAGTCTTCATTCTTGACAGATAGTATCTCACTAAGATGACGGCCAGCGCAGCCCTTCCACATTACCTCCAAACCATGGCCCTTATAGGCAAAGGTCCTGCCGCAGAATGGGCAGTTGCTCACTAGATGAACATTATGTTTGGCGCAAACCTTGATGTCTGGGCGGGGTGCTCTTCGCCAATATGAAAAACCGAGGACGTTCAAATCCTCTTTCACACACTCCGGGCAAAAGGCTGCGGAAACACGATCCGACTCGAAATGATGGTATTGGAAGCGATATTCTGTGTGTGAATAAGAAATATCTTGGCTGCTTTTAAAAATTGAATACCTCGGGTAGAAGGTGTGGTGGTGAAGAAGACGGTTGAAGCCATAACAACCAAACCACCCCATAGCCGCAGCTATTACTTTTACATCATTAGAACAGACAGCAAATTTTGTTAGGCGATCAAGAGCCTTTATCTCGGGATCATGCCAATTCAGAAATATGTTTCGCGCGATAAATGAGCGCAGAGACTCATCGCTTTGGATACGCAAAAGCATGGCTATCCTGCAGATGGGATTGACGGACTGACCAACGAGCGATGCTAGGGTGCAGATGTTCGTAACAGGTGGTGAGCCCGGTCGGCCCCCCACCTTCTGCGACAGTTTTTATTGTTTAGCGACAGTTTTTATTGTCTAAAACCATCTTCACGTTTCACAAGCGCCCCCTCACTCCACCGTAACGCTTTTTGCCAGATTACGCGGCTGGTCGACGTCGGTGCCCTTGAGCACGGCCACGTGGTAGGACAGCAGCTGCAGCGGCACGGTGTAGAGGATCGGCGCCAGGCAGTCGTGGATCGGCGGCAT
>JAEXFD010000046.1 GCA_023400405.1 Pseudomonadota bacterium
TAAGGAAAACCCAAAGCTCTTCTACTGCGCCATCTCAGGTTTCGGACAAGAGGGCCTCTGCGCGACCTGCCGGCGTACGACCAGATCATCCAGGGCATGTCGGGTGTCATGAGCATCACTGGCGCCCCGGAGAACGCGCCATATCGGGTTGGGTACCCAGTGGCTGACACCATTGGCGGCATCACGGCGGCCTTCGCGGTGGCTGCAGCGCTCGCGGACAAGAATCGCGAAGGGGGCACATTGATTGACGTCTCGATGCTGGAAGCCGTCATGGCGACCATGGGTTGGGCCGTCTCGAATCACCTCGTCGCAGGGCGAGAACCCAAGCCCATGGGCAATGAGAACGTGACGGCCAGCCCGTCCGGGACATTCCGCACGGGTGACGGTCTCCTGAACATTGCTGCCAACAAGCAGGAGCAGTTCGAAGCCGTTTGCCACGTCGTCGGTCGCCCTGAGCTCATCGGGGACGCGCGCTTCAGCGAGCGTCAGAGCCGGCTTCAGCACCGCTTCGAGCTCAAGGCCGTTCTTGAAGAAGCCATGGCCTCGAAGTCGACCGACGAGTGGTGGAAGCTCTTCAACCAGGCCGGCGTGCCGGCGGGGCCCGTGTACAGCGTTCCGCAAGCGCTGGAGCATCCTCAAATCGCCGGGCGGGGAATGGTCGGGACCTTTCCGGACGCGCCGGGCGTCGGCAGAGACATTCGATTGGTCCGGACCGGCTTCAAGGTCGATGGCCAAGCTCCGCGGGTGGCCACGCCACCGCCAACGCTGGGGCAGCATTCGGAAGAAATCCTCACGAGCCTTGGCTACTCGTCGTCGGAAATCGAAGCGTTGAGGACGGAGAAAGCGATATGAGCGCCCCATCCACTTCGGACGCGCGAAAGACCACCGAGGATTGGTGGCGCACCAGCATCATCGACATGTCTCCGGGGGTCATCCGCTATCGCGGCTACCCCATCGAAGACTTGATTCGCAATAAGGTGAGCCTGGCTCAGATGATCTGGCTGATGACCCGCGGCGAGTTGCCCACTCGTATCCAGGGGCAACTCCTGGAGGCAGCCCTGATGTCGGCGGTCGATCACGGACCGCAGGCGCCGAGCATCGCAATCGCCCGCATGGCAGCAACGTGCGGGGTGGGGCTGAACAGTGCCATGGCTTCTGCCGTCAACGTTCTGGGCGACGTCCATGGCGGCGCCGGGGAGCAAGCCGTCGAGCTGTACGAGGACATTGCCGCGCGCATCGATGCCGGCTTGGGCCAAGAGGAAGCCCTTGACGCCGGACTACAGGCATTCGTCGAAGCGCATGGCAAGGTCATTTCCGGATTTGGCCACCGCTTCCCTCCCGTAGACCCGCGGAGCACGCCGCTGCTGGAACTCGTCGACGAAGCGGCCGAAAACGGAGAGGTCAGTGGCCGCTACGCACGTATCGCACGAGCGGTTGAAGCAAAGCTCAGCGCGAGCAAAGGCAAGCCTATCCCGATGAACATCGATGGGGCGACGGCCGTCATCTACGCCGAACTCGGCTTCCCCGCGCCGTTGGCTCGAGGGCTGTTCTGCCTCTCGAGGTCAGTCGGTGTGCTCGCCCATGCGTGGGAGCAGACTCAGCAAGGCGGCCGCATCAAGGGGCCCATTCCTCGCCAGTACATACCGACCTACGAAGGGCAGAAGGCCCGAGAGGTACCGGCGCAGCAGTAGGTGATGAGCAAGGCGTCTTCTGCGCTGGCTTGGATTTGCACGACGTCAATCCACTTTGGCGCCGGACTCTTTCACCAGCTTGCCCCACCGAACGATGTCCTCACGGATCAGCTTTGAGAATTGCTCCGGGGTGCTTCCGCTCACATCGGCGCCCTGAGCAATCAGCTTTTGGCGCAAGTCGGGCTCATTGAGCGCCTTGTTGATGTCGGCATTGAGTTTGGAAACGATCTCCTTGGGCAGATTCGCCGGCCCGAGAATGCCGAACCATGTCACCGACTCGAAGCCCTTGTAGCCCGATTCGGCCACTGTGGGCACGTCCGGCTGATCCTGAACGCGCTGGAGCGACGTCACAGCGATGGGTCGCATCTTGCCGCTCTTGATGTGCCCGATCAGTGTCGGCACGGTCGAGATGTACAGCTGCACCTGCCCGCCGATCACGTCCGTGGCTCCTTGGCTCGCTCCTTTGTAGGGGATGTGCGTCAACTTGATCCCTGCGGCCTTCTGGAATGACTCGCCGGCCAGGTGGGACACCGTGCCATTGCCCGACGAGGCGTAGTTGATGGTGCCTGGCTTTTCCTTGGCGGCCTTGACCACATCGGCCAGGTTCTTGTAGGGCGTGCTCGCACCAGCCACGATGACCAACGGGGAACTCGCGACCAGGCTGACCGGCGTGAGATCCTTGACCGGGTTGTAGGGAAGCTTGGGGTAGAGCGTCGGGTTGATCGCGAGGTTGCTGGTCTGTCCGAGGACCAGCGTGTAGCCATCCGGGGCGGCCTTGGCCGCCGCATCCACCCCGAGATTGCCACCGG
>JAEXFD010000057.1 GCA_023400405.1 Pseudomonadota bacterium
CCTCCTGCACCGCCTGCCCCGCCGGCCCCGCCGCCGGCCGACGCCGCGGCAGCGCCGACCGCGACAGCCGCTGCTGCGCCGATGCCGTCGGATCCCGCGAGCTATCCGCCCTGCTCGCGCAAGATCAAGGATCACTGCCGCCAGCGCGGCGGGCGGTGATCGCTCGAAGCCGCTAGGCGCTCTCGCCTGACGGTTTCCCTCACCGCAATTGCGGCCTAGACCCTCCCGAACCAGTTTCGGGAGGGTTTTCGCATGAGCATCGACTTCACCGGCCGCGTCGCCATCGTCACCGGGGCCGGCGGCGGCATCGGCCGAGCCTATGCGCTGGCGCTGGCGGCACGCGGCGCCAAGGTTGTGGTCAACGATCTCGGCGGCGCGCGCGACGGCACCGGCCATTCCGATGCGGCGCTCAAGGTGGTCGAGGAGATCGAGGCGGCGGGCGGGACAGCGATGTCGAACGGCGGCAGCGTCACCGATTACGATCACATGGCCGCGATGGTCGAGGCGGCCAAGGCGAAATGGGGCCGGATCGACATCCTGATCAACAATGCCGGCGTGCTGCGCGACAAGAGCTTCGCCAAGATGGAGCCGGCCGATTTCGAATTCGTCGTCGATGTCCACCTGATCGGATCGGCCAATTGCACCAAGGCGGTGTGGGAAACGATGCGCGAGCAGAATTACGGCCGCATCCTGATGACCGCCTCCTCGACCGGACTGTTCGGCAATTTCGGCCAGGCGAATTACGGCGCCGCCAAGCTCGGCCTGGCCGGGCTCGCCAAGACGCTGCACCTCGAAGGCGCCAAATATGGCATCAAGGTCAACACCATCGCCCCCGTCGCCGGCACGCGGATGACCGAGGACGTGTTCCCCGAGGCGGCGTTCCAGGCGTTCGCGCCCGAGAATGTCGCCCCCGCGGCGCTGTTCCTCGTTTCGGACGAGGCGCCGAGCAACATGATCCTCGGCGCGGGCGGAGGCATCGTCCAGGCGAGCTACGTCACCCTCACCCGCGGCGCCAGGCTCGCCGAGCTCACGCCGGAAAGCGTCGCGGCGCAATGGGCCGAGATCACCGATCGCGCCGGCGAGATCGTGCCGCAGTCCGGCGCCGAGCAGACCATGGCGATCCTTTCCCAGCTCCAGCAGGCCTCCGCATCGTCATAGTGTATTGTTACACTGATACACTTATGGTAATCCTCGCCATACAGGAGGATAGCCCATGTACAGCGAAAGCGATCTGGCAGGTGCCGTCGAAGCGGGCGCGATCACGCCCGAGGCGGCGAGCGCGTTGCGCAACTTCGTGGCCGAACGCAGCGCCACCCCCGCGGTGGACGAAGAGCATTTCCGGCTGCTCACCGGCTTCAACGACATCTTCGTCGCGATCGCCGCGACGCTGATCCTCGTCGCGACCGGCTGGATCGGCGCCTATATCGCCGGCCATCTGGTCGAGCGGCCGGGGCTGCCACAAGGTCCCGTCGAGATCGGCGCGATGGCTTCCGCCGCCGGTTTCTCGGTCGCCGTGACGAGCTGGCTGCTCGCCGAATATTTCACGCGCCAGCGGCGCATGGCGCTGCCCAGCATCCTGCTGCTGATCGGCTTTGCCGGCGGGCTGTTCACCGGCTTTGGCGGCCTGTTCGGCGCCAACCTGCCCTGGTATGCCGAAAAGCTCGGCATCGGCCAGCAGGACGAACTGGCGCTGCGCCAGCTGAGCGGCGCCGTGATGGCGCTGGTCGGCGTGCTCACCGCCGCCGGTACCTGGTTCCACTGGCGCCGCTTCATGGTGCCGATCACGGTCGCGGTCGGCGCAGCCGCGCTGGTCGGCGTCGCGGTCGGCATGGTGATGACCGCCTTCCCTGCCTCGCAGGACTGGCTGAACCCGATCCTGCTCGTCGCCGGCCTGCTGGTCTTCGCGCTGGCCATGCGCTGGGACCTGTCGGACCGCGAGCGGCGCACCCGCCGTTCCGACGTCGCCTTCTGGCTCCACCTCACCGCCGCGCCGCTGATCGCGCATCCGGTGTTCCGAATGCTCGGCGTGCTCGACGGCGAAGTCTCGGTCGGCATCGCGGCGCTGGTGATCGCGCTGTACATCGCCTTCGCCTTCGTCGCGCTGGCGGTCGATCGGCGCGCACTGCTGGTCTCGAGCCTCGCCTATGTGCTCTGGGCAATGTACGCACTGTTCGAGCGCAGCGGCGCGGTCGAGCTGGCGGCGGCGTTCACCGCGCTGGTGATCGGATCGGCGCTGCTCACCCTCTCCGCCTTCTGGCAGCCGATGCGCCGGCTGGTGGTCGGGACGCTCGGCGATTTGGAGACGCGCCTGCCGCCGACGCGCACCGCGATTGCCTGAACCAAGTTCCCTCCCGCTTCGGCGGGAGGGCCTTCTCACTCCTCGACGAGCTTGAGCAGCCGCCGTTCGAGCGGGGCCAGCACCGGGCCGAGCTCATGCCCGCGCTTCAACACCGCACCGGCTTCGTTGAGCAGCGCCCACATGCCCTGGCGATTGCGCAGCGCCGGGCGCTTCTCGATTCGGAATTCGGGGCGCTCGGCGGTGCGGCGGAAGGCGGCGAACACGGCCGCATCCTTGTCGAACTGCATCGCATAATCGCGCCAATTCCCGGCGGCGACCATCCGGCCATAGAGATCGAGGATTCGCGTGAGTTCGAGGCGTTCGAAGCCGACCTGGCCGGCGCGCGCGAGCGGGAGGGGCGTGACGGTTCCCATCTAGGCGCTGTCGCGCTGCTCCCGTTCCTCGCGGCGTTCGGCCAGCACGGCATCGAGCCGCTTGCGCATCACCTCCAGCTCGCAGCGCATCAGTTCGAGCTTCTGCGTCTGCGGATCGAAAATCTCGCTGCACGGCGTGCCATAGGGCACGAAATCCCGGTTCCAGGCCTTGGCCTCGACCAGCGTCGGCTTTGCCGGGATGCCGACCATCACCGCCCCTTCGGGCACGTCCTTGGTCACCACGGCATTGGCGCCGATCCGCGCGCGCTGGCCGACGGTGATCGGCCCGAGCACCTGTGCGCCCGAACCGAGGATCGCGCCGTCCAGGATCGTCGGGTGGCGCTTGCCGGCCACGCCATTGTCCGGGCTGGTGCCGCCCAGCGTGACGCATTGATAGATGGTCACGTCGTCACCGATCTCGGCGGTCTCGCCGATCACCACGAAGCCATGGTCGATGAAGAAGTTGCGGCCGATCGTCGCGCCCGGGTGGATGTCGATCGCGGTGAGCCAGCGCGACCAGTGATTGACCGCGCGCGCCAGGAAGAACAGGCGCCGGCGGAACAGCGCGTGCGCGATGCGATGATAGCCGAGCGCCCACACGCCCGGATAGAGCAGGATCTCCGCGCGGCTGCGCGGCGCGGGATCACGGGCGCGGATCGAATCGAGATACGCCGTCAGACGCTGGAACATGGCCGGTTCCCCTTTGCCGGGCTCATTTAGGGGATCGAGCGCCGGATTTCCAGAATCGCCGCGTCCGGCGCTTTGCCCGGCTAAACACTATGTATCTTGTAGGATATCGCCGGGCACGCCATCCCATGGGTCCAACGGCACGGAAAGGCGCGGATGATCTTCGGAATCGACCTGTCGGCACTGCTCCCCTTCATCGCCGTGGGCTTTGCCGCGCAGATCGTCGATGGTGCGCTGGGCATGGCGTTCGGCGTGATCAATTCGACGCTGCTGGTCAGCGTGATGGGCGTCGCACCGGCCCATGCCTCGGCCATGGTCCACACGGTCGAGACCTTCACGACCGCCGCCTCGGGTGCGAGCCACATCTTCCACCGCAACGTCAGCTGGAAGCTGTTCTTGCGGCTGGTGATCCCTGGGGTGATCGGGGGCGTGCTCGGCGCCTATGTGCTGAGCAGCATCGATGCCTCGGTCGCGCGGCCCTTCGTCATGGCTTATCTCGCCAGCATCGGTCTGTATCTGCTCTATCGCGCCTGGCGCGGCCGGGTCGAGCCGCGCGAGCCCAAGATCATCGAGCCGCTGGGCCTCGCCGGCGGTTTCCTCGACGCGGCGGGCGGCGGCGGCTGGGGGCCGGTGGTGACGAGCAACCTGCTCGTCCAGGGCGCGAGTCCGCGCACGACGATCGGCACAGTCAACACCAGCGAATTCTTCCTCACTGCCACCGTTTCGGCGACCTTCATCGCCACGCTCGGCTGGGCCGCCTTCACGCTGCAGACCGTCGGCATCCTGATCGGCGGCCTGATCGCCGCCCCGTTCGGCGGCGTTCTTGCCAAGCGCGTGCCGACGCGCACGCTGATGACGCTGGTCGGCGTGCTGCTTACCCTCACCAGTGCCTGGTCCATCTACGCCGCACTGAGCAAATAGCGCTCGGCCGGTTTTACGCCTTGCTTATGCAAAGGCCGGTATTTCCTCTCGAACCTTAACGGGCAGCGGCGCCATCTTGGCGCCATGCGCTACCGTCCCAGGCCCGCCCGCCCCTCGCCGATGAACCGGCTCTGCCCTCCAGCCGAGCGCAAGCGCCGCCGCGACGCGGTGATCGACTGGCTGGGCGCGCAAAAGCCGCTCAACCTGATCCTCTATGCGGTGATCGCGATCACGCTCATCGCCCTCGCGGCGCGCCTGGGATGATCGCCCTGCTCCTGCTGCTCTTCGCAATCGGCGCCGCGGTTGGGGGCGCGGCGAGCCTGTTGCAGGGCGCCCGGACCCATGTCGCGCGGTTCAACAACGTCCTTGCCGGTATCCTTGGCGCACTGGCGGGCGGCGTGTGCCTGCCGCGCTGGCTCCCCGCCTCCGGCAGCGGCGCTTTGTTGCTCGCCATCGCCCTGCCCGTCGCCGCCATCGTCATGGTCGCGCTGATCCGGCACCGCCTGATGCATTCTCGGTTTCGATCAATCCGCCGGGAATGAGTGAATTAATCGATCACGCCGAGCGGGTCTTCCAATTTCACATTGCGGTGCAGCACCCCTACATCCCGCATTGCAACAACCACCCCCTTTCGGAGGAAAGACAAGCATGGCTCTCATCGGCAGCACCATCAAGCCGTTCACGGCGCAGGCCTATAAGGAAGGCAAGTTCGTTCAGGTCACCGACGCCGAGGTGAAGGGCAAGTGGGCGGTGTTCTTCTTCTATCCGGCCGATTTCACCTTCGTCTGCCCGACCGAGCTCGAGGATCTCGCCGACATCTACCCGCAGCTCCAGAAGATGGGCGTCGAGGTCTATTCGGTGTCGACCGACACGCATTTCAGCCACAAGGCGTGGCACGACACCTCGCCCGCGATCGGCAAGATCAGCTATTACATGCTCGGCGACCAGAACCACGTCCTGTCGACCAATTTCGACGTGCTCCGTGAAGGCCAGGGCCTGGCCGATCGCGGCACCTTCGTCGTCGATCCCGAGGGCGTGATCCAGCTCGTCGAGATCACCAGCGAAGGCGTCGGCCGCAACGCCGCCGAGCTGCTCCGCAAGATCAAGGCGGCGCAATATATCGCAGCGCACCCGGGCGAAGTCTGCCCGGCCAAGTGGGAAGAGGGCGAACAGACCCTAGCCCCGTCGCTCGACCTCGTCGGGAAGATCTGATCCCCAAGGCGCCCGTTCAGCCCCCTTACGGGCGCCGCCAGCGGCCCGGGACGACTGCCATCCCAATCGTCCCGGGCCGTTTCGTATCTGAATTGAGTGGAGTTTTCCCAATGCTCGACGCCAATCTGACCCAGCAGCTCAAGGGCTACCTCAGCAACATCCGCGAGCCCGTGGAGTTGGTCGCCTCGCTCGGCGACGATGCAAAGTCGCGCGAGCTGGAAGAACTGCTCGACGAAATCGCCGCGCTTTCGGATAAGGTTTCGGTCGTCCGCACCGATGACGATGCCCGCAAGCCCAGCTTCCTGATCCACCGCACCGGCACCGATATCGGCGTGCGCTTCGCCGGCCTGCCGATGGGGCATGAGTTCACCTCGCTGGTGCTCGCATTGCTCCAGGTCGGCGGCCATCCGAGCAAGGCCGCGCAGGAGCTGATCGAGCAGGTGAAGGGCCTGGAAGGCGATTTCCAGTTCGAGACCTATTTCTCGCTGACCTGCCAGAACTGCCCCGACGTGGTGCAGGCGCTCAACCTGATGGCGGTGCTCAACCCGCGCATCCGCCACACCGCGATCGATGGCGGGCTGTTCCCGGCCGAGGTCGATGAACGCAAGATCATGGCGGTGCCCACCGTCTTCCTCAACGGCGAGCCCTTCGCCAGCGGCCGCATGGAGCTGGAGCAGATCGTCGCCAAGATCGACAGCGGCGCCGAGAAGCGCACCGCCGCGAAGATTGCCGGCAAGGATCCGTTCGAAGTGCTGGTGGTCGGCGGCGGCCCCGCGGGCGCCGCTGCGGCAATCTATGCCGCGCGCAAGGGCATCCGCACCGGCATCGCTGCCGAGCGGTTCGGCGGCCAGGTGCTCGACACGATGAGCATCGAGAACTTCATCTCGGTGAGCCACACCGAGGGCCCGAAGCTCGCCGCGCATCTGGAGCAGCACGTCAAGGATTACGACGTCGACATCATGAACCACCAGCGTGCCGCGAAGCTGATCCCGGCCAAGCATGAGGGCGGCCTGCACGAAGTGGTGCTGGAAAATGGCGCGAGCCTGAAGGCGCGCACCGTTATCCTTTCCACCGGCGCCCGCTGGCGGACGATGGGCGTGCCCGGCGAGGAGGAATATCGCAACAAGGGCGTGACCTATTGCCCGCACTGCGACGGCCCGCTCTTCAAGGGCAAGCGCGTCGCGGTGATCGGCGGCGGCAATTCGGGCGTGGAGGCGGCGATCGACCTGGCCGGCATCGTCGCGCACGTCACGCTGATCGAATATGACAGCCAGCTGCGCGCCGACGCAGTGCTCCAGCGCAAGCTCGGCAGCCTGCCCAACGTCAAGGTGATCACTTCGGCGCTGACCACCGAAGTGACCGGCGACGGCGAGAAGCTCACCGGCCTCAGCTACAAAGACCGCAACCACGGCACCGAGCACCAGGTCGAGCTCGAAGGCATCTTCGTCCAGATCGGCCTGGTGCCGAACACCGAATGGCTGAAGGATACGATCGCGCTGTCGCCGCGCGGCGAGATCGAGATCGATGCGCGCGGGGAGACCAGCCAGAAGGGCATCTTCGCGGCGGGTGACTGCACCACCGTGCCGTACAAGCAGATCGTGATCGCGATGGGTGCGGGGTCCACGGCGGCGCTCTCGGCGTTCGATTACATGATCCGCCTGCCGGACGAGCTGAGCGAAGCGGCGTAAATTTGTCCTACCCTGGAGCCTGCGGCTCCGGGGGAGGGGGACCATGCGCAGCATGGTGGAGGGGGTCTACTGGCGGTTTGTAGACCCCCTCCACCCCTGCCTTCGGCAGCGGTCCCCCTCCCCCGGACGCGCAGCGTCCAGGGGAGGATTTTGCTTTATCGGACCACTCACTATATTCGCCGTTGACAATCGAAACAGGCGATCAATGGCGCAAACCACCTATCTCCCGACGCTCAAGCAGCTCCAATATCTGGTCGCGCTCAAGGACCATGGTCATTTCGGCCGCGCGGCGGAGAGCTGCTTCGTCACCCAGTCCACCCTTTCCGCCGGCATCCGCGAACTCGAAACGCTGATCGGCGTCGTGCTGGTGGAGCGCACCCGCCGCGTCGTGCGCTTCACGCCGCTGGGCGAGCGGATCGTTGACAAGGCCCGGCGCGTGCTGCGCGAGGCGGACGAGCTCGGCGACCTCGCCCGTGCCGCGGGACGGCCGCTCTCGGGCGAGATGCGGATGAGCGTGATCCCGACGATCGCGCCCTTCCTGCTTCCCCGTATCCTGCCCAAGCTGCGCCGCGATTATCCCGACCTCAAACTCTATCTGCGCGAGGAGACCAGCGGGCTCGCCTGCGAGGGGCTGCACCATGGGCGCACCGATTGCGTGCTGCTCGCCCTCCCCTATGCCTGTGGTGACGTGGAGACCGCGCCGCTGTTCGACGACCGGCTGTTCGTCGCGTTTCCCGAAGGCGAGATGACGCCCAATCCGTCGATCCGGCCTTCCGACATCGACGAGACGCGGTTGCTGATGCTCGAGGACGGCCATTGCCTCAAGGATCATGCCCTGGCCGCGTGCAACCGCCCCGAGCTGCGCGCCGAGGCGGCGATGATGGGCACTTCGCTCCACACCATGGTGCAGATGGTCGATAATGGCCTGGGGGTGACGATGCTGCCCGAAATGGCGGTCGATGCCGGCATCCTCGACCATACCCAGGTCGCGGCGCGCCCGCTCGATGCCGAGAATGCTGCCCGGCGGATCGCGCTGGTCTGGCGCAGGGCTTCACCGAGAGAGCGGGATTTCCGTTTGCTGGCCGAGGTGCTGGCCGAGGCGCGGCCTTAGGCTTAGCAGGTCAAGGCTCGAACGCCTCGCGCACGCGTTCGAGTTGCTGCATCCTCTCGTGAAGGATGGTGACGATACCCACGACCTCGCCCGACAGAAGGCGCCAGTAAATGTGATGCCGCTCGTAGCGGCAGTGGTAGCCGTCGATTCCGAATTCGGCTGGCAGGCGACGCCACGTCGCCGATCGATCCGCGATCGCAGCGAAACGATCGATCATGCCTTCGACATAAGAGATCGCCTGCGTCTCTCCCCAGCGCTCCCGGGTGTAGTCCAAGATCGCGTCGAGCCGCGCCTCCGCTTCCGGAAATAGCAGATATTCAGTCAAGCGCGCCAACGCTGCTGCGCGCGTTCGAAGAATGCTGCAGGGTCGAAGGGTTTCGCATCACTTTCAGGCGCCGAAAAGGCCCTGTGCAATTCCGCTTTCAAAGCCGCGAACCGCTCATTGTCCATCCGCGCCTTGTCCTCGCGGATCAAGTGGCGGACATATTCGCTGGCATTCTCGAACAGCCCGTCCTCGCCGATATTCTCGGCGATGAAGTCCTCGAGCGGTCCGTTGATGCGCACGTTGAGCGTCGTCGCCATGTTGGCCTCCTTCGCTTCAATATAGTGGAATATCGTTGACGGCTCAATCCTGCCAGCGCGCCGCAGCCGCGTCGTCGCTATCCGGCGCGTCCACCCAACTCTGCACCTCGCCCCGCCATTCGCGCTTCCAGAATGGCGCATCGGTCTTGAGCCGGTCGATCAGATAGGCGCACGCCTCGAGCGCCTCGCGCCGATGCCCAGCGGCGGTGCCGACGAAGACGATGCGCTCCCCTGGCGCCATCCGGCCAACGCGGTGGACGATCGTCACGCCGAGCAGCCCCCAGCGCTCCGTCGCCGCCTCGGCGAGCCCGCACAACGCATCCTCGGTCATGCCGGGATAATGTTCGAGCTCGAGCGCGGTCACGCCGTCCTCGCCCCGCACGACGCCGGTGAACGTCGCGACGCCCCCTGCCCCGCGCTCCTCGAGCGCCGCCACTTCGAGCCCGAGCTCGATCGGCGCGGGATCGACGGAGACGCGGATCATCCCCCCGTTACCGGCGGAAAGATCGCCACTTCGCGTGCCTGGCCGAGCAGCGCATCGAGCGGCACGAAGCGCTGGTCGATCGCCGCGCGCAGACGGGCGGGCTCGGCAAAAGCCTGGGCATGGCTGGGACTGCGCTTCGCCAGCCAGTCGATCAGGTCGGCGACGTTGCGTACCGCCTCGGGCGGATCGAGCCGCTCATGTCCCGTCCCCACCGCTTCGCGCACCCAGGCGAAGTAGAGCAGGTCCATCACGTGTCCATGTGCTTCAGGCCGGCGCGCAGATAGTCCCAGCCGGTGATCAGGGTGAGCGCCGCCGAAATCCAGAAGGCGGCCAGCGCCGCGTCCCACAGCCAGATCAGCCCGGGCAGCGCTCCGGCCAGGATCAGCCCTCCGAGTGAGACCAGCTGCAGCGTCGTCTTCCATTTGGCCAGGCGCGAGACCGGCAGCGAGACCTGGATGCCGCCGAGAAACTCGCGCAGTCCTGAAACGGCGATCTCGCGCACCAGGATGACCAGCGCCGGGATCAAGTGGATCTCGGCGATCACGCCGCGCCCGGCGAGGATCAGCAGCACCGCCGCGACCATGATCTTGTCGGCGATCGGATCGAGGAAGACGCCCAGCTTCGACACCGTCCCCTGCGCCCGCGCGAGATAGCCGTCGAAATAATCGGTGATGCCCATCAGGCAGTAAAGCGCGAAGGCAATGGCGTAGCCGAGGCGCCATTCGGGCCACCAAAGGAACGCGGCGAGCAGCGGCACGGCGAGGATCCGCGAGAGCGTGAGCAGGTTGGGCAGCGTCAGCATCGGCAAGACGTTAGCAGCACCGTTCGTGGCCGTCATCCCGGCGCCGCCCCTCGCAGGCAGCTGCAGGAATCCTCGACGATGGAGCGCGCGGCACGCGCATTCGATCCCTTTCCCTCCGCGCGAGCCCGGAAAAATCCGGATGCACATTGCGATTGCCGCATTGCCCGGGGCTCGGCTATGCCGGCCCGTCCTTTGGCGGGAGGTCGCCCCGCTGTCGTTCAAGGTGAAGGGTGATATGATCGGTGCGCGCGGGTTGATGCGGGAGCGCCGATTCCTGCCCCTGTTCGTCACGCAGTTCCTCGGTGCGTTCAACGACAACCTGTTCAAGAACGCGATGATCTTCTTCGCGACCTATCAGATCTTCAACTCGGTCGAGCAGGAGACCCAGTTCAGCGCGATCGCCACCGGCATCTTCATCCTCCCCTTCTTTCTCTTCTCCGCGCTCGCCGGCCAGCTTGCCGACAGCTACGACAAGGCGAAGATCATGCGGATCATCAAGGCCGCCGAGGTGGTGATCATGCTGGTCGGCGCGAGCGGCATCTTTCTCAAGAGCCTCGAGCTGATGCTGGTCGCGCTGGTCGGCATGGGCATTCACTCGACCTTCTTCGGCCCGATCAAATATGCGATCCTGCCCCAGCACCTCAAGGAAGACGAAGTGCTGGGCGGCACCGGCATGATCGAGGCGGGCACCTATATCGCGATCCTCGCCGGCACGATCGTCGGCGGCGTGATCAGTGCGCATGCCGCCGGTTTCGCGGTCGTGGGCGTCGCGCTGACGGGATGGTTCGCCTCGCTGCGTATCCCGCCGGCACCGCCGCTCACCAAGCTCAAGCTCGATTTCAACATCTTCCGCGCCTCCTGGCGATTGATCGCAGCGACGATGCACATCCGCCGCCTCTATCTCGCGATCATCGCGATCAGCGTGTTCTGGACGATCGCCGCCGTGCTCGGGGTGCTGTTCCCGCCGCTCGTCAAGAACGTCTTCCATGCCCAGAAGGACGTCGCCAGCGTGTTCCTCGGCATCTTCTCGGTCGGCATCGCGATCGGATCGGTGATCATCAATCGGCTGCTCAAGGGCCATGTCTCGGCGAAATATGCGGTCCGCTCGGTGCTGACGATGATGCTCTTCGTGATCGGCTTCTATTTCTCCGCGCTGCTCTGGCCCGTCGATTCGGGCCCGTTGATCGAGACCGCGGAGTTCGTGACGATGCCCGCCGCCTGGGTGGCGCTGGCGCTGCTGATCGCGATCGCGATCACCGGCGGCATGTTCGTCGTGCCGCTCTATGCCTTCCTCACCACGACGGTCGACAAGTCGCAGACGGCGCGGACGGTCGCGGCGAACAACATCGTCAATTCGGGCTTCATGGTGTTCGGGTCGGTCGGCATTTTCGGGATCACCAAGATCCCCGGCGTCAGCGTCGCCGATTGCATCCTGGTGGTCGCGTTGCTCTGCTTCGCCTCGGCTTGGTGCGGCTGGCGCCTGTTCAAGGCAGAAAGCGCGCCGCACGCCCCCGACGTGCTGCCCTGAACGCCGGCTTCAGGCGATGAAGCTGTAGAAGCAGACGAAGAAGGCCGTGAAGCTCAGCGCGAACAGGCGGATGTCGCTGTCGTCGCTGCGCTTCTGCTGCTCGGCCGCGGCACGGCGGACGAGGCGGCGGATCGGATGGCGGCGGGGCGCATGGCCCTCCACGAGCAGCTGGCGTTCCATGCCCGACAGTTAACAATGCGTTTACCTTTTGCGCCAGCCGGAATCCGAGCGGCCTTGTCCGCGGACGGGACGCAGCAAGGTTAACGCGCGCGCTCAGCGCGGTGCCGGCCCCGTCGAGGAACGGACGATCAGCCGGTGCTCCAGGGCCACGCGCGTCTTGCCCGGTTCGGCCGAGAGCAGCAAATCGGCGGCCGCAGCGGCAAGATCGCCAACCGGCTGGTGGATGGTGGTGAGCGGCGGCCACACGGCGCGGGCAAGGTCCGAATCGTCGAAGCCCGCAATCGAGACCTGGCCGGGCACTTCGATGTCGCCTTCGTGCGCGACGGCGAGCGCGCCGGCCGCCATGTCGTCGTTGCCGGCGAAGATCGCGGTCGGCGGATCGCTTCGTGCGAGCAGCGCCCTTGCCGCTTCCTGCCCCGAGCCGAAGCTGTAGTCGCCCGCCACGACCAGGCCGGGATCGAACGCGATGCCGTGCGCCGCCAACTCCTCGCGATAGCCCTTGAGGCGATCCTTCGACGAAATGTGGCTCTCGGGTCCGCGGATGAAGGCGATGCGACGATGGCCAAGCCCGATCAGATGGCTCACCAGCTCGCGCGCCGCGGCGACGTCGTCCATCGTCGCCGCCATGCCCTTTTCCTTCTGCTCGCCGGGCGCGATCCGCACATAGGGCAGGCCTCGCCGATCCAGCTCCTCCAGCAGCGCCACCGCTTCGGTGACCGGGGGCGAGAGGATCAGCCCGTCGAGATGGGTCTCGTCGATCAGCGCGAGCACGTTGGCGACCAGATCGGGCGACTGGCTGTCGATCGGCTGGATCAGCAGGCGATAGCCGAGCTCGGTGCAGCGCTGCTGCGCGCCGGTCTGTACGTGATAGATGTAATAGGGGCTGGGATTGTCGTAGAGTAGGCCGACCTGGAACGATTTGCGCCCGGCAAGCGTGCGCGCGGCGTGGCTCGGGCGGAAGTTGAGCCGCGCGACGACTTCCTCGACGCGCCGCCGCGTCTCTTCGCTGACGTGCTTCTCATTGTTGAGGACGCGGCTGACGGTCTTGAACGAGACCCCCGCGATCTTCGAGACTTCCTTGATCGTCGGACGGCTGGACATGGCATTCCCCGCCAGAGCGGCACGCCCCGGCCCATCCCCGCCATATTGGACCGCTCGGCCATCACGCAAGCGGCAACCGTGGCCGGTGCCGCTATCCCGACCTGAGGTGCGAATGAGGTGCCACCGCACGCAGAGGGGCGGACAGCCCACCCTGGTGTGCGAACCGGGCCTGCAACTGTCCCTATGGCAAACCAATATAGGCATTGATCAGCGGCTGGAGCTTTTGCTCGAGCGCGACGCCTTGCTGCGCGCCGCCGATGGGCACGTACATCGCGATCAGGGCCCAATAGCCGCGGTCGAAGTCGATCCAAGGCGTCCAGCCAAAGGCCCCCGGGCTGGAGATCAACCGCGCCGCGGCGCATCGGCTCGAAAACGGGGTGTCGTCGCACTCGTGCCACGACGCCAGGCCATAGTGCCAGTCCCCGGAAATCTCCGTCGCGTCGGGCTCGTTGAGCACGGGTAAGCCCGCAGTGCGGTCCGCCACATAAGTGTCGATGTCCGTCAGCAGCCGGCCCGCAAGCATCGCGCTCAGAAAGGCGGCGTAATCCTCGGCCGTCGATTCTCCGCCGCCGCTCAGCCGCGGATTCGTGCCGCTCGGGATCGAGTAGGTCGTCTGGCTGCTCATGCCAGCCGGGTTGGCCACATTTTGGCGAAACAGATTGGGGAAGGTCTGCCCCGTGGCCGCCTCGGCCATGGCACCGGCGATCTGGAGGTGCGCGGGTCCATAGCTGAACGCACTGCCGGGTGCCGTGTCGAGTCCGCGCTCGTAGAATTCCCGGGCGCAGGCAGCGATCGTCGTGCTTCCGTCTGAAATGCAGCCTCGGTCCGTCTCGCCCGGATTGAAGCCCGAGGTGAAGCTCAGGAGCTGCTGCAGCGTCACTCGGCTCCGGGGATCGGCAGGATCGTTCGTCCAATAGGAAAGATATTTCTGGGGATGATCGCCGAGGCTCATCCTCCCCGCCTCGACCAGGCGCAGAATCGTGGCCCCCGACAGCATCTTTGTCGCGGACGCGATCGGGTAGACGGCGGTCGAGGGAAAGCGGCCCTTTTGATACCGATAGACGACGCCCTGGCGCGTTCCGACAATCACGTAGAGATCGGCGACGGGCGCAGCATCGATCGCCGCCTGGATCGCGGCAGTGCTGGGCGTCGGCGAGGGCGACGGTGAAGGCGTCGGCGAGGGCACCACGGTGGGGGCTGGCGTCGGAACGGGGCCGGGCTCGCTCCCGCCTCCCGAGCATCCCGCAAGGACCATCAATCCTGCAAAGGGAAACGAATTCCGGTACGCCATGCCATCTGTCCCGATCGAAGCCCGATGGCCGATCTCTGGCGAGACTCTCAATCGCGATCGGACCATCAAAAGGCTTGGTTGCACCGCAGCAGGGCTAATCGGCACCGGGCTGGCGAGAAAGAATCAAAGCGTTACGAAGTGTAACGCAGGTGCTGGGCGACGCTTGCCGCTCAGACGCCCAGACGGAAAATCAAGCGCTATGCAGCGGGCCGGCACGCCCAGCCGATCGTCGCGACGATCGGAACTGTCGTACTCGACAGGTATCGAGCGGGCACTCGAAGATTCGATCGGGGAGAGGGGAATGGTGGAGCCGAGGTCCATGAAACCAACCCCTCCAACGCTTTGAAAATAGGCCGAAAATCTTGACATAACCCTTTGCTTTTGCTACACATTCTTCCTATCGATCGTCCTTGGAAGTTCGCCGATAGCCACGCCCATTTGCACGTATTTTCGCAGGAGTTTGGGTGGCTCGTTAGGCGGCTTAGATTTGACTTCGACGATCGGCATGCAGGAGTTTGGCAATGTCGAGATCAATCCACAAATTGAACGCCCGTCGATTGGTCAACCTAACCGAACCTGGCTGGTATAGCGATGGTGGACGGCTTTACCTGCGGATCGAAAAGGACGGCTCCAAGCGCTGGGTATTTGTGTGGATCAGGAACAAGAAGCGCCGCGAAATGGGGCTCGGAGGTTTCCGGGATTATTCGTTGGATGAAGCTCGAGCCATGGCTGTGGCGGCTTGGCAATTAGTCAAGGAAGGCATCGATCCCATCGAGGCGCGCCGTGCGGCTATCGAGGAGGAACGCCAATCAGCGCTCGCTGCGGAACAAGCCGCGGCGGAGGCCGCCTCCATTATTCCAACCTTCTGGCAATGCGCCGAAGTCTATATCGCAGCGCATGAGGACGGTTGGAGCAATGCCAAGCATCGCTGGCAGTGGACCAACTCGCTGACGAAACACGCCAAGCCGCTGCTCCAGAAGCCAGTCAACGAGATCACCGCCGATGATCTGGTCGACACCCTGAAACCCATCTGGCGGACTATCGCCGATACTGCCGGGCGGGTTAGGGCACGGATCGAAACGATCCTGGATGCAGCGAAATCCCAAGGCCATATCAAGAGCCCGTGGGAGAACCCGGCACGGTGGAAGGGCAATCTCGAACACCGCCTGCCGAAGCGCGTCCGCCTTCAAACGGGCCATTATCCGGCAATTACTTATGAGAAGTTGCCGGCCTTCTTCAAGGATCTGCGGGCACGGTCGGCACTGGCCGCGAGGGCGCTGGAACTGACGATCCTGTGCGCCACACGCTCCAATGAAACCTTGGGCGCGCGCTGGAAGGAATTCGACTTCGATACCGGTGTCTGGACCGTCCCGGCAGAGCGCATGAAGATGAAGGTAGAGCACCGCATTCCATTATCGGATGCCGCGCTGGAGATCCTGACCGCACGCCTCCGGGAATCGAATGGCGCCCCCGACGACTTCGTCTTTCCGGGCCAGAAGCGAGGCATGCCGCGCTCACAGATGTCCATGACGATGGTGCTGCGCAGGATGAAGATGGGCCATATCACCGTTCACGGCATGCGCAGCACTTTCCGCGATTATATGGGCGATATGACCGATCACGCGGAGGCTGTCGTTGAGCATGCACTGGCGCATCAGGTCGGCGATACCACCGTTCGGGCATATCGCCGGAAAAAGGCCTTTGAGAAGCGCAGGGCCGTTATGGCAGATTGGGCGCGTTACGTTCTTTCGGCGTCGGTCGCCGCTGGCGCTGAAGAATCCGATCTACCGCTGGCGGCATGATCGAGATTGGGGCGGGCTGAGCGCTTCGCGCTGCTAGACTTGTCTTACGCGCGCACGGCGCTGGACGAAGCCTTCAATGCTCTTGGTGGTAATCAACACGGCGGCTCCGACCTTGATCGTTTCAAGCTCACCGGCATTGATCAGCTTGTAGATCGTGCTGCGCCCTACCATGAGCATCTGACCTGCCGCCGGAATACGCACGCACAGCGGTAGAGGTTCGGATGCGGGCTGGGATTGTGCCGGCGCCGCGATTTGCGCGACTTCTTCTGGCATTGGCTCTGCCGCTGCCTCCATTTTGGGACGCGGCCGCCCGCCGAGCAGCAGCCGCATACCCCGCGAGTCCGTATCGTTTGCGTCGAACATCATCTCACGATCCTATATTATTAACGCCGCCGCTTGGCGAACTCGCGATCGCTGGCGAGGAAACCGGCCAGCATCGCCGGGATGAGCTCGGTCACCGTCTCTTCCTGGCCATAGGTTTCCCGGTAGAGTTCCGCATAAGCGGTCAACGCCTCGGCCAGATCCGGCGGGATCGATATGCTCAGCTTGACCGGAGTCCGATCCGGCAGCCTGGCGAGTTTGAGATCGCCCATGTCAGCGTCCCCCTTCCCGCCAGGGCGCGAGCACCAGATCCTTGTGGACGACCAGTCGGACAGGAGCGCCCGGCCGGATCGTGATCGTCGGCTGGATGTTGAGGTTGCGCATGGTGATCTGGTCGCCTGCGCGCGAGACATTGTCCTGGGTCGAGCGGCGGAGCGCCTCGACCAAGTCGCCGTCGCCCGTGAACGCCAGCTCGGAGCCGACGCCAAGCAAGGACGAGAGCACCACGCCCTTGATCAGTTGCCATGTGTGCATGTCGACCTTGTCCTGGAGACCGGCATAGCCGGACGGGTCGGTCGCCGGGACATTGTCGATGCGCAGGCTGCTGCCGTCGGGCATCACGATGCGCTGCCAGACGATCAGCGCGCGCTTCTGCCCGAACGCGACGACGCTGTCGTAACTGCCGATCAGGCGGGCGCCCTGCGGGATCAGCAGGACGCGCCCGGTCGGGCTGTCGAACACCCGCTCGGTCACCTGGGCGGTAACGAGCCCGGGGAGATCGGAGCGCAGGCCGGTGATCAGGCTGGCGGAGATGACGCTCCCCGCGGTCAACACATAGGGCGACGGTGCGGGCATAAGGGCATGGGGATTGGTGTCGCCCTTGGGATCGAGCGCCGCGACGAACTCCGCCTTGCGCCCTTGGGCGTTCGGGTCGTTGGCCGCGTCGAGCGCGACCTTGCCAGTCGAAGCCGGCGCCGCTGCGGTTGCATTTGGCGCCATTGTTGGCTGCTCGGCACCCGGGCTGGCGCCTTGGGACCGCGAGATCAGCAGGCCCGATTCCCGCGCCGCCTTTCGCTCGGCGAGCACACGCTCGCGCTCGGCGGCGGCTGCCTGCGCCGCGGGATCGCCCGCGGGCATCGGCGTCTGCGTCTCCATGGCGAGCTGACGTTGCCGCTCGAGGATCGGCCGGCCGAGATCACCGGGCAGCGGCGGCCCGAGCTTGTGTACATCGCCATAGCTTGCCGGCAGGCCGTTCAGCGCGTCGGTCGCCGGCCGTGCCGGCTGCGAAAGCTGCTCTTCCTGGGCGACGTGGCGGAACACGGCGGGTTTGAGCGCCATCCAGGTCACCGCGATCAGGCTGACCGAGCCGATTGCCGAGATGCCGACGATGACGCCGCGGCGGAACCGGATCGCCCGGCGCGGCTTCGCGCGGATCGCCAAGGTCTCGGGATCGACCTTCGGCGGCGCGGGAATTGCGGGCTCGGTCACGACTTCCTCCGCTTCGAAGCGATTTCGCCCACGCGGTCGATGCGCACCACGTCCTGATGCTTGAGCCCCAGCCGCAGTTCGGCGGCGTCGAAGATGCGGTCGACGACGTAGAAGCGGCCTTGCAGCCTATAGTTGACCAGCTGCGCCTCGCCCTTGCGATCGACCAGGAACAGCGGCGGCGCCTCGCCCACCGCGAGGCTCGCGGGAAACTCGACATAAGTCTGCCGGCCGTCATCGAAGGCGCGCAGCGGCCGCCATACCGGCCGATCGCCGGTGATCGCATAGTTGAAATGCAGCTGCTCGGGCGCGATGCCGGTGGCGACCGGCGTCGCCGCCTGCTTCTCCTCGGCGACCCGCTTCAGCGCGAGCAAGGCATCCTGCGGATACGTCCAGGATAGGGCCACCATCGCGGCGCCGCCGGTGCTGGTGAGCGCGAGGTGATAGCTGCGCCTGTCGGTGGTGATGAGGACATTGGTCGCCAGCCCTGCCGAGAAAGGCTTCAACAGCACATGCGTGCGCTTGGCCTCGCCGGATCCGCTGGTCGTATCGCCGATCACCCAACGGGCGGTATCGCCAGCCGCGACCGAGATCAGCGCCTCGCCGGGCTGGAGCGCGATGTCGGTGACGCGCTCGGGCGCGGCATAGACCTGATAGAGGCTGCCATCGGCGAATGGATAAACCTGCACGGCGTTGATGAAGCCTGCTGCGATCGGCTTGCGCGTGGCGGCCCGGTTCGCGATCGCCACGCCGGTTTCGGCGGCCGATGGCTTGCGGTGCTTGATGCGACGATGCGAAACAGGAGCCCGCGCGGCCGGCACCTTCTTCGCGGCGACCGGCTCCGCCTGCGATGCGGCAGCCGTCACGGGCTGGGATTGGGCATGGGCGCTCGCGATGAGCGCGAGCAGGGACACCGCGCCGAGCGGCGCAAGAAGGCGGCAGGTCATTGGGCGATCTCCTGGCTGGCCGGGGTGGCGCTGTTTGCGAGGTTCGGGTCGAGCGGCGATCCGCTCGGAATATTTGCCGGCGGCGGAACGGTCGCCGGGGCCGGCTGCGCCGCCGGCACGTCCATCTCGCGGCTCCAGTCGATCGCATCGACATAGATGCCGAGCGGGTTCTTCCGGAGCACGTCGGCGGTTGCGGGCGTCCTGGTGACGATGGTGAGGATCGCGGTCCAGTTGGACCGCCCCGCCATCGCGCCACGCTCGAACACCGTCTCCGACCACTTCACCTGGAAGGACTTGTCCGACGCGCGCACCACGCTGACGACCTGCACCGACACGGTGCGCGTCCCGACCTGCGAGAACGGATCGGCAGCCCTCGCATAGTCACCGAGGAACTGGCTGCCGCGCTGGGTCGCGAACGCATAGGCGTCGAGCCAGTCCTGTCGCATCACCACCGGATCGAGCGAGATCCCACGCACATTGCGGATGAACCGCGACAGGTGCCAGGCGATCTGCGGATCGGTCGGCTGGAATGCCGCTTCGGCTTCGGTGACCGCCCGGGCTTCGCCGAGCCGATCGACCTCGACCACATAGGGTGTGACCCGGCTCTGCACCGACTGCCAGAGCACGCCGGTGCCGAGACCGCCGGACAGGATCAGGCAACCGAACGCCATCAGTCGCCAGTTGCGCGCCTGGACGCGGGCGGAGCCGATGCGGTCGTCCCAGAGCTGCCCGGCGCGTTGGTACGGCGTCTCGGGCTCGGGGGTTCGTCCATAGCGCTGGACGGGGCGCTTGAAGATCATGGGTTGTCCCTTTCCTTGATGTCGGGGTGAGCGGACGCGCCGCCGCGATCGCTCTGGGCGAGCGTGTGCATGGCGATCTGGCGGTGGTGCCGGGCGGTCTGCTGCGCGCGCATCGCTTGCGCCCAGGCCGGCGCGCCGGAACTGGAGCCGTCGCCCTGCGAGGCGCCGGAGGCATTATTCTGGTTGAGCGCGTTCCACGCGCCCTGCCGGCCGCCCGCAGCGGCTTCGCGAAGTCCGAACGCGCCCGCCATCCGCGAGCGCGCCGCGTTGCCGGCGGCCTGCGCGACGCCGCCCAGCCCGGCGGCCATGCTCGGCTTTGCCGCCGTTTCCTTGCCGAGGGTGTAGGCGGTCGACGCCGCCGATCCCATCGAGGTGCCGGCACGGACCGCGCCGAGCGCGGCACCGCCAGCCATGCGCGCCGCACCCATCGCGGCACCGCCGGCTAGCATCGGCATCGCGGCGGCGCCGACGGTCGCGCCGAGCGCAGCGCCTGCGCCAAGCTGGGGCGCGCCGGCAACCAGTCCGGAGGCGATGCCGGGCCCGAAAATGCCGAGGCCGAACAGCGCGAGCGCGCCGAGCGTCAGGCTCATCGCCGCCCCGAGATCGGGCTCCTGGCCCTGCATCGACGAGACGAACTCGGCGAAGAAATTGGAGCCGATGCCGACGATGACCGCGAGCACCATCACCTTGATGCCCGAGCTGACGACATTGCCGAGCACCCGCTCGGCGAGAAAGCTGGTCCGGTTCCACAGTGCGAACGGCACGAGGATGAAGCCGGCCAGCGAGGTCAATTTGAACTCGATGATCGTCACGAACATCTGCACGGCGAGGATGAAGAAGGCGAGGATCACGACGACCCAGGCGAACAGCAGCACCATGATCGTCAGGAAATTCTCGAAGAAGCTGATGAACCCCATCATGTCGGAGGCCTGGTCGAGCAGCGGCCATGCTGCCTGAAAGCCCGTCTCGGCGACCTTGCCTGGGCGGAGAAGATCGTCGGCGGTCAGCGAGCCGCCTCCGGCGGTGAGGCCGGCCTGCGCGAAGGACTTGAAGACGATGTCGGCGAGCGTCGAGAAGCTGTTCAGGATGAACGCGAACGCGCCGATATAGAGGATCTTCTTGATGAAGCGGCCGAGGACATTGTCGTCACCGCCAAGCGCCCAGAACAGGCCGGCAAGCGTGATGTCGATGCCGATCAGGGTAACGGTCAGGAAATGCACCTCGCCGCCGAGCAGTCCGAACCCGCTGTCGATGTAGCGGATAAAGGCCTGCATGAAGCGGTCGATGACGCCGAGATCGTTCACCGTGGAATCCTCACATCAGGGGTGGTGCCGCGGGACCCCGGCGGGGGGAGCTGGGCCGAGGCCTCGCGGGCTGCGGACGCGGGCGGCGGGGGCTGTGCCGGCCACGCCCGGTCTCGTTATTGCGGCGTGTAAGCGGAGCCCGAACCGAGGAACTTCTTCGTCCGGGCGCGTCCGTCGATCTCGGCCTGTGCGCGGCGCGCGGCTTCGGTCGACTGGGCGCGGTACTGCGCCGCCATCAGGTTCTGGATCTGGAACTGCTGCTTGGCGGTGAGCGCGAGCAGCTGGTTGGTCGCCTGGGTGACCTGCAGCGAACCCTCGGCGCCCTGGCTCTTCGCCACCAGCTCGCTCAAAGTCTGGGCATCGGCGTGCACGTTCTCGGCAACCTGCGCCTGCACGCCCATCGTCTGGCGGAACGCGCCCATCGCGGCGTCGAGCCGCGAACGGGCGGTCTGGACCTGCTGGTCGCGCGTCAGCGCGGCGTCAAAGGCTTGCGGGAAGAGCTTGCGATACTGCTCGTCGATCCCGTCGACGCGGAAGCCGATTCTCTGGGCTTGCCCCATCAGCCGGTCGATCGCCTGGAGCTTCTCGGTGATCGCCTGAATTTGCGGGAAGTCGATCTTCGACAGGTTCTTGGCCTGATTGATCAGCATCGACGCTTCGTTCTGGAGCGACTGGATCTGATTGTTGATCTGGCTCAGCGTCCGCGCGGCGGTCAGGATGTTCTGGCTGTAATTGCTCGGATCGAACACGGTGATCTGCGCCTGCGCGGGGGCGCTGGTCGTCACGATGCCCATCGCCAGCGATCCGGCGGCGCCGAGGCCGAGCGCAGTGGCGATCAGAAATTTTCGGGCTTGGGTACGCATGGCACTACTCCTGTGCTTGGGGGGAAGGAAAATCGGCGAGAAGCTCCGCGGCCCAGCCGAGGCCCAGCTCGGCGAGGAAGCGGGCGGCGAAATCGGTGGGGCCGTGTTCGGCCAGCAGCGCATCGATGCGCTGCTGGCTGGCGGGATCGGACGCACCGCACAGCGCGAGCGCGATCGGCCCGAGCCCCAACTCGAACAGCCGGTTGCCGCCGGCGGACTGGAGATAATATTGCCGCTTGGGCGTGGCGCGGCTGACCAGCTCGATCTGGCGGTCGTTCAACCCGAAGCGCGCATAGGCCTCACGCCCCTGCGGCTCGATCGCGCGATCGTTGGGGAGCAATACCCGCTGCAGACAGCTCTCGATGATTGCGGGCGCGATCGAACTCGACGCGATATCGGCAAGGCTCTGCGTCGCGAACAGCACCGCGACATTCTTCTTGCGCAGCACCTTGAGCCATTCGCGGATGCGCGCCGCGAACAGCGGGTGGTCGAGGAAGATCCAGGCTTCGTCGAGGATCAGCAGCGTGGGCCGTCCGTCGAACCGCTCCTCGAGCCGGTGGAACAGATAGGTCAGCACGGGCGCAACCACACCCGCCTGCCCCATCAGCGCCTCGGTCTCGAAGCACTGGACGTCGGCGAAGGCGAGATTCTGCTCGGCCGCGTCGAGCAACCGCCCATAGGGTCCTTCCAGCGTATAGGCGCCGAGGGCGGTGCGGAGCGCATTGGACTGGAGCAGCAGCGCGAGGCCAGTCAGCGTCCGCTCCTCCGGCGGCGCCGAGGCCAGGCTGAGCAGCGCCGACCAGATCTGGTCCTTGACCTCGGGAGTGACAGAGACCTTATCGTGCGCGAGAAGCGCTGCGATCCACTCGGCCGCCCAGCTGCGCTCGGTGGCATGGTCGATCCGGCGCAGCGGCTGGAACGCCAGCGTCTCGCCGGCATCGGCGCCCAGCCCCAGCGCATGGTGCGCGCCGCCCATCGCTAGCACTGCCCCGCGCGCCGAGAAGCCCTTGTCGAAGATATAGACCTGAGAGTCAGTGTAGCGCCGGAACTGCAGCGCGATCAGCGCCAGCAGCACTGACTTGCCCGCGCCGGTGGGACCCACCACGAGCATATGGCCGACATCGCCGACATGGGTGGAGAGCCGAAACGGCGTCGAGCCCGAGGTCTGCGCATAGAGGAGCGGCGGACCGTCAAGGTGGGCGTTACGTGGCGGACCTGCCCAGACCGACGATAGCGGCATGAGGTGCGCGAGGTTCAGCGTATGGACCAAAGGCTGGCGGACATTGGCATAGGCATGTCCGGGCAGCGACGAGAGCCAGGCCTCGACCGCGTTGACGCCTTCGCGGATCGTGTTGAACCCCAGCCCGTTGACGATCCGCTCGACCTGCCGGACCTTGTCCTCGACCCGGCCGCGATCCGCGTCGCTGACCGTGATCGTCGTAGTCAGATAGCCGAACGCGACATGGTCGCCGCCCAGCTCCTGCAACGCCTGGTCGGCATCGACGACCTTGTTGTCGGCATCGCTGTCGAGCAGCGCGACCGGCTGGTTGTACATCACCTCGCGCAGCAGCTGGGTGATCGACTTGCGCTTGTTGAACCATTGCCGGCGCAGCCTGGTCAGCACCTTGGTGGCGTCCGACTTGTCGAGCGCGATGAGGCGGGTCACCCAGCGATAGGCAAAACCCTGATGGTTGAGCGCGTCGAGGATTCCGGGCCGGCTCATGTTCGGGAAGCCGATGACGCTGAGCGTGCGGATATGTGCCTGCCCGAGCATCGGCTCGAGCCCGCCGGTCAGCGGCGTGTCGGCGAGCAGCCCGTCCAGATAGATCGGCGTCTCGGGCGCGGCGACGGAGTGCCGCCGCGTCGAGATCGTGCCGTGCAGGAACGTCAGTGTCTCGGCGTCATCGAGCGCATGGATCTCGGGCATAAAACCTGAGAAGAGATCGAGCGCGCGGTCGGTCTCGGCGATGAAGCTCGCCAGGGCGGCGCGCCAGTCCCGACCCATCTCCGCTTCGGGCCGTTCGACCAGCGATCGTCCCGCCGCGTCGCTGCTGTCCGCGGGCGGTAGCCACACCAATGTCAGATGATAGCGACTCTCATAATGCTCGCCCTCGGCGAGGAACGCCGCCCGCCGCTCCTGATCGACCAGCCACGACGCGGCGTCGGGGAAAGCGCTGTCGGGATAGGCAGCGGCCTCGCGGCGCTCGGCCTCGAAGAATAGCGCCCAGCCGGTGCCGAAGCGCTTGAGGACGTTGTTCGCCCGCGCGCAGGCCGAGACCAGTTCAGCCTCGGTGGCAGACTCGAGGTCAGGCCCGCGGAAGCGCAGTGTCCGCTGGAAGCTGCCATCCTTGTTGAGGACGATGCCGGGCGCGACCAGCGCCGCCCAGGGCAGATGGTCGGCGAGCCGGTCGGCGCGGCTGCGATACTCGGCGAGGTTCAGCACGCGAGATAGCCTTTCTGGCGAAGGTGGCGGACAAGGACGGCCGCGAAGTCCGGATCGCGGCGGGCGGCGAACACGGCGAGGCTGTGACCGACCGCCCAGAGCACGAGCCCGGCGATCCATTGCTGAAGGCCGAGCCCGACCGCCGCCGCGATGGTCCCGTTGACGATCGCGATGACGCGCGGCGCGCCGCCGAGGAGGATCGGCGAGCCGAGGCTGGCGTGGATCGGCGCCTCGAACCCTTCGATATGGCCGCCGCTGCCGATCACGAGATCAGCGCTCCGCCACCGAAGCTGAAGAACGACAGGAAGAAGCTCGACGCCGCGAACGCGATCGACAGGCCGAAGATGATCTGGATGAGCTTGCGGAAGCCGCCCGCCGTCTCGCCGAACGCCAGTGTCAGGCCGGTGACGATGATGATGATCACCGCGACAATCTTCGCCACCGGCCCCTGCACCGACTCCAGCACCTGCTGGAGCGGCTGCTCCCATGGCATGCCGGAGCCTGCGGCCTGAGCCTGGGTGGCAGCGATCATCACGCAGCAGAGCGCGGCGCCCGCGAACAGCGCCGGGCGGTGGTGGGCAATACGGGCAAGCGTCATGGCAGGTCTCCTTGCAAAATCTCGGGGTCGGTGAGGGCGAGGACGGCGTAGTTGCCATCGGGATCGAGGCCGGCGACGCGGGCGACGGTCTCGACGCGGCGCGCAAGGCCGCGGCCGGCGATGAACACGATCATGTCGATCGCCTCGGCGATCAGCCGGCGCGGCACGGTGACCACCGCTTCCTGCACCAGCTGCTCGATCCGGTAGAGGGCCGACACCGCGCTGTTGGCGTGGACGGTGGCGATCCCGCCGGGATGGCCGGTGTTCCAGGCCTTGAGCATGTCGAGCGCCTCGCGCCCGCGCACCTCGCCGACGATGATGCGGTCGGGCCGCAACCGCAGGGTCGAGCGGACCAGGTCGGCCATCGACACCACGCCGGGGCGGGTCCGCAAGGCGACCGTGTCGGGCGCCGGGCTTTGCAGCTCGCGCGTGTCCTCGATCAGGATCACCCGCTCGTCGAGTTCGGCCATCTCGGCGAGCAGCGCATTGGCAAGCGTGGTCTTGCCCGAGCTGGTCCCGCCGGCCACCAGGATATTGCGGCGGTCGCGGACGGCGCGACCGAGCGCGGCGGCGACGGGCGCCGCGATGATGCCGTCGGCGACATAGTCGGCGAGCGTGTAGAGTCGCTCGGCGGGCTTGCGGATCGCGAAGCAGGGACCGGGCGCCACCGGGGGCAGCAGGCCCTCGAACCGCTCCCCCGCCCGGCCCTCGGCATGCGGCGGCAGCTCGGCCGAGACGATCGGCGCGTCGCCGTGCACTTCGGCACGGGCATGGCTGGCGACCAGCCGGATGATTCGCTCGACCTGCGCCGGCTCCATCCGGAAATCGGTATCGACGCGGCCCTCCCCCAGGATATCGAGCCGCAGCGCGCCGTCGGGATTGACCATCACCTCGATGACGCGCGGATCGGCAAGCGCCGCAGCGATCGCCGGCCCCATCGCGGTGCGCAGCATCGCCCGGCGGCGCTCCGCAGAGATCTCGGCGCTCATTGGCCGGGCTCCGCGTCGAGCGCGATCGTGCGGCGTCCGGCGGCGAGCTGCCGGCCGACCTGGGCCACGAACGCCTCGAACCGCTTGGCGGCAAGCGCGCGGCCGGCGCTGTCGTTCTCGGCGAGCGGCGCGTGGATCGCCAGCTCGTAGCGGACGAACAGCGCCAAGGTTTCGAGCAGGACCGTCCCATCCCGCTCGACCCGGCCGAGCGCCTTGGTCATCCGGTCGAGACGAAGCGCGAATTTGTCTTCCAGCTCGGAGGCGCCGCGGCGGTTGAGCCAGGCGGTGACCGCATCGGCCAGGATCGCCGATTTGGAGGCGCCGGGCTTGGCGGCGAGCGCCTCGAGCCGTTCGCTCACTGGCAGCGGCAGGAACAGCTGATGGCGGACCTTCTCGACCACCGTCAGAAGTCCAACTGCAGATCGTGCTGGTGCGGGACGCCGGCGTCGATCGCATAGACCGTCCGCGCCGCGCCGAGCGCCTGCGCCTGGGCCTGATCCATCGCGCGCTTGTCGCCGGCGGCGTCGGGCTCGTCGTCGCCGAACCCCAGCGGGTCGACGGCGGCAGGTTCGTCGTGGGACGGAAGGTCGATCTCGTGCGCGGGATGGCGCACCTGCTCGAGGCCGCCGCTCTCCGCTGCTCCCTCCGCCGCATCCTCGCCAGCAAGGCGGGCGTCGGTGCCGCAGACACGCCCCCGCCAGTCATCGGCTCGGGATTCGGGGAGGTCGGCATAGGCGCCGTGGGCAAGCACCGGTGGCGGCAGCACCCGCGAGGTGAAGGTGCGGTCCTCATAATAGCGCAGTTTGCTGGCGCGGATCGGCGGGTTGCCCGAGACGAGCACCAACTCTTCAGCCGGCGGCAGCTGCATCACTTCGCCGGGCGTCAGCAGGGCGCGTGCGGTTTCCTGCCGGCTGACCATGACATGCGCGAGCCATGGCGCGAGCCGGTGCCCGGCATAGTTGCGCATGCTGCGCTGCTCGGTCGCGGTGCCGAGCGCATCGGACACGCGCTTGGCCGTCCGTTCGTCATTCGTCGCGAAGACGACGCGGACATGGCAATTGTCGAGGATCGAGTTGTGATCGCCATAGGCCTTCTCGATCTGGTTCAAAGACTGCGCGATCAGAAAGGCGCGGACGCCATAGCCGGCCATGAAGGCAAGACTGGTTTCGAAGAAGTCGAGCCGCCCGAGCGCCGGGAACTCGTCGAGCATCATCAGCAGCTTGTGGCGAGGTGCCGCGTTTGGCTCCAGGGCGTGCTGGGCGTGCTGGGCGTGGAGCTGTTCGGTCAGCCGGCGGCCGATCTGATTGAGCACCAGCCGGATGAGCGGCTTGGTCCGGCTGATGTCGGACGGCGGCACGACCAGGTAGAGCGAAAGCGGTTGCCGGGCTTCGACCAGATCGGCGATCCGCCAGTCGCAGCGCGAGGTGACCTCGGCGACGGTCGGGTCCCGATACAGGCCGAGGAACGACATGGCGGTGGAGAGCACGCCCGAGCGTTCGTTCTCGCTCTTGTTGAGCACTTCGCGCGCGGCGGACGCGACGACCGGATGGACCTTCGGGATCTCCGCGGTGCCGAGATGATTGGCGCTCATCATCCGCTTCAGCGTCGCGGCGAACGGGCGCTGCGGATCGGACAGAAAGGTCGCTACGCGGGCGAGCGTCTTCTCCTCCTCGGCATAGAGAATGTGGAGGATCGCGCCGACCAGCAGCGAATGGCTGGTCTTCTCCCAGTGGTTTCGCCGCTCCAGCGCCCCTTCCGGGTCGACCAGGATATCGGCGATATTCTGCACGTCGCGGACCTCGTGGACGCCGCGGCGAACCTCGAGCAGCGGATTGTAACGCGCTGAGCGGGCGTCGGTCGGGTTGAACAGCAGGCAATGCGAGAAGCGCGAGCGCCAGCCGGCGGTCAGCTGCCAGTTCTCGCCTTTGATGTCGTGGACTACGGTGGAGCCGGTCCAGCCGAGCAAGGTCGGCACGACCAGGCCGACGCCCTTGCCCGAACGGGTCGGCGCGAACGCCATGACATGCTCGGGACCGTCATGGCGCAGATACCGCCCGTCCAGCGTCCCGAGAAATGCGCCCGCATCGTTGGACAGGCCTGCCCGCGCGACGTCGCGATGATCTGCCCAGCGCGCGGAGCCATAGGTAGTGAGATGGCGCTGCTGACGCGCCCGCCACAGCGAGCCGGCGACTGCAGCGCCGCACCCGACAAAGCCGCCGGCACCGGCGATCGCGCCCGCCCGGTCGAAGACATGCGGCGCATAGGCGTCGAAATGATACCACCAGACGAACAGCGCCCACGGCCGATAGACCGGGAGCCCGTCGAGCGTGAACCACGGCATCCCCAGCTCGGGCTGATACCCCAGCTCCGCCGCCGCCCACTGCGTCGCGAACCAGATGCCAGCGATCACGACCGCGAAGACGATCAGGATTTGGCCGATAAGAAGCTTTGTTGGGGTCACTTGCGCTCTCCCCCGCGACCGGGGTGGTGCGCAGGCGAGAGTTAGATTTCACGGAACCGATCGCTGCGGGACTACCCTGGCGCCGCCACGCCTCGCCAACGGTCGCCAAACGACCTTGCAGCGCGAGTGATTTCGTTCGAACGTAAGACGATAATTGAAACGAACGGACCTTCCATGGGTGAAGCAAGTCAACGCGCTCATGTCTACGCGAAGGCGAAGGCGCGGCTGTTTTCCGACGTTGGAGCGGTTGCAGACGCGAGGGTCGTTGCCGAGGTGGCGACCGCGCTATTCGAACGTTTTGTTCTTCCACGACGCTATATCGGTGGATGCTATCTCACAACGATGTTCCTGCATCGCTATCTACTCGCGGAGCGCGGCATCTCTACCGATCCAGTACTCGGCTACGTGAATGATGGTACAGACGACATCATGATCTCGCATGCCTGGATCGAGCATAATGGCAGGAAAGTCGATGTGACGCTTCATCTTACCGATCCACGGCAATCTCTGTCAGGGGATCTGATCGTTCTCGACCATTTGTTGCGGCGCGGCGCGGCGACCTACAGCTATCATCGGGACCTGACGCCGGCAGGTCTCGCGGCTTATCAAGAGATGGAACGAGCCGGTGGCTTTCCCGCGCAATTGCTGCGGCACAAGCAGGCCGAACATCGGCTGATGTCGGAGACCATGCTGGATTGCGACGCAATGGCCAGGCATCAGGCTTCGGCACCGCCGGGTCTGCATTATTCCGACATGCGGTCGGCACTGGCCTAACCACCAGGCTATGCTGTATGTCCGGGGCCCGCGTCCGCATGCATTGCATCCGATACGGCATCGATCACACGCGCAAGCCGCTTCGCACCATCGATGCTGCGGTCCCACGCCCTAGTGACCGACTGCTCCAGCGCAAGACGTCCATCGTCGTCCTGGGTGCCCGTGTCCGGTAGTTCGATGGCTAATCCCAGCGCCTTGCAGACCTGCACGACATTCGAGCTGAACGTCTTAAAATCACCCCTGCAGATCCGCCCGACCTGACTGGGATGCACCCGCGCACGCCGACCCAAATCCGCGTCGGTCAGCGGGGTTTCCCCGCGCCGCTTCACGATTCGCTCGACAAGATCGGAACGCTCTTTTGGGCTTGGCTTCATGCAAATTTACATGCAAGATAGATTGTGAATTTGCAACACGGAGATTGCGAGATGACCGAGATCCGGTTCTATCGGGCGAGCGACAAGCAATATGGCCCCTTCAGCAACCTCTATCGCCGTCCGGTCGAGTTCGAGGGCGAGACCTTCGCAACCAGCGAGCACGCCTACCAGGCGGGAAAGGCCCGCAAGCCTGAGGTCCGCAAATGGCTGATGGCCGCGCCGAGTCCGGCGCTGCTCGCGATGGCGGCCCATGGTCTCTATTACTGGGATGTCGCCCCTGGCTGGTCTCAGAGCAAATTCGCCAGGATGCGGGCAGTGCTGAGGGCAAAATTTACCCAGCATGAGGATCTGTGCGAGCTTCTGCTCTCGACCGGGACTGCCAGGCTCGTGGAGTCGGCGACGGTCGACAATGAGGTCAATCGGCTTTGGGGTGAGGTAAACGGCCAAGGCCGCAACATGCTCGGCGAAATGCTGATGGAACTGCGCGACCAACTGCGCGCAGAGCGTGAGGAGATCGCTCGCGCCGCCTAGGCGTGGCGGCTTGCCGCCGTTTTGAGCAAATCGCGGGCGAATGCCGCCCCGCGGTGACGGAACAGCCCCCGGGCGCCTTCGAACGCGCAGTTCTCGGCAGCGAGCAATTGCCCGGCGAGGATACCCGGCAGGACCATGGCTACATCGATCGGGGCATGGCGCGGCGCGTTCAGCTCCAAAAGCCAATCGATAACGCCAACGCTCACCATGTCACCCGATCCGCAGGTGTCGCGGACCGCAGGTGCCATGAACGGACGGCACCAATGACGTTCATCGCGGCGCTGCACCTCAAGGCCAGCGGAGCCGTGTGTCACGATCAAGATCGCATCCTCATCGAGCGGACACCCGTCCAGACGGTCGAGCCGATCGGATGAGAATTTGAGAATGTTGGCGGCCTCAACGGCCTTCTCGAACAAGGCGGTCTCCTCCATGTCCGAGGGCTCGAAGAACACCAGCGCGCCCGCCATCCTGGCCGCATGCATCGCTTCGACGATCGCCTCCGATACGCGGTCGGCATAGAAGACCGAACAGTTCGACACGACTGCCCGCGCGCGATCGAGATCGTCAAAGTCGATCGGCCGATATCGCGGATAGCTTTCCAGCGTGTCCGGGCAGGTGAAGCTGAACCAGTGGCGGCCCGAATTGCTGTCGAGATATTGCGCGAGCACCGGGGACGCCGCGTCGGACCTGCGGTGGATGAACCGAGTCTCTGCCCCAGCTTGCGCGAACTCGCTGACAAGCCTGCACCCGACATCGTCGAGGCCGAGACTGAGCAGCGGAGCGACCTGCCGATCGAGCATTGCCAGCGACAGCAGCACGTTGCCGCATGAGCCACCCAAGGCTTCGATCCTGATCCCGTCGGCATACACCCGGTCCATCACGGTAAAGCCCGTGCCCACGACCTGAATATGGCCTTCATAGATCGGCGAGTCGCTCATGTTCCTCTTTTGTACTCATCAATTGCAGCGTCGTCGAGTAGCAGCCCGGAATCGAATCGGGCGATCCCATCCTCGATCTTGAGCGCCTGCAGCAACTTCAGCAACGCCGAAGGGCCACTCAGCGTTTCCCCGAACAACGTCCAACTGCCTTCGGGATTATCACAGACTTCCTGAACGCTTACCGAAGACCGCCCGTCCAGCAGCTCAAAATCATTGCCGGTACGGGCGCCGGAGTCCCCGACGCACAGGACTTCCTCGACAAGAACGCCGGTGGCGTCGGCGACATGGCGAACCACCGTCGCCTTGGTCGCGCTCGCGCGTACAATATCGATGCTGTGCTGTGAGCGCAGGACCCGCACATCGAGGCCGTCCAACAGTGTTTCCTGCATATGGAGCCGCTCCAGCGCGTCTGCCGTAGCAAGATCGTCCGCATTGATGGTGACCTGCAGACGGCCAAACTTCGCACGATGTTGTTCTCGCAAGAGGTTCCCGCCTTGGATCCGCTCGGCGACCGCGGCGATTTCGGAATCCTGGTCGGGCGGCGATTGCTCGATGTCATACGCAAGCGGAACGAGCAGCGATCCGTTGTAATAGCCCATCACGACGTGATCATGGTGGCGCTTGGGCAATGCCGCGCGCAGCGCCTCCCCGGCCGAACCGCCACGCCCCGTGGCAATTCCCAGCTTCAGACCCGAGTCGAGAATACGTACCAGTTCGTCAAGGATCGCTTGCGCTGGCGGCTCGGTCCTCCGGCTGGTCTCAACGATGGTCCCGTCATAGTCGAGGACCACGCCGCGGAACGCGTTCGTCAGCAGGTGGGTCAATCGCTCGCGGTGGATCTCGGCCAAGGGCTTGGGGCAAGCAAAGCGGCCCAAGCGTGTCGCCTGACGCTTGTGCCGCACAGCAGGCCCAAGTGCGCCGGCAAGGCCGATCAGGCTGCGATCTTCGTAGATCCCGCGCCCAAAGCTGCCGACGCCGGGACGGCCCGGGTCGATGCCCGCCGCGTCTCCCAACGCCGCGATCAGCCCGAATGCGCGGACCACCCCGCAGAAGTTATCCCATGGGCCAGCTGCCGCGAAGCGCCAATGCCGGCGCCGGACCGAAGGCGGAAGCAAAGCGTCGATCGCCGACCAGAGGGGCTCAGTATCGGCGCTCGTCAGCGCCAGAATGCGCGTCCGTGCCGACCGTTTGTCCAGCCAGACATGCCTACCATGCGCGAAATTGCGCAGATCGACCTGCTGGAAATTGCAGATGCCAGCCTCGAGCAGCGAGGTCTCAAGCTCTCGCACGATCGGCAACAAATGCGGATCGTAGAGTGCCAGGACCGTGTCCTCCGGCTCGAACGCTTCCGAAAAGGCCCGGTCGTCCTCGCCGATCTCCAGACTTGCGCCAACGCACTCCTGAAGCGATCCGGCAAAATGCGCGCGCGCCGGCCGCTGGCTGGAGGCAAGCAGGCTGGCTGCCATGGTCGCTGCGACCGAGTGGGTGGCAAGAAAACCGTCCTTCGGATCCGACACCGGTAGGATATGAAGCCTAGCGCGCGAATCGGCGGCGGCGGCGGCGAGGTGGGCGACCGCACCGTCGCGGTTGGTGGTGACCAGCACGACCATCGTTGCGGCGGAGGCCATCGCCGTCCGCCATGCCGCCTCGATATCGGGATTGTCCGCGCCGCCGCTGAACAGCCAGATATGGCTGCCTGCCGCCGGCATGTCGGCGATCAGTTCCAGCGGCGTCGCGGCGATCGTAGGAGCCGCGCGGTCGGCGTTGCGGCACAGCCTGAAGAATTCCACGCTGACCAGAGACCCGCCGGATCCCACCGCATAGGCCAAGCGCTCTCGCCCAGCAGCAACATCATCGGCAAGCGCAGTCAAATCCGCTGCCGCCACGGCCGCGACGGTACTACCGAGTCCGGAAAGCTTCTGCCGATACAGCGTCACCACGTCGCACCGGGGTACTGCCGTGCGTCGCTAGCCGTTGCTTTGATCAACCGCCTCGGCCACCGCGTTCCCAGCAGGCTGCGGTAACGTCGCATAGTCAGCATAGCAGGGTCCCGACAGGAGGATGTGAGTCACGAGATCGGGAGGGAGCGGCGTCGTGCCGTCGTCGTCGATCTCATACCGGATAGTCTCAAGATAGTGGATGCCGAGGTTATGTTCGATAGCCGCCATCATCGCGCCCGCGGCAAGCACCTTGCTGCCCACCGGCGACAGGATGATGTGCGGGTCGAAAACTTCGGCAACCGTCGCATCATAGCGCAGCTTGAGCGTGCTGAGCGTCCGGTAACAATCGAGCGGATTATGTTCCGAGACGTAGATCAGGTCGCGCGGATCGACATTCCATTGCGCCAGTTGAAGCTGATATTCCGACACGAGATCGTCCGACCGGCGCGGATTGCGTGATGGGAAAGGCAGGATCGGGCAGCATTTGTACTGATCGTCGATCTGGCCGCCGATCCGCTCCAGCGCCGCGCTTCGGCCCTTGGTGAGTTGCGGCAGCCAGATGCGCGCCTTTGGCAGCTCGCTTTCCTCGACATTGCCGGCAAAGCCGCGCACGACCAGCGACCGGTCAGCGGGCTCGCTGGAGATCCGTTCGTCGAGTTCGGGATTGGACACGATCATCAAGTGAAAGGCCCGATCCGGCGCCCTTTCGCAGACGTCGAGTAGCAGCTTGGCTGCCGGAAAGCCGATCCCGATGGACAGCGCGCTCATATCGAGCACGACGTCGGTTATGTCGTCCGCGACGGGCAGGGTTCGCAGCAATTCGGCGATCCGCTGTCCACCGACCGCAGCGCTGTCCTGTGCAAAGATTTCGATCTGCTCTACGCGCGAGTTGGGGATGAGCGCCCGCAGTTGGACTTCGTTGGTGGTCGCTTGGTTAAGTAGCGTGCCGTTGGGTTGTGGCCGCTCCTCACGAATGAACAGCGCCTCGAGCCGATTGCCCAAGACCCCCGCAAGCTTGGTGGCGACGGTCAACGAGCGCGGATCAAATCCCGCTGCCGCAACCAGGAGGCATTTGCGCGCCATTTCGCCGAAATAAGTGTCGACGAACCAGTCGACTTGGTCGTCGAAGTGCGTCACGCAGTTGTTCCAGTGCGGCCGCATGTCAGCTGATAATCTCGCGCAGGCGATCCGCGCGCCATTCGAGGAAGCCTCCGCGCTTCAGCGTCAAGCCATGGACGAGGCAGCCGGGCCCCGCGACCTCGATTAGGCACCAGTCCTTGCCGCCCTGCCCGTAATTCGGAACGACGTGCAGGACTCCGTAGCCGGTCGCATATTTCAGGACTTGGGTCAGATCATCGTCCTGCTCAATGATGTCGTTGAAGTCGTCCATCGGGATGCCGACGGCATTTGCGCCGTATCCAAGGCGAGCATTGGGCTTCAACGACATCTCCAGGCTCGCCGTGGCAATTGCTTCCATCAGCGCTCGCGCGCGCCGGACGTAGGGGAATGCCCAGCCGGCCAAAATCTCGTTGGCCTTGGCGCGCAGCGCCTCCTGTTGCTCCTCGGGCGATAGTGCGGGATCGAGGTTGCGGATCGCCCGGGTCTCCATCCGCTCGACGAGCACGCCAGCCAGTTGCAGGAAGAGTTCCGCATTCTCGTTGCTGGCGTCGCACAGATCATCGAGCCCATAATGAAAGGCGCGGCCATAGTCGGCGGCAAGCTGGATGCGCGCGCCATCGGCGACGCCCTGGTCAGCTTTCAGGCTGACCTTGGGGTCGGGGTCGAACTCCTCAAACAACCCGGGGCTTTTGCCTTCGATCCGGTTGACGTAACGGTGGAGCAGAATCCGGCTCATCGCCAGCGCCACCTCGGGCGCCGTATCCGGAGACTTGGTCCGCGAAAGATAGGTAGCGACAAGCCCGTCGATCTTGGTCCGGCGGCTATCGGCGATCTTCTGCTTGCGCTGCACCTTGTCGACCGCCGTGGCGAGCTCCCGCAGCTTCGCTTCGGTGATCCGGGGCGGGGTCGAGGGGACCAACGTCCCAAACTGCCGGAAATTGCGTTCGCGCAGCGTCGAGACATGCTCAAGATAGCGGTCCGCCATGTCCGTCGCCATGCGGCGGAACTGATTGCGCTCCTCGCGCCGCTGCGTCTGGCTCTGCATGAAGATGTTGAGATATTCCCGGTCGGCTTTGAGGTTGGCCGCCTCGGAATTAGTCGCGGATTGGAAGATCGTCCGCGGACTGAGGGCATCGAGACGCATCATCAGCCATCGGCCCACCTTCACTTCGCGACGCGCGAGCGAGGTGAAGATCTGCTGCAACTGGACGGGATGGAGCGTATGCACGTCATCGAGGATGATTAGCGGCCGCATTCTGATCGGCGCGCCGTCCCAGTCGATCTCGATTTCGCCAATCGCCTCCAGCGGCTGATAGGGCTCTTTGGCAAGCGCGGGCAGTTCCTTGATCGGCGGAGGTACAAGCCCGGCAACGACCCCATAGATCGCCTTCTGCACATCGAGAGCGCGTCGCCGGATCGCCTCGCTGTCGGCGCCGCCGATATGCTCGATATGAGCCTCGGACGTATCGCGTGTGATGAAGCGAATGTCCGCGATCGAGCGCCGTTTGCTAGCGGTGAGATTGCGGATCAGGCCAAGCAGTGCCCGCGCCTGCACGAGCGACAGGGCGAGGCGCGTCTTTACCGCATCGGGATATGGCAACTCCCAGAAGTCGCGATACTCGGCTTCCATGGGGATGCGTACCGCGGCGACCGCGGGCCGCTTGCCGTTGATCAGGCCGCAGGCGGCAAGCGCACCCGCCAGGTCCCTTGCGGACTGGCTGCTCTGGTCGCGGAGCACCGCTTCGACCAGCCGGAACTCGGCCAGCGACGCCATCATCGTCTTGCCGCTCCCCGGCGTGCCGATGACGCGCACCGGCATGTCGAAGATCGATGATTTGCGGTGATGCGGCGCGAAGAAGGTCGTCAGCGGGGCCGGGCTGACGATCGCCAGAAAGGCGGAATCGTCCCGGATCAGCTCGGTTGCCCGGCGCATGAAAAAATTGGTCATCAGCCGTGCCGATCGCGGCGGAGGAACAAGGGACGCATCGGGGCGCCTTGCGAGCCGTCGGTCTCGGCCCACAGCAAGGAAATGGCGTTATTCGGCGCATTGTGGTCAAGAATGACCGGCAGCGCGCAATTTGCGTATCCCAGCTTCATGTCGGTTTGCTTGGCTTCCTCGCAATGCTTGCGCAATCGTTCGAACAGCGCGTGATCATAATAGCGGTCGCATAGCCCCAGCATCGCGTCGTCCGATCCCGGCTGCAACGGGAGCGCCTCGGGCAGCCGCATCCCCTCGGTGATCACCACCGTTCCATAGGTTTTCTCGTCCCATGCGCCATCCGCTTCGGCAACCATCGCGTCCAGCGTCTGCCGCGCTTTCGCGCTCGAGACATAGTGGTGAATATGAAGCTCGTAATTTTCCGCGAGCGGGAAGCTGTCCTTCATGCTCTCGCTGGCGTCCTTTACAAGTTTGTTGAACTTCTTGAGCTTTCCCTTCCACTTACCGTCGATACGGCGAATGAAGGTCGTGCCGGACGCCGTAAAATCATCGATCAGACAGACGCGCTCGAACTTGCCCCCACCCGCTTCACCGAGTTTTTCGGCGAGGTCCTCCCATTTGTCCTGTCCGATATCCATCATTGGCACGACCTGTTCGGTCGTGAGCAGCTTGGAGTTCGCCCGTCGCAACACATCAATGCGGCTGCCGTCACTGAGCCCGACGATCAGCGTGCGCCGGAGTTGACGGTCGAATTCCCGTTTCCCCGCCACGCTACCCCAGATCGCGTAGGGTTTGACGCCGACGGCTTCGGCGGCGCGGCGGCGGATCTGCGGCGTCAGGAATTCGGGCACGAACGCTTCGATCAGCCGTTGCATCTCGGGGGGCGAGATATAGACCAGGCGGCGGCGGATGAACGCGTACGCGACCTTGCGATCATCCGGCAGGAATTGCTTGAGCCAGGTCGCCAGCGCTTCAAGGAAGCGTGCGCCGGCGCGGAAATCGGAATAGCCATCATATTTGATGTCGGACATGAGTCGCAGCCACGCATATTCGCGCGTTGCCTCGCCGCTTTCCTCCGGCCAGCCCATGACTTCGGCAATAAGGTTGAGTGCGAGCTTGTTGCTCACCGTTGCTTCCCTCCCATGCGAAACGATATATCGCAATAACGGGTGGTATCCAGATGCAACCCGGTCGAAATGGCTGCAACTTGTGGAAAGCCTATCGCCGTTTTCGGATGACGACCCCGCCGCGATACGTGGACGGTTCGCTATTGCTCGAGCTTAAAGGGAAAACATGCGCTGGTTTGTGACCCTCGTGATCATTGTCTGGGTTGCACTAGCAGCTGCGGCGTATTGCTTCCCGGCCATTCCTGCCGCCCTGTGGACTGCCTGCGTGGGCGCCAGCGTGACTTTGGCAATAGCGTTTGCGAACTGGTGGCAAGGGAAGCGGCAGGCGGTCCTTGAGCTGCACCGCGAATATTATTCGCGAAGCTTTTCAGAGGATCGGCAGACGGCGGCCCGGTTCTTCAAGCGCTATGGGGGAGCGGACTGGTCGCAGATCGGTCCCTACGCTCTGCCTGATCCTGACCAGACACGCGAAGGCTATTCTCAGGTCCTGCGATTCTGGCACCGCGTCGCTGTGTTGTACCAGAGCGACGCGCTTGATCGTATGCTCGCGCAACGATTGCTGGCTCGGGAGATCGGATATTGGTTCGGGTTTGTCTTCGAGGGAATGGAGGCACGGGAGGACATGTTCACCCGCGATCTTCTCTTTGCCTTTATCGGCAAAATGCGAAACGGGCGCGGCAAAGCCGAGTTTGAAAATGGCGCCGCCGATGGTCGCCGCAACCGGGCAAAAGAACCTTTGGTGAAATGGGTGCGCGGTCCCAAGCGATGGACAACCAAGGGCCGCAATGCGCGACAGGGAAGTTGAGACCATGACCCGATTGCGTCCCCGGAATGTCTGGTGAGCGGCGATGCCCTTTCCCCAGCCGAAGAGGAGATCGCCGCGGCCCGAGACTATTGGGGCCAGATCTTTGCGCGTTCCGCTGACCACCCGATGGCTACGCTCGTCCCACGCGACGCCGTGCTCGAAGGCGCCGCCGATCGCGCAAAGGCTTTGCTTGCCGAGCGCGGCGTCGCCGCTGAAGAAATCGATGACTTGGCCGACCGCTTCGCCGCCGATCTTGCCGGCGCGCCGATCACCAGCCCCGGAGTAGATCCGCATGCCGAAGTAATCTTGGGGAGCCTTTGCGACCGTATCGAGACGGCAATCGCAGGGGTGTCGAAAGATCAGGTTCGCGTCGCGCGCGGCATTGAGCCCAAGGTAGGGGCCTTTGCCGCGCGGCTTGGGGTGATGATGACCGACGCCAGCGTCATCACGGTGGGATCGCAGCTCTTCCGATTCTGCAACGTGGTCGGCAAGGCCATGGCGCGAACGATCATGATTGACCCGAAAGCCTGGGACACGATCGAGGACCCCGTGGCGCTGCGGCAAGTGCTGCAATCGCAACCCGACATCGTGCGATATTGGGTGGACATCCTGTTGTCCTACGCGCTGACCGGCACCAACATCATGGTCGAACGCGCGGTGCTTTCCGGCGGAGACGCCGCGCTCAAGGACAGCATCGTCGACGCGATGGAAATTTTCGCCGTTGCGCATGAATACTCCCACCACCTCCAACGGCATGGCCGCTTGCTTGAGGCTTCTAGCGAAGCGGGCGCTGACCGGCCCGCTCGAGGAGAGGAATTTGAAGCCGACAGTATCGCCATCATGATTGGTCAGATGGTCACCGGCTTTAGTCCCGCGGAGAACCTCGTGATGATTTCCGGGGCGGGTATGGCTATCCTACTCAGTGCCCTCGACCTGCTCGCCAAAACGCGAGCCATTCTCGCGCTAGATGATCTGCGAGCACGGAATACGCATCCCACGCCGCAGGACCGCCTCGCGATGATCGATCGGCAGCCGCATCTGTGGGGCGCGGACGCAGTATCGCTGAGCCGCTACAGGGCAACCTATGTTCGCATTCTGGGTGCGATTTCCGATGAAGTCTTTCCGTTCATCGAACATCTCGCCTCGACTGACGAGTTCCGGGCGGCAGCGGCGTGGTCGCGCAAGCAGTTCGGCAGGCATTGAGCGGTCATCGCCGCGTCGGCGAGAAGCGGGCGACAAGCCCGCAGACGTCTATCCGATCTCCGGCCCTACGCGGTCGCGCCCGAACCGCCAGCTCACGCCGTCGGCGCGCATGATTCCGGACACCTGATTGCCTAGACGGCGATCAAGTACCGATCGCCATGGCACCAGCGTGAATTCCCGGCTCTTCTCGACTAAGGCGAACCGCCCGCTTGTTAGATCCACGCGGCGGCGCAGAACCCCGCCGATCGCATCGCCGCTGTGCGCCTCGACGAAGGGCTTGCCGATCTCGCTCGCCAGCCGTTCCGACGCACGCAACAATTCCCGGCGCTGGAGCATCGCGAGCGCATTGGCGCGGAGCCGGACACGATCGCCCTGCCCGTCCGCCATTTCCTGCTCGACCAGCCATTGCCGGCGCACGGCGAGCGCGCCGCGCACCTCGCGGCCGAAGCCGGCGTCGCGAACCGCGACCGGCGCGTCGCTCGCCAGCTCGCGATCAAGCCAGGTCGCGGCTTCGGCATGCGGCAGCTCGGGAAGCGGCGCCGCGGACAGCTGCTCGACCTCGACCGGCCGGTCGCGATGGAGCTTCGCCTCGTAGGCGCGGACGCGATCGGTATGATCTGCGGCGATAACCCACGTCCCGTCCGCCTCGCGCTCGACGCCGCCGGTCGCGCGGCGGATCGCCTCGAGCCGGCGGACGTGCGTCTCGGCGAACGCCTCCGTCGCGGTCGGATCGTGGCGGAGATGCAGGTCGACCGAATAACGCCCAGCATTGGCGGCAGCGATCTCGGCGACAGTGCGGTCGGCTTCGCGCAGGCCGAGCCCACGCCCCGAGACCCGAACGATCGCGCCCTCGGGCATGGGCTCGACGCTTTGCCCAAGCCCGATGTCGACATAATGGACATGGCCGTCGACGCCGTCGACGATCAGATAGTGGCGGTCGCGATCCTCGTCGAGCCCACGCATGACAACACGGCCGACCAGCGGCGCTGCCTCGGGGTCGTTGGCGACGAACTCGGCGCGGTCGAGCCAAGGCCGCGACAGGCCCTTCTCCTTCAGCGCCCATTGCATGGTACGGATCACGTCGCTGCGCTCGGCCAGGCGGCGCAGCGTATCCTCCAGCCCGTCGGCAAGCTGCCAGTGCCCGCCGCCGACATTATCGGCGAGCCCGAGGTTGGCGAGCTTCTGCAGACGGCCCGCGCGCAACGATTGCTGGAAGGGATCGCGGTCGGCCGAGCTGACGATGCGCCCGGCGTCCATTTCGCGGATCAGCCGGCGGTCGATCGCGGTCAGCCGGTCCTCGCCGACCTCGAGCCGGAGCCTCGCCTCTATCTCCTGATCGGTACGCGGGCCGAGATCGAGCGTCGCCAGCTCGGCGGCGCGCTCGCGGATGCCGTGCGAAATATACTCGCGAGCGATGATCAGATTCTTGCCCTGATCGTCGACGCCGCGCAGCACGACATGGCTGTGCGGATGGCCGGTGTTGAAGTGATCGACCGCGACCCAATCGAGCTTCGTCGCGAGATCCTCTTCCATCCGCGTCATCAGCCGGCGGATGAACGGCTTGAGGTCGGGATATTCGGCGCCGTCCTCGGCGGAGACGATGAAGCGGAACTGGTGGCGGTCGCCGTCGCATCGCTCGAGGAATGCCTTGCCGTCGGCGATGTCCTTGTCGGCGGAATAGAGCTGGCCGGGATCGCCCTCGCGGGTGACGCCATCGCGCTGGATGTAGCGCAGATGCGCGCGCGCCAAGCCGATGCCCTTCCCGCCGAGCCGCGCCAGCCGGGTCTTGACCACCACCCGGCGCGAGCGGAACGCGGCGAGCCGGTCGCGGCTCGACAATAACCGCCCGATCGACGCGCCCCGGCCGATGCGGCTGCCGTCGAATCGGCGGCTGCGGATGCTGCCCTTCTCGGCCGACCGGATAGTGGCGGCGACGACGCGCGCCAGATAGCGCCGCGCCTGCTTGCCCTTGCCGCGGTTCTTCTGCCGGCCGAGCCGCGGCGTGAATTCGTCGTCCTCGCTCATAGGCGCCACCAACGGGCAAGCGGAGTCTCGCGAAATCGAACCGAAAACCGCAAAAATCCGCCATTCTGGCCGGCCATGTCTCGCCGGCCGCGAGACGTGTCTCGCAAAAAAACGATGTGCAGACAAACACATAGCAATGCCCGCGAGGCATTGCCTTTCTCTGGCTTTCCCTTTTCTTCTGCCTTCCCCTCCCCAGCCCCTTTCCACCGGCTCAAAAATAGAACCGGGATGTGATGCATGACCCGCACCGCACCCCGACCGAACCTGCGCGCCAGGTCACGCATCCGCGAACGCCCGCGATGCCGATGCCTTGCTGCGAAACGCCCGCCTGCCCATCATCCCATGGGCGTTCCCGTCGCCATCGACGATCATCACCGCGACGAACCATTCGCCGTCGAGCTGGCCCATGATCGCCACCCGATCGAGCTCGAAATCATGCTCCTCGGCATGGGCATAGGTGCCCAGCCAGCGCTCCCGAATGCGCGCATCCCAGTGAAAATCGGCATCTTCCGCATCGAGAAACCGCTGTGCCAGCGCCTCGCCGGCCCCGCGTCCGAACTCGATCTCGAGTCCCTCGATCAGCACTTTCAGCACGCGATTCGCTGCGACCGAGATGGTTTGAATGGCCATGATGTGTCTCCGCTTGATCGCCCTCACCATCGAGGACGCAGCCTCGACGACGGGCGGCGGAGCGGCTGTCAGGGCCGCCGCAGCGCAAGCGGAGGCGCCGCGAAGCGGACGTGGGGGGAACCGATTTGCGCAGCAAATTGGGGGGCACCCGCGGGCCTTGATAGCCGTTCCGGCGGCCGTCATGCTCGGAAACCCGAGACGAGCCCCCTCCCCCGCCGACCTCACGGGACGTCCTTGCGGATCGCGAACAGGCCATCGCCAGCAGGTTCATCTGGTGCGGCGACGCTTGTGGTTTCGAGGTCGCGGCGAAGTGCGAACAGCAATTGTCGCGGCGGGTCGTCGGGCGAGACCGGCGCGGCAGGCCCAACACCGGTGACCGTGCCGAGATAGGCGATCGTCTCGCCCGGGAGGCGCGCGCGGCCCGCCAGATAGGCGGCGTAGCGCGCCGGCCCGGCATTATAGGCGGCGAACAGTCCGGGATAGCCGAACCGGTCATACATCAGCCGCAGATAGCAGGCGCCCGCGACGACATTGTCGCGCGGATCGTCGGGATCGTTGCCGAGCCCGAGCCGAGCCCGCATCTCGGCCCAGGTCGCCGGCATCAGCTGCATCAGCCCGATCGCGCCCTTGCGGCTGCGGATCGGGCGTCCGGCAAGGGTCGTGTTCCCGCCGCTCTCCGCGCGCATGACGCGGGCGATCCAGGCCTGCGGCACCGCGCAGCGGGTCGAGGCCTCGGCGATTTCCGGCTGCCAGCGCCCCGTCGGCTCGGCGGACGCCGCCTGCGCCAGCGCCATCGCGGCGATCAGCGCGACCATAAGAGGCGCGCCTTGCCGATCAGGTCGGCGCTGCTGGTGATGCCGAAATAGCGCCCGTCGAACGAGTCCGGGACATCGGCCATCAGCAGGAAATATTCGCCCGCCTTCAGGGTCCGGCAGCCTTGCCACCACGGCATCGCCCGGCCCTGCCCGTCGATCGCGCGGCGCATGGCGACGCGGCGGCCATTGACCGTCAGCGCCGCTCCTGCCGCGCAGATGCGGTCGCCCGCAGCACCGGCGACGCGCTTCACCAGCGGCACATTCTCGGGGACATACCGGCGCACGGCGGCAAGGTGGCGGACCGCCGGCGGGGTCCGGGCGATGACCATGTCGCCTCGCGAAATCCGTGCGCCCGGCCGCACCCAATAGAGCCCGACCGGCGCGCTGGCGCTGGCGTTCCAGACCAGGCGCGGCGCGGGCGGGAACGCCATCTGGATGGCGATCGCGCCGAACGCGACCAGCCCGACCGGCATCCAGCGGGGCAGTCGGACGGCGGTTTGACACGCCATCACTGCCCGGCTCCGTCGGAGCGCGCACGCGACCAGGCGTCGAGATCGTCGATATGATAGAGCACCATCAACGCGTGGCGCCGGGGCGTCGGGCCGGCCTTGCGCGCCCTCATCCGCTGCATGGTGCGCACCGAAATGCCGAGATAATGCGCTGCCTGCGCCGTATTGAGGTAGGGCGTGCCGCGCTTGGCGCGATCCGCCCGGAGAACATCGTCATCCATCGTCTCCGCATCCGCTGGTGCTGGCGGCGGTTGACGCCGCGTGGCGGAGACGGGTGGCAGGCAGGCGAAGCCGGGCAGAGGCTCGAAAATCGGGGGCACCGAAAATCGAGCCCCGGTGGTGCGCTCAGCCCGCGGGCGGTTTTGCCGCTAGCACCGCCGTAAAGGCATCGGGCAGCTGGGCGTTTGCCGGCGCGTCCGCGAACATCGGAGCGATCTGGTCCGGCCGATATCCGGCGAGCCCACAGCCGATCGGGGTCAGCTCGAACGCCGTGTCGGGATGAGCCTGCGCATAAGCGAGAAACGCCGCGACGTGCGGCCGGATCGCGTCGAGCGGAAGCACGCGCAGGTGCTCGTCCTTGGTCGGAATGGCGTAGGAATCGCCCTGTCGGCCGACGCCCTGGCCGTAGATCGCGCCGCGGTGCCGGCGCGCCCAGAACGCCGCGCCCTTGCCGTGGCGGCCAGCGAGGTTCGATCCGAAGACGAAGACGGGGTTGGATGTGGCGGTCATCGAGCTGCTAGCTCCTGTGCAGGAATTGACGGGGGGCGGAAAGGCCCCGCGCCTGTCGACGCGGGGCCGTTGCCGCTCAGCGCGACCAGATGAGCTTGTTCTCGCCATTGTCGCCCTGAACCAGCGTCGCGTAGATGGGCGCGGGGAAGGACGGGTCGTCGAGCTTGAGGCTGAGATATTCGGCGCCGGTATCCTTCGCCGCCCGGGTCCAGGCCGCGCCGAATTCGGTCCCGCCCGCCGTCACCCGGTGATCCGGGGACTTGTCGTGCTCGCGCTCGCACGGGACGATGGTCGCCTTGACGCGAAGGGTGAGGGTGCGGATCTCGCCGGTATAGACGCCGTTTTCCCCGCGGATGAATTTGCCGATCTGGGCCATGTTCAGTCTCCTGATTTGCGCGAAGCCGCCCGATGCGGCCTCGACGGGCGGTCGCAAGGCGGGGGGTCGGGACGGGGCGCACACCCAAGTGCCGCAGCGCCAGCGGAGGACGGCGAAGCCGGGCTTTCTTGCCTCGCGAGGAAGGCTGCGCAGCAGCCGGGGAAGAAAGTCCAGCGCAGCCGTTGCGCCCCGGACCGAGCGCCGACAGACCCGCCAGTCGAACGAGGCCGCGCGGCGTTCGTGCGTCCCGGGAGACCTGACCCGCGCCACGATCGCAGCGATTTGAGCGGAATTTGGCTGCGGTCCGGCGGCTCCCGCGCGTCCTTTGTCATGGGAGAATTGCCGTTCTAGACGAGCGGCATGCAGAAGGATTCGCGATTGGCGGACAAGGTGAAGGGGTTGATCGCGGTGCTGGCGCCCGAGGCGGTGTGCGATCCGTGCATCGCCGAACGGCTCGGGATCGCGAGCGCGCACCAGGTCAGCCACAGGACCCGCGAGCTCGCGGGTGAAGGCGGGTTCGAGCGCCTGAACCATGCCTGCGCGCTGTGCGGCGAGACGCTGTCGGTGACGCGCAAGAAGACCCGGTAACCGCCTGAATCCAAGCCTGTGGTTGCGGACTCGGTGGCTTCATCCGTCCTCTAGAAGGAGCGGGACCCGCTCGGGGGACAGGGGGAGCGGATGGGCGGAGACGATGCCGAACAGGAAGAGGCGATGCTGCGCCTGCGCGCGTTGAAGCTGCGCGAGATCGCCGCCGACGCGCGGGTGTTTCCGGCCTCGGTGGCCGAGACCGATCTCGAGCGCATCCGCGCCGAGATCGAGGAAGCGATCGCATGGATTGACGTGATCGCGGCGGTGCCGGCGCCCTATTGGGCGGCCGCCGACCGGCTCCGGGTGATCGCCAGCAGGCTCGAAAACCTGCTGTTCATGAGCGGAATCAACGCGCCGACCGGCAAGCCGGTGCGCGAGCTGCAGGCCAAGCTCGAAGCCTGGGTCGCGGGGGTCTAGCCGCGCCTGGCGGGCTTCTTCACGCCCGGCTTGCGGCCCAGCCCGATCTTCACGGCCAGGTTCCGGCGCTGCTCGGCATAATTGGGCGCGACCATCGGATAGTCGGCGGGCAGGTGCCATTTCGCGCGGTATTGCTCGGGGGTCATCTGGTAGTGGGTCATCAGATGCCGCTTGAGCATCTTCAGCTTCTTCCCGTCCTCCAGGCAGACGATATAGTCGGGCTTGACCGACGCGCGCACCGAGACGGCGGGCTTCAGCTCGGGTTCCGGCTCTGCAGCGGGCGCGCCGAGACCGGCCAGCGCGCTGTGGACGCGCTCGATCAGGCCGGACACATCGCCGACCGACACGCTGTTGTTGCTGACATGCGCCGCGACGATATCCGCGGTGAGCGTAAGCAGGGTCTCAGCCGTTTCGTCGGCCATGGTTCCTCCAGTCTGGTGCGATCCTGTCCTCGATTACTAAGAGAGGTTCGAAATCGCAATTCTCGCAAAAATCAGGGGATTGCCGATCGTCAGGACGGCTCGGCCCGGCCGGGCAGCACCATGCGCAGCATGATGCGCGTCGAGCGCAGCGCGGCACGCAGCGCCCCGACCAGGTCGGGGCGGATGCCCGGCGGCGGCGCGCCGTCATGGTCGAGCAGGTCGAGGAGCCGCTCCTCGTCGCGGGTCAGATCATCATCGCAGGGGTCGCCGGCGACGAAGCGTCGCCGGAACGCCGCCTCGTATAGCCGCAACAGACCGTCGATCGCAGGCGCGAGGAAGCCGCCGGCGGGGCTGCGGAACGATGCCGCGAGGAGGGGCTGGATGGGTTCGCCAAGGTCGCGGGCGCGGCACCACAGACGCGCCGCATCAATGAGCGTGGAAGCTGCCGGCGTGGCGTGCGCAAGGCGCATGGCTGATCCCCTCCAGAATCGCCCCTTTCCCGCTCTGATCTCCCGGCTCTCCTGTCCCGGAAATGCCTGGCTCCGCCGATACGCCCGGCATGTTTCCCGGGCAAGTCAGGGCGCACAGCTCGCCGCAAGGCAAAGGAAAGCCGCGCCGCGAGGCCCCGGGGGCCGAGCGGCGCGGCTGGCTTTGAGATCGTGGTCGATCGTGAAAGCGTGGCGAACCCGGGAAGTTTCACTCCCCGGGCCGGATCGCCTCAAGCTAACCCAGGCGCGCCGCCTGCTGCTCGTGCAGCTCGGCCAGTTGCGTGTGAAGCAAGCGCGAGCCATCGTCCGTCGCCTCCGCGCGGCGGCGCTCCTGTGCCGCGCGGCGCAAATGATAGGCGAGATCCGCGCGGCGTTTTTCCGTCTCGTCCATGCCTCCCCCTGCTTACCCGGGCGCAGCCTTCCGCGCCCCTGATCTGGCTCTTTCTGTCCAGAGATTCAAGGAGATAGCCGAGCCGCATCGTGCGCCGCCGATTCTCGACAAAGCCGCGCCGCGAGCCCTGCAAGGGCGAGCGGCGCGGCCGGATTTCGGGGCTTTGGAAGGTGCGGGCGGAGCCGAGGCTCCGCCCGCAGGAGGGATCAGGCCGCGAGCTTCTGCTCGTCTTCCGGCAGCGCGGCGGGGTCCGGATCGGGGTCCGAAGGCCGGGCGGATTCGACCAAGGCCGCCGCCTTCACCGTCGCGACGCCGCCGCGCGTGGTGTAGGCGGCGGGCGGGAAGGTCATCCATTTAGGAACCCACCCGATCAGCTGTTCGCGCCCATTGTCACCGTCGAGCCGGTCGCGGATGATCGTCTTGAGCGTCTTGCCCTTCTCCTGCCGGTTTGCGGCGGCGACGGCTTCCCCGCACGTCTCGGCGATGATCGCGGCCAGGACTTCCTTGTCGCGGATCAGCTCGAAGAAGGTGTCGTCGGCAGACCACCAATCCTCCATCGGCACGCCGAGATGCAGGCCCACGGCCTCGACCGCCGCGCTGCCCGCCGCCAGCGTCTCGCCCATGACGACCGCGAGGACTTCCATGACCACGGGGTCGGGCAAGTCGAGCAGCCGCAGGAAGATCGCGGGAAGATCGCGCTGGCAGGCATAGCCCCGGACCACGCGCGCGCGCTCGGGATCGAAGTCCAGCACGCCAAGCACCGCGCGGCGCTTCTCGTCGAACACCGTCTCGCCCCGGCACGTCTCGACCGACTCGCGCACCGCGTCGTTGCGCGTGTCCTGCGCCTCGGCCTTGACGATGAACAGGTCCGAACCGGCGATGACGTGGGCGACCAGCAAGCGCAGCGCCACGCCGGGATGGCCGGTCAGCGCGGCGCGGACGGCGGCGTGGCGGTGCAGGTCGATATAGGTCTGCATCGTGCTGGTGACCTCGGGGCGCGCGGGTTTGGCCGTGTCGGGCTGCTTGCCCTTTTCGGCGCGGCGCGCTTCCTTGCGGCTGACATAGCCCTCGTGGAAGCTGACCTCGCCCGACGCGCGCACGTCGATATAGACGCGCCCGCCCTTGCGCTTGCCCGCCTTCTCATATTCCCAAGTCTGGAAATGCTCGCTCGGCGGCACGATCACGACATCGCTCCATCCGGCTTCGAGATAGTCGGCGCGGCGGGCGTCAATGGCCGCGTTCTGCGCGGTCCAGAAGGCGTCGGGGTCCGCGAAATAGCGGTCCTCGCCGAACAGATCGGCGACCGTCACCGCGCCGCAAGCCTCCACGTCGAACAGGGCATGCGCGGCCTTGATCGACTGCCCGCCGAACAGCCACGCCTTCAACTGGTGGCCGGTGGGGGTATAGTTATCGGGGTCGTCGTAGAGCGCCAGCCACGCTTTCTGCTGGCTCTTGCTCGCCATGGTCAGATGGCGGACGGTCGCCGCGTCGATCTTCTCGGCGCGGTAGAGATCGCGGATGCGCGGCATGAGATTACCGAGCGCGAGGATGCGCTTTACCGCAAGGCCGGGGATGCCGAAGGTCGCCGAGATATCGTCGGGCGTCCGGCCTTCCCTGACCAGCCGCACGAACTGCTCCCACTGGCTGACATCGTCGGGGGCGAGCCGGGCGGTGTTCTCGATCAGCGAGGCTTCGAGCGCGGCGGCGTCGTCGCCTTCCTCAAGGATGCCGCACGGCAGCAGGAACGGCTCGGCTTCGGGATCGGCCTCGCGGCGCTCGTCGGCGACGATGCCCGCCGCGCGGAAGCGGCGGCTTCCGGCGACGATGCCGAACGCGCCGTCATCGTTGGCGGGACGGACCAGCAGCGTCTGGATGATGCCGCGCGTCCGCACGGTAGGGAGGATATCGGTCACGTCGATCTTCTTGTGGCCGTGGCGCATGTTGGTCTTGTCGACGAACAGCTTGTCGAGCGGGATATATTCGAGTTTCATGGCACTTGCTCCAAGTGAGCGCCGGTCCGTCGATCTTGGACAGTGAGGCGGACCGGCTAAGTTGCGGCGAGACGCGCCGCGCGTCAGCCGTCGCCACCCTCATCGGGCGGGTCGGGAAGCCTGCGATTGGCGATGACCTTGCTGGCGAAGCGCAGCAGCTGCTCGGCGGCGATCAGGCTGCCGGTGCGGCGCGCCGCCTCGGCCCAGACCGACAGCGGGAGATTGCTCTCGAAGCCCAGGTCGCGCTCGATGCCGAGGCCGAACGGCAGCCGGATCGCCTCGATCTCGGCGAGCGAGAAGCTGCCAAGCTCGGGAAAGCCGAACCCCATATCGGCGAGGCCGAACAGCGTGTCGCCGTCGCGGTCCAGTTCGGTCGCGAGCCATGTCGCCGGGCCAACCGGGTTGAACAGCTTGACCAGCGGCACCGGGTCGGGTTCGGCCTCGCCTGCGCGTTCGAGAACGCGGCGGGCGATATCGGCGGCGCGCAAGGCGTGGCGAAGCTCGGGGGGAAGCAAGGTCATGCCGCTACCCCACAAGCATCCGCATTGGCCTCGCGGTGGCGGGCCAGCAGCCAGTCGGCTGCTTTGGTGGCGGCGCTCGCCGCGCGGAAGATCGCGCGGTTATCCTCGCGCAATACGTCCAGCCACGACGCCAGATAGTCGGCATGGCGGACGGTCGGCTCGATGCCGAGCGCGGCGCAGAGGAACGCCGAACCCATCTCGGCGACCAGTTCCTCGCGCGCATAATCCTTGCTGCCGAAGGCGTTGAGGATTTGGCGATTGAGCCGCTTGGCGTGCCCGGTGGCGTGGGTCAGCTCGTGGAGCGCGGTGCGGTAGTAATTGACCTGCGCGAAGAAGGCGGGTTGCGGCGGCACCTGCACATAATCGAGGCCCGGTACGTAGAAGGCCTTGTCGCCGCCGATCCGGAAATCGACGCCCGATGCGGCGATCACGCTTTCGGCGACGGGGACGATCTCGCGCTCGGGCAGCGGCGCAGGGTCGGCGGCGAGGCCGGGGCGCAGGCCCTCGCATTGGGCCACGTTGAACACGGTGAAGCGCTTGAGGAACGGGACGGCCTTGGCATCACCGCCCTCGCGCTCGGCGCGCGCCTTCTCGCCTTCGGGCACGAACCGGTCGGCATAGACCACGGTCGTGCCGCGCTCGCCCTTGCGAACGCAGCCGCCCGCCTCGATAGCCTGCCGGAAGGTCAGCCACGATTGCGAGGGATAGGCTTGGGCGATGACCTCGCCCCACAGGATCAGGACATTTACCCCGGAATAGCTGCGCCCGGTCAGCGCATTGCGCGGCAGCCCGGGGCCGGTCCCTGCCCTTCCCCAAGGCTGGACCCAAGGCACCCGCCCCGCCTCAAGCTCTGAGACGATGCGGCTGGTGACTTCGTCATAGAGCGAGGTGCGATCCTCCCGGACCTCGCCCCGCGCGGCACGCTTGCCGTATTTGCGCATTTGCCTGTCCTCCATCCCGCCCCAAAATCCGCATGGCCGCCCCGGAAGGCGGGGGTGGGCGGCGCCTTGCGACCGGAGAGGCCCGCTTGAGCGGACAGAGGCACCGAAGGGCGAAGCGAAGCGGAGCACCCCCAGCGAAGCGCCGGGGTTGCCGCAGGCCGCGGCGGGCCTAGCCGGGAGCGCCGCCCACCCGCGCCTGACCGGGAAAGGCCACAAGCAATGCCGCCGCGCTGACGCGCGGCGACCACTCCGGCCGGCCCGTCAGGGTCCGGCCCACGCCAGGCGATCGTCACCCGAAGGGCCGGGACGCACAGCGGCCCGGCGGCGCGGCACGCGCCGTAGAGCCCGGTCGCACGCCCTGGTCCGGCATCGCGCCGAAGGCGCCAGGAATGCACCCTTGCCGAGGGACGGCCGCGAGCGGCGGCGTGCGCGCGCAGGCATGTGCGCCAGCCGCCGCCGCACAGGCCGGCCCGAACAAGTGTGCGACGCGGATAGAATCCAAGGAGCCGCGGAACCCTGGCGGCTCGAAGAGCCCGCCAGAGCACGCTCCGCTAACGCCGCGTTCCGCTCGAGCCGGACGGCGGGCGAGGCGCAAAGTCCGGCCCGCTCGAACATCCCCTAGCCGCCCGACGCCGCCTTCGCCGCTGGCTCCACACCCTGTCTCGCCTCCCAGGTCGCGACCAGAAAAGTCGCCATCGAACCGGAGAGATTGACCGCGAGCTCGGCATGCCTCGCCGCCGGCCTCGCACGCTTCGGCCCGCCGCCATGCGCGTCCCCGAGCTTGTTCCTGAGAGCGCCGAGCGACTCGACCACCGACTGGCAGCTTCCGAGGATCTGCTTGAACACCTGCTCGCTATGATCGTCCGGCGCCAGCTTCAGCGCCTTGGCGAGCCTGCGGTACAGAGTGGGCAAGTCGTCTTGATCCGAAGCGGTTTCGCCAAGCTCGTCGAGCAGCCAGCGGCACACATCCTCGAGCAAGGTCCGGGCGAGCGTGATGGCGCCCGCCGGATCGCTCGCGCGGCGATCGAGCGCCGCAGTCCAACGGGCATGCACCTGTTCCGGCTCGAACCGCTGCAGCGCGGCCGAGATTGCGGCATCGGCCGGCGAGCCAATGGCGTGGGCGGCAATCGTGTACACCGCGCTGCCTGACATGCTCCCGGATCGGATCAGGCGGTAGCCGTCGTGCTGGAGATGCGCGTTGATCCGATCAACGCGCGGTTTCTGCGTAGCATCGTCGACCGCCGTCGGATGGACCGAGGCTTCGAGAAAGCGGAACAACAGCGCGCGGGAAGAGGTCAGCAGTCCGAGGCGCTCGAGCAACTCGCGATTGGTCCAGTCGTCGTTGCGCCGCATGTGCTGGAAGATGTCGTCCTTGAGCGACCGGAACCCGAAATCGTCAAAGCCGACATTGGCCTGGTTGCCGGGTATCGATGCGATCGGCCAGATCGTTTCGAGAAACTCGATCTCGTCATATTCGGTGCATAGCTGCTCGCCGTCGAACAGACCGAGCAGACGGCGGCGCGTCAGATCGGACACTTTCGGCGTTCCCGCCTCGGTTGCCTTGGCGAGCAACTCGGCGAGGCCGAAATCATGCTCCTCGTCGAGGAGGATACGGGCGACGGCAACGAGACGGTCAGCAGGTTCGGCGGCAAGCCGCGCGCTGGCATAGCGGAACTTGCTGCGCATTGCCTCGGACTCTTCACCCTCGCCCAGGCCGAGACGAACGCAAAGCGCGGGAACGTTGTACGCCTTCTCGCGCGCGATCACGTCGGCGATGGCGGTGCGCAGGTCGTTGAGCAGGCCGCGGTCCATTGCCCGAAAGTAGAGACGCCGGGGGCGCGCGCCAACAGCGGCGTCGACAAAAAGAACAAAAACAGATCGAACCCTTCGCGATCCTGTGCCATGATCGCGCGCGACGCGACGCAAGGCGACAGAAAATGGTGAAGAGCGAGTTCCGCCGGGACGGGCGCAGCGTATCGCAGAAAGACTTTATCGATGGGATGATGGAGGATGCGCTCGACCAGGTCATGGCCGCCTATGCCGACGAACTCCACGGCAAGGCATCGTCGGTCGTCGATCCCGAGACGGGCAAACATGCGGCGGTGTTCGTGCGGCGGATCGGCACGCAGGGCTGGGCCATCCATACCAGTGGCTCGCCTGCGTTCGCGCGTGCGCTCGAGGGCCGGCTGGGCATGAACAGAGGAGAAGTCCACGGCATGAACGAACCCGGTTCCCGCGAGCGGCTGGTCTATCTGGCCCACGCCTCGGAGGATAAGGCGTTGGTGAAGCCCATGGCCGAGGGGTTGATGCAGCGCGGCATCGACGTCTGGTACGACAATTGGGAGATCGGGTACGGCGACAGCCTGCGTCGAAAGATGGAAGAGGGCCTCGGCAATTGCACCCATTTCGTCGTGCTGCTGACCAAGACTTCGATCAACAAGCCTTGGGTGAATGAAGAAATCGACGCGGGATTGATGGGCGCGGTCGAAGGCACCGCCAAGTTCATCGGGCTGCGCCACGAGTTGCCGCTTGGCCAAGTATCGCCGTTCCTCCGGATGCGGCTGACGCCCGAGCTCCAGCAAGGCGAGGAAGGACTCGATACGCTTGCCGCCGAGATCTTCGGCGTCAGCAAAAAGCCCCCGCTCGGCGAGAAGCCGCGCTATCTCCAGCAGCACGAGCCGGGCTCGACATGGTCGGCTGCTGCGCGCGTGGTCGCCGAATATTTCGTGCGGACGAGCGAACGCGGTCACTCGATGGATCCGCAGGCAAGTTACGAGGACATCCAGCAGGCGACCGGCTTGCCGATGCCCGACGTGCGAATCGGCGTGCTCGACCTGGTCGGCGCCGGCCTACTCGAAAAGCAGGACTATTTGGGCGGCGAAGCGCATATCTGGCCCAAGGCCGACCTGTTCGCGACGTTTGACGGGGATTTCATGAAGTGGAACCCCGAAGCCGACGCGCGCGATCTCGCCGTGCACCTGCTCAACCTCGATACCGATCAGGCCGACTCCACCCTGGTAGCGGAGTCGCTCGGCTGGCCGCCGCGGCGATTCAATTCCGCGGCGGCATATCTGGTGTCGGCGCGGGTGGTACAGGCGATCGAGCATTTGGACGGTGACGACTATTGGCCGTGCGGCTTCATGATGGGCGACGAGTTGCTGCGCTTCGTGCGCAGCATCTAAGGCGCACGCGATCGGCGACATCCCATCCGTCTCAAGGCGCCCAGGTTCCTAGCGCATCTCGCACTCAGTCAGGCACATCCGGCAAGAGCTACCGCGGCACGATCCAGTCCTCGCCGACATAGCCGCCATAGCCGCGAAGGATCGCCCGGGCGCCGCGCGAGGTGTTCAGCACCAGCGCGTCGGTGCTGAGCACGCCGTTGAAATAGGTGCTGAGCGCGGCGAGCTGCATATCGACGACATCGTTGAGGCGTAGATGTTCTGCCCTTCCGGTCTGGCGGCCGGTCTGGACCCAGAGGATGTAGTAGATCGTCATGCACAGCGAATAACGCAGGGCGAACATGCCGCGCGCCTCGCTGAACTTGATGCCCCTGCGTCCCAGCCGCTGCTGGTTGTCGACGAAGAACCTGCCGGTCGTTTCCTTGAGCAAGCGAAACAGCGTGCGGCGCGTGCCTTCGCTGACGTCCCGGGCGATCCGAAGCTGCCGCAGTTCGTCCGGCTTGAACTCCGCCGCAGCGCTGACCAGTGCGGCTTCGAGATCGGCCATCTGCCTGCCAAGCTCGGCCGTGACCGCCGCCGCCTCGCGCTCGAGCATCGCCATCTCGGCCGACAGTCCAGCGGGCGGCGGAAGCGTCGTCAGGTCGCGCATGAGCCGTGCGAGCTCGATACCGGCGGGATAGTCGAACAGCGCGTCGACGCCGCCAGCCCCGGCGATGTTCAGCTCGAGAATTTCATGTGTCCGCTTGAGGACGAAGACCTGCGCGGGGAATTTCGAGGCGATCAGCAGCGACTCGCGCGATGTCGATAACGCATTCCGCTTGCGCATTTCGACGAGGGTGAGATCCGAAAGCGCGATATGATGGTCGCGCGAAGCAGCGAGATATGCCTTGAGGCCGGGATTGCGCAGCGCATTGGAGTCGGCGAGCAGCATGGGCATGGCACGACGCTATCCAACAGCCGCGCTTTGTGAAGGCAAAGCCGCGCATTAAGCGCGACGACACGGCCATGTCGGCCCACCGGTTGCACGCATCGGCCAAGAAGACCGGCACGGCCCCCTTCTATCCGCCGCCGGCGGTCTGATTCCGCAGACCAAGCGAGCGCGAGACCTGCCGCGCCAAGCAGGATCACAGGCTCGATTCAGGGATTGGCCGGAATGCTCCAGCGCACCTTGTGCTCGATCGTCCCGGGCACCGGCGTACCCGCTTCGCCGACCGCCGGGGTAAATCGCGCGCGCCGCTGCAGCAGGCTGCAGGTCGCGGTGTCGAGCGAGGCCGAGCCGCTCGACGCCGTATCGTCGATATCGGCCATATGCGATTGTCCCCGGCGCTCAGCGCGAAGGGCGCAATGCTCGACGTGACGGCCGAGCTATTTAACCGGGAGCATGGCGCGGAGCTGATCAAAGCATTGCGCGTACGCCAATTCGAACCGGTGCTCACTGAACTAAGATGAATCGGTCCCTGGTGAGAACCCAGCCAATCAATAGGACGACTCCACGCAGGAGCGGAGCCAACGCTGTGCAGGATGCACGTCATTTCGCCGGTGCCAGCTCATCACATAGACGCACGGCTCCAACGGTATCGGAGGAACCATCACCTCGAGTCGATCGCGCCAACCGCCGACTTCGATCACGCCCAGCATCAGCGTCGCGATCAGATCGGAAGCGGCGACGAGTGCGGGCGCCGGATACATCTGGCCGATCGTCAGCCCCAATGATCGCTTCAGCCCCTCTTTGGCCAGGACCGTATCGGTGTGGCCGAACCGATCTCCTTCCGGCGAAACCAGGAGATGATCGAGGCTCAGGAATGTAGCGAGGTCAAGCGGCCTGCCGAGAATCGGGTGGCCTTTGCGGACAACGCAGACGAACGGTTCCTCAAATAGCCGTTGGATGAATATCCGTCCCGGCGCGCTGCTGGCCGAGACTCCAACGGCGACATCGGCTTCGCCGCTATCGAGCAACGTAATCGCATCATCGCGCGCCCGATACGCAATGACATTGAGCTTTATCGCCGGTGCTGCCTCATGAAGGCATCCGAGCAGGCCAGGCAATATCTTGAACGCGGCGTGTTCTTGCAACGCCACGTTGAATGTGATGTTCGAAGCTGCCGGATCGAATGCCTGCGCGAAGCTTAGCGCCTGACTGATCTCGAGCAGCGCCTTCCCGATCGGCTCCGAGAGATCGACCGCCCGTTGCGTCGGCTGCAGGCTTCCCTTGCCTCGGACGAACAGCTCATCGTCGAATAAGGCCCGAAGCCGGGACAAGGCGGCGCTCATGGCGGGCTGGGTGCGGCCGATACGCTTGCCGGCCTTGGTGACGCTGCGCTCCACCATCAACGCGTCGAACGCCACTAACAAGTTCAGGTCGATGCCGTGTAAATCCATTTGGTTGATGTGCTCGTATATCAATAATCAATGGATCGTATAGCCGGGCCACATGTATTTTACCAATCATGCGTACCGTCATTCTTTTGAACGCCGTCGGGCGGCTCACCGTCAGATCTCTGCCGAGACTTCCGCTCCGCCGCTTTCCGAGATCACGGGATGCGCACCGCCAGAAGCTTAGTGGCCTTTTCCGCTGCGCTTTGCAGCCTCGCGGAATACGGGCGGGCTCATAACCACCACCCCAGCTCATGTGATCAACGGAGACCGAAATGCCGTTTGCCAACTTCAAAATGCCTGAAGGCATGGTGACCGCCGACCAGAAGGCAGATCTGATCCACCAGACGACGGACATGTTCGTGAGACTCTATGGCGAGGGCGTCCGCCCTTTCACCATGGTGCTGGTCGAGGAGGTCGCGGACGGCGGCTACGGCAGGGCGGACGTCGTGTTCGACCGCGCCTATGTCGCGAAGATGAAGGCGCAATCGGGCTGAACTTCGACCCGTCCGGCACCCCCAAACATGGAGACTGAACATGGCCAACGGGTCACGTACAGCGATTATCACCGGCTCTTCCAAGGGCATTGGCGCGGCGGTCGCCCAGCGGCTCGCCGCCGATGGCTTGGCGGTTGTGGTGAACTATTCGAGCAATCCCGACCCCGCTAAGGAAATCGTCGGCAAGATCAGATCGGCTGAGGGACACGCGATCGCGGTAAGGGCCGACGTCAGCGATGCCGCCGCCGTCGCCACGCTGTTCGACGCGGCCGAGACAGCGTTCGGCGGGGTCGATGTCCTCGTCAACAATGCGGGCATCATGAAGCTTTCGCCGGTCGCCGAAACGAACGACGACCTGTGGAATCGGACCCTCGCAATCAATCTGACCGGGCCGTTCAACGGAATGCGCGAGGGCGCAAAACGGCTCCGTGACGGCGGCCGCATCGTCAATTTCTCGTCGAGCGTCGTTGGGCTCTATCAGCCGACCTATGCGGCGTATGCCGCGACCAAGGCAGCGATTGAAGCGATGAGCCACATCCTTTCCAAGGAGTTGGGTCCGAAGAGAATCACGGTGAACGTGATCGCGCCCGGGCCGGTCCGCACCGACCTGTTTCTGCACGACAAGCGGGAAGAAGACATCAAGCCGATCATCGCCCGCACGCCCCTCGGCCGGCTGGGCGAACCGGAGGATATCGCGCGTGTGATATCGTTCTTGGTCGGCCCCGATGGCGGCTGGGTGAACGGCCAAGTCCTTCGAGCTAATGGCGGCATCATTTGAGGAGGCGGGTATGGGACGTACAGCACTCGTCACCGGCGCATCGAGCGGCTTCGGCCGCATGATCGCGACCGATCTCGCGGCGGCCGGCCTCACCGTCTATGCTTCAATGCGCAAAACGGACGGCAAGAACGAGGCGGCGGTAAGCGAAATCGCCGAGGAGGCTAGGCGACGCGCGATCGACCTGCGGACGATCGAGCTCGACGTCCAGGACGAACCAAGCATCGCGGCGGCGATCGAGACCATCATCGCCGAGCATGGGCGGCTCGACGTGCTGGTCCACAATGCCGGACATATGGTCTGGGGTCCACTCGAAGCGTTCACGCCCGAACAGCTTGCAGAGCTCTACGACATCAACGTGCTCGGCACGCAGCGGGTAAACCGCGCGGCGCTGCCCCATATGCGCGCAGCGCGCAGCGGCCTGCTGGTCTGGATATCGAGCAGTAGCGTCATGGGTGGCATCCCGCCGCTGCTGGGCCCCTATTTCGCGGCGAAGGCCGGAATGGATCAGCTGGCGGTTTGCTACGCGCGTGAACTCGCGCCGTTCGGGATCGAAACCGCGATCGTCGTGCCTGGCGCCTTTACCAAGGGAACGAACCACTTTCTCCATGCGGGTCAGCCAGCCGACGAGGATCGAGCCGCCGCTTATGCGCAGGGATGGCCCGAAGGTTTCGCCAAAGACATGCAAAGAGCGCTGGCCGCGACCGATCCGCCGGATTCCGATCCCGGCGAGATCGGCCGAAGGGTCGTTAAGATCGTCAAGGCGCCGCCGGGAACGCGACCGTTCCGTTCGGTGATCGACCCTGCCAGCGATGGATCGGCGGTGACGTTTCCGATCGTTGATCGCATCCGCGAACAATTTCTCGACAGGATCGGCTTTGGTGGCCTCAGGCGTCCTGCTGGGCTAAGCGACTAAGGCGGCCTACAAGAGCCGATCCGGCGCGACCTTAGCGACCACCCGGATCGGCGCGGGTCACTCGCGAGGCTCCTGCGCGAAGACCGCCTTGGGTGTTGTGCTGCCGGGAACGCTTTCCGTTCCGGCGACACCGAAGTCGAGCCAGCCTAAGTTGAAGCCGTCCTGCATTTCCTCCCAATTGGCCGCCTGCTCGGGCGACAGGCCCATATGCGCCAGCACCGCGCCCCACGCGTGCCGCGGAATCGCGCTCGCGACGACCGGCTTGCCGAGCACCGTCGCCATGGCGCGCGCGAGATCGTCGGGGCTGTAGTGGGACCCGACCTCGACGATCCGCCGTCCCGCCCACCCCTGAATGAGAAGGCGGGCTATTTCAGCGCCGACGTCCTTGGTGGCCGTCATCGGGAAACCCCGATCGACGGGCTGAAGAAAGCTCTCGAACACACCGGTCTCGCCGGCGCGCGTCGCCGAAAATAGATAATTCTCCAGCAAAGACCCAGCTCGCACGACGGCGATCGGAAAGGAGAACGCCTTCAGCGCCTCCTCAAAGAGATGGGTTTGGGTGACGTTGCCGAGGCCCGACGCGCGTTCCGAGCCGACCGACGACAGCACCGCCAGCCGCGGCGGCGGCGTGTCGCGCAATGCCGCGACGATGCTGTCGGTCAGCGCATGGGCAAGCACGAAATCGCGCGTCACGCCCGTCGGCGTCGGCTGCATCAGGAATGCCCCCTCCACCCCGGCGAGCGCCGCAGCGACAGCTTTTGAGTCTGTCAGATCGCCGCACCTGACCTCGACGCCTCTGGCCGCCCAATCGACTGCTTTCCGAGGATCGCGGACAAGCGCGCGAACCCCAAAACCCTGTTCGAGCAGCGTCCGGGCGGTCGCGCCACCAACCTGCCCTGTAATTCCTGCAACGAAGAACATGAGCAAATCTTCCTAGAAGCGTGACGACAACATCACATCGAGGTTGTCCCACCCGCTCGCCGATCTATCGTATCCGCTTGCCCTCCCCGTCGATGACGATGACTTCGCCCATCTTGAGCGCTCGAATCGGTGCCTCGATCTGGTCAAGCGGACCCATCACGATCCAGGTCAGCGTCTTAGTATCTATCTGCGAAGCAAAAGCTGCTTGCGCCTCCGCAGGAGACATGGCTGCCAGCCGCTTGACCAGTTGTTCCAGATAATCGTCGGGCCGTCCGTATCGCAGATTGTCGCTGATCGTCAAAGCGCCCGAACTCACGCCTTCGAAGCCGGCCGGGAGGGTGTATATCTTTGCCTTGTTCCTCACCATCTCGATCTCAGTGACGGGTGCTTTCCCACCGGCCATTCCGTCGATTTCCTTGAACATTTCACGCATGGCGTCTGCGGTTTTGTCGGCCTGCACCGCGCTGCTGGCAGTCCACATACGCTGTCCGGGTGAGCGCCTGGCGTTAGCTGTGGCGCCGTAGGACCAATGCTTGCCTTCGCGCAGATTCATCATGAGCCGAGAAGTCAGATAGCCGCCGAGTGCTCCGGTGGCTGCATCCAAAGCGTCCGCGTTCGGATCCTTGCTCGAAGGAACCAGGAGATTTGCCGAGACCGTCGATTGCGTCGCCCCTGGTTGATCAATCAGGAATACGCGCACGTGAGATGGACGTGGAGCGTCGGCTATTTTGATGGAAGGGACTGCAGGACCTTCGGCTTTCCATTTGCCAAATCGAGCCTCGAGCATCGGCAGAAGCTGCTCGAGAGTGGTGTCCCCGGCAACGATGATCGTAGAGCGTTCGGGCCGGAACAAGGCGTGGTAGTATGCAATCATCTCTTGCCGGGTAGTTGTGAAATAGGCTTCGCTCGGCAGAAAATCGTTCGGCGTCCCCTTGCCATATAGCAGTCGCGAGGCGACCAGCGGAACGGCTGCCGGAGTATTATAGGCTTGCTTCAGCCCGGCAATATCGAGAGCGCGGCTCAGATCGATTTCGGATTGGGGAAAGGTTGGACGAAACAGCGCGTCCGCTAGCAGGTCGAGCGATTCGTTTAGCGTGGGTGAAAGCGTCGATATGTTCATGCCCGCCCAGTCGGGAAAGCTGTTACTGAAGAACGTCGCGCCAAGTTCTTGTAGGCGCCGCTGGAACGATGCAGCCGTGTACTTTCCAGCGCCTTTCGCCACGAGGGCCATAATGCCTCTGGGATCTACGTTGGGACGGCTCTCCACCATGGGCGCACTTACCGTCACGCTGATGGCCGGCGCATCGTGGCGCTCGGACAGGACGACCTTCACGCCGTTCGACAATGTCGCCCGTTGCACCAACCCCGGCGAAAACTTAGGAAAGCCATCGACCTTCGGCACGCCAGCAGAACGATCAACCGTGCTCGGGAGTGTGCTGAAGCGTGGATCGACGGGCGGGATTACCATCGGCGGCGGCGTGATTTGCTTGGCCGCGACGTCGAAAGGAGACTTCGCCGGTTCGTTTCCGGGGTCCATGATCAGCACATAGGATGGCTTGCCTAGCCAACGGCGTGCGGCGTCGCGAACCTTTTCCGGCGTCGCGGAAGCTACCCAGCGCTCCCTGTCACGCCAGCAATCGGTGGGGCGATTCTGGCTGACACATTCACTTATCGCTAAAGCCTTCGAGGACGCATATTGTATGCCGTCGACCATCTGTTTCATGGTCGCCATCTGGACCGCATGTAGCTCTTCCGCCGTCGGGCCGTCCGCAAGAAATCGTTGCAGTTCCTGATTCAGCGCGTCCTCAACGACGTCGGACTTCACACCTTCCTTTACCAGGCCGCTGAGAACGAACATTCCGGCAAGATCGAGGCCATTGTAATTCGCAGTTGCGGCATCAATGATCTTGTCGCGGCGGACCAGCCGTTCCACCAGCCTCGAAGATTCCGAGTTGCCGCCCAAAATGTTGCCGACGAATTCGAGCAGCACCGCATCTTCGGTGCCCTTTTCCGGCGCTGGCCATGTACGGATCACATAGGCGCGTGTGGCCTTGTCATGCACCACGTTGCGCTTGTCCGCAGCCAACGGCCGAACGTTCGGTTTCATCGGCTGAACAGTTCCGCTCGCCGGAATATCGCCAAAATAGCGCGCGACCTTCTCCTTGGCGGTGGCTAAGTCGATGTCCCCGGACAAGATCAGCACAGCATTGTTAGGCCCGTACCAGCTCTTGAACCACGCTTTCACATCGTCGAGCGTCGCGGCATTTAGGTCGACCATCGAACCGATCGGCGTATGACCATAAGGGTGGTCGCCAGGATAAAGCGCCTCGGTGATATAGTCCCGCGCCGTCGCATATGGTGCATTGGCGCGTTGACGTTTCTCATTTTGGACTACGCCGCGCTGTTCGTCCAAATTCGCCTGATCGACGGCCCCGAGTAGATGCCCCATCCTATCGGATTCCATCCAAAGCGCCATGTCCAGCGCCGGGGTTGGCACGTTCTCGTAATAGTAGGTCCAATCATAGTCTGTCCCGCCATTCTGTCCCGAGGTACCAACAAGTTCGAAGGGCCTGAAGAACTCGTCCTTGAAGTTCTCACTTCCTTGAAACATCAGATGTTCGAAAAGGTGAGCGAACCCGGTGCGTCCCGGCTGCTCGTTGCGGCTGCCGACCTTGTATAGGATGTTTACCGACACGATCGGCGTTTTGCGGTCCGTGTTCACGATCACGCGCAAACCATTCGGCAAGGTAAATTCTTCAGTGGGAATATCGATCTTGATCGAGGCGAGCTTGTTCGGCGTCGCCGATGCCGGTGGGACTTTCGACGCGGTTTTGGCTGCCGCAGGCGCAGTCTTCTGTGCCTGAACCGGTCCGATCAATGCGGTACACGAAAGCAGCATCACCAACCAGGTGCCGCGGGAATGGAAACTCATGTTACTCTCCAATTCGTGGGCGCGCGCTTCCGCGCTCGATAAAAGGCGTGCTCTTATTTCTTCTGCTTTAGAACTTCTGTGAAATACTCAGATAGTAGTTTGCTTTGCGTGGATCGCCCAGCAGACTGTAGAATCGAGCATTGCTTACGTCGGTCGGCGGCGCTTTATTGAAAATATTGTTGATACCGAATCGAAGTTCGGTACTCTTCAGCACCCGAACGCTGCCGAACAGATCGTGGTAGGATTGGCTGGGAATCTTGGCCGACCCTTGTGCCGCCACGACCGCGTGGCTGGCCTGCAGCCAGAATGACGAGAAGTAGCGCGATCGCCAGCCGATACTCCAATTGTCCGTTGACCAAACGATCGAGGCGTTGCCCTTCCAGTCGAGCCCGCCCGCTGATGACGTGTTGTCCTGGAAAGCGGCGGAAAGTACGCCGGCAAACTGTTGCGGGGTCGATGACTCGGAGACCTTGACCAGCAAGTTCTGAAGATGGCTCGCGCTGGCATTGATGCTGAGATTACCGGCTCGACCGAAATCATGCGTGTAGCTCGCCTGGAAATCCCAGGCATCGATACGCGCTGAATTGAAGTTTATGTAAGATGCATCGATCGACGTAATCGGCCCCACGGCAAAGCCGCCGGAGGCGGGGCCGCGGGAGATGCGATCAGGATATTGCCGTAGGAAATCCTCGAACTGCGCTTGTCCTTCGGCGGTGTTGCCTGCGAGCAGCACGTTGAGCGGCGAAAAGAAGACATCCTTCTTGTCGATCCGCGTCCAGTCGGCCGAAAAGCGGAATCCAGGCAGGAAGCGAGGCGTCAGGATCGCTCCGAAGGTCCAGGTTTTCGATCGCTCGGGCCTTAGGTCGGGATTGCCGCCCGTGATACCCTGTATGGTTGGCCCGAGAAGCGCATTCCCACGCTCCGGATCGCGCACGTTGAGGGCGATGGTTCCCGGCGTTCTGACGAGTTGCGCTAGCGACAGCGGCAGATAGGCGGTGGCGAATGAGCCGCGGAACGTGATGTCCTGGACCGGCTGCCACCGGAAGCTGATCGTCGGGTTGATCGTGCTGTTCGCCGCGCGCACGCGTTCGACGACGGTCCCCGGAGCCGGGCAGGTGTAGGGCGGTGGTGGAAGATCGCCGAATACGAGATCGCAGGTGATCGAGGTGAGGCCGCCGTGGCCAACGGTTCTATCGTAGCGGCCAGCGATCTGGAATTCGAGTTCGCGTGCGAAAGGAATGTTATTTTGCGCCGACAGGATCGGCACACGCATTTCGGCATAGACGCTATTGGTCGCTTGATCACGCGCGGGCGTATAGGCGACGCTCGAAACGAGCCAGCTGCTGAGCGTTGTTATCGAATCGTTGATATTGGTTTTGGTGCGCTCGGCGAGCAGCGTCACGGTCGGCCGCCCGCCCGGCAGCTTGATTGGCAACGGACCTGCCAGACGAAGCGAAACTGTCCGCTGGTCGGACCTTGAGGGGGTGCTCTCGATCAGCGGAGACTTGAGGAAACCATATGTTGGCGGAAATTTGGCTACATCAAGGAGCACATCGGGCTCGCCGAACATCAGACCGAGTTGCGTATCCGCATCGAATTGGGCGGGAAGGCTGAAACTGGCCGTGCTGCGGCTCCATGAATAGTCGAGAACAGCCTGCCATTCAAAGGGCAACTTCACGATCGCGCCGCCAAGCGCGCCGATTGTTTTGCTCTTGAAGACGGCTGGGCCGTCCACGCCGTAGAATGGGACCGCGACGGAGATATCCTGCTCGAACGGGTTGTTCAGAGCGAAAGCAGACACATCAATACGACCCGGCGCCGGATTCATATTGAACGATAGTTCGGTGCGTGCGCCATTGACTTCGCCGTAGACCGTCAGCCAATCATTGAACTTGCGACGGAGAGCCAAGCGGCCGGTCCACAGCTCGCTCGCGCCGATCAGCGACTCGCGCCCGCCAGGCACGGCGTCGGGCACATCCAGATTGCGGATGCCAGCGTTGGCAATCAGTGGTGCGATGCCATCGAGCAGGACGCCGCGATATCCGCTCGGGATGCTGAGGAAGCTCGATCCCAGCGATCCCCCGCCATATTCGGGCTTAAACGTCAGGGTTTCGCCGGTCGCACTGTCGATGTTTGGCGTGGTGCCCACGGCACCTGCCAGAAGTTCGGGCGCAGTGACGGCAAGCCGGGCTCGCCCACGCGCGAGGAAATTGCGGTCATGCTGAAGCAGCGGATCGCTCTTGCTCCAACTGCCCGAGAAAGTGATGTTGGTCCGTCCATTCTCGAGGTTAAGCCCTCCAGCCGCTTCGAGCCGGCGGTTCGCCGCGCTGCCGTCGAAAACATTGCCGTAGGAACCGGTCAGTTCGATCCCGCGATAGTTGCGCTTGAGAATAATGTTGATGACGCCGCCCGTCGCGCCCCCGCCGTAGATGCCGCCGGCCGAACTGGGCAGTACCTCGATGCGCTCGATCGATGACAAGGCAATGCCAGAAATGTTCGGTTGCTCGACCGTTCCGGTCCCCAGGTTGACACCCGGAAGGCGGCGTCCGTCAACGAGGATCAACGTCTCGTCGGAGCCTAGACCGCGCAGGTTGACGTTGGTGTGAACGCCTTCTTGCGTGGGGAGCTGTTCGGGAAGCGCAACGCTGGAGTTGGCGTTCAGCGAATTGCGCAGGAAGGCGTCGAGATCGCGCGCACCCGAGCGCTGGATATCCTGAGCGGAAAACACCTGCCAAGGCTGGCTGTCGTCTTGTGTCCGGGCGATGCCCGTGTTCAACGTCCAGTCGCGTTGACCAACGACGACGATCTCGGGCGTTGCACCTCGGTCGGAGCCATCACCGGATTGGGTGTCCGTTGCGGCCGCCGATGCGTTTCCCTTCTGCGTCGCGCTCTCGATCACAATCGAGCCGTTCGCGTTGACCCGACGGCGCAGGCCGGAACCGCCCAGAAGTCGATCGAGAGCCTGCTCGAAGCTCATTCTGCCGGAAAGGCGCGGCGCCCGCTTACCTCGAGTCAGATCTGCGGAGAAGTAAATCTCGCGGTTGCTCTGGCGAGCGAGTTCGGTGAGTGCGGTCCCCAGTTCCTGCGCCGGGATGCTAAAGCTGACGCGCTCCTGCGCATAAGCCGTTGCGGGCACGACGACCAAAGCCGCGCATGCGGCCATCAGAATAGCTCGTGCGCGACGGTTCCTACTCGACGTCATCTTTTTTCCTCCCCCAAGTCGCGAGCTTGTTGCTCTGTCTCAGGGACGGGCAGGCGTCAGACTACCGCAAAAAACTGCATATTAGTGCTAGTCCGCCCTGGCGCGCAGTGTCGGCGCGCCATCGGGGGCGTGAGTCACCTCTACCGGTAGAACCTCGGCCATAGCCTGCGCGAAATGCTCGGGGTCATTCGACTTGAACACACCACTCACACGGTAATTTCCGACGGCACTGTCGGCGATGGCGATCGGGCGCGTGTTGTAACGATTGATCTCCGCAACCGCCTCGGAAAGCGGTGTGTCGTTGAACACGAGCAGGCCGCCCTTCCAGGTTGCGACCTCGCGAACCGACACCGGGTTGGCAACCAAGGGCAGCGCCGGCGCGGCCACGATGCTCTCGCCTGCCCTGAGAGTGATTTCCTTGAACGGTTGACCCTTATCGCCACCGGCCGGCGGAATCGACCGAACTTTCACCGTGCCCTCAACCATCGATACGCGCACCTTCTCACCCTCGATGCGGACGTTGAAGATGGTTCCGACCGCCGTTATGCGCTGACCCTTGGCATAGACTTGGAACGGGAACGGCTTGCCATGCGCGACTTCAAAGAGCGCCTGTCCCTTGAGCAGATAAACGCCACGCTCCCTGTTTGAGTAGGAAACTCGGATTGCGCTATCGGTATCGAGGGTCGCGACCGATCCATCGGGCAGGTCGATCGCGGAGCGCTGTCCGATGCCGGTCTGGTAGATGCTGTCAGTCGGATCGGCGGCATTTTCAGCAACGCGAACGGGAACTCCAACCGGGGATGTTTGCTCATGCGGGACCGTCCAGAAGACGAGCGCGGCGGCGGCTGCCGCGGTGGCGACGCTGAGCCCCCCTGCCCATCTCCACATGCGACGATGGCCGCCGCCTACCGAAAGCGCTGCGCTCCGCAACGCGAGCATCTCTGGATCGCCGGCATGACGAGCGGCGGCGTCGAGCGCCCAAAGCGCATCGTCATACGCCCGGACATGGATCTCATCCTCGGCGAGCCAGTCCGCGAAGCGGCGCTGCTCCTCTTGGTTCAGCTCGCGCTCTTCTTGGAGAAGCACCCACGCGGCTGCCGCCTCGCTTGCCGGTGCGGGATGCCAGGGGCGAGGAAGTGGCGTACGGCTCATGTAACGCGCCTCCGCCGGTCGGCAAGACAAGCGGTCGCCTGCGTGATCTGATCCTCAACCGTGCGCTTTGACACACCCAGCCGCACCGCGATTTCCGCGCGCGGCAGGTTCTCGAGCCTGGCAAGGATGAAGATGTTTCGCATGCGCTCGGGCATCTCGTTCAGAGCGGCGACGACGCAGGCGAGTTCCTGCCTGCTACCAAGGATACGCTCCGGACTGAACTCCGCGGTGCGCTGAAGTTCGTCGACATAGGCTGAAGCCGGATGATCGCCGCGGACCTTGTTGTGACGGAAAAAGTCGAGCGCGACCGACGCGGCGGTCGCGAATAAAAGACCCTCCGCGCTGGCGACATGGTCGAGAGAACGGCCCTTGGCGAGCTTGGCGAACACTTCCTGGACGAGATCTTGCGCCTCCTGAGGCGCAATACGTCGACGCACGAAGTAGCGCAGCAGCACCGCGTGATAGCGGCGCGAAAGATCCTCGACGGTGACACCGTTGCCAACACCCTTCGCCGAAGTTGAACCATCCACCATGCGGGCCGATACGCCGCCTTTCGTTCTGCTTGCCCCTAGAGACGAGCGAGGCATGGCAGACCGCAAATTTAGCGCAGATTATTTCGCGGGAAAATGGAGCGATGGCTATTTGGCCGACCGCAGCTTGCGTTTGCTGGTCTGGGTCTTGGCGACCTTGAGCGGCGGTAGCGGCGGGTAAGGCTCGATCGTTTCGGCACCGGTCTCGGGCACGCTTTCGACCACAAGGTCCGGCACGAGCAGCTGCCAGGGTTCGACCCCCAGGACCTTGGCCAGCTTGTCGAGCGTATCGAGCGATGCGCTGTTGGTCGCGTTCTTCAGGTTCCAGATATAGGAGCGGGTGATCTCGGCATCGAGCGCGAGATTCTCGTGGGTATAGCCCTTGGCCAACCGAACGGCTTCGAGATTGCGCGCGAAAATCTCATCGGAACTCATCGCGCGAGGCCAGACGGCCAGGGGCGTTTTAACCACCTAATATATTAAGAGCTAGGCTTTCAACCGGGATTGCCGATCAGCGTAAGTCGCACGTCGGCGCTAACGGACCCCCCCCCGGGGCGGGCCGCCCCCCCCGCGACATTGACCCGACATTCCGCGCCCCGGCAGACGCCCACGGAAATAGCTCGTCAATCGGAGGAGAGACGCGCTGGCCAAAGGGCCGCGCGGGCATCGGGCGCGGGCTCAGCAAAGCCGGCAAGTGCTAATTCGCGGGCTCCTCCACGCGCGCGCGGCGAGCTAAGTCGCTCCGCGCCGCGCAGGGCCGTGTTGTCCAGCTTCTCCGCCATGGTCCGCAAATTCGATGACTGACTGAAGGATAGACGCGCGGAGGCGCCAGGTCCGCCGTCAATTCAAGACAGCACCGGCGGGCTCACGAGCAAGTTCGACCGATGCACCGGGAAGCAATAGCCGAGCTTCTCCCGGACTTTTTCGATCATCGAAGAATACCATGGGGGCGCGAAGGGCGAGACGATCACACGCTCGATCAACACGTCAACATCGCACCCAAGCGATATGCCGGGGGTGATGGGGCGCGGATCCTCGATCAGATCATCGTAGCGCATCGTTGCATCGTTCCAGACGGCCTTTTCCAGCGCGTCATGAAATCCGCCCGTCAGCCAATGGACCAACCGGACTTCATGCTCATATTCGTAGCTCGAGCGCTTGACCATCATCGTGTCGAAGACGTTGGGCGTACCGATTCGAAGACCGACGGATCCCGGTAGCGAACAGCGCCAAGATGGAGTTGCTCATCATTGGCATCGAGGGCGGTTTCGAGCCTAGCCCCGTTGCTCACGATCGCGACACCGGCACCAGGCGCGCCATAAATCTTCCACATCGCGACCGATTCATGGTCTGCGGCATGCCAGCAATTCACATAGAAATCGCGCCGTCCCGACTGGGTCATGATGCAAGCCTGCTCCTCGCGCATGAACCAAGAGCGGAACGCGGCCGCCGGGGTGCTGTCGGTTCCCCGAGAACAAAGCTTCATGATCTGACGCCGAAGCGGTTCCGGCACTTCTTCGATGGTTCGCCATAGGCGATGCGGAAACTGGACAGCCCCCGGCAGGCCCTCATAGGGATCGTCTTGCGCCAGCACTTCCGCGTTGGTCATCCAGAGCCTTGCCGAGCTGAGCAGCTCGATGAACTTCGGAAGGTCGGTGTAGCGCCACAGCCGCGTCGTCACCGGCGGCCGGTCGAAACTGGTATGCTCACCTATCGGCAAATGCGATCTCACCTATTCATTCCGGCACGCCCAGCCGTTACCATGAGCGCATGCATATCAGTGATCAGAGGCTGCCTGAAAACCCAAGTCTCGAGATCCATCCAGACGTCTTGCTGCAAAGGCCGCACCTCGCCGCCTTCTTCGGCCCAATCGTCGCCACGTGGGCCGATATCGAAGGACGGCTGGAGGCAGTCTTCCTGCTCAGCACCAATGACGAAGCCGCACTGGCAAGCCTGCGGGCCATCAAGGGTTGGGACGCGAGAGCGAAATTCTTCGTCGATCACGTCAGGGCCCACCAAGGCGACCAGGTCGCGATCGAGCTGCGTGCAATCCTGCGCCATTCGGCGAAGCCCGCCGCTAAACGACACGATGTGGCACACGGCATCTGGGCGCTGTGCAAGGAATTGCCGGACGATCTCGTGATCGCTTCCCCTGCGATTTACACAGGCGCGATGCAGCAAGCCTTGCGGGCACAGGCCGAAGGCACTGCCAAACTTCTCATCGACAAGACGGCGATGCTGGAAAGCGCGCGCGTCGTCACCCAGGCGCACTTGCAGCTCTTGCTGAACGAGCTGGGCGAGGCCCGGAGCCTGCTGCACACGTTCATGATCGAGAAGACGCCCACCATCGTCCACGTCAATCAGCGCGAAGCACTGCCCCGCGCGGCGGATCATCCTGAGGTTGCCGCTCGAATCCGCAACGCCGAGGCGGGCATCAAGAAGCGCGACAAGATCAACCGAAACGCTGATCAGCGATAGCCTGCATTCCGTCGCGGGCTGTTGCGCTGGTCAGCCCTTACGACCGCAGATAGCGTTCCGCGAAGCAGGGTCCCGGCAGTGTTCGGGCCAGCGCGACCAGCCGTTGTGCGCGCAGGCGGAGCGAGGGATCGGCGATGCGCCAGCGCGGTCCCCGCACCTCCCCGCCCAGCAGCATCGCGATGGCCCGTGTCCCCTCACCCGCCACGAGCGCATCATGTGCGCGCAGCGCCAGAATCCAGCGCCGAACGCGCGGGTCGCACGGCCAGAGCCGGCTGGCGAACAGACCCGACCGGGCCAACGAGACGAGGCGGCGAAGCGAGCGCAATTGGGGCTGGATCGCCAGGCCGGTGAGCCGCCAGCGCGGCACCGGCGGGCCAGGATCGAAAACCCCATGGAGATCGATCCGTAGCCGCCGCCAGCCATCGCACAGGAGAATATGGGCGACGCCCGGCGCATCCGATCGCGTGCAGAGGTGGCCCAGTTGCGCGAGCGGCAACGCAGCGCCCTGCCCCTCCGCAGGCATGAGCATGTCGGCGGCAAGCGCTTCGCAGTCATTGGCGGCACGCCACAGCGGTCGAGCCGCGGGCGCCGCGAATTCGGCCGGCTCGAACCGGACAAGGCCCCACTGCGCAGCGGCGGCATCGGCATCGCCGTTCTCCCTAGGCCCTGCGAAGCCCGCGGCCTCGCGATAGGCGGGATCGCGCCGCAGCCATTCCCAGGCGAAGCCGGCGCGGTCGAGCCGCTCGAAGCGATAGGCGGCAACATCGCGCCAGTCCGGCAACCAGACGGGCGCCGAGACCATATCCGCCTCACGCGTCGCCGGGTTGCCCGGCCGTCAGGCCCCGCTCGCTCCCGTCCCTTCGGCCTGCGCCGCGACATAGTCGCCGAGCGCCGCCGCCTGGTCGGGCCGGAGCGCGTCGACCGCCGCGAGATGGTTGGGCAGCTCGCCGCCGAGCAGCACCGACGGGCATTGTCCTTCGAAATTGCCGAGATTGGGCCGGTGGATGGCATAGCCCGCGAGCGCGGCCAGCTCGGGATCGAAATCCCGCGCCACCTCGGGCGGATAGGCGAGCCACGGATTCTCGAACGGCTTCAGCCAGCCCAGGCAATAGGAGATGATGATTCCGCGCCGCGCCGCATCGGTGCGGTTGGCGCCGCCGCCGTGCAGGGTCGAGCCGAGGAACAGCAGCGCGTCGCCGGGCGCCATCTCGGCCGCGACCGCCTCGTCTTCGGGCAATTGCGCCTCGTCCTGACGCGCATGACTGCCCGGCCACAGCATCGTCGCGCCATTGTCGGCGGTGAAATCGGTCAGCGGCCAGATGACGTTGACCAGATATTCCATTTCGCCCTTGGGACCGCCCCACATATCCTGGTCGCGGTGCGGATATTGCGCGAGCGCATCGGGTCCGATCTCGACGCCCTGGGTTAGGTTGAGGTCGAAGCGGTCGCACCACGGCCGCAGCATCGCATCGACGATCTGCAGGATCAGCGGATGGCGCACCAGCGTCTCGGCGTGCGGCGAACGCAACAGCAGGCGCCCGAAGCGCTTGGTCCGGCGCCCGTAGAAATCGCCCTCGCATGGCGGTGTCGCGTCGAACACCGGTGCCAGGTCGGCGGCGAGCGCGGCGATGGTGGCCGGGGAAAGCGCCTGCGGGACGATCACATAGCCGTCGGCGGCAAGCCGCGCGGTCCAGTCGGTGGCGGTGGTCATGGCACGCCTCCCTCAGGCAACCGCCGCGGCGGCAGCCGCGACCAAGGGCGAAACCTCCTGCGCATCCTGCATGCCACGCGCGCCGGCGGTGTAGATGCCATTGAGCGCGAGTAGCCCGGGCGTTTCCGGAGCGATCTCCAGCCGAAACGCCCCGAGCAGGCGGCGCCCGATCTCAAGTTCCGGCCCGAGCGCCGCGCATGCCCAGCCCATGGCGAGCACCTGCGCGCGGAAATCGGCCTGGACGACGCCGGTCAGCACCGCAATGCCGGTGTCGAGGGCATGATCGACCATCGCCGAGATGAGCCGGTTACGGACGCGCAAGCGTTCGGCGGTGCCGAGCCGGGTCGGCAGGCACAATCGGGTGATTTCGAAGACCTCGTTGCCACGTGGCAACGCGCCGTCGCACAGCTCGGCGAACAGCGTGTCGAGTAGGTGCGGCTGACAGCTCGGCAGCAGCCGCATCGAACCGATATGGTCGCCGCGCGCGTCGGCGGCGATGATGTAGGTGGCGTCCGGACCATCGAACCGGTCGATCTCGTAGCGGCCATCGACGATCGGTACGTCCCAGCCGAGCAGGTCGACGAACAGACGCTTGCGGTCGACGAACATGGTCTCGAGCGCTTGGGCGTGCGCGCCGTCGTGCATGCCCTGGACGATATAAATCATGGGGTGCTCCCGTGCATTGCGATGCACGCGAAGGGAGCAGAGGCATCAGCCTTCGTCTGTTCCCCCAATTGGGGGAATTGCGGACCGCTCGAACAGGATCTGGCTATCGCCGAGCGCCAGCGCGATCAGCTGGGCGCGGGTGCGCGCCCGATAGGATTGGCGCGCCGACTTCACATATTGGCGGACGGTGTCGGGGCTGATGTCGAGCGCGCGGGCGACCTGCTTGTCATTCTCGCCCAAGGCCAGGCGCCGGATGCACTGGATCTCGCGGGTCGCGAGATGCGGCACGAGCGACGGCGCCGCCGACAATCCGCGCAGTCGCCGCGACGCCTCAAACGCGGTGCGGGCGATGAAATCGGCATAGCAGCATGTCTCCGGCGTGAGCCGGCAGCGACGCCGGCTCGCGAAGGATACCGCGCCGCACGGCTCGCCGGGGACATTGGCCGGCACGGTGTAGCCGGTGCGCAGCCCCTCGCGTGCGGCGCGCTCGAGCAAGGCACGCTGGTGCGGCGCCAGGTCGCGGATATGCTCCCAGCCGAACCCGCCAATCCGGCGCTGGGCATGGAGCAGGATCGGGTCGAACCGGTAGAGACCCTGGGCGACGAAGACTTCGGTATAGGCCGGCGGATAGGTGTCGAGATGGTCGAAGCGCGGATCCGTCTGGCGCAGGTTGTCGCACCAGGTCATCGCGAAACAGTCGAAGCCGATCTCGCGGCCCGCATCCCCGACGAGAGGCCGCAGTTCCTCGTGCGAACCGCACAGGACGGCTCTTCGTTCGAATTCCTCGAGTAGGTCGACGACGCCCATTGCCAGGCTCGCCGCCGAGATCAGGCTAACGCTCTTCGCGTAACCTCGCGGCGTGGCCGAAGGTCGCGGCAGCACCGCGAGCTCGATAATGTCCAATATATTCGACAGTAATTCTGGTACGCATCTACTGATCCACTTCCAGAGATTTCCCCCTCTAGCCTCAGCAGGGACGCATCAGCTTGCCGAATCCGCAAAGCGACCCGCCCGCAACTTATCGGAATCGGAGGCTTTTCTATTCAGGACTCGATTTCCAGTGTCGGCATTCGGCGTTTCGACAGTTCCGCCGCCCCCGGGATTTGCGGATGTGCGCGACTGGCGCGTCTCTAAGGTAAGGAACACCCTGCAGCGGTGGGCCAAGGTCGGGGAGGTGACGATGGACGTGACAGGGCAATGACCGGCGGCGCGGAAGGTTTGGTTCTTTCCTCATAGCGCGTGCTGCCGGCGCAACGTCCCGAAACGCCCATCGCCACTTTTTCCGATAGCAAATGCTCTGTCTTGCTCTGCATTGTTGGGCGCCCGACGCGAGGCCACAGCCCCGGCTCGTCGGGCAGCCCTGCCCCCAATTCAGGAAAGCCAGAGGTGGCGCGGGGTCCCCCTCGTGGCCGGGCGCCACTCCCTCGAGCGAAGGCGGCATGACCGACAGCATCCAGACCCATCGCGCCGTCTCGGTCGCGCAGCGCGAGGAACCGGGCGCTTCGCTCCGCACCGGTCCCCGCAATCGCGCATGGTTGGCCTGGGCGGTCGGCCAGGTGCAGGATGCCGCACACGCCGCGGTCGACCCGCCGCTGGTCCGCATCCCTTGTCCGGAGCTGCGCGGTATCGACCTCTATCTCAAGGACGAGACCCGGCACCCGACCGGCAGCCTCAAGCACCGCCTCGCGCATGCGCTGTTCCTCCAGGCGCTGTGCAACGGCGACCTGCACGAAGGCTCGACGGTGGTCGAGGCGTCCTCGGGTTCGACCGCCATCTCCGAGGCCTGGTTCGCGGCGAAGCTGGGGTTGCGCTTCATCGCGGTGGTGCCGAGCGGCACCGCCCCGAGCAAGGTCGCCGCGATCGACGCGCTGGGCGGCGAGCTGGTGTTCGCCGAACGCGGCGAGGATCTGTCGCGGATGGCGCACGGGCTCGCGCAGGCGACCGGCGGCCATTTCATGGATCAGTTCGCCAACGCCGCCACCGCGACCGACTGGCGCGGCGCCAACAACATCGCCGACACGCTGTTCGCGCAGATGCTCTCCGAACGCCATCCGGTGCCGAGCTGGATCGTGGTCGGCGCCGGCACCGGCGGGACCAGCACCACGATCGGCCGCTATATCCGGCTGCATCCCCGGCTTGCCGCGACGCGGCTCTGCGTCGTCGATCCCGAAGGCTCGGCCTTCTTCGCCGCCTATGCGAGCGGCGATTGGGCGGCGACCGGCTGCACCAGCCGCGTGGTCGAGGGGATCGGCCGCAACAAGGTCGAGCCGAGCTTCAACCCCTCGCTGGTCGACCAGATGGTGTCGGTGACCGATGCCGGCTCGGTCGCGGGCGCGCATTGGCTCGAGGACCGAACCCAGCAACGGTTCGGGCCGTCGACCGGCACCAACGTCATCGGCACGCTGATGCTCGCGCAAGGCATGGCCCGCCGCGGCGAGACCGGCAGCATCGTCACGCTCGGCTGCGACGATGGCGAGCGCTATGGCGAGACGATCTACGACCATGGCTGGGTCGCGGCAGCCGGGATCGACGTCATCTCCTGGTACGAGCTGCTCGAACGGCTTGGCGGCGACGGCTTTCCCGAAGCACTGCTCCCCGGCGCCGGGCGGATGCACTGAGTGCCCGGAAGTCCGGCAATGCCGCAATCGCGGCGCGCCCAATTCCAACTGTGATCCGGCCCGCTACATGATCCTGCCGGCTCAGCGCGCGGACGGGCAGATTCGCGCGAGCCGGCCGTCATCGTCCCAATAGCGCTTGTAGATCGCCTGGCCGCGCGACAGTTGCCAGCAGCTGAGGTCGGTCGCGCCGGCGCGGACCAAAGCGATGGTGCGGCCATAGCGGTCGACCGAGACGCGCTGGATCGTGATCCGTCCCTGGCGCAGCGCCGCCCGCAACGAGGCGGTCGAGACATTGGGATCGCCGGGCGCGCAGCGCCGGCCAGCCAAACAATGGCCGGGCAGTTCGGGCGCATCGATGCCGAGCAGGCGCACCCGCTCGCGCCCGCAACGCAGCGTGTCGCCATCGACGGCGACGCACCGCGCCCGTGTCTGCGGCGCGGCGAGCGACAGGAGGAGCGATGCGATCAGCATGGCGGCATTTCCTAGCTGCGGCCGAGGCGGCGCAAGGTCGTGTCGTCCTTCCAGCCGTCGAACCAGCGGGTCAGCGCGGCGGTGAACAAGGGCCCGCCGCCGGCCTCGGCGAACAGGGTCAGCGAGGATTTGAGCTTCATCGCATCGACCTGGCCGAACACCGCCTGCGCGGTCGTGCCGGTCAGATCCTGCAACGCCGCGACGCATTCGCGCAGGCGCTCGCCCAGGATGGGATGCGCGAGATAGGCGCGTGCCTCGTCGATCGACGCGATCGCGTAGCGCTGCGCCATCGCGCTCGAACCTAGGCCTTCGATCTGTGGGAAGATGAACCACATCCAATGGCTGCGCTTGGCGCCGCGGCGGATCTCGGCAAGCGCGGTGTCGTAGCTGCCGGCTTGCGCGGTGACGAATCGCTCGAGGTCGAAGGGATCGCTCATTGCGGGCGGTCTAGGCGTCGATCGTGCCCGCCGCCCAGCCCCCGCGACAATAAATCATGGCTATCAAACCCTGACCTTCGCGGCGAGCGGAACGCTTCCGGTTCGGTCCGACGGGACGATGTCAGGCCTTCCCCTCAGGCAGAATCCCCCGCGGCTTCACCCTGCGCATGCGATTCAGCGGGACCGGCATCTTGCGCAGGCGTTACGCGGCGGCCGGCGATCCAGCGGCGATAGCTTCATACTGCCACCTTCCTGGCCGAGGCAGTTTGGCGCGTGCCTCGGATTCCTTTCCATGACGCAAGGCGACGAGAACCGGAAGACGGATTGCGATCATCAGCGGTAGCCGGCCGAAAGACGTCCGCCTTCCGGTCGAGGACAATATCGGGAGATCTGGTCCAGGTTGCGTGACCGGCGCCATTCCTGTTCTGGGCTGGAGACGAAATCCGCGTATAGATCCTGGCCAGCGGACCCCATCATCGCACGCGGCGCCTTCGGACCCGATCGAACGGCGGTCGCGGCCCCGGAGTGAAAGATGACCGAACAGCCAAAGCCCGAGACGATTGCCGCGAGCCACGGCGTCGCGACCGATCCCGCATTCGGCGCGGTCAGTCCGCCATTGCATCTCTCCAGCACATACGCGTTCCCGGGATTTGAGCGGCCCGGCCCCTTTGACTATGGCCGTGCAGGCAATCCCAATCGCGAGATGCTTGCCGATGCGCTGGCGGCGCTCGAAGGCGGCGCGGGCGGGGTCATCACCGCATCGGGCATGGCAGCGATCGATCTCGTGCTGGGGCAGCTCGAGGGCGGCGCCCATGTCGTCGCGCCGCACGACTGCTATGGCGGCACGCTGCGGCTGCTCAAGGCGCGCGCGGCAAAGCGGCAGCTGCGTCTCAGCATCGTCGACCAGTCGGATGCGAGCGCCCTGTCGGCAGCGCTGGCGGACGCGCCGGCTCTGGTCCTGATCGAGACCCCGAGCAACCCGCTGATGCGCATCGCCGACATAGCCGAGATCGCCGCGCAGGCGCACGCCGCCGGCGCGCTGGTCGCCGCGGACAACACGTTCCTGTCGCCGGCATTGCAGCGGCCGATCGCGCTCGGCGCCGACTATGTCATCCACTCGACCACCAAATTCCTCAACGGGCATTCGGACGTGGTGGGCGGTGCGGTCATAGCCGCGGAGCCGAGCCGCGTAGAAAGCCTCAAGGCCTGGGCGAACACGACCGGCGTCACCGGCGCGCCGTTCGACGCCTGGCTGTCCTTGCGCGGCCTGCGCACCCTGTTCCCGCGCATCGAACGCCAGCAGCATACCGCCGGATTGATCGCACGGTTCCTCGCCGGCCATCCCGACGTCGGCGCGGTCCATTATCCCGGCCTCGCCAGCCATGCCGGCCACGCGCTCGCCGCGCGCCAGCAGCGGGGGTTTGGCGCCATGCTGAGCTTCGAGCTCGCCGGGCCGCGGCAGGCCGTCCGCAATTTCTGTGAAGGGGTTCGCGTGATCACGCTGGCGGAGTCGCTCGGCGGCGTCGAAAGCTTGGTCGCCCACCCGGCAACGATGACCCATGCGGATATGGGCGCCGAAGCGCGTGAGGTCGCCGGAATTTCCGACAGGCTTATCCGCATGTCGATCGGTCTCGAGCATCCCGACGATCTCCTCGCCGATCTCGATTGCGCCCTCCGGCTACGCGATGCCGATCCTGCACCGCTCTGCCGATACGAAGATCTCGCCAATCGTGACAACCGGCTGCGGGCCGGACAGGACTGCTAGGCCGCCAGACCCCACCGCCTGGAGGCTCAGCCGCGCTCAGGCGATCCGGCGCAGCAATTCCCCGGTCTCGGACAGCGCGAACGTATCGCTGTCGATGTACCGCACCGTCTCGCCCGTCGTGAGCGCAAAGCGACGCGCACCCGGATAGTTGCGGACCGGCGCGCCCGCTCGCTGCGCGGGAAAATGCTGGAGCTCGACGACAACCACGTGTGTCTCGTCTTCCGTCACGCAACGCCACCGCGCCAATTCCGTTTCCATCGCCGCACGATAGCAAAAGCGAGCGATGACGCCCACCATCAGCGGGCCGGGATGCGCTGGCCGCGAGCGCGACTCAAGCAGCCCGGCGTAGCGCAGGTCGGCAGCGACACCAGCCGCCGGCAGCGCGAGTTGTACCGCGGCGAACAGCAGGATATAGGCGCCTGCGCCGGAGAGCGCGGCGTTGAACGCGCCCAGGCGCGGCGACAGGCCGCGGCCCAGCTTCGCGGCGGCGGCCTGTCGCGGGGTTTCCGCTCAAGATGAAATGACCGCAAGCCGCCGGCGCCGCCGCGGAAGATCTTCGCGCGCCTCAGATCCTGTCGCTCCATTCGAACGTGCCTCGTCGCCCCCTTTCAGCCACGCATGCGTGCCGACGATTGCTCAGCGGTAGAATTCGACATGGAAGCGAACGGCGCCGAGCGGCTCGACATGATGGAGGATGGTCGGCTCGATCACCGCCGGTACCGTCATCGGCGTGAGAACCGTCTCGGAACGCGAACGCCGCGGATCGGTGACGGCGTAGCGCAGCTGGCCCTGTTCGACGCGAAGCAGGCCCCAGGTGCCTTCTTTGGTCGAATGATCGCGCAGCAGCGCGGCGGGCACGCTCGCTTCGTCGAAGCTGGGCGTGCGCTTGTACGCCTCGGCACCTTGGGGAAGCACGGCGCTCATGCCGCGTTCCGCTCGCGGTAGAACTGGATGCCGAGTTGCAGGCTCTCGGCGATCCGCGCCGCCTTGTCCTGGAACAGCGCGGCCACGCCGGAGTCCAGCAGTTCGCCGCTGACCTCGCTCCATAGCGCCAGCCAGCGCGCGAAATTCTCCGGCGTCATCGCGGCCGCGTGGCGGACATGGGCGACCATCGGCTGGCCCTTGTAGCGGCCGCTGGTCAGCATGACCGAAGACCAGAAGGCTTCGAGCTTCTCGAGATGATGCGGCCAATCGCCGATCGCATCGTTGAAGATCGGCCCAAGCAAATCGTCCTGGCGGACGCGATCGTAGAAGGCGGGTACCAGCCGGGCGATATCGGCTTCGGTGATTTCCGGGATCATCTCGCTCCACTCCAGCGAACGGAAAGGCCGCACCGGAACGGTCCGGTGCGGCCCTGCCAGTTCAGGCGACCTTCTTCCAGATCGGCTCCAGCGCGACATGCGGCGGGCATTCCGCGACCGCGCCGGTGGGCAGGCCGGCCAGCTCGTTGGCAAAGCCGTGGTTGACGTCGCGGTGATGGGCTTCGTCGGCGCGGACCACCAGCACCACGTCGCGCAGCGTCGCGTCGGCGCTCAGGCCCCAATAGCGCTTGGCGATCTCGGGCGCCGGCACGTTGGCGCTGCGGCCTTCGTCGATCTCGGCGAGGTAATGGGTGTAGCTGATCACCGCCTCTTCCTCGAAATAGCCGACCACCCGGTGCGCGGTCTTGGAGCTGACGAGATAGAGGCCAAAGAAGAACAGGTAGAATACCCATTGCACGCCGATGATCACCGCGCGCTCGAACCAGGTCGGCTTCGAGATCTCGATGAACGTCATCAGGTGCATGCGCTCGTTCTCGGCCTCGTCCATCAGCGTCTTGATCCAGCCCTTGTCGTCGCAGATGCGGCGCAGGCAGGCGAGATGGGTGATCGTCGCGCCGACCATGCCGGGCACCGCCGCCACGGTCTCGAGCACGACGGCGCGGTGGCCATAGCGCTCGGCGAAGAAGGTATCGGCGGTCCAGCGCAGCAGCTTGGTGAAGCCGAACGCAATGCGGTCGGAGAGCCCCTTGGGCTGATGGTGGACGCTGAGATCGATGAACGGTGCGGTCATGGCGGGTCTCCGGTGATGCGGTGTTTCCGTATGGCGCTGCATCTATGCCGCTCGGGATGGCCGGGAAATTTGGATGTTGTCCCTACCGCCCTTACCCTAAGGGATTTCCCGGAGGCGCAAGATCCGCCCCCGCCGATTGAAGGAATCGCGTGACCTCGAAGCGGCATCCCCTGCAGCACTATCTGCCCAGCCTCACCTTGCCGGTTACGCTGGCTCTGGCGGCTGTGGCGATTGCGATCGGCGCAGGGGTACGGATCGCGTTCGCCGCCGAGCTGGGTCAGCGCGCCACCTTCATCTTCTTCGTCCCCGCAGTGGTGGTCGCGGGCGCCTTCTCAGGACTGCGCGCCGGGATCGCGGCGAGCATCGCGGGTGCGGCGGTGGGCCTGTGGTGCGACAGCATGGCCGGTCCGATCACGATGGGCAGCGGGATCGCCGCCGCCGCCTTTGTCGCGATCGGCGGCGCGGTGGCGCTGGGCGGCGAGTGGTTCCAGCGCGCCCGGGCGCATGCCGAGCAGGTGACCGAGGGGCTGGCCCGGCGCGAAGCCCATCTCCGCTCGCTGCTCGACACCGTGCCCGACGCGATCGTGGTGATCGACGAGGCGGGACTGATCCGCGACTTCAGTCCCGCGGCGGAGCGGATGTTCGGCTGGGAGGCGGAGGAGGTGCGCGGCCGCAACGTCAGCCTGCTGATGCCCGACCCCTATCGCTCCGCGCATGACGATTATCTCGCGCGCTACTACCGGACCGGCGAGCAGCGGATCATCGGCCAGGGCCGGGTCGTCGTCGGGGAGCGCAAGGACGGGTCGACCTTTCCGATCGAGCTGGCGGTGGGCGAGATGCGCGTCGCGGGGCAGCGTCACTTCACCGGCTTCATCCGCGACCTGACCGAGCGCCAGGCGACCGAAGCGCGCGTGCAGGAACTGCAGGACGAACTCGTCCGTGTCTCGCGCCTCACCGCGCTGGGCGAGCTGGCATCGGCATTGGCGCATGAGCTCAACCAGCCGCTCTCGGCCATCGCCAATTACATGCAGGGCAGCCGGCGGCTGCTCGCGCGCGACGATCCCCCCCTTGAGCGCGTCAACGATGCGCTCGAGCGGACCGCCGCGCAGGCGCTGCGCGCCGGGGACATCATCCGCCGCCTGCGCGAATTCGTCGCGCGCGGCGAGACCGAGCGGTCGGTCGAGAGCCTGCCCAAGCTGGTCGAGGAAGCGAGCGCGCTCGCGCTGCTCGGCGCCAAGGAACATGGCATCCGCGTCCACTATGCCTTCGACCGCGCGGTCGACCTAGTGCTGGCGGACAAGGTGCAGATCCAGCAGGTGGTGCTCAACCTCGTGCGCAACGCCGTCGATGCGATGGTCGCCGGGCCGGCCGCGCCGCGCGAGCTGACCATCGCGCTTGCCCCTGGGGAGGCCGGGATGGTCCAGGTGACCGTTGCCGACACCGGACCCGGCATCGACCCCGATGTCGCCGGCCAACTCTTCCAGCCCTTCATTACCACCAAGCGCACCGGTATGGGCGTCGGGCTGTCGATCTCGCGCACGATCGTCGAGGCGCATGGCGGGCACATCTGGGCCGGGCCGCGCGAAGGCGGTGGCGCGGAGTTCGGCTTCACGCTGCGCCAGGTCGGCGAGGAGGAGTTGTACGATGGCGAGTGATCCGATCGTCTATGTGATCGACGACGACGAAGGCGCGCGCGACGCGCTGGAGTTCCTGCTCGACACGGCCGGCATCAGGGTCCGCTCGTTCGTCTCCGCCGATGTCTTCCTCGCCGCGTCGCCGCCGCTGGCCGGCGCCTGCATCGTCACCGACGTGCGGATGCCCGGCACCAGCGGCATCGAGCTTGTCGAGGAGATGAAACGGCGCGGCGCCGCCGTTCCGGTGATCGTCATCACCGGCCATGCCGATGTCCCGCTGGCGATCCAGGCGCTGCATGCCGGGGTCGCCGATTTCATCGAGAAGCCCTTCGACGACGAAGTCATGCTGGATGCGATCCATAAGGCGATCGCAGCGCAAGCGGGCGATGCGCAGGCGCAGGCTGCACGCCAGGAGATACGCAATCGGATCGCGGCGCTTAGCGGGCGCGAGCGCGAGGTGATGGACGGGCTGGTGCGCGGCGAGGCGAACAAGGCGATCGCGTTCGATCTAGGAATCAGCGCGCGCACCGTCGAGGTCTACCGGGCCAATGTGATGATGAAGATGCAGGCGCGAACCCTGTCGGATCTGGTGCGGATGGTGACGACGGTTCGGCAGGACTGAGCCAGACGGACGCCGTGCACGCAAGCCCCGCTTCCGCCGGTGAAACGGTTGTGATCCCAACGCGTTAAGCCGCGAACAGAAATGCGCGTGCCGCCGCGCGCGCCTGCAGGGAGATCGTCCGTGGCACTGACCGACAAGCTCAAGCGCCTCGGGCCCGGTCTCGTCACCGGCGCGGCTGATGACGATCCGAGCGGCATCGCGACCTATTCGCAGGCGGGCGCGCAGTTCGGCACCGGGCTCATGTGGACCATGACGCTCTGCTACCCGCTGATGGTCGCGGTGCAGCTGGCGAGCGCGCGGGTCGGCCGCGTCACCGGTCAGGGTCTCGGCAACAGCCTCGGCAAGGTGATGCCGCGCTGGCTGGTGCTCGGCCTGATCGCGCTCGTATTCGTCGCCAACACGATCAACATCGGCGCCAACCTCGCCGCGATGGGAGAGGCGTCCGCGCTGGTCGTTGGCGGATGGTCGCACGGCCTGACCGTGGCCTTTGCCGTGCTCTCGCTGCTGCTGCAGCTGTTCGTTCCCTACCACCGCTACGTCAACTTCCTCAAATGGCTGACGCTGGTGCTGTTCGCCTATATCGCCCTGCTCTTCATCGTGAAGGTCGATTGGCCGTCAGCGCTGCGCGGTCTGGTGATCCCGACCATCGCCGGCGCCGGCGCGGTGACCACCATCGTCGCGGTGTTCGGCACGACGATCAGTCCCTACCTGTTCTTCTGGCAGGCAGCGCAGGAAGTCGAGGAACTCGACCAGGTCGAGGGGCGCGAGCCACTCAAGCGCAAGCGCTCTCAGGCTCCAGATGCGCTCAGCCGGATCCGCTGGGACACCTTCGCCGGAATGGCGGTATCGAACATCGTCGCGCTCGCCATCATCCTCGGCACCGCAACGACCCTCCACGCCGCCGGCAAGACCGATATCCAGAGCGCGGCGGACGCCGCCCAGGCGCTCAAGCCGGTGGCGGGCAATCTCGCCTTCGTCATCTTCAGCCTCGGCATCGTCGGCACCGGCCTGCTCGCGGTTCCGATCCTCGCCGGCTCGTCCGCCTATGCCATCTGCGAGATCGGGGGCTGGACCGCCAGCCTCGAGCATCAGCCGTGGCGCGCCAAGGCCTTCTATCTGGTCATCACGCTCGGCATGCTACTGGGGCTCGCGATCGACTGGTCGCCGATCAATCCGATGAAAGCACTCTTCTGGAGCGCGGTCATCAACGGCCTCGTCGCGGTTCCGGTGCTGATCGGCCTGATGATCGTGGTCTCGAAGACCAGTATCATGGGCGAGTTCGTGGCATCGGCCGGGCTCAAATTCTTCGGGTGGCTGGCGACCGCGGTGATGGCGATCGCCGCGATCGCGATGGTTGTGTTTCCGGGCTAGCCTGATCGGTCGAAGATCGCCTGACACGGAGAGCTACGATCAGACATGAACGCTGAGAACCGCTACGTTATTCAGCGCTTCTCGCTGAAAGCCGGATTTCTGGCGGTGTTCGCGCTTGCGCAACAGAATGAGGGATACCTGCTCACGCTCTCCATCCTGTTCGCGCTCGCAGCTCTGATCAACACTGGTCTGGCGCTGTATCACAGGACGCCGCTCCGCCGGTCCACGCTGAACTATTGGGACGAGGCAGCCGCGTTCACGCTGATGAGTGGCGTCGCCGGCCTGATCGCTCGGAATTGAGGCGCCAGTATCGAGAGCGCGATTGCCAGCGGGCGGTAGACAGCTTGCCCGTCACCGGCACCAGCGCTGGCGCGCCAACGGCGGCGCTGCCCAAAGACAGATTCGAGATTGTCATCACCGAACCGGGCCGGCCTACCTGACCAAGGCCATGCTCAGTGGGTCAACTACGGACCGGGACGCTTGTCACCGTTTGCACCCGGTCCCGTCCCGGCGCGATCAGTATCTCCGTCATTATCCCCCAGCGCGTTGGTATAAAGCTGGGCGAATTCCTGATGTATGCGCGCAACCGCGGGATCTTGGGCATCTTCGGCGCGCGCAAGCGATTGCTGGCGGCGGCGCTCCAGATATTCGCGATCGACTGGGGCGTTCATGACGAACCCTCCTCTCCACTGCGAGTCTGCGGCGGCATTTTACCAAAAGCAGGACGGGACGATCAATCGCATATCGCGATAGTGGGGAGGCAGCAGACGCTGGCCGGCCTCGCCAGACGGGATGGGTCATCTCGAGGCTCCGCTTCTCAAACCACGGCCACGCCCGCGCGCCTCGCCCCCACCTTTCAGCCGATTATATGCATATTCTCAGTAGCTTGCGATTGAATTGCGCGGAGCGCCTTCCCACATTCCGAGCATCGTCAACAACGGAAAGGAGGTGGTCGAATGTCTCATTGTCACATGCCGCACGCGAGCGCTGCTCGGCTGAGCTGCCAGCACCAGGCACGACAATGGAAGGGCCGCTCCGGCAACGGGGCGGCCCTTCGCACCTCATGGGCGGCCTCGCCGCCCATGCCGACCGGACGCCGCCCTGCGCGTTGGTGCATCAAAAGGACCGAACATGGCCAATGGCTGGGCGCAGGATGGCGCCGTACAGGATCAGATCGACGATACCGTGGCGGACGCCGTGAGCCACGCCCGCGCGTTGCTCGCCACCGGCGAAGGCTCGCGGTGCTGCAATGACTGCGGCGAGGAGATTGCGGCGGCGCGCCGCAAGGCGCAGCCGGCGAGCCGCACCTGCATCGCCTGTCAGGCCGACCGCGACGCGGCAATCCGTACCGTCGGCATCAACCGTCGCGGGAGCAAAGATAGTCAGCTCCGCTAGGGGCGGCGATGCTCTAATCTGTCTGATCCGCCCGCAACAGCACCCCCCTGCCGAGTGGCTCGACCTCGATCCTGTCGAGTTGCTTCAGCAAATCGTCGAAGATCGAATCGGGCTCGACCGGTATGGCGCCTCTAAACGTGTCCCCGAGCCGATGCAGGTCGCGTTCGGTGAGCAGCCCAATGGCGACGATCCTGGTGTCCGACATACCCGTTCTCTGTTGCTAACCCGCAGAACGAACAGCGATTTGTCTGGTGCCAACCGTTTCGTGGGCGTGCCATTGGCCGATCCAATCAACCCGATGCGCCTTTTGCCCGACTTGGTCGTTGTCGCGCTTAGTCCAAAAAACGGAGAGCGACATGGCGTTCAACAAGGACATGGTGAAACTGGCCAAGGCCAACAGCTTCTTCCAGAAGGAGGTCTATCTCGACAAGAATATCCAGATCGTCCTGATGAGCCTCAAGCCAGGTGAGGATATCGGCGAGGAAACCCACCGCGCCGACCAGACGACCTATTTCGTTGAAGGCACGGGCAGCGCGGTGATCGATGGCCGCAGCACCAAGGTTGCCGCCAATCACATGGTGGTCATTCCGCAGGGGGCGAAGCACAACATTATCAACAAGGGCACGACACTGCTCAAGCTGTTCTCGGTCTACGCGCCGCCGGCCGAGGATCCCGGCGTCAAGCACAAGACCAAGGCCGATGCCGAGGCGGCCGAGGAGGGCGTGATCAGCAAGGCGGTGAAGACGGTCAAACAGAAGCTGTCTGATCTCCCGCCCGCCAAATCTCCTCGCACCGGGAAGGGCAAGCGGTCTTGAGCACGCAAGCCGGCAAGCTCGATATCAACGCCGCGAGCGCGGAGGAGCTGGATTCGGTTGCACCGTTATCCGGGCATGGGTTCGAGATCGTCCGCTACCGCGAGGAGCGCGGACGCTTCACCGAGTTGCGGCAGCTGGACGAAGTGCCGGGACTCGCCGGCAAGCTGGACGATGCGGCTCGGGCGCAGCTGACAGTCTAGTTGGGCGGCTTCGGCAGAGCGGCATTTCAATCAGGGAAACTTCGAGGTCGAAGCCGCGCGGCTCCGGAAGGGAGCTGGTTTCCGGAGCCGCGCGGTCCGTCAGGGCTTGAGCCCTTTGGCCATGTTGAGATGTGCCGCGACCGTCGGCGTCAGTGTCGTCGCAAAGGACTTGAGCGCCGGGATGTCGCCCGACCCCGAATAGGCGCGGAGTGTGTCGAGCGCCTTTTGATGGCCCTCGACCTGCGCAGCCGCATAGGCCTTGTCGAAGGCCGCGCCCGACAGGCCCTTGAGCGAGTCGAGCTTGGCCTGCTGCTCGGCGGTCAGCGTCGCGTCGGGCGTGATCGCCGGGCTGGCGCTGGCCGCCGCGGTCTTCAGCTTCGCGGTCGAGTCGGTGTGGGCTGCGATCATCTTCTGCGCGAACTTCTTGATCGCGCTGGCGCTGCCATTGGTCAGCGCCAGCTGCGACGTCGCGATCTCGAAGGCATCGCTCGCCGCCGCACCATTGGCGAAGGTCTGGCCCGCACTCGCCACAGGCGCCGCGCTCTCATCGGTGTCGACGGTCACGACATTGTTCGTTTCGGTCGTCGTCGCCTTTTGCCCGCACGCGGCGAGCGCCAGCGCAGCCGCGGATACCGTGGTGATCGCAACAAATTTCATGAGTCCCTCCTTTGACGAAGCAGCGTCTTGAGAACCCCCGGCACCCGCCGCTGTTCCGCCGGACCCTTCCGGCGCGCCCGCCGTTTCTAGGCGAGACCTTCGGGCATCGAACTACCAAGGAGCGAGGATATGAGCATTTTCGGCAACATCATGGGCAAGATTTTCGGCCACGGCGCCAAAGCCGCACCGGCTCCGGCCGCGCCTGCTTCTGCCGCGCCGGCACCGCAGGCCGCGCCCACCGCACCGGCGCCCGAGGCGGCGCAGCCCGCCAATGTCGATGTCGGCGCGGTGCTTTCGGAAATGGCCTCGATGAAGGAAGGTGGCGGCGGCAACTATCAGTCGTCGATCGTCGACCTGCTCAAGCTGCTCGACCTGGATTCGAGCCTCACCGCGCGCAAGGAACTGGGTGCCGAGCTCGGCGTCCATGCCGGCGAGGATGGCAGCGCCGAGCAGAATATCGCGCTGCACAAGGCAGTGATGGCCAAGCTCGCCGAGAATGGCGGCGTCGTCCCCGACAACCTGCGGAACTGAGGAGGGGCGACGCTGGCGGGAGGCCGTGATGACCGAAGCGAAATGGGGCGACGAAACGCTGTCGCCCGAGATCGACTGGCGGATGAGCGCGGCGCTCGAGAATGTGCCGCGCGGTGGCAGCGATGTCGCCGAGGTCACCAGCCTTGCCGGCGCGGTTCTGGCCTGGTGCGCGCTCGACCCCGAACACCGGGCCCAGGCCGTGCTCACGCTCGAGCGTCCGGTCCAGATCGACGGCGCCAGCCTGAACGCATTCAGCGGCGACGGGATCGCCGCGCTCGCCGAGCGGCTCCCCGCGAGCGAAACGGGCCCGGACAGCTAAGGGCTGGCACCGCGAGCGCCGCCACATCTTCACGAACGAGGAACGAGATGCAGGGACTGAACGAGATTTTGGCCACCAATGGAACGGATTTCGCAGGCCTTGGCGCACGGTTCGGCCTGAGCCCCGAACAGACCAGCGCCGCTTTGGGATCGCTGCTGCCCGCGGTGCTGGGTGGCTTCCAGAACAAGGCCGACGCCGGCGATCTCGGCGCGCTGGAAGGCGCTGCGGCTGCTGTCGACCAGCCCGACACGCCGATCGGCAACGACATCCTCGGGCACATCTTCGGCACCAAGGATGTGAGCCGGCAGGTCGCCGACCATGCCGCCGGACAAAGCGGCGTCTCGAGCACGATCCTGAAGGCGATGCTGCCGATCGTCGCGGCGATGGTGGCCAAGCATTTCGCGCAGGGCGGTACTGCCGGCGCCCCGGGCGGAGGTCTGGGCGGCGTGCTGGGATCGATCCTCGGTGCCGGCGGCACGGGCGGCCTGGGTGGTCTCGGCGGGCTGCTCGGCGGCGGATCGGGCGGAAACCCGCTCGATCAGATTCTCGGGCGATTGCGCTAGCCGACACTAGGGGCTCGGGCGTCACGGCCGGCGGAGGGCGTTTGCCGCCCGCTATCGCCTATGCCGCACCGGCTTCCGCGCACGTCTCTTTGGGGAGGGTCGATCGAGCCCGGCGCATGATCGGAGGCTTCCTCCCCGGCCGCGGTGCCCCCCATCGACATCGGCAAACGCCCCGGACTGAGAAGCGTGCATTTTTTCCGTTCGATCTCTTGAACCCGGAATCGACGAAATTAGCTATGTCGCACCGGACGCCGCGCTTCGGGTCCGGCTGGACATAGAGGGCGCCGGCTCTGCTGTTCCGGCGCAACTCATGCCCAGATCGCTTCATCAGGAGGATTTGGAGATGAGAACTGCATTCGACTTCACGCCCTATCGGCGTTCCACGGTCGGCTTCGACCGGCTCTTCAATCTGCTCGAAACCGGCCAGCGCGAGGACGATGGCTATCCGCCCTTCGACATCCTGAAGGACGGCGAGGACAGCTATCGCATCACCCTGGCGGTTGCCGGTTTCGATCCCGGCGATATCGAGATCGTCGCGCAGCAGAACCAGCTCACCGTCACCGGCAAGCGCGCCGACGATGACGGTCAGGGCGAATATCTGCACCGCGGCATCGCGACGCGCGCGTTCGAGCGCCGTTTCCAGCTCGCCGATTTCATCGAAGTGGGCAACGCCCGCTTCGAGAATGGCCTGCTCTCGATCGCGCTGAAGCGCGTCGTGCCGGAAGCGATGAAGCCCCGGAAGATCCCGATCGGCGGGGCCACCGCCGCCGCCAACGATCGCCTGGAGGCGCCTAAGGGTGATCGCGAAGCCGCTTGAAGCGTGAGGTCAGGCCGCCGGTCCGCGCGTCGGGCCGGCGGCTCTGGCTGATCCGGACCATGGCGGGAAGCGCGACCCTGCCTTGTGGGCAAGCGGTCTGTCGATACCGGCCGATCGTCAGGGACCGATATCGCCAGCGTCGCTCCGCACCCGCCGGCCCGCGCCGATCTTGAAGCCAAGTGCCTCGGCGACCCGGTCGTTCCAGCCATAGGGATCCCCACGCATCACGAGTTCTCCCTCGGGGTTGAACACCACCGTCTGGTAGAGCAGGCGGACCGGGATCTGGCGCGGCAACTTCACGAACGTCTCCTTGCCCGTGGTGCGCGCCTGGTGCCACTGATCGAGCACGCCTTCGTCGCGGGCGAGGATCTCGGCGAAGCCGAGCGCATCATCGACGCGCACACAGCCATGGCTGCGCTGGCGCTGCACTTCTGCGAACAGCTGCTTGACCGGCGTGTCGTGGAGATAGATCGAGTGCGGGTTCTCCATGTCGAACTTGACCAGGCCGAGCGAGTTCCTGGGCCCCGGTTGCTGGACGATCTTGCCGTTCTTCCACGCCATGTTGTTGCGGCGCAGATAGCCCGCGCCCTTGCCGGCGATCTCCTTGCTCGCGATCGATGCCGGCACCGTCCAGGTCGGGTTGGCGACGAGATTGACGATCGGCGATCCGAGTTGCGGCGTCTCGGTGTCGGGTTCGCCGACGATCACCTTGCGCGCATCGGCGATCTTGCCGTCGCGCCAATAGGTCAGGCGCGCGGCGGCGATGTTGACGTCGATGCGCGTGGCGGGCGGTTCGCGCTCGAGCCAGCGCAGCCGCTCCATGTTCACCGCGATCGCGCGCGCACGGTCGGCGTCCGACAAATTGAGGATCTCGAGCGCATCGCTGCCGATCGTGCCATCGGGGTCGATGCCATAGTCGGCCTGCATGCGCTGCACCGCGCGCGCCATCGCCGCCGTGTAGCGCTCGCCTTGCGCCGCGCCCTTGTCGAGATAGTCGAATGCGACCAGCTGCGCGGCTATCGCCGGGATGCGCTTGTCGGTCACACCCGGCTTGAGCGGCTCGCTGACCTGCGGAATCGCCGGGGCGGCGGAATCGCCCTGCTTGCGAAGCGCCAGATAGGCTTGCGAGAGCTTGCGATAGTTCTCGTCCTGCGGTGCCAGGCTCTCGAGCCATTCGCCGACCTTGCCGTCCTTCAGCGCTTGGGCAAGACCGGCACGGAGATCGGGCTGCGGACGCCCCACCGAGTAGATCTTGAACAGCTTGCCCGGATCGCTCGCCCCATGCGCCAGAGCGCCGGCATAGGCGAGCGCCGCCTCGTTGAGCCTGGCCTGGTCGAGCGCACCCGTGGCGGCGCCGTCACTACCGAACTGCTTCTGATCGAGGCCATGGGCCGCACGCTTGCCGATCGCATCTCTCAGCTGACGGGCGGTGCTGTCGCTCCATCGAACCTGGTCAAGGGTGAGGCTTTTCGGCTGGTCCGAACGCCTGTCCTGCGAACCGCAGGCGGAAAGGGCCAATGAGATCACGAGCAATGAGGAACCGACCAGACCGATGCGCACCCAATTCTCCTTGGCAATTAGAGACCTAGCGACGGCATTGGATACGGAGGTCAGATGAACCGCGCATTTCTCAGATGCTTAAGAAGGATGATCGGCGATCGCGGTGCCAAATCAATAATTCGAGAGGCGGCGAACGCGGAGTATCCAGCAAGATCGTTACACGCGCTTCAGAATGCCGGCCGCTCGAATGCAACCGGGTCAAGCGACACCTCGGTCGGAAGTCCCGCCGTGTCACCCGTCCTGAGAAACGCATAGGCTTGCGCGGCGACCTCGGGCCGCGAGCGCAGCCACTGGAAGGTGCCGCCATGCTGGGCGCGGTGGAGGATGATCATGCGCGCGTTGGGAAACCAGGGCAGCATGGCGAGCGTGTTCTCGATCGGCGTCGAGGGATCCCAGTCGCCCTGCACGAACAGGATCGGCGTGGGATCGGTCGCCGGCTTCCGGAACGCGTCGCCGGCGTCGGGGACCGGCCACTCACCCTTGGTCGCGAGATAGGAGGCGAAATTCCAGCTGCCGATGATGGGAAGCGCCGGATCGCTCCACAACAGGCTCTTGCGCTCCGCGCTCATGTCGAGGCCGATGTTGATCAGCGGATTGATCAGCGATCGCTTTTCCGAGGCGCGCCCGGCAATGGCAGCCCGCGCCCAATCCTCATAATGGCCATGATAGGCATCGAGCACGAAACGGGGAAAGCCCGCGGCATGCTGCGCGGCATCGAGCAGCGCCGCCTGATAGTCCTCCAGGCCCAACACGATCGTGCGCGGGCGATCCGCTTCCTCCTTGATCGTGACGGTTATGGGCGCCTTGGCCAGGCGATCGCAGGTCGCCCGGATCGCGGCGATGAGGCCGCCGGGCGGCATCCAGGGCCGAAGGCCCGGATCCCGGTCCGCTTCCCAGGCGATCCGCTGATAGACGGCAAACACCTGCGAGGGCATGTCATAGCCATAGTCGAGCGGCTCGGCCGAGGTGATCACCGCGCGCGCTACGGTGCCGGGATGCGCCTTCATCACGGCGAAGGCCCATTGCGACCCGAAGCTGGCGGCGACCAGGCTGATCTTCCCATAGCCGAGCGCCTGGCGGAGATCGTCGACGTCATCGGCGATCTGCCCGATCGAATAGCCGGAGAGATCGGCTTGCGGATAAGCGCCCTGCGCGCGGCGTGCGAGGTCGCGCACCACGTCGGTGTCGTCGGCCGCGGTCGTCGGCCGGTCGAGCGGGAGCGGCCTGGAAGCCAGTTCCATCAGGTCGCCGCGCAGCGTGTAGCCGCGCTGCTCTATCACGATCAGGTCCGCAACCTCGGCATAGGCCTGCCAGACCTTGACCCGCCGGCGCGCCGCGTCGTCCTGGTCGAGCACGATATCGAGCATCGTCACGCCCGGACCGCCGGCCAGCAGGAAGATGGGTGGCGCACCGGTCGGCCGGCTGGCCTTGACCCGCGCGAAACCGATGCTGATCAGCCGGCTTTCCGGCTTGGCGCGGTTCTCGGGCACATGCAGGGTGCCGATCTCATACGGCATCTTCGTGCCGTCGATCGCCGTCGCGACCGCGGTTTCGACCTGGATGCTGGGATCGCGATCCCGCGCCTGGGCCAGGCTGGACACCGGGAGGAACAGCGCCCCCAACAACCCTGCCACGGCATGCGCGAAATTCCGGCTCACGAATTCGCTTCCATGGTCGCTCCCTGAAGCAGCGCGGTGGCTCTCGCCTCCCGCACGTGGATAAGTCACCGGTCGTTCGAACGATCGCCTTCCGCGACCAGCGATCCATTTTCCCAGACCAGCAGCTTTATGCCGCCGTTCTTCCCAACGGCGAACTCCAAGTCCAGCGCTCTTTGTCCTGCACGAAAGCTCGTCGAAGTGATCGCGACAAGGTCGGTGTCGAGACCGCCGGAGACGAGACGCAGATGGCCATCCTCCAGTGTCACGTCGACCGCCCCCTTCGGCGTGGCATAACGACCGATATAGCGTGCGAGCATAGCCATGGAGAGAGACGCGGGTTTCGGTTCAGCAGCGTCCAATGCGGGGCCGTGTCCGAAGCTCAACACCCGCGAAATCTGTGCGCGGCCATGGGCAACCTTCCAGACGATGGCGAAGCGGGCTTCGCCATCCAGGCGCTCCGCCTGCCCATCGCGCTTCGCATAGAACCGGTGGCGGCCGGTCACGATCGCCCCGAAGCCGGGCACCGGGTCGAGGGAGGTCGAGCCGGCGACCACTTCGCGCCGGACATGCAGGCCTGGGGTGCCGCAAGGCCCGTCGGCCAGCGACTTGACCACCGCGCTTCGCCTGACGGTGGCGCCGGTACGGTCGTGGTAGAATTCGACGTCCTCGGTGAACAGCGCGCGCATCTGCGCGCGATCGCAGCGATTGAAAGCCTGCCAGAACTTCTCGTCGCCGTGGCGGACCTGTTGCTCGACACCGGGCATCGAATGGCCGTTCGCCAACGCTACGCCTATCGCGATCATGGCTGAAGCAAGAATGGCCATGCCGTTCCCCTAAAGTGTATTGCCTCCATACTACAGCTCGTGGATTTCCAGGGTCAAGACCGCCGATCCGGGCACGGGTGCGCCGGCCTCCCAGGGAATGTAAACTCTCGTGGCACTCCAAGCCCGTCTTTGCGTTGTTGCATTGCAGCATTGGAGATTGAGATGGCTCGACAGACGGACCTGTTCTCGCTCTGGATCTGGCCGTGGGAGTTGGTGCGCGCCAATCTGGCCCTTGCCGAGACCATGATCGCGGCGCCCGGTGTCGTTGCGGCCCGATTGCCGACAATCGGTGAGGCCATCGCCAATCCCTGGACCGCGGATCACCGGGAATTGAATCTGATGGTGACCGAGAAGGTGGACGCATTCGGGCTTTCTCACGCATCGGTGACGAGCGCCGCCCGTAAGCTGAAGGCGGTGAGCGAGGCGAATGCGCGCGACCTTGGCCGCCTATCCGGGGGTATGCCGCTGTGGCCAGCCGACTGGATCCGCATCGCCGAGCGCAATCTCGACCTGGTAGCGACACTGGCTTCGCTGCCCGGCCGTGCGGTCGCTCCGATCCACCGCACGGCGACGGCCAATGCGCGCCGGCTGCGAAGCGAGGGGCAGTCTATCGTCCCAATGCGACCCTAGTGCGGCGGGTCGAGCGCGCGTGCGACGGCAGCCATGAGCGTCTTCCGATCGAGCGGCTTGCGCAGCAGCTCGGCACCGGGGAAATGCTCGGCAATCCGAGCGCGCGCAGAAGCATCCGCATAGGCGGTCACGAAGAGGACCGGGATTTGCCCGTCGCTGCAGATCGCAACCGCGGCTTCGACACCATTGATGCCTGCACCGAGATTGATGTCGGAAACCACCAGCCCCGGCGCGGTCTCCGAGGCGAGACGACAGGCTTCCTCGCCATCGGCCGCCACGACGATATCGGTGAACCCCGCGTCCGATAGCAGGCTCTCGATCATCCAGGCGATCATCATCTCGTCTTCGACGATCAGAACGCGCGTCCCGAGCCACTTCTCCTTGCCTGCGGATGAAGGTCCGGCAGGTATTGCGGGCGGCGGCTTGTCGCGCCCCGCCGCGTATCGCGGCAAAACCATCTCGAGCATCTTGGCCGACCCTCTTGCTGGTTAATCCATATCAAATTCGACCGTGAAGGCGACCCCGTTTTCCGACCAGTTGGTATCGGCAACGCCCTTCAGATCGTGCCTAACGCTGAGTTCGATCATCTTGCTCCCGAAGCCCTTGCGCGTGGGCGGCGCGACAGGATGCGGCGTGCGCTCGGTCCAGGCCAGCGTCACGCGTCCGCCCGTTTCGCTCCAGACGAGATCGATGCGGCCATCCGGACCGGTCAGCGCGCCATATTTCACGGCATTGGTGGTGAGCTCATGGAGGACCATGCTGACGCTGAGGAATTGGCGGGGCGAGAGAAGCAGATCGGGTCCGTCGATCCGGACGCGGCCATCGCCATTACCGCTGAACGCAAAGAGCAGCGCATCGGCCAGCGTGCGCAGCGAGGCGCGCTCCCACGTCGCCGTGCTCAATATCTCATGGGCGTGGCCGAGCGCCTGGAGACGTCCGGCAAAGGCAGGCTCGAAATCCTCGAGCGAGGGAGAACTGCGTATGGTCTGGTGCGCGATCGCCGAAACCACGCCGAGCAGGTTCTTCACCCGGTGATTGAGTTCGCCGATCATCAGTTGCTGACGCCGCTCCGCCGCGCGCCGCTCGCTGATGTCGCGGAGGAAGCCGAGAAACACCGGCTCTCCTGCCGAACTGGTGCGGGTGATCGCAAGCTCGACGGGGAATTCATGTCCGTCGCGATGCACGGCGTCGAGCTCGAGATGCTTGTCGAGCACGATCGCTTCGCCCGACGCCAGAAAGCGGGCGAGACCGGCCTCATGGGCGTCGCGGAACCGCTCCGGAATGAAGAGATCGCTCATCCGCCGGCCGGCGGCTTCCTCGAAGGACCAGCCGAAGGTGCGCTCCGCGATGTCGCTCCATCCCGCAATGGTGCCATCGAACCGCATCACCACAACCGCGTCGAGCGCGGTCTTGAGGATGGCGCCGAGACCGGCGGTATCGATATCGCGAGAGAGCGGCATTCGGATTGCCTAGCATCGCGTTCGCGATCGTTCCAACTCCTTGTGCGGGGCCGGATTTCTGCATACCGCGCCGCGACGCCGCGGCTGCTGCTCGCGTGGGCGGCTCGGACGATCACAACCGCACGACGTGACGACCCCCGACCAAGGGACCTCCATAATCCGCGATATTGACTCCGCGCCCGAATCCAGAACAAATATCGAACAAAGGATGCGAGTCGATCGCGTGCAAGTGCATCCGCGATCGGCATTGTCGAGGAACGGGAGGCTGCCCGACCATGACCTGTCTGTTGCGTACCCGCGGTTCGGTGTCGGAGATGGTACGGCTATTCGCCGCCGAGCCCGACCCTGGGCTTGTCTGGCCTGAATCGATCTGGCCCGGCGATCGCGTGCCGGTGGTGATCGAGGAAGACGGCATGCGTCGGCTGACGACCATGGCATGGGGCCTTCCAGTCGAGACGTTCGTGAAGCCCGTGCCTGCGAGCCAGCGGGGTATCATCTATCCTCGCGATCTCTGGCGCGACGGGAGCCGCCTGCGGGATGGCCGGTCGCTTCCCCGGTGCCTGATCCTGCTCGAATCCTTCGCCTATCCGATGGGAACGAAGGGGCAATGCACACGCGGGTGGATCGGGCTCTGGGACCACCCGGTCGCCGCTTGGGCCGGCGTATTTGAGGGCGGCGGCTGCGCCGGCATGCTTGTCATGGCAAATGAACGCGTCGAACCGCTAAGCTCGACCATGCCGCACCTGCTTCCGAGCCAAGATCAGACCTGCTGGCTCGAGCGCGGCTCGTTGCTGCTGCTCGGCCCCGGCTATGCCGACGCCGAATATTATCGCGAGAATCTCGGCGAGCGCTGGTCGTCGGGACGTCCCGACGAAGAGCTTCCGCTGTTCAGGGCAGCGAGCTGAGCGGCCGGCATGACGCCCGGGCAGCTGCGCCGCTGCGACGAGGAGAGATTGCGCACGCTGCACCGCAATTGCCTCCTCAACCTCGACCATCCCGAACGTGGCGGCGAAGCGGAGGCGCTGCTCGAGGATATCCACCGCGAGTTCGCGCGCCGCGCGGACAAAGGTCCGGACAGCTTCCTGCCGATGCTCGCCTGTGTCGGGTACAATGTCCGATGGGGCAAGCTCGAGGGCGCCGAGCGCCGGCGATTGCTCGACTGGATCCTCGCCTCCGATTTGCCCCGCATCAACGACGCAGCCTTCATGGCGCGCTGGGGCGAACCCGGATCGCCGGAGCGCCGCCGGTGCCTGTACGAAACGATCCTCGGCTATCGCCGCCAGTACGGAGTGCGGCCGGGAATGGCGGTCGCCGATGCGCGCTGGCGGGCCGACCTCGCCTGGCTCCGCGGCCGCACCCCGGCCTGACGCGGGGGCGGCGCGCCGACGCTCAGGACGCCGGAGCCGCCGCCGGGACTTGCCGGCGCCGCAGCGTCGCCCAGACAAGGATTCCTCCTGCCCCGAGCGCCAGATCGACTGTCCAGGCGATCGGATCGGGGCTCGGACGCAGGATCGCATGGCCGAGGCCAGTGGCGACGAGCAGTGCGCCGGTGGCGACTCGTCCGGCGCGCGACAAAGCCGGCGCCTCCAGACCGAGCGTCAGCAACAGCGCCGCGAGCGTGGCCGCGCCCCAGATCGCGATTGCGACGCCCTCCCCGCTCCCCGGGACCAACACCAGCGCGAGCGCGGACCCGGCAAGCGCCATCGGCTGACCCCAGACGAACGCGGTCCAGATGCGTTCCCATGCCGGAGCCGGGCGCCCCTTGTCGCGGCGGCGCGCCAGCCAGATCGTGACGCCGCTTGCCGCCAGATAGCTCAACCCCAGCCCGAGCAGGCCATAGGCGATCTTGACGATACCGCCGCCGAACCATCCGAAATGCAGCTGTCCGATCGCGCCGAGGATGCTCTCGCCGAGGTTGAAATCGGCGGCGCGCTTGGTGTGGATCAGGCGTCCGGCGCGGTCGAACACATAGGTGTCGGTGTTGGCGATCCGGGTCGAATTGTCATCGACCAGCACCTGGATCGTCGTCCCCATCTCGGCCGCGTCGTCGATGAACACCGTCTCGATCCGCCCTTGGGGATCGAGCCGCGCGACTTGGGCGAAGAGCGGCAGCAGGTCGGGCGCCGGAGCGGCGCGGTGATCGACCTTGGCCTCGGGCGGCAGGAACAGCGCATAGACCTTGGAGGTGTCGCCCTGGAACACGGCAAGCCCAAGCACGCCGACGATCAGCGTGGTTAGTCCCAATAGCGCGCCAGTGAGCGACACGGTGACATGGAAGGGCAAGGCCCAGATGCCGAGCCGGTTGTGGAGATCGGCCTCCTGCAGGCGGCGCGACCCGCCGAGCCGCAAATGGAAGGCGTCGCGGAAGATGCGCGGATGGGCGAGCAGCCCCGAGATCAGCGAGGAGAGCAAGGCCACTCCGATCAGCCCGACCAGGAACTCGCCCCAGACCCGCGGCAGATGGAGATTGATGTGCAGCTCGGTCAGGAACCCGGTCCAGGGCGCATCGGCGGTCCCTACCAGGTTGCCCTGGGCATCCGCGACCCAGGCCTCGCTCTCCTCCTGGCCCTCCTGTTGAACCCGGACGCTGAGCAGCGACTGGTCGCCGCCCGGCAGGATCACGAAGACATGCTCGGGCGTCCCGCCCGCCTTCGCCAGCGCGGCGGTATAGGCCGCCTGCGCGGCTTGCGGCGACGCCGCGGCGAGGCGCGGAAGCGTTGGATTCTCCCAACGGTTGAGCTCGGTCGCGAACACTGCGATCGCACCGGTCAGGCAGATCAGGTAGATCAGCGCGGCGAAGGCGAGCCCGAGCGAGCTGTGCCCCTTGAGCACTGCGCGCACGAATTCGGTCGGCACCTTGGGCCAGACCGGCTTGCGTGCCTTGGCGGGCGAAGCGGCGGCTGCCTGGTCGACACTCATGCGAACCCCCGAAGCGCGGAAATGGTGAAGCAGACCAGCGCGGTCCCGACCAGCACCGCGGTCGCGCGCAGGATGCGGTTGTCGGCGAGCGTCCAGGCCATCGCCCCGCCCCAGGCGACCGGCACGATCAACCCGCCGATCAGCAGCCGCGTCTGCGCGGCACCGGGCACACAGACCGCATAGCAGACGCCGAGCGACATCGCCGCGATCATCCCGATCGGCCCGGCGAGCAGCCAGCGCAGCACGCCGCGCCAGAGGGTCGACGGCCGCTCGAGCGGCTCGGGCGCGAGGCTTTCGCTGCTGGCGCGCTGGGCACGTGCCGCGCGGATCTCGACGCCCGTTGCCACCAGGCAAAGCGCGCCGACCGAGATCAGTGCGAAGGCCATGAACGGTCCGCGCGCCGGACCCAGCACCCAGGCCGGCCACAGCACGGTCGCGGCAAGCACCAGCCAGCCGCCCCAGATCAGCGCGCGCCGGTTGCCGCTACGGTTCCTCCACGCGCGGCGCAGCAGCCAAGCGCCGAGCACACCGCCTTCGACCAGCCCGAAGACCTGGAAGAGCGTTCCCGCGCTCAAAACCGCGCCTCGAAGCTGAGGCCCACCGTCCGCGGATCGCCGACGATGCCGAGCCGGTGTCCGCCGAGGTCGAACTGCGCCGAGGTGTAGCGTTCGTCGAACAGGTTGCTCGCGAACACGAACGCCCCGAAATGCTCGCCTTGCCAGCCGAGCTTGCCGTTGACGACTGTGGCGGCGTCGATGTCGCGCACCGTCTGGACCTGCGCGCTCTGGAACGCCGCGCTGCGGTAGCTCGCATTGAGGTTGGCGAACAGCCCGCGTTCCGATGCCCAGGTGACGCTGCCATTGGCGGTCCAGCGCGGCGCGTCAGCGAACTCGTTGCCGCTCGCGGTGTACGAGGCCGTACCGCTCGAGAAGCTGAAGTCGGTGAACTTGGTGTTCGAATAGCCGAGTCCCGCCGACAGCGTCAGCGTGCGCGTCGGGCGTCCCCGCGCCTCGATCTCGAATCCCCAGAGCCGCGACGAGCCGGCATTGATCGTCTGCGAGTCATAGACGTTGCCCGGCGTCAGCTCGACATCGACCTGCTGGTCGGTCCAGTCGATCCGGTAGAGATTGGCGTTGAGCGTCAGCTTGTGGTCGAACCATTCGGTCCGCAGCGCGAGCTCGTAGTTCCAGGTATATTCGGGACCGAAGGTGAAATATTGCGCGCGCTGGACGTTGGTGCCGCTGCCGCCCGAACGATAGCCGCGCTGGACGGTCCCCGAGATCGCGATGTCGGGCGTCACCTGCCATGTCAGCCCCGCTTTGGGGAGGAAGGCCGAGAATCTGGCGGTCTCCTCGGGCTCGGTGTTGTTCGCCGCCGCGACCAGGCCGAGCACCTGCGCGTTGATGCCGGCGATCAACGGCTGGAGCGGTCCGGGCTGGCTCGCCGGATCGGGCAGGACCGTCTGCAGCGTCACGATCTGGTCGACCGCACGGTCCTGGCGTTCATTGTCCCAGCGGAAGCCGAGGTTGAGCTTGAGGTTGGGCACGAACTCCCACGTCGCGTCGCCGAAGATCGCCTTGTTGGTAGTGACGCGCGGCGTGACGAAGCGCGAATAGATGTCGACGCCGCGGCCTGGATACAGGTCCATCGCGTAGTTCGCGGTGCCCTGGTCGAGCCCATAGCCGAAGGGCGGTGGCGCGGTCAGCAACTGGTCGAGTCCGACCGAGGAGAAGGCGATGCGCTGGATGGCATCCCCCACCGAGCCCCGCTTGTCCTCGCGCGAATAAAAGCCGCCGACCAGGCCCTTCAGCCGGCCGAAGTCGAAGTTGACTCGCACTTCCTGGGTGAGCGTCTTGGCGGGCTCGTAGGCGCTGCCGGAGCCGATCGAGTCCGCGCCCCAATCGGAATCATAGGTGTAGAGATAGTCGACCTCGCTATAGCTGGTGACCGCGGACAGCGTCAGATGCTTGCCGATATCGTAGCTCGCATCGAAGGTCGCGATGTCGCTCTTGGTCGTCGTGATGTTGGGCACATTGTTGTAGGCGATGCGCTCGTCCGGCCAGCGCGGCGGCTCGATCGCGAAATAGTCGCCGCCACGCACATGGCGGTCGTGCATGTAGCTCCCGACGATCCTGAGCCCGGGCAGGAACTCGGGCGTGAACAGCAGCTTGCCGCGGATCGTCTCGCTCGCTCGGCGCGACTCGTCGTCATGGAGCGTGGCATTGTAGATCAGCCCGTCGGCGCGCGCGACCTCGCCCGAGACGCGGAACGCGAGGCTGTCGCCGATCAGTGGGCCGCCGAGCGCCGCGGCGAAGCGCCGGCCGCCATCGGAATCGGTGATCTGGGCGCGCGCCCGGCCAGACCAGTCGAAGCCCGGATCGGTGGTGCGGATGATGACCGCGCCGGCGAGCGCGTTGCGGCCCTGGAGCGTCGATTGCGGGCCGCGATAGACTTCGATCTGGGCGATGTCGAACAGGTCGAGCGGACCGGCAAGCAGCGCCTTTTGCGGCATCGGCGCGCCGTCGAGATAGACCGAGGCGAGCGCCCCCTCGCCGGCGCCCGAGACATTGAATGCGTCGATACCGCGGATCGAGAAGCCCTGCTTGTTGGCCGGCACCGCGACGTTGGCGGTCTGCGAAAGCGCGTCATAGACGCTGATCAGGTTGCGATCGGTGATGTCCTCGCCGGTCACGACGCCGACGCTGGTCGGCGTGTCCTGCAGCGTCCGCGCCACCTTCTGCCCGGTGACGACGATCTCCTGCTGCTCCTCGGCAGCTGGCGCATCCGGCGCCGACTGCGCGAACGCGGGCGTCGCGAGCGCCGCTAGCGCAACTGCGGAAAGCAAGGCGAATCTTCTCATGGGTCCCCCGATTTTCGTTTCGCGTCGAATAGAATTATCCGCGAATGCGAGTCAATCGCATTAGCAACATCGTTGCGAATCATTCGCAATAAGTGATAGACAGCGCAGTCGAGAGGTGCCGACATGCGTTCCGTCCAGCTTCCGGCCAAGTCCCAAAGCGCCGCCACCGTCCTGCTCGGTGCCGCGCGCTGTTGGCGGCGTGCACGCGATGCCGCCGCGCCGATCCAGCCCGCCCTTTCCTGCGAGCTCGCATCGCGAGACTGCGTTGTGCTGGCGCCCGTTCTCGACAGCCTGATGCGCTTCTACGAGGCGGCGCTGGGTCGGCCGATGGCGACAGGTGACGGCAACCGTCCGTCGGAGGACGAGATGACGCTGATCGGCCTGCTCGACGGCGGCCGGACACGCGCGTGCCTGGGCTGCCCCGAACGGGCAGCAAGGGCACTCGACTGCGCGCTCTGTTCGACGCGGATCATGCTCGCGCTCGCCTGTCCTCCAACGCTGGGGGCGCTCCAGTGACCCGCGCGATCGACAGCATCGCCACACTCGAGGGGGTGGTCGGCAAGACGCCGGGCGCGATGCACCTGAAGGTGATTGACCACCTCGATCCCGGCGCATTGCGATGGATCACAGCCTCGCCGCTGATGTTCGCATGTGTGGGCGACAATGCGGGCGTCGGCGTCACCTTGGCAGGCGGCCCGCCCGGATTCGCAAATGGCGATGCACAGGAATTGCGTCTTCCGCTGGGCGCCCTCGACGATCCCGCGCTCGCACGGCGCGGCGCCGCGTTCGGCGGGCTGTTCCTCCTTCCGGGCATCGGCGAGACGCTGCGCGTCAATGGCCGCGTGACCGGTATCGGTCCGGACGAGATCCATGTCGCCGTCGAGGAATGCTATGGCCATTGCGCCAAGGCGCTGATCCGCTCCCAGCTATGGACGGCCGCGCCGACCGATGACATTCCCGACGACCCGGCGGCATTCGTCGCCGCCAGCCGCTTCCTCGCCCTGGCGACACTCGGTCCCGACGGCCGGGCCGATCTCAGCCCCAAGGGAGATCCCGCAGGCTCCATGGCGCAACTCGACGGCAAGGCGTTGTGGTTCGCCGATCGCCCGGGCAATCGCCGGATCGACAGCTTCCGCAACATTGTCGGCCAGCCGTGGGTCGCGCTCGCGCTGCTCATTCCCGGCGCCGTCAGCATCGCGATCGTGCAGGGAACCGCGGCGCTGACGGCCGATATCGCCGCGCGTGCGCGTTTTACCGTGCAGGACAAGACGCCGCAGTTGGCGATCCGTGTCGATGCGGATTCGATCGAGGTGCGGCCCAGCCAGGCGCTCGAGCGCGCGCGCATCTGGCCAGTGGCGGACAAGCCCGAGATCGATCCAGCCGGATTGTTCGTCGAGCATATCAAGCAGAACCGGGCCAAGGGCCTCGGCGCGGCGATCGCCAGCGCGGCGCTCGCCGTTCCTGGCGTGCCGGGCCTGCTCAAGAAGGGCATCGAGAAGGACTATCGGGACAATCTCTATTAGGCGTGGCCGGCCGCCGCGTGGCCGGGCGTCGACATACGGCGGAGGGCTACGCGATGGCGAATGGACGACGGACGATGCTGACCGGTCTTGCAGCGCTGGTGACGATGCTCGGCGCAGCCGCGCTCCTCGCCTTGGCCGTACTGCGCTGGCGTGACCATGGTTGGGGCGCGTTGGTCTGGCTCGCGGCATTCATCGCGATGTGCGCCATCCGCACGCCACACTCGCTGCGAAACCGCGCGAACGTCGTGGTCGAGGCGCGCAAGGACGCAGTGGAGCTTGTGCTGTTGGCGAGCATGTTTCTCGCAATGATGGTGCTCCCCCTTCTCCATCTCGCGACGGATGTCTTCAGGTCCGCCGACTATGTCCTGCCGGACTGGACAATATGGGTAGGCGCGATCACCCAGGTGCCGTTCCTGTGGCTGTTCTGGCGAAGCCACGCCGACCTCGGTCGTAACTGGTCGCCTGGGCTCGAAGTGCGAGAGGGTCATGCGCTGGTGACGCACGGCGTCTATGCCCGCCTCCGCCATCCGATGTACGCGGCGATCTGGATTTCGGCGCTTGCGCAGCCGTTGCTCATCCACAACTGGATCGCCGGCTTCCTGGTCGTTCCCGCCTTCGCTGCGATGTGGTTCCTGCGCGTGCCCCACGAGGAGGCGATGATGTGCGCCCGGTTCGGCGATGCCTATGGCATCTACAGTCAGCGGGCCGGGAGGCTCTGGCCGCGAACGCTTCGCTGACATCCTTCCGCTGCGGAATGCCCAGTTGGATAGGATAGTCGGATCAGTTGCCCGAATCACACAGCGCGAGGAGATGCGCAATGCTCGGAGAGCCCCGTCTTTGCTCCAATATGGATGCAAAATCGTGAGCCGTTGCTTACAGGAAATTAGGCTTCAAATTAGGCGGAAGCCCGATTGGATTGAAAAAATCCAACAAAATCAAGGGGGAATGGTGGAGCCGAGGGGGATCGAACCCCTGACCTTCGCAATGCCATTGCGACGCTCTCCCAGCTGAGCTACGGCCCCACACCCCGGGAAGGCGAGCCCCTTAAAAGGGCTCTGCGGGTTTGGCAAGGACGCTCTCGCGCCCTTGCCGAATTTTCTTACTGCTCGTCGTCGTCGCCGCCGGTCTCGACGCCCAGATCGTCGTCGCCGCCCAAGTCGACGTCGTCGTCGGCCGAAGGCTCTTCGTCCTCGGCGCCGATGTCCAGATCCTCGTCACCCAGGTCGCCATCCTCGGTCGCCGGCTTGTCCGCCGTCTTGGCTGCCTCGAACGGCAGCGGCTGCTTGGACTTGAGGATCGGCTCGGGCTCCCAGGTGAAGCTGCATGCGATGCAGGTCACCGGCTCGTCGTTCTGCAGATCGTAGAAGCGCGTTCCGCACTTCGGGCACGCGCGCTTCGTGCCCCATTCGGGCTTCACCATGTGTTGCCTCTTGCCTTTCGAATCTCGGATTTTCGGGAACAGGTCCCGGAAAGTGGGGCGCGCCTTGCCATGGTGCAAGGGCGCTGTCAAAGCCGCGCGTCATGTCTGCCTCCCCTGCCCGTCCGCTCAGCCTTTCCGCCCAAGGTCCGCTCAAGGGCCGCGTTGTCGTGCCCGGCGACAAGTCGATCAGCCATCGCTCGCTGATGTTCTCGGCGCTGGCGGTGGGCGAGAGCCGGATCACCGGACTGCTCGAGGGCGAGGACGTGCTCGCCACGGCCGCGGCGATGCGGGCAATGGGCGCGCGGATCGAGGGCGACGCGGACGGCGTCTGGCACGTCGAGGGCGTCGGCGTCGGCGGGCTGCTCCAGCCCCAGGCGGCGCTCGACATGGGCAATTCGGGCACCTCGACTCGGCTGCTGATGGGCCTGGTCGCCAGCCATCCGATCACCGCGACCTTCACCGGCGACGCCTCGCTGTCGAGCCGGCCGATGGGCCGGGTGATCGAACCGCTGTCGCAGATGGGCGCGGACATCACCGCGAGCCCGGGCGGCCGCCTGCCGCTGATGGTGCGCGGGCTCAATCCCGCCGTGCCGATCGCCTACACGCTGCCGGTCGCCTCGGCCCAGGTAAAGTCGGCGGTGCTGCTCGCCGGGCTCAACACGCCGGGGATCACCCGCGTGATCGAGCCGGTGCCGACGCGCGACCATAGCGAGCGGATGCTGCGCGGCTTCGGTGCCGAGCTGACCGTGGAGGAAACGCCCGAGGGCAAGTTGATCTCGATCCGCGGCGAGGCCGAGCTTCGCGCACAGGACATCGCGGTGCCGGGCGACCCGTCTTCGGCGGGCTTCTGGATGGTCGCCGCCTCGATCGTGCCGGGATCGGACCTGGTGATCGAGAATGTCTGCATGAACCCCACCCGCACCGGGCTGATCGCGGCGCTCAGGATGATGGGCGCCTCGATCGTCGAGGAAAACGCCCGCGAAGTCGGTGGCGAGCCCGTCGCGGACCTGCATGTCCGCCACGCGCCGCTGCGCGCCATCGAGGTGCCGCCTGAGCTCGCGCCGAGCATGATCGACGAATATCCGATCCTGTTCGTCGCCGCCGCGCTGGCCGAGGGGCGCACCGTCGCGCGCGGCGCGCATGAACTGCGCGTCAAGGAATCGGACCGGATCGCGACGATGCGCGCGGCGCTCGAAGCCTGCGGCGCGACGATCGAGGAATATGAAGACGGGCTGGCAATTACCGGCACCGCGGGCGCACCGCTGCCCGGAGGGGCACGGATCGCCTCGAAGCTCGATCACCGCATTGCCATGAGCATGGCGGTTGCCGGTCTGGTGGCAACACGGCCGATCGAGATCGACGACGCCGCGCCGATCGCGACCAGCTATCCCGATTTCGTGGCCACCGCCGCGCGGCTCGGCGCCGATCCGCGCTGGATGAACCGCTGACCCATCGCCGCGGCTTCCCGGGCGGCTCGTTCCCGCACCGCTGAGCATTCCGATTCCGGCCCGATGACCGCGCGGCGAACGCCGCCGCGCCAGCGCGCGCGACTGCCGCGTTACAATAAATCATCCAATATCGAGTATCTATACTCCATCTCCGAACAATAAGTTCCGAGAATTCGAGTCAAAGATTCGACGGAACTTCTTTCCAATTTTATAAGCTGACCTTGCGGCGAGTCGCGGGTTCCACGTTCAGAATCCTCTTTCGCCCGTTTTGGTCGAAAGCCGTTTTTATAGATTCGGCAAGGTCGCGTCGAGAAAGTACTTCGGTAGCTTTCTGGAACGAATACGTGTGTCAATTTGCTCTATGCAGCATTTTTACTTTTAGGAGGAAGAAATGGATAAGTACACGATCTCGATCGACATGGATCAAGACACGGTCGAGCAGCTCGTCGAGAACGGGTTTTCGCTCTATGCCTTCAAGGCCGTGGGGACGAGCGCCAGCTCGGGCCGCCCGACGGTCTGGGTGAAGACCCAGACGTTCAGCCTCAGCACGAAGGTCACGTGGCAGGAACAGTTCGCAGCCTATACGTCGCTCACCACGAAGCTCGATGACGGAACGCAGATCGACGCGGCCGCCAGCTACGACATCAACCTCGGCTCGACGCTCAACGTGAATTCGCCCTCCGGCGTCGGATCGGTGGCGACCACGGGTACCGCAGGGGCGATCGACATCCACAATCTGATCGACACCCGCTTCACCTGCGGCATCTCCCAGACCTCCAGCGCCGGCACCAACATCCTGTGCGCACTGCCGCTGTTCGGCGGCCATGTCGACGTGATCGAGCCGATCGAGAAGGTGCTGCTCACCTTCGCCACCGACGCCGTCAACACCGGCACGGTGATCTACCAGTCGTTCGCGCCGGCGCTGATGGTCGACATGACCGGCGCCCCCGGCAACGCCCGCTCGGTCAAGTACAATATCGACAAGAACTGGGTGGCGAATACCGATCCCTGGGCGACGCAATATCCCGCGAGCACCGACCTGGCGCCCCTGCTGATCAACCAGAATGCACAGCTCGTCCAGGCGGCGCAGAAGGGACTGAAGGCCATTGGGATGCGCAGCATCTCCGCCGCACAAGCCGATGGCGCGGCGCGGGTCGACGTCAACAATGTCCCCGAAGGCCATTACACCAACGTCAAGGTGACGCCGATCACCGGCACTTCGGGCTATCTGACCGGTGGCACCGGCACGATGTCGTCGATCGGCGTCTTCTCCTGCGGCGACTTCGCGAGCAACGACTTTCCCAAGATCGACGATCAGTCGACGATCATCGCGACCAATTCGGCCACGGGAAGGCTCTACCAGTTCGGTGCAAAATGCACGCACGCCGGCAAGACTTCCGACTATAAGTGAGGACGATCAGGACGGAGCGGCCATCAGGTCGCTCCGTTCACTTGCACCGCCTCGGCGGGACATGCTGGCCGGGGAGTCGAGATTGGCGGACGTCCGAACCATCATCATCAAGCTGGAAGGCGATACCGCCGGCACGCTGATCGCCAACGGCTTCCAGCTCTATGCCTTCCAGGCCATGGACACCAACATCGCCGGCTGGCCCACGATATGGTTTGCGACCGGCACATTGGCCCAAACCCTCACGTTGCAGATCGATTCGGCGGCCCAGGCCTACACGACGCTGCCGCCCGATATGCGGCCGCCCGCGGTGGTCACGCCAGGCGCACTCTATCCGATCGCTGCCGGCCAGACCCTGCGGGTGACCAGCACCGCCGGCACCGGTAGTGTCGTCGATGGCGGTTTGCCCGGGGCCCTGTCGATCCTCGACACGACCACGACGCAATTCACGTGCGGAGCCACCGCCGGCCTCGCCGGCGCCGCCGCAGCGCCCGCCTGCGCCGTGCAGCTGTTCGGCGGCAACCAGGTGCTGCTCCGCCCCCGCCCGGCCTATTTCGTGGCCTTCGAATCGAGCGTCCGCTCGGTTGGCCAGGCCGTTCGCGCGCTTTCGGCGCCTGGGCTGCTCGTCTCGCTGGAAGACGCGAGCAGCCGCACCGTGAGCTATGCGCTCAACACCAACTGGTCGGCCAATACCGATGCCTGGGCGACACAATATCCGGCCGGCACCGACCTGACGACCGTGCTCATCGATCCCGTCCTCGGCATCGCGGCGTCGAGGCGGGCCAAGGCGAAGCCGGCGGACGGCTAAATCTCGCTCCGCCCCTTGACGCCCGGCGCCCGGCCCGCGAACGCAGGCGGCATGATCATCGCAGTCGACGGACCGGCAGCCTCGGGCAAGGGCACGATCGCGCGCGCATTGGCGCGGCATTACAGCCTGCCGCATCTCGATACCGGCCTGCTCTACCGCGCCGTTGCGGCGACCGTGCTGCGCGAGGATCTGGACCCGGCCAGGGAGGCGGACGCCGTCTCCGCCTGCCGCTTCGACGACTCGCTCCTCGACGATCCGTGGCTCCGCACCGACGAGGTCGGCAAGGCGGCGTCGGTCGTTTCCGCGCATCCGCTCGTTCGCGCCGCGCTGCTCAACCGGCAGAAGAAATTCGCCCGCCAGCCCGGCGGCGCCGTGCTCGACGGGCGCGACATCGGGACCGTCATCGCGCCCGATGCGGACGTGAAGCTGTTCGTCAAGGCGACGCCGACGATCCGCGCCCAGCGCCGCCATCTCGAGCTCAGGAAGCACGGCGTCCAGGCCAGCCTCGACAAGGTGCTGGCCGACATCCGCGCCCGCGACGAACGCGACAGCAAGCGCGCGGACGCACCGATGATGCAGGCCGCCGACGCCGTGGTGCTTGATACCAGCTTCCTGTCGATCGACGCCGCGGTCCAGCGCGCCATCGCGATCGCCGAGGAACGTCGCGTCCGGGCTGGCTCCGAACAGGGTTAACCTGTTCCTAACCACGCTTCGCCAAGGATCGCCCGCGACTGGGACCGGGGGATCACGATGCAGACGACCGTGCGCGCATTCGAAGTGGAGGGCCTGCTCGACCGCGCGCCCGCGGGCATCGAAGTGCTGTCGCTCGACTGCTTCGATACGCTGATCTGGCGCAACACCCACGCGCCGACCGACGTCTTCGCCGATCTCGGCCTGCCCGGCGGCGGCATCGAGCCGCGCATGTGGGCCGAAGCGCAGGCACGCAAGCGCGCCTGGGCGCGCGACGGCGCCGCCGAGATCGGGCTGGCCGACGTCTATCGCAACCTGCTCGAAACGGCGGATGCCGAGGCGATCGACGCCGCGGTCGCCCGCGAGCTCGAGATCGAGGCCAGCCACGCCTTCGCCTTCGCGCCGACGGTCGGGCTGATGCGCGAGGCCAAGCGGCGCGGGCTGCGCATCGTCATGGTCTCGGACATGTATCTCACCGAAGCGCAGCTGCGCGCGCATATCACCGGTGCGGCGGGAGAGGACGTGCTTGCGCTGGTCGATCGCATCTTCGTCTCCAATGCCTATGGCGAAGGCAAGTGCGACGGCCTGTTCGACCATATGCTCGAAGCGCTCGACGTCGCGCCCGACAAGGTCCTCCATCTCGGCGACAATCACAGCGCCGATTTCGTGGCGGCCGCCGAGCGTGGCATCCATGCCGTCCATCTCGTCCAGTTCGATCCCGACGCCGTCGCGCGACTGCGCATGGAGGCGGCAACCGCGCTGATCCTCGATCCGCATGCGGCGATCTCGCGCGCGGTCGCGCAGCCGCATCGCGCCCAGGTGGCGCTGCGCACCCGCGACGATCCCGCCTATGCGCTCGGACACGACATCATGGGGCCTGGCCTCACCGCCTTCGCCCATTGGCTCAAGCAGGAGCTCGATGCCGCCAGCGCCGCCGCCGGCCGGACGGTGCGCCCGCTGTTCGTGATGCGCGACGGCTATCTTCCCTATCGCGTGTTCGACGCGCTCTATCCCGAGGCCGGCGCGAGCACCGTCGAGATCAGCCGGTTCGTCGCCTGGCGCGCGAGCATCGCCGATCCGGCGCGGCTGGACGACTATCTCGACGAATGGGCAGAGCAGCTGCCGGTGCGCGCGCTCGCCCGCCAGCTGATGCTGTTCGAGCACGAATATGCGAAGTTCGCCAAGGGCGGCGACACCGAGGCGCAGCGCCAGGGCTTTGCCAAATGGGTGCGCGGCAATGCCGAGATCCAGCGAAAGATCTTCACGCGCCGCCAGTCCTTCGTCGGCAAGCTCGTCGCACACCTGAACGCGGCGGGCGTCCAGGATGGCGACGCGGTGATGCTGGTCGATATCGGCTATGCCGGCACGGTGCAGAACCTGCTGACGCCGGTTCTCGCCAAGGCAATGAACGTCGCGGTCTCGGGCCGCTACGTGTTCCTGCGCGAAAAGCGGCAATCCGGGCTCGACAAGCGCGGCATGCTCGACGTGCGCAACTTCGACTATCGCACGCTCCAGGCGCTGTCGCGCTCGATCGTCGTGCTCGAACAGCTCTGCAATGTCGAGCAGGGATCGACGATCGACTTCGACGCGAACGGCATGCCGGTGCGCGAAAAGGTCGATGCCAAGGCGGCGCACAATGCGACGCGCGGAATCGTGCAGGATGCCTGCCTCGATTTCGTCCGAACCTGCCGCACCAGCCAGCTGCGCCCGCCCCGTTCGGACGATGTCGAGAGCCGCTGCCGCGCCGCGGCGGCCAGCTTCGCCCGCCTGTTCTTCCTGCCCAGCGCCGGCGAAGTCGCGGTGTTCGAGCGCTTCGACTATGATTGCAACATGGGCAGCGCGGTCAGCGAAGCGATGATCGACGCGCGCCGCGGCCGCGAGGGCCTGCGCCGCCGCGGCCTGACCTTCTACAACGAGCATATGCCGCAATTCATGTCGGCCGAGCTCCAGGCCCAAGGCCTGCCCGTCAGTCTCGCCAATTTCGCGGCCTCGCGCTTCAAGCTCGACTTGCGCAGTACCGATTTCGAAGTCGGCGGGATCGAGGTGCCGGTGATCCTCGCCGGCGCCGCCCAGCAGGGCGTGCTGCCCTTTACCGCCTGGCCCACTGCCGAGGGCTATTACCATCTGCGCGTGCCGGTCGGTGCGCAGCGCCCGATCGTCGCCGTGCAGCTCGGCCAGATTTGCGAATGGGTCCAGGTCGAGGAATTCGGGTTCACGTCGCTCGACGAGATGCGCAAGGGCCGCCAGGCGACGATTGCCGCGCAGGCCACCGTCGACGGCATGGAGACCATGGCCCCCGGCCTGTTCCGCGCCGGCTCTACCGGCGTGCTGATCGCGGCGCCGCCACCCGGCACCGATCCGATGATCCTGTCGCTGGTCTTCCGCCCGGTGGTCGAACGCAGCCAGGCGGCCGAGCTGCGCGCCGCCGCCTGAGCCTCAGTCCGGCTCGCGGACGAGGATATAGTTTTCATGGAGAATTTCGGTTCAGTGAAAGCCGAAGGGCTGCGACGAGCAAGCGCCTGATTTCCGCCATGAACTTCGCCGAGCATTCTCTTGCGAGAGGGAGTGAACGATGCGGCATCGATGGTGGCTGGGAGCGGCGCTCGTCGGCTCAATATGTCTCGTCGGTGCGCCAGGCATCGCCCAGCCTTCGGAACCTCGCCACGCCATGACCCTCGATGACGTGCTCGATGTCGAGCATGTCGATAGCGCCACGCTGTCCCCCGACGGCAGTTCGATCGCCGCCGTGGTTGAGCGTCCGGCGCGTGCCGGGGAAGTCTATGGCCGGCTGCCCTATGAGATCGATCCTACCCGCGGCGATATCTGGCTGATCGATGCGCGCAGCGGCGCGCGGCGCCCGATCACGCATGGCGCAGGCAGCGCGGCGGGCTATTGGTGCGCCACCTGGTCCCCTGACGGCCGCAGGCTGGCATTGCTTTCGACTCAACCGGCAGGGCGCGAACCGCGCGGCGGCGACAATGTGCGGCTCTATGTCTGGGATCGGGCGGGTGGCGCGGCGAGGCGGATGGGCGATGCTGCGGTGATGACCCAGACGCGCTATGGCAGCGCGCTCTATCGACTTGACCTGCGCGGCGGCGCGAACCGGCGCGATCGCGCCCATGCTTGCAATCCCGACGAAGACGGCGCCCCCTTCCTCTGGCTCGATGCCAACCGCATCCTCGTCCTCACCCTCCCGCAGGGCCAGGTCTCGGCGGTACTCGATCAATATGGTCGGCCGTACGCAGAAGCAGCCCGCACCGCGGCACGTCTGCGCGCCGGCGTCGAGCCTACCGCGCTCGCCATGGGCAGCGGCACGGCAAGGGTGCCGCGCGATGAAGCCGCCAATCGGGCCACCCTCCGCATCGTCGATGTGCGGAACGGCCGCTTCCAGACGATCGCCGACGTGCCGACCTATCCGTTTCGCGGCGCGCTCAGCCTTTCGCTATCCCCCGACGGCAAAGGGCTAGCAGTGCTTGCGACGCTCGGAGGCATCCAGCCGGTCCAGGGCCGGAAACTGCCCCCGAATGACGATGACAATTGGCTGGTCGAGCGCCGGCTCGGCTTCGTCGATCTGACGCCCGGCGCCACGATCCGCTGGGTCTCCCCGCCCGCCGCGGCCCGCGCTCCGCTTCTCCTGCTCGACTGGACCCGAGGCGGCGGAGTCGCCTTCTCGGCAAGAGCGGACCCCTTTTCGGATCGCGTCGCCACCTTCGTCGCCATGCCAGATGGCAGCGTTACCCCCGTGCCTGAGGGGAGTGCCGCCAAAGCGGTCGAACGAACCTTCAAGCTGCCCCCGCACAGCCTGTTGCTCGACGACCGACCCGACCTCGATACAGTCGTGTGGAGCGAAGAGACCCGCAAGGGACTCGTCCTGCATCTCTCCCGCGCCTCGACCAACACGACGCGCGACCTTTGGACGCTTGCCAGCCATCTCGCTTCGATCGATTGGGGCGAAGCGCGGCTGATCGACTATGCCGGCAAGGATCATGCGCCGCTCAAGGCCGTGGCGCTCCTGCCCCCCGGCTATCGCGCCGATCGCCGCTACCCGACCCTGGTCTGGGTCTATGGCGGCTACAAGGTGCCCGACCTCGCGGATGATTTCATGACCGGGCCGATGCAGCCGGGTCTCTACAATCTCTATCTCTACGCCGCCCGCGGTTATGTTGTACTGATCCCTTCGATGCCGCTCGGCGATCGCAGCGAGGGCGCCGGGAGCTACACCCGGATCGGCGACGGCGTGATGCCGGCGATCGACAAGTTGGTGGCGATGGGCATCGCCGATCCCGACTGCGTCGGCGTGTTCGGCCAAAGCTTCGGCGGCTACAGCGTGTTCGCGCTGCTCAGCCAGACGCACCGCTTCAAGGCCGGGGTCGCGATGGCGGGCATCAGCGACGTCTCCAGCCTGTATGGCGAACTCGATCCGGGCGCCGTCGGCTATCCCGGAATCGCGCACGAGAAGAGCGACAATTGGGCGGAGCTATGGGGCACCGGGCGCGCAACGCCGCCCTGGGGCGACCCGGCCGGGTTCGCCGCGGTCTCGCCGCTCAGCTATGTCGATCGAGTCGAGACGCCGCTTCTCATCGTCCATGGCGATCTCGACATGCGCGGGCCACCTTCACAGGCCGAGCGCTTCTTCTACGCGCTCTATGCGCAGGGCAAGACGGCGAGGTTCGTGCGCTATGGCGGGGAGAGCCACAGCCTGGCCCAATCGCCCGCCAATATCCGAAGCATCTTCGCCGAGACCAATGCCTGGTTCGATCGCTATCTTCAGCCGCAAGCTCCTCGTCCGTGACCGCAACTGCACACCCCCTGCACGTAAAATCCCCGATTGAAGCGTTCGACTTCGCGTTCTTGCAGGCGTAAGGGGTATCGGATGTCCGATTTGCCCAGCACTCCGCTGCTCGATACCGTCGACACCCCCGCCGACCTCCGCCAGCTCAAGCCGAACCAGCTCCGCCAGCTCGCCGACGAGCTGCGCGCCGAGACGATCAGCGCCGTCGGCACCACTGGCGGGCATCTCGGCTCGGGGCTCGGCGTGGTCGAGCTCACCGTCGCGATCCATTATGTGTTCGATACGCCCGAGGACCGGCTGATCTGGGACGTCGGCCACCAATGCTATCCGCACAAGATCCTCACCGGGCGGCGGAATCGCATCCGCACGATCCGCCAGGGCGGCGGGCTTTCGGGCTTCACCAAGCGCAGCGAGAGCGAATATGATCCGTTCGGGGCGGCGCACAGCTCGACTTCGATCTCCGCCGCGCTTGGCTTCGCGATCGCCAACAAGCTGAATGACAAGCCCGGCAAGGCGATCGCCGTGATCGGCGACGGCGCGATGAGCGCCGGCATGGCCTATGAGGCGATGAACAATGCCGAGGCGGCGGGCAATCGCCTGGTCGTGATCCTCAACGACAACGACATGTCGATCGCGCCGCCGGTGGGCGGGCTCTCCGCCTATCTCGCGCGAATGGTCTCCTCGTCCGAATATCTCGGCCTGCGCAACTTCGCCAAGCGCGCGATCCGCCGCATCTCCAAGCGCGTACATGCCGCCGCGGAAAAGGCCGAGGAATTCGCCCGCGGCATGGCGACGGGCGGCACGCTGTTCGAGGAGCTGGGCTTCTATTATGTCGGCCCGATCGACGGCCATAACCTCGACCATCTGATCCCGGTGCTCGAAAATGTCCGCGACAGCGAGCAGGGCCCGATCCTCGTCCATGTCGTCACCAAGAAGGGCAAGGGCTATGCCCCGGCCGAGGCGGCGGCGGATAAATATCACGGCGTCCAGAAGTTCGACGTGATCACCGGCGCGCAGGACAAGGCGCCGCCGGGACCGCCCGCCTATCAAAACGTCTTCGCCGACCAGCTGATCAAGGAAGCCGATGGCGATCCGCGGGTGGTGGCGATCACTGCGGCGATGCCCTCGGGCACCGGGCTCGATCGCTTCGCCAAGGCGCACCCGGACCGCACCTTCGACGTCGGCATCGCCGAGCAGCACGCCGTCACCTTCGCCGCCGGCCTCGCCGCGCAGGGCATGCGCCCCTTCTGCGCGATCTATTCGACATTCCTGCAGCGCGCCTATGACCAGGTCGTCCACGACGTCGCGATCCAGAATCTGCCCGTCCGCTTGGCGATCGATCGCGCCGGGCTGGTCGGCGCGGACGGCGCGACTCATGCCGGCACCTTCGACATCACTTATCTGGCGACGCTGCCCAACATGGTGGTGATGGCTGCGGCCGACGAAGCCGAGCTGGTCCACATGACTCACACCGCGACGCTCCATGACAGCGGCCCGATCGCGCTGCGCTATCCGCGCGGCAGCGGCACGGGCGTCGCGCTGCCCGAAGTTCCCCAGCGGCTCGAGATCGGCAAGGGCCGCATCGTCCGCGAAGGCAAGACCGTGGCGATCCTCTCGCTCGGCACCCGGCTCGCCGAGGCGCTCAAGGCCGCGGACGCACTCGAGGCCAAGGGGCTTTCGACCACCGTCGCCGACCTGCGCTTCGCCAAGCCGCTCGACGAGGAACTGATCCGCCGGCTGCTCACCAGCCACGAAGTCGCGGTGACGATCGAGGAAGGCGCGATCGGCGGCCTCGGCGCGCATGTGCTGACCCTGGCGAGCGACCAGGGCCTGATCGACGCCGGCCTCAAGCTGCGCACGATGCGCCTGCCCGACGTGTTTCAGGACCAGGACAAGCCCGAGCTGCAATATGCGGAAGCGGGGCTGAATGCCGACGGCATCGTCGATACCGTGCTCAAGGCGCTGCGCTGGAACGAAGCCACCACCGCAGGCGGCGGAGCGCGGGCCTAGAGGCCTATCCGTTCGGATTGGGCCGTCTCGCCCCGTTCGCCCTGAGCTTGTCGAAGCGCCGTCCTGCTACGATCGGCTGAGGAAACAACACCGCCCTTCGACAAGCTCAGGGCGAACGGTCTGGATCAATCGTCTCGCGCGTCTCCGGACCGAGCCGGTCGCGAGCGCCGTCGAATTAGCCTTTAGGCGGCCGTGCCGCGCGCGAGGTTGCGCAGCGTGGCGAGCGCTTCTTCGAGGCCGCGCGACTGTTCGACGCGCTTGGCCGGCACGGGTGCCGGAGTCGCGAACCCCGAACGGCCCACGCCGCGCTCGAGCCGGTCGAGCAGCGCATGGACCGACGCCTCGGTTTCCGGGCGCGCGATCGGTTCGGCGGCGGCAGCGGGCCGGCGGGCGGCCGGCTTGGGCCGCACTGGCGGCTTGAGCTCGAAGACTTCGAACCGCTCGCCCGCGTCGAACACGGTCGGGCGCGGCGCGGGGCGGAGCGGGGCAACCGGCATGGCGGGCGCCGCCGGCTGGGCCGGGATCGCGCCCGGATCATAGGCCGAGAGCGGCTGGTCGAGATCGGCAGGCAGCGCCTGCTCGCTCGGGCGTGAAATCGGCAGCGGCGTGGCCTCGGCGACCGGCTTGCGAAGGGGCAGGATCACCTGGGACTCCGGTTCGGGGGATGGCGCAGCGGCAGGCGCCGCGCGGACTTCGAGAAAGGGCATGCCGAGATCGCGGGTGGCGAGCAGCGGCGGGCGCGGCGGCGCATCGGGATGCGCGTCGGCGCGGCGGAGCACCGGCATCGGCACTGCCTGAGCGTCCGCGCTCTCCGCCTCGCCGGGGCCGAGCACGATGCCGCGCGAGCCGAGCAGGATGAAGGCGCAGAGCCAGGAAAAGGCGCCGACGAAGCCGCCCAGGCCGAGCGCCAGCAGGACGCGCGCGGTGGCGCCGAGCGGCGGTTCGGCTGCCGCGATCACCGAAGGCAGTCCCGCGTCCGTCACCAGCGCTTCGAGCGTGTCAGCCGGCGCGGCGACGATGCCGAGTGCCGTCAGCACGCCCAGCACCAGCGCGATCGTCGGCGCCAGCGGCAGGTTCATGCCCGCACCCGTGCGGAAGGGAATCGCGACTCGCGCATGCGGGCGATTGTGCCGAGCTTTTGGTAAACGGATTCATAACGACCCACGTTCACCGCCCAGCTCCGCTCGGTTTCGACGAAAGACCGGGCTCGTTCCCGGCGGGAGTCCCAAGCGTCGCGCCGCGCGAACAGTTCCGCCACCGAAGCGGCCAGCGCCGCAGGATCGTCGGGCGCGAACAGCGTGCCGGTCTCGCCGTCGCGGATCAGCTCGCGGTGCCCGCCCACGTCGGATGCCGCAACCAGCCGGCGCTGCGCCATCGCTTCCAAAGGCTTGAGCGGAGTCACCAGATCGGTGAGCCGCATATGCTTCCGCGGATAAACGAGAACGTCCACAATGCTATAATAGCGCTCGACCTGCTGGTGCGGCACCCGGCCGACGAATTGGATGCGATCGGCCACCGGCGAGGCCTCGGCCTGCGCCCGCAGCGCCGCCTCCATCGGTCCGCCGCCGACCATCACCAGCTGCATCGCCGGCCGTGCCGCGACCAGCGCCGGCATCGCCGCAATCAGCCCGTCCAGCCCCTCATAATCGTAGAAGCTGCCGATGAAGCCGATCGTCTCGGCGCCGAGCAGCCCGAGTTCGGCGGCCAGTCCCTGGTCATAGGGCAGCGGCTCGCCGAACAGGGTGAGGTCGACGCCGTTGGGCGAGATCATGATCTTGTCGCCGTCGATCCCGCGCGCGACCAGGTCGCGCTTCAGTCCCTCGCAGATCACTGCCACGGCATCGGCCTGGCGCACCGCCCGCGTCTCGAGCGCCCGCGTCGCGCGATATTTGAGGCTGCCCTCGCGCCCCGTGCCGTTGCCGACCGCGGCATCCTCCCAAAAAGCGCGGATCTCGTAGAGCAGGGGCAGGCCGAGCCGGTTCGCCACGCGCTGCGCGGCCATCGCGTCGAGCACTGGCGAATGGGCGTGGAGGATCTCGGGCCGCCATTCGCGTGCCACCGCCTCGATCCGCCGCGCGAACGCCGCGACCTCGCGCAACTCGCCGATCACCGGCGGCCCCGAATTGACGCGCGGAGTGCGGAAGAAGCGGATGCCGTCGAACGTCTCCTCGTCGGCATCGAACTTGCCATGCCGCGGCCCGGTCACCGCCGCCACGTCCCAGCCGCGCGCCATCTGCGCCTTGAGGATCGCGCGGGTGCGGAACGTGTAGCCGCTGTGCAGCGGCAGGCCGTGATCGAGGACATGGAGGATCCGCATGCCCCCGCCCTGCCACGCCAGCACTTAACGCGGCGTCAACCGCAGCGGGTTAGGAATGAACTCAGGAAGGAGCGCGGGTACCCCGATGATCGACAATTTCGCGCTGGGGATCAGCCACGGGCTGATGCTGCTCGCCGCCTTCCTGCTGCTGCGCCGCCCGGACCTCGACGACGAGTCGCAGCCGGCCGAGGACAAGGGCAAGAAGCGCCGCTGGGGCAAGCCCGGTGCGTGACCTCGCCTTTATCGGCTTCCTGCTCGCACTGTTCGGGATGGGCTTTCGCAAGCCGTTCCTGTTCGTGCTCGCCTATGCCTATATCGACATCGTCTCGCCGCAGCGGCTGACGTACCTCCTGCTCAATTCGATGCCGATCTCGCTGATCGCCGTGGCGCTGGCGGTGCTCGGCTGGGCGGCGATGGACGACAAGAAGGACGTGCGCATCGCCCCGCGCCAGGGGCTGATCCTGCTGCTCCTCGCCTATTGCTTCTACACCACGCTCAACGCCGATTTCAAAGTCGAGGCGCTCGACAAATGGGATTGGGTCTGGAAGGCGCTGGCCTTCGCCGCCTTCCTGCCGCTCACTTTGCGCACCAAGCTGCGCATCGAGAGCCTGCTGCTCTTCATGATCCTTTCGGCCGCCTCGATCATCATCGTCGGCGGGATCAAGACGCTGGGATCGGGCGGCGGCTATGGCGAACTCAACCTGATGGTCGCCAACAATTCGGGCCTGTACGAAGGCTCGACCATCTCCACCGTGGCGATCGCGATCATCCCGCTGATCGTCTGGTTCACGCGCTTCGGCACGATCTTCCCGCCCGATTGGAAGGTGAAGGCGTTCTGCTATGCGCTTATCTTCGCGTGCCTGCTGATCCCGGTCGGCACCTCCACCCGCACCGGCCTGCTCTGCATCGGCCTGCTCGCGCTGCTGATGATCCGCGATACCAAGCGCAAGGTCGTCTATCTCGCCGCGCTCGGCTGCCTCGGCCTCGCCGCCGTGCCCTTCCTCCCCTCCTCGTTCACCGAGCGGATGGGCACGATCAAGACCTATCAGGCCGATGCCTCGGCCTCGACCCGGCTCGCGGTGTGGCAGTGGACGATGGACTATGTGAAGACCCATCCGATGGGCGGCGGCTTCGAGGCCTATCGCCAGAACCGCATCCGCTACGAAAAGGTCGCCGTGGAAGGCGAAGGCGCCGGCCAGACCAAGGTCGATCGCAGCCTGGAAGTCGATCAGGCGCGCGCCTATCACAGCGCCTATTTCGAAATGCTCGGCGAACAGGGCTATCCCGGCCTCGCGATCTGGCTGCTGATCAACCTGATCGGCATCGTGCGCATGGAAGTGCTGCGCCAGCGCTATCGCCGGCCCGAGCCGGGGCAGGAATGGATCGCCCCGCTCGCCTCGGCGCTGCAGAACGCGCACATCGTCTACATGCTCGGCGCGACCTTCATCGCGATCGCCTTCCAGCCCTTCGTCTATATGCTGATCGGCGCCCAGATCGGGCTCGACACCTATTGCGCCCGCAAGCGCGCCGAGCGCGACTGGCGGCCGCTGCGCAGGGCGAAGCCGGCGCTGGCATGACGGGCGAGCTCAGGGCCCTCACCAGCGTGCGCGGGATCGCCGCGTGGTTCGTCGTGCTCTTCCACATCCGCAAGTGGATCGCCGGGCTGCCCGAAGCCGCGCTGGCGGTGCTCGCCAAGGGCTATCTCGCGGTCGATTTCTTCTTCCTGCTCTCCGGCTTCGTCATCTGGATGAGCTATGCCGAGCGCATCCGCAGCGGCGGCCTCGCCGCAATCCCCGGCTTTCTCCAGCGCCGCGTCGCGCGGATCTGGCCGCTGCACTTGTTCATGCTCGGCTTCGCGGTAGCCCTCGCGCTGGCCCTGGCGCTGACCGGCCGGGCGAGCGACCATTTCCCCTGGCACGAGCTGCCGCTGCACCTGCTGCTGCTCCAGAATTGGGGCTTCACTTCCGCGCTGACCTGGAACGATCCGGCCTGGTCGATCTCGTGCGAGCTTGCCGCCTATCTGCTCTTCCCGCTGCTCGCACTCGCGATCGACTGGCGGCGGGTGCCGAGCTGGGCCGTGGTCGCCGCGATCGCCGGCCTGCTCGCGTTGCTGCATGCCGTCTTCGCCAGCCACGGCGCCACCGCGCTGGGCCAGGCGATCCCCAGCCTCGGCCTCATCCGCTGCATCCTCGAATTCGCCAGCGGCACCGCCGTCGCCGCGCTCTGGCTGCGCTGGCGGGAGCGCTGGCGCCTCCCCGCCGTCGGCGCGTTGCTCACCGCCGTCGCGCTGTTCGTCGCCTGGTCCGCCGGCCTGGCCGAGACGCTCGCCGTGCCCCCCGCCTTCGCCGCCATGCTGCTCTTCCTCGCGTTGACGTCAGGTCGCAACGGCAACCCGCTCGAAGCCGCCCCACTCCACGCCCTCGGCGAGATCAGCTACGCGACCTACCTGTCGCACTATCTCCTGTGGTTCGCGTTCAAGCTCGCCTTCGTCCCGGACGCGCATGCCGTCGGCTGGCCGCTGATCGCGGCGTTCCTGCTGCTCGTCCTCGCCAGCTCGGCGGCGCTCTACCATGGGGTCGAGCGCCCCGCGCAGCGCTGGGTCAATCGGCTTCGTCTTCCCCAGCCTCGCTCGCCACCGAACGCAGCGCCGCGATCACCGCGCGGTTGAAGGCGGGGATGTCGTCGGGCTTGCGGCTGGTGATGAGGTTGTCGTCGACCACCACTTCCTCATCGACCACGTCGGCGCCAGCATTGGCGAGGTCGGTGCGCACCGAAGGCCAGCTCGTCGCGCGCCGGCCATCGACCACGTCGGCCTCGACCAGCAGCCAGGGCGCATGGCAGATCGCCGCGACGATCTTGTCGTCGTCCATGAACTCGCCGACGATCTCCACCGCGCGCTCGTTCATCCTCAGCTTGTCCGGATTGCCGACGCCGCCCGGCAGCACCAGCGCGTCGTAATCGGCGCTATCCACCGCATCGATCGTCGTGTCCGGCGTGATGCTCTCGCCCTTCTCGCCCTGCTTCTCGCCGGTGATCGGATCGGTCTTCAGCGAGGCCAGCGTCACTTGCACGCCGGCGTCGATCAGCGCCTGACGCGGCTGCATCAGCTCGTCCTGCTCGAAGCCGTCGGTCGCCATCATCAGCACGCGCATTTGAGTGAGGTCGGTCATCGTCATTCTCCCGGAGAGTCAGCGACCTGAACCGGCCGCGCGTCCCGCGGTTCCGGAACGAAGCGACGGGACGCGCATTGACTGCGGCACCGCGAGGAGGCCCATGACCAGCGAGACGCACAGCGATCCGATCGTCTATGTCGATGATCACCAGCCCGGCATCACCCGCCGCAAGATGCGCCACGGCTGGGGCTATTGGGACGCCGAGGGACATCGCATCACGAACCGCGACGAGATCGACCGGCTCAATGCGATCGGCCTGCCCCCCGCCTATCGCGACGCCTGGTTCTGTCCCGATGCCAACGGCCATATCCAGGCGGTCGGCTGGGACGAGAAGGGCCGCAAGCAGTATCGCTATCACACCGGCTTTCGCGAAGCGCAGGAGGCGGCGAAGTACGATCGCTGCGGCAGCTTCGGCGCGCATTTGCCCAAGCTGCGCGCCCGGGTCGAACGCGACCTCAAGCTGCGCGGCCTGTGCCGCGAAAAGGCCGTCGCCGCCGTCGTCCGCCTGCTCGATCTCGGCACGATCCGCGTCGGCAACGAACAATATGCCCAGGCCAACAAGAGCTTCGGCGCCACGACGTTGCGCAAGCGCCACGCCAAGGTGAAGGGCAGCACGCTGAAGCTCCAGTTCCGCGCCAAATCGGGCAAGCTGCGCATCATGACGATCACCGACGGCTCGCTCAGCCGCTTCGTCAAGAAATGCCAGGACCTGCCCGGCCAGCACCTGTTCCGCTGGGTCGACGAGCATGGCGAGACGCACCCCGTCACCTCGACCGACGTCAACGCCTATATCCGCGAAGCGACCGGCGAGGACTTCACCGCCAAGCATTTCCGCACCTGGGGCGCCAGCGTGATCGCGTTCGAGGCGCTTGCCTGTTCGCCCGCCTATATTGGCATCAAGGCGATGCTTGAGCCGGTGACGGAGGCGCTGGGCAACACGCCGTCGATCGCCCGCAAATCCTATGTCCATCCCGCGCTGGTCGCGCTCGCCAAGGATCGCCAGGCCCAGGCAAGCTTTCGTGAGGGGCTCCACTTGCCGCGCACCTCGCGCTATCTGAACCGATACGAGCGCGGCTTGGTCGCCTTCCTCCAGGGCCTCGCCACCGATCACCAGCCCCGAAAGGCCGCATGAACAACAGCATCGCATTCCCGAAGGGCGACGATCTCCAGGTCCAGGCGAGCAGCTTCGTCACCGTCTCCGCCCAGTGGATCCAGGATCACTGGTTCAACATCCTGATCGCGGCGGGGGCCGGCGTCGCCGTCTTCTTCCTGCTCCACCTCGTCCGGGCGTGGAGCCTCAGGCTGTGCCGGCGCGGCCAGGGCGTCGCGAACTGGTATTCGATCATCGGCCGCGCGCTCGGCAAGACCGGCAATTTCTTCATCGTGATGACTGCGATCCGGCTGGTCAGCGGCTATTCCGGCGCGCCGCAGATGGTCGAGACGACGATACATTTCCTCTTCACCATCGCCTCGGTGTTCCAGGCCGCGATCTGGGTGCGGGAGATCATCTTCGGCATGGTCGAGCATCGCACCGCCGGCGCCGAAGTCGGCACCGGGCTCACCAGCGCGATGGGAATCATCCGCCTGCTCGTCACCATCACCCTGTTCGCGATCGCGCTGGTGATGGTGCTGTCGAACCTCGGGGTGAACGTCACCGGCCTCGTCGCCGGCCTCGGCGTCGGCGGCATCGCGATCGGCCTCGCCGCCCAGGGCATTTTCGGCGACCTGATCGCGGCGCTGTCGATCATCTTCGATCGGCCCTTCCGCGTCGGCGAGACGATCAAATACGATAGCACGACGGGGACGATCGAAGGCATCGGACTCAAATCGACTCGGGTCCGCTCGGTCGATGGCGAGTTGCGCATCATCTCGAACCGGCAGCTGCTCGACAAGGAGATCCAGAATCTCAGCGACCGCGTCCATGTCCGCTTCGCCTGGATGCTCGGCGTCGCCTATGAGACGCCGCCGGAAAAGCTCGATCGCATCCCGGCGATGCTCAAGGAGATCGCCGAGGCCAACGGCGCCAGCGCGCCGCGCGCCGGCTTCGCCAATTTCTCGGCGAGCACGCTCGATTTCGAGCTGATCGTCGATGTCGAGGGCGACTGGAGCATCGGCCACCCGACGCGCGACCGCATCGCCACTGCGATCCTGCGCCGCTTCGCCGAGGAAAAGATCGCGCTCGCCTATCCCACTCAGACGACGTTCACCGCGGCGCCCGACGGCACGCTGATCTACCCCTATCCCGAGGTGCAGCCGGTCATGCGCGTCGACAAGGGCAAGGACGAGGCCTGAGGGGCCCGCCCCTTCCGCCTTTCCTTCTAATCCCCCTCCCGCTTTCGCGGGAGGGGCTTAGGGGAGGGCTCTTCTTCTAACCCCCCGAAAGCAAAGTCCCCTCCCCCGGCCCCTCCCGCAAAAGCGAGAGGGGAGCGAAGAAGGATGGGGAGATGCCCGATCAAATCACATCCTGCTCCTCGCGCCGGCCCACCAGCCGTTTGAAGAAGCTCCACACCGCCGCGCCGCCCGCCGCGATGCCGAGCAGGATCACCTTGCCGAACTTGAGGATGATCGCGAGCAGCCCGACCTTCTTGACCACCGCCAGGCCGACACCGCCCGCGACCAGCCCGGCCAGGCCATATTCCGCCGCCTTGTCGGTCGAGGAATTGAAGTCGGTATAGCCGGCCCCCGGCTCGAAGCTCGCCGCCTTGCCGAAATCCGCCGCCGCGGCGCGCACGTCGGGCAGCGCCGACATCGCCGAGACCATGTTGAGGCTCAGCACCCCGGTCCGACCGAGCAGTCGCACATCATAATTCAGTCCGTGATCGGCATTGCCTTCCTCGGCTAGCTCGCGCGCCCAGATCAGCGAATGGCTCGCCTTGTCGTACGAAGGCGGCTGCGCCCAGCCGACCAGCGTGATCGCCGGAAAGCCCTGCGCCTTGCGCTGCTCGTTGTCGGCGGCGTCGCCCGCCTTCATGTCGGCGAGCACCTTGTCGTAATCCTGGGTGTCGGCGTCCTTGTCGGAGACATGGCCGCTGTCCTGATAGGTGATCACCGCGCCCCACAGATTGTCGAAGGCGTTGGCGTTCTTCTCCATCACCATGCCGAGCACATTCGACACCGAATCGGGCGGGTTGCGCCAGACGTCGGTCAGAACGCGCTTGGCGTCCTCGGCAGGCAGGAAATAATAGCGCTCGCCGAGATGGAGCACGGCCTTGGCGGCAGGCACCTTCACGTCGCCATTTTGGGGATGGAGGCTTGCCAGGAACTGCTCGGCCTTGGGCGACAATTTGGCCGGCTTGGCGCTTTCCGCCGCGCCTCCCTTCCCGTCCGCCTTGTCCGCCGCGCCGCTCGGGGCGGCCAGCATCGCCATTGCCAGCGCGATCGCGCCGGTTCCCATCCGTATCCGCATGATTTCCCCTCTGTTTGCCGAGTCGGCCCCGGCACAATTGGCCTGCATGCAGGCAGCTTCGTCAAGCGGGCACGCCGCCTCGCTTCCGATTCGCCGCCGCAGCACCGCCGAACTCGAAGGGATTAGAAGATCGGGTTCGGGCCTTTGCCCGCCATTCTGCTGAATTCCGCTTGGCAGCGACGTTACGTCGGCCAGCTTTTTCAAATTCTCGGTCGGGTGAGGCTTGCAGGAGGCCGGTCGGGTTCACTAGATGGCTTCGGCGATGCAGCAAAATCGCGCGAGAGGATAGCCGGATGACCACGATCACGGTGCAGCAGATGGCCGAGAGCATCGGCACCGAGCGCGTCTCCGATTGGGTCGAAGTCACCCAGGCGATGATCGACACCTTCGCCGAGGCCACGGGCGATCACCAGTTCATCCATGTCGATCCCGTCCGCGCCGCGCAGACGCCGTTCGGCGGCACGATCGCGCACGGCTTCCTGTCGCTCTCGCTGATGCCGATGCTCGCCCAGCGCGCCGGCGCCCCGGCGATCGAGGGCGTGAAGATGGGCGTGAACTATGGCGGCAACAAAGTCCGCTTCGTCACGCCTGTCCGCTCCGGCAAACGCGTGCGCGGGCGGTTCACGCTGGTCAAATTCGCCGAGCGCCACCCCGGCGTCTGGGAACAGGTGCAGAATTACGTCCTCGAGATCGAGGGCGAGGAAAAGCCCGCGCTGATCGCCGAATGGATCGCGCTGGTTTATGTTTGAGGCTTAACACGCCCCTCCCCTCCAGGGGAGGGGATGGGGGTGGGGCTGGGTCTCACAGAGACCGGCGCTCGACACTCCCCCACCCCAAACCCCTCCCCTGAAGGGGAGGGGCTTTAGAGAAGGAAGAAACCATGCGTTCCGCAGTCATCGTCTCCACCGCCCGCACGGGCATCGGCCGCGCCTATCGCGGCGCATTCAATGCCCTGCCCGCCGCCACGCTCGGCAGCCATTCGATCAAGGCCGCGGTCGAGCGCGCCGGCATCGATCCGGCCGAAGTGCAGGACGTCGTCTTCGGCGCCGCGCTCCAGCAGGGCAGCACCGCAGGCAACATCGCCCGCCTCGCTTTGCTCCGCGCCGGCCTGCCGGTCTCCGTCGCCGGCATGTCGGTCGATCGCCAGTGCGCCTCGGGCCTGATGGCGATCGCCACCGCGGCGAAGGAGATCATGGTCGATAATATGGACATCGCGATCGGCGGCGGCCTCGAATCGATCAGCCTGGTCCAGACCCCGGCGATGCGCGTCGAGCCCGACAAGGAACTGCTCGCGATGCACAACGACATCTACATGCCGATGCTGCAGACCGCCGAAGTGGTGGCGAGCCGCTATGGCATCTCGCGCGAGCGCTGCGACGCCTATGCCCTGCAGTCGCAGCAGCGCACCGCCGCCGCCCAGGCCGCGGGCAAGTTCGACGACGAGATCGTCCCGGTCACCGCGACGATGAACGTCGTCAACAAGGAGACCAAGGAAGTCTCGCAGAAGGAAATCACCCTCGCCAAGGACGAGGGCAACCGCGCCGACACCACGCTGGAGGGCCTGCAGTCGCTCAATCCGGTGCTGCCGAACGGTACCGTCACCGCGGGCAACGCCTCGCAGCTTTCCGACGGCAGCTCCGCCTCGGTGCTGATGGAAGAGAAGCTCGCCGAGCAGCGCGGCCTCACCCCGCTCGGCCGCTATGTCGGCATGGCCGTCGCCGGCACCAAGCCCGACGAGATGGGCATCGGCCCGGTCTATGCGATCCCTAAACTGCTCGAGCGCTTCAACCTCAAGATGGACGATATCGGCCTGTGGGAGCTCAATGAGGCGTTCGCGGTGCAGGTGCTCTATTGCCAGGACAAGCTCGGCATCCCCAACGAGCTGCTCAACGTCAATGGCGGCGCGATCTCGATCGGCCACCCCTATGGCATGTCGGGCGCCCGCATGACCGGCCACGCCCTGATCGAAGGCAAGCGCCGCGGCGCGAAGCACGTCGTCGTCACGATGTGCATCGGCGGCGGCATGGGCGCGGCGGGCCTGTTCGAGGTGCTGTGACCGGGATTGACGCGAGGGTGGGCCATGGCTCACCCTCGCATCCATGGGATATACTTCTCAATCGACCAGCTCGCTCCTACGTGTCGGCTGGTCGGTATGGCTACGCACCTTCGACTTTCGCGGCCGCTCGACGCGGACGGAGGCACTATCCTTCGTCCTCTTCAACCTGTTGGTATCGTTGGCGCTGTTTTTCTTGCCCGACGGTGGCGAATTCGGCTCGCAAAGGGGCAACCCTGTATTCGTCGCGGCGCTCAGCACCGCGGTTCATTTCTTCTTTCTGCCGCCGCTATTCGCTCTGCTCGCGCGACGATTGCACGACATCGGGCTGCCAGGTTGGCCAGCCGTTCCGCTAGTCGTAACGGTGACGGCGCTCAGCTTCTGGTCCAGCCTCTATTTTAGGACGGGCTTCCTGATCGCCCCACTGCCCGGATGGGCCAGCGGACTGTACGCTGCCGGAATCCTTCTCTTCTACGCAGCGTTCCTTTGGCCACCCCAACAGAGCGCGAACCGCTTCGGCGCCGATCCGCGTCTGGAACTCTAAAACCCACCGAAATACCTGAAATCACTATGCGTTATTGCTTCGCTAACCACTGTTAGCGATACCAGTCTCCGGACCTTCGCAACGGAGGCCGAAGCAGGAGGGATGGCCATGGCGGAGAGCTTGGCGCTGGTGGCCGATATCGGCCGCCATTCGGTGCGGTTCGGGCTGACCGGCGGCGAGGGCGGGCTGGCGCCGCGCGACGTGCGCCGCTTTTCGATCAGCGAGCACCCCACCTTCACCAGCGCACTCGTCACTTACCTTGGCGATCTCGGGCTCGAGGACGCGCGGCTGCCCAGCGTGCTCGCCGTCGCCGGTGCCGCCCGCGGCGACCTGATCAACCTCACCGGCAGCCGCTGGTACATCTCGCTCTCCGGCGTCGAGGCGGTGCTGCGCGTGCCGCCGCGCGCGCTCAACGAATGCGCCGCCAATGCGCTGGCGCTCACCCTGCTGCCGCCCTCGGCCTTCACGTCGTTGCACGGCCCGCCGCCGCGCCCGCCCGAGCCCGGAGGCAATTACGTCGTGATCGGCACCGGCACCGGTCTCGGCGTCGCCGCGCTGATCACGGCCGGCGACAGGCTCTTTCCCATCCAGAGCGAAGCCGGCCACATCGCCCTCGCGGCCGAAACGCCCGAAGCGCAGCGCTTCGCCGAGTTCTGCCGCCGCACCGGCCACGCCCTCGATGTCGAGACGCTGATCAGCGCTCCCGGCCTGTGCCTCGCCTACGAAGCGCTTTCGGGCAAGCGCATCGCGTCGCCGGAGGAGGTCACCCGCAACGCCGCGCGCGATCCTGCCGCTGCGGCGGCCGTCCGCCTGTTCGTCGATCAGCTCGCCGCCTTTGCCGGGGATCTCGCGCTCGCCTTTGGCGCCTGGGACGGCATCTATTTCACCGGCGCGATCAGCCGCGCGCTTCACCCCCAGCTCGCCGACCCGGCCTTCCGCCGCCGCCTCGAAGCCAAGGCCGCCTTCCGCCGCCAGCTCGCCGAAGTGCCGGTCACGCTGGTCAACCGCAACGACCTCGAACTGCTCGGCGCCGCCGCCGCGCTCGGGAACGCCTGAGCCCGCCCGCCGTTCTCCCGATGACTGCAATCCGGGAGAGAATTCATGGCCGACACCGCCGAACTCAAGAAGCATCTGTGGAAGAAGATGGCGGACAGCCCCTTCCTGATGATCGGGCTGATGGACAGCCGCGAGCACCACATCCCGCTCACCGCCCAGCTCGACGAGGACCAGGTCGACACGCTGTTCTTCTTCGTCGGCAAGGACAATCGCCTGATCGGCGGCGGCGCGGCGATGGCGCACTTCATTTCCAAGGGGCATGATTATTTCGCCTGCCTCGACGGCACGCTCAGCATCGACAACGACTTCGCGATGATCGACAAGCTGTGGAACAAGCAGGTCGAGGCCTGGTTTCCCGGCGGCAAGGACGATCCCAATCTCGCCCTACTCCGCTTCGACATCGCCAGCGCCGAGCTGTGGGAGACCGACATGTCGGTGAGCGGCCGGCTCAAGATGCTGTTCGGCGGCAAGATCGCCGGCCCCGTCCATGGCGACGAGGAAGGCAGCCACGCCAAGGTGAGCACCACCGCGGAGAGCTGATCGCGATTGACCTGGGGGCGCGGGCAAGCGAAGCCTGCGCCCATGGGTCCGTCGCTCGCACATCGCATCCGCACCGAGGCGCACGCCGTGTGGCTGGCGGTGCGCGATCCGCGCACGCCGATCGCGGCCAAGCTGGTCGGCCTGTTCGTCGCCGCCTATGCGCTTTCGCCGATCGACCTGATCCCGGACTTCATCCCCGTGCTCGGGCTGGTCGATGACGTGATCCTGATCCCGCTCGGCGTCTGGCTATTCGAGCGGATGGTCCCTCCGCCGCTGTTCGCCGAACACCGCGCCCGCGCCGAGGTCGAGGCGCAACGCCCGGTGAGCTGGGGCGGCGTGCTGATCGTCGTTGCCATCTGGGCAGCGCTTGCCTGGCTGGTGTGGAGCCTGATCGCGACCAGCGAATATAACTGAAGCCTGGGCGGGGGCGTCAGCCCCCGTGCGCCGCGATCCATTGCTCGACCACCGGCGCGATTCGGTTGCGCCATTTCGATCCGTTGAAGATGCCGTAATGGCCGACATCGGCGGCCAGATGGTAGTGCTTCATCGCCTCGGGCAGCGCCGTCGCGATGGTCAGCGCCGCCTTGGTCTGGCCGATCCCCGAGATATCGTCCTTCTCGCCTTCGATCGCGAGCAGCGCGACGTCCTGGATCGCCGCCGGATCGACCTTGCGCCCGCGATGCGTCATTTCGCCCTTGGGCAGCGCATGCGCCTGGAACACCGTGTCGATCGTCTGCAGGTAGAATTCGGCGGTCATGTCGCAGACCGAGCGATATTCCTCGTAGAATTTCATCGTCGCATCGGCGCTCTCGCCGTCCCCCTGGACGAGATGCTTGAACATCTCCCAATGCGAGATCATGTGATTGCCGAGGTTCATCGTCATGAAGCCGGCGAGCTGGAGGAAGCCCGGATAGACCTTCCGTCCCGCGCCCGGATAGGTCATCGGGATCGTGGCGATCACATTCTGCTCGAACCAGGCATGCGGCCGCTCGGTCGCCAGCGTGTTGACCGCCGTCGGCGCCTCTCGCGTGTCGATCGGCCCGCCCATCATGGTGAGCGTGCGCGGCCGATTGGGATGGCCGTCCGCACTCATCACCGCCGCGGCGGCATAGGCGGGCACCGACGGCTGGCACACCGCCAGCATATGCGGACGCGGATCCCCCTCGGCGCCGATATGGGCGAGGAAGGCGATCAGGTAATCGATATAGTCGTCGAGGTCGAAGCGCCCTTCGGCGAGCGGCACCAGCTTCGCGTCGCGCCAGTCGGTGATGTACACGTCCGCCACCGGCAGCATCCGCTCGACCGTGCCGCGCAGCAGCGTGGCGTAGTGGCCCGACATCGGCGCGACGATCAGCAGCTTCGGCCCGCCCTCGATGCCCGTGCGCACGAAGCGCTTGAGCTGGCCGAACGGCTTGCGCAGCACCACTTCCTCATGAACATCGACCTGCTTGCCGTCGACGATCGTATGATCCAGCGCGAAATCAGGCTTGCCGCGCGGTGCCGAGGCATGCGCGAACACTTCGAGCGCGGAGGCCATCACCGGTCCGCCGCCGAAATAGGCGAAGGGATTGGCCGGATTGTTGAGCAGCCCCGCGGAGAAATTGGCAAGCGCGCTGGCCCCGGCGAGGAGCGAGCGCTGGATTTCATATGCGTCGTAGAGCATTGCGTCCCTTCCACCGTCCGTCCCCGTCGCGGCGGCGGCTATGACCCCGTTATAGTCGCGTCTTGCTGCGGTGCAACGCCGGGGCATACCCTAAATGCGACCGGCGCAGCGCGGGTTCCATACCGGACTTCGGAAAGCTGGCGCCCGCGCGCGCTTGGGGCTCAACGACGCGGAGCGGGACCGCCTCTCCGACCGCGCGTCCATTCGCATCAAAACCAAGTTCCCCTCTCCCCGCGAACGCGCTAGGTCGCGGCGCATGGCCGATCCCGCTCCGCCCGCCTCGTCGCGCAAGCTCTCCAACCTGCTGATGATCTGGCGCTTCACGCGCCGCTATCCGCTCCAGCTCGCGATCGGCACGCTCGCGCTGTTCGTTTCCTCCGCGGCGACGCTGTCGATCCCGGCCACCTTCAAGCTGATCGTCGACAACGGTTTCGCCGCCGGCGCCGACCCCAGCCGCATCGGCATTTATTTCGAAGGGCTGCTGGTCGTCGTCGCAGTGCTCGCGCTGGCCACTGCGACGCGCTTCTACTTCGTCTCCTGGGTCGCCGAGCGCACCGTCGCAGACCTGCGCGTTGCCGTTCATCGTAACCTGCTGCGCCTGCCGCCCAAATGGTTCGAGGAAAACCGTCCCTCCGAAATAGCCTCGCGCCTCACCTCGGACACCGCAATCGTCGAACAGGTCGTCGGCTCGACCGTCTCGATCGCGCTGCGCAACTTCCTCACCGGCCTGGGCGGCGTGATCTATTTGTTCGCGCTGAGCCCGAAGATCGCCGCCTATCTGCTCGTCGGCATCCCGCTGGTCGTACTGCCCATCGTCTGGCTCGGCGGTCGCGTGCGCCAGCTCTCGCGCACCAGCCAGGATCGGGTGGCGGATATCGGCGCGATCGCGTCGGAGACGCTGGGGGCGATGCGCATCGTCCAGGCGTTCGGCCAGGAAGCGCGCGAAGCCGATCGCTTCGAGGGTGCCGTCGATCGCAGCTTCGCCGCCGGCAAGCGCCGCTTCGCTACGCGCGCGATCATGACCGCGCTGGTCATCGGCCTGTTGTTCGCGGCGATCACCCTGATCATGTGGGACGCGGTGTCGGGCGTCGCCGCCGGGCAGACCTCGGGCGGCGCGATCACCGCCTTCGTCATCACTGCGGGCTTGGTCACCGGTTCGTTCGGCGCGCTCACCGAAGTCTATGGGGACTTGCTGCGCGCCTCGGGCGCCGCGAGCCGGCTCGGCGAGTTGCTGAGCGAGCAGCCCGACATCGCCGCGCCGGCGCACCCCGTGCCCCTGCCCCATCCGCCCCAGGGCGCGATCGCGTTCGATCACGTCACCTTCCGCTATCCCGCACGGCCGGAAGTCTCCGCGCTCACCGATTTCTCGCTCGACGTCGCGCCCGGCGAAACGGTCGCGGTGGTCGGCCCCTCGGGCGCGGGCAAGTCGACGTTGTTTCAGCTCCTCCAGCGCTTCTACGATCCCGAGTTCGGCGAAGTCCGGGTCGACGGAGTGCCGGTCAAGGCCGCCGATCCTGCCGAGATCCGCGCCCGCATGGCGATGGTGCCGCAAGAGACAGTGATCTTCGCCGCCAGCGCCCGCGACAATCTGCGCTACGGCGCTTGGGACTCGAGCGACGAGCAGCTCTGGGCCGCGGCCGAGGCTGCCAATGCCGCCGAGTTCCTGCGCGATCTGCCCCAGGGCCTCGACACCTTCCTGGGCGAGGGCGGCGCCCGCCTGTCGGGCGGCCAGCGCCAGCGCATCGCCATCGCCCGTGCGCTGCTGCGCGACGCGCCGATCCTGCTCCTCGACGAGGCGACCAGCGCGCTCGACGCCGAGAGCGAGCGGCTGGTCCAGGATGCGCTTGAGCGGCTGATGGCCCGTCGCACGACGCTGGTCATCGCCCATCGCCTCGCCACGGTCCGCGCCGCGGGCCGGATCATCGTGATGGACGAAGGCCGGATCGTCGAAGCGGGGAACCACGCCGAACTGGTCGCCGCGGGCGGCCTCTATGCCCGCCTCGCCGCGCTGCAGTTCCACGAACCGGCCTGATCGCGGTCAGCCGGCGGGCTAATGCCACTTCGGCAAGGTCTGCGCCTCGAGCTTGCGCAATGCCGCGTCGAGCACGGCGACCTGCGCCTCGTCGTCTTCGGCAATGGCGAAGCGCAGCCGCGTGCAAAGCTCGGCGATGGCGTGCTGGGCATAGGCGATCGCATTGGTCTCGCGCGCGATGACGCTGCTGGCCGTTCGGGCGAGCGAAACCAATTCGGCCAGCGCTTCCGACTTCATGTCGTGCCGCGGCTTCTGATCGAGCAGGCAGAGGGTGCCCAGTGCGAACCCGTCGCCGGTCAGCAGGGGCGCGGCATAATAGGCGCGGACCCCCATTTCGAGCACGGCAGGCGCGAAGCTGAAGCGCGGCTCGTGCCACGCATCGGCAACGCACAAGGGCTCGAAGCCGGGAACCTGGATCGCGGCATCGCAAAAGCTGTCCGGACGGGTGAACTCACGCGGATCGAAGCCATAGGCAACCGCGAGCCAAAGGCGAGAGCGATCGACGATCGACACGGCGGCGAAGGGAAATCCGGCCTCGGTCGCTGCGCGCTCGACGATCTGCGAGAGCTCGGCATTGCCCCTCATGCCCAGCACACCGCTCGTGAGCACGCGCGCCTGACGAGCCACTTCTGCGAGCCTGAGCTGTTCCAAGACCAAATCGCCCTCACTCACGTCGCGCGACCTCCGCAACGCGATGTCGCTTCATCCCGGCCGCGCTCGCGCGCAATGCTGTAGTTTTACGGGTGCGCCCCATACCGCATCTTCCAAAGCCGCTCGCGCTTTGCTTTAATCGCGCGCAAAGATGCCGCTGCCGACGCGGCTGCGAGGAGAGAGTGCATGGCCGAGTTCGACATCATCGTTTATGGCGCCACTGGCTTTACCGGCCGGCTCGTCGCGGAATATCTGGCCCAGAGCTATGGCGACGGCAGCCTCAAATGGGCGATGGCCGGCCGATCGCTGACCAAGCTCGAGGAAGTGCGCGCGCTGATCGGCGCGCCCGCCGAGACGCCGCTGCTCACTGCCAATGCCGATGATCCTGCCGCGCTCGAGGCGCTGGTCGCGCGTGCCGCGGTCGTCATCACCACCGTGGGTCCTTATCAGCTCTATGGCGAACCGCTCCTCGCCGCCTGTGCCAAGACCGGCACGGCCTATGTCGATCTGTGCGGCGAGCCCGCCTGGATGGCGCAGATGATCGCCAAATATGATGCCGCCGCCAAGGCGAGCGGTGCGCGCATCGTCTTCTCGTGCGGCTTCGATTCGATCCCATTCGATCTTGGCGTCTGGGCGGTCGAGGAAGAGGCGAAGAAGCGCTTCGGCCGGCCGGCGCCGCGCGTGAAGGGCCGCATCCGCGAGATGAAGGGCACGTTTTCGGGCGGCACGTTCGCCAGCGGCAAGGCGAGCATGGCCGCGGCCGCCAAGGACCCGTCGATCCTCAAGCTGATGGTCGATCCCTTCGCGCTCGCCCCGGGCTTCGAAGGTCCGCACCAGCCCAACGGGCTCGTCCCGCATTATGACGAGGCGGCGGGCGCCTGGGTCGCGCCCTTCATGATGGCGGTGATCAACACCAAGAACGTCCACCGCACCAATTTCCTCGCCGGCCAGCCCTATGGCGCGGATTTCCGCTATGACGAGATGACCGTGGTCCCCGGGCTCGGCGAGGTCGGCAAGGCGGCCGCCGAGGCGCTCGCCAAGTTCAATCCGATGACCGCCGAGAAAGGCCCCGCCCCCGGCGAAGGCCCCAGCAAGGAAGAGCGCGACGCCGGCCATTACGAAATCGCCTTCATCGCCGAGATGCCCACGGGCGAACGCGTCACCGCGGTGGTCACCGGCGACAAGGACCCTGGCTATGGCTCGACCAGCAGGATGATCGCCGAAAGTGCGCTATGCCTGCTCCGCGACGTGCCGGCCGAAGGCAAGGGCGGCATCTGGACGCCCGCCGCGCTGATGCCCGAACCGCTCAAGGCGCGGCTCGAGGCCCATGCCGGAATCCGCTTCGCGATCGAGGGCTAGCCGGCGTAGAAGAAGAGCGGGATCGCCGCCGCGACGAGTGCGAGCACGATCACGAGCGGGACCAGCACGCACCGGCGGCGTTCGGCCTCGGCGCGCTCCGACGCAAGGTCGAGCCAGAATTGCCCCGGCGCGGCCTCGCGCAGCACGCCGCGGCTGCGCAGCCATTCGAACTGGCGCGCCCGCCCGCGCCGATCGGGCGTGTAGGGCACCGCTTCCGACGCGCTCACGGCATGGAGCGCGCGAAAATGGCCGAGCACCTCGCGCCGCGCCCGCGCCATCATCGCCGCGGCGATCATCGGCGCGGGCGAAGCGGCGATCATTGCGCCGCCTTGGCGGGGCAGGTGCTGACCAGCGGCCCCTTGGCGAGCTCGCCCTTGTCGATCGAATCGACGCGCATCGTCACGCCGTTGCTGAAGAATTGGGGAGCGGTGGAGCAAAAGCCGCTGATCAGTGCGCCGGAGATCGCATCCGGCCCCAAGTTGGCGCTCCAGTCATCCGGCCCGGTCACGGTGAGCACCAGCGTGTTCGCCTCCGCTTTCACCGCGTGGATCTTCACGCCGCCCTCGAATTCCTGTCCCACTATCGATTGCATGTTCGTCGCATAGTCGGTGGCAGTCAGCGCCTTCGCGGCCTGGGGGGCCGCCTGGGCCGATGCGGCGGGCGCGAGTCCGGGCAGCGCGATCAGGACGGCGGCGGCGATCAACGGCTTCAGCATGCGCAATTCCCCCAAATGACCGCTCGAGCATAACCGCGGCGGCCCCCGGGTCAATTCAGCGCTTGCGGCCCTGGTGACGGATGTTGGACGGCCGCCCGCGCCGCTGGATCGGCCGCGCCCTGCCCTTGCCGCGCGGGCCCGGTTCGGGGGCCCTGCCCGCCGATCCCTTGCCGTCGGGCAATTCGAAGCGCAGCGCGCCGGAGACCGGATTGGCCTCGACCAGCCTGAGCGGCAGCCGCTGGCCCATCGCGAACTCCTCGCCGCTATGCTCGCCCACCAGCCGCTGGCTCGCCTCGTCATAGCGGAAATATTCGCTGCCCAGGTCGCGCGCCGGCACCAGCCCGTCGCCGCCCACGCCCTCCACCGTCGCGAAGAAGCCGAAGCTCTGCACGCCGGTGATCCGCGCTTCCATCACTTCGCCGACATGCGCGGAGAGATAGGCTGCGACATAGCGGTCGATCGTCTCGCGCTCGGCCTCCATCGCGCGGCGTTCGAGCTGGCTGATGCTCTCGCCGATCCGCTCCATGCTGCCCGCTTCCTCGGCAGTGAGCCCGCCCGGGCCGAGCCCATAGGCCTCGACCAGCGAGCGATGGACGACCAGGTCGGCATAGCGGCGGATCGGCGACGTGAAGTGGGCATAGCTGCCCAGCGCCAGCCCGAAATGGCCGGCATTTTCGGGGCCGTAATAGGCCTGGGTCTGGCTGCGCAGCACCTGCTGCATCACTTCGTCGCGGAAGTCCGCCTCACCCACCCGCTCAAGCACGCGATTGAAGGTTGCCGGGCGGATCACCTGGCCCAATGCGAATTCGACCCCGAAGGTCTTGAGGTACTCGCGCAGCGCGACCAGCTTCTCGCGCGCCGGCGGCTCGTGGATGCGGTACATCACCGGCGCCTTCTTCGCCTCCAGCGCCTTGGCCGCCGCGACGTTCGCCGCGATCATATATTCCTCGATCAGCTTGTGCGCATCGAGCCGCTCGCGCGGCGCCACCGAGAGGATGCGCCCCAGCTCGTCGAGCACGATCCGCCGCTCGGGCAAGTCGAGGTCCAGCGGCTCGCGCTTCGCCCGCGCCTTGGCCAGCGCCCGCCAGCAGTCCCAGAGGGGGAGGAGCGCCGTTTCGACGAGGCCGTCATCCCAGCGGAAGCTGGGATCTTCCGCCACCGGCTGCGCGCTCGCGTCTTGAGATCCCAGCTTTCGCTGGGATGACGCGTGGGCGTCGATCGCCGCCTGCGCATCCTCATACGCGATGTTCGCCGCGATCCGCACCACCGCGCGGCTGAACCGCCAGCTCTTCAGCGTCCCGTTCGCCGCCACCTGCAGGTGGCAGGCCAGTGCCGCCCGGTCCGCGCCTTCCTTGAGAGAGCACACTTCCGCCGATAGGATTTCGGGCAGCATCGGCACCACGCGATCGGGGAAATAGACCGAATTGCCCCGCTTCCGCGCCTCGCGGTCGATCGCCGATCCGGGGCGGACATAGAAGGAGACGTCGGCGATCGCGACCACCGCCTTCCACCCGCCTTCGTTCTTGGGATCGTCGTCGGGCGTCGCCCACACCGCATCGTCATGGTCGCGGGCATCGGCGGGGTCGATCGCGACGATCGGAAGGTGAGTCAGGTCCTCGCGCTTGCCGAGATCCTGCCGCGAGACTCGCTCGGCCTCCTCCAGCACTTCGTCCGAAAACACGTTCGGGATTCCGTGCCGGTGGATCGCGATCAGCGAGAAGCTGCGCGGCGCGAACGGATCGCCGAGCCGCTCGACCACCTTGGCGGTGATCCGCGGCGGTCGCCCGGTCTTCTCCGCGAGCACCAGGTCGCCCGTTTCCGCGCCGCCTGCGTCCGAGACCGGCCAGTTGCGCCGTTCCTTCTTCTCGACGCCCTGCAGCCAGAGCCGCCCGGCCTCTTCGTGCAGCACGCCGAGCATCAGCTCCTCGCCGCGCGCGAGCTTCTTCATCGGATGCGCGATCCAGCCGTTCCCGGCCTCCTCGGTGCGCGCTAGGATGCGGTCGCCCACGCCCAGCGCCGATCGCTTGCCGCGCTGCTCGCGCACGCGCAGCCGCGGCACCGGCACGCCCTCGGCCTCCCAGCGCTCGGGCACCGCCCATGTCGTATCGCCGTCGGCGTCGGTCACGCGCAGCACGGTGACCTTGGGCACGCCGCCCATCTTGTGAAAGGCGCGGCCGGGGGCACTGTCGATCAGCCCCTCGTCGCTCATGTCCTTGAGCAGCGCCTTGAGCAGGATCTTGTCCTGCCCATGCAGCCCGAAGGCCCGCGCGATCTCGCGCTTGCCGGCGGGCGTATCGGAACTGGTGATGAAATCGATGATCTGCTGCCGCGTGGGCAGCCCTGCTTGATGTCTTGCTTTTGCCATTGGCCTCCAATGTAGGGAGTCACGCGGCGAAAATCATCCGGTGATTGGCGCCCGCTTGCCGCGCCGCGGCGGAGTCGTTACGTTCCCGCCATGGCCCGCGCGCTGCCCCTCGCCTCGAAACCCACCGCTTCGGCGGGCAGGGTCCGGCGCGCGCGGTAATTCCGCGGCACCGCGCGAACCTCCCCGCCTTCTGGGCGGGTCTTGCAACCGGAAGCTCTCGCCCTTTCCCCCTGAAAGGAACCCGCATGAGCACCGAACCCCTCACGATCCGCGCCATGACCGAGGCGGATACGCCCAGCGTCCACCGCATCCACACCGAATGCCTCACCCGCTCGCTCGCCGATCATTACAGCCCCGCCCAGCTCGCCGCCTGGATGCACGGCCGTTCGCCCCAAGGCTATTGGCACTTCGCCAATGCCGGCGAGACCTTCCGCGTCGCGGAGCTGAGCGGCGAAGTGATCGCCTTCGCCAATTGGCGCGATCGGGAACTGCGCTCGCTGTTCGTCCTGCCGGAGCATCAGCGCAGCGGCATCGGCGCCCGGCTCTTCGCCGCCTGCGCGGCCGAAGCGCCGCTCGATTTCGTCAAGGCAACCGCGAGCGCGGTCGGCTTCTACGAACGCTTCGGCTTCGTCGCGATCGGCCCCGGCTTTGACCTCAAGCGCGACGTCCGCCTGCCCCATATCGCGATGCGCCGCGTCCTCCAGCCATGATCCCGTTGCCTTCGCCGCCGCCCAGCGCCTAGGTTCGCGCGGTGACCTACGACCTCCTCATCATCGGCGGCGGGATCAACGGCTGCGCGATCGCCCGCGAGGCGGCGCTGAACGGCCTGTCGGTCCTGCTCGTCGAGAAGGACGATATCGCCGCGCACACCAGTTCGGCCTCCACCAAGCTGATCCATGGCGGCCTGCGCTATCTCGAAACCTATGAGTTCCGCCTGGTGCGCGAGGCGCTGCACGAGCGCGAGCGGCTGCTCGCCGCCGCCCCGCACCTCATCCGCCCGATGGCCTTCGTCCTGCCGCACGCGCATGCGGTCCGCCCCTGGTGGATGGTCCGCATCGGGCTGTGGCTCTACGATCTGCTCGCCGGCAAGTCCTCGCTCCCCCGCTCGCGCAGCCTGAAGACGGAGGACAAGGCCTTTACCGATCCGCTTGCGAGCGAACACAAGGGCTTCGTCTATTCGGATTGCTGGGTCGACGATGCCCGCCTCACCCTCGCCAATGCGCAGGACGCCGCCGCCAACGGCGCCGAGATCGCGACCCGCACCGCCCTGCTCGCCGCCCGGCGCGAAGGCGAGACGTGGCAGGCCGATCTCTCCGATGGCCGCACCGTCGCCGCCCGCGCACTGGTCAACGCCGCCGGACCGTGGGTCCGCACCCTGCTCGACACGCTGGCGATCGAAACCCCCTCGCAGGTCCGGCTGGTCAAGGGCAGCCACATCGTCGTGCCGCGCCTCTATGAAGGCGATCACGCCTATATCCTCCAGCAGCCCGATCGCCGCATCGTCTTCGCCATCCCCTATGAGGGGCGCTATACCGAGATCGGCACCACCGACATCCCGGTCGATCGGCCCGAGGACGCGGCGTGCGATTCAGACGAGCAGCAATATCTCTGCGACGCAGTGAACCGCTATTTCACCACCCAGGTCGCGCCGGAGGACGTGGTCTGGTGCTGGTCCGGCGTCCGCCCCCTGCACGACGACGGCGCCGCCCAGGCCCAATCGGTCACGCGCGACTATACGCTCGAGGTGGACCGCGATGGCCCGCCGCTGCTCTCGGTGTTCGGCGGCAAGATCACCACCGCGCGCGCCCTGGCCGAGGAAGCGCTGGAAAAGCTCGCCCCCTTGCTCGGCCACGCGCCCGAGCGGGTGACTCGCGCCCGCCCCTTCCCCGGTGGCGACATCGAATCGTTCGACGCTTGGCTGAGCGAAGTCCGCCGCCGCTGGCCGCTGCTCGGCGAAACCCGCTCGCTGCGCATGGCCCGCGCCTATGGCAGCCGCCTCGCCGAGATGCTCGGCGACGCCGCCGGCCCCGGCGACGACCTCGGCAGCGGCCTCACCGCCACCGAAATCCGCTGGATGCGCGACCAGGAATGGGCCCGCACCAGCGAAGACGTGCTCTGGCGCCGTTCGAAGCTGGGGCTGGCGGCGGACCCGAACCTGGCGGGGCGGGTCGAGGGGGTGCTTGGGCGGGGATAGGCACCGAAGCTCACACCCAGTCGTAGGCGTGGAAGAGGCTCAGGGTGAGCCCACCATTGTCTTCGAACAACGTCTAGCCCTCGGGAAGTAGCTTAAAACCAATCGCGGCGTTGATGAGATTCCCGACCACAGCAAAGCCGGCGCGGATGGCCAGCAGCTGATCGATCCTGTCGATTACCTTCTGCGCCGCAAGGTAAGATGCTTCCGTTGATTCAAGGAACCGCAATTGAGCCTTGGCTCCTTCCTCACTGATGAGATTGGCGACCCGAGCTTCGTGTATCAGTTCAATACCGTGCGCGATGCGCTTAGACTCTATTGCTGCGACCTGCGCATTTTCATAGCCGGACTGCGCGAGGCTTTCGGCCACTGCCTTCGCGATTGCTTTCACATTCTCGCTAGAGATGAGAGTCATTTCGACGCGTCCTTCCGCTTCTGTTGAAGGATCAATAGGTGATCAATCCCATCCTCAATGCGCGCCGAATCTAGCGCGGCCATCTGAGGCGCAAGGCAATCGCGATTGGCAACGGTTGTGGGGCCGGTGACTGGAGACTTCTCGGCGGTCTCCTGCGCATTTTTCGCTTGAGCAAATACTTTGACAAGCGTGTCTAACGGTTCGGCTAGAACACCGTCCTCCTCGCGTACCGCGACCCGATATTTCAAAATCGTCAGCGTTCGCTCCGACTTCATCCAGAAATCGCTATTCGCGCTAAAACGGCAGTTCGGATCCCCGGGTGGAGCCGCGATCAAGCCATCGTAGAAGGAAACGGTTTTATTCTTTAGATCGGACAAACTGTCCGCGAAGTATGGCGCTGGCGTTGTGAGGTGTACGCAACCCGCTGTGATTGCAATCAGCAACGGTGCAACGAGGCTTCTCACGGTCATTAGAACACCTCATATCTATTCGGAGGCATCATCTCGAATTTTTGCGGATATGCAAACGCAATAGTGAGCAGAACGGACCTAAATAGCGCCCATTCTCTTAAACTCATACGGCCAACTATATTTCTGGCACGATTCGCGAGCTGCTCCTGATCACGCACGCACCTTGTAGACACGATGAAGCGGCTGTGTCTTGCTGCCAGCGTGTCAAAGCCGACTTTCAAGAAACCACCCCGTTTTCAGCGCCCCCTCAAACCGGCTCACTCTCCCCCGCCGCCTCGGCCAGCCGCACCTTGGACCGCGCCTGCTCGCGCCAAACGATATACAGCCCGCTCGCGATGATTACCGGGGCGCCGAGCCAGGTCCAGCCGCTCGGCCACATGCCGAAGATCGCCCAGCCATAGAGCGTGCCCCAGATCAGGCTCGAATAGTCCATCGGCACCACGGCGGAGACCGGGGCGTGGCGCACCGATCCGGTCAGCGCCAGCTGCCCCACGCCGCCGACCAGCCCGATCCCCACCAGCATCGCCCAGGTCGCCGGGTCGTGCGCCTTGAGGTGGAAGGCATAGGCGATGGCGAGCGGCGGCATCGACAGGACGGAGAACCAGAACACCGTCGTCCCCGTCGCCTCGGTCTTGCCGATCTGGCGCAGCAGGATCGCCACGATCGCGACGAACAGCGCCGCGAGCAGGCCGACGATCGCGCCGAACAGCGGCACATGCGCGCTCCACGGCTGGGCGACGATCAGCACGCCCAGGAAGCCGACGATCACCGCGCCCCAGCGGTGCCAGCCGGTCTTCTCGCGCAGCACCAGCGCGCCCAGGATCGTCGCGAAGATCGGCACGGTGAACTGGAAGGTCGTCGCCTCGGCGAGCGGCAGCAGCAGCACTGCGCCGAACGTGAAGATCATCCCCGTCAGCCCCACCGCGGTGCGCGAAAGATGCGCGCCGATCCGCCGGGTGCGGATCGATCCCAGCCCCGGCCCCGCCGCGACCCAGGCGGTGACCAGCGGGATCGCCCAGAGCTGGCGGTGGAACATCGTCTCGGCCAGCCCGGCGCCGCGCGCCTCGGCCAGCTTGATCAGCGCCGACATGGTCGCGAGGCAGGCGACCGCGAACAGCCGCAGCCCCACGCCCTTCAGGATATCGTCGCCCCGCATCTGCGAAGCCTTGCGGCACGGTGGACCCGGTCGCAAGTCCCGGCTATCCGCACGGCCATGATCAAGCACGCCCTCAACGTCACCCGCGAAGCCGATTTCGCCGCCTGGTATCAAGCCGTCATCTCCGAGGCCGATCTGGCCGAGGAATCGGGCGTGCGCGGCTGCATGGTCATCCGCCCCTGGGGCTATGGCATCTGGGAACGGATCCAGCGCCTGCTCGACGATCGCATCAAGGCGACCGGCCACGAGAATTGCTATTTCCCGCTGTTCATCCCCCTCTCCTATTTCGAGAAGGAGGCCGAGCATGTCGACGGCTTCGCCAAGGAGATGGCCGTCGTCACGCACCACCGCCTCGTCCAGAAGGACGGCAGGCTCGTCCCCGATCCCGAAGCCAAGCTCGAGGAGCCGCTGGTCGTCCGCCCGACCTCGGAGACGGTGATCGGCGCCGCCTTCTCGCGCTGGGTCCAGTCGTGGCGCGACCTGCCGGTGCTGATCAACCAATGGGCCAATGTCGTCCGCTGGGAAATGCGCACGCGCATGTTCCTGCGCACCAGCGAATTCCTCTGGCAGGAAGGGCACACCGCCCATGCCAGCGTCGAGGAAGCGCGCGACGAGACGATGAAGATGCTCGAAGTCTATCGCAGCTTCGCCGAGGACTGTCTGGGGATGCCCGTCGTCGCCGGCGAGAAGCCCGAGAACGAGCGTTTCCCCGGTGCCGTCTCGACCTATTCGATCGAGGCGATGATGCAGGACGGCAAGGCGCTCCAGGCGGGCACCTCGCATTTCCTCGGCACCACCTTTTCCTCGGCGCAGAACATCCGCTTCCAGAACAGCGAAGGCGAGCTCGAGCTTGCGCAGACGACGAGCTGGGGCGTCTCGACCCGGATGATCGGCGGCGTGATCATGGTGCACGGCGATGATGACGGGCTGCGCGTGCCGCCCCGCATCGCGCCGTGGCAGATCGTCATCGTGCCGATGCTGCGCGATACCGACGAGGACGCGGTCATCGTCGATTATTGCAAGGCGCTGCAAACCGATCTCGCCCGGCTCTCGGCCTTCGGCGAGCCCGTTCGCGCGCTGCTCGACCTCAAGCCCGCCAAGGCCGCGACCAAGCGCTGGGGCTGGGTCAAGAAGGGCGCGCCGATCGTGATCGAAGTCGGCGGCCGCGACGTCGCCGGGGGCAACGTCTCGGTGATCCGCCGCACCGCGCTCTATCGCGAGGATGGCAAGCTCAACAGCGCGATCCTCCCCCGCGGCGAGTTCGTCGATGACGCGGCGGCGATGCTCGAGGCGATCCAGGTCGGGCTCCATGCCGAAGCCAAGGCGCGGCTGGAGGCGAACATCCGCCGCGATGTCACCGATTTCGCCGGGCTGGAAAAGGCGTTCGAAGGCGAAAAGCCCGGCTGGGTCGAAATCAGCTGGTCGCGCCCCACCGGCGAAGCGCTCGACAAGGTGGTCGAGCGGCTGAAGGCGCTCAAGCTCACCTTCCGCAACGTGCCGCAGGACGCGGCACCGGCCGAAGGCACCTGCCTCTTCACCGGCGAACCCGCGGTCGAGCGCATCCTGGTGGCGCGCGCCTATTGATGCGCACGCTCTTCGCCTCGCTCCTCTACGAAGCGCCGCTCGGCGATCCTGGCCTGGTCGCCGAGCTTGAAACCTCGTGCCTCCAGCTCGCCGAGGACGATAGCGCCGGGCGCCGCTGGTGCCGCGAGAACCAGTATCGCGGCTATACCAGCTATGCCTCGCTCAACGACCTGCCGATCCGCGACCCCGCCTTTGCCGATCTCAAACGCCTGCTCGACAAGCACGTCGCGCAGTTCGCCAAGGCCTGCGCGTTCGATCTTCAGGGCCGCAAGCTCAAGCTCGACAGCCTGTGGGTCAATGTCCTCGATCCCAAGGGCGGTCACGGCCCGCACATCCATCCGCACAGCGTCGTCTCGGGCACGCTCTATGTCGCGCTGCCGCCCGGCTCGCGCGGCCTCAAGCTCGAGGATCCGCGCCACGCCATGATGATGGCCGCGCCCAATCGCCTGCCCGAAGCACCCGAGATGCTGCAAAGCTTCGTCGAAGTCCGCCCCGAGCCCGGCACGGTGCTGCTGTGGGAAAGCTGGCTGCGCCACGAAGTCCCGCCCGGATCGGGCAAGGAGAAGCGAGTCAGCGTCAGCTTCAACTATCGCTGGTGATCAGCAGATGATGAGGGTGAGCTTGCGCATCAGCGCGCGATCGATCGGCGCGTCGAAACGGCAGCCGATCTGGTCCGCATCGGTCCACACCACGGTGGCGCCGACCGGCCCGCCGCCGAGCTGGAGCCAGAGCCGGTCGCCCTCCTCATGCGGCGCCGGGCTCGCCAGGCGGCAGCCATAGACCGAGAGGTCGTGCAGCGCCGCCTCGACCGGCTGCTCGCCGCTGCGATAGGTCGCTCCGCGCCGCACCAGGATGCGATGGCGGGTGTCCACCCGCTGCTCGACCAGCGCCGGCGCCACGGCGCGATATTGCGAAACTCTCGTCGCCATCATCCCCTCGCGAACCCGCGCCAACCAAGCACAGCAGGTTTAACATCGGTTTAAGCGCGATTGCGGAGGGTGCGAGGAAGCAGCGACAGATTGTTGCGTGGGCCGGGCAGACCGGGCTTTAGGCGGCGGCCCGCGCCTCGTCGAGCAGCCGCCGGGCGCGAAGGTACATCTCGACTCGCTGCAGCGTCAGCATGCCGAGCCCGAAGGCGATCAGCACGTCGGTCATCGTCATCACGTTGAAATGCACGCCGGGAATGCCCAACGCCTCGGCACTCCGGGCGGTCGAACGCACGAGCACCAGCACGATGATGAAGGCCATCGCCGCGAGCGAGCCCTTCTGCGAAATCGCCTGGGTGGCCGGATCGACGGTGATCCGCATCATCCGCCCGCGCTGCCAGCCGAGGGCCGCTCCCGCCATCAGCGCCGACACCGCCGCCGCCCAGGTCATCGGCGCCGGCGGGGCGCTCCAGAAGGTCGCCACCGCGATCACCGCATAGAGTGCCGGCACGATCCACAGCCGCTCGATCCGGAGCGGCCGCTCGCGACTGAGGGTGCGGAAGCGCAGCCCGATGACGAGCAGCGCGATGACGACCGGGATCAGGCTGGCGAACGGGCTGGGATGGATCGGCTGGACGTGCATGTCGGCTCCCTTGCAAAGGCAGGCGCCTTATTCGCACAACACAGTGCGCCGCGCCAGACGGCTTGCGCCTGGCCCTCCTAGCCGCCATCCTGACCCTCGGAGGGAGAGACCATGGACATCGACGCCGACAGCGCCCGCGTGCAATTCCCGCCGCCGCTCGCCTTTCTCGGCACGCTGCTGCTCGGCGTTGCGCTCAGCCGACTGCTCGGCGATCCCGGACTGCCCCTCCATCGCTCCACCGAACATGGCATCGGCGCGCTCGCCGCGGTGCTCGGTCTCGGCACGATCTTCTCGGCGATCGGCCTCTTCCGCGGCGCCGACACCGCGACGCGACCGTGGAAGCGCTCGACTGCGCTGATCACCGAGGGCGTCTATCGCTGGTCGCGCAACCCGATGTATTTCGGCATGGCCGCCGCCTATGTCGGCATCGCGCTGTGGCGCGACAGCCTGGTCGCGCTGCTGCTGCTGATTCCGCTCGTCTTGGTCATCCAGCGCGAAGTCATCGAGCGCGAGGAAGCCTATCTCGCCGCCACGTTCGGCGAGCGCTATCTGAACTACAAGGCCCGGGTCCGCCGCTGGATCTGAGCGGCGGGCCCGGGCCCGTTGTTCCGAACCTACTCCGCCGCCTCGGCCCGCGCGACCGGCTTCCACGCCAGCACCGGCTTGCGCGCGGCGAGCGTTTCGTCGAGCCGGCGGCGCGGGGCGAAGTGCGGGGCGGTCTTGATCGTCGGATCGCCGTTCTTCGCGCGCGCGGCAACGCTGCGAAACGCGCCGATGAACTGGTCGAGCGTTGCCTTCGACTCCGTCTCGGTCGGCTCGACCAGCATCGCGCCGTGCACGACCAGCGGGAAATAGACCGTCATCGGGTGATAGCCCTCGTCGATCAGGCCCTTGGCGATGTCGATCGTCGACAGGCCCTCGGGCAGGCCCTTATCGCTGAAGATCGCCTCGTGCATGCACGGCCCGAACTTCGCGAAGGGCGCGTCGAGCACGTCCTCCATCGCGCGCAGCACGTAATTGGCGTTGAGCACCGAATCCTCGGCGACCTGGCGCAGCCCGTCTGCACCGTGGCTGAGGATGTAGGTCAGCGCGCGCGTGAACATGCCCATCTGGCCGTTGAAGGCGGTCATCCGCCCGAACGTGCCGGCATGATGCTCGCCGGCCGTCTCTTCCTCGACCAGGTGGAATCGGTCCCCGTCCTTCTCCACGAAGGGCAGCGGCGCATAGGGCGCCAGCGCCGCCGACAGCACGACCGGGCCCGAGCCCGGGCCGCCGCCGCCATGCGGGGTCGAGAAGGTCTTGTGCAAGTTGATGTGCATCGCATCGACGCCGAGATCGCCCGGCCGGACCCGTCCGACGATCGCGTTGAAATTGGCGCCGTCGCAATAGACATAGCCGCCCGCCGCATGCACGGCGTCCGAGATCGCCTTCATGTCGCGCTCGAACAGGCCGCATGTATTCGGATTGGTGATCATCACGCCGGCGATGTCCGGCCCCAGCCGCGCCTTAAGCGCTTCCAGGTCGACGCGGCCGTCCGGCGTCGCCGGGATATCCTCGACGGTGAAACCCGCAAAGGCGGCCGTGGCGGGATTGGTACCGTGCGCGCTGATCGGCACGAGCAGGATCTTGCGCGCCTGCTCGCCGCGCGCGTCGAGCGCCGCGCGGATCGCCAGAACGCCGCACAGCTCGCCGTGCGCGCCCGCCTTGGGGCTCATCGCCACCGCCTGCATGCCGGTGAGCGTGATCAGCCAGTGCGCGAGCTGGTCGATCACCTCCAGCGCGCCCTGCACCGTATCGACGGGGGCGAGCGGGTGAATGTCGCCGAAGCCCGGCAGCCGCGCCATGCGTTCGTTGAGCCGCGGGTTGTGCTTCATCGTGCACGATCCGAGCGGGAACAGCCCGAGGTCAATCGCGTAATTCTGGCGCGACAGGCGCGTATAGTGGCGCACCGTCTCGGGCTCGGACAGGCCCGGCAGCCCGATCTCGCTCGAACGCTCAAGCCCGCCCAGGCGCGACTTGCCCTGTGGCGCGTCGCCGAAGTCCACGCCGGTCGTCTCGCTGGAGCCGAGCTCGAAGATCAGCGCCTCTTCGAGCATCAGCGCGCGGTTGCCGGTGAAGGTCGCAGTGTTCGCCTCGCCGGCTTCGGGCGTGGTGGGACGCCAGCCCGACTGGTTGATCGTGCTCATGCCAGCATCTCCTCAACAGAACCACCGTTCGCCCTGAGCCTGTCGAAGGGCAGCACTTTTTCTGCGGCGGGATCAAAGATGGAGAACGGCGCTTCGACAGGCTCAGCGCGAACGGAGAAAATCTGGAGATCACTCATGCCAGCACCTCCTGGAGCGCAGAGGCAAGCGTCTCGACGTCCTCCTCGGTAGTGGTTTCGGTGACCGCGACGATCAGGCCGTTCTCGAGATCGTCGGCCCCCGGATAGAGCCGGCCGAGCGAGACGCCGGCGAGGATGCCCTGGTCCGCCAGCGTGCGCACCACCGGCCGCGCTTCCTTGGACAGCTTGAGCGTGAACTCGTTGAAGAAGGTCGGCGTGACCAGCTCCACGCCCGGCACGGCGGCCAGGCGGTCCGCCGCTGCTGAGGCGCCGGCATGGTTGATCGCTGCGAGCTGGCGCAGGCCCTTCTCGCCCAGCAGCGTCATGTGGATCGACATGGCGAGCGCACACAGCACCGAGCTGGTGCAGATGTTCGACGTCGCCTTTTCGCGGCGGATATGCTGCTCACGGGTGGAAAGCGTCAGCACGAAGCCGCGCTTGCCCTCGGCATCGACCGTTTCGCCACAAAGCCGCCCCGGCATCTGGCGCACCAGCTTCTCAGAACAGGCGAACAAGCCGACATAGGGCCCGCCGAACTGCAGCCCGACGCCAAGCGACTGGCCCTCGCCCACCACGATGTCAGCGCCCATTTCGCCCGGCGAGCGGATCGCCCCCAGCGCCACCGGCTCGGTGACCACGGCGACGAGCAGCGCCTTCTTCGTATGCGCGGCTTCGGCAAGCTTGGAGAGATCGGCGATGCGGCCGAGAATGTCCGGATACTGGACGACGACGCACGAGGTATCGTCGTCGATCTGCGCGATCAGGTCGTCGGTGTCGGGCGCCGGCGACAGCGTCGGCAGCGCCGTCACCAGCTGATCGCCGGTGAACTTCGCCATGGTGTTGGCGACCGAGACGTAGTGCGGGTGCAGCCCGCCCGAGAGGATCGCCTTGCCGCGACGCGTGACCCGGCGCGCCATGGTGATCGCCTCCCAGCAGGCCGTCGAGCCGTCATACATCGAGGCATTGGCGACGTCGCAGCCGAGCAGCCGCGCGATCTGCGACTGGAACTCGAACATCATCTGCAGCGTGCCCTGCGCGATCTCGGGCTGATAGGGCGTATAGGCGGTCAGGAACTCGCCGCGCTGGATCAGATGGTCGACGCTGGCCGGCACGTGGTGGCGATAGGCACCGGCGCCGAGGAAGAAGGGCGCCGCCCCGGCCGCGAGATTCTTCGCGGCGAGCTTCGTCATGTGCCGCTCGACCGCCAGCTCGCTCGCATGGAGCGGCAGGCCCGCGATCGGCCCGTCGAGCACGGCGGACGGGGGCACGTCGACGAACAGGTCGTCGATCGACTTGGCACCGATCGTGGCGAGCATCGCCTCGCGATCGGGCTGGGTAAGCGGCAGGTAGCGCATCTACGATCCTACTCCCCTCCCGCAAGCGGGAGGGGAAGAGTTAGAGCTTGCTCACGAAATCCTTGTACGCGGCTTGGTCCATCAGCTTGTCGACTTCGCCGGCATCGGCGAGCGTGAGCTTGAAGAACCAGCCCTCGCCCTCGGGGTCCTCATTGACCAGCGCGGGATTGTCGGCGAGCGCGGGATTGCCCTCGATCACGGTGCCGGCGACCGGCGCATAGACGTCCGACGCGGCCTTGACCGATTCCACCACGGCGGCGTCATCGCCCTTGGCAACGGTCTTCCCCTCTTCGGGCACTTCGACGAACACGATGTCGCCGAGCTGGCTCTGGGCATAATCGGTGATGCCGACCGTCGCGGTCTCGCCGTCGACTTCGATCCACTCGTGATCCTCGGTGAAATAGCGGCTCATCAGGCTCCCTTTCTGACGTAACGGTGGGGGACGAAGGGCATCTTCACGACCTCCGCGATGTGAATCTTGCCGCGCTGGGCAAGCGTGATCCTGGTGCCGGGCTCGGCGAGCGCGGCGGGGACATAGGCCATGGCGATCGGCTTCTGCAGCGTCGGCGCGAAGCCGCCGCTGGTCACCTTGCCGACTTCATTGCCTTCGCCGTCGAGCACCAGCCCGCCCTCGCGCACCGGCTGGCGCCCCTCGACGACCAGCCCGACGCGCTTGAGGATCGGGCCCTGCTCGCGCTCGAGCATGATGCGTTCGTGGCCGGGAAAGCCGCCTTCCTCGCGCCGACGCTTCTTGAGCGCGAAGCCGAGCTGGGCGGAGACCGGCGTGGTCTCGGTATCGAGGTCGTGGCCGTAGAGCGGCAAATCCGCCTCGAGCCGCAGCGAATCGCGCGCGCCCAGGCCGATCGGCTTGACCTCGGGCTGCGCGGTCAACGCATCGGCCAGCGCCTCGGCGGCTTCGGCCGGCACCGAAATCTCGAAGCCGTCCTCGCCGGTATAGCCCGAACGGCTGATCCACAAATCAACCTTAAGCCCCTCCCCTTCAGGGGAGGGGTTGGGGGTGGGGGATGTCTCACCGAGACCGTCGCCCGTGGACAGGCCCCACCCCAACCCCTCCCCTGAAGGGGAGGGGCTAGGATGCCACTCGAACGCCGCGCCCTGCATGAACACCAACGCGGAGACGCCGGGCACCACGCGCTCAAGCGCCGCAGCCGCCTCGGGGCCCTGCAGCGCGAGCAGGGCATGATCGTCCATGTGGTTCATCCCGATCTCGTCAGGCAGATGCTCGCGGAAATGGGCGATGTCGTCCCATTTGCAGGCGCCGTTGACGACCATGTAGACGCTGCCGTCGTCGCGGCGCGTCAGCATCAGGTCATCGAGGATGCCGCCATTCTCCGCCATCAGCAGCGAATAGACCGGGTGGCCCGGCTTGGCCGCCTGGATGTCCGCCGGCATCAGCGCCTCGAGCGCAGCCTCGACGCCCTCGCCCGAAAAGCTGAGCTGGCCCATATGGCTGACGTCGAACAGCCCGGCATGCTCGCGCGTCCAGACGTGCTCGGCCATGATGCCTTCATACTGGACCGGCATCTCATAGCCGGCGAAGGGCACCATCCGGCCGCCGCGGGCGCGGTGCCAAGCATCGAGCGGGAGCTTGAGCAGCTCGGCTTCGCCTTCCCCGCCTTCGGGATCTCCGTTCAGCGGTTGGTCCTGGACTTGCTGGCTCATCGGGCACTCCGGATTCGAGAGGGATTCGATGGCCCGGCGCGAATCCCGCACACCGCTCCATCGCCCCCTCTGTCACGGAACCTGAGAGCTTTCCCCCGGGATCGGCCCGGGGTTACCCCTTCGGTGGAATGCAGCTGCAAGCCGCCTTCGCTTTCCAGAGTGTCGTGCCTGCGCGGTCCCTTGTGCCTGAGAGATTCCGGGGCGGTTGCTCCTTCGGCGGGTGATCCGGGGATCACCACTCTCCCGCGCATGCTTATCGACGGACACAGCCTTGGCCGGGCGCCCGATTCGAGTCAACGCCTCCTGACACGTCATGCCAGCGAAAGCTTGCATCTCCCTGTTGAAAGACCCCGGCTCTCGCCGGGGCGACGGCTCTGGATCACCGCGTCACGTTATACTTGAGCTGGTCCTCGGTCAGCTGGAAGCCGACCAGCGCTTCGAAGGTCGCCGCCGCCACCGCGCCGCGGATCGAGGGGTCGGCGAGCGGGTCCATCGCCGCCGCTTCGTCGCCAGCCTTGCGCTTCTGAGTCAGCCGCTTGCGGACTTCGTCGGGCAGCGTCGCCGCGACGCGATCGACCGAAGCCGCCGCGGTCGCGCTGGCCTGGGCGCGCAGCTGGCCCGGCTCGAAATGCAGGGCGACATGGCCGACGCGCTTGGCGGTGACCGACGATCCGCCACGCACCACAGTGACGAAATAGGGGAAGGTCACGTCGCGCGCGCCCTCGGCACTGGCGCGGCGGGCGAGCACGTCGAAGTTGATGCGGGTCTGCACCTGCGGGCCGCTGTCGTCACACGTCGAAGTCACATTGGTCAGCGTCGCGGTGACGTCGATCGCGCTCGCCTCGCGGCTGGTCGCCGGGTTGAACAAGGTGACGTCGCCGGTGCCGGCCGGCACCGCGACGTGCGGGCAGGCGCTGCGCACGGCGGTGATGCCGCCGCTCGGGTCGATCTCGCCGGTGCGGCTGCAGGCGCCAAGGGCGAGCGGGACCAGTGCAAAAACGGCAAGCTTGCGGACCAAGACGGAAACCCTTTCAACGAACACGGCGGAACCTGGCTGAGGCCCGAAACGGCCGGCACCATAGGAACCGCGTTGAGCCCGTGCAAGCAATCGCGTAGAGCCGCGGCAGAACTATGGCCACGCTTCAAAAACCCACGCTCGAGCTGCTGATCGCAGCGCCCCGCGGCTTCTGCGCCGGCGTCGATCGCGCGATCCGCATCGTCGAGCTGGCGATCGAGAAATATGGCGCACCGGTCTATGTGCGGCATGAGATCGTCCACAACAAATATGTCGTCGATACGCTGAAGGCCCAGGGCGCGATCTTCGTCGAGGAACTCGACCAGGTGCCCGACGGCGTGCCCGTGGTCTTCTCGGCGCATGGCGTGCCCAAGGCGGTGCCGGCCAAGGCGGCGGAGCGCGGGCTCGAGTATCTGGACGCGACTTGCCCGCTGGTCTCGAAGGTCCATCGCCAGGCCGAACGCCTGGTCGCCGCCGGCCGCCACATCCTGTTCATCGGCCATGCCGGCCATCCCGAAGTGATCGGCACCTTCGGCCAGGTGCCGGCCGGCGCGATGACGCTGGTCGAGACGCCCGCGGATGCGGAGGCGGTGATGGTCGCCGATCCCGGCAATCTCGCCTTCCTCACCCAGACGACGCTGTCGGTCGACGATACCGCCGCCACGCTCGCGGTACTGCGCCGCCGCTTTCCGGCGATCCTCGCACCGGGGCCGAACGACATCTGCTATGCCACGACCAATCGCCAGGGCGCGGTCAAGGCGATCGCCGCGTCGGTGGATCTGATGCTGGTGATCGGAGGCAGGAACTCGTCCAACTCGCTGCGCCTCGTCGAAGTCGCCGAGCGCGAGGGCGTCGATGCCAAGCTCATCCAGCGCGCCGACGATCTCGAATGGGCGTGGCTGGAAGGCGTCGGCACGCTGGGCCTCAGCGCCGGCGCTTCTGCCCCCGAGCTGCTCGTGCGCGAGCTCGTCGCCAAGCTTTCCGAGCGCTTCGACGTGATCGAGCGCGAGGTCGAGACGGTGCCGGAGAACGTCACGTTCAAGCTCCCTCGGGGACTCGAAGCGGCCTGAATCGCGAATCCGTTCGTGCCGAGCTTGTCGAGGCACCGCCCTTTCTTCTAACCGACACGCAGGACCGCCCTTCGGCAATCTCAGGGCGAACGGGAGTGGTTGTGGCAGTCTATACGCAAGTTTCGGCGGAAGCGCTGTCGGACTTCCTCGCCAGGTTCGACGTCGGCGAGCTCGTCTCGGCCAAGGGCATCGCCGAGGGCGTCGAGAACTCCAACTATCTCGTCGATACGACGAAGAGCCGCTTCATCCTCACGCTTTACGAAAAGCGCGTGGCGAGCGGCGACCTGCCCTATTTCATGGCGCTGCTCGATCATCTTGCGGACAAGGGCCTGCCGGTGCCGCCGGCGGTGCCCGACCGTGACGGCACGCTCATCCACGAGCTCGAAGGCCGCCCCGCCTGCCTGATCCAGTTCCTCTCGGGCGTCTCGGTCTCGCATCCGACGCCCGCCCAGGCGCGCGCCGCGGGGGAAGCGCTGGGCCGGATGCACAAGGCCGCCGCCGACTTTCCGCTGAACCGGCCCAACTCGATGGGCTTCGACACCTGGCAGCCGCTGTTCGAACGCTGCGGCCAGAGCCTGAACGACATCGCCCCGGGCCTGTACGACGATATCGGCTTCGCGCTCGATGCCGTCCGCTCCGCCTGGCCCGGCGAGCATATGGACCGCTGCGCGGTCCATGCCGACCTGTTCCCGGACAATGTGCTGATGCTCGGCAATCGCGTGACCGGCCTGATCGACTTCTATTTCGCGTGCACCGACATTCGCGTCTACGATCTAGCCGTGACGCACACCGCCTGGTCGTTCGACGCGAGCGGCCGCAATCACGATCGCGCGCTCGGCGACGCACTGATCGAAGGCTATGCGCAGAGCTTTCCGCTGAGCGCCCTGGAGCGCGCCGAGTTCGGCACGCTCGCCACCGGCGCGTGCATCCGCTTCACCCTGTCGCGCGCCTGGGACTGGCTCAACACGCCGGCCGACGCGCTGGTGACGCGCAAGGACCCGCTCGCCTTCTGGCGGCGCGTAAAAGCCTATGACGCAGACCTCGGCACGCGCTTGAAGAGCCTCGCATGAACGAACTCTCCCATGTCGAAATCGCCACTGATGGGGCGTGCAAGGGCAATCCCGGCCGCGGCGGCTGGGGCGTGGTGCTTCGCATGGGCGGTACCGAGAAGGAGCTCTCCGGCGGCGAGCCGCACACCACCAACAACCGCATGGAACTGATGGCGGCGATCCGCGGCCTCGAAGCGCTCAAGCGCCCGTGCCGCGTCACCCTGTCGACCGACAGCCGCTATGTGATGGACGGCCTCACCAAATGGATCCACGGCTGGCTGCGCAACGGCTGGCGCACCGCCGACAAGAAGCCGGTGAAGAATGCCGATCTCTGGCAGGAGCTGCTCGCCGCCGCCAAGCCGCACCGCGTCGAGTGGGTCTGGGTCAAGGGCCATGCCGGCCATCCGGACAACGAACGCGCCGACAAGCTGGCGAGCGACGCCGCGCTCGCGCAGTAGCATCGGCATCGGCATCGGCATCGGCATCGGCATCGGCTTCGGCTTCGTGCAGCGCCCTGCACGTTTTCTCCACGCCGCGCGCATTAACGATGCAATCCGTTGGTCCATGACGCAGCCTCGAAGGGAAGGGAGAATCCCATGTCGTTGCGAATCGTCCTGTGGAGCGCCGGCGGCGCGCTGTTGCTCGCGCCGGGAGTGGCGATGCACTTCACCGATCAGGTCCGCTGGGGACCGCTGGACTTCGCCGTCTTCGGCGCGATGATCGCCGGCGCGGGCATGCTGTTCGAATTCGCCCTCCGGGCCAGCGGCGATCTCGCTTATCGTGCCGGTGCGGCGCTTGCGCTCGCCACGGCGTTCCTGATCGTCTGGATCAGCCTCGCCGTGGGCATCATCGGTGCGACTGCTGATCCCGCCAACCTGCTCTATGCCGCGGTACTCGCCATCTCCGCCATCGGTGCGGCGCATGCCAGGCTCCGAGCCGAGGGCATGGCGCGGGCGATGCGCACCACCGGGATCGCCCAGGCGCTGGTCGCGCCCGTCGCGCTGAGCGACGGCCTTGTGCCCTGCCTCGCGACGCTGTTTTTCGCCACGCTCTGGCTCGCCTCGGCCTGGCTGTTCGGCCGGGCTTCGCGCCGCCATCGGTCTCCCACGACGTCCAGCCTTTGCTGAGAATCGCCTGAGCGGCTCGGCGCCGGTCGGGCGGCCTTGCAATCGCCGCCCGGCACCCCATATCCGACGCAGCAGCATGCCGCCCGCGGCGCTGCGCCGGCGCAATTCCGCGCCCCTTTTCCCAGCTCCCGCAGCATGCGCCGCCCTCCGGGGCACGGCGCGTCCGGATGCCGATCTTCGAACCTGTTCGCTGAAATCGCATCGTGCGGGAGCCCGCCACGGCCTTGCGCGTTCGATCGCGCGACGCCGCGGCGTCCAACAAGCATTCAGGAACCCAGATGAATTTCTTCGACAAGATCCACGAGACTCAGATTACCCGTTCGCCCAAGCAGCCCTTCTCGGCTTTCGTGCCCCTCCATCGTCGCCTCTTCCCGATCGATTCCCGCCAGAGGGACATCGCCCGGGCCGCCGTGCTGGAAGTGCTCGGCTAAACCCGCTGAAATTGACAGGGGCGCCTTGCTGCAACTCGTCGGGCTTGGAATCGTTGGACGGCCGAAACCATTCTGAGGAATCGACCATGCCCAGCGACAAGACCCCGAGCGAAGCCGGCGAAAAGCGCCCCCGACGCACCCGCGCCAAGGCCACGCCGGCCGAAACCACGATGGCCGCTCCCGCCGAGATCAAGAGCGAGGCGGCCAAGCCGGCCCGCAAGCGTGCGGCCCCCAAATCCCCCTCGGCAACCGCCGCCAAGCCGGCCGCCGCGCGCAAGCCGCGCACCGTCAAGCCCAAGGCCCCGGCGAGCGCCGCGGCTCCGGCCGCAGCTGCCGCGGCGACCGCGTCCACCCGAAAGCCGACGCCGCGCCCTCGCACCCGCAAGGCTGCTCCCGCGACGACCGCCAAGCCGCGGACCACGGCTGTGACCGTCAAGCCGGCCGCCAAGCGCCGTCCGCTCGGCCTCGCCGCGATCGGCGCAGCGGCTGCGGCGGCCCTCGGCGCGGTGACGTTCGGCGCGTTCCGCCTGTTCAAGCGGCGCCCGGCCGAAGGGACCACACCGACCGATCTGATGGGCGACAGCCATCCCGACGGTTCCCAGCGCGCGATCGACGCCTTCCGCCCCGATCCCACCGCGCCGATCCCGGCTTCGGAACGCGAGCAGTTCCGCCCCGCCCTCGGCGGCGCGGCAGCGCCGACGCTGGTCAAGGGCCAGGCCGACGACCGGGTCCGATCGGACGCGATGCCGTCCTGAACGCGCGAATCCTGACGGTGGCGAAACTTTCGCCCGCCCCACGCATTGGCTGTGCGGAGGGAAGACTAGGGAGAATGCAGATGCGGACGATCATCCTGGGCCTCGCAGCGGCCACGACGCTGGCGGGCTGCGCCGATTATAACAGCGGCCCGCGCGGCTACGGCTATCGCGACTATGACTATAACCGCCCCGATCCGGCCTATGGCGGCTATTACGCCGATCAATATTATCGCAGCGGCCGCAATTATCGCGAATATCAGCTGTCGCGTGACGACCGGATCTATCGGGGCCGCGACGGCCGCTATTATTGCCGCCGCTCGGACGGCACGACCGGCCTGATCGTCGGCGGCATCGCCGGCGGCCTGCTCGGTACCGCGATCGCCCCCGGCGGCTCGGCGGCGATCGGTGCGCTGCTCGGTGCGGCGGCCGGTGCCGCGGTCGGCACCTCGGTGGATAAGGGCGAGGTTCGCTGCCGCTGATCCCCGATCGGGCGACTTTCGGCCGGGCCCGTGCGATCGTAGATCGTGGGCCCGGCCACCCCAAAGGAGATCATCGATGACCACCCGCACCGCAACGGCGCGCTATTCCGGCTTCGGCAAGGAAGGAAAGGGCCACATCACCACCCAGTCGGGCGTGATGACGGACCAGTTCTACGGCTTCAACACGCGCTTCGCCGACGAGCCCGGCACCAATCCGGAAGAATTGATCGCCGCGGCGCATGCCGGCTGCTTCACCATGGCGATGAGCTTCGCCCTGGCCCGGGCCGGCTTCACCGAGGGCGAGCTCGAGACCAAGGCGGCGGTCAAGCTCGAACAGGATGGCGACGGCTTCACCATCACGCGTTCGGACCTGACGCTCACGGCCCATATTGCCGGCATCGGCGAAGAGCAGTTCCAGGCCCTTGCCGAGGGCGCGCACGCCAATTGCCCGGTGTCGAAGCTGCTCAAGGCCAAGAGCGACCTCATCGCCACGCTGGCCTGAAGCGCAGCGCGGTCGTCGCCGCGTCGGCAGCCGCATGGGCGAACGGCGGCGGCGACCACAGCGCTCCAACCCAAAACAGCCCACAACGCAAAAGGGGTCCGGCATCGCTGCCAGACCCCGTGTCGCCGGACTACGGTCTTTCAGTCGCGAGCGACTGTCGGACCTGGTTTCGGCGGCTGCGCCACCCGCGCCGGCAAGGGCATGCGGGCTTTGCGTCGGTCGTCGAGGCTGGCCGTTGTCCACTCCGGCAAGGGAGTTGCGGTTACCAGCCTCGGCGGCCCGCTTCCTTTTCCCGGCCGGGGGCCAGGCGTCAGAAGCCTTGCTGGATGCGTTCCCAGGCGTTTCGCCGCGATTCCGAAGTGCCGCTTGCGCAGCGCCTCGAGCGACCATCCGCCCTTCGGGCCCTTTCTTCGTCCCGTTCCACGACTCGCGCCGCGCTTCGGGGCTGGGATCGGACCATCTCCTCGCCGACTGGGAACATCGCTGGCGCGGCGTTCGCGGTCTGGCTCGGTCGTCCTGGCACCGGCGAAACCTCAACGGCGCTTGCGCGGCGCAGCGGTTCCTCGGCGTTCGGGACTTTGCATCCCCGTCTCGACTACTTCGCGGTTTCCCGAAGGTACCAGCATCGTGGTCGATCCGTGTAAGCCTTTGATCCTTCTTCGGTTTCCCGTGTCCGAACCGTCTTGCTTACAGGCAGATGGTGTCACCGATCGCGAGTCGCACAAAGCGGCAAAACACGGCTCGGCCTTGTTGAAACTGTGGATATCGTGGAGAACTCAGCAACATTATTGCGCTGGCGCCCAGTCCGGGGCGGCGAGTTCGAACCCGCCGAATTCGAATCCCGGCACCACGATGCAGCTGACCAGCGCCCAGCCCTGGTTCGCCTCGGCCGCCTGCCACCAGCCCGCCGGGACTCGCGCTTGCGGCGCATAGCCCCCGGCCACATCGCCGCCAAGCCCGATCGTCTCCACCGGCCCCGCATCGCCCTCGGCCATTCGAAGCGCGATCGGCGCGCCGGCGTGCCAGAGCCACAGCTCGTCGGCATCGACTCGGTGCCAGTGCGAGCGTTGCCCCGCCTCCAGCAGGAAATGGATCGCCGTCCCTGCCGACCGGCCCTGCGCGCCCGCCGGTGCCCGCCACGTCTCCCGGTACCAGCCGCCCTCCGGATGCGGCGCCAACCCCAGCCTCGCGATGATTTCCGCCGCCTCGTCCACTGCGCGTCCCTTCCCCGGAATGAACCGGATCGTTTGCCATGCATGAACCCGCGCCCGCAAAGCGACGTTGGGTTTGTGCTTAGCTTTGAATGCATCAGGAGAGAGCCATGCGTAAGCTCATCGTCGCGCTCGGCGCGATTTCGGTCGCGGCGAGCTCGGCCGCTATTCTTCCCGCCGCCAATGCGGCGGCCCCGGCGATCAAGGCCGGCGCCGGCGTGGCCGTTGCGCCGCAGGAGCGCTATCGCAAGCGCTATGCCTATCGCGAATGGCGCGGCCGTGACGGTCGCACCTATTGCCGCAAGCCCGACGGCACCACCGGGCTCGTCGTCGGCGGCGTCGCCGGCGCGCTGGTCGGCCGCACCATCGACACCCGCGGCGATCGGACCGCAGGCACGCTGCTCGGCGCGGCGGCCGGCGCGCTTGCCGGCCGCGAGATCGAACGCAGCGGCAAGCGCGACTGCCGCTGAGCCGATCCGCACGATTGGAGGCCCGCCCCTCCCCCGGAAGGGCGGGCCTTTTGCGTGGCGCCGCATTAACCCTTGGCGGCTATAGCGAGGCGCGATGCTCCGCGTGCTCGTCCTTTCGACGCTCTTCCCCGATGCGTCGCGCCCGAATTTCGGCATCTTCGTCGAGCGCCAGACCCGTGCCCTGATGGCGCGCGGCGGGGTCGAGGTGCGCGTCGTCTCGGCGCGCGGCCTGCCGCCTTTCCCGCTCGATCGGCTCCCGCGCTATGCCGCGCTCGCCGCGCTGCCCGAGCAGGAGGTTTGGCGCGGCATCTCGGTCCACCGGCCGCGCTTTGCCAACCTGCCGGCGACGGGCGGGCGCTTCCATGCCCGCGCCCTTGCCGCCGCCGTCGCGCCTCTGCTCGAACGCATCCGCCCGGAGTTTCCGTTCGACGTCATTGCTGCCGAATTCTTCTTCCCCGACGGCGTCGCCGCGATCGAGCTCGGCCGCCGCTTCGGCGTCCCCGTCACGATCAAGGCGCGCGGCACCGACATTCATGGCTGGGGCAGCAATCCGCGCATCGCCCCGCAGATCGTCGCCGCGGGGCGCGCTGCCGCACGGCTGTTCTCGGTCAGCGCCGCGATGCGCGACGACATGATCGCGCTCGGCATGCCGGCGGATCGCATCGAGGTGATCACGACGGGCGTCGATCTCGCCCGCTTCGCTCCCCGGGATCGGAAATCGGCCAAGGCCGCGCTCGGCATCGACGGGCCGCTGGTCCTGTCGGTCGGCGCGCTGATCCCGCTCAAGGGGCATGACATCGTCATCGACGCCGTCGCGCAGCTGCCCGGCTGCAGCCTGTGGATCGCCGGCGAGGGCCCCGAGCAACGCCGCCTGGGCGAGCAGATCCAGCGGCTCGGCGTTGCCGATCGCGTTCGCCTGCTCGGCGGCGTGCCGCATGACGCCTTGCCCGCGATGCTCGCGGCGGCGGATGTGATGGCATTGGCTTCGGAACGCGAAGGGCTGGCCAATGCCTGGCTCGAAGCGCTGGCGAGCGGCACGCCGATCGTGATCCCCGACGTGGGCGGCGCCCGCCAAGTGGTCACGTCCCCGGCGGCAGGCCGCCTCTTCGCGCGTACCGCCCCGGCGTTTGCGGAGGCGATCGCCACCCTGCTTGCCGCGCCGCCCCCCGCGGCCGCCGTGCGGGCCTTGGCCGAACCCTTTACCTGGGAGGCCAACAGCGCCCGGCTTCACGCCGCGCTTGCGGCCGCGGTCGCCGGCCACCGCGCAGACCCGCCCGCCTTTTCGCGTTGACATCGTCACCCGCGCTTGGTGACATTGCGCCACACAGGTGGAGACGATCATGGCGGCGAAGGACAAGAAGGGCGGCAAGGGCTTCCTGCCCAAGAACATCGCCGGGATGAAGCTCCCCAAGGAGATGCGCAAGAAGCTCGACGCGCTGGCCAAGCACCCCGTCGTCGCCGATCTCCTCGCCGCGGGCCTGACGGCATTGGCTGCCAAGCTCAAGGGCGAAGAGAAACCCGAGGCGGCCGCGCCGGCACCGGCACCGACGCCGCCTCCGGCCGAAGCCAAGCCGGTTGCCAAGCGTCCCCGCGCGGCGCGCGCCGCGGCAGTGCCGGCCCCCGCGGCGAAGCCCGCCGCCAAGCGAACCCGCAAGGCATCGGTCACCGAGGCTCCCGCGAACGAGGCGAAGGCCGCGCCCAAGCCGACGCGCGCGAGCACGAGCCGCAGCGC
>JAEXFD010000006.1 GCA_023400405.1 Pseudomonadota bacterium
CGCAGGTTGGCCTCGATCATTTCCTTCTTGGCGTCACGCGAAGACGATTCGCCTTCGTTCATGCGCTTGTTGATGTCCTTCAGCTCGGCGAGGGGCACCACCACGCGGGCCTGGATGTCGGCCAGGCGCTGCTGCAGTTCCTGCACCGGCGGAATGTTGCGCTGGAGCACGGCGCTCCACGGCTTGCCGGCAGCGGCCTGCTTCTCGACCCAGCTCAGGTTGAGCAGGTTCGACGCGACGCGGTTGCCGTTCTTGTCGTAGCCGCTGAAGTCGCGGATGAAGTCTTCCTGCGGGAAGCCGCACTTGTCCACGATGATGCGGCGCAGCTCGCGCTCCTTCTTGCGGACGTCGTCCACCTGCGTGCGCACGAGGTCGCACAGCTTCTCGATGGTGCGGGCCGTGAAGCGGATGGTCATCAGCTCCTCGGACAGCGAGTGCTGGGCCTTGTGATAGCTCGGCGTGCCGTAGCCTTCCTTGTCGTAGATCTTGTGGATCTTTTCGAACAGGCCGGCAATGCGGTCGAAGCGGGTGAGGGCTTCGTTCTTCAGCTCCTCAAGCTTCTTGGTAAGCGCCTTGGAGCCGCCCTTGCCGTCGTCGTCGTCTTCCTCGTCGAACTCGTCGAAGTCTTCTTCGGCCACATAGTCGTCGGCCTCGTTCGGATTCGAGAAGCCGTCGACGATGGTCGAGATGACGACCTTGCCTTCACGGATGTCTTCGGCCAGGCGCAGGATCTCGGCGATCGTGGCGGGCGAAGCCGAGATGGCTTCCATCATCGACATCAGGCCGCCTTCGATGCGCTTGGCGATTTCGATTTCGCCTTCGCGGGTCAGCAGTTCGACCGTGCCCATTTCGCGCATGTACATGCGGACCGGGTCGGTGGTGCGGCCGAACTCGCTGTCCACCGTCGACAGGGCGGCTTCGGCTTCTTCTTCCGCTTCCTCGACCGTGGTGGCCGTGGGGGCGGTGTTGTTCAGCAGCAGGGTTTCTGCGTCCGGCGTCTGCTCATAAACCGCCACGCCCATGTCGTTGAGCATGGTGACCACGACTTCCATGGTCTCGGCGTCGACCAGCTTGTCGGGCAGGTGGTCGGAGATTTCGCCGTGCGTGAGGTAGCCGCGGGTCTTGCCTAGGGTGATGAGGGTCTTGAGGCGCGAACGGCGCTTGGCCAGGTCTTCTTCGGAGAGGACGGTCTCGTCGAGGCCGAATTCCTTCATCAAGGCGCGTTCCTTCGCCTTGCTGATCTTCATGCGCAGCGGCTTGGCCTTTTCCTCGGTCGACGCAGCCGCCGGCTCTTCACCGGCCAGATCGTCCTCGATATCGGACAGGTCGATATCGCTGGTCTCGGCGGTCGCTGCCGCAGCCTTCGGCTTGCGGCCGCGCTTGGCGCCTGTGGTGGTGCCGGCAGCCTTGGGAGGGCGGCCTACCTTCTTGGCGGCAGGCTTCGTCGTGGTTTCGTCGTCGGTGGTGGTCGATTTGGTGGGCACGGTTTTCACTTTCGTAGCTGCAGATGCCTTGGACGCGGCAGCGCCGGTCTTGGTTGCCGGCAGCGCGGCTTTCTTCAACGGCTTCTCTGCTTCTGCAGACTTCTTGGCGGCGGACACGGCAGGCTTCTTCGAACTGGGCATAAAACCTCGTAGAACAAGATGGACCAAGCGGAATCACAAGCGCCTCGAACCCGGCGCAGGCAGGAGCACAAACAATGAGGCCAGGAGGACGGAAGTCCCCGGAAGCCTTCAACAGGCAAGATGTCGGGCGATCATTTGGTGTGCAGTCCTTGCGGTGTATTGACCCGTTTCCCGTCGGGAAGTGCATTGCGCTTGGGGCCGGCCCGGAGGTGCTGCTGTCGCTCTTGCCTGCCAGGCGCTGCGGGCGCCTGGCGAAACCATAGATTATAGCGTGTTACAGCTTTTTCAAGAACCGCTTCAATTACCCGGTCTCAGCCGCTTGCGCAACTCGATCCGTCGGATTTCCAGGGCTTTGTAGCGTTCGAGAGCCAGCGGGTCGTTGCCGACGGCGGCGATGGCCTCGCTTTGCTGGGCCTTGAGGAGGTCGTCCAGCATGTAGTCGAGCACATTGCGCAGCTCGCTCGCGGCATCCGTGGCCCCTTCACCCTCGGCGCTCACCAGAGGGCCGCCTTCGGGCCCCGTCATGACGCGGAGGGCCAGCGCCTCGAACGGTTGCTCTCGCAGCCCTTCGCGCAGTGCTGCCCAGGGTTGGGCGCCGTGCTCATGGAGCTGGCTGTCGAGCCACGCGAAGAGTTGCCCGTGATCGCCCGGCAGATCGCAGAGCATCGCGTGGAGCTCGTGCGACAGGCCTTCCCATTCGGCCATGTTCGAGAGGATCAGCCTTGCCGCCACGTCCGGCCGGCTCGTGGGCAGCTTGCGGCCTCCCGGCGGCGGACGAGGCGGTGACTGCGGACGGAGCGACTTGAAGCGTCGCCGGTCGGAAAAGCTCCTGGGCGGTTCGTCGACCCACTCGCCGCGGTCAGTCCAGGCGTTCCAGTCCCCGTCACTGGCAGCA
>JAEXFD010000034.1 GCA_023400405.1 Pseudomonadota bacterium
GCGGTGCGGCGCCGGGCCGCGACCAGCCGCACCGCCAGCCGCCACAGGGCGCCGATCCCGAACAACAGCGCCGCGCCGCCGCCATGCGCGCCGCCGGTCAGCCCGAGATTGAGCACGAGCAGCACGATGAAGCGCATCCCGGCGATCGCGGCCGGCCGGCTGTAATTGACCAAGGTCGCCGCGGCGGTCACCAGCGCGACCATCGTCGCATCGCGCCAGGCGAAGGGCGCGATCAGCAGCGTCGCGGCCACCGCCGCCACGGCCGGCAGGATCGCTGCCCGCGCGCCATGCGCCTCGCCCTCGCCGGGCGTCTCGCTCGCCAGCAGCATCGCGCCGAGGCCGAGCAGATAGCCGAGCTTCGGCCGGCCGAGCGCCAGCCCGGCGAGCATGGGCACCGCCATCGCGACGATCGACACGATCAACCGCCGCCGGTCGAACTTCGCCTCGGGCGACCAGGCGAGTGCGTCGCCAAGATGGGCGCGGACCCGCGTGACGGCCATCAGGCGCGATCCTCATGGCCAAGCGCGATCAGCGCCGCGAGCACTTCGCGGGCATGGTCGACCTTCTCCGCGCCGAGCCGTTCGAGCAGCGCCGCATCGATTGCCGCACGCGCTTCGGCCTGGGCTTCCGCGGCAGCGCGCCCGCGCTCGGTGAGTGTCACGGTCAGGCGGCGGCGGTCGCCGGGATCGACTGCGCGCTCGAGATAGCCGCGCAGCACCAGCGCATCGACCAGCTGTCCCGCAGCCTGCTTGCTGACGCGAAGCTCGCGGATGATCTGCGAAAGCGGCACCTCGCCCAGCGCCAGCGCGCCGATCACATAGAGCCCGTTGCCGGGAATGTCGTCATAGCCGCCCGCCTCGAGCGCCGCGCGCATCGCATTGCCATAAGTGTGCCGCGCATGACGGAGCAGTGCGGGCAGCGGGACGTCGGCGGGCAGGGTCATGCGGGCCGGTTTACTGTCCGTTTGCAAGACAATCAACTTAGTTGACTATAATTTGACCCTGTTCGCTCCCTGCCGCGGCTCGGGCAAAGGCCAAATCTTAGCTACCTATAATCAATCATTTTTGGGATCGTCATAATCTTCCAATACGTCTGAGACCGGCAAAAAGCGAGAGTTCACGCATGAACGACAAAACATGTATTGAACAGAGCCGTCTGCATATACCAGATAACCACGCCTAGACTTATCAATCGTCCATTTACCGTGGCGCCCATTGGCAAGCCACACATCGCCTGACGCGTAACATAAAGAATTATTTAATTCATGATTGTAGAATTGACTTTCAACATTCTCCGCCCGCTTGAAAAAGTCTTCCACATGCGCCTGGGTTACACGAAATTCGGCGCAATCGGCGACACTTTCATAATTCGTATCGCTGCCAGAATGAAGTCCATTGCCCGTGATCACCACCTTGAACTTCCCCTTTGCAGCCGGGGGAGCATTCTTAGGCGCGAAGGTATTCGAAGGCTTGGAAGGGGGGCGCGCGTCTTTGGCTGATCCGCAACTCGAAGTGGCGAGCGCGAGCGAGAATATCATTGCCCCGCGTCCGATCTCGGTCGCCATCACCATCTCGCTGTGGCCGCTTCAGTCGATGTCTTCCTCGAAACAAGCGGATGACGGAACACCTCTCTTGCGTTCAGATGTAACGTTTCAGTAAGCTCGCGCACCAGCCACCGCAGATTGAAATTCTGTTTGGCTGTTACCGCTTCATATAAGGGCTCGCCTCGCCCGCTTGGTGGTGGGAAAGACTTACCGACCAGTTCGATGCCGATGCTGTCGATATTACTTGGGTAGCGATTGGGTGGGGCTTTCTTCAACTCATAACTATTCTGCGCGGCGTAACTCATGGATTTAATCTTTTTTTCTCTCCTGACGCGCAGGTGTGCTCCTCAATACATCGGGCTTTCAGCCTTCCCACATGGTTGACCCGCTTGAGCACGGAGGCAGTCTGATACAGCGTGCCATCCTTATCGATCAGAAAATGCGCGCCGATCGCGGAAGTTTTATACTGGGCTAGCGTCGATGCTGCCGTACTTGAATCGGTCTGGTGTACAATAATCCCGGCGACCGTCTTCATATCTCCGCGCTCGAGATTGAGAAACTGACGCCAGATGATTCCTGGGTTGAGCAGCCGCCCGTTTCGATCGACCTTCAACATGCGCTCGTCGCTCCTTGGCTCCGGGCGAGAACTAATCGATCTACTTTCTGATCGCTACATCTTTTCTCTCGCTCGAGGAATTGACTGATGAGCTGCGCGACGGGGAGATGGGCGTCGAGCCGCATTTCTTGGTGTTCGACAAGTCCCCCCGGAAAGTTGGCAGCTTCGAGCGCGCCGCCTTCGTCCATGATAATGACAGCTACATCTGCCCGGCGAGCAAACGCTTGCGGCAACGTTATCGCGCACCCTCAAAAAGCGCGCTCAAACCAGATGGCCGCCGGCTTCTCCAACGGAGTATTGGCGTTAGCCGACGAGCCGCGTTGACGAGTTTGCGGGTCAGTTGAGCACCAACCTAAATGCCCTCGCGCACCAGCAGCCCAGGCACCCCCGCAACATCCACCTCGAACCGAAACAAGTCCCCCGCTCTCGGCTCCCGTTCCAGCAGTTCGGGGGTCAGGTGCTTGTTGGCGGTAGTGGCATAGACGGTCTTGAGGTCGGGCCCGCCGAACGCGATCTTGGTGATCGCGCTCACCGGAAAGCGCACCGTCTCCATCACTTCGCCCTCCGGCGAGAAACGCCGCACGCCCCAGCCGGCATAGAGGCCGACCCAGACACAGCCTTCGGAATCGACTGTCGGGCCATCGGGGAAGCCATCGTCCTGGTGCACGGTGGCGAAGACGCGGCGGTTTTCCAGCGTGCCGTCTTCGGCGACGTCGCAGGCATAGAGCACGCCGCCCAGCGTATCGACGTGATAGAGCGTCCGCCCCTCCGGGCTCACCGCCGGGCCGTTGGTGATCGCGTAAAGCGGGCTTTCGGCGACGCAGCTGCCATCGGCGGCCAGCCGATAGATCGCACCGGTGACGTGCTGTTCGCCATCGTTCATGCTGCCGAACCAGAGCCGGCCCTTGCTGTCCACCGTGCCGTCGTTGAGCCGGTTGCCCGGCTTGTCCGGCTCGGGGGCGCTCAGATGGGTGAAACTGCCGTCGCGCTCGTCGAAGCGCGAGAGGCCGGTCTGCAGCCCGGCGACGAAGCCGCCGCCCTCGGCCGGCAACACGAAGCCGACCTGGCACGGCGCGTCCCAGCTGCGCTTGTCGCCGTTGGCGGGATCGAAGCGGTGGATCTTGTGGCTCTTGATATCGACGAACCACAGCGCCTGGTCGCGCTCGACCCAGATCGGGCCTTCGCCGAGCGGTGCGCCCAGTTCCCAGATGCTTTCGGGCCCGGACGTCACTGCACTCATCCCGCTATCTCCAACCGGCATCGACGAAATATTCGTGGCCGGTTACCAGCCGGGCATCGTCCGAAGCAAGGAACAACGCCATCGCGGCGATGTCGTCGGGCACCAGCCGGCCCTTCAGGCATTGCGCGCCGACGATCTCGGCTTCGCCTTCGGGCGTGTACCATTTCATCTGGCGCGGCGTCTTCACATTGCCGGGGACGATGCACACCGAACGGATGCCGTCCGGACCAAGGTCCCGCGCAAAGCTGCGCGTCATGCCTTCGATCGCGGCCTTGGCGGTCTGGTAGAGCGTCAGCTCCTCCAGCGCCAAATGCCAGGAGATCGAGCCGAGATTGACGATCACGCCCGCGCCGCGCGCCTTCATCCCCGGGATCACCGCCTGGGCGGCGAAGAATAGGTGCTTGAGGTTCACGTTGAGCCGGTTTTCCCAATAGTCCTCGGTCACCTGCTCGATCGTGTGGCGATCGTCATTGGCGGCGTTGTTGACCAGCACGTCGAACCCGCCGAACTCAGCCTCGATTGCCGCGATGCCGGCCTTGAGCGCGGCGATGTCTGTCAGGTCGACATGGCGATACACGGGGGCGTGCGCCGCTGCACCCGCCAGCCGTGCCGCCAGCGCTTCGCCATCGGGATCGGCGATGTCGAAAAAGGCGACGCGGCAGCCCTGGCGGACAAAGCCTTCGACCAGCCCGGCGCCGATGCCCGAGCCGCCGCCGGTGACGAGCACGCGCTTGCCCTTCAGGCTCGGATAGACGGCGCGCAGCTCGCGGGCGAGCGGATAGGCGGCGGGATCAGCTTCGGACATGGAGAGAAAGGGCCTTGGGCGGGAGGAAAGGGATCACAGCAGTCCGCGCGACGCGAGATTGCGCATCAGCTCGCGGATGCCAAAGGTCCAGGGCGGGGCCGCCTTGGACGTGGTGACGCGATTGACCAGGCTGCCGAGCCGCGGACTGGAGATGCGCACCACGTCGCCGTCCTTGTGGGTGAAGCCGCGGCCGGGATGGTCGCGGTCCTGGATCGGCGCGAACAGCGTGCCGAGGAACAGCGCGAAGCCGTCCGGATATTGGTGCTCGCTCATCGCCTGGCGGACGAGATCGGTGGGATCGCGGCTGATCTGCCGCATCTGGTTGCTGCCTTCGAGGCGATAGCCCTCGCGCCCGTCGATCTCCAGGTCCACTTCGGCGGTGCGGACGTCGTCCATCGTGAAGCGATCGTCGAACAGGCGGATGAATGGCCCGATCGCGGTGGACGCGTTGTTGTCCTTGGCCTTGCCGAGCAGCAGCGCGCTGCGCCCCTCGAAGTCGCGCAGGTTGACGTCGTTGCCCAGCGCCGCGCCGCGCGGGGTGCCGTTGCGGTCGACCACCAGCACGATCTCGGGCTCGGGATTGTTCCAATGGCTGTCCGATCGCACGCCGATTTCGGCACCCCAGCCGACCGCCGCGAGCACCGGCGCCTTGGTGAACACCTCGGCATCCGGCCCGATCGCCACTTCGAGATATTGCGACCACATGCCGGCCTCGATCAGCGCGGCCTTGAGGCTCGCCGCCTCATCGGTGCCCGGGACGACCGAGCGGATGCCCGATCCGACCTTGGCTTCGAGCTCGCCGCGGATCGCGGCCGCCTTGTCGGCATCGCCGCGCGCGCGCTCCTCGATCACCCGCTCGATCGCCGAGAGCGCGAAGGTGACGCCGCAGGCCTTGACGCATTGCAGGTCGATCGGCGCGAGCAGGGTGGGACCATCCGGCGTACCGAGATCCTCGATCCGGCCGAGCGGCCCGCCTTCCAGCGCGGCGATGTCGTCGCGCTCGAGCAGGTCGGCCACGGTTGGGGCATGGGCCGAGACGTCGATGAGCACGCCGTCGCGCAGCACCACGGGGCTCGGACCCGCGTGAGTGAGGACGCGGCCGACAAGGATCGCCTGCTCATGGTCGATCGGCAGCATATGCGCTGGAAACGCTTTCAATTCCTCTCCCACCCCAGCCGGAATCTGTTTTGATAGCGCTACCATGCTGCGTCGCGGGCGCGGCTGTCAAGCACTTCGCGGTCTTAGGGGATCAGGCCGGTAGCGTTTCCAGCTGCGCGACGATTTCGTCGACGATCGCCTGGGGCGGCCGCATCGCGCCATCCTGGCTGGCATGGACGATGCGCCAGGGGCCGAGCAGGTCCGCTTCGACGATCGCCTCGTAATTGCCGCGCACCCGCTGCTGGAGCGCGACGTCGGCTTCATATTCGTCGAAGCTCTTGTCGGTATAGCTGCGCTGCGCCTTTTGCAGGATCAGCGCGCGAGCGAGTTCCCAGGGCGTGTCGAGATAGATCGACAGCGCCGGGCGGGGCAGGGCGAACTGGCCGATTTCGAGCGCGAGGATCCACTCCATCAGCGCCCGCGCCTCTTCGTCGGGTACGCGCGCGGCCTGATAGGCCATGTTAGAAGCGACGTAGCGATCGAAGATCAGCACGTCGTGCGCTTCGGCTTGGCCCAGGATCTGATCGCGCCATTCGAGCCGGTCGAGCGCATAGAGCGTCGCCGCCGCGCACGGCGAGACCGGCACGGGCATGTCCCCGGCCAGATAGCGGCCGATGGTCACGCCGCCCACCGTCTCGCCATAGCGCGGGAAGCCGATCACCAACGCGCGCCGGCCGGCGGCGTTCAGCGTTTCGCACAGCAGCCGCGAGCTGGTGTTCTTGCCGACGCCGTCGGCGCCTTCGATTGCGACGATCATGCCCATCATCGTCGCCCTAGCATGGCGAGGACCGCCGGGGTCAAGCCAATCAGGCGAACAGCGCCGCGACGATTGTGGCCAGGCTGGCCGGATCGCAATCGTCGAGCGGTATCTCGAGTGCGGGGTTGAGGCTGTAGCCGATCATCCGGCCGTCGCGATCGGAACCGACCGACAGCAGCCGCCACCCCTCGCCGTCGCGCAGTGCCGCGAGGCCTCCCGGTGCCGGCAGCCGATCGGGATCGGCGATCACCGTCGAATGCGCCGGCAATCCAGCACCCAGCGTCGCGCGGCTCAGCCGCAAGCCGAACGCGTTCGGGCCCGCCAGATGGGGGGCCTCGATGGTCTCGCCGCTGTCATGATGGGCGATCAGCCCCTGGGGCAGCGCTCCGCCGAATACCGGGACCAAGCGCACCGGGCGCGTGGCGCCGCGCGGCGCGAGTGCGGGCGGCGTTGTCGGCGTGTGTTGGGGCGTCGTCGGCTCGGCGCCTGCCGCCAGGGCTTCGGCAAGCTCCGCGATCCTGGCGCGACTGCGGGCGTGCCGCGCGGCCGGATTGTCGATCGTATCGAGCAGCGGATCGAGCGCGCCACTGCGGTGCTGCTGCGCGACATGGCTGCGGAGTGCCGCTTCGTTGGCCACGTCGAACAGCGCGAACAGTGCCCGCTGGGTCGCGGCATTCCAGCGCGCGAATGGCTTTTGCGCGTTTTCCACGCGCGACAGGTTCACCGGCGGCAGACCGTAGTCGCGCTCGATCGCGGCGATGGTGAGGGCGGGATCGTGCGCGCGACGGCTCCGCAGCGCGGCGGCAAGGAGCACCGCGAATCGCTCCTCCTCGGGATCGGTGTCCGCCCCGTCGCGAAACGGCTCGGCCCAGCGCGCGATGTCGAAACCAGCGGCGTCGATGTTGAGCAATAATGCCGTGGGTTCCACGCCGATCGCCTGGGCAATGCGCCGAAGTTCATCGGCCCGCGCGACGACTTCGCCGCGTTCGATCTTGGAAAGGCGGATATAGGGGATCTCTGGAAGTTGCGCCGCGAGCGGCAGTAATTTGGCGAATCCGCCGCGCTGGCGTTGTTCGCGCATCCGGTTCGGAAAGACGATGGCGCGATAAAGGTCGACCACCGGCTCTTGCGCCGCCGGCTTCGTCTCTTGTTCCCTGCCGTTCGTCTTCGCCACGTCGCCGCTCTCCGGTACCGGATCGGTACCAACACGACATGATGAAGCAAATCAAGGATAAAGCAAGGTTAACGGCCCATCCTTTAGTGGAGGGTGCGATGCTCCGGACGCCCCGCCAGCAGCGCGCACGGTCCCTCGGGATCGAGGGCCAGGATCATCGCGAGCGTCGCCTCGCCGGCGGCGTGGCGGACGAACCAGCCCGGGGCGGAAGGGAGCGGGTGATCCGGCGCAAAGGCGATGCCCGTGCCGTCGGTAATGACGCCGAGACCCAGCGGCGTCGCCGGCCACCGGCCCGCGAGATACTCGATCAGCGCCAGCGCCGCTTCCTGCATGGCCCCTTCGTCGCTGTCTTCGGAACAGAAGGCCTCGGGGGTCGCCGCGATGCGGGCGATCTGCACCAGGTCGCGGGCGCGCCACCAGAGCAGGTGCAGTTCGCCGTCCGGCCGCAGTTCGAGCGTCATGAACATCCCGCTGCCGTTCGGCATCAGCGGCTGGGCACAGCGCGCCACCTGTGCGGCGAGGCTGGTCAGCCTGCGATTGGGGCGGAGGAGCATCGCCGCTCCGCCATTGGCGGCTTCGTGGATCTCGTTGCCACTCTGCATGTCGTCCCCCGAACTTGCCATGCATCCATTATAGGATGGCGCCGCAAGCTTGGCGGCGCCGGCCGGGCAATATCAGTGCAGCGCCGCGCTGCTCGGGGTCGCGGCCACGGTGAGGACGATCGCCTCGACGCACTCGACGGCGGCTTCGGCCTGCTCCACCCGGGCAAGGGTCGCGGGATCGACGGCGCGCACGCTGGCGAGGCGATTGTGCGGAAGCTGCGGATCGGGAAGGATCGCGTTGCGGTTGGTGCGGCGCCGCGGCGCCGGCCGCCCATATTCGGCCATCACGGTGAAGCGCGCATCGTTGCCAGCGATCTCGGCGATCGCCTTGGCGGCGCGCTTGGTGATCTGGCGAACGCGCTCCTTGGTCACGCCGGTCTCCAGCGAGAGATCGTCGAGCGTGGCGGTTTGGAACACGCGGCGCTCGACGATCTCGCGATCGCGGGCCAGCTTGGCTTCGAGCTTGTCGAGTTCGGCGGGATCGATGCCGTGCGTGGCGCTGCGCAGCCGCGGTCCTTCACGGCGCAGCGCGGCCTCTTCCCGCTTCGGCCGGGGGCGGCGGCGGAGCGCTTCGAGCCCGACCTTGCGGAGCTGATCGACATAGGCGTCGATCAGCGTGCTCACGGCGCTTTCGGCGAGATAGTCGGAGGCGCCGGCTTCGGTGCGGGCGAGGGCGTCCTCGTCCTCGATCATCGCCTCCGGGGCAATCTCCTCGCCATCGGGCGAGGTGGCGAGCGCGCTCAGCGAGATCGTCGTTGCCTCGACCTTCTTCGCCGACGGGCGCTGATCGGTCATCAGGCGGAAGCGCAGGCTCTGCAGCTCGCCGCGGATCTGCCAGTTCACGAAGGTGGTGAACTGCGCCTTGGCGGGATCATAGGCCTCGATGGCGCGGTGGACCGCGATCGCGCAGCACTGCTCGGCATCCTCCCAATGCGCCATCAGGCCATATTGGCGGATGAAGTGGCGGATGCGGGGGGCGATCAGCTTGAGGATCTGGGCGAAGGCACGATCGACATTGACGCGCTGGCGGTTGGTCTGCGGCGCGTCCTTCGGCATGTTCTCGATGACGGATTGGACGGCGGTCTCGAGAGCGATCGTGATCTTCGACATTGTGTCAGTCCCCCTGTTCGGCGGCGCATTGCTGCCTGGACAAGGAGCTTTTGGCATCTAATCCTTTAACAAGGTCCTTATAATCCTATACGTGCTACTACGCGGGCGCCGCCCTCGCCTGAAGGCGCGAACACCACATAAGCATCTAAAATATAAGGTATTTGATCGCGGCTCGACCATTCGCAGCCGGCGGTCACTCGATAATTATAGGATTAAAATCTACCCGCCAAATTGCTGCGGATTGATTCTTTTCTCGATGAATCCGAGCAGCCATTGCCGGTGGGCCTGGCTGGCGTCGCCTGCCGCGGCGATCCGCTGCTCGGCGGCAGCGCTGCCGATCTGGGCCGAAAGCAGCATGCGCGCGCGGCCAGGCTCGATGCCTCCCGCCAGGAACTTGCGGGCATCGCCCAGGCCGAGATGGTGGCTGAGATAGGCCGATTTGGCGAGCGTTTCCGCATCGGTGCGAACGCGGACGCCGGATTGCTCGAGCCGATCGAGATTTCCCTTGGCGAGATCGGCGACGGCAAGGATCGACGCCTCGGGATCGTAGCGCAGCGCGAGAAGATCGGCGCGCGCGGCGGACTGGACGTTGCCGTGGCTGTCGAGCCAGCCTCGGGCCGCCGCCAACTGGTTCAGCCAGGTCCCCTGCGTCTGGGCGAGGTTCTGCCAGGTGCCGCTGAGGAACTGGCCGAGACCGGCCGCGCTCGATCGCGGGTTGCGCGACATCGCGTTCCAGCTTCCGTCGTGGTTCTTGCCGGCCTCGGCATCGACGATCGCGGCCAGGGCGCTCGCCGGAATCCCGGTGCGCGCCGAAGCGGCCGCGAAGGCCGATTCGAACCGGGCATTCGGCCCCAGGCTCAGCACGCCGGGAAGCGCCTGCTTGATCGGCGCCACCGTCGAGGCGGTCGCAAAGGCCTTCGAAGCGATCCCAAAGGCATTGGCCGTGCCGCCGCCGACCCGCAGCGCGCCGGCCACGTTCTCGATGCAGCTATCGTCGGTCGGCATCATTGCCGCGGCCTGGCCGCCGCGCTGGTGACAGCTACAGGCACAGCCACAGTTGCAGCCGCGCGCTTCCACCGTTCCGCCTATCAGCTGCATCAGCGAATCCGACGCGATGTTGTTGGCGCCGAGCGGCGAGGTATCGCGGTCGTTGCGATCGGCATCGCCGAGGGCGGCGCGCCACAGCCGGCTGGCGAGCTGCGACTGGGCATCGGCATAGATCAGCCGGGCGCGCTGATCGGGCGAAAGCGCCGCAAGGTCGGTGCGCGGGATCATGCCATGCGCCTGGCCGCGCGGCGGCGTTCGCGCAGCAGCCGCGCAGCGGCGATGTCGTCGATCGAGGCCTGTTCGGCGGCATCCGCCACGCGATCGGCTTCGTCACGATAGCGGTCCGCGGCGCTCTCGATGGCGCGCATTGTGCCATAGGCCTCGATCGCCTGGGCGCGGAGCTGGCCGAGCCTGGCTCTCGCCATTCGCGCCGCGTCGTCCAGGCGAATGCGCTCATGCTTCATCCGCGCGGTCCAGGCGTCGGAGGCGAAGGGCATCGCATGGGCGAGCGCGCGTTCGTCGCGCAGCCGGGTGTCATGAGCGGCGATCTGGCCGTCGAGAACGACGATGCGCTCCACCTCCACGCTGATCGACACCTTGACCGTGTCGACCTCGCGTCGCTGGATGCGAAGGGCCGTGTCGTAGGGGGTCATTCGGCCACCGCCTCGGCGCCGGCTTGCCCTGCCGCGAGGATCTCGGCGAGCGCGGCAAAGCCTTGATCGACCTGGCCCTGGTCGTCCTTGCCCTGATTGAGCAGCAGCTCGATATGCGGCGCCAGCGCGACGGCGCAATCGACTTCGGCGGAAGAACCGGCCTTGTAGGCCCCGAGGCGCACCATCTCTTCCATATCGGCATAGGTGGCGAGCAACTTACGCGCGGCGAGCCGCACCTCGTTCTGCACTGCGTCCATGCAATGGGGCAGGGTCCGCGACACCGATTTCAGGATGTCGATCGCCGGATAGCGACCCCGCTCGGCGATCGCGCGGCGCATGACCACATGGCCGTCCAGGATGCCGCGCACCGCATCGGCGACGGGTTCGTTATGGTCATCCCCGTCGACCAGGACCGTGAACAGCCCGGTGATCATGCCCTTGCCCGGCGCGCCGGGGCCGGCGCGCTCGAGCAGGCGGGGGAGTTCGGCGAAGACGGTGGGCGTATAGCCCTTGGTCGCCGGCGGCTCGCCCGATGCCAGGCCGATCTCGCGTTGCGCCATCGCAAAGCGCGTGACCGAATCCATCAGGCAGAGCACGTTGAGTCCCTGGTCGCGGAAATGTTCGGCCACCGCGAGTGTGGTCCAGGCCGCCTGGCGACGCATCAGCGCGGGCTCGTCCGAAGTGGCCACGACGACCACCGAACGGGCCATGCCGGCGGGGCCCAGGTCGTCCTCGATGAATTCCTGCACTTCGCGTCCGCGCTCGCCGATCAGGCCGATCACGGCGACGTCGCATTGCGTCCACCGGGCGAGCATCGACAGCAGCACCGACTTGCCGACGCCCGATCCGGCGAACAGGCCCAAGCGCTGGCCGAGGCACAGCGGGACGAAGAGGTCCAGCGTGCGGACGCCGGTTTCGATCCGGGCGCCGACGCGCGCGCGATTGGCGGCGGCGGGCGGCGGCGATTTGATCGGCTGGGGATCGGCACCGGGCGGCAGCGGCCCGAGCCCGTCGACCGGCCGGCCCAGCCCGTCGATCATCCGTCCGAGCCAGGCCTTGCTGGGCCGCACGCTGAACTGCCCGGCGCCGAGTTCGGCACGGGCCCCGAGGCCGACCCCTTGCGGATCGACGAACGGGAGGCAGAGCGCGACGTCACGGTCGAGCGCCGTCACTTCGGCCTGGACGAGCCCCGCCGGCGCGGCGATTTCGATGCGGCTGCCGATCTGCGCCGCACCGGCCAGGCCCTCGACTTCGATCAGCGCCCCGCGCACCGCGACGACGCGGCCGTAGCGCCGATCGGGGGTCATGTCGCGGATCGCGCGCGCGGCGCTGGCGAGGGTCTGCATCGAAAGGACCTCAGGCAGCCTGGCAGGCGGCCTCTTGCGCCGCGGCATCCTCGATCGCGATCACCTCGCGCGCGGTTTGCAGCGCGCGATAATAATCGCCCTCGGCGATCTCGGCGGCGAAGCGGATGCAGGCGGACTTGCCGTTCGTGGGTGCGAGCCCTGCGATCAGGGCGCCGACCAGCGCGACGATGCGGTCCTGATGGTCAATCCGGCCGGCCGGATCGATATAGGCGAGCATTGCCGCGAAATAGAGTTCGCGCGCCGGCGTCGTCGCCTCTTCGGGCCGCATGATCTCGCGGCCGCGCAGGACCGCGACCTTGTTCTCCACGGCCAGCTGGGTGCGGCCGACCGCGCGGATCACCGCGCCGTTGATGATTGCCTTTTCGCCGTCGCGAAGCGTGATGCGGAGCATGATTCAACCCTTCGTTGCGTTCCTCAATATTATAGGAGCAAGTTGGGCAGAGTCCGGCGCAGCTAGGAAAATTTTGCCGGGCGTTGGGCGTTCGTGCGGCTCATCCTAAAAGGGAAGGGGAGCCCCGGCGCGATGCCGGCGGGCGCCGTGGGAGGTCAAGTCTTGAGCCTGTATTCCGCTCTCTATGCCGGTGTCTCCGGCCTCGGTGCGCAGTCGAGCGCGATGGCGACCGTCGCCGACAACATCACCAACATCAACACGGTTGGGTACAAGGGCATCGAGGCCCAGTTCCGCACGATGGTGACGGACGGCCGCGCCAAGAGCAATTATTCGGCCGGCGGCGTCGTCGCCGCGCCGATCCCGATGGTGTCCAAGCAGGGCTTGCTCCAGGCGTCGAGCAGCAGCACCGACCTCGCGATCGACGGCGGCGGCTTCTTCGTTACGCGCAACACGGCGGACGGCGGCGGCGACGTTGCCTTCACGCGCGCCGGCGCCTTCCGCCCGGACGAGGAGGGGTTCCTGCGCAATCCGGCCGGACTCTATCTCTATGGCTGGCGGCTCGATGCCTCGGGCAACTATACCAACACCGGCAACATCAACGGGCTGGAGCCGGTCCGCGTGAGCGACCTCACCGGCACCGCGACGCCGACCACCCGCATCCAGGCGCGCGCCAATCTCCAGTCGAGCACGGCGGCCTACACCGGCGCCTATACTGCCGGAGACATGGCCACCGGCACCGTGACGCCGCACTTCACGCGCTCGTTCGACGTCTATGATTCGCAAGGCGGTTCGCACCGGCTGACCATGGCGTTCCTCAAGACCGCGGCGAACAGCTGGAAGGCGGAAGTCTATGCCAGCCCCGCGTCGGACGTCACTGCGACCAACGGCCTGCTTTCGAGCGGCACGATGAAGTTCAATCCCGATGGCAGCCTCGATCGCGCCGGCTCGACCGCATCGCTGTTCGCGCCGCTCAACGTGAGCTGGACCAACGCCGCGGCTTCGGTGCCGATCAACCTGTCGATCGGCACCGACGGCGGCATCGACGGCATCACCCAGTTCGGCACCGACAGCTCGCTGATCTCGTCGAACGTCGATGGCGGCATGCTCGGCAACCTTTCGTCGATCGAAATCAGCAAGGGGGGCCAGGTCAACGCGATCTTCGACGACGGCACCACCCGTGCCGTGTTCCAGTTGCCGATCGCGACCTTCCAGAACCCGGATGGCCTCACCCGCCTGTCTGGCAACGGCTATACGGTCAGCAAGCAGTCCGGCGGCTACACGCTGAACGCGCCGGGCGCACTCGGCGCGGGCAACATCTCGGCCAACACGCTCGAGGCCTCGACCGTCGATCTGGCGGGCGAATTCACCAACATGATCCGGTTCCAGCGCGCCTACAGCGCGTCGTCGAAGATCATCACCACGGTGGACGACATGCTGCGCGAAGTCAGCGAGCTCAAGCGCTGACACCTGCCTGAAGGAAGCCGGGGATGGCGCTCAACGACATTTTGGGGACGGCCGTATCGGGGCTCGCCGCAGCCCAGGCCGGACTGCGCGCCGTTTCCAACAACATCGCCAATGTCGGTGTCGCCGGCTATGCCCGGCAGCGCGTCAACCTGTCGACCGCGGTTGTCGGCGGGCAGGTCGCGGGCGTCGCCGTCGGTGAGCCCAGTCGCGTCGCGGACCGTTTCCTGGAGGAAACGGTCTATCGTCGCGCCGGGGACTTCGGCCGCTCGCAAGTCAGTGCCGATTATCTCGATCGGCTTCAGGCCCTGCTTGGCGTGCCGGGTGCGGCATCCGGGCTGCCGGCCCGGCTCGACGCGATCTCCGCTTCGGCCGTGGCGATCACCGGGTCGCAATCGACGACCCAGACCGTCGCTCAGTTCACTGCCGATGTGCAGGACGCCGTCAGCTCGATGCAGCAGCTCGACGGCGACGTCTCGGCGCTACGCGGCGACGTCGAATCCGAAGTCGGCTATACGGTCGACAAGATCAACGGCCTGCTCGTCCGGATCAACGAACTCAATGGGACGGTCGCCCAGGCAAAGGGGCTCGGCCGCGATGTCGGCGGCGCCGCCGATCAGCGGATGAGCGCGATCGAGGAATTGAGCACGCTCGTTTCGGTCAACGTCCGCGAGCAATCCGATGGCCGCGTGATGATCGAGACGGGCAGCGGCGCGATGCTGCTCGATCGCCGGCTGCGCCAGCTCTCCTATCCGGTCGTCGGCCAGGGCGCCTCCCAGCCGGTCTACCCGACGATCGATATCCGCTTCGCCGATGCGGACGGAAATCCCGGTGCCGCCACGGGCGAGAAGCTCGAATCCGCCGCGGTCGGCGGGAAGCTCGGCGGCCTGCTCGATCTGCGCGATCGCGCGCTGCCGGCTTTTTCCGAACAGCTGGGCAGCATGTTCAACGGCCTCGCCCAAACGCTCAACAGCGTTTCGAACGCCTGCACCACCGTGCCGGCACCCGCCAGCCTGGCCGGTCGCCAGACGGGCATGATTGCTGCCGATCGGCTCGGCTTCACCGGGCGGGCGACGTTCGCCGTGACGGCGAAGGACGGCAGCCTCGTCGCCAAGACCCAGGTCGATTTCGACGCGCTGGGGCCGGGCGCCAAGATCAGCGACATGATCACCGCCATCAACGCCGGGCTCGGCGGCGCCGCGACGGCAAGCTTTTCGGGAGGCGTGTTCAGCTTGACGGCCAGCGGCGCCAACAATGGCGTGGTCGTGGCTCAGGACGAAACGACGCCCAGCAGCCGTGGCGGGATCGGAGTCGCGCAATATTTCGGACTCAACGACCTCGTCCGCAGCGACAGCAGTACGCTGGTCCCCTCGGGTTTCGCAGCCAGCGACCCCCATGGCTTCGCTGCGGGCGAGACCACGGAGCTGGTGCTGCGCGACAGTTCGGGCCGCGCGCTGACCCATTACACGCTCGCGCCGGCGGCGGGGGGAACGTTCGGCGATCTGGTCAACGATCTCAATGCGAGCCCGCTCGCCAATTTCGGAAGCTTCTCGCTGGATGATCGGGGCAGGGTGCGTTTCGACGCGGCGCAGTCGGTCGCCGGCGCGATGCTCTCGATTCCTTCGGATTCGACCACGCGCTATGGCAGCGATCGGTCCTTCTCGACGCTGATGGGTCTTAGTGGCAATGCCGGGGGACTGGCGGGTGCGGAAGTGCGGCCGGACATGCTGGCCGATCCGGCCAAGCTCCCGATAGCCCAGCTGCAAAATGTCGCCGTCGGCCAAAAGGCGCTCGGCGCCGGCGACATTCGCGGCGCCACCGCATTCGTCAAGGCACTCGACGCGCCGCTCGATCTGGGCAAGGACGGCGTCACCACGATCAACCGCTTCTCGACCCAGTTCCTGGGCCGCACCGGGCTGGGGGCGAGCCAGGCGAAGAACGCGCTTGCCGACGCCACCGCCCGGCGCGACGACGCTTCCAATCGCCGCGACAATTTCTCGGGCGTCAATATCGACGAGGAGCTGTCGCAGATGGTCGTGCTGCAAAACAGCTATTCGGCCGCGGCGCGGATCGTCTCCACTGCCAGCGCGATGTACGATTCGCTGCTGGCCATGGTTCACTAGGAGCAAGTCCGATGTCCCGCGTCGCCACCGTTCCCACTCAGCGCGTGATGGCTGCCGCCGTCCTGAATGCGCAGGAAAAGCTGTCGATTTCCCAGGCGCAGCTCTCCACCGGAAAGAAAGCGACCAATTTCGCCGCGCTCGGCACCGAGACGGTCCGGAATCTGTCGGCACATAGCATGCTGGCGCGACAGGATGCGCATTCGATCGTGGCGAAGCGGCTCAATACGACCCTGTCGCTTTACCAAGGCAGCATCGAGGCCGTGCAGACCGCGACGGACGACCTGCGCAAGCAGATCCTGACCGCGTTCGGCACGGGCAACAGTGCCGGGTTGCAGGAAGCGATCGAAAGCGGGTTCGATCAGTTCCGCACGTCGCTCAATGCCTCGGAAGGCGGCATCCCGCTCTTCGCCGGCAGCCAGACCGAAGCCAGCCCCTTCTCGGTCGACAGCTTTGCCCAAGTCGCCACGACACCCGCCGCCAACGCCTTTCACGACGATACGGTGCGCGCCAGCGCGAGGGTCGCCGATAACGTCGATGTCAAATACGGCATCGGCGCGAGCGACGTCGGCACCGGCATCTATGAAGCCTTCCGCACGCTGGCGCAGGCCGGGACGATCGGCGACCATCCGACCGATGCCCAGAAGCTCACGCTGCAGCAGGCGATCGCCCAGCTCGACACCGGCCTCGCCCAGCTGCGCGGGGTCAATGCCGAGAACGGTCGGCGCCAGGGCCAGGTCGAAGACATGATGGCGCGCGGTGACGAACGCTCGCTGCTGCTCAAGGGCGTGATCCAGGACAATGAGGACGCGGACCTGGGCCAGGTCGCGGTGGACATCGCGCAACAGAAGACCGTGCTCGAGGCGAGCTATTCGGTCGTCGCCCAGCTCTCGAAGCTCAGCATCGTCAACTATCTCGGCTGATCGGCGCGGCCGAGGCCGACCGGCGCTGCGCAGTCCTGCTCAGCTGCCCGCGTCGAGCAGGTCCGCGACCGCGCCTGCCGGGCTCGCTGCCGGGATCGCCGCCATCGCCGCCGCCAGCTTCGCGGGATCGACATGGTCGATCGGCGCGGTCAGCATATCGAAGGCGGCGGCGGTGGCGAGCGGCTTGAAGGCCGCGGCATAGCGCGCCCGCAACGCTTGAAGCCGATCTTCCAGACCGAGCATCGCCAGCGCCACGGCATGGCGCAGCACCGCCGCCTGCTGCGGATCGTCGAGCGCGCTGGCCGGCGGCAGCTTGCCCTGCGTCTCGGCGACGAAGCCGACCCAGTCATGCTTGCGCCACTGGATCTCGGCGCGCAGCAATGCGGCGTCGGGCAGCCCGTCGAGCGCGGCCAGCGCGGCGTCGTCCCTGCCCATCCGATGCAGCGCGACCGCTTCCATCCGCTTGCGATCGATCCGCATCTCGGGCGTGTAGGAGGGCTGTTCGGTGTTGTGCAGCGCGTCGAGCGCGAGGTCGGGATGGCCGGCGAGCAGTTGCAGCGTCGCGACGCGCACCGACAGCGGTCCCTGGGCCACGTCCTGCGCACGCTGGGTCAGCTGATATTGCAGGAGCTCGGCGGCCCGCGCGTAGAGCCCGGCCGACTGGAGCCGATCGGCGAGGCGCGTGACCAGCTGATCGCCATCGCCGCCGGCGGGGGTGAGCTCGCGATAGTCCCAGTACAACCCCGCCGCCTCGGGCAGCGGCACGCCGCTCGACGGTTCGAGCAACGCCGCCAGCGAGGCTTTGAGTTCGGCGAGCATCGGCGCGGCCGTGATGCCGAGATTGAAATAGCGCAGCAGCGTCGCGCCGGTGCGCAGCGCCGCGCGCAAGTCGTGGCCGTCGCGCGCCAGCGAATATTCGAGCTCGAGCGCATGCTGCTCGATCGGCCCGCCGCGCCAGCCGTACCGCAGGTCGTCCAGCTGCTTGATCGCGTCCGCCGGGGCGATCGAATGGCCGGCAATCGCGACTTCGAGCTTCCCCAGCCGCGCGTCCACCGCGTCGCCCCCCTCGGCACCCGGAAGCGCGCGCTCGAAGCGCAGTCGCGCATTCACGAGATCCTTCTGGGCGAGGAACGCCCGGCCGCGCAGGATATTGGCGGCGGGATCGCGATCGTCGAACAGGGCGAGCCAGGCGAGCGCCTTCTGGGGCTGGCCGATGGCGATGGCGACGCCTGACGCGGCGCTGACGAAGGGCGCCCGTTCGGCGGGGATGCGGCCGTTGATCGCGGGAATTGCGCAGTTGATCTGCAGCGCGGCGTCGCGCGTCGCGCCGGCAGCCGCCAGCGCACGCATCCGCCAGGCGCACGCCTCGGGATTGGCGGCAAGCGCCGGCATGCTCATCACGCCGTTCGCCTCGGAGCCGCGGCCGAGCAGAGTCAGCGCGACCCCGCGCGCAAGTTGAAAGGCGGGGACGAGCTCGAGGTCGTGATCGTCCTGGCGCATCACCTCGAGGACGCCGAGCGCATCGGCGCCGCGGCCTTCGCCGAGCAGGCCGAGGGCAAAGCGCCAGCGGACGGGCTGGCGCTGGTCGTCGCTCGCCTTGGCAAGCTGTTGCCAGGCGGCCAGGCCGGTGACGCCCTGCCATCCGGCGCCCCCGACGATCATCGGCTGCTGCGCGAGTTGCGCGGCGAAAGGGGTGCGATAGCGGCGAAATCACCGTGCCGGGATGCAGGCTGAGCAGGCGCGCTCCGGGTTTGCTGCGTGCCAGTTCGAT
>JAEXFD010000003.1 GCA_023400405.1 Pseudomonadota bacterium
TGATCGACGGCATTGGCACGACGGCCTGAATATAGTGTGTTACAGTCCGTCAAGAAAGGTTTTGCACCATTGTTGCGCAATAGGTTTGCCATGCGAGCCGCGTAGTTCGGGCGAAGATAAGCAAGGTTTCCCGGCTCACCGAAGTGAATCTTGATAGCGACAAAACTGTCTTTTAAGGGTAGCTGTTCAATACCTGCCCGCTTTACCAGACGCTCCATCTTATCCAGAAGATTGGAAGTAGGAGAGGTACGCAGGTCTGTGTAGTAGACTTTTGATGTTTCCATATTACCTATTTATAGTTATAATATGTGCAAAAATAAGAGATATTATCCATATAAATAGGTATGGAAACAAAAAAAGTAGCGAAGTTCTTTCGCTACTTTAATTTGGCATTATCCTAACGGATCATCCTCTATACCACCGTCACCTCCTTGGTTGCCGCCGTTACCGTTACCACCGGAACTGCTTCCATCCGTATAATCTGTATCGATGGGAATGGCGCGGGTTACGCTCATTTCTCCCAAAGTACGTTGGAAAATCTTCCCCGGAGTGAATACAATACGCTTACGTACTATATTGCTTGCCGTAACGCTTTCTGCGGTATCTGCACTTTTGGCCTTAATGGTGGGGCGGAAGATGCCGAACTCTCCCAATTGAACGCTCTTTCCATCATCAATATCCTCCGCCATCATATCAACCAGACCGCTGACTACCAAGTCTACCACTTTTCGATGGACTCCGCAAAGTCGACTAACCTATGCACACGATTTACTAAAACTCATCTGTCCCGAACGTACAGATTTTGCTACATACTTCTCAGTCTTTGTGTCGTCAAAGCCAAACACTCTCTTGGTCACTACATACTCTAAAGCCATAATAGTTAAAGTTTAATAGGTTAAAAAAATAAGGTTTACTGTTGTCATTTGTTTCAGATGACTTTGCAAAGGTACTATATGACACAAGGGGGATTGTCCCCTTTGAGTACCTTTAAACAGATAATTCTGATAAAAATCTTAAGACATATTCCTATTTAATTAAAATTCAATGTTTTAGAAATGATGATTTTATTAATCTATACTGAATTTACCAGATGTTTTTGTGAATTCTCTCTTCTACCCGAATATCTTTCTGCTTGCATATATGTGCATTTTCAGCTGCATAACCGATAGCAAGGAAACAGGTGAATTCATATCCAACGGGAGCATTAACGAGATGTTTCACGTACTCCGGTTCATTGCCGATGGGAATACGGAAAGCACATGCCAGTCCTTCTGCAGTTGCGGCTAACAGAATGTTCTCTACAGCTGCCCAAGCCGAAGCGAAATAGTTCAAAGAACTTTGGTCTGTCGGCTTGCATAAAGGATAATCCTTCTGTTTGAAAAACGGCAGGATAAGACAATTGCTTTGGATTAGCATACGTTGTTGTTTGGGCAATGCATCGGTAAACATGGCATGTTCGTCCTTATCCATGATGCTTGCGGTGGCTTCAAGCCCAGTTTGTTGGATGTTTTTGGTATTTTCTGCCACAGGTGCTATCAATCGGGTGATGTTTTCCTGCCCTCTTACAACAATAAACTCAAACTGCCGCAAATGGTCGTTGGTCGGAGCTTTAAATGCAGCAGACAATACCTTTACCAACACTTCATCCGTTACTTCCTTATTGGAAAAGTCGCGGATAGTTCTTCTTTTCTCTAATACTTGATAGAAATCCATAACAATACATTTTAATAGTTATACTTGTTGTTTTCGGCAGCAAAGTTATGCCGCTTTCTTGTTGTATATTTGTGGTATTGTTTCGTATAATTGTCGTATATTTGCATTAAACCATTTTGCATACAATTATGGAAGATATGATTACTCCCTATGAGCTGCCCGAAGTAGAGAACCACTCATTCTTTTTTATAGACCAACGAATTGAGGCTCATATAGAAGCCAAACTGCATCAGCATGATGCATGGGAGCTATATTATGTGTTACATGGACATGGCACCCGAATGGCAGGTGATACGTTACAACCTTTTTCGGCAGGTGATGTAGCATTGATACCACCATCTATGCATCATTACTGGGAATATACACCTTCATCGACAGACACTGACGGGTGTATTCATTACCTGATGGTTGCTTTCAGTCATACCTTTGTACTGAAATGCATAGAAGTGTTTCCCGAATTGAGAAATCGTTTGGCAGGTCTTACATTTCCTGTTAATGCATTAAAGTTTGGCTTGGAAAGTTCTCGAATCATTCGCAAAATATTATTGGAAATGAACGATATGGACGAATTGGAACGATTGTGCGAGATGTTTCGCTTGCTACCTGTCATATTCACTTCATCCGATCATACTTTTGCAGGTAAACCTATGAATATAGATCGGGATGTGAGACGCATGCAGCAAATTTGCACCTATGTGATGGCCCATTATGTCCATGCTATCTCTTTAGACGATATTGCCGCAGAAGTAGGCATGAACCGTTCTGCATTTTGCTCATACTTCAAACGATGCAAGGGAATGACATTCTCACAATTTGTGACCCAGTATCGCCTGAATACGGCTTGCGAGCTCCTAAAACACTCACAAAAACAAGTGTCGGAAATCTGTTTTGCAGTAGGATTTAATGATGTACCACATTTTAATCGGATTTTTAAAAAATTGAAAGGGGTAACACCACAAGAATATAGAAAAAAGTTTTGACTAACGGACATATTCGGACAAAGCAGAGTGAATTACTTGGAATAGTGTTCATTAATGAAAACAAATATACTACCTTTGTATGGTTAAGTAAATATTAGTACTCACCACAGATATTGAAGAATCAGATGAATAGCAATTATAAGGTTGGGGATTTAATTTATGATGCGAATATTTATGATGGAATGAATACCCATATAGATGATTTGCTATTTTACAAGCGATGGCTGCCTAAAAACAAGGATGCCTGTATACTTGAGCTTTGTTGCGGTACAGGTAGACTTACTATTCCGATAGCGCAGGAAGGATATGATATCAGCGGGGTAGACTACACTGCTTCTATGCTTGAACAAGCGAAAATAAAAGCTGCCGGAGCAGGATTAGAAATAGAATTTATTGAAGCTGACATCAGAACTCTCGATTTACAGAAGAAATACGACTTTGTTTTTATTCCTTTCAATTCGATCCATCATTTATATCAAAATGAAGATTTGTTTAAAGCATTGCGTGCAGTTAAAAATCATCTCAAAGCAGGAGGCATATTTCTGTTAGATTGTTTTAATCCCAATATCCAATACATTGTAGAACATGAAAAAGAACCCATAGAAATTGCTGAATATACCACCAAAGATGGGAGAGAAGTATTGATAAAGCAGATTATGCGATACGAGAGCAAAACTCAGATAAATCGCATAGAATGGCACTATTTCATTAATGGTGAGTTTGATTCGGTTCAGAATTTGGATATGAGGCTATTCTTTCCTCAAGAGTTAGATTCATATCTGGAATGGAACGGTTTTGAAATTCTTCATAAGTTTGGCAGTTTTGAAGAAGAAGCATTTTGTGATCATTCGGAAAAACAGATATTTGTTTGCCAATGAGCTATTAATAAATAATATGAAAGAACTATCTACAAGAAGACATGAGAATCATAGATCATAAACCTGTTTTATTTGAAAAGTCCGGTCATAACATTTGGACCGACCCTTACATTCAGCAGCAGATATTAAAAGAGCACCTTGATCCGCAATCCGATGGCGCAAGCCGGAAGCAGGAATCAGTTCTGAAGATAGTGGATTTCATACTCCAGCACACAAAACCCCAAAGTCATTTGCTTGATTTAGGTTGCGGTCCGGGACTGTACACATCGCTTTTAGCAGATAAGGATTATATGGTGACAGGCATTGATTTTAATAAAGCTTCTATAGAATATGCCATTGGAAAACGGGAGGAAATCAACTATATTTTGGGTGACTACATCAATAATTATCCTATGGGTAAGTACGATGCAATCACCATGATCTATTGTGATATGGGAACCCATCCGGATAGTGATCGCGACCGATTGCTGGACAATATATATCTTTCGCTGGCTGATGGAGGCATTCTCATTTTTGATGTTTTCTCGGAAGGGATTATTGATGACAGACAGGAAAGCCGGGATTGGGAATATGCCCCTTGCGGTGGGTTCTGGAATGAAAGTGAATATTTACTTCTAAGCCAGACATTCCATTATCCGGAGAACAAAGTTTTTGCATATCAATATAACCTGATACTTGAAGACACAGCCAAACATTTCATCATTTGGGAAAGGTATTATTCGGAGGAAGAAATAACAAGTATATTGAAAA
>JAEXFD010000025.1 GCA_023400405.1 Pseudomonadota bacterium
GGGGTCCACCGGGAGGCACGCTAAGGAACAGAGGCTCGAGCCCCGGAAATGCGTCTGCGTGGACCCCGGCACAAGGCCGGGGTGACGAAGATGGGCAGGGTCCGTTTTCGGGCGAAGATCCCTGCCTTCGCAGGGATGACGGAATTGCCTAGAACGCCGGGATGATTACCACCGCCTCCGCCGAGTTCTGCACTGCCCTCCCCGCCGGCGGCCGGCTGCTCGGGCTCGATGTCGGCACCAAGACGATCGGCACGGCGCTGTGCGACGCCGGCTGGACCTTCGCGAGCCCCGCCGAGCTCTTCCGCCGCACCAAATTCTCGAAGGACAAGGCCGCGCTCCAGGCGCTGATCGCCGCCCAGCACGTCGAGGGGCTGGTGATCGGCCTGCCGCTCAATCTCGACGGCACCGATTCGCCCCGTACCCAATCCACCCGCGCCTTCGCCCGCAACATGGACGATGTCGGCCTGCCGATCCTGCTCTGGGACGAACGCTGGTCGACCGTCGCCGCCGAGCGCATCCTGATCGAGCAGGATTTTAGCCGCGCCCGCCGGGCGGAGATGATCGACAACATGGCCGCCGCGCACATCCTCCAGGCGGCGATCGACGCGCTGGTCAACGCCTAAGCCTTAGACAACGCTGACAATCCACTTGATAGCGCTGTCGAAACGACACTAGGGTTGCAGCAGACGCGACGATCCGATCGCGCGGGAGGGGAACTCGATGCACGCGGCGATGAACACGTCCGAGACCTTCCTCATCGCGATGATCATCATCTTCACGATCCCCTGGCTCGTCTGGCGCGTGCTGCGCACCGATTATTACGCGCCACTCGTGGTCGTGCAGATCATCGGCGGCATCCTGCTCGGACCGGGCGTGCTCGGCGCGGTCTTCCCCGATTATTATGCGCTGGTCTTCAATCCCCAGGTGATCGGCGCGCTCAACGGCATCGCCTGGTGGGCCGTGATGATCTTCGTCTGGATCGCGGGCATCGAGCTCGATCTCAGCGAGGCCTGGAAACGGCGCGGCGAGACCGGCGTCACGGCCGGGCTGGCGCTCGCGATGCCGCTGCTGTTCGGCGCGGCCGCGGCGGTGCTGTTGCTCCAGCTCTCGCCCGGCTGGATCGGCGCCAAGGGGCAGGTCTGGCAAGTCGTGCTCGGCATCGGCATGGCCTGCGCGGTCACCGCGCTGCCGATCCTCGTGCTGTTCATGGAAAATCTCGGCATCCTGCGTCGGCCGATCGGCCAGCGCATCCTGCGCTATGCCAGCATGGACGATGTCGCGATCTGGGGCGTGCTCGCGCTGATCCTGCTCGATTGGGAGCGGATCGGCCGCCAGGGCGGCTTCCTGATCGCCTTCGCCCTCGCCAGCATCGCGGTGCGCTGGATCATGCATCGCATCGCCGAGCGGGATCGCTGGCATGTCGGGCTGATCTGGCTTGCCGCGTCGGGGTTTGCCGCCGATTGGGCCGGACTGCACTTCATGGTCGGCGCCTTCCTGTCGGGCGCGGTTCTTGACGGAAAATGGTTCGATCAGGCGAAGATGGACCAGTTCCGCGGTCATATCCTGCTGGCCGTGATGCCGGTTTTCTTCCTCTCGACCGGCCTTCGCACCAAATGGGACATGGGCGGGCTGGTCGTGTTCGGGGCCGCCGGGCTGCTGCTGGTCGCCTCGGTGGCGGGCAAGCTCGCCGGGGTCCATCTCGCCGGGCGCATCCTCAAATGGCAGAAGGGAGAGGCCGGGCTGATCGGCTGGCTGCTCCAGACCAAGGCGCTGATCATGATCATCTTCTCGAACATCCTGCTCGACAAGGGGATCATCACCAACACGACCTTCACCGCGCTGCTGCTGATGGCGGTGGCAAGCACGATGCTGACCACGCCGATCGTCGCGCCCCGGCTCAGGCGGATGGCGGGGCTGGTGCAGAAGGCGGGATAGCGTTTCTTCCCCAGCTTTTGCGCGGCTCCGCCTTGCCTCGCTGGGCTGCTGGGTCTAGGCGGCGGCTTTAATGCAAGCGTCCGATCATCGCCCCGGGGCCCAGATACAGGGCCGCGCCGTGTTTCCGCACCGGCACCTCACTGGCATCGCCGGGCTCCAGCCCCACGAGATCATGTTCCTGCTCGACGAGGCCGAGCAGTGGATCGACGCCAACCGCACGCGCGCCAAGAGCGACAAGCGGCTCGAAGGCGTCACCCAGATCAATGCCTTTTTCGAGAATTCGACGCGCACGCTTCTCTCGTTCGAGATCGCGGGCAAGCGGCTCGGCGCCGACGTGGTCAACATGCATGCCGCGCAAAGCTCGGTGAAGAAGGGCGAGACGCTGATCGACACGGCGATGACGCTCAATGCGATGCGCGCCGACGTGATCGTCATCCGTCATATGAGCTCGGGCGCGGTGCAGCTGATCGCCGACAAGGTCGATTGCCCGGTGCTCAATGCGGGTGACGGCTGGCACGAGCACCCGACCCAGGCGCTGCTCGACGCGCTGACCATCCGCCGCCGTCGCGGCTCGGTCGCCGGTCAGCGAGTCGTGATCTGCGGCGACCTGCTCCACAGCCGCGTCGCCCGCTCGAATATCCTGGCGCTGACTGCGCTCGCCGCCGAAGTGCGGGTCGTCGCCCCCTCGACGCTGATGCCCGCCGCGATCGACCAGTTCGGCGTCACGCCGTTCAGCGATTTCGATGCGGCGCTCGAAGGCGCCGACGTGGTGATGATGCTCCGCGTCCAAAACGAGCGGATGGCGGGGGGCTTCATCCCTTCCACCCGCGAATTCCACCTGCGCTACGGCCTGACGCTCGACCGGCTCGCCCGCGCCAAGCCCGATGCGCTGGTGATGCATCCCGGCCCGATGAACCGGGGTGTAGAGATCGACAGCGCCGTCGCGGACCATCCGGAGCGCAGCGCGATCACCGAACAGGTCGAGATGGGCGTCGCGGTGCGCATGGCCTGCCTCGACGTCCTGACCCGAAGCGAGCGCGGCGTGGAGGGTTGGGCATGAGCCGAGAGAGACTCCCCATATCCGTCATCCCGGCGAAAGCCGGGATCTCTCGAAGTGACGGGAAACGAGTGCCGCACGAGATCCCAGCTTTCGCTGGGATGACGAGGGTGGTGCGATGAGCCTGGCCTTCACCAACGTCCGCGTCCTCGGCGGCGGTTCCAGCTTCGCCTTCGATGGCGAATCCGTCGTCGATGCCACCGCTAATCCCGAAGCCATCGACGGCAAGGGCGCGGTGCTCGCCCCCGGCATCGTCGATCTCGGCGTGTTCGCCGTCGATCGCGCCGCCTGCCGTGCCGGCGGGATCACCCGCGTCGGGCTGATGCCGGACCAGTCGCCGGTGCTCGACGATCCCGGCATCGTCCGGCGCGCGGCGCTGATGGGCAAGCCGGACCTCTGGGTCCACCCGCTCGCTGCCGCCACACGCGGGCTCGAGGGGCAGGATCTGGCCGAGATGGCGATCAACGCCTCTGCCGGCGCGCGCGCCGTCGCCACCGGCCGCCGCTGGATCGCCGATGCCGGGGTGATGCGCAAGGCGCTCGCTTATGCCCGCGATTGCGGCCTCACCGTCATCGCCCATGCCGAGGACGGCGGCCTGACCGCGGGCGCCGTCGCGACCGAAGGGCTCACCGCCACGCTGCTCGGCCTCCCCGCCGCGCCCGCCATCGCCGAGGCGCTGGCGATCGCGCGCGACGCGATGCTCGCCCAGGAAACGGGCGCGGCGATCCACTTCCGCCAGGTCACCACCGCCGCGGGGCTCGACGAAGTGCGCCGCGCCAAGGATCGCGGCGTTCGGGTCACCTGCGGCGTCACCCCGGCGCACTGGCTCCTCTCGGACATCGCGATCAACGACTATCGCACCTATGCCCGGCTCTCGCCGCCGCTTCGCGCCGAGAACGACCGCCAGGCGGTGCGCGACGCGATCGCCGACGGGACGATCGACGTGATCGCCTCGGGCCACGATCCGCGCGGTCCCGAGGGCAAGCGCCTGCCCTTCGTCGATGCGGAGGAAGGCATGTCGGGCGCGGAGACGCTGCTCGCGCTTTCGCTCGGGCTGGTCCGCGACGGGCTAGTCGCGACCGAGCGGCTGTTCGAGCTGCTCGCCGCCAATCCAGCCCGCATTCTCGGCATCGATGCCGGCGCGCTCTCGCCCGGCAAGCCTGCCGACTTCATCCTGTTCGATCCCGACACGCCCTGGGTGATCCGGGCCGAGGCGATGCGCGCCCGCGCGGGCAATACGCCGTTCGACGGGCTGCCGGTTCAGGGCAAGGTGCTGCGCGTGTTCAAGGGCGGCCGCGAGATCGCCTGAGCACCGCTCGCCGCGCTGCTGTGAAAAAGGGCCGGAGCGTCGCCGCCCCGGCCCTTCGCATTCCCGATGGGAGGGAAATTTCAGCGTGCGGCGGTCTCGACGCGACCGGGCTTGACCCAGCTCGCCATCGCATCGCCGGCCGCAGTGCGCACGAAGCAGGTCTGGCCGCTCGCCTTTACCTGGCGGCACAGCGCATCGGCGTCGTTGCGCGCGAAGCCGCCGACCGAAAGGCGATAGAAGTTGCCGGCCCGAGTCGCGACCTTCGCACCATGCGGCGTCTGGCTCGACAGTGCCGGAACGCGCTTGCCGAAGCGGCTCCACGCATCGCGCGCCACCGCCGAATTGGCATAGGCGCCCAGCTGGACATAATAATTCCCCCGCGTAGGCGTGACGGCTTCGGCAACGCGAACCGGGCGCGGCTCGCGAGCGGCTACCACGGCACGAACCGGGGCCTCGCGGCGCGCGGCGACCGGGATCGACTGGACGACTTCGGCACGAGGCCCGAACACGACCTGCGGGCCGGTCCCAGCCAGCTGTTGCGGCTCGGGCTGGGGCTCGGGCACGGCGATGCGCACCGTCGATGCTTCGGCGGCAGCGGTTTCGACCGCCGCCTGCGCCGGAGTGCCGGGCATGAACTTGTCGACCGGCTCCGCTGCCGCCGGCGCCGCGGCGACCGCGACGTTGGGCTGCTGCGCGAGCGCCAGCTGGGCCGGCTGGCCTGCATCCTGCACGGCCTGGACGCCCAGCAGCGAGGCCACCTGGTCATAGGCGTTGGTGGGACGCGAAAACTTCGCCCACTCCATGATCCGCGCGTCGAGCTGATCGGGCGCGACATCGACTGCCGCGACCGAACGGGCTTCGGCCCAGCGGCCGGCGAGCGCCAGGCTCAGCGCCAGGTTCTGGCGGGTCTTGGCGTCGGCATCGGCCGCACGCGCCGCCGGGCTCAGAATCTCCACCGCAGCGACCGGATCGCCGGCGAGCGCAAAGGCAAGCCCGCGATCGCTCGCCGCGATCTGGTCCGCATGAGCCTGGAGCAGGCTGCGTGCGCCAGCCCAGTCGCCCTGCGCCACCTTGGCGAGCGCGAGGTTGAGCGCGACGCGCCCGTCCTCGGGATCGAGCGTCAGCGCATCGGCCAGCGCCTGCGAGGCCGAAGCGAAACGGCCCGAAAGCAGATAGGCTTGGCCGAGCAGCGCGCGGTAGGCGGCGTTCTGCGGATCATTGGCGACGGCCGCTTCGGCATGAAGGACGGCCTCCACTGCCTTGCGCTTGGCCATCGCCTTGCGCGCGGCCACCGCTTCCTTCGCCGCCTGCTTGGCGTTCGTTGCTCCGGCGGCATAGGCCGAGAGCGTGAGGCCCTGGGTCGCGACGCCCCCTGCCAGCACGCCGCCGGCGACGAGCGCCGACAGGCCGATCAGGAGCTTGCTACGGATCTTCATGGTCCTGTCCTTCACCCACGATTCCTGGCCGGGTCGACCTGGCGCGCGAGCGCTTCGACCTCGGTGAGCGTTTCGAGATAGGCGTCGAGCGCCGCGGTCACGATCTGCTGCGCCGAACGGTTGGTCACCGCCGATGCCAGGCGCAGGCGCAGATGGCGGTCGTGATCGAGGCGGAGCGTGAACGCCGCCTTGGTTTTCTTCGAGGCGACGGTCCGCGCGAGCCGCTCGGCCGCTGCCGGCGCGAGCGAGGTCGTCACGGCCGGAGATATCGCCGGCGCGGGAGCCGGCACCGGTTCAGGCGCCGGCTGCGTCGCGGCGAGCCGCTCGTCGAGCGCTTCGCGCTCACGCAATACCGTCGGCTTGGCGACCGGCTCCGCCGCAGCAGGGGTCTCGTCGCCCATATCGTTCCAGCCGAGATCGTCCTGCGTCGTCGCCGGCGACAGGCCGACAAAGCCCTGCGGCCGCATTGCCGGGCGGGCATGGCCCTTGCGCGCGAGCAGGCTGGAGGACAGCGATGCCGTAGGTTTCGGGGTGCCGAACATCAGCTCACTACCCTCCGCCCGAAGCCGCCCGACGGGCGCGGCGTTCCGAACTGCGTTATCGCGCTCGGTGCCGCGAATACGGTGCGGCGGAAGTTCTTCTCGAGCCGATCGTTGATGTAGCTCCACAGGGCCTCGACCTCTCCGCTCGAACGACCCTTGGGATCGACTTCCATCACCGTGCGCCCGTCGATCATCGAGGCGGCGAAATCGGTACGATGGTGAAGCGTGATCGGCGCCACGGTGCCGTGCTGCGACAGCGCGACGGCGGCTTCCGAAGTGATCCGCGCCTTGGGCGTCGCGGCGTTGACCACGAAGATCAGCGGCTTGCCGGCGCGTTCGCACAAGTCGACCGTCGCGCCCACGGCACGCAGGTCGTGCGGGCTCGGGCGAGTCGGGATGACGATGAGCTCGGCGACCGCGATGACGCTCTGGATCGCCATGGTTATGGCTGGCGGGGTATCGATCACCGCCAACTTGAACCCTTGCTGGCGCAGTATCTCGAGATCGGAGGCGAGCCGCGCGACGGTGGTCTGCGCAAAGGCTGGCAGATCCGTCTCGCGCTCGTTCCACCAATCGGCGAGCGAGCCTTGCGGATCGATGTCGATCAGCACGACCGGGCCGCAGCCCGCCCGTTCCGCCTGCACGGCGAGATGGCCCGACAAGGTCGTCTTGCCGGATCCCCCCTTCTGCGATGCCATCGCGAGAACGCGCATGAACCCCCTCGAAAATTCCGGTTACCCGAGCATCGGCATCGCACGGCTCCGGATAAGAAGAGGTTAACGGCGTTTCGCGACGGGACTCGGCTGCATGCCGAAAGCCGCAAGGATTTCTTTCCCATTCGATGGTTAACTGGCATTTATCGTGTCTTGCGGCGGATGGAGGCATACGGTCGATGAAGCTTGGTTGGATCGCGGTTGCGGGGCTGGCGCTGGCCGCATTGCCCGCCTGCGCGCAGGACAATCCGGTCAAGCAAGGCTTCGAGGCCTGGCAGCGCGGCGACTACAAGACGGCCGTCGAGCTGTGGCGCGGCCCGGCCAATGCCGGCGATGCCGACGCGCAGTTCGATCTCGGCCAGGCCTATAAGCTGGGCAACGGCGTCCCCGCCGACCTCAACCAGGCCGAATATTGGTACGGCAAGGCGGCGGCGCAGGGCCATGAACAGGCCGAGGCGAGCTATGGCCTGGCGCTGTTCGCCAACGGGAAGCGCGAAGCCGGGGCGCCCTGGCTCCAGCGTGCTGCCGGGCGCGGCGACCCGCGCGCGCAGTACATTCTCGGCACGATGTACTTCAACGGCGACGTAGTCGCGAAGGACTGGGTCCGCGCCTACGCGCTCGTCACGCGGGCATCGCAGGCGGGATTGCCCGAAGCGTCCACGGCGCTCGCCCAGATGGACAAATATGTCGCCAAGCAAGATCGCCAGGCCGGACTCGAACTCGCCCGCCGCTACGAAGCGGAAGCCGGCCGCGCGCCGCTGCCCGGTGCGACGCCGTCGCCGGTGGTCGATGCCCCGCGCGGGAAGCAATTGGGTGTGCCGCCGCGCACCAATCCGACGCCACCGCACTCTGTCCAAACCGCCCCGGCGCCGCGCGATGGCGGCTGGCGCCTGCAGCTGGGCGCGTTTGGCGAGCCGGGCAATGCCCGCAAGCTGTGGAGCCAGGTGGGCGGCCGCTTCCCGGGCCGGCAGGTCTATTACGTGAAGGCGGGCAGCCTGACCAAGGTGCTGGTCGGCCCCTTTGCGAGCCGCAACGAAGCCGCCGCTGCCTGCGGATCGGTGCGGCCGTGCGTGCCGGTGAACTGAGCGGGACGCCGGATCGCAACAATTCCATATCGCACCCGCAACAAATTCCTCCGCGCCGCGTTTCGCGTGCATGATCCGTCTCTTGCCCGTCGCCGCCCTCGCGCTGCTCGCCGCCCTTCCCGCCCAAGCCCAGGACCAGGGCGAATCGGCGCCCCGCCGCTACCGGCTGGCGTTGGGGCCGCAATTCACGCCCAACTATCCAGGCTCCGACGGCGTCGTGATCAGCCCCCTCATCGACCTCAGCATGACGCGCGGCGACAAGCCGTTCGACTATGAGGCAGCGGACGAGAGCTTCGGCGTGCCGATCGTCAAGACGGGTGGGTTCGAATTCGGTCCCGCCGCCAACATCCAGGGCAATCGCCGCCGCCGCGAGGCCCATGCCGCGATCGACGAAGTCGGCACCACGATCGAGCTGGGCGGCTATTCCGACCTGTGGCTCGGTTCGCAATTCCGCCTGCACGGCGAGGTGCTCCAGGGCGTCAATGGCCATAACGGGCTGATCGGCAATGCCGGTCTCGACTATGTCGCACGAGACGGAGACAAATGGCTGTTCGCCATCGGCCCGCGCATCGCGCTGTCAGACGCTAAATATCGCCGCGCCTATTTCGAAGTCACCCCCGCCGTTGCGGCACGCACGGGCCTACCGGTCTACCGCGCCGATGGTGGCGCGGTGCACGCGATCGGCGCGAACGCGACGGCCAGCTATCAGTTCACCCAGCATTGGGGGGTCTATGGCTATGCCAAATATGACCGGCTGACCGGCGACGCGGCAGATTCGCCAATCACCCGCGAACTCGGCAGCCGGAACCAATTCTCGGGCGGCCTCGCGCTCAGCTACACGTTCGGCAAGGGCGTGCATTGAGCGCCGGCCTCTAACGTCACCTTCAGGCGTCGCGTAGAGCCCGAAGCCCTATGATCAAGCCACCCACGATCCCCGCAGCAACGCACGCCACGTGCAAGGCTTGGATCGAAACCGCTCCAACGAACGCATTCCCTGCCGAGAAGGGCCATAGCGGATTCATGTCCCGGTGCATCAAGGCATCGAGCACGATGTGGGAATAAGTGCCTAGGAACGCGCTTAGAATGGCAACGGACCAGCGAATCTGCGAGCCTTCGATTGCCAAGTACCGCAACATGAAGTTCCCAATCGGCCGCCCGGCCGCGGCGGAGATCGCCCCAATGGCGAACGCACCAACCACCGTGTGACTCAAACCATGCAGGACCGAATCCCCCCTGATCATTCGGACCAGAGGCTCGACGTCCATCAGCACCTGCGATCCGCCGAACACCATGAAGCTGAATCGATCCGCCGCCGCTGCCTTAAGTAGCGCACCGGGGCCTAGGTGAAATGGGGTGAAAGGCATGCTACTCGTCGGCCTTAGGCCGCCCAATCCTTGCGCCCGATCCCCTGCGCATAGAGCAGTGCGGTGAGATCGCCATGATCGACGCGCGCCGCCGCGGCGGCCGCGACGATCGGCTTGGCGTGATAGGCGACCCCCAGCCCAGCCTCGCGGATCATCGGCAAGTCGTTGGCGCCGTCTCCAACGGCGAGGGTCGCCATTGGGTCGAGCCCGAGCGCGGCGCGGGTGTCGAGCAATGTCGCCTCCTTGGTCGCGCTGTCGACGATCGGCCGCTCCACCGTGCCGTCCAGCGCGCCTCTGGCGATCACGAGCCGATTGGCGATCACCCGGTCGAAGCCGATCTTCGCGCCGACCGGCTCGGCAAAGCGCGTGAAGCCCCCCGAGACGAGCACGCAGGTGGCGCCGCGGGTGCGCATCGTCTTCACCAGCGCTTCGGCACCGGGCATGATCCGCACGCGCTCCGCCAGGCAGCGATCGATCGCTGATTCATCCAGCCCCCTGAGCAGCGCCACGCGCGCATCCAGAGCCTCGGCAAAATCGAGTTCGCCGCGCATTGCCCGCTCGGTCACCTCGGCGATCTGGGGCTTGATCCCGGCATAGTCCGCGAGTTCGTCGATGCATTCGACGGTGATCATCGTTGAATCCATGTCGGCGACGAGCAGCTTCTTGACGCGGCCGGCAACCGGCTGAACGAACACGTCGGCGCCCGGCGTCGAGCCTTCCAGCGTCGCGCGCGCAGCGTCGGGATGCGCGGCAAATTCGAGATCGGCCGCCTGCCCCTCATCGATCCACCGCCATTGGCCCGGATCGCAACCCACCGCTGCGAGCCGGTCGGCCGCCTCCGAAAGCTGCCCCGCGGCCAACCCATCTGCTATCAGTGTCGCAATGAACACGCGCAACCCTTCCGATACGGGACGGGCTCTCCCCCTTCCCGTTCGTGCTGAGCTTGTCGAAGCACCGTCCTGGCTTAATCGGCGCGAGGACGGCCCTTCGACGCGCTCAGGGCAAACGGAGGCAAAGGCATGAGCGCCGCGCTCCCAACCGTTGCGCTCATCGCAGGGCCGACCGCAAGCGGCAAGTCCGCGCTCGCCCTCGCGCTCGCGGAAAAGCATCGCGGCACGGTGATCAATGCCGATTCGATGCAGGTCTATGCCGATCTGCGCGTGCTCACCGCCCGACCCAGCATCGAGGAGGAGAAGCGCGCGCCGCACCGGCTGTTCGGCCATGTCGATGGCGCGAATGCCTATTCCGCCGCGCGCTGGGCCGTCGAGGCACGCGCGGCGATCGTCGAGGCGCAGGATGAGGGGCGCCTGCCGATCCTGGTCGGCGGCACCGGCCTGTACCTGCGCACGCTGATCGAGGGGATCGCTCCGGTACCCGAGATCGACCCTACCATCCGAGCGGAGGTCCGCGCCCTGCCCGTCGCCCAGGCCCATGCGCTGCTCACCGAGCATGATCCAGAGGCGGCAGCGCGGCTCGGCCACGGCGACACGACCCGCGTCGCGCGCGCGCTCGAAGTCGTGCGTTCGACCGGCAAGCCGCTTTGCCACTGGCAGGCGCAGCGCGTCGGCGGGATCGTGTCGGAAATCCGGCTCGTCCCACTGATCCTGCTGCCCGATCGCGCCTGGCTCGGCGAACGCATCGAACTTCGGTTCGGCGAGATGATCGCGAATGCGCGCGAGGAAGTGACGGCCCTGCTCGCCCGTACCGACATACCGGCCGACGCTCCGGTGCTGCGCGCGATCGGGGTGAGCGAGCTTGGCGCAGCGCTTTCGGGCGGCATCGATCTCAGTCAGGCGCGTGAAATGGGGGCGCTTGCGACTCGCCAATATGCCAAGCGGCAATATACTTGGTTCCGCCGCCAGCCGCCCGCCGACTGGCCGCGGACGAGCGAGACCGACACCAGCGCCTTGTTTCGCGAGATTGAAACAAAGTTGCTATAATTTGCCTTGACGCGAAGTTTTCGTGCGACTAGCAGCGCGCTTCCAGCGGTGCAGCCGCGTTGCCAGCAAGGAGGCCGACGTGACCGAGAAGAGCGGAGCAGACATCCTGATCGAGACGCTGTGCGATCTCGGGGTGGAGGTCGTGTTCGGCTATCCCGGCGGCGCGGTACTCCCGATCTACGACGCGATCTTCAAGCAAGATCGCATCCGGCACATCCTGGTCCGCCACGAACAGGCCGCCACCCATGCCGCCGAGGGCTATGCCCGCTCGACCGGCAAGCCGGGCGTCGTGCTCGTTACCTCGGGCCCGGGCGCGACCAATGCCGTCACCGGCATCACCGATGCGCTGATGGATTCGATCCCGATGGTCGTCATCACCGGCCAGGTTCCCACCGCCCTGATCGGCACCGATGCCTTCCAGGAGGCGGACACGGTCGGCATCACGCGCCACTGCACCAAGCATAATTATCTGGTGAAGGACCCCGCGCGGCTGGCCGATACGGTGCGCGAGGCCTTTTATATCGCCACCGCCGGCCGCCCCGGCCCGGTCGTGATCGACATCCCCAAGGACGTTCAGGTCGCCACGGCGCCCGCCGCGGCGCCGGGGCCGATCCAGCACAAGACCTATCGCCCGCAAGTCGATCCCGATGCAGCCGCGATCGAGAAGGCGGTGGACATGCTCGCCGCGGCCGAGCGGCCGATCTTCTATACCGGCGGCGGCGTGATCAATGCCGGCCCGGAAGCCGCGCAGCTGCTGCGCGAGCTGGCGGAGCTCACCGGCGCGCCGGTCACCTCCACGCTGATGGGCCTCGGCGCCTTCCCCGCCTCGGACGAGAAGTGGCTCGGCATGCTCGGCATGCACGGCACCTATGAAGCCAATTGGGCGATGAACAAGGCCGACCTGATCGTCGCGCTGGGCTCGCGCTTCGACGATCGCGTCACCGGCCGGCTCGACGCCTTCGCGCCGAACAGCGCCAAGATCCATGTCGATATCGATCGGTCGAGCATCAACAAGAATGTCCGCGTCGATCTGCCGATCGTCGCCGATGTCGGCCGCACGCTCGCCGCGATGGTCTCGGCTTGGAAGGAGCGCGGCCATCCCAAGCCGGACCTCGCCGAATGGTGGGGCCGGATCGAAGGCTGGCGCCAGGCGCGCTGCCTCGATTTTCAGGAGTCGGGCGAGACGATCATGCCGCAGCGCGCGATCCGCGCCCTGTGGGAAGCCACCCGCGACCGAACGCCGATCATCACCACCGAGGTCGGCCAGCACCAGATGTGGGCGGCCCAGCATTTCGGCTTCGACGATCCCAACAAATGGCTGACCTCGGGCGGTCTCGGCACGATGGGCTATGGCCTGCCTGCCGCGATCGGTGCGCAACTCGGCAATCCGGGCGCGCTAGTCGTTGATATTGCAGGCGAAGCCTCGATCCAGATGAACATCCAGGAGCTTGCGACCGCTACGCAATATCGCCTGCCGGTGAAGATCTTCATCCTCAACAACGAATATATGGGCATGGTCCGCCAGTGGCAGGAGCTGACTTACCAGTCGCGCTATTCGGAGAGCTACAGCGACGCGCTGCCCGATTTCGTGAAGCTCGGCGAAGCCTATGGCTGGAAGGGCATCCGGATCGACAAGCTGGCCGAGCTCGACGACGGCATCGCCGCGATGCTGGCTTATGACGGGCCGGTGATCGTCGATTGCCGGGTGGCGAAGCTCGCCAATTGCTTCCCGATGATCCCATCGGGCGCCGCCCATACCGAAATGCTGCTCCAGGCCGCCGAAGTCAGTGGCGAAATGGACGACGAAGCCAAGGCGCTGGTGTGATGGCCCCCTTTCCGTCACCCCAGCGAAAGCTGGGGTCTTGCGCCGCGAGCGCCCGGTCAGCCTCAGGGAGATGCCAGCTGTCGCTGGCATGACGAAGAACGATGCACATCAAGGAAGAATTGCGCGAGCGGCACACGCTTGCCGTGATCGTCGATAACGAGCCGGGCATTCTCGCCCGGATCGCGGGCCTGTTCACGGCGCGCGGCTACAATATCTCGTCGCTCACCGTGTCCGAGATCAGCGACGACGACACGATCAGCCGCATCACCATCGTCACCCATGCCTCGGCCGCGGTGATGGAGCAGATCATCGCCCAGCTCGAACGGCTGGTGCCGGTACACAAGGTGGTCGATCTCACCGTCGCCGGCGCGCACGTCGAGCGCGAGCTGGCGCTTGTGAAGGTCGCGGGCACCGGCGATCATCGGATCGAGGCGCTGCGCCTCGCCGAAGTCTATCGCGCCCGGGTGGTCGATGCGACGACCCGCAGCTTCGTCTTCGAAGTGACCGGCGGATCGGAGAAGATCGACAAGTTCGTCGAGCTGATGCGCGAGCTCGGCCTGGTCGAGGTCGCCCGCACCGGCGTCGTCGCGATTTCGCGGGGGGCCGAGCCGGCCTGAAATCAATTCGTCGCCCCAGCGAAAGCTGGTGCCTCGTGCCACGAGCGCACGCCAAGTTTAGACAGATCCCAGCCTGCGCTGGGATGACGAAAGGTGGGAATAGAATGCGTGTCTATTACGATCGCGACGCCGATCTGAACCTGATCGCCGAAAAGAAGATCGCCATCCTCGGCTATGGCAGCCAGGGCCATGCCCATGCGCAGAACCTGCGCGATTCGGGCGTCAAGGAAGTCGCGATCGCGCTCCGGCCGGGTTCGGCCTCGGCCGCCAAGGCCGAAGCCGCCGGCTTCAAGGTGCTGCCGAACAATGAAGCTGCCGCCTGGGCCGACATCCTGATGATCCTGGCGCCCGACGAGCACCAGGCCGCGATCTGGGAAGCCGATCTCAAGGGCAACATGAAGCCGGGTTCGGCGCTCGCCTTCGCCCACGGCCTCAACGTGCATTTCGGCCTGATCGAGCCGCCGGCGGACATCGACGTGATCATGATCGCGCCCAAGGGTCCGGGCCACACCGTGCGCAGCGAATATGTCCGCGGCGGCGGCGTCCCCTGCCTCATCGCGATTCACCAGGATGCCTCGGGCAACGCGCATGACGTGGCACTGGCCTATGCGTCGGGCGTCGGCGGCGGCCGTTCGGGCATCATCGAGACCAATTTCCGCGAAGAGTGCGAGACCGACCTGTTCGGCGAGCAGGCCGTGCTGTGCGGCGGCGCGACCGCGCTGGTCCAGGCCGGCTTCGAGACGCTGGTCGAGGCGGGCTACGCCCCCGAAATGGCCTATTTCGAGTGCCTGCACGAACTCAAGCTGATCGTCGACCTGATGTATGAAGGCGGCATCGCCAACATGCGCTACTCGATCTCGAACACCGCCGAATATGGCGACATCAAGACCGGCCCGCGCATCATCACCGAAGAGACGAAGAAGGAGATGAAGCGCGTGCTTGCCGACATCCAGTCGGGCCGCTTCGTCAAGGACTTCGTGCTCGACAACCGCGCCGGCCAGCCCGAACTGAAGGCCAGCCGCATCGCCGCCAAGCGCCACCCGATCGAGCAGGTCGGCAGCGAATTGCGCGCGATGATGCCGTGGATCGGCGCCAACAAGCTGGTCGATCAATCGAAGAATTGATCGCCGTGCTGGGGCCGGCGCGCGCCGCCGGCCTCAGCCGCTCTCGCGCTCGAACTGGGCGCGGACCGGGTCGTAGGCCGGTGCGATGGGAAGCTTGGCCAGACGCCGCACCTCCGGCTGGGGCGGACGAGCGGGGATCCGGCGCGGGATGAGTTGCAGGAAAAAGCCCATGATCGGCATTCCGTTTCGATGAGCGCCGATCTTCCCATGTCTGCGCCCGCCGCGCGATTGCGGAACTCCCCGCTCCGCAGCGCTCCCTAGCCCCACGCTTACCGGACGTTCACCGTCCGCCCACAGTGCCTTTTCGGAAACCCTGGGTTGCTCCCTTCGCGATTTCGTTTCGCGTCCGCCACGGCCACATCGCGCATGAACCCCAACATTTGGAGATTTCATGCGCATCCTCATTGCCGCCGCGCTGCTCGTCGCAGCGCCGCTCGTCGCCCAGCAGGCGCCCCAGCTTCCCGGCCAGGCCAATACCAACCGCGTTGCGGCCGGCACCTACGCGATCGATACCGGCCACACCCAAGTCGATTTCACCGTCAACCATTTCGGCTTCAGCGAATTCACTGGGCAGGCCGGCGGCGCCACCGGCGCGCTGACCCTCGATCCCAAGCACCCCGCCGACGCCAAGCTGGACGTGACCATCCCCACCTCGGGCATCGTCACCACGGTCAAGGCGCTCGACGCGCATCTCGCCACGCCCGATTTCTTCGACGCCGCAAACTATCCGGCGATCCGCTTCGTCTCGACCCACATCACCGTCAACGGCACCACCGCGAAGATCGACGGCAACCTGACCCTGCACGGCGTCACCAAGCCGGTCACGCTCGACGCCCGTTTCGTCGGCGCGGGCGACAATCCGATGTCGAAGAATCTCAATTTCGGCTTCGCGGCGACCACCACGATCCAGCGCAGCGCCTTCGGCATCGACAAATACGTGCCGCTGGTCTCGGACGAAGTGGCGATCCGGATCAACGCCGCCTTCACCTCGCAATAACCCCCTTCCCCCTCGCGCTTCGACGCGGCAACACCTGTCGCGATCGATGCGCGAGGGGACTTGAATGAGCGAGACGAGCGAAGGCCGCGGCGGCGCCGCCCGGATCGAGGCATTTTCCGACGGCGTGATCGCGATCATCATTACGATCATGGTGCTGGAACTCAAGGCGCCCGAGGAACCGGGCCTGTTCCACCTGAAGCCGCTCTGGCCGGTCTTCCTCGCCTATATGCTCAGCTACGCCTATGTCGCGGTCTATTGGGTGAACCATCACCGCATGTTCGCGCACGCCACGCACGTTACCAACGCGCTGCTCTGGTCGAACATGGCGCTGCTCTTCGCGCTGTCCCTCGTGCCGTTCGCGACCGCCTATCTCGGCGAGCAGCATTTCAGCCAGCCCGCGACCACGCTCTACATGTGCGTGATGATGTTCCCCAGCTTCGCCTATGCCTGGCTGCAATCGGTCGTGCGCCGCACCGGAAAGCAGGACGATGCAACGATCGCCTATCACCAGCGCACCCAGCGCAAGGGGGCGCTGGCGTCGATCCTTTATGCGTTCGGGATCGCGCTGAGCCTGGTCTCGCCCTGGGCCGGGCTCGCCTGCGCGGCGATCGTCGCGCTGCTCTGGTTCCTGCCCGCAAGCCCGATCGACCGATTGTTCGGCGAATGAAAAGGGGCGCCCGGTCTCCCGGGCGCCCGTTACGCTCTTTCAGTGCCTCAAAAGCCGAAGCGCAGTCGCGCGCCGTAGAAGCGCGGATAGCCCGGATAGCCGTTATAGGTCCCGGTCTGCTCGGGCACCGCGAAGCCGCTGATATAGTAGAAGGTGTTGAACATGTTCTCGACGAACACCTCGCCGCGGATCTTGCCGTCGCTGGATTGCAGCCCGATGCTGCCATTGACCAGCGCATAGCCTTCGTTGCGCAGTGCGTTGCGCCCCGTGACCGGGTTCGGGCCGCTCGACGGGATGTTCACTTCGCTGTTGTAGCGCATGTCGAGGTGAAGCAGGCCCTTCACGCCGCTGCTCAGCTGCGGTTCCCAGGTCATCGATCCAGTCACCGTGTGCAGCGGCTGGTTCTCGAACTGGCGACCTTCCTGGCCCTGCAACGGCGTGCCGGTGAAGTTGTTCGACTTGTCGTACTTGGCGCTGATGTAGCTATAGCCGAGCTGGAAGGTCAGGTCGCGCGCCGGACGGATCGTCGCCTCGGCCTCGACACCCTTGCTGACGCTCTTGCGCACGTTCTGGACGACGAAGTTGTTGCCCGAGAAGACCAGCGACTGCAGGCCGTAGAAGTTCATGTAGAAGGCGGCGACATTGAGCGAGAAGGTCCGGTCCGGGCTCGCCTTGAAGCCGAGTTCGAACGCGTCGTTGGTTTCCGCTCCGAAGCGCAGGTCACGTCCTTGCGCCCCGTTTCCACCGAGGATGACCGAATCGAAGGTCGCCTGGTCGAGATTGTACCCGCCCGACTTGTAGCCGTGATCGTAGCTCGCATAGGCGAGCAGCTTGGGCGAGAATTTATAGGCAAGCTTGGCGGTGCCGGTAATCTCGTCGTCGCTGAAATTATCGGTGTAGTTGCCGTTGAATTCGCTGCTCACCGCAGGGTTGCAGCTCAGCAGGAACAGGTTCTGGTACAGCGGGTTGCTCGCGCCCTGGATCAGCGCGCGATAGGTCGCGGCGCGCGGATCGGCGCTGAAGAAGAAGCCGCAGGCCGGCGTCACATTGTTGATCGACGCGGTCAGGTCCTTCTTCTCATGGTTCCAGCGCGCGCCCAGCGTCAGCGAGAGTTGGTCGGTGACGTTGACGATATTGTGGGTGAACAGCGCGAAGGCCTGGGTCTTGACGCGGAAATCGTCATTGTTGCCCGATCCGGCCGGGTTTCCGGTCAGCGGCGTGTTCAGATAGGCGAACAGCGGCGATCCCGGAGGCGCAATGGCGGAAAGGCGCGTCGCCGGGGGCGCGACCACCGGGTTCTGCGCGAGCAGCACCTGGCCGAACAGCGGGACCGACGGGCCCAGCGTGCCGAAGAACTGCGCACCGGTGGGCAGCAAGGCCGAACGCGTCGCCCCGTTCAGCACCGCATCGACATAGCGGTTCGCATCGTTGCCGACCCGGACGGTATCGTGCAGCTTGTTGGTTTCATTGAGGTAGAAGCCGCCGACCAGCCAGTCGAGCACGCCGCCGAACGCCGATCCCTGCAGGCGGATTTCCTGCGTGAAATCCTTGAGTTCGGTGCGATAGCCGTCGCGATAGGCGCGATCGATGCCCGAAAAGTCGATGTCCTGGTTCCGGAGCGCCCGCCAGTCGCGATAGGCGGTGATCGAGGTCAGCTTGACGCCGCCCAGGTCCCAGTTGAGCTCGCCCGAAAGGCCCCAGTCCTTCACGCGCTCGCCATATTCGCGGTTGGGCGACATCGCCTGGATACGGTCGCTGGGCGGGCCGGTATAGATGCCCGTCAGCCCCTGTGCCGCGGCGATCGCCTGGATCGCCGCCGCGGTCGGCCCGCGCACGGCGGAGACCGTGGCGCAGCAATGCTCCTTGGTCTCGTAATAGTCGCCGATCAGTCGGAACGTGACGTCGCCGCTGTCGAGCAGCGCCTGGCCGCGGACGTTCCAGCGATCGACATCGTTTACCCGGCGATTGCTGTTCGCATCCTTGATATAGCCGTCGCGCTTGCGATAGCCCGCGTCGAGGCGCAGCGCGATTGACTCGCTTACCGGGCCGGTGATCGCACCTTTCAGGCCATAGGCATTGTAGTTGCCATACATGCCCTCGACATAGCCGTGGGTTTCGAACTGCGGCAGCGCGGTATAGATGCTGAGTGCGCCGGCCGAGGTGTTGCGGCCGAACAGCGTGCCCTGCGGCCCACGCAGCACTTCGACGCGCTCCAGTTCGGGCAGCTCGGAGATCGCGACGCCGGCACGGGCGCGGAACACGCCGTCGATGAACACGCCCACGGCCGGCTCGAAGCCGGGATTGTCGCCGCCGGTGGTGATGCCGCGCAGATAGATGGTGGTGCCGGTCGCCGAGGACTGGCCCGTCGAGCTCTGGAGCGAGGGGGCGAGCTGTTCGAGATCGCGGACATTGTCGACGCCGGCGTTCTGCAGCTCGGCGGCCCCGATCGCGGTGATCGCGATCGGCACGTCCTGCACGGTCTCGTTGCGCCGCGTTGCCGTCACGACGATGTCGTTTGCAGAGCGGTATTCCTGGCTGTCGGTATCGTCCTGGGTCGGCGCCGGGGTCGAGCCCTGCTGCGCCATTGCCGGCGTGGCGGCCAACAGGGTCAGGGCCGTCGCCGCGAGCAAGTCGAATTTCTTCATCGATGTTCCCCTCCTGCCGCGTCGGATCTGCCCCCGTCCGCAGCGTTGCTTTTATTGGGATCGAAACTAACGCTGCATTTTTCGGCCCGTCAACGGGATTGAGGCACGCGACTCCGCGGGTTTCTGCCGATTTCGGGCCAGATGAGGCTATGGTGCAACGGCAAGCCGCCGATGCCGTAACGTAAGCCGCGCGAGACGAGGAAGTGAGAAAAATGACGGCCGATCTCCATCACGACCCCGAAGACGGCGATCTGGTCGACGCGCCGCGCAAGATTCCCGTTCCCGACGAGGTTGCGGAAGCGATCCGCACGCTGATCCGCTGGGCCGGCGACGATCCCAGCCGCGAGGGGCTGATCGACACGCCGAAGCGCGTTGCGCGTGCCTGGAAGGAATATTGCCAGGGCTATGGCGAAGATCCATCGCACCACCTGAACCGCGTGTTCGAGGAAGTGGGCGGCTATGACGAGATCGTGCTGCTGAAGGACATCCCCTTCCAGTCGCATTGCGAGCACCATATGGCGCCGATCATCGGCAAGGCGTCGATCGCCTATCTGCCGAAGGACCATGTCGTCGGCATCTCCAAGCTTGCGCGCGTGCTCCACGGATTCGCGCGCCGTCTCCAGGTCCAGGAGCGGCTCACGGCCGAAGTCGCCGATTGCATCTGGAACGGCCTGAAACCCGTCGGCGTAGCGGTCGTGATCGAGGCGAGTCATGCCTGCATGACCGCGCGCGGGGTGCGCACCCCGGGCGTCGGCATGGTCACCAGCCGGATGATGGGCGTGTTCCGCGACGACGAGCGCAGCCGCCAGGAAGTGCTCAAGCTGATGGGCTATTGATGCGCGGACGCGTCCTCGTCACCGGCGCTTCGCGGCGGATCGGTGCAGCGATCGCGCGCCGGCTGGCGCTGCGCGGCTACGGCGTGGCGATCCACCATCATCAGGCCGCCGAGGATGCCGAGGCACTGCACGCCCAGATCGAGGCCGAGGGCGGCACGGCTTGCATCGTGTGCGGCGAACTCGCGGAAGCTGCAACGGCGCCTGTGTTGATCGAGGCTGCGCGCGACGGACTCGGCGGGCCGATCGACGGGCTGGTCAACAACGCCTCGCAATTTGCCTGGGACGCGCTCCCGCTGACCGATTTCGACCTGCTCGACCGGCACATGCGCGTGAATTGCGGCGCCCCGGTCGCGCTCGCCTCTGCCATGGCAGAACAGCCCGATCTCGACCAAGGCGCCGTGGTCAACCTGCTCGACCAGAAGCTTGCGAACCTCAATCCGGACTTCTTCACCTACACGCTGAGCAAGGCCGCGCTCGCCACGGCCACCGAGCTGCTCGCCCGCGCCCTCGCGCCCCGCATCCGCGTCAATGCCGTCTCGCCCGGGCTCACGCTCCCCAGCCTCGACCAGAGCGACGATGAATTCGGCCGCCATGCCCGACAAAACCTGCTCCAGCGCCCGGTCGCGCTGGCGGACATCGCGGCCAGCGTCGAGATGCTGCTCGCGACGCCGAGCATCACCGGCCAGAACCTGTTTGTCGATTGCGGCCAGCGCTTCCTGGCGCGCGAAGGCGACGTGATGTTCGAAGGCCGGGAGCGGCCGCATGGCTGACTATGAAATCCGCCTCGAGGGGCTCGAGCTGCAGATGGGCCTCGGCATCCATCCAGAGGAGCGCGCCGCCACGCAGCGCGTGCTGGTCGACGTCACCATGGCCTGCACCTATCCCCAGGCGCCGGAGGACCGGATCGACGCGGTGGTCGACTACGACTTCCTCCGCACCGAGATCCGCCGCGTCGCCACCTCGCGCCACTTCGCGCTGCAGGAAGTGTTGTGCGACGCGATCGCCGCCCTCGCCCTCGCCGATCCGCGCGTGGCGCGCGTCACCGTGCGATCGACCAAGCCAGACATCTATCCCGATGCCCGGATCGGCTGCACGGTGACGCGAGGCCGCTAGCGGCCTCAGCCAGCCCGGTTCGCCGCGCTCAGCACCGCGCGCACCGACGCGGTGGCGATGTCGGCGTCGATGCCGACGCCGAAGACGGTTCGCCCGTCCGCCGTCCGGCATTCGACATAGGCGGCGGCCTGCGCATCGGCACCGTGCCCGATCGCATGCTCGCTGTAGTCCACCACGTCGAGCGCCGGGCCGGTGCTGCCCGCCAGCGCGTCGATCACGCCCGAGATCAGCCCGTTGCCACGGCCCGAGATCGACTGCTCCGCGCCGTCGATGGCGATCCGGCCGACGAATACGCGGCTGCCCACGGCGCCGCTCTCCTCATAATCGACCAGCGCGATCCGATCGGCGGTACCGGGCAGGTACACCTGCTCGAACAGTCGCCAGATATCGGCGGCATTGAGTTCGCGGCTGGTCTCGTCGGCGAGCGCCTGGACGTGCTTGGAGAACTCCGCCTGCATCCGCTTGGGCAGCTTCAGCCCCTTGTCCTGCTCGAGCACCCAGGCGACGCCGCCCTTGCCGCTCTGCGAGTTCACTCGGATCACTGCCTCGTAATCGCGGCCGAGATCCTTGGGATCGATCGGCAGGTACGGCACGTCCCAGAACTGGTCGTTGCGCTCGGCCTGCGCGGCGAAGCCCTTCTTGATCGCGTCCTGATGGCTGCCCGAAAAGGCGGTGAAAACGAGGTCGCCCGCATAGGGATGGCGCGGGTGGACGGGCAGCGCGTTGCAATATTCTACGGTCTGGATCACTTCGTCGATGTTCGAGAAATCCAAGCCTGGATCAACGCCTTGCGTGTACATGTTGAGCGCGAGTGTCACCAGGTCGACATTCCCGGTCCGCTCGCCATTGCCGAACAGGCAGCCCTCGACGCGATCGGCCCCCGCCAGCAGCCCCAGTTCAGACGCGGCGACGCCGGTGCCGCGGTCGTTATGCGTGTGCAGGCTGATCACCACCGTCTCGCGGCTGCGGATATTGCGGCAGAACCATTCGATCTGGTCTGCATAGATGTTGGGCGTCGCCGCCTCCACCGTCGCCGGCAGGTTGAGGATCAGCGGCTTGGCGGTCGTCGGCCGCAGCACATCCATCACCGCCTCGCAGACCTCGACCGAGAAATCGAGCTCGGCGGTGGAGAAGGTCTCGGGGCTGTATTCGAAATGCCAGTCGGTGTCGGGCTGCTTCGCCGCCTCGTCGCGCAGCACCTTGGCGCCCGCGACGGCGATCGCCTTGATCTCCTCGCGGCTCATCCCGAAGACGATCCGGCGCCACGCGGGCGACACGGCATTATAGAGGTGGACGATCGCCCTTTTCGCGCCCTTCAGGCTCTGGAAGCTCGTCTCGATCAGGTCCTGGCGCGACTGGGTGAGCACCTGGACGATCACGTCGTCGGGGATCTTGTCCTCGCGGACCAGGCCCGAGATGAAGTCGAACTCGGTGGCGCCGGCGCTGGGGAAGCCGACTTCGATCTCCTTCACCCCCACCTTGCACAGCAATTCGAAGAAGCGGGTCTTCTTCTCTGCATCCATCGGATCGATCAGCGCCTGGTTGCCGTCGCGCATGTCGGTCGACAGCCAGCGGGGCGCCTTGGTGATGGTGCGGCTCGGCCATTGCCGGCCAGGCAGGTTCACTTGCGGGAAGGGACGGTATTTGACGCTCGGATCGCGCAGCATGACGGCTCTCTCTCGGCTGGAGATGTTCGAAGTAGCGATTAGCAATGCCCTTAGGGGCGTGCGCGTATGCGTCCGGCCCCTAAGGGCGGATAAGTCGAAGTCCGAGAAGCGCGCCGGCGATCATGCGCGCAGCCATAGCCGCGGCCCGGCGGCTTTGTCCACCAGGTTTGGCGGCAAAGCCCGCATCGCTTATTAAGTATTTCGTCTTACGCGCTTTTTCTGGCAAGGCCGCGGAGATGACGATGCTTCAACTTGTTTATGTGAGTACCGCCACCGCGGTAAGCGGCGCGGGAGAGCCGGAAACGATCCTCGCGGTATCGCGCGCCAACAATGCCCGCGATGCGATCACCGGCCTGCTCTATTCCGACGGCAAGCGCTTCCTCCAGGCGCTGGAGGGACCGAGCGCTGCAGTCGAAGCGGCCTTCGCCCGGATCCGCAGCGATCCGCGCCACCGCGCCGTGGTGGTCCTCTCCCGCCGCGAAGTGAGTGCGCGCGAGTTCGGCGAATGGGCAATGGCGCATCGCGGCGATGATGCCGATGGCGACGCCTTCGTCGCGCGCGTCGGCCAACTCGCCGCCCAGGCGGCACCTTCCGTCCGTGCCACGTTCGAAGGCTTCGCCAAGCTGCGCAGCGCCGCCTGAGCACTCACATCGCGTTGGCGGTCATGGCCTCGTCTGCGTCGCCGGCGGCATCGTTCCCGATGGCGGCGTCCGCCACGTTCACGGCCACAGCTTCGGGCTCGGCCACCGGCGTCTCGCTCGGCTTGGGGCTCGGCGTGGCGACGATCTCGGCCATCGGCGGCGGATCGGAATAGTTCGTCCCCGTCGTGCCACCGCCCCCGCAGCCGGCCAGCAATGCCGCTCCGCCCAGCACCAACACCCGCATTCCGCTCTCCCTCGATTCTGCCTCTCGGCGACGCTAACACGCCTTGGCGCTGGCTTCTAAGGGGGTTTGAGCCCGGTTATCCCCCAAAATATCGCTCTTTAATGGCCCTGTGACCCATCTGCTCTCTAGACAGACGCGTTTTGTCACGATCAAAGAACCACAGGTGCGGGCGCCACGCCTGCATCGCGAGAGGTCGGGGGCGCCGAAGCGGCACGAAGGGTTCGCACAAGCCACAGGCGCCCGCGAAAGATTTAGCCCGTCCGGGCAGGAACAGGAGAAGACGAGTATGGCCGAGACCAAAGCACGCGGCGGCATCGCCAAGCCGGTGACCCCTTCGCCCGAGCTGGCCAAGATCACGGGTTCGGCTGCCCTTCCGCGCAGCGAGATCGTCAGCAAGATGTGGGACTACATCAAGAAGAACAATCTGCAGAACCCGCAGAACAAGCGCGAGATCCTCGCCGACGCGACGCTGAAGCCGATCTTCGGCGCCGACAAGGTGACGATGTTCGAGATGAACAAGCACATCGCGAAGCACGTCAAGTAAGCCGGCCGGGGCCGCACGGCCCGCCGCTGAACCGCGCGGGGCGGGCTCCATCACCGGAGCCCGCCCCGTTTGCGTTGCAGGAGAGATGAAATGGCCGAACGCTTCGAACGCCACCGCCAGCCCTGGCGCCCCGACGAGGTCCAGAAGCTCCACACGCTGGCGAAGAAGGGCATGGCCCTGAAGGCGATCGCCAAGGCACTGACCCGCAGCGAGGAATCGGTGAAGGAACGCGCCAAGCAGGACGGGCTGAACATCGCCAAGCTGCACTGAGCATAACCCCTCTCCCATCGGGAAGGGGGGAGTACCGCAGGCGCGGAAGGGTGAGGGTGAGTGGTCCGTCGGGTTTCGCCCAGGTTGCCTACATTGCCGGTTGCGCTAGGCTGAAGCGTGCGCAAGCTGAGTTTCTTCCTACACCTGCTCCTGGCTGGTTGCGGCAATCAGACAGTCTATCCCAGCATCTGCGATATGCCGGAGCGGTTCCGCGGCTGGGCTGGCGCTCAGGTGCATTTTGCTGCGCTATTGGAAGAAGGAACGACGGAAGGCCCGCCTTTGATAGTCGATCAGCGATGCTGGAGGGGCATCGCCGCCGATATCACCTTCGCACCAGCGGAGTTGCGGAACGCTCTTGATACCGCCGGCCGTTTCAACAAGTTCGCAACGATTACAGGTCGCATTACCGAGCGGGATGGACAGGCATGGCTACGGGTGACAGCAGTCAAAAATCTCCGCGTCGAGCCCCCAAAAACGAGCGATCAAGAGCAGGCATTTTTCCAAACAATGGTCCGTCAGAAGAACGCCTACTACCACCGGTCGCCGGATCGTTAACGGCAGCCAGCCACCCAGTTTCAGCGGTTCGGTTCAATTTTCTGCTCCCCCGAGTTGCTGTTCGGCAAACACCCGGTTGCGGATATTCCCTGGCTGCGCGATGACGGCGATATGCCGAAGGATGGTTACGATAAGCTAATGGATGAGGTGTGCGTCGAGTGGGGTTTTGCGGTTGCATCAAGCACGATCGGCAACTGCACGTGGATCAGCTTATTCCTTCCGAAGGACCCGTGACGGCAGATCAGTTCGTCGAGTGGGTATTCCTTGCGGACGACATAAATCCGAACTCGGAGCCGGAACGATGGAGACGCCATAAACTGGCGATCCGCGCCGCGTTCGTTAAGCATATGGGCGGCGACCTCGTAGAGGCATCACAACTTTGTGGGAGTGATGTGCCGCAGCATCCCGCGAGACCGGACGACAAGTTCCGTGGGCGGTTGAGTTAACGTCAGCTAATCACCCAATCCCGACCACACAGCTTTCGTCGCTGCCATTGCAAGACCGGTTTGACGATCCATCCGCCGGTCCGAACACATTGCCTTCCCCGCACCGTATGCGATGATTTCGCCCATGCTTCACCTCGCGCTTAAGGCTGCCCTGTCCGGCATCCTGATCGCCATCGCCTCGACACTGGCCAGGCGCTATCCGGGCTTCGGCGCCTTGATCGCCTCGCTGCCGCTGGTTTCGGTCCTCGGCATGATCTGGCTCTGGTCGGAAAAGCCCGATCCCGAGAACATGGCCGCGCACGCGGGAGCCACCTTCTGGTATGTACTCCCTTCCCTGCCGATGTTCCTGCTCATTCCGTATCTCCTGCGAAGCGGCGCCTCCTTCTGGCTCGCTTTGTTCGCCGGCTGCATACTGACAATCGCCCTTTATGCGCTGATGACCTGGCTGGCCCCACGCTTCGGGCTGCAATTGTAGCCCGCCCAATCCCTTTCCCATCTGGAGAGGGGTTTTGCCGCCGCCCGCACAACTGCTAGGCGCACCCCATGTACGACGCGATCATCCTGGGAGCCGGGGCCGCCGGGCTGATGTGTGCGCTCACCGCCGGGCAGCGCGGGCGCCGGGTATTGCTGGTCGATCATGCCGATGCGCCGGGCAAGAAGATCCTGATCTCCGGCGGCGGGCGCTGCAATTTCACCAATCTCGGCACCGCGCCGGATTGCTACCTTTCGCAGAACCCGCATTTCGCCAAGTCGGCACTCGGCCGCTATACCCCGCGTGACTTTCTCGACCTGGTCGAGCGGCACGGCATCGCCTGGCACGAAAAGACGCTGGGCCAGCTCTTTTGCGACGGCTCCGCGCGCCAGATCGTCGACATGCTGCTCGACGAATGCGCGCGCGGTGGCGTCGAGCTGTGGCTGGGCGATGCACCGCAGGTCGAGCATCGCGACGGCCGCTACCGCGTCACCTCCGGCGCACGGACCGCCGAAGCGCCGGCGCTGGTGATCGCCACGGGCGGCCCCTCGATCCCCAAGCTCGGTGCCACCGGCTTCGCCTATGATCTCGCCCGCCGCTTCGGGCTCAAGGTGGTCGAGCCCCGCCCTGCCCTCGTGCCCCTGACGCTGAGCGGCGAGGAAGCGCTGTTCCGCGAGCTTTCGGGCGTCTCCGCCGAAGTGATCGCCCGCGCCGGCAAGGCGGCGTTCCGCGAGGCGGCGCTGTTCACCCATCGTGGGCTCTCGGGCCCCGCCATCCTCCAGGTGTCGAGCTATTGGCGGCATGGCGAGCCGATCGCGATCGACTTCCTCCCCGATGCGCCGCGCGTCTGGCTGGTCGAGGCCAAGCGCAGCCGCCCGCGGACGACGCTGCGCCGTCTGCTCGCCGAAGCCCTGCCCGATCGCCTCGCCGGCGCGCTCGCCGAGCGGCTGGCGCTTCCCCAGGAACTCGCCAACGTCCCCGATCGCGCGCTTGAGGCGGCGGCGCAGCGCCTCGCCGGCTGGACCTTCCTCCCCAATGGCAGCGAAGGCTTCGCCAAGGCCGAAGTCACCGTCGGCGGCATCGCCACCACCGACCTCAGCTCGCAGACGATGGAAGCGCGCAAGGTGCCGGGGCTTTATGCGATCGGCGAAGCCGTGGACGTCACCGGCTGGCTCGGCGGCTATAATTTCCAATGGGCCTGGGCGAGCGGCTGGGCCGCGGGGATGGCGGTTTAGATTCCTCCCCGGACGCTGCGCGTGCGGGGAGGATCGTGTTAATGCGATCCGCATCCGCGTCATTTGCTTGTCCACCGCAGCCGCTACACGACACAATGGAGCGTGCCGCGCTTTTCCCTTGCCCCCGAGGCTTCGCGCGCCCATGTGCGGGGCCTCATGTCATTTGCCGATCTTCCCGCGCTTCTCGCCGAAGCGCTCGCCGCGCGTGGTTATGCCGCGCCCACTGCCGTCCAGGCCGCCGTCACCGAAGCCGAGGCCGCCGGGCGCGATCTCATCGTCTCCGCCCAGACCGGGTCCGGCAAGACCGTCGCCTTCGGCCTCGCCATGCATCCCGAGTTGCTTGGCGAAGACGGCCATGTCGTCCCGACCCGCGCGCCCCACGCGCTGATCATCGCCCCGACTCGCGAGCTGGCGCTCCAGGTCAGCCGCGAGCTGATCTGGCTCTATGGCCCCACCGGCGCGCGGATCGCGACCTGTGTCGGCGGCATGGACGCCTCGAAGGAGCGCCGCCAGCTCAACCACGGCGCGCATATCGTCGTCGGCACGCCGGGCCGACTGCGCGACCATCTTGAACGCGGCGCGCTCGACTTGTCGGCACTGCGCGCGATCGTTCTCGACGAAGCCGACGAGATGCTCGACATGGGCTTTCGCGAAGACCTGGAGGCGATCCTCGACGAGACTCCGCCCGAGCGGCGCACCCTGCTCTTCTCGGCGACCATGCCCAAGCCGATCGTGGCGCTCGCCAAGCGCTATCAGAAGGATGCGCTGCGCATCTCGACGGTGGGCGAGGAGCGCGGCCATGGCGACATCGCCTATCAGGCGGTGGCGGTCAGTCCTTCGGACATCGAGCATGCGGTGATCAACCTGCTGCGCTTCCACGAGGCGGAGACGGCGATCCTGTTCTGCGCCACGCGCGACAATGTGCGGCATTTGCATGCCACGCTGGTCGAGCGCGGCTTCTCGGCGGTGGCGCTGTCGGGCGAGCATTCGCAGTCCGAGCGCAACAATGCGCTGCAGGCGCTGCGCGATCGTCGCGCCCGGGTCTGCGTCGCCACCGACGTCGCGGCGCGCGGCATCGACCTGCCCTCGCTCAGCCTCGTCATCCATGTCGAGCTGCCGCGCGACGCCGAGGCGCTCCAGCACCGTTCGGGCCGCACCGGGCGGGCCGGCAAGAAGGGTACGGCGGTGCTGATCGTGCCCTATCCCCGCCGCCGCCGAGTCGAATCGATGCTGCGCGGCGCGAGGATCCAGGCCGAGTGGATCGACGTGCCGACCCCCGAGACGATTCGCGCGCAGGATCGCGAGCGGCTGCTCGCCGCGTTGCTCGCGCCTGCGGAGACCGACGAGGAAGATGCCGCGATCGCCGAGCGCCTGCTCGCCGAGCGGACCCCGCAGGAAATCGCCGCGGCGCTGGTCCGCGCCCATCGCGCCTCGCTGCCGGCGCCCGAGGAATTGATCGAGCGCCATTCGGACCGCCGTGAGGACCGCCAAGCCGGGCAGCACCGCCAGGGCTTCGAGGACGTGGTCTGGCTGCGCATGGACATCGGCCGCCGCCAAAATGCCGATCCGCGCTGGATCCTGCCGCTGATCTGCCGCCGCGGGCACATTACGAAGAACGAAGTCGGCGCGATCCGAATCGGCCAGAGCGAGACTGCCTTCCAGATCCCGCGCGCGCTTGCCAGCAAGTTCATGGCCGCCGTGGCGCGCAGTGCCGAGGGGGATGACGACGTCCGCTTCGCCCCCTCGGATGGCCCCGTCGAGGCTGGCCGGCCGCAGCGCAACGGCCCCAACCGTCCCCACGCCGCACAGCCGCACCGCAAGGGCCCGACGCGCCGGTGAGAGTGCTGGTCGATGCCGATGCCTGTCCGGTCAAGGACGAGATCTACAAGGTCGCATGGCGCCACGAGGTGCCGGTCGTCATCGTCAGCAACAGCTGGCTGCGCGTGCCGCAGCACCCGCTGGTCAGCCGCCAGGTGGTGAGCGACGGCTTCGATGCCGCCGATGACTGGATCGCCGAGCAGGCCGGCGCCGATACGGTGGTGATCACCGCCGACATCCTCCTCGCCGATCGCGCGCTCAAGGCCGGCGCGCGGGTGCTGGCGCCCAACGGCAAGCCCTTCACCACCAGCTCGATCGGCGCCGCGATCGCGACCCGCGCGATCATGGCCGACCTGCGCGCCGGCGGCGACCAGATCGGCGGCCCCCGCCCCTTCTCCGCCGCGGACCGCTCCACCTTCCTCCAGGCGCTCGACCGCGAACTCGTCGCGCTGAAACGCGCCCTTACCCAATCTTAGCAACTCTCCGGCACAACCCGCGCATTGCACGCAAGGGCTTGCCGGGAACGATGCTGAAACTACCGCTGATTGCGCCGCGACCGCCGCGGCTGAGTGAAATGGGCGACGCGCTGCGGGCGCTCGAAGCGAGCGGCTATTACAGCAATGGCGGCCCGATCGTCCGCCAGTTCGAGCGCGAGGCCGCCGCCAAGCTGTTCGGCGGCGAAGGCTTCTGCTTGGCGGTGAGCAATGCGACGCTGGGCCTGATGCTGGCGATCCGCGAGGCGCGGGCCGGTCGCAGCGGCCGCTATGCCCTCGTCCCCGCCTTCACCTTCGCCGCCACTGCCCATGCCGCGATCTGGGCCGGGCTCACCCCGATCCTGGTCGATAGCGACCCTGCCGATTGGGCGATGTCCGCCGCAGCGGAGGAAGCGCTGCTCGAGCAATATGGCGACGAGATCGCCGTCGTCGTGCCCTATGACACGTTCGGCGTCGGCATCGACCTCGCGCGCTACCAGGCGCTGTCGGAGCGCTACGGCGTCGGCGTGGTGATCGATGCCGCCGCTTCGCTCGGCAGCCTCGATGCCCAGGGCCGTGGCTTCGGCACCGGCGCGCGCTTCGCCTGCGTCTTCTCGATGCACGCGACCAAGACCTTCGCCACGGCCGAAGGCGGCCTCGTCTACAGCACCGACGAGGACCGGATCTGGGCCCTGCGGCGGATGCAGAATTTCGGCTTTGGTGCGCCGCGCACCGCTACCCAGCAGGGTATCAACGCCAAGCTGCCCGAAATCCTCGGCCTGCTCGCCCTCACCAAGCTGCAGGACATCGACGCCGTCGCCGATCACCGCGCCGCACTCGAACAGGCCTATCGTGATCGGCTCGGCGACGCCTTCACCTTCCAGGCCCGCCACGCGACGCGACAGGTCGCGCAGTTCATGCCACTGCTGCTGCCAGCCGGCACCGACCGGGCCGCAGTGATGGCCGATCTCACCGCCGCCGGCATTGGTTCGGGCCATTATTTCAGCCCGCATATTGGCGAGCAGCCCTATTTCCAGCAGGCCTGCCTGACCGGCCAGACGCCGGTGGCGGACGATCTCTCGGCGCGGATGCTGTCGCTGCCGGTGACCGACGCAATGTCCGTCGCGGACGTGCATACCGTTTGCGACGCGCTCGTCGCCGCTACCGCGAAGTCTCACGTTACGGTGCCCGCAGCCTTCGCCCCGCAGCGCTTCTCGACCGTGCTCGTCGGCGGCGGCCCCTCCGGGATCGCCCTGCTCGTCTCAGCGAGCAAGAACGGCAAGCTGCGCGATTTCGCCGCCGGTCTGGCGCTGGTTGAGCGCAGCGACAGCCTCGGCACCGGCGAGCTGCCCGGCTATGGCATCACCTCCGACAGCACCGCCGAAACCTTCCTCAGCGCGGCCAAGGACAATCCCGAGCCCGCGATCGCCGCGCTGATCGACCACCCCGGCGCGCGCGACATCGCGGGCTATATCGGCCAGTTGGGTGTGCCGCTGAACCGCACCGGCCCCTTCCTCGCCGCGATGGGCGATCGGATCGGCGCGATCGTCCGCGAAAGCGGCGGTCAGGTGCTCACCGGCCATGAAGTCACCGAAGCGCGGCAGACCGCCGCCGGCCTCTGGCAGGTCACCGTGCGCGGCCGCGACGGCGAGCGTACATTGATCGCCGACAACATCGTCATCGCCACCGGCGGCTATCAGTCGCCGACCGGCGTCGCGGCGGCAAAGGTCGCCGGCGCCTCGCTCGGCGAACGCCTCGGCGATCGGCTGATGCTGTGCGACGATCTGCTGCGCACCGGCGGCATGGAGCGCCTGCGCGCGCGGCTCGGCGACCATCGCGCGCCCCGCGTCGCGATCGTCGGCGCCTCGACCAGCGCGATCGCCTCGGCGGTGCTGCTGCTCAAGTCCGGCATCCCCTTCGGCGCCCAGGCGCTCAGCCTCGTCCATCGCGAGGCGCTGCGCCCCTGGTATCCGAATGTCGAGGCGGCGATCGCCGACGGCTTCACCGATTTCGGGCCCGACGACATCTGTCCGCTCTCGGGCTTCGTCTATCGCCTCGCCGGCTTCCGGCTCGAAGCACGCGAACTGGTGCTGCGCATGCTCGAGATCGGCGGGCGCACCCCCGATCCGCGCATGCGCTTCCACCACCTCGCCGAGGGCACCGATCCGGTAGCCGCCGCGATCCTCGACGAGGCGGACCTGGTGGTCGCCGCACTCGGCTATCGCCCGCACGCGCTGCCGCTGTTCGACGTGGGCGGCGAGCGGATCGCGCTCACCGCCCATGCCCCCGGCCGCCCGCGCCTCGCCGATCAGCATTGCCGCGTTATCGATGCTGCCGGCCGCCCGATCCCCGGCGCCTATGGCATCGGCCTCGCCGCGGGCTTCGTGCCCGAAGGGAGGCTCGGCGGAGAGAAGAGCTTCAAGGGCAAGGCCAACGGCCTGTGGCAGTGGCAGAACGATGTCGGCCAGCTGATCATCGACCAGCTCATGGGCGAGAGCGTGAGCCTCGCCGCATGAACCGCGGCCGCGCGCCGGCGATCAGCGTGATCATGCCGGCCTATAATGGCGCGGCCTGGATCGGCGAGACGATCGAGAGCGTCATCGCGCAGACGTTCACCGACTGGGAGCTGGTGATCGTCGATGATCGCTCGACCGACGATACGCTCGAGGCGATCCACGCCTATGAGCAGGATCCGCGGATCGTGGTGATCGAGGCGGAAGCCAATGGCGGCCCGGTGGTGGCGCGCAACATGGCCCATGCCGCCGCGCGCGGGCGCTATCTGGTCGGGCTCGACCAAGACGATCTGTGCAAGCCTGGCCGCTTCGCCGCGCAGGCCGCCTATCTCGACGCGCATCCCGAATGCGCGTTGGTGGCCACCGTCGCCGAGCAATATGAGGAAGGCCGAATCAGCTTCTGGCCCGGCGAGCACCCGCTCTCCCCCGCCGCGATCGACTGGCTGCTCTGGGTGCGCAATCCGCTCGTCTGGTCGACGGTGATGATCCGCGCCGAGGCGGCGGCGAAGCTCGACCCGTTCGAGCGTCCGCAAGTCCGCTATGCCGAGGATTTCGATCTCTACCGGCGCATCCGCGCGCACGGCACGATCGCCCGCCTCGACGAATCCCACCTCCTCTATCGCTGCCACCCCGGCGGCGCCTCGCAACGCTTCCGCGAGATGATGGGCGCCAGCGCGGCGCAGGTGCTTGCCGAACGCTATGCGCCGCTGTTCGGCGAGGCGGCACATGCCAATGCCGAGCTCGCCGTCCGCCATTTCATGGCGCGTGATCCGGTGCCGGACCTGGCAACGCTGGCCCATCTCTCGGCCATGCTGGGAACAATCCACGCCCACCACCGCGCGACCCACGACCTGAACGCCGAGGACCGCACCGCCGTCGAAGCCGAATACAGCCGCCTATGGTGGGACATCGCCCGCCCCCCGCTGCGCCAGGGACGCTTGGGAATGCGCGAGGCCATGGCGGTTTGCCCCCCAGGAGTCCGCATGCCCGCCAATGACGTGGACCGCGTGCTGACGCCGCTGATCGGGCGGGTCCGCGCGTTGGGACGGGGGATTAGGAACGCAATTTAGAAGCAACTTGCGCGATTCGCTCGGCACAATACTCTGCACCTGAAATCACGATTCCCTGCCCCAGTGTCTCCATTGGAGATTCAGGCCATATGCTCAGAGCTCAGGTGATCGACTCAGACGATCAACTGTCTTAGCGTTGCACCCATGTACGATGCACAATGCACAGAGATAGACGACTTCATCGCTGCGTATAAGACGCTCGACGGCCTGATGCCAGAATGGATTGATCATTTCAGCCGAGACTTCCAGGTTCGGTGGGCAATCCTCGATACACATCAGATCCAACACGGCGAACTTTGCGTCACCTGTGATCGGTCCCAACATCATATCTCTGTAGCGGCTTTGCACCGCCAGCGAATGTTCTATCGGCTTGATATGGTGCCGCCAGCAGAACGGCATCACAATCCTCTTGGCGCGCATGCACTCGGATTGCCGCCATTCGTCTTCGGCCCGCATGTTCATGGATGGATCGAATGCCGGGAATATGTTAGGATAAATGGCTTCGGGCAATTGCCATTCAGGCGCCAAATACAAGGTTCGGTTACAAGCTTGTCAGACGCTTTGGCTTGGGTTGCACAGGATATCGGAATTAACGTGACGGCCGAGCAGCGCGTGTGCGATATGCCGCAGAAGGGCCTGTTCGATTGACCATGAACCTCACCTGCGACGAACTGGACGCGCTTCTTGCGCCATCCCGGATATGCGAACCGTCGGATAACGGCCTACGCGTCCTAACACATTGCCTCTACCCGAGCGCCGACCCGGTATATGTTCATATTGCAGCCTGGGGCGACGGTTATCGCGTGTCCGATGGCGGCGGGGTATCGCGCTCTATTCTTGTGCACGGTCGGGACGAACACGCGATGCAAGCCGGCTTTAGCGAAGCATGCAATCGTCACAGTCTAAAGCTGGAGGGTGGCACGTTGGTGGCGCTCGCTCCCACGCGTGAATGGCTACCTGCAGCGATCGCAGCAGTGGCCAATGGTGCTTCGATGGCAGCTGCCATTGCCGTGGAGCACGTTACGCAGCGCATTGAGAAGGGCTTGGTTGCAAAAATCTACGAGACGATATCGAATCTCGTTCCGGCCCATCAGATCGCTAAAGACTATGAGTTTCGCGGCAAGAGCGGGAAGGCATGGCGGATCGATTACGCAGTCGTTCGGCCATCTGATGGACCATTGCTCATTAAAGCAGTAACACCACATCATACTTCGATTAGCACAAATTACACCGCGTTTGGCGATATAGGGCCTGAAGGGACCGAACGCTTCTGCGTGTTCAGCCGTTCACTTCAACGCGATGACGCGTCGCTTCTACGGCAGGTGGCGTTACTAGTACCCCTATCGTCGTTAGATGTAGGCGCCCGTAACGCATTGAGGCAAGTCAACTAGCGAGCTGTTATCTGCACGCCCTAGGTCACCGCTTCACATAAATTTGGTGCCCCGGGAGAGACTCGAACTCCCGACCTGCGGTTTAGGAAACCGTTGCTCTGTCCTGCTGAGCTACCGGGGCACGCGGCCAAGCCCTAAGTGCGGGCGGGCGGCGGGTCAATCGGGCGACGCGCCGCCCCTCAGTTACAGGCTTCGGGCGGCACCACCGGCAGGGGCAGCGGCGCCACCGGGACGCCTTCGTCGATCAGCGCCTCCGCCTGTTCGCGGGTGGTCTGGCCGTGGATCGGGGCTTGGGGCACTTCGCCCAGGTGCATCGCTCGCGCCTTGTCGGCAAAGGCGGTGCCGACCCATTGTGAGCCCTCCAGCATCTTTGCCTGCATCTCCGCGATCGCGGCGATCGCGGCCTTGACCGCCTCGGGCGGGATCGCCGCCGCCTCACCGGACTCAACGGGTTTGGCGACCGATCGGCCACCGCGATTGCCCTTGGGTGCGACGTTCGGCGCCATCACTGCCTTCTCCACCTCCGCCACGCCGCACATCGGGCAGGCGACGAGGCCGGCGGCGCGCTGCTCCTCATAGGCCGTGCTCGATCCGAACCACGCCTCGAAGACATGGCCGGTCGCGCATTTGAGGTCGAAGACGATCATGCCGCCGTGCGGTTCAGGCGGCGAGCAGCGGATCGAGCCCGCCACGGCGATCGAGCGCGGCGAGATCGTCCGATCCGCCGATATGCTTGCCATCGATGAAGACCTGGGGGACGGTGCTGCGGCCCTGCGCGCGATCGATCATCTCGGCGCGGCGCGGGCCGCCCATGGTGATGTCGATTTCCTCATAGGCGGCATGCTTGCCGTCGAGCAGCGCTTTGGCGCGGGTGCAATAGGGGCAGAATGCCTTGGTGTAGATTTCGATCTTGGCCATGATGCCCTTCACCTGTGGTTGCCGCTCCGGCTTGTCAATCCGGGGCCTCTGCGGAACCCAGAACGCGCGCCCAGCACAGAAGGATCACCCGCGCCGCGCCGTGCCGCTTAAGCAGCCGGGCACAGGCGGATCCGGTGGCGCCGCTGGTATGGACGTCGTCGACCAGCACGATCGTTCGCCCGGCGATCTTCGCCGCGGCCCCCGGCGCGAGTGCGAAGGCGCCGGCGACCGCCCGCGCACGCTGGCGCGCGCCGAGGCCGCGCAGCAGCGGCGTCGCCTTGGTACGGCGCAGGAGCAGCGGATCGGCCGGCACCCCGCGGGCGCGCGAAAGGCTCGCAGCGACCAGTGCGGCCTGGTTGAACCCGCGCGACCAGATCCGCCAGCGGTGCAGCGGTACCGGCACGAGCAGGTCCGTCCCCTCAGGCATCAGCCGCAGCATCGCCCGCGCCATCGTCTCGGCGCAGGCGAGCCGGCCGCCATATTTGAGCTTGAGCGCGACGCCGCGCGCCACGTCGCCATAGGCGACCGCGGCCCGCACGCCGTCATGCGGCGGCGGCGCGGCGAGGCAGGGCGCGCAGACCGCGCCCTCGCCGCGATCGAATTCGAAGGGCAGATGGCAGCGCGCGCACCAGGGCGGCCCCAAGAAGTGCAGCTTTCCCCAGCAATCGGCACAGAAGCGATGATCGGCGCCGGTGATCGCGCCGCAGCCCGGGCAGCGCGGCGGCAGCGCGAAGTCGGCGATCCGGGCAAGGGGCGCGGTCCATTGCACGGCCCCGCTTGTCCCCCGGCGAGCCGCGCTGCACAAGCGCCCGCGTGACCGACTCCGAAATCTTCGACCGCGCACTACGGCGCAAGCGCCGCGACCGCGCCGCCCGCCATTATGAAGGCTTTCTGCGCGCGCACATGCTGGAGGGCGTGCAGGAGCGGCTGGAAGGCGTGAAGCGACAGTTCGGCGACGTGCTGGACCTGGGCAGCTTCGGCGGCGGGTTCGAACTGCCGGGCGCCCGGATCACGCGGCTCGAGGCCGGCGGGCGCTTCGCCGCGGCCGCGGGGGCAATCCATGCCGACGAGGATCGCCACCCCTTCCCCGATGCCAGCTTCGATCTGGTGGTGAGCATCGGCGTGCTCGACCAGGTCAATGACGTGCCGGGCGCACTGGCGCTGGCGCGGCGGGCACTACGGCCGGACGGACTGTTCCTCGCCGCCTTTCTCGGGGCCGGGACGCTAGCGACGTTGCGCGCGGCCTTCCTCGCGGCGGAGGGCGAGCGGCCGGTTGCCCGCTTCCATCCGCAGATCGATGTGCGCGCGGCCGGGGACTTGCTGAGCCGGGCGGCCTTCGCCCTGCCCGTCGCCGATGTCGAGACTCTGACCGTTCGCTATGCGAGCATGTTCTCGCTGCTGCGCGACCTGCGCGGCATGGCGGCGACGAATTTGTTGCCGGGCACGCCGCCGCTGACGCGCGGTACGCTCGCCAGAGCCGCCGAATCCTTTGCCGAGCGCGCCGATTCGGACGGCCGGACCCCCGAGCGATTCGAGATCGTCTACATGACCGGCTGGGCGCCCGACGAATCACAGCCCAAGCCGGCGCGCCGCGGGAGCGCGACGGCATCGCTGGCCGAAGCGCTCAGGCCAGGGCCGAAAGCGCCCTGACCAACGGCACGTCGGCCGGCGGCATCGGCAGCGTCGCCAGTTCGTCAGGCGTGCCCCAGAACAGCGCGCTGGCATGGTGCGCGATCGGCTCGCCCCGCCACCGCCGCACCGAATAGAGCAGCATGACGAGGTGGCGCCGGGCCTGCGGTTCGCTCGCAAAGGCGATCGGAGCCAGCGCCGCCGGATCCAGCGCGATGCCGAGTTCCTCGTGCAGCTCGCGAACCAGCGCAGCCTCCGGCGCCTCGCCAAGCTCGACCTTCCCGCCGGGAAATTCCCACAATCCTGCCAGCGACTTGCCGGCCGGACGCCGCTGGACGAGCACCCGGCCGCGGCGGTCAATCAGCGCCGCCGCCACGACCAGCAAGATGGTTCCGCCCTCCATTTCCACGTTTCGTTAAACCTCGTCGGTTAGCCTCGCACCGCCTCCGTGGAGAAGAAGCGCCAGCAATGCGAGCCATGTTTCGAACGATTCGCCGTCTCTCGCGCGACCGCCGCGCCGCCACGGCCGTCGAATATGGCTTCATCCTCGCGCTGATCGTGATCGCAATGTTCGCGAGCCTCGCCAGCGTCGCCAACATCACCACGACGATGTGGAGCAATGTGAGCAACCAGGTCGAACAGGCCGGCGCCCATTAAGTTGGTTACGGTTCCGTAACGCGGCATCTTAGCCGTTTTTTTACTTCCCGCCGCTAGCGTCGTGCGTGCCGAACCCCGGGTCTTCCCCGGCAACGGCCGGGTGAATGAAGCTCTCTTTTTGAACGATGGAGACCGGAATGCAGAAGATTCGCAATTTCATCAAGAATTCCAAGGGCGCGACCGCCATCGAGTACGGCCTGATCGCCGCGCTCATCGCCGTCGCCGCGATTGCCGCGATGCAGGGCCTGGGCAACTCGCTCAAGTCGACCTTCGGCAACGTCGCGTCGAACATGAAGGTCTAATCCTTCCGCGAACGACGAAAGAAGGGCGGCGGAACTTCGGTTCCGCCGCCCTTTCTTTTTGCGCCGTTCGCCACGGGTTCAGGCTGGCCCGGCCTATAATGCGGACATGCGCAAGATCACTTTTCCCCCACGCCGGGTCACGCGCCTCCAATGGACGGCCGTGATGGTCCTCACCCTGCTCGCGACGATCGCCGTTGCCCAAGGCCTTGGCACGCTGACGCCCGCGCCGAATCCTGCCGTCGCGCCGCTTCGCTGAGGGTCAGACCCGGCCCATCGCCAGGAACTTGGCGCGCCGCGCCTGGCGCAGGCTCTCGGGCGTAGACCCGTCAAGCTTGGCCAGCGCCGCTTCGATCGCATCGCCGAGCGCCTGAACCGCGGCGCCGTGATCGCGATGCGCCCCGCCCAGCGGCTCGCCCACGATCTTGTCGATCACGCCCAATTCCTTGAGCTGCTGCGCGGTGACCTTCATCGCCTCGGCCGCGTCCGGCGCCTTGTCGGCAGTGCGCCAAAGGATCGAGGCACAGCCTTCGGGCGAGATCACCGAATAGACCGCATGCTCCATCATCAGCACGGTATTGCCCGCAGCGAGCGCAATCGCGCCGCCTGAGCCGCCTTCGCCCAGGATGGCGGAGATCAGCGGCGCGCCGAGATTGAGGCACTGTTCGGTCGAGCGGGCGATCGCCTCGGCCTGGCCGCGCTCCTCGGCCTGGACGCCGGGAAAGGCGCCCGAGGTATCGACGAGCGTGAGCACCGGCAGGCCGAATTTGTCGGCCAGCTTCATCAGGCGGATCGCCTTGCGATAGCCCTCCGGCTTGCCCATGCCGAAATTATGCTTGAGCCGGCTCGAGGTATCGTCGCCCTTTTCATGGCCGATCACCATGACGCGGCGCCCGCGGAACCGGCCGAGCCCGCCCAGGATCGCCGAATCGTCCGCAAAGGCACGGTCGCCGCCCAGCGGCATGAAATCCTCGATCAGCCCGGCGACATAATGTTTGAAGTGCGGGCGCTCGGGATGGCGCGCAACCTGCGTCTTCTGCCAGGGTGTGAGCTTGGCATAGGTATCGACGAGTAGCTTTTCCGCTTTGGCCTGGAGCGGGCCGATCTCCGCATCGATGTCCACCGCGCCGCCCTCGGCGGTCTGGCGAAGCTCGTCGATCCGGGTCTGGAGCTCGGCGATCGGCTTCTCGAAGTCGAGGAATGTCGTCATCCGAGCGGCGGTTACGATGGGCGAGCCTTCGCGTCAACGAGCGCCTCGGCCAGCGGGTGTCGCTCATTGACCAGATCGACCAGCCGGCGGCTGTCGACATGGGTGTAGATCTCAGTCGTCGCGATATCGGCATGGCCCAGCATCGCCTGGAGCGCGCGCAGGTCCGCGCCGCCTTCGAGCAGGTGAGTCGCAAAGGCGTGGCGAAGCACGTGCGGGCTCACTCGATCGGGCGGAATCCCCGCCTCGGCGGCGAGCGCGCGGACCAGCTGGTAGAGCCGCACGCGCGACAGATGGCTCTTGCCTGACGGAAACAGCCAGGGCCTTCCCGAATCGACATGCGCACGCCAGGCGCCCACCGCGGCGCGCGCCCGGTCCGAGATCGGCACGAGCCGCTCGCGCCCGCCTTTTCCCTTGAGGATAAGATAGGGCCGGTCGGGATGGATCGCATTGCGCGGCAGCGAGACGAGTTCCGTCGCGCGCAGCCCAGAGCCGTAAAGCAGTTCGACGAGCGCGGCGAGGCGCAAATCGTTCGGGTCCATGGGCACGCGCGCGATCCGGGCCGTGATCGCGGCGAACATCGCATCGACATCGCCGGTGCTCAGCACCTTGGGCAGCGGCCGCGAATTGCCGGGCCGCGGCAGTGCTGGCGAGGGATCGTCACCGCGAAGCCCCTCATCGGCGAGAAAGGCGAAGAATCGGCGGAGCGCCGCCGATTTGCGCGCCACCGTCGCCCGCGACAGCACCTGCCATTCCGCCGCGAGCCGTTCGAGGTCGCTGCGCCCGGCGCTGCCCAGCCTGCCGCCAAGCGTCCCCGAAGCGAGGCGCAGATCGGTGGAATAGGCCATGACCGTATTGGCGGCCGCCCCCGCCTCGGCGCGCAGCATTTCGAGGAAACGGTCGATCAGCACCCGGTCGTCACCGGCGGAGGCCGGCGCCGGGGCTTCGCCGGCGGTCAAGCCCGCGAGACCGCCTCGACGGCGATCATCCGCGCATAGTCGCCCAGCCCCGCCGCGCGCATCGCCGCGACGACGTGGAACAGCCCTTCGGGCGTCACGCTGGCCCAGTTGGTCGATTGCATCCCGACTGCCGCCAGCAGCGCGACCATCGCCGAATCGCCGCGCTGGCCGGCCTGGTCGATCGCGCGGGTCCACGCATTGGCCGCGCCGATCGCGACGTCGAACTGCGTCGCGCCGCGCTGGGCGTCGCCTGCGCTGAAACGGCCGAGCCCCGCTAGCCCGGCAAAGGCAAGCTGCGCCTTGCGCCGCCCCGCGGCATCGCCATAGCCTTCGAAGTCGCCATAACCGCTGGCCCGGTTCGGCGCCGGATCGGCAAGCTCGATCAGCACCCAGGCCTCGCTGCCCGGCTTGACCGCCGAGCGCCACTCCATCGCCCGCGCCTCCAGTCCCGCCGAAAGCATCGAGGCGATCAGCCGCTCGGGCTCCTCGATCTTGGCGTCGGCGGGCACCCAGGAGGCGGCCCGTGCGGTCAGGATCAGTCGGGCATAGCGCCCGCGCGGGCTCGCGGCGCCGTCCCACAGCGAACGGATCGCCTTGAGCCGATCGTTGACGTCGCTCCCCGTATACGCCGTGCGCAAGTCGCGTGCGACGCGGGCCGCGTCTCCGGCATCATCGCCGTCGGCGATCTCGCTATACAGGTCGACCAAGCCAGCGCTCGAAAAGACGCCGGCGCTGGCCGCGAGCTCGGCGGCAGCGGCGCGCTTGGCCGGCGCGATCTGCGGCGCCAGCGCCTGCCAATAGCGCACCTGCGGTGCCGCCGTGGCATAGAGGTCGTCCGGAATATCCTCGCCGCTCGCCGTGGCGAGGCCCCATCGCCAGGCGGTGAGCCGGGTGATTCCCGCCCATTCGAGCGTCACCGCCCGCCGTCCCTGCGCGCCGGTGCCCAGAATCTTCTCGGACAGCAGGCTGTCGATATCGCTGACCGGCGTGCCCCAGCGCGCCTGGTCGAGCAATTGTCCCGCCTCGTTGGGCTTGCCGGCAAGTCCGGCGCACATCGCCTTGGCCAAGGCCCAGCCACGCTGGTGAATCGCCTGCGCGCCATTCTCGGCGAAGGGGCAGATCTGGCCCGGATCGGCCGTCGCCAGCGCCGTCTGCATCGCCACCTGGAAAAGGCGCGTGGTGTAATTGTCGACATCGACGTCGTTGATCACGGCCCGCGCAGCATTGGCTTCGCCCATATGCAGCAGCACCCAGGCGCGCTGCGCGGCGAAATCGGCGCCGTTGACGTGTCGCGGCGTATCGAGCGGCGACATCAGCGCGCGGCGCAGCGCGATCGAGGCCCAGCGCGAGGCGATCGGCGCCTTCAGCCGGTTCAGCAGCACCATCAGCGTCCGGCCGTCTGCCTTGCCGAAGCCATTGGCCGGGAACGCGGCATTGCCCGCGGCGCGAATGCCGACCCGATCCAGCGAATGGCGTGCGAATTCAGGCAGCTCATACTTGCTGAGGTCGATTTGCTGCGCGGGCACTTCTGCCGCCGCGACATTGCCCAGCGCCGTGTCGTCGCCCGCAATCGTGTTCCCCGGCGCGCCGATTGGCGCCGGAATCGGCGCAAGCGGCGTGGTCGGGGCCGGGCGCGGCGCCGCGGGGGACGGCGTGGGGCTCGTCTCGGGCTGGTCGAACCCCGGGGGCAGCAGCGATTCGGGCTTGTCCTGCTGGCCGATGGCGGGCACCGCCACGCCTGCCAGCAACAGCGCCGCGAGCGCGGCCGCCGATCGCTTAGTTGGCGAGGTTATCAAGCGGAACCACCTTCTCCATGCGCACCGGCTCCTTGTGCGATTCGCGACCGGCGAGGAAGAACAGGCCTCCGACGAGCAGGACGAGGACGACGATCAGAATGACAAGCGCACGCGGCATGAAAGGGTCCGTACCAATGGTTTCGCGGGCCTTTTGCCCGACACCCGGCCTCGCTGTATAGCCCCCGAGACGATGCTGCAAACTCAGGGCGCCAACACCCGCTGGACGGGCAAGCCGATCGTGCTGATCGGGCTGATGGGCGCCGGCAAGACCACGGTCGGCCGGCGCCTGGCGCAGCGCATGCACCTGCCGTTCGTCGACGCGGATCACGAGATCGAAGCCGCGGCGGGCATGACCGTCGCCGATATTTTCGAACGGTTCGGCGAGGCGTATTTCCGCGATGGCGAACGCCGCGTGATCGCCCGCCTGGTCGATGGCGCCCCCAAGGTGATCGCCACTGGCGGCGGCGCCTTCATGAACGAGGCGACCCGCGCGCTGATCCTCGGCGAATCGATTGCGGTCTGGCTCGATGCCGAGCCCGCCGTGCTGGCCGAGCGCGTCCGCCGGCGCGACACCCGGCCGCTGCTGCGCGGTCGCGATCCCAACCAGGTGCTCAGCGAGCTCGCAGCGGTCCGAAACCCCTATTATGCGCTTGCGCCGATCCGCGTGCAGAGCGTAGCCGCGCCGCATGACTTTACCGTCGATGAGATCCTGAAGGCCATTCGCGCGTGACCACCATTCCCGTCGCGCTCGGCGCGCGCAGCTACGACGTGCGGATCGAGGCAGGCCTGCTCGCCCGCGCCGGCGAGGCGCTGGCACCGTTCGATCGTGGCCGCCGCTGGGCGATCGTCACCGACAGCCATCTTGCACCCCACCTCGCCACGCTTCAGGCCAGCCTGCCGAACAGCGAGGCGATCGTCCTGCCCGCCGGGGAAGGCACCAAGAGCTGGGCTCAGCTCGAGGCGCTGACCGACCGGCTGCTCACGCTCGGGATCGAGCGCAGCGACCATGTCATCGCGCTGGGCGGCGGCGTGATCGGGGACTTGGTCGGCTTCGCGACGTCGGTCCTCAAGCGCGGCTGCAACTTCGTCCAAGTGCCGACCACGCTGCTCGCCCAGGTCGATAGTTCGGTGGGCGGCAAGACGGCGATCAACACGCGCGCCGGCAAGAACCTGATCGGCGCCTTCCATCAGCCGAGCGTGGTGCTGATCGATCCGGAGGTGCTCGACACCCTGCCCGCCCGCGAGCTGCGCGCTGGCTATGCCGAAGTGGTGAAATACGGGCTGATCGACGATTTCGCCTTTTTCGAATGGTGCGAAGCGAATGCCGCCGCGCTGCTGGCGGGCGATCCGGCGGCGCGCGAATATGCCATCGCGCACTCGGTCGCGGCGAAGGCGCGGATCGTGGCGGAGGACGAGCGAGAGACGACGGGCACGCGTGCGCTGCTCAATCTCGGCCACACCTTCGGCCATGCGCTGGAGGCGGAAACCGGATTTTCTGACAAGCTGCTGCACGGCGAAGGCGTCGCCGCGGGCATGGCCCTCGCCTTCGGCTTTTCGGCCCATAAGGGCCTCTGCGCGCGCCAGGATGCCGAGCGCGTCTCGGCGCATCTGCGCGCCATCGGACTGCCGGACGGCCTTGCCGCGGCGGCCATCACGGCGTCCGGCGCGCGGCTGGTAGAGCACATGCTGCACGACAAGAAGATGGCGGGCGGCACCCTCCCCTTCCTGCTCGCCCGCGGGATCGGCCAGGCCTATCTCGACAAGACGGTCGATCTGCAGGAAGTCGCGGCTTTCCTCGATTCGCTGCCGCGCGCCTGATCCGCAACGGGCCGTCGCACGGACCCGCCATATCGGGGAGCCGTTCCGCCTAACCTGCGTTATGCCGCATTGACGGCCGGACGCTTCGATGGTCTGGCCGGGTGGGCAATCGCTTTCGGGACGCCATGACAGGGCCAGACTTCGCCACTTCGCTTCACGCCCTGGGGGAGACAGGCAGGCTGACCGCAGCGATCGGCGCGGACTCTCCGCTCGGTCCCGTTTCGAGCTGGTCAGTGTCGTTGAAGGCCGCGGTGCGCATGCTGCTGCCATCGCGTGCCGAGATCGTGATGTTCTGGGGCCCGGATTTCTGCGCCCTCTACAACGATGCCTACGCCCCGACGATCGGCGACAAGCACCCGCACGCGCTCGGCCAGACCGCGCGCATTTGGTGGGGCGAGCTTTGGGACGATCTCGGCCCCTTGCTCGAAGGCGTGCGCAATACCGGCGAGACCTTCTGGGCGAAGGATCGCCCCTTCTATATCGAGCGCGACGGCGGGCGCGGCGAGACCGTCTATTTCGACATCAGCTATTCGCCGGTGTTCGACGATGACGGTTCGGTCGGCGGCGTGCTCTGCATCGTCAGCGAGACGACCGCGCGCGTGCTCGCCGAGCGTGAGGCGATCGCCGAACGCAACAAGCTATGGACGCTCGCGCGCGATCCGTTCCTGGTGAGCGACCGCGACGGCGTCTGGCGCAACGTCAGCCCAGCCTGGACCGAAATCCTGGGGTGGACGGAGGAGGAGTTGGTCGGGCGCACGTCGGAATGGATGGAGCATCCCGAGGACCGGCACCGCACCCGCAGCGAAGTCGGCGATCTCGCCAGCGGGAACACGACCGTCCGGTTCGAGAACCGCTTCCGTGATCGCGATGGGCGTTATCACTGGTTCAGCTGGACCGCCGTGCCCGAAGGCGACCTCGTCTATTGCGTCGCGCGTGACATCACAGCCGAGCGCGAGGCCGCCGAGGCGCTCGAAGCCGCCGAAGACGCGCTGCGCCAATCGCAGAAGATGGAGACCGTCGGCCAGCTCACCGGCGGCGTCGCGCACGACTTCAACAATCTGCTCCAGATCGTCACCGGCAATCTCGATCTCCTGCTGCGCAACCTGCCGGCGGACCAGCCGCGCCTCGCCCGGGCCGCCAATGCCGCGATGACCGGCGCCCAGCGCGCCGCCGTCCTGACCCAGCGGCTGCTCGCCTTTGCGCGCCGCCAGCCGCTCGCGCCCGAACGAGTGGATGCCAATCGCCTCATTGCCGGGATGTCCGATCTGCTCCACCGCACGCTGGGCGAAATCGTCGAGGTCGAAGTCGTCCAGGGCGCCCGGCTATGGCCGGTAGAGATAGACGCGAACCAGTTCGAGAACGCACTGCTCAACCTCGCGATCAATGCGCGCGATGCGATGCCGGATGGCGGCAAATTGACGATCGAGACGGCGAACACCCATCTCGACACCCATTATGCGGAGGTGGATACCGAAGTGACGCCCGGCCAATATGTGCTGGTCAGCGTCTCGGATACCGGCGAGGGCATGGACGAGCAGACGCTGACCCGGGCGTTCGAACCCTTCTTCACCACCAAGGAGGTCGGCCGCGGCACCGGGCTCGGCCTTTCGATGGTCTATGGCTTCATCAAGCAATCCGGCGGTCACGTCCGCATTTATTCCGAGCCGGGCCATGGCACGACGGTGAAAATCTACCTGCCGCGGCTGATGGCGAAGGACGAAGCGGCTCCGGCCCCGCTCGTCGCCGAGCCTGTGCCGCCCGGTGCAGGACACGAGACGATCCTGGTGTGCGAAGACGATGCCAATGTCCGCGCCTATTCGACCGAGGTGCTGCGTGAACTCGGCTATCGCGTGATCGAGGCTGGGGACGGCCTCTCGGCACTCGCCGCGCTTGATGCCGAGCCCGGCAGCATCGACCTGCTCTTCACCGACGTGGTACTCCCCCGCGGGATGACCGGCGCGGTGCTCGCCGCCGAGGCGCAGAAGCGGCGGCCGGATCTCAAGGTGCTGTTCACCTCCGGCTATGCGCGCAACGCCATCGTTCATCACGGGCGCCTGGATCCGGGCGTACAGTTGCTGCCCAAGCCGTTCACTTATGCCGATCTCGCGGCCAAGGTGCGCGACGTGCTCGATCACAAGGCCGGCGAGCGCGCCGCGACGAATGCGCTCGCCAAGCCGGTCATCAAGGCCTGACCCAACGCACTCGACGCGCCGCCATGCAGTTGCCGTTCATCGCCGATCGGCATAGCAGGAGGCCATGCGCTTCCTGCCCGCCCTCGCTGCCGCGACGCTGATCGCCGCCCCCGCCGCCGCCCAGACCGGCAAGCCCGCCCCGATCCTCACCGCGCCCGAGGCGAGAGACGCGTGGACCCATGCCGAACCCCAGGTCGCGCGCGTGACGAACGTGGCGCTCGATCTCGACGTCGATTTCGCCAGCAAGACCGTGTCTGGCGCGGCGACGCTAGACGTGCTGGCGGCCAAGGGCGCGAAGCAGATCGTGCTCGACGTCGACGACCTCGCCATCCAGTCGGTCACCTGCCCTAAGGGAAAGCCGCTGCCCTTCACCGTCGGCCCGCGCGACAAGGATCTCGGCTCGGCCCTCACCGTCGATCTCCGGGGCAACCGGCAGATCGTCATCCACTATGCGAGCAAGCCCGGAGCCTCGGCGCTGCAATGGCTCGCGCCCGAGCTGACCGCCGGCAAGAAGCGGCCCTATCTGTTCAGCCAGGGCCAGCCGATCAACAATCGCAGCTGGATTCCCACTCAGGACAGCCCTGGTATCCGCCAGACCTGGTCGGCGACGATCACCGTGCCTGACGGTTTCGTCGCGGTGATGAGCGGCGAGCGGCTCGACGGCGCCAAGGGCGAACTGGCCCCGCACCAGAAGCGCCGCTTCCGTTTCCGCATGGACAAGCCGGTGCCGCCCTATCTGATCGCCATGGCGGTGGGCGACCTCGCCTTCAAGCCGACCGGCCCGCGCTCCGGCGTGTGGTCCGAGCCGGCGATGCTCGATGCCGCCGCCAGCGAAGTCGCCGATGTCGAGAAGATGATCGACGCGGCGCAGAAGCTTTACGGCCCCTATCGCTGGGGCCGTTACGACATGCTCGTGCTGCCGCCGAGCTTCCCCTATGGGGGCATGGAGAACCCCACCCTCACTTTCCTCACCCCGACGATCATCACCGGCGATCGCTCGAACACCGACGTCGTCGCACACGAGCTCGCGCACAGCTGGTCGGGCAATCTCGTGACGAACGCGACCTGGTCCGATTCCTGGCTCAACGAAGGCTTCACGACCTATTTCGAGAACCGGATCATGGAGGCGGTGTACGGCAAGGAGCGCGCTGCGATGTACGCCGATCTCGATTGGGACGGGCTGAAGAAGGACATCGCCGATGCGGGCGGGCCGGATGCGGCGACCACCCGGCTACACGGCGATCCCGGCGCCACCTTCGGCCAGCTCGACTATTTCAAGGGATCGAACTTCCTGCGGACGATCGAGGCGACGGTCGGCCGTGCCCGCTGGGACGCCTATCTGCGTTCCTATTTCGATCGCCACGCCTTCCAGCCCCAAACGACCGCCGGCTTCCTCGCGGATCTGCGCGCAAATCTGATCAAGGGCGACAAGACGCTCGAGGCGAAGCTCAAGCTCGATCGCTGGGCGTATCAGCCGGGCCTCCCGGACAATGCCGTCCATATCCAGTCGGCGACGCTCGCCGCGGTCGATGCCAAGCTTGCAGCGGTGAAGGCCGGCGGCCCGATCTCGGCGGTGCAGCCGACCGGCTGGGCGACGCAGCAGTGGCTGCGCTTCCTCAACGGCCTGCCGCGTCAGCAGACACCCTCGCGGCTCAAGGAATTGGACGAGACGCTGGGACTGTCGAGCTCGGCCAATGCCTATGTCCGCTCGGCCTGGGCCGAGCTGGCTATCGCCAATCGCTACGATCCGGCGGTGCCGTCGATCGAAGCGTTCGTAAACAAGGTCGGCCGCGGCCTGCTGATCTACCCGATCTACAAGGACCTGATGGCGCAGGGCGATTGGGGCAAGCCGCTCGCCCGCAAATTCTACGAGGAGGCCAAGGATGGCTATCATCCGACGACCGCCGCCGGAGTCGCGAAGATCGCCGGCGCCGATTGAGCCGCCGCGCGGCTAGTCGAGTGCGAACACGCCGGTCGGCCGGGTGACCGGACTGTCGGTCTCGGCGAACCGATATTCGGCGAGCATCCGCAGCCGCTCCTGCGGCAGCGGCGCGCGCCAGGGATCGCCTACCAGCACGTCGATCCCCGCCGCGCGGCAGCGGGCGAGGAACCCCAACGCACGCTCCGCCAGCCCCGCCTCATAGAACAGGTCCCCCGCCAGCACGAGTTCGACGTCGGGCGTCTCACCTCCCAGCAGATCGCCCGGCACCGTCTCGATCGCGACGCCATTGGCGATGGCATTGAGGCCGAGCGCCGCCAGCGCATAGCGATCGATGTCCGCCGCGATCACCGAAGCCGCGCCCGCTCGGGCCGCCGCAATCCCCACCAAACCCGAGCCACAGCCGAGATCGAGCACCCGCCGGCCTTGCACCCATTCGGGCCGGTCGAGCACGAAGCGCGCCAGGCCCAGCCCGCCGAGCCAATAATAGGCCCAAAAGGGCGTGCCGAAATCCGCATCCGCCGCCGCCAGCCGGGCAAGGCCGCTGGTCGGAACCGCCTTGTGGAGCACGATCTCGGGAATGCCCGGCACCGGCAGCAGGGGCAGCCGGTCCTGGATGAACATGGGCAGGTTCAGGGCGACCGCCGCCACGCGATCGCTGCAAGCCATAGCCAGCCGGCGATCAGCGAAGCGCCGCCCAGCGGCGTCACGGCCCCGAGCCAGCGCGGCGCGCCGAGCGCCATGGCATAGAGCGTCCCCGCGAAGATCGCGCCGCCGGCAACGAACAGCCAGGCGGGACCCTTGGCCTCCATCCGCACCGCGACCAGCGTCACCACGGCATGAACGAGCTGGTAATGCCCGCCGGTCCGCAGCCATTCCGCCGCCTCACCGCTCGCACCATGCGCCCCGAACGCCCCCGCCGCCACGGCAAGCGCCCCCGAGAGCGCGGCGAGAATCGCGACCATCCTCACACCCCGATCTCGGCAAGGAAACGCGGTGCGGTCGCGATCACCATCGCTCCGGCGACCGCGCTGGCGGCAAAGCTCGTCACCAGCACCGCGCCGGCCAACATGTCCTTGGCGACTTTGATCGAGGGGTGAATGCCCGGGTGCAGCAAGTCGATCACCGCCTCCATCGCGGAATTGACCAGTTCGAGCGCCAGCACGATCGCACAGCAAACCGCCACCAACCCCCACCACACCGGCGCCGGCCGCAGCACGAGCAAGGCGAGGACCGCAAGCCCCGCCAGCCGCGCCTGACTGCGAAAACTCGCCTCGCGCGCCCAGCCGGTGCGGATGCCGGCCAGGGCGAAGCCCATCCGCTCGCGGAACGGGCGGCCCTTCACCCCGTCGATTCCAGATCGACTTCGGCCGTGGTGGCGCGCTTGGCGGCCTCGGCGGCTTGGCTGAACATGCCGTCGCGGCCGGCATAGATATCCCCGGTCTCGCGCTGGACCTGAAGGCGCGCGGCGTCGCGGCGGCGATATTCGGCTTCGGTCTTGTCGATCTCGCCCTGATCGACGCCGACCGCGCCCATGGCAAGCCGCGCCATCATCACCGCGCTCTCCATGACTTCGCGCACCGCCCCGCTGATCGGCGCGCCCTTCATCTTCATGATGCTGCGCCGGTCATAGGCGCGGACGAACAGGCTGGCCTTGGGAAAGGCATGGTGCACCGCCTCGAGCAGATCGGTGTCGAGCCCGTCGCCATCCTGGCAGAACAGGATCAGTTCGGCATCGGCGGCCCCCGCTTGGCGCAGCAAGTCGAGGCGAAGGCCGTCGCCATAATAGACCTTCATGCCGAAATCGCTGGCGGTCTTGATCATCTCGACATCGGTGTCGATCAGCGTCACCGGAATGCCCTGCGCGATCAGCATCTGCGCGACGGTCTGGCCGAAGCGGCCATAGCCGACCACCACGGCGTTGGCGCCCTCATGCTGCGGCCCGTCAAGCCCGTCGGCGCTCGGCTCGGGTTCGGTGCGCAGCCGCTTGGTCGCCATCATCAGGAACGGCGTGGTCGCCATCGACAGGGTGACGATCGCGCCGAAAACGCTCGCCGCCTCGCTCTCGATCAGCAGCGCCGATTGTGCCTGGGCGAACAGCACGAAGCCGAATTCGCCGCCCTGGCTGAGCAGCACGCCCAGCGCGAAGGCCTGGCGCCGCGACATGCCGAACAACATGCCCAGCCCCATGATCAACGCCGCCTTGGTCGCGATCAGCGCCAGCGCCATGCCCGCGACGAACAGGGGTCGCTCGGCGATCGCATGGAGGTTGAGCGTCATGCCCACGGCGAGGAAGAACAGCCCGAGCAGGATCGACCGGAACGGCTCGACATCCGCCTCGATCTCGTGCCGATAGGGCGAATCGGCCAGCATCACGCCCGCGATGAAGGCGCCGAGCGCGGCGGAGAGCCCCAGCGCCTCCATGATCGCGGCGCTGGCGATCACGGTGAACAGCCCGGCGAAGATGAACATCTCGCGCTCGCCGAGATTGCCGATCAGCCGGAACAGCGGGCGCAGCAGATAGCGGCCGGCGAAGACCAGGCCGGCGATCGCGAGCACGGTATAGATGCCGAGCAGCCAGCCCGGCGGGCCTTCCTGCGCGTGCGGATTGCGCGAAAGCGCGGCGACGATCGTGATCAGCGGGACGATCGAAAGGTCCTGGAACAGCAGGATCGCGAAGGCGCGCTCGCCGAATTCGGTCCGAAGCCGCCCCGCCGACTGGAGCATCGGCAGCACCTGCGCCGTCGAGGACAGCGCCAGCGGCAGGCCGAGCGCCATTGCCGCCCCCACCGAGCTGCCCGTCGCCAGCCAGACGATCCCCGCCACGGCGAGTCCGCACAGCGAGACCTGGAGGAGACCGAGCCCGAAAATGTCGCGCCGCATCCGCCACAGTCGCCCCGGACTGAGCTCGAGCCCGACCAGGAACAGCAGCAGCGCGATGCCCAGCTCGGCAATGCCCATTTTGCTTTCGGCATCGCCAACCAGCCCGAGCACCTGCGGCCCGACGATCGCCCCGGCGACGAGATAGCCCAGGGTCGCGCCGAGCCCGAAACGGCGGAAGACCAGCACGAAGATCAGCGCGAAGCCGAGCATCGGCACGCCGTCGCGCAGCAGCGAAATGCTCCCTTCCGGCTCCATCAGCGCCGCGCCTCTTCGGCCGCCTGCGCCACCGCTTCGAAGGCGAGACGGATCGACGGGTGGCGCGCGCGGTGCGGCAATGCAGGGACGAATAGGTCTAGCCCGGGCCAATCGGGCATCGCGTCGGTCTCGCCGGCCAGCCAGGCCGTCAGCGCATCGCGCGCCGCGGCGAGTTCCTCCGGCGAGCGGCCGCGCGCATGGGCTTCCATCAGCGCCGCCGAGGCTTGGCCGAGCGCGCAGGCGCGCACGAGCATGCCGATCTCCGCCAGGCGCCCGTCCGCGCCGAGCGCAACGTCGACCGTCACCCGGCTGCCGCAGATCGGCGAGCGTTTCTCGACGCTGGCCATCGGTTCGGCCAGCCGCGCGTCGAACGGCACCGATGCCGCCAGCCGCAGGATTTCGCTATTGTAGAGCGGCGCATTCATTCCACGACCGACTTAGGGGAGCCGGACGCGAAGTGCGAGCCCCCAATCCCGGCTCGATCGGGTGAACGGGAATTTAGTTGGCGTTGTCGGCCGCGTTGCCGGGCGTGTCGGGCTGGGCGGCGCCGAACACCGGCTGGCCCTTGCGCCGCCGGTCGACGAAATCGGCGATGCTCGCGCTGGTCGCGTTGAGCAGCGGATAGGTCGTCGAATGGGTGATCCATTGCGGCCGCCGCGCCGGGCCGCCGCCAACCGTGTCGAACAGCAGCGCGAGCAGCAGGAAGGCGATGCTGACCAGCACCAGCCCCTTGAGCGCGCCGAATCCGAGGCCGAGCGCGCGATCGATCGGGCCGAGAAAGCTCTCCCGGGTACGCGCGCCGATCGCATTGGCAATCAGCCGCCCGCCGAAATAGGTGCCGCCGGTCAGGATCGCGAAGGCGAGCACCGCGCCGCCCTGTGCCGTCCCCACCGTGCCGGCGAGCCAATGGGCGAGCGGCGTGTGGAACAGCTTGAGCGCGAGGACGATCAGCAGCCAGGCGAACAGCGCCAGCACTTCGGTGACGAACCCGCGCATGAAGCCCAGGATCGCCGCCCCGCCGATCGCGATCAGCACGATGATGTCGAGCCCGGTCAATTGCATGCGATGCAGTCCTCCCCGCCCGGCCTATAGCGGAGGAGCGGGCGCGAGCGGAAGGGATAGTGTGATCGGTCGCCGGAGTATCCAAGCCACGCATGGATGGGAGCCCATGGCCCCCTCGTCATGCCAGCGCAGGCTGGCATCTCCCTCAGCAACGCCGTGCCGTTGTCACCCGGCACGTGAGAGACCCCAGCTTGCGCTGGGGTGACGGCGGGTGGAGAAGGCGAGGCAGGATGAGGCGAATCCACGCAATCTGCTATTAGGGAGTGCCTGAACTCCCGCCCCCCTCAACCCTGTTGCGTGATCCGCAGCGCCCAGCGGTCATAGCCCAGCGCCTCGACGCGCTTCATCAGCGCCTCCGTCACGGCCGGCGCAGGCTTGGGATCGCGGCTCAACAGCCAGAGATAGCGCCCACTCGGCTCGCCGACGATCGACCATTCATAATCGTCGCCATGGTCGAGCACCCAATAATCGCCGGTATATAACGGACCGAAGAAGGAAACCTTGAGCTTGGCGCCGCTCGCCTCGTCCACGACGATCGCCCGGCCCTCGACCTGGCTGCGCTCGCCCTTGGGCCCGCCCTGGCAGCCACTGTTGACCACCGCGATCTTGCCGTCGTCGCGCCGGCCATATTCGGCGGTTACGGCATCCAGCCCCTTCTGGAAGCGATTCTCGTGCCGCGCGAGCTCGTACCATTTGCCGAGATAGCGGGTGAGGTCGACCGGCTTGGCCGGCTCCGGCACCTTGGGATTGATCACCGGCGGGCGCGTCGCGCGCGAATAGAGGAACAGGCCGCCGATTGCCGCGGCGGCGACTCCGGTGGCGATGCTGATCGCAGTCGATTGCTTCATGCCGTCATCGTGCAATGCGAAGGGACGGATAGGAAGACCGGGAGATCCATTTTCACCGCCCGAGCAGATGATCGACGAAGGACGCCAGGTTCGCGAAGCCGGCGAGCTGAAGCCCGGCCTTGTCGCCGCTCATCGCCTTGGGTGCGAGCGCACGGCCGAAGCCGAGCTTGGCCGCCTCGCGGCACCGCAGCGCGCCATGCGCCACCGGCCGGACTTCGCCCGACAGCGCGACTTCGCCGAACGCCACGGCATCGGCGGGCACCGGCCGCTCGGCCAGCGCCGAGACCAGCGCCGCCGCCACCGCCAGGTCCGCGGCGGGGTCCTGCACACGATAGCCGCCGGCGATGTTGAGATAGACTTCGCAGGCCGAGAAGCTGAGCCCGCACCGCGCTTCGAGCACCGCCAGGATCATCGCCAGCCGCCCCGAATCCCAGCCCACAACGGCCCGTCGCGGCGTCGCCCCCGAGGCCAGCCGCACGGTGAGCGCCTGCACTTCGACGAGCACCGGCCGCGTCCCCTCCAGCGCGGGGAAGACGACGGTGCCGGTCACGCTCTCGTCGCGCGAAGTGAGGAACAGCGAGGAGGGGTTGGAGACTTCCTCCAGCCCCTCGCTCTGCATCGCGAACACGCCGATCTCGTCGGTGCCGCCGAAGCGGTTCTTCACGGCGCGCAGGATGCGATATTGATGGCTGCGCTCGCCTTCGAAGGCGAGCACGGTATCGACCATATGCTCGAGCACGCGCGGCCCCGCGATGCTGCCGTCCTTGGTGACATGGCCGACCAGCACGAGCGCGGTGCCGCGTTCCTTGGCGAAACGGATCAGCTCGCCCGAGCTCGCGCGGACCTGGCTCACCGTGCCCGGCGCGCCTTCGATCAGGTCCGAATGCATGGTCTGGATCGAATCGATGATCAGCAGGTCGGGCGCGGTCCCCTCGCCCAGCGTCGTCAGGATGTCGCGCACCGAAGTCGCCGCGGCGAGCTGCACCGGCGCGCCGCCGAGCCCGAGCCGCCGCGCGCGCAGCCGCACCTGGTCCGCCGCTTCCTCGCCCGAGACATAGGCGACTCTGCGCCCCGCCGCCGCCAGCTTGGCCGCCGCCTGGAGCAGCAGCGTCGACTTGCCGATGCCGGGATCGCCGCCGATCAGCGTCGCCGATCCCTCGACGAAGCCGCCGCCCAGCGCCCGGTCGAGCTCGGCGATGCCAGTCGCCATCCGATCGGGCAGCGGGACGTCGGTGTTGAGCCCGGTAAGCTGGATCGCCCGCCCGCCCGATTGAAGATTGTGGCGCGCCTGGAACGGCGTCACCACCGCGCCGGCATCCTCGACCAGCGTGTTCCAGTCGCCGCAATCGGCGCACTGGCCCTGCCACTGCGAGGTCACCGACCCACAGGCCTGGCACACATAGCGTTTGCGCGGTTTCGCCATGCCGCCGAAGCTAGCAGGAGAACAAGGCGGGAACAACCGTCAAATGCGGCGGCCCGCTCCGCGCCTCAGGCCGGTTCGCGCTGCCGCATCATGCCGACGATCGCCGCGAGGCTCGGCTTGCGCCCGCCATTAAGGATGCTCGCGCGGAAGACGCGGCCGAGCAGCACGATCTCGGCGGCGATGAACACCACCAGCAACGCGCCGCACGCCACCGTCTGCCACATCGGAATCCCCGCCCCCAGCCGCGCCAGCACCGCGAACGGCGTATAGAGCGGGACCCAGGTCAGCACTTCGATGCCGATCCCCCCCGCCCCGCGCAGCACGCCCTGCACGAGCAGCATGAACGGCATCATGATCAGCAGGATCACCGGGGTGAGGTATCCCTGGGCATCGCGCATCGAATCGCTCATCGCGCCGATCACGAGGAACAGCATCGAGACCATCAGATAGCCCGCGACGAAGAAGAACACGATCGTCGCGATGCTGCCCGGGCTCGACACCGGCTCCAGCGCCGGGCGGATCATGTCGGCGATCGCGCCGTGCGTCGCATAGGCGACGAAGACGCCGCACGCCGCCCAGGCCGCGACCATCGCCAGCCCTACCGCCACGGTGCCGACCAGCTTGCCGTACATCAGCTCGTTGGGGCTCACGCAGGCGAGCACCGTCTCGAGCAGCTTGTTGCTCCGCTCCTCCACCGTGCTCTGCAGCATCCAGCTGCCCGAGAGGATCAGCGACATCAGCAGCAGATAGGCCATGGCGAGCGGCAGGATCGAACGGATCACCACCCGCTCGCGCCCGCTACCCTCGGGCGGCGTCGTCACTGCAATCGCCGGCGTGATGGCATTGACGGTGGCGGCGACCGGCGCGGAAACGCCGTTGGCGGCAAGATAGCGGCCGCGCAGCTTCTCGGTCAGCACGCCCTGCAGCGTCGTCACGAATCCGGTGCGCGGCTGGCCGTTGGCCCAGAGCCGCACTACCGGCGAGGCGCCAAATTCGCGCGGGATCACCACGACATAGTCGATCGGCTTGGCCTTGCTCTTGTCCGCCGGGCGCAGATAAGGGGCGAGCACCTTGTCCATCGCCTGGGGCGAGGCCGCCGCCACTTCTGCCGGCGTTGGCACCACCCGATAGGCGGGGTCCGGCGCCTCATAGCCTTTCGCCGCCTCCGCATCGACCGCGGCGATTTTCGCCACCGCCGCCTTGGTGCCGCCTTCGGCATCGAAGCGCGCGACATCGGCGTCGCTGAACCAGCGGCCCTTCTGCGCCCATAGCGCGTTGGGCGCCGCCCGCTGCAATTCGCGCCGGCCGACGAAGCGGGAAAGCGCGATCAACTCGGCGCGGCCGCGATCGAGCTCGATCCGCTTCGAAACCGCCGCTGCCGCGTCGCCTCCGGCCTGGTCGACCAGCATCACCGTCTCGGTATCGTCGTCGCCCATGAAGCGCGAGGCGAGCGGCCCCACCGCCAGCGCGGCGGGCAGGATCAGCAGCGTGATCCAGAAGCTGCGGGTCATCGCGATCTGACGGAACTCGCGCGCCGCGACGAGCAGGATGTGCTGGATCATGGCCGTGCCTCCGCGCCGCCGACAATATGGAGGAAAACATCGTGCAGGCTCGGCCGATGCTGTTCGAAGCGGCGCAGCGCGAAGCCCTGGCCGGTGCAGCGTTCGAGCAGGTCGCCCGGGCTCACCCCGGGCGAGAGCTGCACGTCCCAAGCGCGCCACTCGCCTTCGGCCACGCCGGCATCGCTCGCCGAAGCGACGCCCTCCAGACCCGCCGGCGATTGCCGCGCGACGAGCGACAGGCGCACCGGCAGCGTCGCGCGCGCCGCGTCCTGCGTGCCCTCGAACAGCTTGCGCCCGCGCGCGAGCAGCAGCAGCCGGTCGCACAGCCGCTCGGCATGCTGCATGACATGGGTCGAGAACACCACCGCCGCCCCGGCCTTCGAGGCGCGCAGGATCTCCTCCTCGAGCAGTCCCTGGTTGACCGGATCGAGCCCTGAAAACGGCTCGTCGAGGATCAGCAGCTTGGGGGCATTCACCACCGCGGTGGCAAGCTGGACCTTCTGCGCCATGCCCTTGGAGAGCTTATCGACGCTGGTCTTGGCAAAGTCGGCGAGCCCGAAACGTTCGAGCAGCACCAAGCCTTCGCGCCGCGCATCGCCCGCCACCATGCCCTTCAGCCGGCCGAAATAGACGATCGTGTCGATCGCGCTCATCGATCGATAGAGCCCGCGCTCTTCGGGGAGGAAGCCGAGCCCGCCGCTGTTCGCCCGCCCCGGCGCCCGGCCGAGGATCGAGATCGTCCCCGAATCGGGCCGCAGGATGTCCAGCGCCATGCGCAGCGACGTCGTCTTGCCCGCGCCATTGCCGCCGAGAAAGCCGAACACTTCGCCCGGCGCCACCGCAAAGCTCAGATCGTCGACCGCCGTGAATTCGCCGAAGCGCTTCACGACATGGTCCAGCCGCAACACGTCCATGTGCTTGATTCCCCCTGGTGAAGCGAAGCTAGACGATCGTGTTATTCATGTACAACACGCTTTGCGGCAAAGCGTTTGGTGTGACATTGTCCCGGTTGAGAGCCGTGCGGCAGGATGGAGTTGGTGTGGCAAACGCATTTTCGCACGGCACGGTGCATCAGGCGGCCGAAGACCTTCAGGACGCACTGCGCGCCGATGCGAGCGTCTTCGCACTGTGGGAAGGCCTGACCCCGCTCGGGCGCAACGAATTCATATGCTGGGTCGACGACGCCAAGCAGCCAGCGACCCGCCAGCGCCGCATCCGGCGAACCTGCGAGGAATTGCTGGAGGGCAAGAAGCGCCCGTGCTGCTGGCCCGGCTGCATCCACCGTACCGACAAGGCGCCGAGCCGATGGCAGCAGGCCGTGCTGACCGAGGGCAAGGGAAAGAAGCGGGCTTAAAGGCCCGCGGCCCTACTTCGCGCTCAACTCCGATCCCAGCTTGAGCGCCCGGTCGCCATCTTCCTGCTCGACCAGGTAGGCCGGATCGTCGCCGGTGCCGTTGCGCACGATGCGCTCACCCTTGATCGTGCGCTGGACGCGCCGCTCGAAGCGGTCGGCGATCTGGCCATGCGCGACATGCGCGCCCCATTTCCAGGAAACCGGCTGGCCGGTGCGGAAGCTGTTCGTCATGCACGCTACAACCTCGGACATCCCCCAAGGTTGCCCCATGCCGCCGCGCCCTCTATGCGCCCGGGCGCATGAAGCCCTCCGACCTCCGCGTCGCCCTGTTCAGCGGCAACTACAACTACGTCCGCGACGGCGCCAACCAGGCGCTCAACCTGCTCGTCGGCTATCTGCTCGAGCAAGGCGTCAAGGTTCGCGTCTATTCGCCGACCACCGAAACGCCGGCCTTTCCGCCCGTCGGCGATCTGGTCAGCGTCCCCGCGCTGCCGATGCCGGGCGGCCGCGACGAGTATAAGCTCGCCAAGGGGATCAAGACCGTCCTGCCCGATCTCGAAGCGTTCGCGCCCAATGTGGTGCACGTCTCGGCACCGGAGATCCTCTGCCACCGCGCGGTCACCTGGGCGCGACGGCACAACATCCCCTCGGTCGCGTCGGTGCATACCCGGTTCGAAACCTATCCCGGCTATTACGGCATCGGCTTCATCACCCCGCTGCTGATCTGGACGCTGACGCGCTTCTACAACCGCAACGATATCGTCATGCCGACCGGGCGCGGCATGGAGGAGCTGCTGCGGAGCTGGGGCGTTGATCGACCGATGCGGACCTGGTCGCGCGGCGTGAACCATGATCGGTTCAATCCGTCGCGCCGCAGCCTCGAATGGCGTCGTTCGCTGGGCATCGCCGACGACGAGGTGGCGGTCAGCTTCCTCGGCCGGCTCGTGCTCGAAAAGGGGCTCGACATCTTCGCCGACGTGGTGACCGAACTTCAGCGGCGCGGGGTCAAGCATCGCGTGCTGGTGATCGGCAAGGGCCCGGCGCGCGACTGGTTCGCCGAGCGCGTGCCCGATGCCGTGTTCGCCGGCTTCCAGGCGGGCGACGATCTCGGCCGCGCCGTCGCCTCGATGGACGTGTTCTTCAATCCCTCGATCACCGAAAGCTTCGGCAACGTCACCCTCGAGGCGATGGCGGCAGGCGTGCCGGTCGTCGCCGCGCGTGCAGTGGGGCCTGTGGGGATGGTCGAGGAAGGCGTCACCGGCATCCTCGTCGATCCGGGCAAGGGCGCGGTCGATCGCTATGCCGATGCCGTGCAGTTCTATTGCCAGGATGACGCGGCTCGCCGCGCCGCGGGCGAGGCAGGCCACCGCGTCGCGGCCACTTATCAGTGGGACGCGATCAACCAGAAAGTGCTGGACGCCTATCTCGAGGCGGTCGCGATGCGAAAGGCCTGAACGCGCCGGCGGGCGCTACTTCCAGTCGTAACGCAGCTCTCCTTCTCGAAAGGCGAAGCGGTCGAGATGGCTCGCGACCACGCCCTTGAGCGACTCGAGCTGGGCATCGCTACTCGCGTCGATGCGTAGCGCCAGCCCGTCCTCGACGGCGTTGAAGGTCACCACCGCATCGCCGGGGAAACTGCCGGCGCGACCCTCCTTGGGGAAGATCACCGTGCCGTTTTCGGCCGTGAACTCCACCTGGAGATTGTGGCTCCAATGCTTGCAGAGCTGCTGGAGATAGCGGCTGGCATGGTCGGTCGGCACCAGCGCGGTCGAGGAAAGCGTCGCAATCGTCATGGTCTTCTCCACCGAAGCCGGCGGCAGGGCAATACCCAGCCGCCGGCGAAGCACCTCTAGGCGCGGCATGCGCTCAAAGCCGCTCGATCTTGCGCGCGGCCTCGTCGAGGATCTCGGCGACGGCGTGCAGCGTGTCGGCTTCAACGCCTTCGTCGCTCAGCCGCTCCTGCAACACGGCGCGTAGATTGCCCATCGCGCGGCGGATCGGGCCACCGCTGGCGCGGGCGCGCTGACTGCCGAGCTCGGAAAGCCGCTCGAACAGCGCCTCGACCTGCTCGGCCCGCTCGGCGAGATGCGCGGTGCCTTCGGCCGTGATCGCGAACTGCTTCTTGGCGCCTTCGCTGCTCGTCTCCTGGATCAACTCCATGTCGGCGAGCATGGTCAGCGTCGGGTAGACGACGCCGGGGCTCGGCGCATAGGCGCCCCCCGAACGCTCCTCGATCTCGCGGATCAGGTCATAGCCGTGGCGCGGCTGCTCCTCGATCAGCTTCAAGAGGATGAGGCGAAGCTCGGTGCCGTCGAACATGCGCCGGCGCCCGCCGCGCTCGCCATGGCCGTGCCGGCCGACGCTCCATTCCATTTCGAACGGGCCCCAGCGGCGAAAGCCGCCACGGGCGAAATCCATGCCGCGCGGACCGCACTGATCGTGATCGCGACGGTGATGATGGTGATGATGATGTCGCATTGATACCTCCTGTACGACTCGTGATGCGCACAAGATATATCTTAGACGGTTTTACGCAAGCCCTCCGCTGCGCTTTTCGTTCAATGCGCCATCAGCATGTTCCGAATGCCGGTCTGGAAGAAGGGAAGCCGCGCCCCGAGCCGCAGCACCGCGTGGCGGGCGGTGCGCGCCATCGGGCTCTCGCGGGTGTAAAGCCCGACAAGCAGATTTGTGGCCGTGTAGATCGGCCAGGCGGCGGCGCGTTGGCGGCGTTCATAGGCGCGCAGCACGGCGTTGCGGCCCGGATCGCGCCCCTGCCGCGCCGCTTCGCGGATTCCGCCGGCGAGCAGCGCCGCCCCGCCCAGTCCCAGGTTGAAACCGTGCGCCGTCACCGGATGCATCCCCACCGCTGCGTCACCGATGAGCGCGGCGCGGGTGGCGGCGAAATGACGCGACCAGGTCGTCGCCAGCGGATAGACATGACGGCTGCCGACCACTTCCATTGCGCCGAGCAGTCCCTCGGAGCGCCGCGTCAGTTCCTCGCCCAGCGCCCGGTCGCTGAGCGCCGCCAGCCGCGCGATCAGGTCCTCCGGCAGCGTCAGCACTGCCGAGGAGGCATTGCCGAGCAGCGGCAGCAGCGCCAGCGTCTGGCGATAGCCGAACCATTCGGTGGCAACGGCATCATGCGGCTTGGCATGCTGCACCCGGCAGACGAGCATCGAGCGCCCGAGCCGGTTGATCTCCGCCGCGATGCCGAGCTGCGCTCGCACGCCCGAGAAGCGCGAATCCGCCGCCACCAGCAGCCGCCCGCGCAGCATCTGGCCGTTCGAGAGCACGACATGCGCCCCCTGCGCCTCGGCGCGCACCGCCTCGACGCCCACCCCGCAGACGATGCGCAGCTGCGCCTGGTCTTTCACCGTCTCGTAAAGCGCCTGGCGGATGCGATGGTTGGAGACGAGGAAGCCGAGCGGGCCGTCGCCACCCTCGGGCGGCAGGAAGTCGAGCCCGAACAGCGAGCGCCCGTTGCGCACCCGTGCTGCGCGCAGCGGCGCCACGTCCTCGCGCCCGAACCGCTCCCACGCCCCCAGCCGCTGCAGGATCGCCGCCGAACCATGGGTCAGCGCGATCTCGCGCCCGTCATAGCGGGGCCTGGCGATCGCCTCCTCGCTCTGCCGCTCGACCAGCACGGTCTCCAGCCCGCAATCGTCGAGCGCCCGAGCGAAGGCGAGTCCGGCCGGACCGCCGCCGACGATGATCACGTCACACTGCATCGCGCATCTCCTCGCCGTGATGCTGCCGCATCCTGCGCGCGAGCGAATTGGCGCAGATCAAAGCCGAGGATGCAAAGTGCGGGCGAGGCGACTATCTTGGTCGCATGGCCGATCTCTTCGCCGCCCAGCCGGATTCAGAGCAGCACCCCCAGCCGATCGCCGAAGGCGGACCGCTCGCCGATCGGCTGCGCCCCCAGCGGCTCGAAGACGTCGTCGGCCAGGAGCATCTCACCGGCCCCGAAGGCGCGATCGGCCGGATGGTCGCGGCGGGCAAGCTCAGCTCGATCATCCTGTGGGGACCGCCCGGCACCGGCAAGACGACGATCGCCCGGCTGCTCGCCGATGCGGTCGGCCTGCGATTCGTCGCGATCAGCGCGGTGTTCTCGGGCGTGGCCGATTTGAAGAAAGTGTTTGCCGAAGCGCGCGAACATGCCCGGATCGGCCGCAAGACCCTGCTTTTCGTCGACGAGATCCATCGCTTCAATCGCGCCCAGCAGGATGGCTTCCTGCCCTATGTGGAGGACGGCACGGTCACGCTGGTCGGCGCCACGACCGAAAACCCGAGCTTCGAGCTCAATGCCGCACTGCTCAGCCGCGCCCAGGTGCTGATCCTCCACCGGCTCGATCACAAGGCGCTGTGCAAGCTGCTCGATCGCGCCGAAGCGCTGGAGGGCAGGCCCCTGCCCGTCACCCCGGAGGCGCGCGACGCCTTCGTCGCCAGCGCCGATGGCGACGGCCGCTTCCTGCTCAACCAGGCCGAGACCTTGTTCTCGGTGACATTCGAGGCCCCGCTCGATCCCGCCGCGCTCGGCGATTTCCTCCAGCGCCGCGTCGCCGTCTACGACAAGGATCGCGAGGGGCATTACAACCTCATCTCGGCGCTTCACAAATCGATCCGCGGTTCTGACCCCGACGCCGCGCTCTATTATCTCGCGCGGATGCTCACCGCCGGCGAGGAGCCGCTCTATGTGCTGCGCCGACTGACCCGCGCCGCGGTCGAGGATATCGGCCTCGCCGATCCCCAAGCGCTCACCCAATGCTTGGCGGCGAAAGACACTTATGAGTTCCTAGGGAGTCCGGAGGGCGAGCTGGCGATCGCCCAAGCGTGTCTCTATCTCGCCACCGCGCCCAAATCGAACGCCGCCTATGTTGCGCAGAAGGCGGCATGGCGTTCGGCGAAGGAAACCGGCTCGCTGATGCCGCCTCAGAACATCCTCAATGCGCCGACGAAGCTCATGAAGCAGATCGGCTATGGCAAGGGCTATACCTACGACCACGACGCCGAGGGCGGCTTTTCGGGCGACAATTACTGGCCCGAGGAAATGACGTCCCAGACCTTCTACACCCCCAGCGAGCGCGGCCATGAGAAGCGCGTCGCCGAGCGGATCGCCTGGTGGAACGAGATGCGCGAGCGGAAACGCGATGGATGACTGGCAAGATGCATGCCGGTTCGCCTGCACCCTGCCCGACGTCGTGATGGAAAGCTGGTGGGGCACGCTTTGTCCCAAGATCAACCGCAAGGGCCTGATGTCCCCCGGCCGCGAGCCCGGCAGCTTCGCGCTGATGGTCAGCCAGGCGGAGAAGCCGCTGCTGCTCGAGACCGATCCGCAGACCTTCTGGCAGACCGATCACTATGCCAACTACCCGATGCTGCTCGTCCGCTACGGCACGGCGAGCCGCGAGCGGATCGAACTCTACATCCGCCGCGCCTGGTGGGACCGCGCGAAGAAGCCGCAACGCATCGCCGCGGGGATGGAAGAACGGCCGTGAGCATCTCTAAATCCTCCCCGAACTCGTCTCGGGGAGGGGGACCATGCGAAGCATGGTGGTGGGGCCGCGCCGCAGGCGCCAACTGCGTCTCTCCACGCTTCACGTCAGCCCCTCCACCACCGCCTTCGGCGGCGGTCCCCCTCCCCGAGACAAGCTCGGGGAGGATCTAGGTGGTATCCCCCTTCACCCACTTCATCGCGATCGACTGGTCCGGCCAGGCCGTGGAGCGTCCCAAGGGCCTCGCCATCGCCCGCGCCGAGGCCGGCACCGCCGCGCCCGAGCTGATCGACCGCGCCTGGTCCCGCCAGGACATCCTCGATTTCCTCGCCGGCCTGGCCGAAAGCGGCACCCGCGCGCTGATCGGGCTCGATCTCTCCCCCGCCTTCCCCTTCGCGGACCAGGGCGCCTTCTTCCCGGGTTGGTCGGATTCCCCGCCCGATGGCCCGGCCCTATGGAAGCTGGTTGACGATCTTTCGGCCGATGATCCTCATCTCGCCGCCAACAGCTTCATCAACCACCCCGATGCACGCCGCCATTTCCGCCAGCGCGGCGATTGCGGCGACCTGTTCCCGCCGGGCCGCGGTCGATTCCGGGTATGCGAGCACGGCCAGGAGGCGATGCGGCTGTCACCCTACAGCTGCTTCAACCTGGTCGGCGCAAGCCAGGTCGGCAAGTCGAGCCTGACCGGCATGCGCGTGCTCCACCGGCTGCGCGGCAAGCTGCCGCTCTGGCCGTTCGATCCGCTGCCCGATCACGGCCCGGTGCTGGTCGAGATCTACACGTCGCTCGCCGCGAGGCTGGCGGGCATGCGCAAGGGCATTTCCAAGATCCGCGATGCCGAGACGCTGGACGCGATGCTCGCCGCCTTCGGCTCGGCCCCGCACGCGCCGCTCGCCCGCTATGACGATCACGCCACCGACGCGATGCTCAGCGCCGCCTGGCTGCGCGCCGCCGCCGGCCAGTCGGAACTCTGGTCCCCGGCGGGCCTGACGCCGGAGCTGGCCCGCACCGAAGGCTGGACCTTCGGCGTACCCTAGGCCGCTTCCGCCGCGATCTGGCGCAGCGCCTGTTCGAACGCCTCGGGCGGCTGGCCGCCGGAAATCAGGTAGCGATCGTCGATGACGATCGCCGGCACCGACTGGATACCACGGCTCTGCCACAGTTGCTCGGCCGCACGCACGTCCTCCGCATAACGAACCGATTCGAGCACCTCGCGCGCCGCCGCGCCGTCGAGCCCCGCCTTCTCGGCCGCCGCAACCAGCACGTCGTGGTCCGACATCACTTGCTGATCGGTGAAATAGGCTTCGAACAGCGCCAGCTTCAGCGCCTTCTGCCGCCCCTCGCCCTCGGCCCAGTGCAGCAGCCGATGCGCGTCGAACGTATTGTAGATCCGGCTCTCGGCCGATTGATTCATCGTGAAGCCGAGCGCGGCGGCGCGGTCGCGGATCATCTGCCGCGTTACCGCCGATTGCTCGGGCGTCGCGCCATATTTGCGCGCGATATGCTCGCCGATATTCTCGCCTTCTGGCTCCATGGCGGGATTGAGCTCGAAGGGCTGGAAATGGATGTCCGCGTCGATCAGGTCGCCGGTGCGCGCCAGCGCCGTCTCGAGCCCCTTCAGGCCGATCACGCACCACGGGCACGAAACGTCGGAAACGAAATCGATCTTCATCGGGCGCGGCATGGGCGGATCCTTTGCTGTTCGGCCGCGATATGTGGCGTGCGGGCGTGGATGCAACGGCTTGACCCCTGACGGCAAAGCGATCACAGCCCGCCTCCGATGCCGGTTTAGCTCAGCTGGTAGAGCAGCGGTTTTGTAAACCGAAGGTCGCGGGTTCGATTCCTGCAACCGGCACCACGCCCCTCATCCCTCGCGCGGCGGCGCCACCGAAGCGCGGTGGATCAGCGTCGAGGGGAAGAGCGATGGCTCCTCCACCGCCTGATCGTCGCCGAAGAAGTCCGTGAGCAGCTTGAGCGCCGCGGATCGCGCCATCGAGATGATCGGCCAGTGCACCGTGGTCAGCGGCGGCCAGATATGCGCGGCGATCGCGGTGTCGTCGAACCCGATGATCGACAGGTCCTCGGGCACGCTCATCCCGCGGCGTCGCGCGGCATGCAGCGCCGCAGCGGCCATCTCGTCGTTCGAGGCGAAGATCGCGGTCGGTCGCGGGGCGAGGTCGAGCAGCCGATCGGCAGCGGCGAGCCCGGTCTCGAACGTGTAGTTGCCGTCAGCGATCAGGCTGCGCGGCAGCTTGATCCCGGCCTGGTCGAGCGCATGTTCGAAGCCCTTGCGCCGCTCCCGTGCCGAACGGAAGCCGTGCGGCCCGGCGATCAGCCCGATCCGGCGATGCCCGAGCGCGATCAGGTGGTTGACCGCTTCGGTGACCACGTCGCTGTCGTTCGACGCGACCATGTGCTCGGCGCTGTCGAGCGTCGCCGACCCCATCCGGACATAGCGGATGCCCAGCTCGCGGCAGAGCTCCGCTACCATCTCGTTCTCGGAGACCGGCGGCAGGAACATCACGCCATAGAGCCGCTGGCGTTCGAGGAAGTTGCGGATGTCCTCGAGCATGGTCGAGCTACCGCGATCGATCGGCCGGACGATCAGCTCGAACTCGGTGTCGCGCATCGCCTCGAGCATGCCCGCCTGCACATTCATCACCATCTGGGCATTGGGATTGTCGTGAATGAGGCCGATCAGGAAGTTGCGGCGCAGCGCCAGCGCCCGCGCCTGGACATTGGGGACATATCCCAGCTCGGCAATCACGTGCTCGACCTTGGCGCGGGTCTCGCCATTGAGCAGCGGCGACCGGTTGATCACGCGGCTGACGGTCTTTTTCGAGACGCCCGCGATGCGCGCGACGTCGTTGATCGTGGGCTTGCCCGTTCTCTCCATTTCGCGAGCATAATGGCTCGCGGGACAAAGCGATATCGTCTTGTGTGCGGATCGGCCCGCGAGCGGTGTCAGCTCCCCGGCTGAATATAGGGGACGCGCGCGAACAGCTCGCGCTCCCATTTGCGCGGGTCGTTCGCCAGCCGACAGGGCGTGTCGAACACCATCGTCGCACGGCCAGGGACCGTATAGGGCGCCCAGGCCGGCAACCCGCGCGCCGCCGGCCGACCGGTGCGCGCCAGTGCTGCGAAGGCCCCCATTACCTGCCCGCTCAGCTTCTGCGCCTCCGGCCCCGTGCCGGTGAAGGATCCCGCCGCATCGAGCGTGCCGAAGGCCAGCGCAATGTCCATTGTGTGCGGCGCGCCGCGCTCCGGCTGGGTCGGCGATTGGTAGTCGACCTGATAGACCCAGGTCGACTTCGCCCCCGCCGCGGCGCGCGCGTCGGCCTCCAGCCACTGTCCCGGCCAGCTCCGCCCGGCCGTGGTCGCCCGGTAGAAAATGTCGCGCGGACCATCGGCCGGGAAATGCGCGCGATACTGCGCCACCACCCATTCGGGCAGGATATCCATGCGCAGCTCGGGCGCCATCCTCGCGGCGAGATTGTCCCAGGTCAGCCCGCGCACCTTTTCGGAACGCGGATCGATGAACGCCTTGGTCTCGTCGCGCGTGTTGCCCAGGATCATCGGAATCGCCAGGCTCTGCGGGTTGGCGTCGGGCCAGAACGGGTGGCGGACCAGCCATTTCATGTCGAGCACTGGCCCGAAATAGACTCCGCCGCCCAGGATCGGATCGGTAGCGCCGAGCGCGTCGACCAGCTTCTCCACCGGCATGTCGAGCAAGGGATCGAGCCGATCCTCCCTTACGCCGAGCCTGGCGAGATAGGCCTGGGCCCGTCGCGTCGCGTTGAGCGGCCCCGATGCGGTGACCTGTTGCCCGCTCATCGTCGCCGCCGAGTGGAATAGCCCCTTGGCCGCCGGCATCCCCATCAGTGTCGCGATCTTCGCGCCGCCACCCGACTGACCGAACACGAACACGCGCCGCGGATCGCCGCCGAACGCGGCGATATTGTCGCGTACCCATTGCAGCGCCAGGATCAGGTCGAGCTGGCCGAGATTGCCGCTATCGGCGAAGCGCGGATCGAACCGGGCGAGATAGAGATAGCCCAGCGCGTTGAGGCGATGGTTCACCGTCACCACCACGACGTCCTCGCGCTCGGCAAGCCTCGCGCCGTCGTTGAGCGGCAGCGTGACGGTGCCGTTCGAATAGGCGCCGCCATGGATATAGACCATCACCGGCCGCCGCGCCGCGGGCTGGGCGCCGGGCGTCCAGACGTTGAGGAACAGGCAGTCCTCGGACTGTCGCTGATCGCCCCCTTGCCCTTGTGAGCAGATCGGGCCGAATTCGTGCGCCGGCGCCACCGCGCCCGGTGTCGCGAACGGCACCGGCGCCCGGAAACGCGGCGCGGTGCCATAGCGGATGCCGCGGAAGCAGAGGACGCTGCCGGTCCGGTCGCCCTCGAAGCGGCCGGCGCGCGTCTCGACGATCGGGTCCCCCGGTGCCGCGCACACGCCCGTCGGCATCGCCGCCAGCGCGATTCCGCCCACCACCATCGCCCGCCGCGTCACTTCGGTCATGTCGTGCCTCTCCTGAAACGCGCGGCGGGTCTTCGTCCGCTCGCCTCAACGCCGGACGTCGAGCCCGCCTTCCTCGAACGCCGCAAGGTCCCCGCGGGTAAACAGGCTCGCATCGCCCGGCAGCGAATGTTTGAGCGCCGTCAGCGCCAATCCGGCGCGTGCCACCGCCTCCGCCGTGCCGCTCTCCGCCAAACCGTGCAGCACGCCCGCCGCGAAGGCGTCCCCTGCCCCGATCCTGTCGACGATGCCGGCGATCAGCACTTCGTCGGTCTGGTGCGCGCCGTCGCGCATGTCGACGCGCGCCGAGACACGGTGGCTGTCGGCATCGACGACGTGGCGCGCAGTCGAGGCGATCACCCGCAGTGCCGGAAATTCCGCGAACGCCGCCTCGGCCGCCTCACGCCGCCGGTCCGGTCCGTCGCCTGAAAAGTCGCGGCCGAGCAGCAGCGAGATATCTCGGTGATTGCCGAACAACAGGTCGGCATGCCCGATCAGCCGAGTCAGTACCGCGCGTGGATCGCTTTCCCAGGCTTCCCAAAGCTTGGCGCGGTAATTGCCGTCGAACGAGACCGGAATGCCGCGTGCGCGCGCAGCCTCGGCCGCGGCGCAGGCAGCTTCGGCGGTATTGGGGCCCAGCGCCGGCGTGATGCCGGAAAGGTGCAGTCGTGTCGCGCCGGTGAGCAGCGCGTCCCAGTCCCAGCTTTCGGCGGGCCGCTGCGCGAACACGGAATGGGCGCGATCATACACCACCTCCGAGGCGCGAAGACCCGCACCGGGCGTGAGGAAATAAAGCCCGAGCCGGCCCGGCTCGGAAAAGACGGTCGAGGTATCGACCCCGCGCCGCCGCAGCTCCGCGATCGTCGCGGCGCCCAGCGCATTGTCCGCCACCGCGCCGATCATCCGCACCTTGTGGCCAAGACAGGCGAGCCCGGTCGCCACATTCGCCTCGGCCCCGGCGACGTTCACTTCGAGCCTGGGCGTCTGGAGCAGCAGCTCGCGGCCGGGCGGCGAGAGGCGCAGCATCAGTTCGCCGAAGAAAGTGATGGTCATCGCGCCCTCCTCGTTGGCGCATCAGTCGCTCCGGTGTGCGAGAAGCGCAGCGCTTCGACAAGCTCCGAGCGACCGGCGTCCGAAGTCATCGCGCCAGCCACCCGCCGTCGACCGCGAGGATATGGCCCTGGACATAGTCGGCCGCCGAGGAAGCGAGAAACACCGCGGCCCCGCCCATGTCCGCCGGGCTGCCCCAGCGGCCCGCCGGTATCCGCTCCATGATCTGGCGGTTGCGGGTCTCGTCGGCCTGGAGCGCTGCGGTGTTGTTGGTCGCGATATAGCCCGGCGCGATCGCATTGACGTTGATGCCCCTGCCTGCCCATTCGTTGGCGAGCAGCTTGGTGAGCCCGCCGATGCCCGATTTGGACGCGGTATAGCTCGGCACGCGGATGCCGCCCTGGAAGGTCAGCATAGAGGCGATGTTGATGATCTTGCCGCCGCCATGGTTCACCATGTGCCGCGCCGCCGCCTGGCAGAGGAAGAACACCGATTTGAGATTGGTATCGATCACTTCGTCCCAGTCCGCCTCGGTGAAATCGAGGCTGTCGGCGCGGCGGATGATGCCGGCATTGTTCACCAGGATATCGATCGAACCCAATTTATCCACAGCCTCGTCCACAACCCTGCCCACAGGCTCGATGGTCGACAAGTCGGCCGAGACGATCTCCGCCCTCCGCCCCAGCGCGCGGACCTTCTCGATCGTTTCCTCCGCGGGCGTTCGCCCGACGGCAGCGATGTCCGCCCCCGCCGCCGCAAGCGCAAGCGCGATGCCCTGGCCGATGCCGGTATTGGCACCGGTGACGACGGCGACCTTGCCGCTGAGATCGAAAGGAGTTGTCATTTTACCTCGTCATTCCCGCGAAGGCGGGAACCCATCTCCCGCCGTCGCATCAAGATCATCGCGTCGGAGATGGGCCCCCGCCTCCGCGGGGGTGACGTCCCGAGTCACGCCAGCTGGCAGATATCCAGCACGTTCATATCGGTATAATCCTGGTTCTCGCCCGCCATTGCCCAGATAAAGGCATAGGCCTTGGTGCCCGCGCCCATGTGGATCGACCAGGGCGGCGAGATCACCGCTTCCTCGTTCTGCATCACGATGTGCCGAGTCGCCTCGCCTTCGCCCATGAAGTGCATCACGCGATCCTTTTCGAGGTCGTCGAGCTCGAAATAGAGATAGATCTCGCTGCGCCGCTCATGGATGTGCGGCGGCATCGTGTTCCACACGCTGCCCGGCCTGAGCACGGTCAGGCCCATCACCAGCTGCGCGCTGTCGCACACGCCCGGGATGACGAGCTGGTAGATCGTCCGCTCGTTCGATTCCTCCAGGCTGCCGCGCTCCAGCGCATTGGCGTCCGCGATGCCCAGCTTGCGGGTAGTGAACGCCCTATGCGCCGGGCACGAGACGAGGTAGAAGCGCGCGCCCGCGCCCGAGAACGTCACTTCCGCAGCCCCCATCGTGACGTAGAGGCAGTCCTTGTTGCCGAGCGTGAAGCTCTCGCCATCGACGGTGACCGTACCCTCGGCTTTGCCGATGTTCACCACCGCAAGCTCGCGTCGCTCGAGGAAAGGGTGGCCCGCGGCCGATGGCGGCTCGGTCTGCGCCGGCAGATGCACGGGTGCGCCGCCGACCGCGACGCCGCCGATCACCATGCGATCGGCATGGGTATAGTTGAGCACGCACTCGCCTTCGCGGAACAGGTCCTGGATCAGGTAGCGGTCGCGTAGCTCCTCGTTGGAGACGCATTCCATCATGTCGGGATGGGTGGCGTAATAGGTCCGGTCAAACATCAAAGGGCTCCGTCTGTCAGGCCGCGCGGGCGGCCGGTTCGGGTTGGGTCTGGTCGAGCTTGTACGCCTTGCGCACCAGCCCGTTGGTAAGGTCGTAGGCCAGCTCGGCCGCTTCCCAGTCGAGCAGCCGCCCCTCGGCGACGAGCCGGGCGAGGAAGCCGCAATCGATTCGCCGCGCCACGTCGTGCCGCGCCGGGATCGAGAGGAAGGCACGCGTATCGTCGTTGAAGCCGACGGTGTTGTAGAAGCCGGCCGTCTCGGTCACTTGCTCGCGAAAGCGGCGCATCCCTTCGGGACTGTCGTGGAACCACCAGCTCGGCCCCAGCTTGAGGCAAGGATAGTGCCCCGCCAGCGGCGCCAGTTCGCGCGCATAGGCCGTCTCGTCGAGCGTGAAGAGGATGATCGACAGCTCGGTCGATGTGCCGAAGCGATCGAGCAGCGGCTTGAGCGCATGGACGTAATCGGTGCGCATCGGGATGTCGGCGCCCTTGTCACGGCCGTGACTGGCGAACAGTCCGCCATTGTGGTTGCGGAAGCTGCCGGGATGGATCTGCATCACCATACCGTCCTCGACGCTCATCGCCGCCATTTCGGTGAGCATCTGCGCGCGGAACAGCTCGGCGTCCTGCGGCGTCCAGCGATCCGAGAGGATCGTGCGGAACAGCCGCTCGGCTTCCTCAGGCGCAAGGTCGGCGGTGGCCGCGGTCGCATGGCCATGGTCCGTCGCCGTCGCCCCCGCCGCGCGGAAATCGGAACGGCGCTTGCGATGCGCGGCGAGATAGCCGTCCCACGACCAGACGTCCTCGCCCGTCTTCTCGGCAAACACCCTCATTGCGCCGTGGAACTGCTCGTGCTCGACGTCGATCACCGCGTCGGGCCGATAGGTCGTGACCACCCGCCCCGGCCAGCCCGACTCCTGGATCGCGTGGTGCGCCGAGAGGTCGTCCTGCGGGCCCTCGGTGGTTGCCAGGAATTCGATGCCGAAGCGATCGAACAGCGCGCGCGGCCTGAAGGCATCGCTCGCAAGGCTGGCGTTGATCGCGTCGTAATAATGATCCGCGGTGCCCGCATCGAGCGCCACGTCGAAGCCGAACACTTCGCTGAAGACATGGCCGAGCCACATCGCGGAAGGAGTGCCGCGGAAAAGGTGGAAATGCGCGGCAAAGGTCCGCCACGCGTCGCGCGGATCGGTGGCCGGCACGCCCGCTTTGCTCGGCACGCGCAGCGCGTCGAGCGCCACACCCTGCGAATAGAGCATGCGATAGAGATAATGGTCGGGCGCCAGCAGCAGCTCGGTCGCGTTCGACCAGTTCGCGTCGGTCGCGAACCAGCCCGCGTCGGTATGCCCATGCGGGCTGATGATCGGCAGCGCGGCCACTTCGGCGTAGAGCGCCCGAGCAATGCCGCGGGTGCGCTCCTCTGCCGGGAAGAGTCGATCGGGATCGAGCTTCAATGGCCGCGCCATGCCAGCCTCCTCAGTTGATTTCCGCGCGCTTCAGCGACGGCGACAGCAGGTGCACCGACAACAGCGCCAGGAAATAAGCCGCGCCCGCGATCAGGAACAGGGGGGCATAGGTGCCCAGCCGCTCGAGCACGTCTCCCGCATGGAGCGAGAAGAGCATGCCCCCCACCGCGCCCAGCGTGCCGCCGATCCCGATCACCGATCCCACCGCGAAGCGCGGGAAGGTATCGGACGGCAGCGTGTAGAGATTGGCAGAGAAGGCCTGGTGCGCCGCCGCGGCGACGCCGATGATCAGCACGTTGATCCAGACATTGTCGATGGCGTTCGAGAAGCACACCGGCACCACGCAGAAAGCGCAGATCAGCATGGTGAACTTGCGTGCCTTGTTGACGCTCATCCCTGCCTTGAGGAACCGGCCGGAGAGCCAGCCGCCCGCCACGCTGCCGACGTCGGAAAGCAGGTAGATCGCGACCAGCGGCGGCCCGAAGCTCAGCAGGTCGAGATGATAGCGCTGGCCCAGGAAGCTCGGCAGCCAGAAGAGGTAGAACCACCAGATCGGATCGATGAAGAACTTGCCGAGCGCGAAGGCCCAGGTTTCCTTCTTCGCCAGCACCTTGAGCCACAGATTGTCGGGCTTCACCGCGGGGTCCGCCGGGTCCTGCTCGATATAGGCGAGCTCGGCGGCGCCGACGCGCGGATGCTGGCGCGGATCGCGGTACATCGCCACCCAGGCGATCACCCAGACGACACCGAAGATGCCGGTGAGAATGAACGCCATCCGCCAGCCATAAGCGAGCGTGATCACCGGCACGAGCAGTGGCGTGATGATGGCGCCGACATTCGATCCGGCATTGAACACGCCGATCGCCAGCGCGCGCTCCTTGGCCGGGAACCAGTCGGTGACCGACTTCACGCCGGCAGGGAAATTGCCCGATTCGCCGATGCCCAGGCCGAAGCGCGCCATCGCGAACTGCGTCACCGAATGGACGCCGCCATGCGCGACATGCGCAATCGTCCAGATCACCACCGCGATCGCATAGCCGAACCGCGCGCCGATCACGTCGACCAGCTTGCCGAAACCGAGATAACCGATCGCATAGGCGCACTGGAACCAGAAGACGATCGCCGCATAGTCGGTCTCGGACCAATGCAGTTCCTTGGCGATCGTCGGCTTGAGCACCCCGATCATCTGCCGATCGACATAGTTGATCGCCGTCGCCGCGAAGAGCAGCCCGCAGATCACCCAGCGGTAGCGGCCGACCCGTTCGGCCGCGCCGGAGACGATATTTTCTCCGCTGTTCGCCATGTCCCTCTCCTCGTCTTGTATTTTCGGGCGCTCAGCGGCGCCGTTTGTCGGCGATCGTGCAGCGGACGCCATAGCCGGTGCCGAAGCGCGCCTCCACCTGCGCGCCGGCACGGACGGGATGGACGCCGGTCACCGCGCCGGTGGAAATCCACTGGCCCTGGGCGAGCGGCAGGCCTCGGCTGGCGGCCAGTTCGAATAGGAAGCGCACGGCGCCATAGGGGCCGTCGAGCATCTCGGCCGCCGTCGCTTCGCCGGCGACGGCGCCATCGATCAGCAGCGCCACCGGCCAGTCCTGGAAATCGGAGCCGTCCGGAAGCGCGGCGCCGATCACCAGCCCGTTGTTGTTGCCGAAGTCTGAGATGGTGACGGCGGGGCCATGCTGATTGATCCCCGGAAAGGGCGAACTCGCCACTTCGATGCCGACATGGACCGCATCGACATGGCGGGCGACGTCCTGATTGGTCCAGGCGCGATCGAAGTCTTGGGGCAGCGACCCCAGCCGCAGCAGATATTCGGCCTCGGCGGCAGCGAATCCTTCGCCGAACACCGGCATTTCGGGCACTTCACCTTCGCGCGGCATCACCACGGAGTCGGCGAAGATCGGCCCGGCCAGGCGATTGGCGCCATAGGTTGCGTCGAGCGGCTCAGGGATCTTGCCCACCTTCCAGCCTGCCACGCGATCGCCGAACAGCGCAATCGCACGCTCCTGGATACCGTAAGCCTCGTCGAGCGTGCCGGGCAGCGTGCCGGGATAGTCGGCCAGCGCATTGCCCGCCTGCCGCGCCGCCACGAATGCCCTGGCGATGGCCTCGCCGGATTGCCTTCCTTCGATCAACGTCTCATCCCCATCTCCATCGCGCACCGGTTCGGCCGACAAGGCGCCGGCGAACGCAAATCGTTCGCCGCCTTGTCGTCCATGCCCGTGCCGATCGCCTCTCGGTCGGGGCATTGCTGTCGAACGCGGGCCTGCTGACGGCCCTTGTCGCGAACGGTGCGCGAGATACGCTCTCCCACAGCCGCGCCCGTCTTCGCGGGCCTGCGGTTGTTGAGGCGATGCTACCGGTGTCAAATTCATCCGTCAACGACGATCGCGAACTCGGCAGACAGGGATAGGTCGGTCAGAATCGAGTTGCCACCGGTGTCAAGTCTTGCCATTCTCTCCGTAGCAGGCGGCTGTAGACCGCCGAACGATCGAGAGGCACCATGATCCGTTCCTACAGGCTGGCCCTGGCTGGGCCGCTCGCGCTTGCCGCCCTTCCCGCGGCCGCGCAGACCGCGGGAGCGGACGGGCTCCTCTTTCGCGCCTCGGGTGACAAGGGCACCACCGCCGAGCGCGCGGGGGGCGACCCGGTGCCCAATTTCCAGAGCAAGGTCACGATCACGCCGGACGGCGCGGCAGGCGGCGCGTTCCGCTGGGCCGACGATGGCTATCTCGCCTGGAACGCGCCCGGCAACATCCAGGCCCAGCGCGGGACCCTCGCCTTCTTCTGGCGCGCCCGCGAGCCGCTTGGCGAAGCGCCGTTCGTCCTGTTCCGCGTCGGCTATGCCGACCATACGAGCTGGGACATGGCATTCCTGCGCATCGACTGGAACGGCCATGGCTTCGACGCTTTCGTCACCGATGCGAACCTCACGCGCATTCGAGTCTCGTTCCGGATGGATGCCATCCCCGCCCCCGACGCGTGGCACCACATCGCCTTCGCCTGGGACGAGACGGCCGGGGTGCGGCTCTATGTCGATGGCAAGGAAGTCGCGCGCAAGAACCAGAAGGCGGACCTCGACGCCGGGCTCGACCAGCTCGGCATGGCCGGCCGCGTGCTGGCGCCGCATCAGGTGCAGAGCCGCTACAATTTCATGCGCGGAAGCGATCTCGACGAAATCCGCGTCTATGATCGCATGCTCGATCCAGCCGGCATCGCAGCGCTCGCCGCAAAGGCCGAACCGGCACCGGCCGACGCTCCCTCCCCTGCCGCCAAGCTCGCCGCCTGGCGCCACCGCTACGGCTGGGACGGCACGTCTCCGCCCGTCCTCGCCGACCCCGTCACGCGCATCCGCAAGGTCGAATTCGCCGACGCCAAGGACATGAAGGAGTGGATGTGGAAGGGCGTCGACGGCATCGCCGAGACGACGTGGCCCGGAGTCTATAATCGTTCGCGCCTGGCCGGCCGCGACGACTATTTCGAGCTGCCCGATTGGAACGTCTACGTCGAAGGCGGCAAGGCGTACACGCTGACCGTTCCCAACGGGGAGGCGTTCAATCGAATCGAGATCCGCGGCGCCGCCTATGGCGATCTCGGCTGGAGCGGAGATGGCAAGCGCTTCGCCTCGCTCGCGAAGCGTCCGCAAGGCGTGGTGCGCAGCGTCGACACGCTCGCCGAGCGCCGCGGCGGCACGCTTCGCTTCACCAATGTGTCGCAGGAGCAGCCGATCCAGGAACTCTGGGCCTATGACGTCGGCAAGGGCGTGGAGCCTGAAGGCAGTTTCAAGCTGAGCTACAAGGTCGATGCGTCGGTGAGCGCCGATCTGGCCACGCTGGCACCGCTCAATGCCTTCATCGTTGGGCGCTATCCGGCGGACGAGCGCAACACCGTGCTTGCGCTGCCCCCCGGTGCAGCCTCTGCAGCAGCCGGTGCCGGGAGCGCCGCCGCGACGGGCGCCGCGCGCCACGTCGAAGGGGCGATGCCGATCGTCCAGGTGCTGATCCCCTCCGGCTTCGGCGACGCCTATCCCGGCCGGCCGCTCGCGCGCGCCTGGAATTACGGCTGGGAGAATGTCCGCGACGGCCTGGACGGCATCGCGCTCGACATCCCGGCGCTGAGGCTCACGCCCGGCAAGGACGGGCTGATCCCGCTCAACATCCAGGTCAAGGATCCGATCTGGCCGGCGCGCGACATGATCGACGTCTCGGTCTCGGTCCGTCCCGGCGAGGCCCGCACGCTGTGGCTCGACCTGCGCGATCGCATCCTCACCAACGACAGCCTCTATCTCAGCATCGCCTCAGCCAATCCGGACTTCGGCCCGAAATCGATCGACGGCATGGCAGTGCGCCTCGTGTTCAAGGACCGAGCCGCCGCGCTGCCCGAGCACATCGCCGACCGCTTCAACCAGGTGAAGGACAATTGGGGGTTCCTGGTCGAGGAGCACACCGCGTCCAAGCGCGCCGCGATGTATCGTCGCGTCTTCGCCGACGTCAGCGACCTGCTGCGCGTTGATCCCGACCATGTCGAAGGCCGGCGCTATTGGGCCGATATCAGCTACGGCAATTACAAGCTTCCCGACTTCGTCCAGCCTCAGGCTCCGGCGGGAATGCCGCTCTGGGCGTTCCGCCAGCTCGAGGACCTGCGCTACGTCCGCCGCTTCGTGAACTGGTGGATCGACAATCGTCAGGTCCCCTATGGCGATTTCGGCGGCGGCATCTCGGACGATACCGATCTTACCCAGCAATGGCCGGGGCTGGCGCTGATGGGTGTCGATCCGGACAAGATCAACGCTTCGCTCCGCGCGCTGTCGGATGCCGCGCACACCAACGGGATGATCACCAACGGGCTCGGCACGATCACCACCGACGAGCTCCACGCCTATGAGGAAGGCCTCAACAGCGACGCCGAGCGGCTCTACCTCAATTGGGGCGAGCCCAGGGCGGTCGAGCGGCTGATGGCGACCGTCAAGGCGCTGCGGGGCGTGATCCTGCCCAATCCCGCCGGCCATCTTCACTTCGCCAGCAATTGGTACGGCGGTCGCAAGATGTACCGCGAGGGGCCGTGGGAGTGGCAGAAGCCCTATAGCTGGGTGATGATGCACGCGCCGGTGCTGATCGGCCTGTACAACGGCAATCCCGCGGCGCGCGGCCTCGTCACCGGGACGGTCGATGGACTGCTCGCGCATGGCAAGCAGGATGCCAAGGGCAATTGGAGCTACCCCAACGAAATCAACTGGCGAACCGATGCCGAGCGCGTCGGCGACGGCGGTGGCGCCGCGACTCCGCTCCAGTCCGCCTGGGCGGCCTGGCACTTCACCGGCGACGGCAAGTATCTCGCCCCGCTGCTGAGCCGCGTCGCGAAGAGCGGCCCCGGCTCGCTTGCCGACATCGACGACAATGCGCTGGTCTTGCTCGGACAGGACAAGGGCTGGAGCAAGGCGATCCTCGCCAAGGCCATGGACGGCGGCGCGTTCGAACGCTGGGCGGCCTGGGACGCGACCGGCGACACGAAGTGGCTCGAGGCGCTCCATGCCGACGCCATCGCCGACAAGGCGCAGCACGAATATATGTATACGGAGGGCCATTGGTGGTCCGACCGCGTCGACCAGCCCAACGAAATCCTCCAGCGCGAGCGGCTGGGCGGCATCGCCCTGCGCCGCAACCAGACCTGGCCCGGCAACGCGGTCAGCTGGCGCTTCGACGATCCGGAAGGCGCGATGCGCACCGCGATCCTGGTCCCGGGCGCGACGCCCCGCCACTTCAAGGTGATCGCCTATAATAGCGGCGATACCGTCCAGAACGCCGAGATGACCAGCTGGAACGTCGATGCCGGGACGTGGGACATGACGCTGGCGGGCGTCACGCGTTCGGTGCCGCTCGAACGCAGCGCCTCGCTGCGCTTGAGCTTCGCACCGCATGCGACCACCGAAGTCGAATTCACGCTGCGGAGCCCGGCTCCTCCGGTTTTCGATCGGCCCGACCTGGGCATCGGAGCGGACGATCTCCGGGTGCGGGGCAACCGCGCCGAAGTGACGGTGCACAGCCTGGGCAGCCGCCCGGTGGCCGGCGGCACGCTGTTCGTCGAGGATTCGGCCGGCAAGCCGCTTGCCAGCACGACGATCCCCGCCCTCGCTGCACCTACCGACCTGCTGCCCAAGACCGCAACGATCCGCATTGCCTTGCCGCGCGGCGCCGCACGCGTCCGCGTCGCACTGGCCGGCGGCGACGCCGAGGTCACGCAACTAAACAATGTGGTGGCGCTGCCCGCGGCGCGCTGAGAACCACGCCCATGACCGAGCGCACCTTCTCCCCCGCTACGCTCCCCCGGCGCAGGTTCCTGGCCGGAGCGGCGACCGTGGCGCTGTTGCCCGCCGCCGCGCGCGCCGCCCCCGGCGATACCGAGCTGCGCGCCGCACTCGACAGCCTCTCGCAACTTGGTTCGCCCGAGGCCAAGCTCGTGCGGCTCGCGCCATTCGAGGTGCGCGCGCTGTCTCCGTCGGCGCAGATCGACCTGGAGACGGTTCGGGCCGGGCTCGCCATCGACGCACGGCTCATCACACGGTTTCCGGTAGGGCGGCTCGGGCGATCTCCCTATCGGGTTTCGCCGACCGCCGGCGCCTGGCGCGACGCGGACAGTCGCGATCCCGTCGAATGGGGCCATCGCATTGCCGAGGACAATGCGGCAATCGAGGCCGATGCCGCGCGCGGCGTGATCCTGCCCCAACTGCTGCTCGACAAGACAGCCGCAGCAATCGACACCGCGGCAGCAAAAGCGGATGGCCCCGCCGCCGCCCGCTTGCGGGAGCAGGCGGCGCTGCTGGCCAGCCTGAGGCCACGCGCGCCGGCGGAGCCCGGCGTGGCTCGCTTCCCCGGCGGCACGGACTATTTCGCGCTGCTACTCGAGCGGCATTTCGGTGCCGCGATCGCTCCCGAGACGGCGCATCGCCAGCTTCATGCCCGCCTCACCGAGACGCTCTCTCGGGCCGATGCCGTCTTGCGGCGCCTCGGCATGACGCAAGGCTCGGTCGGCGCGCGCATCCGCACCGCCTTTCGCGATCCGCGTTTCCTCTATTCCGACGACGAAGCCGGCCGCGACGACGCCGTGCGCGACATGAATGCCTGGCTCGCGCGCGTCCGCCCGCGCCTGCCTGCGCTGTTCGGCGCCTTGCCGTCCGAATGCCTCGACGTCGCGACGCGGAGGATGACTCCCGCGGAAGTCGCGGCGGGCAAGCAGGGCTATCGCGTCGTGCCGACGCCGGGCGCGCAGGGCAGCTATTTCGTCGATCTCCAGCGCATTCGTGACCGGCCGTCCTGGACGCTGCCGTCTGTCGTCCATCACGAGCTGCTGCCGGGACATATGGTCCAGCTTCCGATCGAGGCGGCGGCGCACCCGCATCCGCTCCGCCTCGACTATGTCCCTGCCTTTGCCGAGGGTTGGGCAATCTATGCCGAGCAGTTGATGGCGCGCGACGGCGCCTATGCGGGGCAGGATCGAGCGCTGCTCGGCCACCTTCACTGGCAGCTTTTCCGCCTGGCGCGCGCGACGGTTGACACCGGTGTCCACCTGGGTCACTATACGGTCAAAGATGCGAGCGCGAAGCTCGACGAATGGCAAGGAGAGGCAGTCTATTTTGCGCCGCTGGCGCAGGATTTAGAGCGAATCTGCATAGAACCGGCGATGCGCGCCGCCGAGGCCCTGACCGGGCTCGCCCTGGCCGAGCGCGGCCAGCGCCACGGCGCACCCGGTTCGCAGACGCTTCGCGCTTTCCATCGCAGCGTGCTCGCCCATGGGCGCAAGCGCTTCGCGATGATCGCATAGGCCGGCGATGCCGGCGGGGTTGGCCATCGGCGGAAACAAGCCGAGGCCGTTGTGACAGGGAGACGATCATGTTGAAATTCAAGAATAATCGCAGCATCTTGTTCACCGGCGCATCGCTCGCTGCGCTCGTTGCCGCGCCCGCGATGGCGCAGGATGCGCCGCCGTCCGCAAGCGCCGACAGCGTCCAGGCCGCGCCGACGGATGGGGCTGCTCAGGACCCCGCAACCGATGCGCAGGACATCGTGGTTACCGGTTTCCGCCAGTCGCTCCAGGCTGCACTGAACCTCAAGCGCGAATCGGTCGGCGCGATCGACGCGATCGTCGCGGAGGATATCGCCAAGTTCCCGGACCAGAACCTCGCTGAATCGCTCCAGCGCATTCCCGGCATTTCGATCCAGCGCGATGGCGGCGAAGGGCGCGCGATTACGGTGCGCGGCCTCGGCGCGCAGTTCACGCGCGTGCGGCTGAATGGGTTGGAGACGGTCGCGACGTCCAGCGATGGCGCCTCGGCCAATCGCGACCGTGCCTTCGACTTCAATGTCTTCGCCTCGGAGCTGTTCAGCTCGCTGGTCGTCCACAAGACCGCCGAGGCCTCGCTCGACGAAGGTTCGCTCGGCGCGGTCGTCGATCTCAACACCGGCAACCCGCTCGCCGGCAAATATGGCCTGCACGGCGTCGTCTCGGTCCTGGGATCGTACAACGATCTTTCGAAGGATCTCGGCCCGCGCGTGGCCGGCCTGCTCAGCTGGAAAAATCCGTCGGGCACCTTCGGGGTCGCCGTATCCGCGGCCTATTCGAAGACCGATACGCTGGAACTGGGCAACAACTCGGTACGCTGGGCACAGGCGCGCTTCGATTCGGTCAACGGTACGCCGTGCTTCTACAACACCACCGGCACCCTCCCGAACATCACCTACACCACGCCGCGCGCCAATAGCGGCGGGACCTATCGGCCGAGCGCCGCCTGCGATCAGGCGACGCTCTCCTTCCATCCGCGCATTCCGCGCTACGGCGAAGTCGATCACCGCCGCGAACGGCTCGGCGTCACCGGATCGATCCAGTTCGCGCCGACCGATGCCACCAAGATTTCGATCGACGCGCTCTACTCGCGCTTCAAGGAGGAGCGCGAGGAGAAATGGGGCGAGGTGCTGCTGCGTTCGAACGAGCGTTCGATCGATGTCGTCAATCCCACCTATGACGGCAACGGCAACATGATCTCCGCGACGCTCAACGACGCGTGGGTCCGCACCGAACATTATCTGCGCAAGTCGAATACCCAATTCTATCAGATTGGCGGCACCTGGGATCAGGACCTGTCGGACAATTTCCGCTTCACCCTGCTCGGCGGCCTTTCCAAATCGGATGCCGACATCCCGGTGGAAACGACGGTCGTCTTCGACGATCGCGACGCGCAAAATTATCATTACGACTATACCGACATGAAGCATCCGGTGCTGACCTTCGGCACCAGCGTCACCGATCCGGCCAATTTCCAGCTCGCCGAAATCCGCGATCGGCCCTCGAACGTCACCAACAAGTTCAAGACCGGGCAATTGCGCACCGAATGGGACGTCACCGAAGGCTTCCAGATCAAGGCCGGCGGGATGTGGCGGCAGTTCGATTTCGCGACGCGCGCCTTCCAGCGCGACACCACCGTGTGCGGCAATGGCGGCACCGATCTCGTGCTCGGTACGCTCACCTGCTCGCCGAGCAGCCTCTTCGGTCCCACCGCTGTCTATGGCTTCCCGGTGACGTCGGGACTTTCGGAGCTGTTCAACCTCGGCAAGGCGGGCCAGCCGGCCGGCACGACCGACCAGTGGCTGGTCGCCAACCTGCCGGCGGCCACCGCCTATACCAAGCTCTATAGCCGCACCGCCCTGCCCGACACCGGCAACACGCGCGACGTGCGCGAAACCACCAAGGGCGGCTATCTCCAGTTCGACGTGAAGGGAGAGGTGCTCGGCCTCAGCTTCGCCGGCAATGCGGGCATGCGCTATGTCGCGACCGAACAGCGCTCAACCGGCATCCTCAGCGGCAACACCGTGACGGTGCAGCGCGATTACGACGATTGGCTGCCGTCGTTCAACCTGGCGCTCTATCCCACCCGCGACATCACCGTGCGCGGCGCGATCGCCAAGGTGATCACGCGGCCGACGCTGGGCAACCTGACGCCGGGTGGATCGATCGACGGCTTCAACTACAAGATCAGCTACGGCAATCCGCTGCTCGATCCCTATCGGGCGACGAATTTCGACGTCGCGGTCGAATGGTATTTCGCGCCGCAGTCGATCTTCTCGGTCGCGCTGTTCCAGAAGAATATCGACAGCTTCCCGGTTTCGCAGACCTACAATGCGACCTTCGCGCAGACCGGCCTGCCCAAATCGGCGCTCCCGACCAGCTCGCCCGCCTATATCAACTTCGATCCGAACCAGGTTTACACGGTCACCGCCAACGTGAACGGCAAGGGTGCGAAGCTGAAGGGCATGGAGCTCGCGGTGCAACTGCCCTTCACCTTCCTGCCAGGGCCGCTCAGCCATTTCGGCGTGCTCGCCAATGCGACCTTCATCGACTCCAAGGCGACCTACAACACGTCCGGACCGATCGCGGTGGCCTTCGTTCCCACGACGGGCGCGCTCGGCCCGTCCACGGCCGTGACGCGCACCTCGACGCTCTTCCAGGTCTCGAAACAGGCCTATAACGGAACGCTCTATTATGACGATGGCCGCTTCAGCGCGCGCGTGATGGCCAGCTATCGCGGGCCCTATGTCGATGCCAATAGCGGCACCGGCAACGTGTTTGAAGGCTATGGCTCGACGGTCAACGTCGATGCTTCGGTGCGCTACAAGGTCAATGAGTGGATCGAACTATCGGTCGAGGGCAACAACCTCACCGACGAATATCGCTATCGCTATACCGACTACGACGCACAGCGAAATTACGAGAACAATCACTTCGGCCGCACCATCCTGTTCGGAGCGCGCCTGAAGCTCTGATCCTCGGACCGACTCCGTCCTGCCGGCGCGGTGCCCCCAAGGGCTTCCGCGCCGGCTCTTTTTATCGGCTTGCGGGGCTGGGGCGGCTCAGGATGAACGCGGCACATGCCGCCATGGCCAAGGCGACCACCAGGTCGACCCATAATGCCGGCCGGGCGCCCCACCAGAACAGCGCATAGCCGACTGCGATACCGGCGCAGGCAAAGGCCTTGGCCCGGGGCGGGATTGCGCCCTCCTCCCGCCACGCGACCAGCGTCGGACCGAAGCGGCGGTGCTCGAGAAGCCACCGTTCGAGGCGCGGAGAGGAACGCGCAAAGCAACCGGCGGCAAGGATCAGGAAGATCGTGGTGGGCATCAGCGGCAGCAGCGCGCCGATGAATCCGAGCACAGTGAAGGCGAGGCCGAGCACCAGCCATGCCGGCCGCGCGAGGCGGCTGCGCACGCCCTCGCGATCACCAGCCTTCGAAGCATCGCGACGATCAGGGGTCAAGCGGGCATTCCTGGCGAGAAGCGCTGCAAATGATTAGCATTAATATCCATCGCCGGCTGCCGGCAAGTCGAAGACCCCCGGCTGCGCATCGCGCTGCGCTTCAGGCACGGCCGGGCGCTTTGCCGTCGCTCGATCGATGGTACGGGTGGTCGGACTCGAACCGACAAGTTGTTGCCAACGGCGGATTTTGAGTCCGCTGCGTCTACCAATTCCGCCACACCCGCATGATGCTCCCGCCCGGCGCGGGGCGAAAGATCGACTGCGACCGGGCCTATAGAAGCTGCTTGGCGACATTTCCAGTGCGACGTGGCGCTTTGCATCTTGCGGCCGTCGGGGCGTTAGAGCAGCTCCTGTTCGCGATACCAGGCCGCGGTGGCGGCAAGGCCGGCACGGGTCCCGACCGCAGGCGCCCAGAGATTCCGCGGCGGACGGCGGGCCGGGTCGATCACCCAATCCTCATGGCAGAAATAGGCGACGCGGTCGGGCGTCAGCTTGGCATTCTTGCCGCGGAATAGCCGGTCGAGGTGCGCGGCCGCCATCAGCAGCGGACGCGGCAGCGCGAAGCTCGCCACGCGCTTGCCCAGCGCGGCGCCGATCGCCTCGGCGAATTGCCTGTGGCTCCAGCCGGTCTCCGTGCCGTCATCGGCGTCGAGGATCTGGTTGCAGCCATCGGTGACGGCGAGCGCAAGCAGCAGCCGGCCGAGATCGCCCACTTCCAGCAGCGAGATGCGCCCGCCGCGGGGCATCAGTGCGAGACCCTTCTTGGCGAGCCGAAACAGTTCGAGCATCTCCAGGTCGCCCGGGCCATAGATCGCGGGGGGACGGACGATGCTCCAGTCGAGGCCCGAGGCGATGACGAGCGCGTCGCCCTCCGCCTTGGACCAGCCATAGGCGGAGAGCCCGGGCTCGCGCGCGGCGAGCGAGGAAACGTGGACGAAGCGGCGGACCCCCGCCCGCTTCGCCGCGGCCAGCATGTTGCGCACCCCATCGATATTGCCGGCGGCGAAACCGGCGCGGTCGGGCGCGTTGACGACGCCGGCGACATGGATGATCGCATCGGCGCCCCGGCACAGCTCGATCAGCGCGCCCTGGTCCGAAAGGTCGCCGCGCACCCAGGTCACGCCATCGCGATTCGCCTGGTCGCGGCGAGTCAGGGCGCGGACGCCGTGGCCGGCGGCGAGCGCCAGGTCGATCAGGCGGGTGCCGACAAAGCCGGTGCCCCCGGTAATGGCGATGCTCGTCATAGCAGCGCCATATGGCTGCGGTGGACCAGCGTCGAGCGCGGCGCATAGCCGAGCAGATCGGCCTGCGCTTCATTGCGCTTGCCGAGGATGCGGGCCGCATCGTCGCTGGGATATTCGCTGAGGCCGCGCGCGATCGGCCGGCCGTCCGGCCCGGCGATCACCACCAGGTCGCCGCGGACGAACGCGCCTTCGATCCGCGTGACGCCGGCGGCGAGCAGGCTCTTGCCCTGCCCCAGCGCCTTGGCCGCGCCGGCATCGACATGGATCGTGCCCTGGGCAGTGATCCCGCCGGCGAGCCAGGCCTTGCGGGCCGGCGCGCTGCGCTCGGCGACGAACAGGGTGTGACGCGCCCCGGCGGAGAGCGGCCGCTCGATACGGCCCGAGGCAATCGCGAGATGCGCACCGGCGGCATTGGCGATCCGCGCCGCCGCGATCTTCGAGACCATGCCGCCCGAACCCATGCCCGAGGCCGAGCCCTTGTCCGCCATCGCCTCGATCGCGTCGTCGATCCGCTCGACCCGCGCAATATGCACCGCGCCGGACAGCGCGGGGTTGCGATCGTAGAGCCCGTCGATGTCGGAGAGCAGCACCACGCCCCCTGCCCCCGCCGCCTGAGCGACGCGCGCGGCGAGCCGGTCGTTGTCGCCGAAGCGGATTTCCTCGGTGGCGACGCTGTCATTCTCGTTGAGCACCGGGACGACGCCGAGCGACAGCAGCCGATCGAGCGTCGCGGCGGCATTGAGATAGCGCCGGCGATCCTCGAGATCGCCGAGCGTGACGAGGATCTGCGCCGCGGTGAGGCCATTGGCACCGAGCACGTCGGCCCAGACGCGGCTCAACTCGATCTGGCCGGTCGCCGCCGCGGCCTGCGCGTCTTCGAGGCTGGCCCGCCCGCCCTTGGCCAACCCCAGCCGCCGCGCGCCCAGCGCAATCGCGCCGGAGGAGACGACGGCAACTTGCTGGCCTTGTGTCACCCGCGCTGCGATATCGGCGGCGATCCCCTCGAGCCATTCCCGCCGAACGCTGCCGTCCGCATCGACGAGCAGCGCCGATCCGATCTTGACGACGACGCGCGGGCAGGAACTGGGCGGGAAGAGCATGGGCGCTCGTTAGCGCGCGATCGCGTCCGCGCCAATCAATCGCGGGCGAAGATTTCGTCGTGGGGGATGGTCAGTTCCAGCGCAGGAATCGGAATCCCCCCCGTTCCCGAGAATAGGTGGTCGATCCAACTTCCGTCCGACTGACGATCGATGGTTCGACACAGCCCGTTCATCGGATCGACAAAGGCGATCGTGCGAAGGCTGGGGATGGCACGATATTCTTCGAGCTTTCCGCCCTGATCGAACGTGGTCGTGCTGGGCGAGAGCACTTCGATGATCGCGGTGGGATCGGCGAGCGCCTTTTCGCCGGTGAAAGGGTCGGACGGCTCTCCGCAATAGATGGCAATATCCGGGTATCGAACATCTGTATCGCCGATCTTCAGGGCCATATCCGATCCGTAGGGCCGACATCCGCTGCCGCGCAGCCTGGTCCGCAGCCAGGCGAGGATGTTGCCCTGTACCCAGGAATGCGCCTGAGTGCCGCCGGTCATCATGTAGATCACGCCGTCATGAAGCTCGAACTTCCTGTCGGTTCCGAAATCCATCTCGAGGAATTCGGCGGCGGTGATCGGCCGATAGGCGGGGTCGCGGCGCATCACGTGGATATAGCAAATCTGAACGCGCCTTCACAGCGCCTCAGACCGGCGACCATTCGATCGCGTCTTCGCCTTCGTCATCCTCGGCGACCTTGTCGTGATCGGTGCCGATCTCCTCGAGCAATTTGTCGAGCGCCCAGTCGACGCCGACGCCGCTGGCGCCGGAAAGCGGGATGACCTCGTGCCCGCTTGCCTCTTCCAGCTCGGCCGAGAGCGCGGCGATCAGTTCGTCGTCGAGCGTGTCGATCTTGTTGAGCGCCAGGACATAGGGCTTGTCGACCAGGCCCCCGCCATAGGCTTCGAGTTCGTCGCGGACGATGCGGTAACTCTCCGCCACGTCCTCGTCATTGGCATCGACCAAATGGAGCAGCACGCGGCATCGCTCGATATGGCCGAGGAAGCGGTCGCCGATGCCTGCGCCTTCCGCGGCGCCTTCGATCAGGCCGGGGATGTCCGCGACGACGAATTCCTGCTGCTTGTGGCGCACCACGCCGAGCTGGGGCCGCGTGGTGGTGAAGGCATAGGCGCCGACCTTGGCCTGGGCGTTGGTCACCTGGTTGATGAAGGTCGACTTGCCGGCATTGGGCAGGCCGACCAGCCCGGCATCGGCAAGCAGCTTGAGCCGCAGCCACACCCAGGCTTCGTCGGAGGGCCAGCCGGTACCGTGCTGGCGCGGCGCACGATTGGTGCTGGTCTTGTAGCTGGCATTGCCGCGCCCGCCGTCGCCACCGCGCAGGAACACCGCGCGCTGTCCTTCCTTTGTCAGGTCCAGCAGCAGCGTGCGCTCTTCGTCGTCGGCAAGGATCTGGGTGCCGATCGGCACCTTGATCACCAGATCCTCGCCGCCCGCGCCGGTGCGGTTCGAGCCCGATCCGCCCTGGCCGCGCGGCGCGCGGAAATGCTGGGTGTAGCGGAAGTCGATTAGCGTATTGAGCCCCGCCACGGCTTCGAACACGATGTCGCCGCCCTTGCCGCCATTGCCGCCATCGGGGCCGCCATATTCGATGAACTTCTCGCGCCGGAAGCTCACGGCACCGGGGCCGCCCGCGCCGGAGCGCACGAAAATCTTGGCTTGGTCGAGGAAATGCATGGCCGGCACTTAGGCGTCTCGGCCCGCCGACGCCACCCCGCAGCAACTTTCCTGCTGGCGCGAAGCGGAACCGCGAGTATAGGCTTGCGGTTCAGTCGAGCGGCGCGCACCCGACGCCGCCAGTTAGAGCAAGGCAGCCGTCGCGTCCGCATGAACTCGATCGATCGCTACATGGCGCGGCTGATCGCGGTGCCCCTGATCTCCACCCTGCTGATCTCGGCGATGCTGCTCGTGCTCGATCGCATGCTGCGGCTGTTCGAATTCGTCGCGACCGAAGGCGGGCCGGTGAGCGCGGTATGGCGGATGCTCGCCAACCTGCTGCCCGAATATCTCGGCCTGGGCATTCCGATCGGGCTGCTGCTCGGCTGCCTGCTCGCCTTCCGAAGGCTTGCCACCTCGTCGGAACTCGACGTGCTGCGCGGCGTGGGGATGAGCTATACGCGCCTGCTCAAGGTGCCGTACATGTATGCGATCGCGCTGGCGCTGCTCAACTTCGCGATCGTCGGCTTCGTCCAGCCCTGGGCCCGCTACAATTACGAGCAGCTGCGCTTCGAGCTGCGCTCGGGCGCGCTCGGCGCTTCGATCAAGGTCGGCGAGTTCACGACCTTCGGGCCCAAGATGACGCTGCGCATCGAGGAGAGCCGCAAGGAAGGACGCGAGCTTTCCGGCATTTTCGTCCAGATGACGACCAAGGACGGCACGCCGCTCGCGGTGAGCGCGGAGAAGGGCCAGTTCTTCCGTTCCGATGATCCCGACACGATCATCTTCCGGCTGACCAACGGTGCGCTCGTCCATCAGGAAAAGGCCTCGCCGGTGCCGCGTGTGCTGACGTTCACCACGCACAACCTGCCGATCCCGTTGCCCAAATACGAGCAATTCCGCGGGCGCGGCGGCAAGAATATCGAGCGGACGCTGCCCGAGCTGGCCGTGCTTGGGCATGATCCGAAGACGACCGAGGAGGATCGCGAGGAAAGCCGCGCCGCCTTCCATTTCCGCCTGGCGGAAGTCGCGTCGATGTTCCTGCTCCCGCTTCTCGCGGTCGGCCTGGGCATTCCACCCAAGCGATCGACTTCGGCGCTGGGCGTGTTCCTGTCGATCGTGATGATCGTGACCTACCACAAGGTCAACGAATATGGGGAATCGATCGGCGGCCTCGGCCGGATCGATCCGCTGATCGCGCTTTGGGGCCCGTTCTCGCTGTTCGCCGGACTGGTGTTCTGGATGTATTATCAGATCGCCTATGTGCCCGGCGGCCAGCCGATCGGCGCACTGGAGCGGGTGTTCGCCAAGATCAGCGCGGCGATCGTGCGGCGCCTGCCCGGCCGGCGCAGGAAGGAAGCCACCGCGTGACCTGGGCCAATTTCTTCCCGTCGCCCACCATGTCCGTCTACATGGGCAAGATGTTCCTGGTGCGCACCTTCGCCATCCTCGGCGCGCTGGTGCTGATCCTGCAATCGCTCGACCTGCTCACCGAAAGCGGCCGCATCCTGGCCTATCCGGGCAACGGCAATGCGGAGGTCTGGCGCTATGTCAGCCTGCGCGCGCCGCAGATCGTCTCGACCTTCCTGCCCTATTCGGTGCTGCTCGGCTCGATCCTGACCTTGTCGCAGCTCAACCAGAACAGCGAAGTCATTTCGATGAAGGCCGCCGGCCTGTCGGCGCACCAGGTGCTGGCGCCGCTGCTTCTCACCGGGCTCGGCGTCGCTGCGATCTCCTTCGCGTTCAACGATCGCGTCGTCAGCCGCGCGTCCGCGACGCTCGACCAATGGCAGAAGGTCGAATACGCCCCGCTGCCGATCGATCGGGGCGATCGCTCGAACGTGTGGGTCAAGGGCGACAACGACCTCATCCAGGTCAAGCAGATCAAGGGCAAGGGCGACGCCGCCCATCTTTACGGCGTCACCGTCTATCAGCGCCAAGGCGACGCATTGCGCGCGATCATCACCGCGCCCGAGGGCGTTCGCGACGGCGATGGCTGGCGGGTGAGCAATGCGCAGCGCTTCGACGTGGCGGCCGGCACGCTGAGCGCGATCGGCAGCACCGTGATCGGGCACCGGGTGCGCCCCGATCAGTTCACGCTCGCGCATGTCGAAGCCGATTCGATGTCGTTCGGCGCGCTCAACGGCGCGATCCAGGACCTGACCCTCGCCGGCCGCCCGACCAAGGCGCTGGAAGGCGCGCTCTGGCACAAGCTTTCGGGGCCGCTTTCGGCGATCCTGATGCCGCTGCTCGGCGCGGTCGCCGCCTTCGGCATCGCGCGATCGGGCAAGCTGTTCGTCCGCGCCGTGATCGGCATGGCGCTCGGCTTCTTCTATTTCGTCGCCGACAATTTCGCCCTCGCGATGGGCAATCTCGGGGCCTATCCGCCTTTCCTCGCCGCCTGGGCGCCGTTCCTGCTGTTCCTGATGATCGGCGAGGCGGTGCTGCTCAGGACGGAAGAGTAACCGCCCAAGTCAGACTTGACCCCGTTCGCCCTGAGCTTGTCGAAGGGCGTGCTCGTGGCCGAAGGGACGAACTGAAAGCCGCCCTTCGACAAGCTCAGGGCGAACGGGGGAGGCGCGGGGAGAATGGGAGCGGGGCGGCATCGCGCCGCCCCGCCCCGCGGGAGCTCAGCCCCGTGCGCCCATCGTGCTAGCCGCGAGCCGGGCCATCAGCCCGCGCAGCGTTGGGTAGTTCGCCTTGTGATAGGACGATGCCTCTTCCAGCGCCTTGGACAGGCGGCGGTGCGCCTCGTCGAGCGAATGGTAGGGCAGGCTCGGCAGCAGGTGATGCAGCGCGTGGTAGCGCAGGCCCACCGGTGCCCAGAGATAGGCGAAGATGCCCGGCGTCGGCACGTTGACGCTGTCGAGATACTGGGCGGTGACGGTAAGCGGCTCGCCGTCATTCTCCCAGAGATGCGCGACCAGCGTGCGGACCTGGTTGATCACCGCCGCGCCGGCGACGACCACGACATAGATGACGAAGGCGCGCAGCGGCACCACGCCGGTCGCAACGCCGGCGATCAGCGCGGTCGAGAAGGCCCAGCCGCCCAATTCCTGCCAGAACCACTGACGCTTGAACGCCCCTTCGGGTGCGCGTCGTTCGAACTTCGGATTGATCTGCAGCCCCGAATAGCGCGCGACGACGAGCCGGCGCAGCTTCGGGAAGACCATGGTCAGCGGCGTGAGCACCGCGAAGCGGATCAGCATCGCGATCGGCAGCAGCAGCGAGACGAGCAGGAACACCGGCAGCGTCCAGGGCTTCATCAGCGCCAGCGGCAGATATTCGGGGTCCTGATCCGTGCCATAGCGCGTCCGCGCGTGGTGGAGGCTGTGGATGCCCTCATACATGAACGACGGCAGCAGCAGCGGGATGCCGACCAGCGCATTCCACACCAGCCGGAAGCCGGGCAGCGCGGTCTGCTTGAGATGAGTCAGCTCGTGGATGAACAGCTCGGCGCGATAGAGCGCGAGCATCGCCACCAGCGCCGCCACGCCGACGATCAGCGGCTGGTGCGAGAGGATCGCAGTGGCAAGCGCGCCATAGCCGAGCGCCGCCGACAGCAGCATGTCGGTCCAATAGATGCGCGGATTGGGCGTGTGCAGGTCGCGCGTCAGCTCCGCCGCGGCGCGCAGCATCGCACGATCGTCGGGCACGCCGGAGAGGCGAATCCGCGCCTCGGCACGCGCGGCCGGCGGCTCGGCGCCGTCGACTTCAAAGGCAAGCGATTGGGTCATGATGTCCGCCATTGACCTGAGATAGTGGCTTTATGGTGGCATTCCAGCGCTCGCCAGAGGGCGGACGCCCTGGAACAGCCGGCGCTTGACAGGCGCGCTGCCGCCGACGACTGCATTGCGCGAAATCAAAGCAGGAAGGGTTTCTCCCTTGGCCACCGGCACGATCACCATCCGCCCCGTCTCCACCAAGGCGGATACCAAGGCCTTTATCGACGTCGCCTATCGCCTGAACGGCAACGATCCGCATTGGGTCGCGCCGCTCCGCGAAGAAGTGGCCGCGACGATCAGCCCCAAGAAGAATGGCTGGTTCAGCCATGCCGAGGCGCAGCTCTTCCTCGCCGAGCGCGGGGGCAAGATCGTCGGCCGGATTTCCGCGCATATCGATTTCCTCGCGCTCGAGCAGCCGCCCGAACAGGGCTTCGGGCCCGGCACCGGCTTTTGGGGCCTGTTCGAGGCCGAGGACGAGGAGACCGCCAAGGCGCTGGTCAAGGCCGCCGAGGAATGGCTGCGCGGCAAGGGCATGACGCGCGCGCTCGGCCCGGTGAGCCTGTCGATCTGGGAAGAACCCGGCCTTCTGGTGAAGGGGCACGACCATTCCCCCACGGTGCTGATGGGGCACCATCCCGCCCATTATCAGGGCTGGATCGAGGCGCTCGGCTATGCGCCCGCCAAGTCGCTGCTCACTTACGAGCTCGACGTCCGCAAGGAATTCCCGCCGCTCGTCCAGCGCATCGTCGCGGCGGGCGAGAAGAACGCGCGCATCCGCATCCGCCAGGTCGACAAGTCGAAATTCGCCGAGGAGGCTGCGATCATCCTCGCGATCCTCAACGATGCCTGGTCGGACAATTGGGGCTTCGTGCCGCTGACCCAGCCCGAGATCGACGATGTCGGCAAGAAGCTGAAGCCGCTGGTCTTCAACGACCTGATCATGATCGCCGAATATGACGGCGAGCCGGTGGCGTTCATGGTCACCCTGCCCGACCTCAACGAGCCTCTGAAGCCGCTCAAGGGCTCGTTGCTGCCGTTCGGATGGGCCAAGCTGCTGCTCTGGCTGCGGGCGCCCAAGGCGCGCACGATGCGCGTGCCGCTGATGGGCGTGGTCAAGCGGCTGCAAAGCTCGCGCATGGCCAGCCAGCTGGCCTTCATGATGATCGAATATATCCGCCGCGCGGCGGTCGCCCGCTACGGCGCGAGCCGGGGCGAGATCGGCTGGATCCTCGACGACAATCAGGGGATGAATGCCATCGCCGATGCGATCGACAGCCACGTCAACCGCGAATATGTAGTCTACCAGAAGCCGCTCTGAGCGCGTTTGACGGGCGATCCGCGGCGGCAGGGGCGCGCCGCCGCGGATGCCGGGCGGAGCTTATTTCTGGGCGGTAACCGGATCCAGGCCGGTCAGCGCGATCCACTCCGCACGCTTATGGCATTCGCGCTTGGTGATGCGCGAGCCGGTGACGTTGGTGTCGATGCAATAGGTCCGCTTGTCGCTCTTGGCGTCGGGCACCGACACTTCCTGCTTGGCGGCGGGCTTGGACGGATCGTTGATGGCGGCGGCGGCGGGCGAGACGGCGCCCGCGACCAGCGTGGTGGCGGCGACGATGGCGAGTGCGGCCGAAGCGATGCGCATGTTCATTTTACAACTCCATTTTACCGTGGGACATGGCAGGCGCTCCTTCGTTCCGCCTGTGCCCCCATCATCGCAACTGCCGTGCCAGTTTCAGGAGTTGTTATTTTTCAATCACTTACTCTCTTATGACGAAGTGATGACGTGCTATAGCACGGCAATACACGCCAGATTTTGGGGTTTTCTGCGCGGTGGCGTTCGGAAGCGGACAGGCGCGGTGTTCGGAAGCGAACGAAATCGGCAGCTGGGGAAAAGCATCGCCATTCGTCACCCCAGCGAAAGCTGGGGTCTTCCCGGGGCCAGGCCGTAACGGATCAGCGACACTCTCAAGATCCCAGCTTTCGATGGGATGACGGTCTGTGGAGTGACGCCCCTAGCGCAGGCTCACCCAGGTCGGCGCGTGGTCGCTGGCCTTTTCCCGGCCGCGATAGCCCTTGTCGACGCCGGCGCCGAGGAAGCGGTCAGCCGCGATCGGGCTGAGCAGCAGGTGATCGATCCGGAATCCCGCGTCGCGCTGCCAGCAGCCCGCCTGATAGTCCCAGAAGGTCCAGACGCCGCCACTCGGGAAGCGCGTGCGCAGCGCATCCGTCCAGCCCTGGGCGAGCAGTGCGCGATAGCGCTCGCGGCTTTCCGGCTGCATCAGCGCATCGCTGGCCATGGCGCGGACCGAGAAGGTGTCGTCGTCATTGGGGATGACGTTATAGTCGCCGGCGAGCACCACCGGCCGCTCCTCGGCGAGCAGCGCGCGGGCGCGATCGGCGAGCCGGTCCATCCATTTGAGCTTGTAGTCGAATTTCGGCCCCGGCTGGGGATTGCCGTTGGGCAGGTAGATCGAGGCGACGATCAGGTCGCCGACCTCGCATTCGATGTAGCGGCTGTGCGCATCCTCGGGATCGCCCGCCAGCCCGCGCTGGCGCTCGACCGGCTGGGTGCCGCGGGCGAGCACCGCAACGCCGTTGAAGCCCTTCTGGCCGTGCCAAACCGCGCCATAGCCGGCGGCTTCGATCTCCTTGACCGGCAGCGTCTCATCGGCGCCCTTCAGCTCCTGGAGGCAGACCACGTCCGGCTGCTGCTCGTCGAGATATTCGCGCAGGCGCTCCATCCGCGCCTTGATGCCGTTGACGTTGTAGCTGACGATCTTGGGCAAGGCGCGATCAGACCGAAAAGCTGGTGCCGCAGCCGCAGCCCGAGGCCGCGTTGGGATTGGTCACCGCGAAATGCGCGCCGCCGAGATTGTCGACGAAATCGACGCTGGCCCCGCGGACGAGATCGAGGCTGATCGAATCGACCACCAGCCGCACGCCATCGACTTCGGCGACGCTATCGTCCCCCTCGATCGCATCGGCCATGCCGAACTTGTACTGGAAGCCCGAACAGCCGCCGCCCTCGACCGAGAGGCGCAGGATCGCGGGCTTGCCCTGCTTGGCCGCGATCGCCGCCACGCGCGCGGCGGCGGCGGCGGTCAGCGCGACTTCGGGCTGGGTGAGCGTGGCCATGCGCCGGAGATAGGGGCGCGACGCCGCGCTGGCAATCCGCCGGGAGCGCGCGCGCCGCTCAAAAGAAAGGGGGCCGCCTCAATGGGCGACCCCTCTCCTCTCCCAACTCGGAAAAATGCTTACTTGGCCGGGCCGCCCATGCCGCCCTGAACCGTCTGCGCCGACGTGAGATACTCGCCGGTCTGCAGGAAGGGGATCGGATTGACCGCCTTGCCGTCGATCCGCACTTCGTAATGGAGGTGGCTGCCGGTCGAGCGGCCGGTCGAGCCCATCAGGCCGATCAGCTGGCCGCGCTTCACGCGGACATTGTCGGCGACCAGGATCTTCGAAAGGTGGCCGTAGCGCGTCTCGATGCCGCGGCCATGGTTGATCTGGACGAGATTGCCATAGCCGCCCTGCCGGCCAGCATGGCTGATCACGCCATCGGCAGTGGCATAGATCGGCGTGCCCATCGCGCCGGGGATGTCGACGCCGGCGTGCATCGCCGCGGTGCCGCGGAACGGGTCCGAGCGCACGCCGAACTGCGAGGTGAAGGTGATCTTGTCGACCGGCTGCATCGACGGGATCGAAATCACCGTCTGCTCGAGCATGTCGAGCTTCTTCCAGGTCTGGAACAGCGCGCGGAACTGGGCATCGGCCTCGGCCGAGGCGTCCGAACCGTTGTTGTTGTCGTCGATCGGCTCGTAGGGGCCACCCATCGCGGGCAGCTGGGCATAGCGCTCGGGGCGCAGGCCGAGGCGGCGCATATGGTTCGATGCGGCCTGGAGACGCGCCTCGCTTGCCACGCGGGCCTTGCCGGCGAGCGCAACCTGATGCGCCTCGACCTGGCGCAGCGGCGCGAGCACTTCGTTGGCCACGGCGCTGGTGCGCTGGCTGGCGCCGGCGGGCAGCGGCTGCTCGATCACGGCGCGGTTGCCCTTGCCGGTGAGCGCGGCCGAGATCAGCTCCTGGCGCTGCTCGATGCGGGCGGCCTGCAACCGGGCGGCTTCCTTGGCGGCAGCGACTTCGGCCTTCATCTGCTCGACCTGGTCGCGCATCCTGGCCGCCTGGACCTCGGGCGTGCCGGCCACGCCGCTCGCGGAGATCGCCCCGACCGCGGCCTGCGCCACGCCGTAGGCCGAAAACAGCACGGTGACGCTCGCCACGCCGGCGAAGAGCGCCTGGGTGCGGCCGGCGATGCTGAACCGCTTCAGGTCGCGGCCGTCGTGGAAGATGAAATCGCGGGTGGTGAAGAAAGCGCGGAACTGCTGCGCGAGCTGAGCCGTTTTAACGAGCGATGCCTTAGCCATGAGTCCCCGGCAAATTCATGGAAGCCAGCACCGAAAACGCGACCCGGTGTGCCTTCAAATCCAATCGAATGTCGCAGAAACAGCCCCTCCGCTTCTGGACGCTGGCTTGTGACCCATTCGTTCAGCTTGCGGCAAGGGCCTGATAGTAATCCCGGGATAGACCGGCAGCCGTGCGCGCCGAATCGTTGAACGGCGGCTTCAACAGGCCGCGATAGTGACGTTCGACCAGCACCTTCCAGGTCGTTTCGGGAGCGATCCCCGCCGCACGGCACGCTGATTCGAACCAGGTCGTGCCGGTCCGCACATGCCGGATTTCATCGTCCAGAATGCGCGCGAGAATTCGTGCCGTGGTGGTGTCGCCAACGGCCTGGAAGCGCTCGATCGTGGCCGGCGTGACGTCAAGGCCGCGCGCCTCCAGCACCATCGGCACCACGGCCAATCGCGCCAGCGAGTCCCGCGCGGTCTCGGCCGCGGCATCCCACAGGCCGTCATGCGCCGGCATTGCACCGTAGAAGCTGCCGAGCGCGCGCAGCCGCCGGTCGAGCAGCGCGAAATGCATCGCCTCTTCCGCACCGACCCGCATCCAATCGTCCGTGAAGCCGCGCGGGAACTGGCCGCCGAAGCGGCCGATCGCGTCGAAGGCGAGGTCGATCGCAGCAAACTCGATATGCGCGAGCGCGTGGATCAGCGCGATCCGCCCGCGCTCCGATCCGCCCTTGCCGCGTTTGGGCATGCGGTTGGGCGGCAGCAATTCAGGCCGCTCGGGACGCGCCGGCCGATCGGGCATCGCCACGTCGAATTCGAAGGCGAGCCGCCCCAGCCGCCAGTCGCGCGCCGCCGCTCGTGCCGCCTTGACCTTGTCGGCGGGCACGGCGGCATCGAGCACCGCACGGGCCGCCTGAGCGACGCTTCTCACCGCTCGACCAGGCTCCGCGTCGCTTCGAGCACTTCGGCAGCATGCCCCGGCACGCGCACCTTGCGCCAGCTGCGGACCAGCCTGCCCTCGGCATCGAACAGGAAGGTCGATCGGTCCACGCCCATATAGCGTTTCCCGTAGAGCTGCTTTTCGACCCACACGCCGAACCGCTCCATCGCCACGCCTTCCGGATCGCTCGCGAGCGGCACGGTGAGGCCATATTTGGCGATGAATTTCTGGTGCTTGGCCGGCGGATCCTTGGAAACGCCGAGCAGTTCGGCCCCCAACGCCTTGAATTCAGGGAGCAACGCCGAAAAATCCTGAGCCTCGCGCGTGCAGCCGGCAGTATCGTCCTTGGGATAGAAATAGAGGACGAACGGCGCCCCTGCCTTGTCGGCGAGCGACAGCTTGCCGCCCTCGGCCAGGTCGAGCTCGATCGCCGGCAGCTTTTCGCCTTCCTTCATCGTGCGCCTCCGTCAGTCGCGGGCGCTGACTGCCGCCCAGCATCGCCGCACCTCCTGCCGGGTCCGGTCGAGCTCCGCAACCACTGCGTTCCAATCGGCCAGCCCCAGCGCCTGCGCGATCAGTGCCTGGGCCGCATCGCCGGGCTCCTGCGCGTCCGGCGCGACCAGCCGCATCACGACGAGCAGGCGCGAGAGGAAATCATGCGCCGCCCGCATTTCCGCCGGCAGCAGCCCCTGCCCGATCAGCACATCGATCGCGCGATCGAGCTGCGGCACGAAGCCGGCGCGGTGGACGAGTTGCGTGACGTGCACCGCGAATTCGAGATCGACCAGCCCGCCGTCGAGCAGCTTGGCGTCGAGCGGCCCCTGGGGCGGCTTGTGCGCCGCCATCTCGCTGCGCATCTTGACCGCATCGGCGACGATATCGCGCGCCGGCCGGGCGCCGCCCAGCACGGCCTCGATCACCGCCGCAACCCGCGCGCGGGCCTCGGCGGACCCGAATACCGGCCGCGCCCGCGTGAGCGCCATATGCTCCCAAGTCCAGGCATCGCCCTCCTGATAGCGGGCAAAGCCGTCGAGCGAGACGACCAGCGGCCCCTGCGCGCCGGAGGGGCGCAGCCGCGTATCGACATCGTAGAGCGGCCCGGCCGCGGTCGGCACCGAAAGCGCGGCGGTCACCCGCTGGCCGAGCCGATTGTAATAGGTGACCGCGCCGAGCGGCTTGGCGCCGTCGCTCTCCGCGCCGTGGTCTCCGGTGAACAGATAGACGAGATCGAGGTCGGAGGCATGGGTGAGCGCCTGCCCGCCCATCCGCCCGAGCGCCAGGATCACCAGCTCGCTCTCGGGCACCCGGCCATGCAGCCGCGTGAACTCCTCGACCGCGGCTGCCGCCAGCACTTCGATCGCCGCTTCCGCCACGCGGGCATAGCCGCGCGAGACTTCGAGCGGATCGCTCGCCCCCGCGACGATCTGTGCGCCGAGCGCGAACCGCTTCTCGTTGACGAAGCGGCGGACATGCTCGAGCTGCCATTGATAGTCCGCCCCGGGCTCCCAGCCGCGCATCTCCGCCATCAGCACGGGCACGTCGGCCACCGGGGCGAGCGCGCTCGCATCGATCAGCCCGTCGAGCAGCTCCGCCCGCCGGCCGAGCTGCTCGGCCAGGGTCGGCGCCAGCGCCAGGATCGCGCCGAGCAGCCGCGCCAGCGCCGGCTGCGCCTCGAGCAGGCGGAAGAAGTTGATCGCGCTGGGCAGCCGCGCCAGCATCGCATCGAAGCGCGTGATCGCATGGACCGGATCGGGCGCCGCGGCGAAGGCGCGGATCAGCGCAGGGAGCACCGCTTCCAGCGCCTCGCGCGCCGCTGGGGTGCGCAGCGCCGGATAGGTCCCTGCCCGCCAGCCGCCGACGATCCGCGCCGCGCCCGGCGCCTGTTCGAACCCCGCTGCGGCGAGTGCCGACTGGAGCGGTTCGGCCTCGGCGGGCAGCCCCGACGCCGCCTCGTCGCCGGCCAGCGTATCATAGACCTGCCCGACGCGCGCGACATGGGGGGCGAGCAGCGCCATCAGCGCATCGCCATCTGCCAGCCCGTGCAGCCGCGCGACATTGTCGAGCGCGTCGCGCCCCTCGGGGAGCTGGTGGGTCTGGCGGTCGTCGACCATCTGCAGCCGGTGCTCGATCGTGCGCAGGCAGGCATAGGCATCGCCGAGCGCCGCCGCATCGTCGCCGTCGATCCGCCCCGCCGCCGCCAGCGCCGCGAGTGCGTCGCGCGTTGCCGGCACGCGCAGCGCCGGATCGCGCCCGCCATGGATGAGCTGGTGGATCTGGGCGAAGAACTCGACTTCGCGGATGCCGCCGCGCCCGCGCTTGAGGTCGTAGCCGGGACCGAAGGCCTGGGACTGCGAATAATGGTCGCGGATGCGCCGGCTGATGTCGCGAATCTCGCGGATCGTGCCGAAATCGAGCGCGCGCCGCCACACGAACGGGCGGATCGCATCGAGGAAATAATGGCCGAGCGCGAGATCGCCGGCACAGGCGCGCGCGCGGATGAAGGCGGCGCGCTCCCAAGGCAGCGCCTGCGATTCATAATAGGAGATCGCCGCCTCGACCGGCAGCGCGATCGGCGTCACTTCGGGGGAGGGCCGCAGGCGCAGATCGACACGCATCACATAGCCGTCGCCGTCGCGCGCCTGGAGCAGCTCGATCACTCGCCGGGCGATGCGCACGGCCGCTTCCTCCGGCGCCTCGCGCGGGCGACACGGCAGCACCGCGGGATCGAAGACCAGGATCGGATCGACATCGGACGAATAGTTGAGTTCGCGGCTCCCCTGCTTGCCCAGCGCGATCGCGGCGAACCCGCGGGGTTCGGCATCGGGCGTCCGCTCACGGATGGCCGCGCGAATCGCGCGGTCGATCGCCTCGTCGGCAAAATCGGAGAGCAGGCCGGTGACCCGCGTCAGGTCATAGACGCCCGCGAGATCGCCCAGCGCGACGAGGAGCGCGAGACGACGGCGCTCGATCCGAAGCGCGGTGCCGGCGGGCAAGTCTGCGTCCGTCGGGCGGGCCGCTGCGCGCGGATCGGCGAGCGCGCGCGGCAAATCCGCGGCGAGCTCCGGCTCGCGGCCGAGCAGCAGGGCGAGAAACGGGGCGTGCTCGCTGGCGCGGCGCACGGCCTGATCGACGGCCGCAGCCGCACATTGTTCCATCATCGAATCGGCTTCCTGCGAAACGACTTTCTCAGCAAGTCAAGCAACAAATGTGAAAATCGAGAGTTTTTTACGCATGGTAGGTTCGAACTCTCGGACGCCCGACGAGGCATCTTCTCCCGGATACCGGGTCGAAGCGCCGCGCGCCAGCGATGCGATCGGGACCGCGCTGCGCGATGCCTATCAGCGCGAACTCGGGCTGCCTGACGACATGGCTTCGATGCTCCGGCAGCTCAGCCGAGAGACTCCGCGCTTCAATTAAAAGGGTGCGAAGTAAAAGGGTGCGGTCGGGCGAAGCGCCGACGAAGTCCGCCAAGCCCTCAGCGTTCGCGGCTGAGATCGTCCACTTCGCCCATGATCGTATCGAGCGCGCTCTTCCCGTCGCGGCCGATCGTGCTTTCGCGACGCGACGGCAACTGGCCCTGGGTGAGCAGCGCCTCGAGCGCGACGCGCCCGCGCGCGACGCGGCTCTTGATCGTCCCGACGGCGACGTTGCAGATCTCGGCCGCTTCCTCATAGGCGAAGCCGCCCGCGCCCACCAGGATCAGCGCCTCGCGCTGCGGCTGGGGCAAGTGGAGCAGCGCGCGCTGCATGTCCGAAAGCTCGATATGGCGGTCCTGGCTCGCCGGGGCGGCGAGCAGCCGATCGGCGACCAGATCGTCCCATTCGCCCTTGAAGCGGGCGCGGCGCATCTGGCTGAGATACAGGTTGCGCAGGATGATGAAGGTCCATGCGCGCATGTTCGTGCCCGCCTGGAAGCGCTTCCGGGCGGCCCACGCCTTCAGCAGCGTCTCTTGCACCAAGTCGTCGGCCAGATCGCGGCTGCCCGACAGCGACCGGCCGAACGCGCGCAGATGCGGGATCACCGTGGCGAGCTGCTTCTTGAACTCCGGATCGGACAGCGAGACATGCTCCTGCGGCGCCTCGCTTGCCTGATCCTCATGCTGTTCGGTCTGACTCATTCGTTCCCGCTTGCTCGCGGCCGCGAAGACACGACCCGCGTCTGAGATAGGCGCGCTATCCGTTAATGCCAGCATATATTCGCCCCGCCTCCCCGGAATCGGATCAGAGATACACGATTACGGCAAAGGCGATGATGACCAGCACTAGTCCGATTCCAAGGACATAGCGGGTCATGTGGGGCGTGGCGCCGGCGCGGGCGCGTTCGGAGTCGAGATGAATCGATTCGTCTTGGTCAGCCATATGGCCTCAACCCTCCAGAACCGTTTTGGGTCCGTTCCGTGTGGAACCCGCGCCGATTTTCCAGCCCGTCAGGCGGGTACGGTCGCCTGATCGAAGAACAGCGCCTGGCTGATCGTGGTCTTCACCGTCTCGCGCTGGAACGGCTTGGTGATCAGGAACGTCGGCTCGGGTCGCTCGCCGGTGAGCAGTCGCTCCGGGAAGGCGGTGATGAAGATCACCGGCACCGAGAATTCGGCCAGGATGTCCTTCACTGCGTCGATTCCCGAGCTGTCGTCGGCAAGCTGGATGTCGGCGAGCACCAGGCCGGGGCGATCCTCCATGGCCAGCGCCACCGCTTCGTCGCGCGTGACGGCGACGCCGGTCACTTCGTGGCCGAGGTCGCGGACGATCTGCTCGAGGTCCATCGCGATCAGGGGCTCGTCCTCGATGATCATCACCCGGGTGCGGGTCTGGCGCTCGATCTCGGCGACCGCCTCGGCGACCAGCGCCTGGACCTGGCCGGCATCCTCTTCGATCAGATAACCAGCGTCTTCGATGCTGAACCCCTCGACGGTGGTCAGCAGCAGCGCCTGGCGCGACAGCGGAGTCAGGCGATCCAGCCGCTTGCGGGCGATCGCTTCGTTCTCGTTGCTCGGCTCGGCGGGGATATCGTCTTCCTCCAGATGGGTGGACTGCCAGATCGCCTGGAAAGTCCGGTAAAGGCCCAGCCGGGGATCGACGTCCCGGGGAAACTGGTCGGGCGCGGCGACGATCGCCTCGAGCGCCGCACGCACATAACGGTCACCATCGGCCTGGCTTCCCGTCAGCGCACGCGCGTAGCGGCGGAGCAGCGGAAGGTGCGGCGCGAGTTGCTGTCCAAGCGACATGGTAGACTTATTCTCCTACGAGTGCGGAATGACAGTTTCGCTGCCGTTCCGATCCTTTGCAATCAACAATTTGCTCTACCCGAAGGAGCCCCTCCCCGGATCTTGCATCGCCTGTGGAACAAACGAGCGGCTATTTGGTTTCATGGCCGATGTTGCGTAGTGTTGCCGCACGCCAGCTGGCCCGAACCGGCCAGCGGCGTACGTTCGTATCCGGAGGTTGCATCCGGAAATGGTCGCTTATAGTCCAAGCCCCGGGCCTACCGGGCGCTCAGGGGGGAATTGGTGCGTTCTGCGGATGACAAGATGAAGAAGCCGCCCAAGGCCAGTGGCAAGGACAATGGGCGTCCCGGCCGCAATGTCGGCGTGGCGCTGCGCCAGGCCTATGACGACGCCGTCAACGAAGCCGTGCCCAACGATCTCCTCGACCTGCTGAAGAAGCTGGATTAGCCTCGTATCGATGGATAGCGTCGATCCCGAACCACGCGCCGCCCGCGGGCCGGTCGCGACGCTGGGCCGCATGCCCACGGGCGCCAAGGTCTTCCTCTATCTCATCGCCGTCCTGTTGCCGCTGGCGCTGATCGCGCTGCTCACCACCCTGCAAAGCGCCCGCAACAGCGACGAGGAAGCACGCGCACGCCTTCAGGCGGCCGCCGAAGACAGTTCCAACGTGCTGCGCGACGTCCTGGCCAATCATGTCGGCCAACTCGACGACAGCCTCACCACGCTGGAGCAGGACCCGCGCGACGCGCCGGCCTGCACCCGCCTCGCCGGAACCTTTGCCGCAGTCGCGAGCGCGCGCTTCTCGATCACCGACCGGGCCGGCCATGTGCTGTGCGGCCAGAGCCTTTCGGTGAGCGGCGCCAATGTGCTGCAGGCCGGCGAAGTGCGCGCCGCGCTCGCCAAGGATGGAATGACCCTGCGGATCGGCGGCCGGCGCGGCGGCACCGCCATGGCCTTTTATCCGGTCGCCGCGCTTGCCGCCATCGCCCAGCCGAGCGGCTTCGTCCCCGAATATGGCGCGGCGCTGGTGCGCGGCAACGAACGGCTGGTGTTGCGGAGCCTGGGCCGGTCCGGACCGCTCGACCGGCGCGAACGCGCGCCGACCAGCCTCAAGCTCGACGGGCTGAGCCTCGAAATGGAGATGCTCACCACGCCGATCACGTCGCCGTTGGTGGTCAACACGGTGGTGCTGGTGCTGATGTGGCTCGCGGCCGCGGGGATCAGCTGGTTCGTCGTCGATATCCTGCTGATCCGCCCGCTGCGCCGGCTGCGGACCAGCGTCGGCGCCTACAAGCCGGGCGAAGTGATCGACCTCGCGCGCTATGGCGCGATGCCGGCGACCGAGATCCGCGAGCTTGGCGAGACCTTCCAGGAGATGAGCCGTACCGTCCAGGCGCACGAGGCCGACCTCGCCGAGGGGCTGGTGCGCCAGACCAAGCTCACCCGCGAAGTTCATCACCGGGTGAAGAACAACCTCCAGGTGATTGCGAGCCTGATCAATTTCCACGCACGCAGCGCCAAGAGCGCCGAGGCCAGCGAGGCCTATGCCTCGATCCAGCGCCGCGTCGATGCGCTCGCCGTGGTCCACCGGCACCATTATGCCGAACTCGAGGAGAATCGCGGGCTCGAACTGCGCTCGGTGATCGGCGAGCTCGCCGCCAATATCCGCGCGACCGCGCCCGAAGAGGCCCGCGGCCTGGGCATCACGCTCGACATCTCGCCGCTGCTGGTCAACCAGGACGTCGCGATCGCGATCGCCTTCCTGATCACCGAGATCGTCGAACTGGCGATGAGCTGCAATCCGGCCGCACAGATCCGCATCTCGATCAAGCCGATTGACGAGGATCCCCATCGCGCGATCCTGCGCGTGGTATCGCCCGCGCTGGTCGAGAACCCGACGATGGAAGCTCTGGTGGCGACTCGCTACGGCCGCATCATCGGCGGGCTCGCCCGGCAATTGCGGACTTCGCTCCACCACGATCCGCTCACCGGCGCCTATGAGGCGTCGATCGCGATCACCGGGCGTCCCTGAACCCACCCCGGGCGAAATTTTTTCCAAAAAAATCGCGACGCCCCGGAACCCCGATCCGCGAAGCACGTTTTGTACTTCGGATAGTGACCTTTTGCCCCCCCGCTCTCGCTATCCAAGACATGGGCCCGGAAGCGTCAACCCTCCCCCCCCCCCGGTGACGCTTCCGGGCCTAAAACTTTTCCGGGGCACCTCTCCTAAATCGACCCTTCAGGCCGCGTGCGGAACGATTTCGCGCGGCGAGGCATTGTCTCCCCGGTTCCTCAAAGGGACTCCGATAGTGGAGAATGACGATGCGTAAGCTCATCGCCTGTGCCGCGCTTGCCGGCGCGATGCTCGTGGCAGCCTGCAACACCGTGGAAGGCGTCGGCAAGGACGTTTCCTCGGCTGGCGACACCGTCGCCAACGCCGCCGACAAGAGCAAGTAAGCCCCGAAGCGCCCTCCCCACCGGGAGGGCGTTTTTCGTCAGGCAGTCTCGACCGATTGATCCGCCGCGTCGCGCCGGCGGCGGGTGAACCAGATCCCGACCAGCGACAGGAAATAGAGCGCGATCAGCGGGAAGGCGAGCAGCAGCTGCGAGCCGACATCGGGCGGGGTCAGCACCGCTGCGATCGCGAACGCCGCCACCACCGCATAGCGCCAGGCGCCCTTGAGCTGCTCGTAGCTCACGATCCCAGCACGCTCGAGCAGCATCAGCAGCACCGGCAGCAGGAAGGTGATGCCGAAGGCGAACAGGAACTGCATGATGAAATCGAGATATTTCGCGACCGACGGCAGCGCCTCTTGCGTCACACCGCTGCCCAGGTCGCCCTGGTAGCTCAGCAGGAAGTGCAACGCCGTCGGTATCGCGACGAAATAGGCCAGCGAGGCGCCCGCCAGGAACAGCGCCGGCGTCGCCAGCAGGAACGGCAGCAGCGCCTTCTTCTCGTTGCGATAGAGGCCGGGCGCGACGAACTGCCAGAGCTGGTTCGCGATCACCGGGAAGGATGCCATCACCGCGGTGAAGAATGCGACTTTCACCTGGACGATGAACGCTTCGAAAATCTCGGTGTAGATGATCTTGTTCTGCCCGGCATGGGCGAGCGGCGCGACCAGGAAGGCGAAGATTGGCTTCACGAAATAAAAGGCCAGCGCGAAGGTGATCACCAGCGAGGCGACGCAATAGAGCAGGCGCCGGCGCAGCTCGATCAGATGCTCCAGCAGCGGCTGCTGGGTGTCGTCGATGTCCTTCATTCGGCCGCCTCGGCGGGCGGCGCGGCCTTGGGCTTGCGCGGGCGCCGGAGCTTGGGGGCGGCTTCGGTCTCGATTTCCGCCGGAGGAGGTGCCTCAGCCCTGGGCTTGCGGACGCGCTTGGGCTTGGGAGGCGCGACGACGCCGGGGGTGTCCGCAACGATTGCCGGCTGTTCGACCATCACCGGCGGCGCGTCTTCGGTGGCGTGGAGGCTGACCTCGGCCTCGGGCGCCGGGAGCTGTGCGGGGGGATGCTCGGCCATGATCCGCGCATTCTCCGCGGCCCATTGCTTCTCCATCTCGGCCAGTTCGGCCTCGCGCACCATATTGTCGAAGCCCGCGCGGAATTGCCGCGCAACGCCGCGCGCCTTGCCGAACCACTTGCCGGCAAAGCGCATCGCCTTGGGCAAATCCTTGGGCCCGATCACCAGCAGCGCGACGATGGCGACGACCAGGAATTCGGGCGCATTGAAATCAAGCATCGATCATCATCGCCACAAGCGGGGCGCCGGCAATGGGCGCCGCGCAGCCAAAACGAGGGCTCAGCGCTCCTCGCGCACGGGCTCGGCGGCGGGCTGGACCGTGGGATCGGGCACCGGCTTGCCTTCGATGCGGGTCGGCGCGGGCTTATCGTCGTCCTCGGCCATGCCCTTCTTGAAGTTCTTGATGCCCTTGGCGACGTCACCCATCATGTTCGAGAAACGACCGCCTCCGAGCACCAGGATCGCGATCACGCCGAACACCAGCCAGTGCATCAGGCTGAAACTACCCATCGAACGTCTCCTTGATTCCGGACTTATCTAGGCCTGTGGGGGTCCTGCGGCAATGGCCGAGGCGTCGCGCGGCCCTAATCGGCGTCTGTGACAGTTTCGATTTCGTCCGCCTCGCCCTCAGCCTCCCCCATCGCTTCGAGCGCGAGATCGACCGGATCGAGCAGGCCCGCCGCCTTGAGATCGTCGATCCCCGGCAGGTCGCGCCGGCTGGCAAGGCCGAAATGGGTAAGGAAGCCCGGCGTCGTGGCATACATCAGCGGCCGCCCCGGCATTTCGCGGCGGCCCGCCGGCCGCACCCAGCCGGCCTCCATCAGCACGTCGATCGTGCCCTTGCTGATCTGCACCCCGCGGATCGCCTCGATCTCGGCGCGCGTCACCGGCTCGTGATAGGCGATGATCGCCAGCGTCTCGATCCCGGCGCGGCTGAGCTTGCGGCTCTCCTCGCGATCGCGGCGGAGCAGATGGGCGAGATCGGCGGCGGTCTGGAAATGCCAGCGATCGCCGCGGCGGACGATCTCCACCCCGCGCCCGGCATAGAGTGCCTCCAATTCGGCCAACGCCCCCCGCACGTCCGCTTCCTTGCCGACATGGGCGCGGATCTCGTCGATCGACAGCGGCTGCTCCGACGCGAATAGCACCGCCTCGACGGCGCGCGAGAGATCGTCCGGCGCGCTCATGCCGCGGGCGCCTTGAGATAGAGCGGGGCAAAGGGCGACTTCTGGCGCAATTCCACCCTGCCCTGCCGCGCCAGTTCGAGCGCGGCGACGAAGGACGAGGCCAGCGCCGATTTGCGATAGGTGCCGCTCGCGCCGTCGGGCAGGAAGGTCTCGATCGTGCTCCACTCGATCCGCGCGCCGATCAGCGTCGAGACGCGCTCGATCGCTTCCTCCAGCGTCATCACGTCGCGCTGGGCGACGACGTGCATCACCGGGCGGGTGCGCGCGCTGATCCGGCCATAGGCGGCGATCAGGTCGAAGATCTCGGCTTCCCAGCGCGCCTTGCGCAGCACCCGCAGTCCCTCAGGCGCGCCGCGGAAGAAGACGTCGCGGCCGGTGCGGTCGCGGGCCACGAGCCGGGCCCCCGCCTCGCGCATCGCGTTGAGCCGCTCCAGCCGCAATTGCAGCCGCAGCGCCAGTTCCTCGGGGCTCGGCGTCTCTTCGGGATTGCGCGGCAGCAGCAGCGCCGACTTCAGATAGGCGAGCCAGGCCGCCATCACGAGATAATCGGCCGCCAGCTCGAGCTTGAGCGCGCGTGCCTGGTTCACGAAGTCGAGATATTGCTCGACCAGTTCGAGGATCGAGATCTGGCGCAGATCGACCTTCTGGGTGCGCGCCAGCGTCAGCAGCAGGTCGAGCGGGCCCTCCCAGCCATCGACGTCGATCTTGAGCGTGTCCGAACCGTCCCCGTCCATCCGCCGAGTTAAGCAGGTTGGGCGAGCGCGAGCAATTCGTCCCGTTTCGCGATCAGCTCGACAAAATCGGCCTCGGGCTCGTCGGCGCCGGTCGTCGCCATCGCGCGCTCGAGCCGATCGATGCATTGCGGCGTCGCATCGGGCAGCAGGGCGGCGATCTCGATCATCTCGTCCATCCGCGCCCAGCAATCGAGCACCACGTCGCAGCCCGCGGCGAGCGCTTGGCCCGCCTTCTCGCCCGGCGTGCCGCTCAGCGCCTTCATGTCGATATCGTCGGTCATCAACAGCCCGTCGAAGCCGATCGCGCCGCGGATGACCTCCGAAATCACCTGGGGCGAGAGCGTCGCCGGTCGCTCGGCGTCCCACGCCTCGAACACGACATGGCAGGTCATGCCCATCGGCGCATCGTGCAGCGCGCGGAACGGCGCGATGTCGGTCTCCAGCGCCGCTGCCGGCACCTTCACCCGCGGCAGTTCGAGATGGCTATCGACCAGCGCCCGGCCATGGCCCGGCATGTGCTTGACGATGCCGACCACGCCGCCGCGGCGCAGCCCTTCGAGACACGCCTTGCCCAGCGCAGCGACCCGCATCGGCTCGCCGCCGAACGCGCGGTCGCCGATCGCCTGGGTGACCTCGGGCTGGACCACGTCGAGCAGCGGCGCCGCATCGACGCTGACGCCGACCTCGGCGAGCATCAGGGCGAGCGCATGGTAATTGGCCCGGGCCGCTTCGATCGCGGAGATCGGCGCGACGTCGTAGAGCCGGCCGAACGCCTCGCCCGCCGGAAAGGCCGGCCATTCGGGCGGCACCATCCGGCTCACCCGGCCGCCTTCCTGGTCGATCAGGATCGGCAAGTCGGCGCGGCCGGAAAGTTCGCGCAGGCTGTCGGTGAGTGCGCGCATCTGGGCGCGGCTCTCGCAATTGCGCTTGAACAGGATGTAGCCGAGCGGATCGGCATCGCGGAAGAAATCGCGCTCCTCGGCCGTGAGTTCGAGGCCGGAAACGCCGAAGATGACGGGCTTCATGCCCGCGGGTCTAGCCGAGAGCGCCGCGGGTTATAACCCCCGCCGGCGACGCGATTGCAGATGGCGCCATGCCTGGCGGGCATGGCGCGAGGCTAGTTGACGACGAAGCAGCCCTCGCCCGCGACCCTGAGCTTACCGCACAGTTCGCGCGCCTGCCCGTTGCTGCCCGCATTGACTCGCAGCCGCCACACTGCCTGGCCGTCCTTGTCGGCCTTTTCGACCGATTTGCCGAGTGGGGCGAGATAGGCGAAGCGCTTGGAAAGCCGCGCCCAGGCGGTGTTGGCACCGGCCTCGTTGGGGAAAGCGCCGAGTTGGATCACCGAACCGGCGCCCGCGCTGGCTGGGGTCGCACGCGTCGGCAGCGGACGCGCCGGGGCCGCAGCCGAGGCACGCGAAGCGGTGGCCGACGGGATCGCCACCTTGGCCGATTTGTCGCCGGTCATCGTCGGCGCCTTGGCGGCGACCTTCTTGCCGTCGACCGGCGCCTCGGGCAGCGCATCGGCGTTGATGCTCGAATTGCCGGTATTGCCCTGGCTGGTCGCGAAGACGGTATCGCCCTCGCCTTCCACCTTCATGCCACCCGGTTCGTTCGGCTTGACCTTGTAATCGCCCGGCGGGGCGGGGATCAGTTCGCCGTTGCCATTTACGTTGCGGTGCTGGCGGTACCAGAAATAGCCGGCGCCGGCGGCAATCGCGACGGCGACGAGCAGCGCCGCGATCAACAGGATGCGACGGGCCGGCGCGCGCTCGCGATAATCCTCCTCGACCGTCTCGAGCCAGGGGAGGCGATCGTCGTCGCCATAGCCGGCCTCTCCGCCACGCCTGCTCATGCTCACATCTCCTGGACGGCCTCGACGCCCATGATGCGCAGGCCGTTGCGGATAATCTGCCCGATCGAGCGCGCCAGATAAAGCCGCGCGCAGGTCAGCGCCGCCTGGTCGGCGATCAGGAAGCGCCGGCTCGGATCGTCCTTGCCAAGATTCCAAACGGAATGAAGTTCCGCCGCCAAGTCATAGAGATAGAAAGCAATTCTGTGTGGCTCGCGCGCCGCCGCCGCCGCCTCGACGATGCGGGGGAACTGCGCCGAGAGCTTCACCAGCCCGAGCTCCTCTGTATCAAGCAGAGACAGGTCGGCCTCGGCGCACACGATCCCCGCCTCCGCGGTCCGCCGCTGGAGCGAGGCGACGCGGGCATGCGCATATTGGACGTAGAACACCGGATTGTCCTTCGACGCCTCGACCACCTTGGCGAAATCGAAGTCCATCTGGGCATCGGCCTTGCGCGTCAGCATGGTGAAGCGGACGACGTCCTTGCCGACTTCGCCCACGACATCGGCCAGCGTGACGAAATTGCCCGCCCGCTTCGACATCTTCACCGGCTCGCCATTGCGCAGCAGCCGCACCATCTGGACCAGCTTGACGTCGAACTTGGTCTCGCCGCCGGTGAGCGCCTGCACCGCCGCGACAATGCGCTTCACCGTGCCGGCATGATCGGCGCCCCAGATGTCGATCAGCTGATCGGCTTCCTGCGCCTTTTGGAAGTGATAGGCGAGATCGGCGCCGAAATAGGTCCATTGCCCGCTCGACTTCTTGATCGGCCGGTCCTGGTCATCCCCAAACTGCGTGGAGCGGAACAGCGGCAGCTCCACCGGCTCCCAATCCTCGGGCGTCTCGCCCTTGGGCGCTTCGAGCACGCCGTCATAGACGAGCCCGCGCTCGCGCAGCCACGCCTCGGCCTGTTCGGGCTTGCCCTGGGCCTGCAGCTCCGCCTCGGACGAGAACAGGTCGTGATGGATGCCGAGCAGCGCGAGATCGGCGCGGATCATGTCCATCATCGCGGCGACCGCGGTCTTGCGGAACGGGACGAGCCATTCGCTCTCCGGCGCGCCGACGAATTTGTCGCCATATTCGGCCGCCAGCTTCTCGCCCACCGGCTTCAGATAGTCGCCGGGATAGAGCCCCTCGGGAATCGCGCCGATCTCCTCGCCCAGCGCCTCGCGATAGCGCAGATGCGCCGAGCGGGCGAGCACGTCGACCTGGCCGCCGGCGTCGTTGACATAATATTCGCGGATCACCTTGTGCCCGGCGAACTCGAGCAGGCTGGCGAGCGCATCGCCTACTACGGCGCCGCGGCAATGGCCCATATGCATCGGACCGGTGGGATTGGCCGAGACATATTCGACGTTGACCGTCGTCCCTGCGCCCACCGTCGAGCGGCCGTAATCGTCGCCGGCATCGAGGATGGCGCGCAGCTCGTCGCGCCAGGTGGTGTCGGTGAGCGTCAGGTTGATGAAGCCGGGGCCGGCAACGCTGACCGCAGCGACTTCCTCGCGCTTCTCCAGCTCGGCCGCGATCTTCTCGGCCAAGGCACGCGGATTGGTCCCCGCGGGCTTGGCGAGCACCATCGCCGCATTGGTCGCGAGGTCGCCATGGCTGGGGTCGCGCGGCGGCTCGACCGTGATCGCGCGTCGCTCCAGCCCCGCGGGCAGATCGCCGGCGAGGACGAGCGCATCGAGAGCGAGGTTCAGATGCGCGGCGAAGCGTGCGTAAAGCGTCATTGCGGTTCCAGCTATGAACGGAAGCGCGGGCTCTTAGCGGATCGTGCGGCCCAGCGCCACAATGCTGACGATGCCGGGCGCCGAGAGCGGCTCAATCGCCTTTCAGGCGCCATGCGGCACCCTGCCCCGCCGGACCGATCGCGATGCCACCCTCCGCGTCGCGTTCGACCGACAGCGCGCGATAGTCGCGGATCGTGGCGTGTCCGGTCTGGACCGGGCGGTGATGGGTCTCGGTGATGACGAGCACAGACGCGCCGGCGCGCTCGGCCGCCTCGATCCCCGCCGGCGAATCCTCGAGCACCAGGCAGCGATCGGCCCGCGTGCCCAACCGCTCCGCCGCCATCAGGAAGCAATCCGGAGCGGGCTTGCCATGCTCGACGTCCTCGGCGGCGATCATCAGCGGCGGCGACGGCAGGCCGGCGGCGCGGATGCGATGCGCGGCGAGGTCGCGCGGTGCCGAAGTCACCACCGCCCAGCGCGTTTCGGGCAGTGCGGCGAGAAATTCGGCGACGCCGGCAATCGCATCGATGCCCTCGACATCCTCGATCTCCGCCTGGGTGATCCGCGCAGCCTCCTCCACCGGATCGACGCCGGGCAGCGCGAGCCGCCGGATCGTCTCGACCGACTGCACGCCATGGATGGTCGGCAGGAAGGTCTCCACATCAAGGCCGCGATCCTCTGCCCAGCGCCCCCAGACGCGCTCCGCGCTGCGGATCGAGTTGAGGATCGTGCCGTCCATGTCGAGCAGGATCGCATCGATGGGCTTCGGAGAGGTCATTCGGGCTCGCTGGCTGCAATCGGAGGCGCGCAGCTAGCAGCGCGGGGCGGTGCCGCCTAGACCGTCAGCGGGTGCTCTCGAGCACCGCAGGCTGCGTGGCGGCGATGCGCGCGGCGCGCTGGTCTTCGACGCGCTCCTGGCGAACCGCCATGTCGAGCCACGCCGCTTCGGCGCGCAGGTTACGTTCGCGCACGTTGGCGAGAATCGCCTGGTCGGCATCGGCGCGGCACTTTGCCGCAAGGGCACGATAATCGGGCTGGTTGCCCATGGGCTTGCTCCTATGATCCGAGGGCCGGCGGCGCGACCTGCCGCCAAGCGGGGCGGCCGAGACCGCCCCAGCGGGGTTCAGCCGAGATCGGCGAGGTTGGCTGCCGAGGGACGGCCGCGCTTGTCATTCTCGATGTCGTAGCTGACTCGCTGGTTCTGGTTCAGCGAGCCCATGCCCGATCGCTCGAGCGCGCTGATATGAACGAAGTGATCGTCGCCGCCGCCATCCGGCGCGATGAAGCCGAAGCCCTTGGTGGCGTCGAAGAATTTGACGGTGCCTGTGTGGCTCATGAGGAAGTCCTTCTTGAATCGTGCTTCCGGAGTGGACGCACGGTTGGCTGCAAGGGGCAGAAAGAAGGAAGAAGGTGCCGCAAAGCGCCGAAGACCGTCGATTTGCGACTGTAGCGAGACCAATATGGGGTGTCCGGGCGAAACGGCAAGCGCATTGCAGCCGTGGCGGACGAGGGCGTCGCGTCGCCGATCGGACTTGAGCTTGCGCGAGACGGCCCCCGGCCGCCAGATCAGGGTCAGGGCGAGCAGCGCCGCGCCGAACAGCGAAACCAGCGCATAGGCCGCGAGAATGTCGAGCTTCACGCGCTCAGTCGCGCTCGCCGACGGCACGCGTCTCGATTGCCCGCGCCACGGCCTCGCAGCCGGCTTCGCTGGCGACCGCGAGGTTGAGCGGTCGCCCGCCCAGCGCCGCGTCTTCCGCATTGAGGAAGGCCAGCGCCTGGTCCGCGCCGAGGCGGTTCCACGCGAGCAGCGTCACGCGGCTCTGCCGCTCGGCGCCTTCGGCCGACAATTTGACGGTGGTGAAGGGCTTGCGGAACTGCTTGAGCTTCGGGCGGGCGGACTCTTCGGGGCCGTCGCTCACTTGGCGAGCGCCGCGATCACGGGTGCGCCGAGGCTTCGTCGCAATGCGCGGATCCGCTCGGCATAGGCACGGGCGAGCCCGCGATGGGCGCAGCGCGCCTCGGGCGATGCCGCCCGCATGGCGCACATCAGCGAAATCTGATGGCGCGAATAAAGATAGTTGAGGTCCATTTCGGGTCTCCGGCCGATGTAAGCGGGAGCGCCTTCGTCTCTCAGCCGCTGGCGCCTACGTAGAGCATTGCCAGCGATGGCCAGAGCATAGCAGCTCGCGCCGGCAAAGGCGAGCGCATTCGGCGCGCCGCCAGACCGTGTTGACCCGCCTAAGCCACGGAAATCAGGCCCGAACCAGGTCCTGGATCGGGCGGGACGCCTGCATCTCCGGGAAGAGCTTCTGCGCTGCGGCCTGGGGCACCAGCCCGAAATGATCGGCGACCGACGAACTGATCAGCGTATCGAGCCCGGTGGTCGGCTTGAGGTCGCGATTCTCGTAGAGCGCGGCGTCGGCGAGGCTCGGCCAGTCGGCGACCACCCGGCCGCCATTGACCGCGCCGCCGATCAGCATCGCCACCGATCCGGTGCCGTGATCGGTGCCCTGCGTGCCGTTGACGCGGACGGTCCGGCCGAATTCGGTCGCCACGAGCACGATCGTGTCGTTCCACAAGGGGCCCAGGCCCTTTTGCAGCGCGCCGACCATCTGATCGAGCCCGTTGAGCTGGGCATTGAGCCGCCCGCGCTGGCCGGTATGGGTATCCCAGCCGCCGGTCTCGATCATCGCGATCCGCGCCCCGTCGCCGGCCGAGAGCATCTTCGCGGCGAGATCGCCGGTCGAGGCCGCCTTCTTGCCATTGTCCGCCGCGAGCTCGCCGGTGAGCATCCGCGTCTGCGTCGCCTCTTCCCAAAGCCCGTGGAGCTGCTTGTCGCCGGCGTACATCTGGCTCACCCGCGCGAGCAGGTCGTCCGACGCATCGGGCAGCGACGAGGGTGCGTAGCTGGCGACTTCGACCGGCCCGCGCAACGCCATCGGCACGGTGGCCGCGAGCGCGATCGCCTTGTCGTCCGCCGGCAACAGCGTGAGCAAGCGATTGAGCCATCCGTCGCGCAACTGATAGGCCGAGGTGCCGCCCGTCTCGAGCACGTTCTGGCCGTCGAAATGCGAGCGATCGCGATAGGGCGAGGCGACCGCATGAACGAACAGCGCCTGCTTGGCGCCGTAGAGCGCGTGAACCTGCTTCATCGCGGGATGGATCGCAAACATCGGATCGAGCTTGGGCGCAGCGGCAAAGTCCTGCGCCAGATCGCCGCGCTGGCTGACAAAGGCGGGATCGCCGACCGGCGCGATCGTGCCGAGCCCGTCCGCCGCGCCGCGCTGGATGATGAAGACGAAGCGCCGTTCGGTGCGCGCGCGGGCAAAGGCCATCTTCGCGCCGAAGGCACTGGTGGCGATGGTGGAGGCGCCGAGCGCCACGAAGCTGCGACGAGTGAGGATCATGGCACTTACCTCCGCATGAATTCAGGCGAGACGAGCATCAGCGCCAAGCCCTGGCCCGGGCTTTCGGCCCGCGCGATCGACTGGGCGGTACCTTCGCTGAGCGCGCCGGGGAAGAGCTCGGCCGCGCGCTGGCGGGCGTCGATCGTGTCGCGGCTGCGCTGCGCCATCCGCTCGGCCGCCTCGACCCGGCGCATCACTGCGTCCGGCCCCGCCCAGGCGCCGGCGACATCGTCCCACCCGGCCGGCGATCCCGGCTTCCACACCGGCTGGCCGAGCTGATTCATCAGGCCGTTGACCGCCTGGGGCTGGACCTGCTGGGTGCCGAGCGCGCGCATCGCCGAGATCGACCATTCCCAGGGCGACTTGAACTTGGCGGGCTGGGGCGTCCAGCATTCGGGCGAATCGATCAGCGCGCGATAGACCGTCGGCAAGTCGCCCCCCGAGGAGAGGAAAGCCTGTTGCAGCCGCGCGACCAGGGCCGGGGGCGGATCGTCGGCCGCGAAGTGGCGCGCGAGCTTGGCGGCGATATGCTTCGCCGTCGCAGGGTGGGTGGCGTAGAAATCGAGCACCGATCCGGCCTGCGCCTCGCCATGTTCGCGCCAGCTCTTGCCAAGGATGGTGCGCGTGCCGGGCTCGTGGATGCGATCGAGGAACAGGAAGCTGCCGACCGGCCCGGAGCCCAGCGGCCCCGCCCGATCGCGCGCGCGGCCGAGGCCGTTCACCGTGAAGCCGGTCATCGCGCGGGCGAATTCGGTGACGTCCGCCTGATTGTAGACCGAGCGCACGCCCAGGGTGTGGAGCTCCATGATCTCGCGTGCGAGATTCTCGTTGAGGCCGGCGCGGCGATTGTTGCCGCGGCGCTGCGCCTGGAGGCCGGCAGGGCTGTTCGGTCCGATCGACTGCGCCTGATCGAGGTAGAGCAGCATCGCCGGGTGCCGCTCGACCGCGTTCAGCATATCGCCGAACTTGCCCATCACATGGGGGCGGATCGCTTCGAATTCGAGCGTGCCGGCGAGGCCGATCAGCTCGAGCTTGTCGGCGGAGACCGCGAAATGATTGGCCCAGAAATGCGAGAGGCGCTCGGCAAAGGGCGTGGGCGAGGTGATCGCGAGCAGCGCACGGGTCGACACCGCCAGCACGTAGCGATCCTGCGCCTGACGGCGGGCTTGGCGCCGCGATTCCTCCAACGGGTTCAGCGGCATCTGCTGGCGCGACGGCGCCATCGTCTCGGGTGCAGGGACCGAGGCGGTCATCGCGGCGCCGGGCTGCATCGTTGCGCCCTCCTGCATCGCCGGCGCGGATTGGGCGGCAGGCGGCTGGACAGCCGCCGGGCGGGCGGCTCCCACCGGCTGCCGGCGCGGGCCGTATTCCTGGCGGAGGAGCCGCTGCTGCTCCTGATATTGGGCGAAATCGGCGACGATCTGAGTCGAGGGCGTGAGCGAAGCGGCGGGTTGCGGCGTGGGATCGAAGCGATCGAGCTGCGCCTTGAGCCATTGCCGGGGATCGCGTCCCGCGCTCTCTCCGGGTCGGGCGCCCATTCCGAAGCGATTGAGCGCAATACTGGCATCGGTCATGGCGAAGGTCTCCAGCCTGTCCGCATGCTGTTAACGCGCGACTGTCGCACAAGTTTGTCAACGCCTCGCTTCATCCCTGGTTCGCCCCGCCTCACCGCGTGCGTGGCGTGCAATCGTCGAGGACGCGCTTTGCGATTGTCGAAAATGCTGCAGCGCAACATCATGCGCGTAGAACAGAAAATATGGATGCCGATCTGGCTCTTGAACCCAATCAAGGAGAAAGATCGTGTCGAAATTCCTCTTCCCCGCCGTTGCCGCCCTCACCCTTTCCGCCCCCGCCGCGTTCGCAAGCGAGCACAGCTTCACGCGCGACGGCATCACCTACACCTATACGATTGCCGACAAGGACGGCCGCCAGGTCATCGAAGGCGCCGCGAACAAGGGCGACAAGTTCCGCCTGACCGTGCGCAACGGCTGGGTCGACGGCTACGTCAACCAGACCCGCGTCTCGTTCCGCGCGCCCAAGGCGAAGGCGCCGGCCGAACTCGCGGCACGCTGAGCGGCATTTACCGACGATGCAAGGCCGGGGGTGCCTCCCCCGGCCAGTTTCAGAAGCCTTCGGGCAAGTCGATCGCGCCGACCGCTTCGCGATAGCGTGCGATGGCGTAGCGATCGGTCATGCCGGCGATGAAATCGGCGATGTGGCGGCTGCGCGCGGGTTCGGCCTCGGGCAATTCCTGGCGCCATTCGTCCGGCAGCAGGCCGGGGTCCCCGGCATAAGCGGCGAACAGGCCCGAAACCATGCGGTGCGCGGCGTCGGCGGCGGCAAGCTGGCTCGGATGGTGGTAGAGACTGGCGTACATGAAGCGCTTGAGCCCGCGCTCGGCCTCGCGCATCGATGCCGAGAAATGGGCGAGCGCCTCGCCCGCTGCGCGCACGTCGTCAAGCGTCTCGATCCCGCGATCGGCGATCCGGGCCCGTGTCGCCTCGATCAGGTCGTTGACCATCGCGCCGATCTGCGCGCGGATCAGCTCGCTCACCAGCCGCCGCCGCTCGCAGCCGGGGAACTTGGCCTCCACCGCGCGCCAGCCCTGCTCGACCATCGGCACTGCGAAGAGCTGGTCGAGGCTCAGCAGCCCGGCGCGCAGCCCGTCGTCGATGTCGTGGTTGTCATAGGCGATGTCGTCGGCGATCGCCGCCACCTGCGCCTCCAGCGAGGGCCAGGTCTCCAACTCCAGCGCGAATTCGGCGTCTGCTTCGGCCAGCGCCCATTGCGGCGCCGCAATCGGGCCGTTGTGCTTGGCGAGCCCCTCCAGCGTGTCCCAGGTGAGGTTGAGCCCGTCCCAGGCCGGATAGGGCCGTTCGAGCCGAGTCAGGGTTCGCAGGGTATGGCCGTTGTGATCGAACCCGCCCTTTCCCGCCAGCGCATCCTCCAGCGCCTTTTCGCCGGCATGGCCAAAGGGCGGATGGCCGATATCGTGGGCAAGGCACAGCGCTTCGGTCAGATCCTCGTTGAGGCCCAGCGCGCGGGCGATCGCCCGGCCGATCTGCGCGACTTCGAGGCTGTGGGTCAGCCGCACCCGGAAATGGTCGCCATCGGGCGCCATGAACACCTGGGTCTTGTGGCGCAGGCGGCGGAAGCTGATCGAATGGATGATCCGGTCGCGGTCGCGCTGAAAGGCGTCGCGGGGCCCGCGCGGGGTGCCATCGCCTTCGGGATGAAGGCGGCCGCGGCTCTTTTCCGGCGTGCAGGCCCAGGGGGAAGAAGCGGTCACGCGCGGCTCCTATCGCGTCGCACCGGGCTTGTCGAAGCCGAACTGGCCGCGGCTCAGGGCGCGAGCTTGGTGACCTTCTGCCCCGCCTCGCTGTTGACCACGAAGCCCGACACCCCGGACTTGGCGAGCGTGTTGACGAAGGCCTGGGCCTCCGCCGCGGTCTTGAAGGGCCCGGTGAGCACGCGGTTGGTCGCCCGCAGCGGCGTCGACCAGCCGGTCTTCCCCTTCATCGCAGCCGGCGCCTTGGCGACGACGGCCTTCCAGGCCTTGCCCAGCGACTCCTCATTGGCGCCGCCGGCAACCTGAACCCAGATCCGCGCCGGATCGGTCTTGGCCGGATCGGGCTTTTTCGGGTCGGCTTTCTTGGCCTTGGGGTCGGGCTTGGCCGGGGCTTCTCCCTTGCCCTTCTTCGGATCGGGCGTGGCGGGCGTCTCGCTCTTGCCCTTCTTGGGATCCGGCTTGGCGGGCTCGGGCGCCGGCTTCGGCTTGGCGATCGGCTTGGGAGCCGCACGCGCGGGTGCCGTCACCGCGACAGGGGCGCTCACCGCCTCGAGTTCCGAAGCCGGAATCGTGATGTTGCCGACGATTGCGGCGAGCACCGAATCCTCCTCGCCGGCCTTTGCCGGGCCGGGCGGGGTCGGCTCGAGCCGGGCCGCCGCGACCGGCTGTGCGGGCGCCGGAGCGGGC
>JAEXFD010000029.1 GCA_023400405.1 Pseudomonadota bacterium
GGCCATTGTCGTAACGGCCTTGCACGGTCACCACATTGCCCGATCCGACGGTGCTGGCGCCCTCGCGCCCGGCATCGACCAGCGTGCGGCCGCTGCCATCCTGCAGTACGAAGCGATCGCCATAGACCTCGGCGACGCGGCCCTTGGCCGTGACGATGCCGCTGCTCTGCCCCAGCTTGGCGATCGCGGTGGGGACGGTGGGGGCCATCTCGACCGAAGGCCGGCTCAGCGACGCAGCGCCGACACCGCCGGCGGCCCCCAGTGCGAGGAGCGCGACGGCGCCCGCTCCGATCTTGCTCCGCGGCGAAAGGCGGGGTTTCTTCCAATCGACCATTTGCTCAACTCCTTTGCTTGTCGACTGGAGCCTGGATAGCGAGTCGCATCCGACCCCCGCTGAACCCGGCGGTTCAGTTTCGGTTTAAGCCGGGAGAATAGGCGAGAACGCATGCGCATCCTGCTGGTAGAAGACGATCCCGATCTGGGTCCGGCCATCGCCCGGGCCTTGCGCGCCGAGCATTGTGCGGTCGATCTGGTCGCCGACGGCATCGACGCGCAGCACCTGGGCGAGACCGAGCAATATGACGCTGCGGTGCTCGATCTCGGCCTGCCGGGGCGGACCGGGGCCGAGATCCTCGCCGCCTGGCGCACCGCTGACCGCGCGCTGCCGGTGCTGGTGCTCACCGCCCGCGAAGCCTGGGCTGACAAGGTCGCGGCGTTCAAGGCCGGGGCGGACGACTATCTGACCAAGCCGTTCCGCGTCGAGGAGCTGATGATGCGCCTGCGCGCGTTGGTCCGCCGCGCGGCGGGGCACGTCCAGCTGCGCATCGCCTGCGGCCCGCTCGCCTTCGAGAGCCAGACCGGCCAGTTCGAGCTCGACGGGCTGCCGCTCCGCCTCACCGCCTTCGAATGGCGGGTGCTCTCGCAGCTCATCCTGCGCCGGGACATTGTCGTCGAGCGGCTCGACCTGCTCGAGCGTGTCTATGAAGGGGACGCCGATGTCGATTCGAACAGCCTCGAAGTGATCATCGGGCGATTGCGGCGAAAGATCGGGGCCGAGCGGATCGAAACGGTGCGCGGGCGCGGCTATCGCCTGGTGTGCGGAGGCGGCGAGTGAAGCGGCTTTCGCTGCGCAGCCGGATGCTGGCGCTCTCGCTGCTCGCCACCGGCATCGCACTGGCGATCGCCGGCTGGGTGATGGTCGGCGCGCTCGGCCGCTTCGCCACCGAAGGGATCGACCGCCGCCTCGACGCGCAGCTCGCGCTGCTCGCCAGCACCGTGATGCCGGACGGCCGGGTCGATCGGGAGCGGATGGAACGGGTGCGCGGTGCGCTCGACGCCGGCCATGGCTGGCGCTGGCGCATCGCAGGCCCCCGCGGGACGATCGGATCGACGGATTTTCCCGAGTTCGACGCGCCCCCCGAAGGCTTGCACCCGGTGCCGCCGGGCGCGCCGCCGCATCCCCGCGGCCCGCGGCCGGCCGACGGTCGCGATGGCGATGGCGCGGTGCATGCCCGCCAGCTCGTGATCGCCACCGGCGCCGGCCCGGTGACGCTGACCGCCGCGGCGCCCGCAGCCGTGATCCGGCAACCCGTGCGCGCGGCGCTGGTGCCGCTGGTCGTCACGGTCGCGGTGCTGGCGCTGGTGTTCGCGCTGGCGGCCTGGGTGCAGTTGAGGCTTGCGCTTCGGCCGATCATCGCCCTGCGCGACCAGGTCACCGATATCCGGCTCGGCCGGCGCGCGCGCGTCGAGGACGAGCAACCGGCCGAGTTGCAGCCGCTGGCGAGCGAGCTGAATGCGCTCGCTGCCGACAATGAAGCGACGCTGGCCGCGGCCCGCAGCGCGGCCGCGAATCTGGCGCATGCGCTCAAGACGCCGGTCGCCACCATGCGACTGACGCTCGCGGATGTGCCGGCCGCCCAGATGCAGCTCGAACGGATCGACACGCTGATTCGCCACCATCTCGCCGGCGCCAGGGCCAGCGCGATCAATCGGCGGGCCGCGACGCCCGTCGCGGCGGCCATCGCCGATCTTGCGGCCGCGGTGCGGGCGCTCCACCCTGGCATCGCGCTATCCCTCGATGTCGACGAAAGCGTGCAGGTGCCGGTCGATCCCCACGACCTCACCGAAATGCTCGGCAACCTCCTCGACAACGCCGCCCGCCACGCCCGCGGCCGGGTCGCGTTCACCGCGCGCGTCGAGGATGGGGAAGTCCGCCTCGCGATCGCCGATGACGGGCCGGGCATCCCCGCCGATCGCCGGGTGCTGGCGATGAGTCCCGGCGTCCGGCTCGATGAGGGGCCGGTCGGCGACGGCTTCGGCCTGTCGATCGTGCGCGAGCTGGTGCGGCTCTATCGCGGATCCTTCCGGCTGGGCGAAAGCGAATGGGGTGGACTGCTCGCGGAGATTTCGTTTCCGCGCCGGTGATTCGGCGGTCGCCGGTTGCATCGGCGCGGCAATTCCACGATCACGCGCGAAGCTGGAGGATGCCCATGAAAACCCGTGCCGCCGTCGCCTTCGAAGCCAAGCAGCCGCTCGAGATCGTCGAGCTTGACCTGGAAGGGCCCAAAGCGGGCGAGGTGCTGGTCGAGATCATGGCGACCGGCATCTGCCATACCGATGCGTACACGCTGGACGGGTTCGACAGCGAAGGCATCTTCCCCTCGGTGCTGGGCCATGAAGGCGCCGGCATCGTTCGCGAAGTGGGCGCCGGCGTCACCAGCGTGAAGCCCGGCGATCACGTCATCCCGCTCTACACCCCCGAATGCCGCCAGTGTAAGTCGTGCCTCTCGGGCAAGACCAATTTGTGCACCGCGATCCGCGCCACCCAGGGCAAGGGCCTGATGCCCGACGGCACCACCCGCTTCAGCTACAAGGGCCAGCCAATCTTCCATTACATGGGCTGCTCGACCTTCTCGAACTTCACCGTGCTGCCCGAAATTGCCGTGGCGAAGATCCGCGAGGACGCGCCGTTCCAGACCAGCTGCTATATCGGCTGCGGCGTCACCACCGGCGTCGGCGCGGTGGTCAACACCGCCAAGGTGCAGGTGGGCGAGACCGTCGTCGTGTTCGGCCTGGGCGGGATCGGCCTCAACGTGATCCAAGGGGCGCGGCTGGCGGGCGCAGCCCAGGTCATCGGCATCGACGTCAACCCGGACCGCGAGGAATGGGGCCGCAAGTTCGGCATGACCCATTTCCTCAATACCAAGGGCATGTCGCGCGAGCAGATCGTCGCCAGGGTGGTCGAGCTGACCGATGGCGGCGCCGACTACAGCTTCGATGCGACCGGCAATACCGAGGTGATGCGCACCGCGCTCGAATGCTGCCATCGCGGCTGGGGCGAATCGATCATCATCGGCGTGGCCGAGGCGGGCAAGGAGATCGCCACCCGCCCGTTCCAGCTGGTCACCGGCCGCGTCTGGAAGGGCACTGCGTTCGGCGGCGCCAAGGGCCGGACCGACGTGCCGAAGATCGTCGACTGGTACATGAACGGCAAGATCGCGATCGATCCGATGATCACGCACGTGCTCACGCTGGAAGAGATCAATAAGGGCTTCGACCTGATGCATGCGGGCGAGAGCATCCGCAGCGTCGTCGTGTATTGAGACCGGCAAGGGAGCAATCCATGTTCAATCACATCATGGTCGGATCGAACGACCTCGATCGATCGCGCGCCTTTTACTCTGCCGTGCTGGGGACCCTCGGCTTCGCCGGCGAGCCACTCCTCAACGTCGCCGCGAGCGGGCACCGGCGGCTGTTCTACCGGCACAACGGGGGCACCTTCTGCGTGTCGGAGCCGATCGACGATCAGCCGGCGACGTTCGCCAATGGCGGCACGATTGCATTCAAATGCAGCTCGCCCGAACAGGTGAAGCAGTTCCACGACGTCGCGGTGGCGCATGGCGGCACGTCGATCGAGCAACCGCCCGGGCCGCGCGACGCGGGCCCGCTCGGGACGATGCACCTGAGCTATGTCCGCGATCCGGACGGCAACAAGCTGTGCGGGATCTACCGGCCGGCATGACCATCGAGACGATTTCGGCCAATCGATCGCATGGCGGCGTCCAGGGGGTGTATCGCCACGCGTCGAGCGCCACGGGGACCGACATGGTCTTCTCGGCGTTCGTGCCCGATCATGCGCCGGGCGCCGAGCTGCCGGTGCTATGGTATCTCTCCGGCCTCACTTGCACCCACGCCAATGTGACCGAAAAGGGCGAATATCGGCGGGCCTGCGTCGAGGCCGGCATCGTCTTCGTGGCGCCGGATACCAGTCCGCGCGGCGAAGGCGTGCCCGACATGCCCGACTATGACTTCGGCCAGGGCGCCGGCTTCTATCTCGACGCGACCGAGGCGCCCTGGGCGACGCACTTCCGGATGCGCAGCTATGTCGAGGATGAGCTGCCTGCGCTGATCGGCGCCGAGTTCCCCGCCGACATGGCGCGGCAGGGAATCACCGGCCATTCGATGGGCGGGCATGGCGCGCTCACGATCGCGTTGCGCAATCCGGGACGCTTTCGCAGCGTCTCGGCCTTCGCGCCGATCGCCGCGCCGAGCCAGGTGCCCTGGGGGCAGAAGGCACTGGCCGGCTATCTCGGCGAGAACCCCGCCGCCTGGCGCGCGCACGACGCCGTGGCGCTGATCGAGGATGGCGCGCGCCTGCCTGAGCTCCTCGTCGATACCGGCACCGCCGATCCGTTCCTGGAGAAGGAACTGCGCCCCGACCTGCTCGAGGCGGCGTGCCGGGAGGCCGGCATCGCGCTCACCCAGCGGCTCCAGCCTGGCTATGACCATAGCTATTATTTCGTCTCGACCTTCCTCGCCGAGCATGTCGCCTGGCATGCGGAGCGCCTGAAGGCATGAGCGATTTCGACGTGCTGATCGTCGGGGCCGGCCATGCCGGCGCCCAGGCCGCGATCGCGCTTCGGCAGAACAAGTTCGAGGGCAGCATCGCCATGATCGGCGACGAGCCCGAACTGCCCTATGAGCGGCCGCCGCTTTCGAAGGAGTATCTCGCCGGCGACAAGCCGTTCGAGCGGCTGCTGATCCGCCAGCCCGGCTTCTGGGAAGAGCGGCAAGTGACGATGCTTCGCGGCAGAACCGTCGACACCGTCGATCCCGTCGCGCACCGCGTCGGCGCGAACGGCGAGTCGATCGGCTATCGCTGGCTGGTCTGGGCGGCCGGCGGCAAGCCGCGGCGGCTCGCCTGCACCGGCGGCGATCTGGCGGGCGTGCATAGCGTGCGAACGCGCGCGGACGTCGATGCGATGATCGCCGAGCTTGCCGGCGTGAAGCGAGTCGCGGTGATCGGTGGCGGCTATATCGGGTTGGAAGCGGCGGCGGTGCTGACCAAGCTCGGCAAGCAGGTCGTCGTGCTCGAAGCCCAGGACCGCGTCCTCGCCCGGGTCGCCGGAGCGCCGCTCTCGCGCTTCTTCGAAGCCGAGCATCGCGCGCATGGCGTCGATATCCGCCTCGGCGTTCAGGTCGATCATCTCGAAGGGGAGCGGCGGGTCGCCGCCGTGCGGCTCGCGGGCGGTGAGCGGATCGAGGCCGACATGGCTATCGTCGGCATCGGCATCGAGCCTGCGGTGGCACCGCTGCTCGATGCCGGTGCCGCCGGGGGCAATGGCGTGCTGGTCGATGCGCAGTGCCGCACCAGCCTGCCGGACATCCTGGCGTCGGGCGATTGCGCGCTCCACGTCAACGCCTTTGCCGGCGACCGCGCGATCCGCCTCGAATCGGTGCAGAACGCCACCGATCAGGCCACGGTCGCCGCGAAGACGATCCTCGGCATCGAGGCGAGCTATGACGCGGTGCCGTGGTTCTGGTCGAACCAATATGACCTGAAGCTGCAGACCGTGGGCATTTCCGCGGGCCATGACGGCATCGTCGTGCGCGGCGATCCGGCTACGCGCAGCTTTTCGGTGATCTATCTCCGCGAGAGCCGCGTGATCGCGCTGGACTGCGTCAACATGACCAAGGATTATGTCCAGGGGCGCAAGCTCATCATCGAGGGCACGCGGCTCGATCCGGAGCGGCTTGCTGATGCCGGCGTACCGCTCAAGGAAATGGCTGCCTGACGCTCCGGAGGGAACGAAGACACAATGCTGAAGAAGCTTTTCGGCGCCGCTGCCGGCGCGTTGCTAGCCCTTCTTTCCGGCGCCGCCTTGGCCCAGCCCGTGCAGAAGGATGCCGATCCGGCGCTATGGGTCGTCAAGGATGCCGACACGACGATCTATCTGTTCGGGACCGTGCACGTCCTGAAGCCGGGGCTGAGCTGGTTCGATGAGGTCGTGAAGGCCGCCTTCGACAAGAGCGACGAAGTTGCCCTGGAATTGATCGAGCCCGACGCGGCGGCGATGCAGGCGCTGCTGTTCAAGACCGCAGTGGCGAGTGGCGGCCCCTCGCTGACCGAGAAGCTGCCGGCGGACAAGCGCGCTGCCTTCGCCAAGGAACTCGCCGATCTCGGCCTGCCGCCCGCAGGGCTCGATCGCTACGAGCCCTGGTTCGCCGCGATGACGCTGAGCGTTGCCCCGCTCCAGAAGCTCGGATGGGATCCGAACGGCGGCGCCGAGCGCACGATCACCAACGCCGCCAAGGCCGCGAAAAAGCCGCTGATCGGGCTTGAAACCGCGGAACAGCAACTCGGCTATTTCGATACGCTGCCCGAGGCGCTCCAGATCAAGTTCCTCACCTCGGTGATCGACGACTATGCCGAGACGGGCCCCAAGCTCGACAAGATGGTCGCGCTGTGGGCTGCGGGGGATTCCGATGCGCTGGGCCGGGAGCTCAATGCGGAAATGCGCAAGACGCCGGAAATCGGCAACGTGCTGCTGGCCCAGCGCAACGCCCGTTGGGCCGAATGGATCGAGAAGCGCATGGCGAAGCCCGGCACGGTTTTCCTCGCGGTCGGCGCCGGGCACCTAGCCGGCAAGGACAGCGTGCAGGCACAGCTCGCCAGGCACGGCATCAGGGCTGTGCGCATCCGATATTGATACCGGCCACGGAGCCGGGCAGGGATCGGCGCGTTGGCTCGGTCCCTCCCGCGGAGAATGCACTGATGGCGAAGCCCCGTCCCCTTCTCGGCCTGGCCGCCGGCATCGCCGCGGGGCTCGTCGCATCGGCGGCGATGGCCGCGTTCCAGAGCCAGGCGAGCAAGTTGCTCCCGGACGAAGGCAGCAAAGACGAGCCGGCGACGGTGAAGGCCGCCGATCGGGCCAGCGAGGTCGTGACCGGCGAGGCCGTGCCCGAGCCCTATCGCGAGCCGGCGGGGCAGGCGGTGCATTACGTCACCGGCGCGGTGCTTGGCGGCATCTATGGGCTCATCACCGAATACAAGCCCGAAGCGAGCGCGGGGTTCGGCAGCGCCTATGGGGTCGTCACCTCGGCACTGCTCGACGAGGGCGCGGTGCCGGCGGCCGGGCTGGGGCCGGCGCTGGGCGACGCCCCCGTGGCGACTCATGTCTACGGGGTTGCCGCGCATCTGGTCTATGGCGTGGTGCTGGAAGGCGTGCGCTGGCTGATCGCCGGCAAGCGCTGAACTGGATCTAGAACAAGAGCCGCTGGGCGGGCGCATCCCGGCCGACCGGCGCGCCCCCAAGCCTGCGCGCATATTCGGTCTGCGCCGTAAAACGGATGTCTTCGTCGCGATCGGTGAGGAAGCCGGCGAGCGAATCCTCGTCGATTTCGCTCCATTCCTTGCCGCGATCGGGGCCGTAACGCACGCGCGGCAGCAGCCCCGGCTGCTTCGACCATTCGATCAGCTGCGCGAGGCTCGCCTCGTTGAGCATGTCGCGCAGGTGATGCGCCGTCACATACGCATCGGGAAAGGCCCGATGCGCGGGGAGCCCGCGCTCGTGGACCATGCCTTCGGGCCGGCGCCAATAGCGCAACATTTGGTTGGAAAAGCCCGGGCTGTCCGGCCAGAGCCGCAGCGCGCATTTCCAGGTGCAGATCCAGTCGGCGCCGCGGGTGAGCGCCGGCGTGCAAAATTGCTCCTCGAACGTCGCGCGATGCGCGGCGAGCGCGGCGCGGCGCGGCCAGGGATCGAGGATCGGGCGGGCGACATCATGCCACCAGGGCGCGTCCGCGACGTCCTCGTCGCGGATATGGTGGATCGCCATGGTCAGCGGCGGGATCGGCCGGCCCGGATTGACCATGCGCTGCCCGCCCTCGCCTTCGAGTTCCCAACGCCCATCGGGCTGCAGCGCCACGTCCTGCCAGCCGATCTCCACTACGGCGTGCGCGGGCGGGCGGTCGCCGGTGGTCTCGAGATCGATGACGCGAATGATCGAAGGAGGAGGCGACGCCATGGAGCCGATGTGGGGGCTGGCGGGGGGAAATGCGAGTCGAAAGCGCGGGTACTCGTTTAGCGGGCGGTTCGTCCTCTCTGGACGGTTAACCGGTTTGGGCGTGACTCAGCCTTGCCCTTGCCCCCGCGAATCCATATTTTCACGGGTGTGACAAATCCCGTGCAATTCAACATCCGTATGGCCGAGGACGGCGACGACGACCGGGGCAACGATCCTTCGGTCGGACTTGCCACTCGCACCCGCACGCGCACCAAGAAGCCGACGCCGTATCGGGTGTTGATGCTCAACGACGATTATACGCCGATGGAATTCGTCGTGCTGGTACTCCAACGCTTCTTCCGCATGAACATGGAGGAGGCGACGCGGGTGATGCTCCACGTCCACCAGCGCGGCGTCGGAGTTTGCGGCGTGTTCAGCTATGAAGTCGCCGAGACCAAGGTCAGCCAGGTCATCGATTTCGCACGGCAGAACCAGCATCCGCTCCAATGCACGCTGGAAAAGGCCTGACGCCGCAGGCCGTCTGCCGGCAAATGCAATTTGCTAGGCATTTTCCCGGACATCCCTGTTCGCGCGCGCCGCGCTACAATTGGCGCAATTCCTGAAACCGGGGGGTTGGGCAGGAATCGGGGCCGGGTGGCGCGGGTTGTCGCCGCCGACGCTCGGCCCTGCCTTCAATTCGCGCTGGGCAGCCAGCTGAGGTCGAGGCCTTGGTAGCGATTGACGTAGTTGGCCGCACGGGCGAGCGCGCGTTCGTCGAGCAGCGTGACGCGCCCCGATTCGCGCGAGATCAGGCCCTCTTCCTCCAACTGTCGCAGCATGCGATTGACGTGAACGGCGGTCAGCCCCGTCGCGTCGCCCACTTCCTCCTGCGTCAGCCCGAGCGCGAACACATTGGCGACGCTCTTGTCGGTAGCACGAAGCCGATTGCGCAATTCAAGCAGCAACGCCGCGACGCGTGCCTTGGCGCTGGTCCGTCCCAGGGCCGCCAGCCGGTCGGTCAGCGCGACTCGCTCGATCTGCGAGTAAACCAGAACCAGCGCCGAGAGCCGCGGATGCGCGACCATCATTTCGGAGAGCGCCGCCCGATCGAACGGGCAGAGCACGCAGTCCGAAAGGGCGGCCAGCGTTTCGGGGGCTTCGCGGTAGATCGCGCTGGAGATGCCGAGCAGGTCGCCGGGGAAGTGAAAACGCAGGATCTGCCGGCTGCCGTCGTCGAGCAGCACATAGCTCATCATGACGCCCTTGCGGAGCACGAACAGGTCGCCGCACGCCTCGTTCTCGCGCTGAATCACCGCCCCGCGCCGAACCTGGCGCTGACGTATTTCGAGCTTTTCAAGGGCCGCGGTTTCGGTCTGGGTCAGATCGACCAGCTCACTCAACACGTCGGCGAAACAACTACCGGACACGCTTTTTGCTTCCCCCCACGCGCCGTGCAAAGCAGCGCGGTGGAATCGGTGCATTAAAGTCGATCAAGCGCTGTAAAATCGGCTCACCCTTGCGTGCGCCCGAGCAAGCACTAGAAGCCCGGCATGGACCGTATTCTCATCCGCGGCGGCAACCGCCTATTAGGTAAAGTTCCGGTGTCGGGGGCGAAGAATGCGGCCTTGACGCTGATGCCCTGCGCGCTGCTTACCGACGAGCCGCTGACGCTGCGCAACCTGCCGCGGCTCGCCGATGTCGACAGCTTCGGCCATCTGCTCAACGAACTCGGCGCCTCCACTTCGATCGAGGGCACGCGGCCCAACGACTTCGGCCGGGTGATGACGGTGCGGGCCGGCAATCTTAGCGCTACGGTCGCGCCCTATGATATCGTCCGCAAGATGCGGGCCTCGATCCTGGTGCTCGGCCCGTTGCTCGGCCGCGCCGGCGAGGCGACGGTGTCGCTGCCCGGCGGCTGCGCGATCGGCAACCGGCCGATCGACCTGCACCTGAAGGCACTCGAGGCGATGGGCGCGGAGATCGAGCTCGCCGCGGGCTATGTGAAGGCCAGCGCCCCGGGTGGCCGGCTTGCCGGCGGACGGTACAGCTTCCCGGTCGTCTCGGTCGGCGCGACCGAGAATGCGCTGATGGCCGCGGCAACCGCGCGCGGCACCACCGTGCTCGAAAACGCCGCGCGCGAGCCCGAGATCGTCGACCTGTGCAACCTGCTCGTCGCGATGGGCGCGCAGATCCACGGCATCGGTACTGAGCGGCTCGAGATCCAAGGCGTCGATCGGCTGCACGGCGCGACCTATGCGGTGATGCCCGATCGCATAGAGGCGGGGAGCTATGCCTGCGCCGCGGCGATCACCGGCGGCGATATCGAACTCCTCGGCGCCGAGGCGAGCGACATGCGCGCGACGCTCGACGCGCTGGTCCAGGCCGGCGTCACGGTAGAGGAGACGAAGGGTGCGATCCGCATCGCCGCGGAAGGCCCGCTCAAGCCGCTGACGCTGTCGACCGCGCCGTTCCCCGGCTTTGCGACCGACATGCAGGCCCAGTTCATGGCAATGCAGTGCATGGCCGAGGGGGCGAGCGTGTTCACCGAGACGATCTTCGAGAACCGCTACATGCACGTGCCCGAACTCGCCCGGATGGGGGCGCATATCGACGTGCGCGGGCGCACCGCCGTCGTTCACGGCCCGGCCAAGCTGGTCGGTGCCCAAGTGATGGCCACAGACCTGCGCGCGTCGATGAGCCTGATCCTCGCCGGCCTCGCCGCCGAGGGTGAAACGCAAGTCAACCGCGTCTACCACCTCGATCGCGGCTATGAGCGGCTCGAGGAGAAGCTCCAGGCCGTCGGCGCCGATATCGAGCGGGTGGGCGACGGCTAGGGCCGCGCCGTGCTCATCGAATAGGGCCGCGCCGTCTTGCCGGTCGCCCAGCTCCGGTCCGGCACCGCCTGCATCGTGAAGTGCAGCTCACTGCCCGCGACGATCTCCTCGTGGCGAAGATATCCGCGCGCCAGCGGACGCCCATTGAGCGTCACCTTGCCGACATAGCGATTGGCATCCGACAGCCCCTCCGCCACCACCGTGAAGCGCCTGCCGTTGGGCAGGTTCAGCACCGCGCGATCCACGAACGGCCGGCCGATGACATATTGGTTCGATCCCGGCGCGACCGGATAGAAGCCGAGCGCGGTAAACACCAGCCAGGCCGACATCTGGCCGAGATCGTCATTGCCGGCGAGCCCGTCGGGCGTCGGCCTGTACTGGCTCTCGACGATCTGCTTCAGCCGCTCCTGCGTCCGCCAGGGCTGGCCGGCATAATTGTAGAGATAGGCGACGTGGTGGCTCGGCTCGTTGCCATGGATGTACTGGCCGATCAGCCCGGCAATGTCCTCGGCATGGCTGTAATCGAGCTTCGAATTGTCGAAGTCGAACATCGCATCGAGCTTCTTCACTGCCGCTGCGTCGCCGCCCAGCAGCGCGAACATGCCGGCCTGATCCTGCGGCACGAACCACGAATATTGCCAGGCATTGCCCTCGGTATAGTCCGATCCATAGTTGATCGCAGTCGGATCGAACGGCGTGCGATAGCTGCCGTCGCTCTTGCGGGCGCGCAGGAAGCCGGTCCTGGCATCGAAGCTGTTGCGCCAATTGCCCGCCCGCTTCTCGAACGCCGCGGCGATATCCGCCTCGCCCATCGCTCGCGCCATCCGCGCGATCGTCCAGTCGTCATAGGCATATTCGACCGTCTTGGACGCCGCCTCGGGCTCCTGGTCGATCGGCACATAGCCGAGCTTCATATAGTGATCGAGCCCGCCATAGGGGCCATAGGTCGCACTCTTCACCATCGCATCGAGCGCCGCCTGCGCATCGAAGCCGCGCACGCCCTTGAGATAGGCATCGGCAATCACCGGCACGGCATGATAGCCGATCATCGTCCAGGTTTCGCGCCCATGGAACTGCCAGACCGGCAGGATGCCGAAAGGGCTGACCTGTTGGCTGGCGATCAGCGAATTGACGAAATCGGCATTTCTCTTCTCGCTCTGCGTGAGCAGCAGCAGCGGATGCTCGGCGCGGAACGTGTCCCACAGCGAAAAGGTCGAGTGGAAGGTGAAGCCCTTCGCAGCATGGACCTGGTCGTCGGGCCCGCGCCAGCGCCCATCGGCGTCGGAAAAGACGCTCGGCGCCATGAAGCTGTGATAGAGCGCGGTCGCCACCGTCGTCTTCATCGCGGCCGGCGCCTCGATCTCGACCGCGCCCAGCGCCTTTTCCCAAGCTTTGCGCGTGCCCGCGCGGATCGCGTCGAAATCGCCGCGTTCGCTGTCGAGATTGGCGATCGCCCCGTCCTCATCGACCGCCGAGATCGCCACCTTCACTTCGAGCGCACGATCGAGTGCGCCGAAATCGAGCCGCGCGACGAGTGAGCGCCCTGCAAGCTGCTGGGCGTCATCGGCGCCCCGGCTCGGCCCCTGGAAGCCCTTATATTCGACCTTCTCCTCGCGATCGAAAAAGCCATGTCCGATCAGCGGCGCATTGGGCCGGATCGCGAAATAGAGCTTGCGCGCCGGCGCCCAACCGCGCGTCTCGCGCATGCCGGTGATCGTGCCGTCCGCCCGGATGCGGATCGACGACCACAGGGTCTTGCCCGGATAATTGTAGAGCGAGCTGCGCAGATCGAGCAGCAGGTGCGCCGCCTTGCTCGCCGGAAAGGCATAGCGCTGCACGCCGACGCGCGTCCCCGCGGTCATCTCGGCGCGTACTCCAGGCTTGGCGAGCGTCACGGCATAATAGCCTGGCTGGGCCTGCTCGGTCGCATGATCGAAGGGCGAACGATAGCCGTCGGGCTCGAGCGCCACGGCATCGCCCGCGACTGGCTGGATCAGGAAGTCGCCCAGGTCCGAATGCCCCGCGCCCGAGAAATGGGTCATCGAGAAGCCCTGGATCGTCGGATCCTCATAGCGATAGCCGGCGGCATGGCTGTAGCATTTGCGGATCACGCAGGTCGTGTCGGTGTCCGGGCTCAATTGGATCATCCCGAACGGCGCGACCGCCCCAGGGAAAGTGTGACCCTCGCCGCCGGTGCCGATCATCGGATCGACCGATTCGTAGGTGGTCTGCGCAGCGATCGGCGCGGCGGCGAGCGCGATCAGGGCTAGGGTTGCGAGGCGGAGGGGTGCAATCATGATGCTAGCCTAAGGCCCCCCAACGGCATCGCAAGGGCGGGAGCACTGGTCGTTTGCCCTAATCGCCCAACCTCCTTCATCGGCACCCCGGACTTTGTTCCAGGGGCAGCCTACCCGCACCGGCTGAACTGGCCGTAGACTGATAAATGCGGCCCGTCGGCTACGCTCCCGTTGCGGCCGTTGCTGAAACGTACGAAGTTGATCTTATGCTCGTGTAGACCTGGTTTTTCCGGGAGACTCTCGATGTTCCGCTTCATAGCTGTCGTCGCCCTTTTCGCAGCCCCCTCCTCAGTAGGCGAGAGTGCAACTTCTCCCGACGGACGATGGCGCGCGGAGATCCGCGTGGAGCGACAAGCCACAACGGAACGAGGGGGATCAAGCGCGGTATGGCTGATCGACACGCGCACCGGCAAGCATCGCAAGCTCTACGTCGGCCCAGTCTTTCGAGGGAGCTTCTGGGGCCCCCGCTGGTCGCCCGACCAGCGAATCGTCTATTTTAGTAAGCTCGAATCCGAGACTTCAGCGGGCACGCACCAGATCAATGTGCGCACCGGCGAGCAAAAACTCGTGTTCGACGGCGGGCTGATGAGGGTAATGCGAACGGGTCCATATCGCGGCTATCTGCTCGCCCAGCCGCATCGCTATCGGGAAGCTGGCGGGTCGTATAACCCGATCGTTCTCGTGCGACAGGACGGCAAGGAAATCCTCACCGTGCCGGGCAGCGACGAGGACGACGGCGCTCGCTCGCTGGGTCGCTGGTTGCTCGCGAAGGGCTGGGCCGCATCCTAAGTGTTCGGAGTCCAACAGCATCAGCCAGTGACGAAAGCTCACAACGCGAAATTATGGTGCTTGGTAAGCTCCGATACATCTGACATGCGAGTTTTACCGACGGCAGCTAACAACGCATTGCCGGACGTTCAGCCTCAGCGCCGAAGGCGGCCATTTATGGGTTCATACCCTGGCGCTTCTTGTCCATCGCTTGCTTTTCCGCTGGACCCCGAAACAAGTCCGAAGTTACCCCTTCCAAGGGCTGTCCGCCCGATGCCGGTCCGCCCTAATTCAAATCCTGCCGCAGGAACCGGGCTTGCGTCACTGCCGCCGCCGCCAGCGTCCACCCGAGCACCATGGCGAGCGAGGTGCCCCAAGGCATCGACAGCGTCGCGCCCGGGCCCAGCGGCAGCACCAGGCCTTCGCCTCCGCTGGCTAAGTGGGCTAGGTTCGCCATGGGATAGAGCGGCAGGAATTCGAGCGCGGCCTTGGTCAGCGCCGGCGCATGGGCATAGGCGAGGACGCCGAGCAGCGGCAGCAGCCCTTCGAGCACCACGATCGCGATCGAGAGGATCACGGTCGCCAGGATCGATTGGGTCAGGATCGCGAACATGCCGGCAAAGGCGATGGTGAAGGCCATCGAGAGCAGGGTGTAGCCCGCCGCCTGCGCATGCGCCTCGAGGATCGCGCCCAGCGTCACGCCCGCCGGGATCGGCTGGCCCTGGAAGGATTGCAGCCAATCGGCAGCCAGTCCGATCAGCGACGCGGCGATCATCGCGATCAGCATGAAGGCCAGCGTCACCGCCCATTTCGCCGCGATCAATTGCCAGCGCGCCCGCGCGGGGATGATCAGCTTCCAGGTGTTCCAGCCATATTCGCCTGCGAACGCCACCGCCGCGAAGCCGGCAATCAGGAATCGCCCCGGCCCCGATCGCGGCACGTTCCACAACACCGTGGTATCGTGGATCCAGCGCGCGGCCTCACCGGGCACCTTGGCCGCATGGGGGCCCGTCGCCAGGCCATAGAGCAGCACGCCCGCGGCCAGCAGCGTGATGCCGATCGGATAGATCCATACCATCAGCCAGGTGGCGCGATGGCGGCGCAGCTTCAGCGCCTCGGCGCGGATCGCATCAAGCATCGGCATCCCTCGTCATGGTCAGGAAGATTTCCTCCAGGCTCTTGTCGTCGGGCCCGATATGGAAAAGGTCGATGCCCGCCGCGGCGAGCTGCCGGACGATCTCGGGCGCCTCCGCCCGCCCGGCGCGCACGCTAAGGCCGCTGCCGGCGCGCTCCGCCGGCCAGCGCGGCGCCAGCGCGGCGATCGCCGCCTCGATCGGCTCGGCCTCGATGCGCAGCGCGGCGCCCTGGCCGATCATCTCGCTTACCGTCGCCTCGCGGATCAGCTTGCCCTTGTTGACGATCGCCAGCCGGTCGCAGAGCTGCTGGACTTCGTGGAGCAGATGGCTCGATAGGAACACCGCCTTGCCTTCGCCGGCCAGGCCGCGGATCAGGCTGCGCATGTCCTGGATGCCGGCCGCATCGAGGCCGTTGGCCGGCTCGTCGAGGATCACCAGCTCGGGATCGTCGAGCAGCGCGGCGGCGACGCCGAGCCGCTGCTTCATGCCCGTGGAATAGCCCTTCACCTTGCGATGCGCGTCGCGGGCGAGGTCCACCCGGTCGAGCACCGCCTCGATCCGCACGCCGTCATGCCCCTGCGTGCGCGCGAGCACGCGCAGATTGTCGCGGCCCGAAAGGAAAGGATAGAAGGTGCCGCCATCGACCAGCGAGCCGACCCGCCGCAGCACTGCGCTGTCGGTCACGGCCTGGCCGAAGATCCGCACGTCGCCGTCGGTCGGCCGGATCAGCCCCAGCGCCATGCGGATCGTCGTGCTCTTGCCCGCGCCATTGGGGCCCAGAAAGCCATAGACTTCGCCGCGCCGGACGGTCAGCGAGACGTCGTCGACGGCGCGCTTGGCTTTGGCGCCGCGGCCATAGGTCTTGCCGATCCCGCGCAATTCGAGCGCGGGCGCGCCGTTGGGTTCGCTGTCTGGCACGTCGGTGATCCCCCTCGCCAAGCTTTGGCGTCAGGGCAGCGTCGCACGGCGTGGGTGTATTAGCAAGATGGGACGGGTGTCCGTCGACCCTCGTCAGGATTTCGCCCGCATCGATCCCGTCTCGACGAAGCGTTGGTGCCAGGCCAGCGCGTCGCCGCACAGCATTGGCGTCTGCAGGCCGTAGCTGCCCTTGAGCGCCCGCTCGTAATAGTCGCGCAGCATCGGCCGGAAATCGGGATGCGCGCACTTCTCGATCACCAGCTCGGCGCGGCGGCGCGGGGCTAGGCCGCGCAGATCGGCGAGGCCCTGTTCGGTGACGATCACCTGCACGTCCTGAGTGATGTGATCGACATGGCTGACATGGGGGACGATCGTCGAGATCGCGCCGCCCTTGGCGGTCGAATGCGAGACGAACATCGAGATATAGGCGTTGCGCGCAAAGTCTCCCGAACCGCCGATGCCGTTCTGGATGCGCGACCCCATCAGGTGAGTCGAATTGACGTTGCCGTAGATATCCGCCTCGATCATCCCGTTCATCGCTAGGCAGCCGAGGCGGCGGACGATCTCGGGATGGTTGCTGATCTCCTGGGGGCGCAGGATGATGCGGTCGCGGAACGTCGCCATTTCCGCATTCAGCCGCTGCGCTGCCTCCGGACTCAGCGAGAAGGCGGTCGCCGAGGCCATGCGCAGCTTGCCGGCTTCGAGCAGCGCCAGCATCCCGTCCTGCAGCACTTCGGTATAGGCGGTCATGTCGTCGAATGGGGCGTCGATCAGGCCGGCGAGCACCGCATTGGCGATGTTGCCGACGCCGGACTGGAGCGGCAGCAGCGATTGGGGCAGCCGGCCCTTGGCGACTTCGTGCGCCAGGAACTCGATGATGTGCCCGGCGATGGCCCGGGCCCCGGCATCGGGGGCATCGAAGGGCAGGTTGCGATCGGGCGAATCGGTTTCGACCACGGCGATCACCTTGTCGGGATCGCAGCGGAAATGGGTCTCGCCGATGCGCTGATCGGGGCGGACCAGGGGGATCGGCACGCGGTGCGGCGGCAGCGCGGTGCCGTAATAGATGTCGTGCATCCCCTCCAGCGCCGGGTTCTGCCAGCGATTGACCTCGAGGATCACGCCGCCGGCGCGATCGAGCCAGGTCTTGTTGTTGCCGATCGAGGAAGAGGGGATCAGCGATCCGTCCGCCGCGACGCCGGCAACTTCGACCACGGCGACGTCGAGGGGCCCCAGAAAGCCTTCCCAGGCAAGCGGCGCAACCTGGCTGAGGTGGAGGTCGAGATATTCCATCTCGCCGCGATTGATCCGCTCGCGAGCGATGGGATCGGAATTATAGGGCAGGCGCAGCTCGATGCCGTCGGCCTTGGCGAGGGCGCCGTCGAGTTCGGGCCCGGTCGAGGCGCCGGTCCAGACGCGCACCCGCATCGGTCGCCCGGCCGCATGCTCGTCCTCGATCCGCGCCGCCAGCGCCAGCGGCACCGCCTTGGGATAGCCCGAGCCGGTGAAGCCGCTCATGCCCACCGTCATGTGATCGGTGATGAACGAAGCGGCATGTTCGGCGCTGGTGACTTTGGCCGCGAGACCGGGATGGGCGATGCGATCGGACATTCTGGCTCCTTGGCGCGTTGTTGATGTCCGGGTGCCCAATGCGCCCCTCGCCCGCAACTGGTGGAACCCCGTAGCGCACCGTTCGTGCGGGAACCTTCCCATGTCGCCACTGGTTGATCCGGTATTCGAGAGGAGTTTCAATAACATGGCGACGAGAGCGCGCGATTTCGCGAACGAGAGCGGATCGCAATTTCTCACCGACAGCTTCCAGCGCGGCCTGGCCCACTGGAACCGCGAGCGGCTCGCGCCGGGCTTTCCGAGCGCCGATTGGCAGAAGCAGTTCGAACGCGATCTGAGGATGCAGCGGCTCGAAGGCGCGTTCCTCGAGGAGTTGCGGGCCGAGGTGGCCGAGGAAGCGGCTGACGCACCGACCGACGTAGAAGGCTTCATCGCCTGGTTCGAAGGGCTGAAGGCGGTCGGGCCGGGGCAGGGCGATCCCCTCTTTCCCTGGCTGGCCGAGGCTGCCGACCGAGACCAGCTTCGATGGTTCTTCGAGCAGGAGGCCGCCGGCGAAGCGGGGTTCGACGACCTGGTCGCGATGACTCAGGTCAAGCTGCCGACCCGGCCCAAGCTCGAGCTCGCCCGCAATTATTGGGACGAGATGGGCCATGGCACCGAAAAGGGCATGCACGGCCCGATGCTCGATGCGCTGGTCGAGACGCTGGCGGTCGAGCCGGTGATCGAGAAGACGGTCTGGGAAAGCCTGTGCCTCGCCAATGCGATGACCGCGATGGCGACGACGCGGCGCTATGCCTGGCATTCGGTGGGCGCGCTCGGCGTGATCGAGCTGACCGCGCCGGGCCGTTCGGCCTGCGTGGCCGAGGGACTCAAGCGCGTCGGCCTCAGCCCCAAGGAGGCACGCTATTTCACGCTGCACGCGGTGCTCGACGTCAAGCATAGCGAGGATTGGAACCGCGAAGCGATCCGCCCGGCGGTCGAAGAGGATCCCGCACGCGCCACCGCGATGGCCGAGGGCGCGCTGATCCGCTTGAAGTGCGGCGAGCGCTGCTTCCAGGCCTATCGGGCCCGGCTCTGGGGCTGACGGGCGCAGCGGGAGGCGATAGGCTGCGAGCATGAAGCTCGCCGCCCTGCTCCTGCCGCTCTTCCTCGCCGCGCCCGCACCGGAGGGCAAGCGGCTGCCGGTCCATGTCGGCGGCCGCTTCGTTACCGACGGCGAGGCGCTGCGCTTCGGCTGGCCCGGCGTCTATATCGAAGGGCGGTTCAAGGGCACGTCGGTGGTCGTTGAATACAGTACCGACACCGATTTCCTCCGCGTCTCGGTGGACGGCAAGGCGACGCAGGGCCGGACCCAGCCGGGTTACACCGAAGTCAGGATCGACGGCCTGAGCCCGGGGATTCACACCGTCCGCCTCGAAAAGCTCACCGAGAGCCAATCGGGCAGCACGCGGTTCGAAGGGTTTTTCACCCGGGGCCAGCCGCTTCCGCCACCCGACCCCAAGCCGCAGATCGAATTCATCGGCGATTCGCACAGCGTCGGCTATGGCGATCTCTCGCCGACGCGGGAGTGCGACGGCGCGAAGGTCCATGACACCACCGACACCAGCCAGGCGTTCGGCCCGGTCCTCGCCCGCCGGCTTGGCGCCGATTACCGAGTGATCGCCTATTCGGGCTACGGCGTCGTCCGCAACTATGCCGGCCGCAAGCCGGGCGAGAGCCTGCCCTTCCTCTATCCCCGCGCGATCCCCGGCGAGGCGACCCCCGCGGCACCCGATCCGGCGTGGCAGCCGCGCGTGATCGTCATCAACCTCGGCACCAACGATTTCTCCACGCCGGTCCATGCCGGCGAGGCCTGGGCCGATGCGGCGGCGCTCCATGCCGATTACCGCGCGCGCTATATCGACTTTGTCAAAGAGCTTCGCCGCCGCCAGCCCCAGGCTCGGCTGGTGCTGATGGGCGCCGAGAATTTCTACCCCGACGTCGCCGCGGTGGCCGCCGCCACCGGGGCGACGCCGGTCAAGATCGGCACGCTCGAGATGACGGCGTGCAACCACCACCCTTCGCTCAGCGACCAGCGGACGATGGCCGATCTGCTCGATCCGCTGGTGCGCCCCGCCGTCACACCGCCTTCAGCGCCTCGTCGAAGTCGGCGATGAGGTCGTCGGCGTCCTCGACGCCGATCGAGATGCGGACGAGATTGTCGGTGATCCCCAGCGCTTGCTTGCGCGCATCGGGCACCGAGAGATGCGTCATGCCGGCCGGATGGCTCGCCAGCGTCTCGGTGCCGCCCAGGCTGACCGCGAGCTTGGCGATCTTGAGGCTGTCGAGGAACGCGAATGCCTCCTTCTCGCCGCCCTTCAGATAGAGCGAGAAGGTGGAGCCGGCGCCGCTGCAATGGCGGCGATAGATGTCGGCCTGGCGGGCGTCGTCGCCGCGTTCGAGGAAGCCGAGATAGCCGACCTTCTCGACCTTGGGATGCCCGGCCAGGAATTCGCAGACCTTCGCGGCATTCTCGCCGGCGCGGCTCATCCGCAGCTCGAGCGTCTCGAGGCTGCGCAGCAGCATCCAGGCGGTGTTGGGATCGCAGATCGTGCCGATCGTGTTGCGCATCAGCCGGATCGTGTTGATGTGCTCCTTCGTGCCGAGCACGCCGCCCGCGACCAGGTCCGAATGGCCGCCGGCATATTTGGTGAGGCTGTAGACGACGATGTCCGCGCCCTGCTGCAGCGGCTTGGCCCAGAGCGGGCCGAGAAACGTGTTGTCGATCGCGATCGGCGGCTTGTTGGCGCCGGTGAAGATCGCGTCGCGGCTGGCGGCGACCGCCTCGACATCGACCAGCGCATTGGTCGGGTTCGCCGGGCTTTCGAGATAGATCAGCGCGACATTGCCCGAAGCGGCCTTGCCCAGCACCGCATCGATCTCCTCCCGCGTGGCGCCGGCGGGGAAATCGAGCCAATGGATGCCGAAGCGCCCGAGGATGCGCGCGATCAGCGTCTCGGTTGCCGCATAGAGCGGGCCCGAATGCACGATCGTGTCGCCGGGCTTGACCATCGACAGGAACAGGGTGGCGATCGCCGACATGCCCGAGGAAAAGGCCAGCGCGTCCTCGGCCTCTTCCCACACGGCGAGCCGGTCTTCGAGGATCTCCTGGTTCGGCCCGTTGAAGCGCGAGTAGACCAGCCCCTCGGCCCCGCCCGGGCGCTTGCCGGTGACGCCCTCGAAATGGCGCTTGCCCGCGGCGGCATTGGGGAAGACGAACGTGGAGGTGAGGAAGATCGGCGGCTTGAGCGAGCCTTCGGAGAGCATAGGATCATAGCCATGCCCCATCATCAGCGTGCTCGGCTTGAGCTTGCGCCCGCCGACCGTGTCGATGTCTGGCTTGGGACGGCGCCGCGGGGTGCCGCCGGTCAGATCGGCTTCGGTTTCGTCGGTCATCGGGTCTCTCCGGATGGGGCGTGGGCGCCCGCGTTGTTTGGTATCGCTTGTAACGATTCGCAGCCCCTAGCGGATGCGCAGGGCTCGCGGAAGTTTAGGAAGTTTAGGGCACGTCGGGATGGAATCGCATCCCCGCGAAGCCGCGCGAGCCCGGTGGCAAGGCGATCGTTCGAGGGGGAGCCGACGCGCATGGCAGGAGCCAAGCAGATCAAATCCTATTTTGGAAGCGATCCCTCAAGGCCGATGATCGAGACTTGCCGGCCGTAATCGGGCTCGCCGCGATGCGTGGCGCGGCGGAAGGAGTAGAAATGCTCGGGCTGGGCATAGGTGTCCTGCCCCAGCGTCTCCACCGTGCGGATGCCGGCGGCGGCGAGCCGCTGCGCGACATAGGCCTCGAGGTCGAACTGCCAGTGATCGGTGCGGCGCCCTTCGGTGAAGAAGCGCTCATTCTCCGGGTCCGCTTCGGCAAAACGGGCAAAGAAGCCGGCATCGACTTCGTACGAAGCGCGGGCGATGCACGGACCTACTGCGGCGACGATGCGGTCGCGCCGGGCGCCGAGCATCTCCATCGCGGCGATCGTCGAATCGGTGACGCCGCCGATCGCCCCCTTCCACCCGGCATGGGCGGCGCCGACCACGCCGGCCTCGCGGTCTGCGAGCAGTACCGGGGCGCAATCGGCGGTGAGGATGCCGAGCGCGAGCCCGGGGCGATCGGTGACCAGCGCGTCGGCGCGCGGGCGCAGGCGGTCCTCGTAGGGCTCGATCACGGCGACGCAATCGGCCGAATGGACCTGATAGACGGTGGCGAGCCGCGCGCCCGGCAGCACCGCCTCGACGGCGCGGCGACGATTCTCGGCGATCAGCGCCGGATCGTCGGACGAGCCGGTGCCGACATTGAGGCTGGCCATCGCGCCCGTGGAGACGCCGCCCTTGCGGCCGAGAAAGCCATGCGCGATTCCGCCGAGTGCGTGGGCGCGGAAGACTTCGACGTCGCTCATAGCACCTTCCGCATCAGCCGGTCCTCATCCTCGTGCGCGCCGACCATGAAGGTGTAGCGGCCGCGATCCTCGAAGCCGTTTCGTTCGTAGAAGCGCCGGGCGCGGTGATTGTCGATATAGACCGAAAGCCAGAGCTCACTCGCGCCCTCGGCGCGGGCGGTTTCGACGGCCCAGTCGGTCAGCGTCTGCGCGGCGCCGCTGCCCTTGGCACGCTCGTCGAGATAGAGCTGGCGCAGCTCGAGTGCAGGACCGGTGGGCGTGGCGGGGAGGGTGATGGGGCCGAGTTTCAGGTAACCGGCCAGGCCCTCGGCATCCTCGGCGAGGCGGAAACGGTGGTCGGCGAATTCGGCTGCCCATGCGGCGGGGGTGAACTGGGCGAGGAAGGCGGCGAGATCCTCGGGACGATAGAGATGGCCGAAGGTCGCGACGAAGCTCGCGCGGAACAGCGCGTCGATCGCGGGGATGTCCGCATGGGTGGCGTCGCGATAGTTCATGCGAAGCCCGCCGGCACGGGCCAGCCCGGCGCGGTGATCGCGATCGCCTTGAACAGATCGCCCATCTGTTCGGGATCGATCAGCCGATCGCGGTCGCGGGCGAGGTCTTCGGCGCGCTCGGGGGCGGCGCGGGCCAGGCTTTCGGTGCGCGGGCCGATGCCGAGCGCGGAGAGCAGCGCGCCCTGGGTGACCGGGCCATAGGCGACCAGCCCTTCGGCCTCGGCGGCTTCCCTGAGCGTGGCGAAATCGACATGCGCGGTGAGGTCGGCCTCGCCCGGATCCTCGAACGGATTGGCGTAGCGATGGCCGCGCACCGCCTGGAGCGTGTCGCCGATCGCCGGGCCTTCATAGCCATAATCGACGATCAGCGCGGCGCCGCCCTGGGCGAGCAGTCGCGCGGCGAGCTGACGCAGGATCGCGACGCTGGCCGGCGAGGTCTCCAGGATCGAGCCCGGGGCTGCGTCCTTGAGGTGGCGCGGGATGATCATGTCGAAGCTGCGATCGCCGACGATCGGCAGGAACAACGTGTCCTGGCAGGCGACCAGCCGCTCGCGCCAGCCCTCGGCGGTCGCGACGAGCTGGCGGATCGGCAGCGCATCGAAGAATTCGTTGGCGACCACGAGCAGCGGCCCCTGATCGGGCAGGCCGACCGGATCGAGCACCCATTCCGCCTCGGGCAGTCGCTCCTTCTGGATCGCGCGCAAGCTGGGGCTGGTCTCGACCAGCGCGACCGGCGGTGCGAGGCCGACCTGGCCCATCGCGCGCAGCGCATCGACTGCAAGCGTGCCGCGGCCGGGGCCGAATTCGACATAATGCGCGCCTTCCGGCCGGCCGGCACGATCCCACAGGTCGGCCAGCCAAAGCCCGATCAACTCGCCGAACATCTGGCTCACTTCGGGCGCCGTCGTGAAGTCGCCGCGCGCGCCGAGCGGATCGCGCGTCGCATAATAATGCGCGTTGGCCGCGCCCATGAACTGCGATAGCGGAATCGGCCCGGCGAGCGTGATCGCGCGCGCCAGCCGCTCGGGGAGAAGGGCTTCGGCTTCGGTCATTGCTTCAAAAAGGGCGTCCGGCAGGGTCGCAAGGGCCGGGCGGCACGCGGAGCGCGCGCTGCCGAGCGGCCAGCCGATCGCCCCGCCGTGCCGCGCTCATCCGCGTTCGGCCTGCGCGACCAGCAGCTTGTCGATCTTGCGCCCGTCCATATCGACCACTTCGAAGCGCCAGCCCTGCTCGACGAAGCTGTCGCCCTCATTGGGCAGCCGCTTGAGCACCGCGAGCGCGAGGCCGGCGACGGTCGCGTAATCGCGGTCCTCGGGCAGATCGAGGCCGATCTTCTCGGCGAGGAGGTCAGCCGCCATCTGGCCCGAGACGAGCAGCGAGCCGTCGTCGCGGGTGACGATGTTGGGATTGTCGCCCGGCTCGACGTCGGAGGCCAATTCGCCGGCGATCGCGGCGAGCAGGTTGGCCGGGGTCACGATGCCTTCGAAATGGCCATATTCGTCATGGACGAGGCCCATCGGCACCTCCGCGGAGCGCAAGGCGCCCAGCGCGTCCATCGCGTCGATCGTATCGGGCAGGATCGGCGCGGACCGCATCAGCCTGCGCAGGTCGAGCGGCTCGCCGCGAAACAGTGCCGCGGCGATATCGCGCGCCTGGACGACGCCGATCACCGAATCGACCGAACCTTCGGCCACGGGCAGCCGCGTGTGCGGGGTGAGCAGCAGCGCCTCGCGGATCTCCGCTTCGTCCAGGGCGACATCGACCCAGTCGACATCGGTGCGCGGCGTCATCACTTCGCGCACCGGCCGATCGGCGAGGCGCACGACGCTGGAGATGATCGAGCGCTCATGTTCCTCGATCACGCCCGACTTGCTCGCCTCGGCGACGAGGAGGTGCAGCTCCTCGGCGGTGACGCGATTTTCCGATTCGCGATTGAGGCCGATCAGGCGGAAGACCAGCGCGCTGGTCGAATCGAGCAGCCAGACGATCGGCGCGGTCAGCCGGCTGAGCCATTGCATGGGGACCGACATCACGGCCGCGATCGGCTCGGGCGAGCGCAGCGCGAACTGCTTGGGGACGAGTTCGCCGATCACCAGCGAGAAGAAGGTGGTGAGGCCGATCACCAGCGCGATGCCGAGCGTATGGGCGAGCTCCGCACCCACGCCGAGCATCGCGATCCGCTGCCCCGTCGGCTCGCCCAGGCTCGCGCCAGAATAGGCGCCGGCGACGATGCCGATCAGGGTGATGCCGATCTGCACGGTGGAGAGAAACTTGCCGGGATCGGCTGCCAGCGCGATCGCCGCGCGGGCACCGGCGCCGTTGCGGCCGGCACGCGCCATCGCCTCGAGCCGCGCGCTGCGCGACGAGACGATCGCCAGCTCGGACATCGAGAACAGGGCGTTGAGCAAAATCAGCGCGAAGATGATCGCGACGTCGATCCAGGGGAAGGGCGCGGGCATGGTGTGCGCCCTTCATATCCGCGAAGCGCGCCCCGCGGCAACCACGCGCTTCAGGATCGGCGCGCTTTGAAGAAGTCGCGGAGCAGCGCCGCCGATTCCGCCTCGCCGATTCCCGGGAAAATTTCCGGCCGGTGATGGCAGGTCGGCTGGCTGAAGAAGCGGGGGCCGTGCTCGACCGCGCCGCCCTTGGGATCGGCCGCGCCGTAATAGAGCCGCGCGATTCGGGCATGGGCGATCGCGCCGGCGCACATCGCACAGGGCTCCAGCGTCACCCACAGGTCGCAATCGGTGAGCCGGTCGCTGCCGAGCTTCTCGGCGCCTTCGCGGAGCACGCGGATTTCGGCATGGGCGGTCGGATCGTGCACGGTGCGCGGCGCGTTCGCCGCCACGGCGATCACGGCGCCTTCATGGACCAGCGCCGCCCCGACCGGCACTTCCCCCGCCGTGGCAGCGGCATGCGCTGCCTCGAGCGCGAGGCGCATCGGTTCGGGCAGGGGAAACATGGCGATGCCCGTAGCGCAGAGCCGCCGCGGGGGCAAAGCTCAGGCGGCGGCGGGCTCGGCGGGGCGAGGCTTGGGATCGTGCAGGACCGTCCAGAGGGCATAGGCGACGCCGGGCAGGAAGCCGAGCACCGTCAGCCCGCAGGTAGTCAGGAATGCGCGCCCCGGTCCCGTGGCGAGATAGGTGCCGAGCGGCGGCAACAGCGCCGCCGCGACGATCGGGCCGGGCCGGCGCTTGCTCATTGCGCGGCGGCCGGGGTCGGTTCGCCGGCCTTCTTCACTTCGATCGTCGGCAGGCTCACCGTGGTGTTGCGCATCTCGACCGTCGGCACTTCGACGGTCTTGTTGGTGTGGACGATGCCGACGGAGCCGGTCTCGGCCTTGAACTTGGGCAGCTGGCCGCCCTTGGCATCGAGACTGATCGTCGGCAGCGAGGCGCCTTGCTGCTGGTCGATCCGCAGCATGCCGAGCGACATCAGCACCACGACCACGATGGCGGCCAGTCCGATCAGCACGAGAATTGCACGCATCGTTTCAGCTCCCCAGTCCAACTCGAAATTGAATCGTTCGCGTAATCAACGCAAGAAGTAGCCCGTGGTTGCGCCCCCGCCGCGGCGTTTCTGCGGCGAATCGGTTGACGGGCCCCCCCAGAGCGGCTATCGGCGCGGCCTTTCCGGTCCGGGTTCGCCCGGGCCCAAGCCAGGATTTTTAGCATGTCGCGCATTTGCGAGCTGACCGGCAAGGGCCGGCAGGTGGGACACAATGTTTCCCACGCCAACAACAAGACCAAGCGCACGTTCCTGCCCAACCTGCAGAACGTCACGCTGATGTCGGACACGCTGGGCAAGAGCGTGCGGCTGCGCGTCTCTACGCACGGCCTGCGTTCGGTCGAGCATGTCGGCGGCCTCGACAACTGGCTGCTCAAGACCAGCGACGACGATCTGTCGCTGCGCGCCCGCCGCCTGAAGCGCGAAGTGCGCAAGGCGTCGGCCGAGAAGACCGCGGCCTAAACCGCACCTTCCCGTCTGCTCAATGCGAGCCCGTCTTCCCCGGTGGAGGCGGGCTTTTCGCATGTGTGCTGGCGGGACCGAATTCGATGCGGAACTTGAGCAGCAGCGACCATTCCCACCATTGCTGGTTGTCGTCGGAGGCGATCCACAGGATCGTGTCGGGGCCCTCGCGCGTGACCGCCAGCGCCTCGTAATTGTCGTGGATCAGCGGCGCGGCCAGCGTCGCCAGCTCCGGCCCGCCCAGCACCACGCCCGGCCGAATCGCGCGCGGGTCGATCAGGGTGAGCTTGGCGGTGAACAGGCCGGGCAGCGCGAATCGGCGATTGAGCACGATCAGCCGCCCGTCGGGTAGCGCCACCGCGTCGCTCGGGTCATAGCCCTCGGGCGGCAGATAGACGAAGCGGAGCGGCTGGGCGCGCCTGGCCGTGGGATCGCCGGGGAAGAGCAGCGCCTCGCGCCCCTTGCCGCGCTTCGGCCGCGTCGTCTCGCTGATCACCACGAAGCGGCCATCGGCGAGGCGCACCATCGATTCGTCGCCGCCTGCCGAGGACCAGTCCGCCATGGCCGCCGGACGGGCGCCAGCCTCCGCCTTCGAGAAATCCGCGTCGTAACGCCAGATCGCATTATATTTCTCGAACCCGACCCAGACGCGCCCGCTGTGCGGATCGACCGCCATCGACTCCGAATCGCGCTGCTCCTTGTTCCAGCCGGTCATCGGGCCGCCGGGCAGATCGCCGAACGACACGTCCCGCGGCGTCCAGTCCCTGCCCATGCGGAAGCGCAGGAGGTTGCCGCCATCGCTGAGCAGGGTGAAGCGATCGCCCTCGATTCGCATCGAGGAGAAGCCGCCAAAGGCCGGCTGGTTGCCGCGCAGGCGCAGCCCGCCGAGATAGGTCAGTGCGCCGACGCGCACCCGCGACGGATCGCGGGGGTCGAGCGCGACTCGTTCGACACGCAGCGTCGCGCCCGGCCCGTAAATGTCGCGCCCCTCGCGTCCCGACGCGGCGAGCAGCAGGATGAAGCAGAGTTCGAACAGGCCGAGAAGCAGGCGCATCGCTCGCCTCATAGCGCCGCGCAGCGAAGCGGCCAGCCCAGATGAACGCCGGATGACTGGCGCATTCAGGCGAGGCTCAAGGGAACTCCGCTAGGTCGAAGGGGTTGTTAAGCACAACGATTCCCCTCCGGTTGCGTAACGAGGGTTGGGGGCCGCTCTTCAAACGGGGCGGCCCCCAATATTTTTTTTGGCGCCTTCGCCTTCAATACATGTGCTGGCCACCGTTGATCGACAGCGTCGATCCGGTGACGAATCCGGCCTCTTCCGAGCAGAGGAAGGCCACGCCGCGCGCGATCTCATGCGCCTGGCCTAGGCGCCCGACCGGAATCTTCGCGACGATCTTTTCCAGCACGTCGGCCGGCACCGCGGCGACCATGTCGGTATCGATATAGCCCGGGGCGATCGCATTGACGGTCACGCCGAAGCGCGCGCCTTCCTGCGACAGTGCCTTGGTGAAGCCATGGATGCCCGATTTGGCGGCGGCATAATTGACCTGGCCATATTGCCCGGCCTGGCCGTTGATCGAGCCGATATTGACGATTCGGCCCCATTTGCGCTCGCGCATGCCGGGGAACACCGCATGCGCCATGTTGAAGCAGCCGCCCAGATTGATGCGGATCACGTCTTCCCACATCTCGCGCGTCATCTTGAGGATCGTGCCGTCGCGGGTGATGCCGGCATTGTTGACGACCACGCCGACCGGGCCGAGATCGGCCTCGACCTGCTTCACGCCGTCATGGCAGGCGTCGTAATCGCCGACATCCCATTGATAGGCCGCGATGCCGGTGCGTGCGGTGAAGGCCTTCGCCTTTTCGACGTTGCCGGCATAATTGGCGGCGACGGTCATGCCGGCATCCTTGAGCGCCAGGCTGATCGCCTCGCCGATGCCGCGCGTTCCGCCCGTGACGATCGCTACGCGTGCCATATCGTTCCCTCTCCGATAGTTTGGGCAGAGGCTAAGGAGCCGGCGTCCAGCCCGCAAGCTCCTGCGCCAAGATATTGCGCAGCATTTCGATGCCCACCGGACTGTCGTTGAGGCAGGGCAGATAGGCGAAGTCGCTGCCGCCGGCCTGGAGGAAGGTTTCGCGCCCGCGGATCGCCAGTTCCTCCAGCGTTTCGAGGCAATCGGCAGCAAAGCCCGGCGCAACCAGCGCGACCTTCTTGACGCCCCGGCCCGGCAGAGCCGCCAGCGTCACGTCGGTCGCGGGCTCGAGCCATTTGGCGCGGCCGAAGCGCGACTGGAAGGTGACGATCAGCTCGCGGCCCAATGCCTCGCCGAGCAGCCGCGCAGTCTTCCGGCAATGGCAATGATAGGGATCGCCGAGGTGCAGCGTCCGCTCGGGCATGCCGTGGAAGCTGGCGAGGATCGCATCGGGCACGAAGTCGAGCTCGGCGAGCCGCGTCGCGACCGATTGCTTGAGCGCGGCGATGTAGCGCGGATCGTCATGATAGGGCGGCAGCGTGCGCAGCGCCGGCTGCCAGCGCAGCTTGGCGAGCGCAGCGAAGGCGGCGTCGTTCGCTGTCGCGGTCGTCGCCGCGCAATATTGGGGATAGAGCGGCGCGACCAGGATACGCTCGCAGCCGCGCGCCTTGAGCTGGTCGAGCTTGCCGGCGATTGCCGGCGCGCCATAGCGCATCGCATGCTCGACGATCACGTCGGGTCCGAACGCGTGGCGCAGGGCCTCGGCCTGGGCGATGGTGATCGCGGCGAGCGGCGAGCCGCGCTCGCTCCACACCTGGCCATAGGCATGGGCGGATTTCTTCGGCCGGGTGCGCAGGATGATCCCGCGCAGGATCGGCTGCCAGAGCAGCGGCGGGATCTCGACCACGCGGCGATCCGAGAGGAATTCGGCGAGATAGCGCCGCACCGCCGCCGGCTCGGGCGCCTCGGGCGTGCCGAGATTGACCAGCAGCACGCCGATCTTGCCGGTGGCGACGGGGACGTGATCGGGGGGCAGGCTCATTCCATGTCCGATAGCAGGGGCAGGGCGCGAAAGCGCGTGCCGGTCGCCGATTGCAGGGCATTGGCGATGGCCGGCGCGACCGGCGGCACGGCGAGTTCGCTCGCCCCGCCGGGGTCCGCGGCGCTGCGCAGCAACTCGACCGTGATGTCCGGCGCATCGGCGAGCGTCGGCAGGCCGAGATCGGCGAGTTCGCGGGCATCGGCGACATTCTCGCTGAACCCGGTCGAGCAGCCGAGCGCCGCCGCCATGCCGAAGATCAGGCCCCCTTCGATCTGCTGGGTGACGAGGTCCGGATTGACGACCCGGCCGCAATCGACCGCGGCGACCAGGCGATCGACCTTTACGCTGGTGCCTTCGAGCCGCGCCTCGGCGAGCACGGCGACATAGGAATCGCGAAAGGCATGGCAGGCGATGCCCTGGCCGCTGCCGGGTTGGCCGCCCTGCCAGCCGCCGAGCTGCGCCACCGTCTGCAGGCAGCGCGCCAGACGCGGGCTTCTGCCGAGCATCGCCATGCGGAACGACAGCGCGTCCTGATTGGCGACATGCGCGAGCTCGTCGATGAAGCTTTCGGTGAAGAAGCAGGTGTAGCTGTGGGCGCCCGAGCGCCAATAACCGGTCGGCACGCCGATCGATGCCGAATGATGGTCGATGGCGAGATTGGGAATCGCATAGGGCGGCAGCGCGCCGGCCACCGCCGAGGGATCGCCCTTGCCCGGCAGCGCAAGCGAGGCGGCGACCACCGCATCGCCGTCGAGCAGCCGCTCGGCGAGCTCGCGTCCGGTCTCGGGTGCGGCGATCTTGGCGAGCCAGCCCGAGACCTGGCCCTGGGGATTGAGCTTGCCGGTCAGCCGGCCGAGCGCGGGCGGGCGATAGCGATCGTGGCGCAGATCCTCGCCGCGCGGCCAGGTGAGCTGCACCGGCCGGCCGATCTTCTGCGCGAGCAGCGCCGCCTGCGCCGCGACCTCATGCTCGAGCTTGGCGCCGAACGAGCCGCCGGCGGGCATGGGATGGACGATCACCTGCGCTTCGCCCAGCCCCGTCGCGCGGGCGGCGGCGGCGCGCGCCAAGCCCGGCGCCTGGGTCGGCAGCCACAGGCTCAGTCGTCCCTCGGCGAGCGCAGCGGTGCAGGTCATCGGCTCGAGTGCCGCGTGGAGCGCGAGATCGACGCGATATTCCGCCGAGACGACGCGCGCGCCGCGGAAATCCGCCGCGAGATCGCCCTGTTCGGCGATGCGGGTGCCTTCGCCCTCCAGCGCATCGGACAGCGCGCCGGCGATCGAATCGGTGTTGACGACGTCGGCGGGGGTGCGGAAGCGCGGCCGCATCGCCTCGATCGCGCGCTCGGCCGCCCAGCCATTATTGGCGACCGCCGCCACCCATTTCGCGGTGGTCACCACTGCGAGCATGCCGGGAATGCGGTCCGCCGCCGCTCGATCGAGCCGCACCAGCTCGGTCTCCCCCACCGGTCCCATGCGGATCGAGGCGAAGACCATGCCGGGCAAGCGGACGTCGGCGGCATAGTCGAGGCTGCCGTCGACCTTGGCGGGCACGTCGAGCCGCGGCAGCGACTGGCCGAGCAGCCGGTTGGCGTCGCCCGCGCGCAGGGCGATGTCGCCGGGCACATTCTCTTGCGCGGCCTCGGCGGCGAGCGCGCCGAAGCCCAGCTTCGAACTGGCGTGGACGACCGATCCGCCCACCGTGTCGCAGGCCTGCCAATCGGTATGCCAGCGCCGCGCGGCAGCCTTGCACAACAGCACCCGTGCGGTGGCACCGGCATGGCGGAGCTGATCCTCGAAATTGCGGATCGAGGTGGAGGCGCCGGTGAGCATCAGCCCGGTGCGCGCCGCATGGCTGCGCTGAAGCTGTTCGGGCAGCCCGCCCAGCGCGAGCTCGAACAGCGTCGCGGCCGCAAGCGGATTGGCGTAGAGCGGATTGAGCGGCGCCGGCTCGACGCCGACCATCTTCCAGTCCGCGCCAAGCTCGTCGGCGACGATCTGGGGCAGTGCCGTATAGACGCCCTGGCCTTCCTCGCATTGCGGCACCGCGACCGTCACATGCCCGTCGGTGCCGATCTTGATCCAGGCGCCGAACAGCGTCTCGCCGGGCGCGGCGGTAAGATTGGGCAGATAGGTGCGCGGCCATACCGCCCAGGCGACGACCAGCCCCACGCCCACGCCGCCCCCGACCAGCAGCGTGCGCCGGTCGAGCGTCTTGAGCTTGGCAAGATCGGCCTTCATGCCCCGGCTCTATCCTGCGGCCGCCAACCTGTCATCCCGGCGTCGAGCGTATCCACCATCATCCCAGCGGAAGCTGGGATCTCCAACGGCGAGCGAACGGCACGTGGCGCGAGATCCTGGCTTTCGCCAGGAGGACGGCAAAGCGCGCTCGCCTTTGCACCGGGCCTGCTCTATCGGTCGCCGCAATCACTGGAGGAACGCCCGCCGTGCTCGCCACCCTTGCCGCCGCCGCGGCCGATCACATCCATTTCGCCGATCTCGGCCTCAACAAGGTCGCGCTCGATCTCGGCTTCTTTCAGATCAAATGGTATTCGCTGGCCTATATCGCCGGCATCCTGATCGGCTGGTGGTATCTGCTGCGCCTGCTGCGCGCGCCCGGCGCGCCGATGGGGCGCAAGCATGCCGACGACCTGGTCTTCTACGCGACGCTCGGCATCATCCTGGGCGGGCGGCTCGGCTATGTGCTGTTCTACGGGCTCGACACCTATCTCCAGCACCCGCTGTGGATCTTCAAGCTTTGGGACGGCGGCATGTCGTTCCATGGCGGCGTGATCGGGACGACGATCGCGATCATCCTGATGTCGCGCCACTACAAGCTCGATTGGCTGCGCGTGCACGATTATGTCGCCTGCTGCGCGCCGTTCGGGCTGTTCTTCGGCCGCATCGCCAATTTCGTGAACGGCGAGCTGTGGGGCAAGCCGGCGGACGTTCCCTGGGCGATCGTCTTCCGCAACACCGTCCCCACCGGCATTCCCGAGCCGGCGCGCCATCCGAGCCAGCTCTACGAAGCGGGGCTCGAAGGCGTCGTCCTGTTCGCGATCCTGTGGTTCCTGTTCTGGAAGACCAAGTGGCGCTACGAGCCGGGCAAGCTCGTCGGCACGTTCCTGCTCGGCTATGGCGCCTTCCGCTTCTTCGTCGAATTCTTCCGCGAGCCCGATGCGCAGTTCGCCGGCACCTTCTTCGCCAACACCATTCATATGGGCCAGGTGCTGTGCCTGCCGATGATCGCGGGCGGCCTGTACCTGATCGCCACCGCCGCCGGGCGCCGCAAGCGGGTCGAGCCGATCGCGGGATCGGAAAGCGTCGCCTGACCGGCGTCGGCCGGGGAGAAAGCCGGGCGGCGGCCGCCCGTTTCCCTCAGAGCTTGCCGAACACCGCCTCATAGCCGGCGGTGTCGCCGCGCGCGAGGAAGCCCGCCTGCTCGATCCAGCGATCCTTGTGGATGCGCCCCTGGAAGCCCTCGAGCCGGGCGTCGAGCGCAGCGGCGTCCTCGGGAGTCAGTGCGGCGAGTTGGGCGAAGCGCGTCACGCCGGCGGCGTTGAGCCGCTCGGCGAGCCGCGGGCCGACGCCTTTCATGCGGGTGAGGTCGTCGGCGGCAGCTTCGTCCGAAGGTTCGGCGAGATCGGCGGCGAGGCTTGCCGGCGAGGCATCGAAGGCGCCCGCGGCGGCGATCGGCTCGTCGGCCAGCGGCTCGGGCGCGGCAGGCGCCTCCGGCGCAGGTTCGGCGGCGACAACGGGGGCGGCCGGCACTTGCGGCGGCGGCGGCGGAGTCACCGGCGGCACCGCGGCCGGGCGATCCTCGGCATATTCGGCGTTATAGTCGCGCACTTCGTCGCGCGCCTCGCGCCGCCTGCGGGCCAGGCGCGCGCCGTGAAAGAGGATGAACAGCGCAAAGGCCACGCCGAGCGCGATCAGCGCGAAGGGCAGGGTCAGCCAGGCCGGAGCGCCGTTGAAGATCGGGGCCGTGACCGTGCCCACCTGTTCGTTCATGCTGCTCTCCCGACGTCATGCAGTTGCGAAATCCGCTTATTGCATAACGCCGGGGAAGGCAGGGCGAAAGCTAGTCGCTCGATCCCTGGCGCGGCCGCCCGGCATCGGCGAGCTTGACCAGGCGGACGAACTCGCTGCGCCAGTAATCGTCGGAGCGCGGGGCGAGTGCGGCGATTTCGCCATAGCCATAGGTGCCGAGATACTTGTCGCCGCGCAGATGCTGGCCGAACGCCGCGACCGACGTGACGAAGGCCATGTCGCCGCTCGGCGCGCGCGCCTCGGTTATGGCACGGGCCGGGACGGCGCGCTCGATCAGCTTGGAGGCGGCCTCGCCCGGCAGCTTGTAGCGCAGCTTGACGAAGGCCATCTCACTGCCGGTGCCCGCCGCGGCAATCGGCTGGTTGCCGTCATAGCGCCGCGCGCCCGTCCACCCCTTGCCGCTCGCGGGAACGACTTCGTAGAGCGCGGTTACCTGGTGCCCCGCGCCGATATCGCCGGCATCGACCGCGTCGTTGGCGAAATCCTCCTCCGCCAGGGCCCGGTTCTCATAGCCGATCAGCCGATATTGCTTCACCTGCGCCGGATTGAACTCGACCTGGACCTTCACGTCCTTGGCGATGGTGAACAGGGTCGCCGAAAGCTCGTCGTCGAGCACCTTCTGCGCCTCCATCGCGCTGTCGATATAGGCATAGTTGCCGTTGCCGACGTCGGCGATGCGCTCCATCATCGCATCGTTGTAATTGCCCTCGCCGAAGCCGAGCGTGGTGAGCGTGATGCCGTCGTCGCGGTTCTTCTTGATCAGCTGCTCGAGCGCCTTGGTATCGTTGATCCCGACATTGAAGTCGCCGTCGGTGGCTAGGAAGATGCGGTTGATGCCGCCTTTGAGGAAATGCGCGCGCGCGATCGAATAGGCGAGGTCGATCCCGGCGCCGCCGGCCGTCGAGCCGCCGGCGGAGAGGCAGGACAGCGCGGCCTTCACATAATCCTTGTTCGCAGTCGGCTCGAGCACCACGCCCGCCGCGCCGGCATAGACGACGATGGAGACGCGGTCCTTCGACGTCAGCCGATCGGCGAGCAGGGTCAGCGCCTTCTTGACCAGCGGCAGCTTGTTCTCCTCCTCCATCGATCCCGAAACGTCGACCAGAAAGACGAGGTTGGCGGGCGGCCGGCCCTTGGCGTCGACATCATAGCCGCGCAGGCCGATGCGGAGCAGCCGTGTGTCGGGGTTCCAGGGGGTCAGCGCGACATCGGTGGTGACGCTGAACGGCACCTCGCGCGATTGCGGCCGGGGATAATCATAGCGGAAGTAATTGATCATCTCCTCGGTGCGCACGGCGTCGGGCGGCACGTCGGCGCCCTGGGTGAGGAAGCGCCGGATATTGGCATAGGCGCCGGTATCGACATCGACCGAGAAGGTGGAGACGGGCGCCTGGGCGACCGCCTGGATCGCGGCGACGGGCTTGCCGTCATAGCGTTCGGTATTGGTGGGCGAGCCATAGGGGCCGGCGACGCGGCTGCCCGACACCACGATATTCTGCGTCGGCGCGATCGCCATCGCCGCGGGGGGTGGGGGTGCATTGGGCGGCGGCGGGGGCGGGGTGGGCATGGGCGGCATCGGCAGCGGCTCCGCCATCACCGTCGGCATGGGCCGGCGCGTCAGCGGACGTCCGCGCACCGGCGACGTGCGGCCATCGTCGATGCAGCGCACCGGGCCGTGGCGATCCTGGGTGGGGACGGGAGGCACGGGCTTGGGCAGGGGAGGCGGGGCTGCCGAGGTGGTCAGCAGGGCGGAACAGCCGATCAGCAAGACGGAACGTGACATGACACTCTCCCCTTCGAGCACGTCGCGCGATCGTCCTCGCGCGGCGATCCAGGGAGTGTTGCGGCCCGGTCATGAACCCTGGATGAGTGGCATGGTATATTATAACATTGCAGGGTCAAGGGGGGCCGACGACGGCGGCGCAACGCGCGAATCGACGGTGGCGGTGGAGGCAGTCGCTCCCCGCCCCTGGTCGATGCCGACGGTGGCTTGATGCCCGTCAAAGCCGGCGATCGCCGTGGCGGGCAGGGCGGCAGCATGGCCGAACCCTTGCCCTATGCTGCAGTCGGCGGCGCCGCGGCGATTCGCGCGCTCGCTACGTCATTCTACGCCCGCATCGACGCCGATCCGGAATTTGCCGAGCTGCGCGCCATCCATGACGCCGATCTCGGCCCGGTCAGCGAATCGCTGGCCGGCTTCCTTTCGGCCTGGCTCGGCGGGCCGCGCGACTGGTTCACCGAGCGGCCCGGCCGGTGCATCATGCGCTTCCATGCCGGATTCGCGGTCAGCCCCCGCCTCGCCGCGCAATGGGCCGAAGCGATGCTGCGCACCATGGCCGAGACGCCCGGCTTCGACACGCCGCTCGGCCGCCAGCTCGGCGAGACGCTGATGCGGATGGCCTTCGCCATGGTCCGCCGCAGCGAGGACGCAGCCCTGGCCGCGAGCAATTAGCTCCGTTCCGGAGGCGCTTGCCGCCGAAACGGAGATTGTCCGCGCTATCGTGCGCGCGTGATGGAAGGCGAAGCTCCTCGGGTCGAATACGCATGCGAACGGTGTGGCGGCACGGCCATCACGCGCGACGCCTGGGCCGAATGGGACGTGGCGCGTCAGGCGTGGCGGCTCAGCGAAACGTTCGACTTCGCCTTCTGCCACCAATGCCACCGCGAGACGCGACTCGTCGAGCGGCCGGCCAGTGGAAGCGACTGACCTCGGGTCCGGCGCACGAGACTGGCCGACCGCCCGGGAGCACGCTCGCAGTCGAATGCGCGCGGTCGGGCCTCTCCTCGGCCGGCGCGCTCCTCGCTCCCGCTGCGACGGGAGGGTCGGCGGCGGAGGAGGGGCGGCGCGCCGCTCCATGCCTCCGCCGCTTGGACCACGGCGTCCGTCCGCCGGTTCGGCTCAGTCCGCCAGCCCGAGCTGCCAGAGCATGAACGCCATTTCGTCCGCGGCTTCCTTCAGGCTCTCCCAGCGGCCGGACTTGCCGCCATGGCCGGCGCCCATATTGGTCTTGAGCACCAGCACATGGTCGTCGGTCTTGGTGGCGCGCAGCTTGGCGGCCCATTTCGCCGGCTCCCAATAGGTCACCCGCGGATCGTTGAGCCCGCCCGAAATGAACAGCGGCGGATAGGCCTGGGCGCGGACATTGTCATAAGGACTGTAGGAGCGGATCAGCTCGAACGCCGCCTGGTCTTCCACCGGATTGCCCCATTCGGGCCATTCGCCGGGGGTGAGCGGCAGGCTTTCGTCGAGCATGGTGTTGAGCACATCGACGAACGGCACGTCGGCGACGACGACGCCCCACAGTTCGGGATCGGAATTGACCACCGCGCCCATCAGTTCGCCACCGGCCGAGCGCCCGGCGATGGCGATGCCGCCTTCATGGGTCCAGCCCTGGGCGATCAGCCCCCGGGCGGCATCGACGAAGTCGTTGAACGTGTTGGTGCGCTTCTCCAGCTTGCCGTCGAGATACCATTGCTGGCCCAGATCGTCGCCGCCGCGGATATGGGCGATGGCGAAGGCGACGCCGCGGTCGAGGAACGAGAATCGGCTGGTCGAAAACCCCGGCGGGATCGCATAGCCATAGGCGCCATAGGCATAGAGATAGAGCTTGCCGCTGCCATCCCGTGGAAAGTCCTTGGGATAGACGATCGACACCGGAACCTGGGTGCCGTCGCGGGCCGCGATCTTGAGCCGCTCGGTGCGGTATTGGCTCCCGTCATAGCCGGACGGGATCTCCTGCACCTTCAGGGTCTCGAGCGTGCCGGTGGCGACATGATAGTCATAGACCGTGCCCGGCGTGACCATCGATTCATAGCCGATGCGCAGTGTGTCGACGGCATATTCGGGATTGTCGCCCAGGCTGGCGACATAGCTCGCCTCGGGGAAGTGCAGGCGAACCGGGGCGATGGCGGGATCGTAGCGGTGGAGCTCGATCTGATCGAGCCCGTCCTCGCGGCCCTCGACGATGAAGAAGTCGGCGAAGCAAGTGACGCCGGTCATGTAGAAATGCTTCGACGGCGCGATCCGCTCGCTCCATTCGCCCGGCCGCTCGATCGGCGCGGTGACCAGGCGGAATTGCGGGTCGGTGTCGTTGGTGTGGATGAACAGCGTGCCGTCATGCACGTCGACGTCATATTCGCGGCGGGCCTGGCGGGGGCTCACCAGGATCGGCTCGGCAAGCGGATCGTCGGCGCGCAGCAGGCGGATCTCGCTGGTCTCATGGTCGCTGGTGGTGAGGGCGATCCATTGCCGGTCGCTGGTCAGCGCGACGCCGACCGAGAAGCCCAGCTCCTCCTCGTGATAGACGGTCACGTCCTCGCCCGGATCGGTGCCGAGCCGGTGGAGCCGGATCGTCCGCGTCCGCCAATGCTCGTCGGTCACGCCATAGAGGATCGCGCTGCCGTCGGTGGTGAAGACGATGTTGCCGATCGTCCCTTCGATCGAGACGCTGCCCCATTTGCCCGCCGCGCCCGCGATCTTCTCCTCCGCGGTCTCCGGGCCGGCCAGCGCCTTGAAGCGGATCGTGTAGCGTTCGGAGCCGTCATCGTCGGTCGAATAGGCCATCCGCGTGCCGTCCTCGCTGATCGCGATGGCGCCGACCCGGAAATAGTCCTTGCCCGCCGCCAGCGCCGGCTCGTCGAGGATCAGCTGGTCCGGCCCGCCCGCCAGCGGGCGGCGCCAGAAGCGCGGATATTCGCCGCCGGTCTCGTGATCGCTCCAATAGAGCCAGTTGCCGTCCTTTTGCGGCACCGTGGCTTCGTCTTCCTTGATCCGCCCGCGCATCTCCTGGAACAGCGCTTCGGAGAGCGGCTTGAGCGGCTTCATCACCGCTTCGAAATAGGCGTTCTCGGCCTCGAGATAGGCGAGCACGTCCTTGTCGGTGACGTCGGGATAGCCCGGGTCGCGCAGCCAGGCCCAGGGGTCCTCGATCGTCACGCCATGGGCCGTGAAGCTGTGCGGTCGGGTGGCGGCGATGGGGGGCGGGGGGAGATCGGTCATCGTCGCTTCTTAGCGGTCCCACGGCGAAGATCGAGCGATTCGATCGGCTGACCGACGCGACCTGCCTTCGGGTCCGGCGGCACCAGTTGCCGGGCGGGGCATTCCGATCGACGAGTCGGCCCTCAGAAGCGGGATCGCCGATTGCGGCGCCGCGCAACCTGATCCAACACCGTGCCATGGGATCGAACCGCCGCCGATGACCGCACCCTGGCTGCCACCCGCGATGATGATCGCATCGGGATCGATCCATGCGATCGTCAACGCGGTGCTGAAGGGCGGCAAGGACAAGATGGCCGGGCGCGCGCTGATCGATGCGACGAGCGCGCTGATCCTGTTGCCCGCCATCGCCTTCGTGCCGCTGCCGAGCGGGGCCTGGCCATGGCTGGCCGCAACCGCGCTCGTGCATTGCCTTTATCTCTATGCGCTGGTGCGCACCTTCGAGAGCAGCGACTATTCCGCCGCCTATCCGATCCTGCGCGGCGCCGCGCCATTGCTCACCGCGCTGGTGGTGATCGGGCTGTTCGGGGAATCGACGAGCTTGCAAGAACTGGGCGGGATCGCGCTGATCGGCGCGGCGATGTTCGCGCTGGTGATCGGACGGCACCTCGATGCGCGGGGATTGCGCTGGGCGTTGCTCACCGGCGCGACGATCGCCGGCTATACGGTGATCGATTCGCAGGGCGTCCGCGCCGCGCCGAGTGCGGCAAGCTATATCGTCTGGCTGTTCGTCCTGATGGGGAGCGCGACCTCCACGATGTTCGCGATCCTGTCCAAAGGCACGATCTTCGCCGCCGCCGCGCAGCAATGGCGCACGGGGGCGGTCGCGGGCGCCTTGTCGATCGTCACGTACGGCCTGGCGCTATCGGCCCTCGCGCTCGGCCCGACCGCACCGCTCGCCGCGCTCCGCGAGACCGGAATGGTCACGGCGCTGGCGATCGCTACTTTCTTCCTGGGCGAGCGCGTGACTGCCGGCCGGATCGTCGCCGTGCTGGGCATCCTTGCCGGCGCGGCATTGATCCTGTCCGGCTGAAAACGAAAAGGGCCGGAGGTCGCCCCCCGGCCCTTTCCTGATTCGCTGCGAGGCTGGTCTCAGCTCGACGGCGTGAGGTTCACCGCCGCGTACTTGCCGCGACGATCGACCTCGAGCTCGAACTCGAGCCGGTCGCCCTCGTTGAGGGTCGGCATGCCGGCACGCTCGACCGCCGAAATGTGCACGAATGCATCGGGCTGGCCGTCGTCGCGCTGAATGAAGCCGAAGCCCTTCATCGCATTGAAGAACTTGACCGTACCGGTCGCCTTCTCGCCGGTGAGCTGGCGCTGGGGCCCGCCGCCGCCGAAGCCGCCACCGCCGCCCGGGCCGCGATCGCCGCGATCTTCGCGGGGCGCGCGCTCCTGGACCGGCATCGGCTCGCCATCGATCTTGAGCTCGGTGGCCGAGATGCGGCCGCCGCGATCGACAAGGGTGAAGCCGAGCGGCTGGCCTTCGGCCAGGCCGGTAAGGCCCGCCTGTTCGACCGACGAGATGTGGACGAACACGTCTTCGCCGCCATCGTCACGGACGATGAAGCCGAAGCCCTTCTGCCCATTGAAGAATTTGACGACGCCGGTGCCTTCGCCGATGACCTGCGGCGGCATGCGGCCACCGCCGCCGAAACCACCACCGCCGCCGCCGCCGCCGAAGCCGCCGCCACCGCCGCTGCGGAAGCCGCCGCCACCGCCGCCGCCATAGCCGCCGCGACCACCACAGCCGCCGCCGCCGAAGCGAA
>JAEXFD010000038.1 GCA_023400405.1 Pseudomonadota bacterium
GGAGTCGAAGAAGGAGGCCGGCATGCCGTGCGAATTGCCGATGATGAAGGTGACGGCCATCGTCTCGCCGAGCGCGCGGCCCAACCCCAGCATCACCGCGCCGATCGCGCCGCCGCGAACGTACGGCAGGGTGACCTTCATGACGACCTCGGCGGTCGTCGCGCCCAGGCCGTAGGCGCTCTCGCGCACCGCCGCCGGCACCGTCAGCAGGAGCTCGCGCAGGGTGGCGGCCATGAACGGCAGGATCATGATCGCCAGGATGATCGAGGCGGAGAGGATCCCCGAGCCGTTCGGCACGCCGGTGGTCAGCTTTTCGAGCAGCGAACCCGGCTCGGCCTTCATCATCAGCGGCAGCTGCACGTATTTCGAGAACAGCGGCGCGAAGACGAACAGGCCCCACATGCCGTAGACGATCGAGGGAATGCCGGCGAGCAGCTCGACCGCCGTGCCGATCGGCCGGCGCAGGGCTGCGGGGCACAGCTCGGTAAGGAAGAAGGCGACGCCGCCGGCCACCGGCAAGGCGAGCAGCAGCGCGATCGCCGCGGTCACCAGGGTGCCGACGATCGGACCCGCGGCGCCGTAGACGTCGGTCACCGGGTTCCAGGTCGAGGTGAAGAAGAAGCCTACGCCGAAGCGTTGGAAGGCGGGCCAGCCGCCGATGAACAGCGAAACCAGAAGGCCGCCGAGCGCCACCAGCAGAGCTGTGGCCGCTGCGAAGCAGACGCCTTCGAACACCTTGGCCACCAGCGCGCCGCGCGGTTGCGAGCGTCGCGTAGGCGCACTGGGAAGGGCCGTGTCGGACATGGGCGCCCTCTATCCGTGATGTGCGACAGTTCTACGACAGTTCTGTCATGAAGCGCCTTCCCGCCCTGCGACGGGAAGGCGCTGCACCTGACGTCAGCGGTAGACGGGCTTGCCGTCCGGACCGACGACCTTCGCCCAGGACTTCCGGATCAGGTCTTTCACGTTGCCCGGCAGCGGCACGTAGTCGAGCTGGTCAGCGGCGGCGTCGCCGTTCTTGTAGGCCCAGTCGAAGAACTTCAGCGTCTCGCGGCCCTTCTCGGCGTTCGCCTGACTTTTGTGCATCAGGATGAAGGTGGCGCCGGTGATCGGCCAGGAGTTGGCGCCCGGCTGGTCGAGCAGCAGCAGGTAGAAGCCGGGAGCCGAGCTCCACTTCGCGCCCGCCGCGGCGGCGGCGAAATTGTCGCCGGTCGGGGCGACGAACTTGCCCGCCTTGTTCTGCAGCAGGGCGTAGGTCAGGCCGTTCTGCTTGGCGTAGGCGTACTCGACATAGCCGATCGAGCCGGCGGTCTGGCGCACGAAGGCGGCGACGCCGTCGTTGCCCTTGCCGCCGATGCCGGTCGGCCACTGCACCGAGTCGTTGGCCCCCACCTGGGCGGCCCAGCGCGGGGCCTTCATGCTCAGGTAGCTGGTGAACAGGAAGGTGGTGCCCGAGCCGTCCGAGCGGTGCACGACCGTGATCGGCAGGTTCGGCAGCTTCACGCCCGGGTTGGTCTTGGCCAGCAGCGGATCGTTCCACTTCTTGATCACGCCGCGGTAGATGTCGGCGATCTGCGCGCCGGTCAGCTTGACCTGGCCCGACTGGACGCCCGGCAGGTTCATCACCGGGACCACGCCGCCGATGACGGTCGGGAACATGACCAGGCCGCTGGCGGCCAGGTCGTCCGGCTTCAGCGGCTTGTCGCTCGCGCCGAAGTCGACGGTCTTGGCGTTGATCTGCTTGATGCCCCCGCCCGAGCCGATCGCCTGATAGTTCAGCGTGGAGCCGCTCTGCGTCCGGTAGGACTCCGCCCACTTGGCGTACACCGGCGCCGGGAAAGTCGCGCCCGCGCCAGATATCGTCGCCGCCTGGGCCATAGTAGCCGCGCCAGCGATCAGGGCGGCGCCGAAGGCGGCCCCCAAGGTCTTCAACATGAATCTCTCCAGAGTGTAGAGCGTCCCAATCCACATCGCTCTGCGGCTCTGCTTAGCTCTGCCGTATATCAGTTTGATGACATGCTCCGCCGCCGGAGGAGATCTCAGAAACAATCGGTCGAATACATGCTCGGCGCTGTCATCCGACTGTCACATAACTGTCGGCCGACCGTCATACGGCGGCGCTAGACCCCGGCCCGGCGACGCGGACCGGCATGCAGGACCGCCCCCGCGTCCCCGCCAAGCAATTTGGGGGATAATCCTGATGACCGTTTCCACGAAGCCGCGGCCGCGCGCCGCGCGCGTCGCCCTGGCTGCGCTCCTGATGTCGAGCGTGGCCACGGCCGCGCTCGCCGCGCCGAGTTCGCGCGACGCCCAACTGCAGGCGATGCAGCGCCAGCTGGACGCGATGCGCGCACAGATGGAGCAGATGCGCGCCGCCGACGCCCAGGACTCGCGCCTGTCGTCCATCCAGCAGCAGCTCGACTCCTTCGGCGCGCAGCTCGCCGAGATCAAGGCCAGCCAGGCGGCCGCGACTTCGGACATCGCCACCCTCAAGACCCCCTCCGGATCGACGGTCACGCCGAAGCTGTCGAACGGCAGGCCGACCTTCGCCACCGCGGACGGCGCCTTCAGCGCGGGCTTGAAGGCCGTCGTGATGTTCGACGCCGCCAGCTACATGCAGAAGGACAACCTGCCCGCCGCGACCGTGGGCCGGGACCTGAACGACGGCACCAACTTCCGCCGCGCCCGCTTCGGCATCGACGGGACCCTGTTCCGCGACTTCCAGTACACGCTGCTGTACGAATTCGGCGGCTCCGGCGCGGAAGAATCCGGCCGCATCCAGGAAGCCTTCTTCCAGTACAACGGGCTGAAGCCCTTCCGCTTCCGCCTCGGCGCGTTCGAGCCGAACGTCGGCTTGGCGGCGGCGACCTCGACCAGCGGCATGCCGCTGATGGAACGCCCCTCCCCGGCTGAAATCGCCCGCAACGTCGCTGCCGGCGACGCCCGCAGCGCCCTTCAGGTTTCGGTGAACGGCGTGCTCGGCGACGGCGACACGGGCCTGTCGAGCCGCTGGTTCGCGTCGACCGCCGTGACCGGCAACACCGTCGGCCAGAGCAACGCCGGCGGCGGCGGCGGCGAGCAGCAGGCCTGGCTCGGCCGCGTCGCCCTGGCGCCCGCCGTCTCCGGCCTGCAGGCCCACCTCGGCCTGAACGCCCAGTACGTCTTCCACCCGGCGGACGCGACCGGCCCGAACGGCACGGGCGTGCGCTACGGCATCCAGCTGCGCGACCGTCCGGAGCTGCGGGTCGACGGGACCCGCCTGATCGACACCGGCGCGATCGACACCGACCACATCGCCGTCTATGGGGCCGAGGCCGCCATCGGCTATCGCAGCTTCCTGCTGGAGGGCGAGTACTTCAAATTCGACCTCGACCGTCGCCAGACCAGCGCGGTCGCGCTCGGCGACCCGGATTTCGACGGCTGGTACGTCCAGGGCTCGTGGGTGCTGACCGGCGAGCCGCGCCTCTACAACGGCGGCGACGCGCGCTTCGACGCGCCGAAGCAGACCTTCAACTTCAACCCGGCGGCCGGCACGTGGGGCGCCTGGGAGTTAGCGGCCCGCTACTCGAGCGTGAACCTGGACTGGAACTCCGGTCGCGCCGGCTTGGCGACCCCGGCCGGCGGCATCCGCGGCGGCGAGCAGAAAATCGCGACCGTCGGCGTCAACTGGTACCTGAACCCGACCATGCGGATGATGCTGAACTACCTGCACGTGGACGTCGACCGCCTGAACAGCGCCGGCGCCCAGATCGGCCAGGAGTACGACGCCGTCGCGCTGCGCAGCCAGCTGAGCTTCTGAGCCGGCGCTACCCGGCCGGCTCTTCCCGTACGTCTTCCCCTCTGACTTGGCCGCCGCGGAGCGATCCGCGGCGGCTTTTTCTTAGATCAGGCGGCTGCGCATCGCCTGGGACAACAGGTCGATCAGCGAGACGGCGACGACGATCACCACGACCATGGCCGACAGCTTCTGGTACTGGAACGCGTTCAGC
>JAEXFD010000053.1 GCA_023400405.1 Pseudomonadota bacterium
GTGTCGGCAAGCGCGGCGGCGAGCGCGGCTTGCTCGGCAGCCACGCCGGCGCCGTCGCGGGGCACGTCGAGATCGGCCGCGCGCAGTTGGACGGCGCGGCCGATCGCGAGACCCGGCGCCGCACAGATAGGTCCGGCGGTGCGGGCGGGTGCCGCGGGGGCGGCGACAGGAGCTGCGGCCTCGTGGAAATCGGCGCGGATCAGCGCGACGACGGCATCGACCGCCGCCTCGGCATCGGGGCCGCGGGCGACGAGTCGGACGGTGTCGTTATGGCCGACGCCGAGCCCGAGCAGCGCGATCGTGCTGCGGGCATTGGCCCGCTTGCTCCCCGCGATCAGTTCGACCTCGACGACGAAGGGCCGGAGTTCGGCGACGATCCGCGCTGCCGGGCGGGCATGGATGCCATGCGCGGCGGTGACGCGCACCTCGCGCTCGGCGACGGTCTCGGTCCCGCGCGCGTCGGGGGCGGGCCTGGCGCCTGGGAGCGCGACGACCCTGCCGACAGTGGCGCCGGCAGCCACCGCGCGGCCGGTCGCCTCGAGGTCGAGCCGATAGCCCGAATTGGCGACCACCACCGGCGTGATCAGCGTCCGCGCCGCCTGCGCCACCGCATCGAGATCGAAGGCGATCAGCGCGTCGCCGGGGTTCACCCGGGCACCGGCTGCGACCTTCGCCGTGAAGCCCTTGCCGCCGAGCGCCACCGTATCGAGGCCGATATGGAGGAGCAGCTCGGCGCCATTGTCGAGCCGCAGTGTCACCGCATGGGCGCTGTCGGGCCCCGAGATCACCGTGCCGGCGGCGGGGGCGCGCAGCACCGGCTCGATCGGATCGATGGCGAACCCCTCCCCCATCATCCGCTCGGCGAATACCGCGTCGGGCACGTCGTCGAGCGGCGCGAGCCAGCCGGCAAAGGGCGCGACCAGCGCGACCGCGTCGTTCATGGCACCAGCTCCACCGCATCGAGCGCCCAGAGCGGCTCGACGCCCTTGGCGGTGTAGCGAATGCACAGATTGGCATTACCCGCTTGCGGTGCGATCGGCGCGACCAGCCGGGTGAGGCCCGGATTGCGCACGGCTGGCGCGAGCGGCAGCGTCGCGACCACCGCTCCGTCACAGCCCGGCGCGCGCACGAGGAACTCGCCCGCCGGAGTCGCGGGGGCGGCGAAGTGGATCTTGTCGATGTCCTTGCCGATCTGGAAGTTGAACGGCAGCTGGCCGACGGTCAGCGCGATCGCCTTCGCCCCGCCGACCGGGGCGTCGTTCCATTGCCAGCACGGATCGAAGATGTCGGTGACGAACACCGCGCGCTTGCCGGTCGCGGGATAATCGTCCTCCAGCGCGAGGACGACCTTGTTGGTGCAGGTCTTGAGTTCCTCGTCGCTACGCAGGCGCACCGAGCGGGCATCAAGGCTGCGATCGATGGCGCCGAGCGGCGTTTCGCCGTGGAAGCTCGCCGCGCGCAGCCGGCTCGGCAAGGGAAGCGACAAGGGCGCGGCGTAGCGCGGCGAGCGGACGGTGACCGGGCTGCCATCGAGCGTGTAGCGGATCTGCAGGCCCGCCTGATTTGCCAGCGTCACCGACACCGACGCCGCGCCGGCGCGATAATCGAGCGTGGGGCGCACCTCGAACGCACTGGTCGCCGGGGCAAGGCCGAGCGGCCGCATCCGCGCCATTTGCGGCACCAGCCGATCGACGAAATCGGGGAAGTTGCGCGCGCCTTCGGCCGCCCAGCCGATCTCGGCAACGGCGCTCGCGCGCGGGAACAGGTTCCAGGCGGCACGGGCTTCGGTGCGGGCATGCTCGGTCCACAGATTGGCCTGGAGGCCGAGGATGTGGTGACGCTGCTCGGCGGGAATCGCGGCGGGGGCCGGATCGAAGCCATAGACGGTCGCGAGGTCGATCAGCGTGCCGCGCCCCGGCGGCTCGCTCGGGCCGAAGCCCTGGCGATTGTCGAAATAGAGCGTCGGCGCCGGGCTCAGCACCGCGTCGTGCCCGGCCTTGGCCGCCTTAATCGCGCCGTCGATGCCACGCCACGAGGTGATCGTCGCATCGGCGGGCACGTCACCGTCGAGAATCTCGTCCCAGCCGATCATCCGCCGGCCATGCGCGGCGAGGAAAGCGGCGATGCGGTGGACGAACCAGGCCTGGAGCGCAGTCTCGTCCTTGATGCCGAGCGCCGCCATCTTCGCCTGGATCGCCGGCGAAGCCTTCCACTGGTCCTTCACGGCCTCGTCACCGCCGACATGGATGTATTTCGACGGGAACAGCGCCATGACTTCGCCGAGCACGTCCTCGAGAAAGCCGAAGGTCGCATCGTCGGTGTTGTAGAGCCAGGGGAAGACGCCCCAATCGCTCTCCGTCCCCGGCGGGATCGGCGTGCCGGTGCCGAGCTTCGGATAGGCGCGGATCGCCGCCAGGGCATGGCCCGGCATCTCGATCTCGGGTACGATCGTGATGCCGCGCTGCGCGGCATAGGCGACGATCGCGCGAATCTCGGCTTGAGTGTAGAAGCCGCCGACCCTGGGCAGCGGCGGCGCGCCGGGCGCGGTGGCGGGAAGCCGCCAGCCCGAAACCGAGGTCAGCCGCGGATATTTCTTGATCTCGATCCGCCAGCCCTGATCGTCGACCAGGTGCCAGTGCAGCGTGTTGAGCTTGTTGACCGCCATCCAGTCGATCAGCTGGCGGACGAAGGCGGGCGACTGGAAATGCCGGGCGCTGTCGAGCATCAGCCCGCGCCAGGCGAAGCGCGGCGCGTCGCGGACGACCAGGCCAGGAATGGCGACGGGCCCGCGGCCGGGCGCCTGGGTGGCGGCCTGCCACAAGGTCACCGCGCCATAGAGCAGCCCGGAATCGCTCGCAGCGGTGATCGTCGCGCCCGACGGTCCGATTTCCAGCGTATAGGCTTCCGCCGCACCGCCCGCCGAGCGGACGAAGCGAATGGCCGGAACGGGGGATGTCGCTGCGATCTTCGGCGAAAGGCCACGCGACAGGCGCAGCAGCTCGACCAGCCGCTGCGCGGCATTGCGGGCGCCGGCATCCTGCGCCGGCACGACGATCGGCGTCGCCGGCCCGAGCGAGAAACGGCCAGCGGCGACATGCACCTCGCTCGGCACCGGCAGCAGGCGCGGCGCCTGCGCGGCCGCGGGCAGCGCCGCGACCAGGGCGGCGAGGATCAGGGCAAGACGGGAAAGGCAAATCACGCGAACGGCTCCCGGCTGGGTGCTTGCGAGCTTAGGCGGTTTCGCGGGAGGCTCAATCGCGGCGAGCGGCGGCGGGCGGCACCCCGGCCCGCCGCCGCCCCTCCGGGTCAGAAATTGACGTTCACCGTGGCGAGCAGCTTGCGCCCGTTCTTGTACACCCCGCGCGGCAGCGCCTGGGTGTTGGCATAGGCATAATATTGGCTGTCGGTCAGGTTCATGCCCGACACCGTGAGGCCGATCTCCTTGGTGACGTTCCAGGTCGCGGAGACGTCGACATTGGCGCTGTCACGCACATACATCTGGTCGCCGCGGTCGATGCCGGTGAAGTATTTGGAGCGCCAGGTATAGGTCGCCCGCAGCGCCACCGGGCCGCTTTCGAAGAACGGGCTGAGACTGGCCTGGTGGCGCGAATTGTACGGCAGGTCGGCGCCGCTGGCCGCGTGACCGTCCGAATAAGTGTAATTGGCGAGCACGCCCAGGCCGAAGGGCAGGCTCTGCTGATAGGCAACCGCGAAGCCCTTCACTTCCGCCGAGCCCGCGTTGAACGGGCGAGCGATCTGGTACGTCGTCACTACGCCGCGGGAGGTGTTGAAGTGCTGCTCCGGCACCGTCTGGGTCAGGATGTAGTTGCTGATGTCCTTGTAGAACACTTCGCCCGACAGGATCGCCCGCGGCGCGAAATACCATTCGAGCGAGGCGTTGAAGTTGTTCGACTTGTAGGGCTTGAGGTCCGGATTGCCGCCGGCGCCGGTGAGGATCTGGTCCGAGAGCCAGAAATAATTGGTTTCATCGGCATAATTCGGCCGCGCGATCACCTGCGCCGCGGCGAAGCGGAACAGCAGGTTCTTCTGCACGTCGGCGATGATGTTCACGCTGGGCAGGACATTGTCGTAGCTGGTCTTGGTGCTTTGCCACACCCAGTCGCTCGCCGCCGCGCAGGTTGCGCCCGGCTTGCAGACATAGCCGGCGCTGTCGGTCGCGGTGTGGACGTAGCGCACGCCGAAATTGCCGCGAAAGCCGCCCGCATCGAAATTGCCCTGGGCATAGAAGGCATGGATGTTCTCGTTGATGTCCCAATTGCCGGCCGTGAACTCGTTGGCGGCGAAGATCGACGGGGTCGGCAGGTTGGGTCGGCCCTGGACATAATTCACCATCGAATCGCCGTTGATGATGAAGCGCCCGCCCATCTGATCGTTGATGCCGTCGAAGCCCGACAGGTAATTGTCGCGCACGGCGCGGGTATCGAAGGTCGATGCGGGCACGGCGAGGCCGTTCAGCGCGATGCCGGCATAGGCCTGGGCGGTTTCATGGTGACGATATTTGTAGCCGAGCTGGATGCGCTTGAGCACGCCGTCGAACTTCAGCCCGAAATCGGCCTGGCCATAGCGCTCCTTGTCGGTGGTCGGCTTGTTGACCAGATTGCCGCTCCAGCCCGGATCGGTGACGAAGGCGGCCGGATTGCCGAGCACGTTGCTCGTGTAGCTGATCGTGCCGGGCTTGTCGGGCGCGCCGCTGATGTCGACGGTGTAGTTCGCCTTGTTGAGGAATTCGAGGAACACCTGCTTCTTGGTGCCGCCATCGGCATCGGAGACGCCGCCCTCGAGATTGAGGTCCCAATGGGCATCGTCCCAGCCGACCTGGCCGTGGAAGGTCTGCGAATGCATTTCGGCAACGCGATACTGGGCGTCGAGCACCGACAGCGCGTTCACGAAGGTCGCCGATTTGACGATGCCGTTATCGACCGTCAGCCCGGTCAGGCTGCCGGCGCTGTTCCAGGTGTTGCCCGGGAAGGCGTACATCGACTGGTTGAGGTTGTCGTAGGTCGCGTCGATGCGGAGCCAATCCGCCGTGACGGTGAGCTGCTCGACCGGCTTCCACTGCGCCGTCGCCGAATAGGTCAGCCGCTCGCGGCCCTGTTCGAAATAAGACGTGCCGAACGCATTGGGGAATTTGGCGGTCGGGTTGGCGAGCAGCGTCGTCGCGCAAGCGCCCGTGCAGTTCCCAGTGCCAGTGATCTGGTCGCGAGGATCGGTCGCAACGGGGATTGCGCTCTGCGGCAGCGAGCTGGTCTTGGCATCGTTCGCGCCATTCCAGAAATTCGCGTTGATCGTGCCATAGGCTTCCAGGCCGTCGCGGCGCAGCCGGTCCTTGGCGCGCTGGAACGAGGCGAGGACGCCGAAGGTGCCGGCTTCGTTGCGCCAGCTCACCAACGCCGAGCCCTGGACGTCGCCCTTCTTTGAGCGGTCGTTGTAAAGGTAGCTCAGCGAACCGGCGACGACCAATGGCTTGAGGTCGAGCGGCTTGCGGGTGAGCACGTTCACGGTGCCGCCGATCGAGCCTTCGTCGATCCGCGGCTCGGGCGACTTGTAGACATCGACGCGGTTGACGAGCTGCGGCGCGAGCAGCGCATAGTTGAAGGTGCGCCCCGGACTATCGAGAATGAACCAGTCCGCGGACGCGACCGTCTGGCCGTTGAGCAGCGTGCGGTTGAGCGCCGGATCGGTGCCCAGGATCGAGACCTTCTCGCCCTGGCCGAACTGGCGATCGACGGTGACGCCCGGCACCAGCGTCAGCGCCTCGGCGACATTGGTATTGGGGAATTTGCCGACATCCTCGGCCGAGATCGAATCGATGATCGCATCGGCCGTGCGCTTGGCTTCGATCGACTGGGCAAGCGAGGCGCGGAAGCCGGTGACGACGATTTCGCCGTTGTCCTGGCTGTCGGCCGCCGTCGTGTCGCCGGTTTGTGCATGCGCGGCGCCGGTGAGCAGCGCCATCGCGCTGGCCGTGCCGACGAGAAATCCCCGAATCCCCATGTCTCATCCCCTTGGCTAGATGATTCTTTTGGTCCGCCCATCGCAGACCAGTCCTATACCAATATCTGAACCATTCCCTAGCCGGGGCGAGCCGTCAAGACGGATTCTTACACGTTGGTGAAAGGCCAGTGAAATTTTTTGGTGACTTGTGGTATTTCATTGGTACTAGTGTTGCGTCGGACGCCAACCCGTCCAATAGTGGGGAGCAGATGCCGCTGCTGGCAGAGAAAATGAGGCCGCTCGAAGGAGCCGGCAGGGGGCCGCTGTACCGGCAGCTCGAGAACGCGTTGCGCGATGCGCTGCGCGACCAGTTGCTCAAGCCCAATGAAGCCCTGCCCGCCGAACGCGACCTTGCCGCCGATCTCTCGGTCTCCCGGATCACGCTACGCAAGGCGATCGACAAGCTGGTCGAGGAAGGACTGCTCGTCCGCCGCCACGGCGCCGGCACCTTCGTCGCGGGCCGCGTCGAGAAGCAGTTCGCCAAGCTCTCCTCCTTTTCCGAGGACATGGCCTCGCGCGGGCGCACCGCGCGCAGCGAATGGCTGATCCGCGCGTCGGGCGCCGTGACCGGCGAGGAATCGCTGACCTTCGGGCTGAGCCCGGGCACCGAAGTCTATCGCTTCCACCGCATCCGCTATGCCGATGAGGTGCCGATGGCGCTCGAATTCGCGATCATCCCCGGCTTCGGCCTGCCGGGCATCGAAGCGGTGGAAACCTCGCTCTATGCAGCGCTGGAGGCGACCGGCAACCGGCCGGTACGTGCGCTCCAGCGGCTGCGCGCGGCGCTGTGCGATGCCGAAAAGGCCAAGCTGCTCGGCGTCGAGCCCGGCGCGCCAGTGCTTTATATCGAACGGCGCGGCTTCCTGGCAGATGGCCGGGTGATCGAAGCGACGACGAGCTGGTATCGCGGCGACGCCTATGACTTCGTCGCCGAACTCGATACGCGAGGCTGAACCGATGCCGATTCCCGAAACCACCCGCATGTTCGCCGAAGCGGGCGAGGCCGGCGCCGCGGTGCGCCGCCAACTCGCCGCCAATGCGCAGATCGTGCGCGACCTGGGCGCGACGCTGCGTGAGCGCCGCCCGCGCGGCGTGCTCACCTGCGCGCGCGGCAGCTCGGACCACGCCGCCACCTTCGGCCGCTATCTGATCGAGACGCGGCTGGGGCTGCTCACCACCTCGGTCTCGCCCTCGATCGCCTCGGTCTATGGCGTCGAGACCGATTATTCGGAAATGCTCGCGCTCGGCATCTCGCAATCGGGCAAGAGCCCCGACATCCTCGCGGCGATGCGTGCCGCCAAGGAAAGCGGCGCGCGCACGGTGGCGCTCGCCAATGTCGAGGATTCGCCGCTCGCCACCGAAGCCGACGTGCTGCTCCCGCTCCATGCCGGGCCCGAGATCAGCGTCGCGGCGACCAAGTCGTATATCGCCGCGCTCGCCGCCCAGCTCGACCTGGTCGGCGCCTGGACGGGCGACGCGCGACTCGGCGAGGCGCTGGCGATGCTCCCCGATCGGCTGGAGCAGGCCTGGACCGCCGACTGGTCGCCGCTGGTCGAGCGGCTGCACGATGCGCGCGGGCTGTATGTGATCGGGCGCGGGCTCGGCTTCGGCATTGCCCAGGAGGCGGCGCTCAAGTTCAAGGAGACCTGCGGCCTCCATGCCGAGGCGTTCAGCGCCGCCGAGGTCCGTCACGGGCCGATGGCGCTGGTCGGGCCCGGTTTCCCGCTGCTCGTCTTCCGCCAGGACGATGCGACGGCGGACGGCGTCGACGAGCTGGTCGCGGATGTGCTCGCGCGCGGCGGCGAAGTGCTGGTGAGCGGCGGCGCGGTGCCCGGCGCGATCCACCTGCCCCATCCGCAGGCCCCGGGGGTGATCGAGCCGATCCTCCAGATCCAGGCCTTTTATCGCGCGGCGAATGCGCTTTCGGTGGCGCGGGGCTTCGATCCCGATCGGCCGCCCTCGCTCGCCAAGGTCACCGAGACCGTCTGATGCGCGCGCTGGTTTCCGATCGCGCGCTGATGGGCGGCGTGCTGCGCGAAGGCGTCGCGGTGCTGATCGACGGGGCGACCATCGCGGGTGTCGTGCCGGCGGGTTCGGTTCCCGAAGGCGCCACGATCGAGCGGCTGCGCGGCACGCTGGCGCCCGGCTTCATCGACACCCAGGTCAATGGCGGCGGCGGCGTGCTGTTCAACGACGCGCCGACCGTCGAAGGCATCGCCGCGATCGGCGCCGCGCATCGCCGCTTCGGCACCACCGGCTTCCTGCCGACGCTGATCAGCGACGATCTGGAGACGGTGCGCCGCGCGATGGCCGCGGTCGATTCAGCGATCGAGGCCGGCGTGCCGGGCGTGCTCGGGATCCATGTCGAGGGGCCCTTCCTCAATGTCGAACGCAAGGGCATCCATGCCGCCGACCGGATCCGCGCGCTCGATGACGAGGGGCTGGCGATCCTCACCGCGCCGAACCGCGGCCGGGTGCTGGTCACCCTCGCGCCCGACCGGGTGACGCCCGACCAGGTGGCGGCGCTCGTCGCGGCCGGCGTGATCGTCTCCGGCGGACACAGCAATGCGAACTTTGCGCAGGCAATGGCCGCGGTGGCGGCGGGGATGCGCGGCGTCACCCACCTGTTCAACGCGATGTCGCCGCTCGGCACGCGCGAGCCCGGATTGGTCGGCGCCGCGCTCGACAGCGACGCGCTGACCTGCGGCATCATCGTCGATGGCCACCACGTCCATCCGGCGACGCTGCGAATCGCGCTGCGCTGCAAGCCGCGCGGCGGGCTGATGCTGGTCACCGATGCGATGCCCTCGGTCGGCGCCGACGCCGATTCGTTCGAGTTGCAAGGCCGCCGCATTCGAGTGGAGGACGGGGTCTGCAAGGGGCCAGACGGCACGCTGGCCGGCTCGCACCTCGACATGGCGAGCGCCGTGGGCAACGCCGTTGCGATGCTCGGCATTTCCTTCGAGGAAGCGCTGGCGATGGCGAGCGCCGCACCGGCAGCGTTCCTCGGCCTGGGCGCGATTCGCGGGGTGATCGCGACCGGATTCGCGGCCGACCTGGTGCTGTTGAGCGCCGAAGGAACGGTCGTGCGCAGCTGGATCGCCGGACAGCCGGGCTGAACCGCCCCGCCTCCCGCTTGCGGTGCGGCGGGCACGGGTCTAGCCCCAACGGATGACCCAAGCCGATTCCGCCCTCGCCCAGGCCGAGGCGCAGCTCGACGCCAGCCTCGACCGCCTGTTCGCGCTCATGCGCGTGCCGTCGATCTCGACCGATCCCGCTTATGCCGAGCAATGCCAGCACGCCGCCAGGCTGCTCGCCGACGAACTGAGCGAGCTCGGCTTCTCGGCGCGGGTCGCGCAGACGCCGGGCCATCCGATGGTGGTCGCGCATCATGACGGGCCGGACGGCGCGCCGCACGTGCTCTTCTATGGCCATTACGACGTGCAGCCGGTCGATCCGATCGAGCTGTGGCGCCGCGATCCGTTCGATCCGGTGATCGAGGCGCGTGCCGACGGCGCCCGCCAGATCGTCGGCCGCGGCGCCTCGGACGACAAGGGCCAGCTGCGCACCTTCGTCGAGGCGTGCCGCGCCTGGAAGCAGGCCGAGGGCCGGCTGCCGTGCAAGGTCACCATCCTGTTCGAAGGCGAAGAGGAATCGGGATCGACCAGCCTCGAGCCGTTCCTCCATGCCCATGCCGAGGAGCTGAAGGCGGATTTCGCGCTGATCTGCGACACGCTGATGTGGGACACCGAAACGCCGGGCCTCACCATCGGCCTGCGCGGCATGGCGGCGGGCCAGGTGACCGTGCGCGGGCCCTCGCGCGACTTGCATTCGGGGCTCTATGGCGGCCCGGCGCGCAATCCGATCCAGCTGCTCTGCTCGATCCTCGCCGAGCTGAAGGACGCCGACGGCCGCGTGACGCTGAAGGGCTTTTACGACGGCGTGCCCGAACTCGCGCCCGACGTGCGGCGCAGCTGGGACGCGCTGGGCTTCGACGGCGGCGAATTCCTCGGCGAAGTCGGGCTCAGCGTGCCGGCGGGCGAGAAGGGCCGCGACGTGCTCGAGCAGAGCTGGTCGCGCCCGACCGCCGAGATCAACGGCATCTGGGGCGGCTATACCGGCGAAGGATTCAAGACCGTGATCCCCGCCGAAGCCCATGCGAAGCTGAGCTTCCGCCTGGTCGGCACCCAGGATCCGGACCAGGTCTGGGCCGCGTTCGAGGAGCATGTCCGCGCCCGCCTGCCCGCCGATTGCACTGCCGAATTCCTGACGCGCGGCGCCGGCAGCCCGGCGGTCACCGTATCGAGCGACAGCCCGCCGCTCTCCGCAACGCGTGCGGCGCTCGAGGCCGAATGGGGCAAGGCGGCGCTGATCGGCTGCGGCGGCGGCATCCCGGTCGTCACGTCGATCTCGAAGATCCTCGGCATGGACACGGTGATGGTCGGCTTCGCGCTCACCGACGACAACATCCATTCGCCGAACGAGAAGTACGACCTCAAGAGCTTCCACAAGGGCATCCGCTCCTGGGTGCGCATCCTCGCCGAGATCGGCGCGATGGCGCGCGTTGCCGCCTGACCCAAGAGTTGACGCGAAGCGCGCCAGCGCCGATAGCCGAGTAATGGTTCCCCTTTCGTTCGCCGGCCAGGAATTTCGCGCGCTGCCCGAAGGCGCGCTGTTCTGGCCGCGCCACGGGGCGCTGCTGGTGGCCGACCTGCATTTCGAAAAGGGCAGCTGGTTCGCCGCGCGGGGGCAGATGCTGCCGCCCTATGATTCGCTGGCGACGCTGCACGCGCTCGCCGCGCTGGTCGAGCAGGCGGGGGCGCGGGCGCTCTGGTGCCTGGGCGACAGCTTCCACGATTCGGCGGGTTGCGAGCGGCTGGCGCCCGAGGCGCGCGCGCTGCTGACCAGCCTCACCGGGCGACTCGACTGGCGCTGGATCACCGGCAATCACGACAGCCTGCTCGTCGATCATTGCGGCGGCACCATCGTCGAGGAAGCGGAAGTCGATGGGCTGATGCTGCGGCACGAAGCCGATCCGGCCGATCCGCGGCCCGAGCTTTCGGGCCATTTCCACCCCAAGCTGCGCGTCAATGTCCGCGGGCGCCAGGTCGCGCGGCGCTGCTTCGTCGCCTCGGGGACCAAGCTGATCCTGCCGGCGTTCGGCGCGCTGACCGGCGGGCTCGACGCGCATCACCCCGAGATCGTCCGCGCCGTCGGCCGCAGTGCGCAGGCGCTGGTCGCCCTGCCCGATCGGCTGCTGCGCTTCCCGATCGCCGCCTGATCAGTTCGCCTCGCCGCTCCCGCACGAAACCGGCCCGGCGCCGCTCACGCGGCATTTGGGCGCGCCGAGCACGGTGACGCTTCCGGTCGCCATCGCCGAGACGCGCGCGGTGTAGCGCGCGGTCAGCCGCATCGCGCCGCTGGTCTGGCTGGTCACCACGGCATCGTCGCTCGTCAGCGCCGCGGCGTCGATTCCGCCCGATCCATAGGCGAGCAGCCGCGCGCGCGTTGCGCTTCCCGACGCGCGAATCTCGCCCGCGCCGCTGAGGCTGATGCCGAGATCGTCGGCACGGATGCTGCCGATCGCGATCGATCCGGCGCCGCTGAGCGCCACGTCGACGCGGCTGCCGCGCAGTTCGGCAACCTGGAGTTGCGCGCCGCCATTGACCGCGACACCCGCCAGCCCCGGCGAGGTGATGCGGATGTGCACCGGCCCCACGGCGGCGTCCGCGGCGCCCCGGGTCTGCCACCCCAGGCTGGTCGCCGCGACGACCAGCGTATCGCCCTGGATGCGGACATCGACGCGATCGATCGCCCGCGCGGATCCGGTGACGACGGCGCCCGGCGATCCCGGCGCGACCTCCACCACAAAAGGCCCATCGACGCGAAGCCGTTCGAAGCTGGTGATCATGACGCGCCGCTCGTCGCCCTGCGGGACGGGCGCGGCGGCGGTGGCGAGGAGGAACAGCGGAAGCAGGGCGAGGCGGCGCATGCCCCATCCTCGCCCCGCTTCAGCCGCCTGGCAAGCTCAGGAGCAGCGCACCTCGCCCGAGCCGACCGAATGCACGGTGCATTTCGCGCCGCTGGTGAGCTCGACATCGCCCGAGCCGACCAGCGACACCGAGGCATTGCCCTTGACCGCTGCCTTCAGGCTTCCCGATCCGGTCACCGAAACATCGGCGCCGGTGGCGACGAGCTTGTCGGCCTCGACATCGCCCGAACCGGTGATGTTGGCGGAAAGCTGGCCGGCCTTGCCCGCCAGCGTCATGTCGCCCGAGCCGGCGAGCGACAGCTGGGTCTGGCGCGCATCGAGCGCCGCGACGCTGAGATTGCCCGACCCGGCGACCGACCCGTTGAAATCGCCGCCGGCCCTATCGACCTGCAGGTCGCCCGATCCCGACACGAGCGCGCCGCGCAGGGCCGGCAGCGTGACGTAGATCTTCGCGCCATGGTCGCTGGAGAAGGACAAGCCGTGCAGATTCTTGCGGCCGACGCGCAGGGTGTCGCCGACCACTTCGATCTTGAGCTGGTCGAGCACGGCGCTGTCGCCTTCGGCGCGCACCGAGAAGCTGGGGCCGGCCCTGACCTCGACATCATCGGGCCCGCGCAGGTCGATCGCGGTGAAGCCGCTCGCGGCGAAGTCGCGTGTCGCGCCCGCGCCGGTCGGCGTGACCGTGCGTGGATCCTTCTCCCAGCTCGCATGACAGGCAGTGGTCACCGGCAACAGCGCGGCGAGGATCAGCAAGCGCATTGGTCACTCCTTTGCTCGTGTATTGCGCCAACAATACACCAGGCGGCGGGCAAGGAAAAGGGGCGGCGTTGCGGCCGCCCCTCTCCGAAGTCCGAAGGGACCGGCGATCAGGCCGGAACCTTGTCCTTGTTCCAGATCGCTGCCGACTTGCGCAGGATCTCGAGGATCTTCTCGAGCGCGGCCGGCTCGTCCACTTCCTCCATCGCCGCGAGCTCGCGGGCGAGGCGGCTGGCGGCCGCTTCGAAGATCTGGCGCTCCGAATAGCTCTGCTCGGGCTGGTCGTCGGCGCGGAACAGGTCGCGGACCACTTCGGCGATCGACACCAGGTCGCCCGAATTGATCTTCGCTTCATATTCCTGCGCGCGGCGCGACCACATGGTGCGCTTGACCTTGGGCTTGCCCTTGAGCGTGTCGAGCGCTTCCTTCAGCGTCTTGTCGCTGGAAAGCTTGCGCATGCCGACGCTCTCGGCCTTGTTGGTCGGAACGCGGAGCGTCATCTTCTCTTTTTCGAAGCGGAGCACATAGAGCTCCAGCTGCATCCCCGCGATTTCAGATTTCTGCAGCTCGATCACACGGCCGACACCGTGCTTGGGGTAAACGACATAATCGCCGACGTCGAAGGACAGCGCCTTTGCAGCCATGTGCGAGGAACCTTTCGTGTAACCGGCCCCGACGGGCGCGGTGTCCACCCCAGGCGGATGCGGGGCGGGCGGTCGGGGCGACTTTGCTCTTGCTTCTCCGGGCGGAGGCGAATCTTCCTCCGTCGCGCCCCATTTAACACGCTCGTAATAAAATTACCAGCCAAACGTCACCGTCTGACCGCGAAAAATACGAGATTCGCAGCGGAATTGTGGATAATGCTGCGCCGCGGCGCCCACTCAGCGGCGCGCGCTCAGCTGCCCGAGCCGGGCTCCGACGAGAAGAACTGGCCGAACTTGCCCTCGACGCCCTTCATCGCATCGGCATCGGCGGGCACGTCGCCCTTCTGGGTGATGTTCGGCCATTGCTCCGAATAGGTGCGGTTGAGCTCGAGCCACTGCTCGAGGCCATTCTCGGTATCGGGCAGGATCGCCTCGGCCGGGCATTCGGGCTCGCACACGCCGCAATCGATGCATTCGTTCGGATTGATGACGAGCATGTTCTCGCCTTCATAGAAGCAGTCGACCGGACAGACTTCGACACAATCCATGTACTTGCACCGGATGCAGGCGTCGGTGACGACATAGGTCATGGAAACTGGCCCCTTGGAACGAAGACGTGCCCGCCCTGCTATGCGCGCGGATTCGCGGCGTCAATCGGATGGCGCTTCCTGCGAGACGTTTGCAGCGACGATCAGTTCCTCATAGCAGGCTCGTCCCTCGGCGGGCGGCCCCCGCCGCAGGGGCAACTGCTCGACTCGCACGACGCGCACCTTGCCGAACAGCGGGAACGCCAGCACCGAGCCGATCCGCACCGGCGCGGCGGCGCGCTCGACCCGACGCCCGTCGATGCGCAGCGTGCCCTTCTCGGCGATCGCCTGCGCCGCCGATCGCGTCTTGGCGAGCCGGGCGAACCAGAGGAAGCGATCGACGCGCATCGTCGTGCCGGGATCAGCCATGCTTCAGTCCGGCCAGCGCGGCGAAGGCGTTGTCGCGCGGCGGCGCCTTGGGCTTGGCGACCGGCACCAGGCCCTGCCAGATCCAGCGGGCCGGCTGGCCCTCGACCGCGCGCGCGGTGCGGAAGCCGAGCTGCGCCATCAGCCGCGCCAGCGTCTCGGGCGTGAGCCCCATCGAAGTGGCGAGCGCCGGATCGGGCGCGAAGGGCTTGCGGCCCTGGCGCGAGTCATGCGCGGCGCAGGCGATCCGCTCGACCAAGTCGATGCGCACGGCCTGCGCGCCGAGCGGGCGGAAGCCATGGGCCAGATCGGCACCAACGGCGTCGCGCGGCAAGACGGTCGCGCCATCCCGCGGCGCCTCGGCCAGGCCCATCAGCTCACGCCGCCAGCGTGCCGCCCCGGGCTTGAGCAGCGCCGGCGCAAACAGATCGAGCGTGCCGATCGTGACTCCGATCCGGCGCAGCCGCTTGCGCGCTTCGGGATCGAGCGCGTCGACCAGCGCCGCGGCGGCGCGGCGCGGCAGCAGCCCGCCCGCTTCGAGCAGCGCATTGGCCAGCGCGCGAAACGGCGAACCGGCTTGCGGATCGCGCGTCGCCTCATCCAGCTTGCCGAGGACGGGGAGACGCTGCGCGATCTGATCGGCGAACCAGCGCTCGATCCGGGCCTGCACCGCGTTGCGCGCCGGCGGATCGAGCACGTCGAGGGCGCGATCGAGCCGGATCCGTGGCCGCGCGAGGTTCGGCCCCGGTTCGAGCGTGGCGACCGAAACGCCCTGCCACAGCACCGTTCGCCCTGAGCTTGTCGAAGGGCGGCTATGCTCGGACGAAGGGACGGGCTGCCCTTCGACAGGCTCAGGGCGAACGGAGAAGGACAGCGCTTCGTCCTCTGCCTCGGCGAGCGCCGCGCCGCGCTTGCGATACTCGCCGCCCAGCCTTTTCTCGGCGGCGGCAAGCAGCATCCTCTTGTCCCCCGCGCGCGCATCCGCCGCGACGGTGAAGCGGAAGCCGGTGAGCGTGCCCAGCGCATGCTCCTCGACGCTCACTTCGCCTTCCGGCCCGATCGTCACCGGCAGGTTGGAGGCATCGGCGCCGATCTGTCGCAGCAGCACCGTGGTCCGCTTGTCGACGAAGCGCTGGGTGAGGCTGGCGTGCAGCGCGTCGGACAGCTTCTCCTCGATCGCGCGGGTGCGCTCGGCCCAGTGGAACGGGTCTTCCAGCCAGTCGGCGCGGTGCGCGATATAGGCCCAGCTGCGCGCCGCCGCGATCCGGCCGGCCAGCGTCTCGACATCGCCGCCCATATTGTCGAGCCGGGCGATCTCGTCGGCGAACCATTGATGGGGCACATGGCCGCGCGCTTCGGAGAGATGGCCGAACAGGCGGCCGACGAAGCGGCTGTGCGGATCGGCGCCGAGCTTGCGGAAATCGGGCAGGCCGCACGCCGCCCAGAGCCGCGCGACCATCGCGGGCGAGCGCACCCGAGCGCGCACCCAATCCTCTTCGGCCAGCCGCTTGAGCACGGCGAGGTCCACCGCTTCGGGCGCGGCGCGCAGCACCGCGCTGTCGGGCTTGGTCTCCAGGCTGGCGATCAGCGCATCGATGCTGGCGAAGTCGGGCTCCCCCTCGCGCCAGTAAAGGTGGCTGAGCGGCGGCACGCGATGCCCCTCGATCGCCAGCACTTCCTCGGGCGTGAAGGCATTGGGACCTTCCTCGTGCAGCGCGCCGAACGTGCCGTCGCGCTGGTGCCGCCCCGCCCGCCCGGCGATCTGCGCCATCTCCGCCACCGTCAGCCGGCGCTGGCGGCGCCCGTCGAACTTGGAGAGCGAGGCGAAGGCGACATGGTGCACGTCCATGTTGAGCCCCATGCCGATCGCATCGGTGGCGACGAGATAATCGACTTCGCCGGCCTGGAACATCGCGACCTGGGCGTTGCGGGTGCGGGGAGAGAGCGCCCCCATCACCACCGCCGCGCCGCCGCGCAGCCGCCGCAGCGCCTCGGCCACGGCATAGACTTCCTCGGCACTGAACGCGACGATCGCCGATCGCTTGGGCAGCCGCGACAGTTTGCGCGCGCCGGCATAGCTAAGCGTCGAGAAGCGCGGCCGGCCGACCAGCTCGGCCTCGGGCACCAGCGCCTTGAGCATCGGCTTCAGGCTGTCCGATCCGAGGATCATCGTCTCGGCAAAGCCGCGCGCGCGCAGCAGGCGATCGGTGAAGACATGGCCGCGCTCGGGATCGGCGCCGAGCTGCGCCTCGTCGAGCCCGACGAACGCCACTTCGCGCTCGAGCGGCATGCTCTCGGCCGTGCACAGGAACCAGCGTGCCTTGGGCGGGACGATCTTCTCCTCGCCGGTGATCAGCGCGACTTCGGCGTCGCTGCCCTTCATCCGCACGACGCGATCATAGACTTCGCGCGCCAGCAGCCGCAGCGGGAAACCGATCATGCCGCTGGCATGGCCGGTCATCCGCTCGACCGCGAGATGCGTCTTGCCGGTATTGGTCGGGCCCAGCACGGCCGTGATCGGAGAACGCGCGAAACGAGTCATCGTGCGGACAAGATCGTTCCGCGCCGCCCCTTAAGCAACTCCCCCAGCTTGAGGATTGGCGTTAACCATGGTGGATTCCAGGCCGATCAGGACGAGAGGCTCACTTCGTCCCCGCGCCGGCACAGCTCGCCGCAGCGGGGTGCGGAGGGCGTGGTGCTTAATTTGACTTTAAAGCCTCTCCTCCACAGTGATCGCCCCTGAGCCGGGGGTTTGCGGCTTCGATCGACGACCTTTGGGGGGCGTTGCAGCTTGTATCTGCGCAGTGATCACGGGATGGATTTCGGCGGCGGCGCCACGGCGGCACTGCTGCGCGCGCCGGCTCCGGCCGAAACCGGCCTCGCGGCGCGGCTCGCGGCCCGCTTTCCCGACCTGGACCTCGTCCCCGATCTCGGCGCGCAGATCGGCTCCGCGACCTGGTTCCGCGGCGCGGCGACCTGCGCCGCACTGTGCGCGCTGACGCTGCTGTTCGCGCCGGGGTTCGAACATCCGATCTATGGCAGCGTGCCGGCGCCCCTCGAAGGCGCCGATTGGGACGCGGCACAGCACCAGGCGATCAAGCCGCTCGCGCTCGGCGGCCGTACCGGCACCCAGGTCGCGGCGGTGGCCGGGCTGGTCACGCCGCTCGCCGACACGCCCGAGCGGCCGATCCTGGAAGGCACGACCAAGCTCGCCAGCGGCACCGGCCTGCTCGGCGCACTGCAGCGCTCCGGCGTCGGCAAGGGCGACGCCTCGCTGGTGGGAGAGCTGATCGGCAAGGCGATGGCGCTCGGCGACATCCAGCAGAACACGCTGCTCGACTATACGCTCGGCCGGCGGCCCGACAAATCGCAGCCGCGCCCGCTCGAAAAGCTCGCCTTCCGCGCCCGCTTCGATTTGAAGCTCGAAGTCGCGCGCAATGCCGGCGGCCTCACGCTCAAGCAGATCCCGATCGCGATCGACCATACGCCGCTGCGCGTGCAGGGGACGATCGGATCGAGCCTCTATCGCTCCGCCCGCGCCGCCGGAGCGCCGGCCAAGGCGGTCGAGGCCTATATCAAGACGGTGGCGACCCGCGTGCCGGTGTCGCGCCTGGGTTCGGACTGCAAGTTCGACCTGATCGTCAACCAGGCGCGTGCCGAGACCGGCGAAGTCCAACTCGGCAAGCTGATGTATGCCGGCCTCAGCGGCTGCGGCAACAAGGTCCAGCTCCTGCCCTGGGAACTCAACGGCAAGACGACCTGGCTCGACGGATCGGGCCGCGGCTCCAGCGTCGGCGCGATGGGGATGCCGGCGAACGGCCGCTTCTCCTCCGGCTTCGGGATGCGGCGCCATCCGATCCTCGGCTATGTCCGCATGCACAAGGGCGTCGATATCGCCGCGCCCTGGGGTTCGCCGGTCTATGCCGCCAGCGACGGGGTGATCCAGTTCGCCGGCCGCAGCGCCGGCTATGGCAATTTCATCAAGGTGAGCCACGGCAACGGCTATGGCACCGGCTATGGCCATTTGAGCCGCATCCTGGTGCGCAGTGGCCAGCATGTTCGCCGCGGCCAGCAGATCGGCGCGGTGGGCAATACCGGCCTGTCGACCGGCCCGCACCTCCATTACGAGCTCTATCGCGGCGGCGTTGCCGTGAACCCGCGCTCGGTGTCGTTCACCACCACCCAGCAGCTCACCGGCGGCGATCTCAATGCGTTCAAGGCGCAGCTCGGCCGGCTGCTGTCGGTGCCCGTGGGCCATGGCGCCGTGAAGGACGCCGAGGACTGACGCGCGCGATGCGCCCATGCGCATCGCCCCGTCGTGCGTCCCCCGCGAAAATGCGGGAAAGCCGCGTTACTTTCCTTGCGAGCGCCAGCGCCGGATCGTGCGTTCGAGGATTTCGTCCTCGCCGCCGGTATCGCGCCAAAGCTGGGAGAAGAGCGGATCGTCCGAAGCCGGGCGCTTATTGTCTTCCAGATTGTCGAACAACAGGCGGATCGGCGTCGCGACGCCCTCGCCCACCACGATGCACTCGCGGTTGCGCAGCGCGGGAATCGAATCGAGGAAGCCGCGCGCACCCTCGGGCATCGCCGCCTTGACGAAGGCCTGGTCGCGCTCGTTGTTGAGCCGCATCGACAGGATCGTGCCGCATTGCGAGAGCACGCCTTCGGCAAGGTCGGACGGGCGCTGTGTGATCAGGCCCAGCGACACGCCATATTTGCGGCCTTCCTTGGCGATCCGGCTGAGGATGCGCCCGACCGACGAGCCATCGGCATTGCGCTCGTTGGGCACGTAGCGGTGCGCCTCCTCGCAAACGAGCAGGATCGGCCGCTTGGGTTCGCCGCGCGACCAGATCGCGAAGTCGAACACCATCCGGCTGAGCACCGCGACCACCACCGAAGTGATCTCGCTCGGCACGCCCGAGACGTCGATGATCGAAATCGGCTTGCCGTCGCCGGGCAGGCGGAACACGCGGGCGAGGAAGCTCGCCATCGTGTCGGCGACCAGCATGCCCGAGAACATGAAGGCATAGCGCGGATCGGCCTTGATCTCGTCGATCTTGCTCTTGAGCCGCAGATAGGGCGCCGTGTCGGTCGCCTTGTCCATCTTGCCCATTTCGAGCTGGATGATCTGGGTGAGGTCCGAAAGCAGATAGGGGATCGGCGCATCGACGGTGAGCCTGCCCACTTCCGAAGCCAGGCGGTTCTTCCCCTTCGCCATCAACAGGCATTTGGCGAGGATGTCCGCATCGACCTGCCGGGCCGAACCTTCGGTGGTGAGGAACACTTCGCAATGTTCCTCGAAGTTCATCAGCCAATAGGGCATCTGGAGGTTCGACACGTCGTACAGCGCGCCGATCCCCTTGAACGCGCTCGAATATTCGCCATGCGGGTCGATCATCACGATGTGACCCTGGGGGGCGAGCTGGCAGATGCGGTGGAGGATCAGCGCGGCCGTGGTCGACTTGCCGGTGCCGGTCGAACCGAGCAGCGCGAAATGCTTGCCCAGCATCGCGTCGACGTAGAGCGCGGCGCGGATGTCCTTGGTCGGATAGACGTTGCCGATCTCGATATGCGCGCGATCCTCGGCGGCGTAGATCTGCTTGAGGTCGGCAGTGGAGACCGGGAAGACCGGCGCGCCGGGCGTCGGATAGCGTGTGACGCCACGGCGGAACTTGTAGAGCTTGCCGGTCAGCCGCTCCTCGTCGCCCTCGCCGAGGAAATCGATATAGGCGGAGATGTGCTCGCCCACGAGTTTCAGCGATCGGACATTGGCGATCAGCCAGGTGCCGCCGACGCGGACCTTCACCTGGCCGCCGACCTGGCCGGCATTGGCCATGGTTGGATCGGGATGCCCCGCAAGCGCATCGAGCGCTTCGGGATCGAGCAGGACCTGGCTTGCCGAGCCGGCAATCTCGAACACCGCGCCGATCGACTCGACCGCCGGGCGCGGCGATGCCCCGTCCGGAAGAGGCACTGCGCCTTCGAACCCGCCTGCCCCGAAACTGCCGTCCATCGGCTTTTCCCCTGTGACCCGTAATTCGATCATGGCGCGGGGATGGTAAAGATTGAGTGAGCGATGCCGGCAAGGGCGCCCTATAGCCGCCGCCAGATCGCTCCTGCACCCCAGCCGAACAGCACCGAAAGCGCGACGGCGACCAGGCCGTAGAGCACCGAGTGCCGCTCCGCAGCGCGCGCGACGAAGCGCTCGAATCCTGATTTGCGGATCTCGATCGGGCGCACCGCCGCCGCCAGCACGCGCCCGTTGCGAATCAGGAAGGTCTCGGCCGTGAAGCGACCGACGGGCACGCGCGCCGGAATCTGCAGGCGGGCGCGATACAGGACTCCGTCGGTGATCTCCACGGCACCGGGCGCCGCGTAATAGAGTCCCGCCCGGCTGCGCAGTTCGGCGAGGCCCTGGTCGAACCGCTGCTGGACCTCGGGCGCAGCCCCGGAAGCGGGCGAAAGCTGCAGACTGTCGACGCCGAGCTCGTAGATCGCCCGGGTGCGGTCATCGACGATCGTCTCGATCGGCCGCGACGAAGCAATCGCGTAGAAGCTGGGTGCCGAGCGATAGCGCATCCGATCCGCATTGACCCAGATGCCCGCGACCTTCTCCTTCTCGCGTACCTGGATCGCCTGGGTCGGCCCCTTGACCACCACGACGATGTCGGGCGCCGGTTCGCGCGCGTCGGGCCGCCGGCCGCCGGGATAGAGGATCGCGCCGAACAACAGCAGCTCGGCCCCGGTGAAGGAATAGGCGATGTCGATGTTGCGCTGCGAGACGTCGGGCACGAGCACCGGCTTGGCCTGGCCCATCAGCAGCGGCGCCAGCAGGACAAGCGCCAGCCGCTTCACAGCAGCTCGACCGAATAGATTTCGTCGGGCCGCCAGGCGAGGCCGAGCAGCATGCGCAGCGCGACGCCGAGCACGATCAGAGCCAGGATCAGCCGAAGATATTCCGGCTTCACCTTCATCGCGAAGCGCGCGCCCATCTGAGCTCCGACCACCGAGCCGAGCAGCAGCAGCGCGGCGAGGACGATATCGACGGCCTTGGTCGTGGTGGCGTGGACCATCGTCGCGGCGGCGGTGACGAACAGGATCTGGAACAGCGAGGTGCCGACCACGACCTGCGTCCCCATGCCGAGCAGATAGAGCATCGCCGGCACCAGGATGAAGCCGCCGCCGACGCCGAGCAGCACGGTGAGCACGCCGGTGAAGAAGCCGAGCAGCAAGGGCGCCAGCGGCGAGATGTAGAGCCCCGAGGAATAGAAGCGCCAGCGCAGCGGCAGCATCGCGACCAGCGGATGATGGCGGCGCTTGCGCGGGCGCGGCGGCCGCGCCCCGCGCGCGACGCGGATCGCCCCGACCGATTCGTTGAGCATCAGCCCGCCGATCGACCCGAGCATCAGCACGTAGAGGATGTTGATCACCACGTCGATCTGGCCGCTCTTCTGCAGCGCGGTGAACAACAAGGCGCCGGCCAGGCTGCCGAGCACGCCGCCGACCACGAGCACGACGCCCATATGCAGGTCCACGCCGCCGCGGCGCAGGTGCGCGAACACGCCGGAGACGCTCGCCCCGGTGACCTGGCTCGCAGCCGATGCCGCCGCGACCGTGGGGGGAATGCCATAGAAGATCAGCAGCGGCGTGGTCAGGAAGCCGCCGCCGACGCCGAACATGCCCGAAAGCAACCCCACGCCGAAGCCGAGCGCGACGATCACCAGCGCATTGACCGAGAGATTGGCGATGGGGAGGTAGAGGTCCATTGGCCCCACGCGATACCGCGTTTGGGGTGCGGTGCAAAACGGTGCGGCTAGAAATCGCCGCCCAGCGTCAGCGTTGCGCCCGAGCCCGGCCGCGCCGCGCCGGCGACTCGTTGCCGCCAGTCGAGCGAAAGGCGCAGGTTTCGGACCCGGACAGTGGCCGAGGGTCCGACGTCCAGCCGCTGCGCGTCGCGCTGTGCACCCCCCCAGGCACCGATGCCGAGCGCGATCCGGGCCGGCCCCTGCGCCGCAACCTCCGTCGTCACGCGGGCCGCGCCATCGGCATAGGGTTCGGTCCGCACCCGCCGGATGGCCCCGGCCTGGCCATAGCCTTCGAGGCGAAAGCCGCCCAGCTTCGCATCGACCCCGGCAATCACGCCCGCCCCCGGGCCGCCGGGCGTGCCGTCGAGACCGAAGCGGTGCTCGACCACCAGCCGCACCGGGGCTCGGCTCGGCTGCCATTCGACGCCGATGCTCGCCTCGCGTCCCTTGCCCCTGAGCGGCGTGGTGACTCGCCCGACCGCCGCCACGCGCGCACGCGGCACCGCGAGCCAGGCCAGGCGGAACCCCGCCTGGCCTCCGCCGAGTTGACCGCCCGCGGGCGCAGCGGTTCCCGCGCCGCGAACCACCAGCCAGCCGCTCGCGGACCAGCGATCCGGCAAGGGAGCGAGCCGATCCGGCACTTGCGCAGGGATGACCGGCGCCGCCCCACGCGCCCCTGTTCCGACGGCTGGCGGTCGGGCCCGATTCACTTGGGGCGCGCCATAGTGAAGCAGCGCCAGCAACGCCACATCGACCCGCCCGCCCCCGCGCAGGCCGGCATATCGCGATGGCGGGGCAGGCGGCGCCGCGATGCGAACTACAATCGGCCCGGCGACGGCGGGGCGCTGGGCCGCTTCGGGCGCCGCCTGCGCCGCGATCGGCAGCGGCAGTGCGCCGGTGGCGAGCGTGCCCAGGCTTTGGGACAGCGGCGTCGCCGACGGCCACAGCAATGCCACCCGTGCGATCGTCCAGCCGAGCAGCACCAGCGCCAGGAAGCGCAGCGGCCGCCCCTGCCCCGTCATGCCGCGGCGGAGCCGGTCTGATCGGGGAATTGATGCGCGGTCTTGTCCCAGTGCAGCTTCGCGCCGCGCAGCAGCCTTAGATAGATGAACAGCGCGCGGCGCGCGGCGAGCAGCGCGACGATGTTGCTGGCGGCGATCCGCGGGATCGACCAGGCCGCCTCGCGCCAGCCATAGGCGTGGCGTACGAACAGCGCGCGGACCACCAGCCGCCAGGCCACGAGCGCGAGGTTGGCCCACAGCAATGTCGCGACCAGCGGGTTCAGGTCCGCCGCGCGCGTGTGAGTCGCAAGATGGCCCAGATAGGAAGCTGCCCACAGCAGCAGCGCGGCATAGGCGAGCGCCAGCACCGGCATCGCCAGGGTTGCCCGCCGATCGCGCGTCCGCATCCAATGATCGCCGATATGGCCCGCCCGGCTCCAGCCGGTACGATCCCAGCCGGCAAGGGCGATGCCGGTCATCCAGCGCGCCTTTTGCCGGACCGCCGCCTCGAGCGTGTCCGGGAAATAGGCGCGGACGGCGACCGGCGGGCCGCCCGGCGCCTCCGGCACGCGCGCCAGCATCGTCCGCCCTCCCATCGCGGCGATGGCGAGGCCCAGTTCGTAATCCTCGGTCAGGCTGCCGGCATCGAAGGGCTCGCCGCCCCGCGCTTCCGCTAGCCGGCCCAGATAGTCGCGCCGGATCGCGCAGCCGACCCCGGCAAAGGGAATTGCCGCGCCGAGCGCCTGGCGCACGACCAGCACCTTGGCGTGCTGCTCGGCGAATTCGTCGAGATAATGACCCGAAACGAAGCGCGAGCGTGGATGCGGCAGCGGCAGCACCGGGATCTGCACGGCGGCATGATCGACCAGGTGATGCGCGAACACGCGGAGCTCGAGCGGATGGACCATGTCCTCGGCGTCGTGGAGCACCACCGCGATCACGGGCCGCCCGGCCTGCGCTTCGTCGCGCCGCAGCGCATGCCAGAGGCTGTTGAGGCAACCGGCCTTGGTGGTCGGGCCGGGCAACGGCCCGATGACGAGCCGGATCCGCGGGTCGCCGGCCGCCACGGCCGCGACTGCCTCGATCGTCGCAGGGTCGTTGGGATAGGTGCCGACATAAAGCTGGTAATCGGGGTGATCGAAGCGCGCGAGGGCATTGCGCAGCATCGCGCCGATGACGGCGGATTCATCCCAGGCCGCAACGAAGATCGCGATCCGCCCCGGAGGCACCGGCAAATGGAGGATCGCCGAATCCGGCCGGCGGCGGCCAATTCGACCAAGGCCATAAGCGAGGTCGACCAGTAGATCGTCGATACCGCCGATGAAGAAGCACAGCGCCGCGAACAGCGTCGCCTCACGCGCGACCAGATCGATCGCGATCAGGATTCCCCCAGCCTGCACGCGATACCTCCGATTCGGACCGACATCTTCCGCTTCCCAAGCAAAACGATCAAGACGGAACGTCGATTTCTTCCGGAATGGACTATTTTCATTCGTCACTGGACAGGGGTCGCGCGCGCACTATCGTGCCGCGGCTGCCTGAGGGGGAGAGGTCCGCGATGAAGCTTGTTGCCCGGCTTGGCGTTCTGGCGCTGGTGCTGACTCCGCTGGGGGCGATCACCGCGTTCGGCGACAACAGCCCGCAGGTCGAGCTTGCGACCCCCGGCGTCGGCGACGGCGCGATCGAGCGGTTCACGGCGCGCTTCAACACCGCGATGGTGCCGCTCGGCGATCCCCGCGCTGCCTCGCCCTTCACCACCGATTGCCCGGCCGGCGAGGGCCGCTGGGTCGATCAGCAGACCTTCGTCTTCGAATTCGCCAGCGCGCTCCCCGGCGGCGTCTCGTGCAAGTTCACCCTGCGCGACGGGCTCAAGAGCCTGTCCGGCTATGAAGTGAAGGGCCAGCGCGCCTTCACCGTCGATTCGGGCGGACCGATCGCGCGCGCGGTCCTCCCCAGCCGCTATGGCAACGAGATCGAGGAGGACCAGGTCTTCCTCGTCGCCGCCAATCTCGCCCCCGACCGCGCCTCGGTCGCCGCCAATGCATATTGCGCCGTCGATGGCCTGGGCGAGAAGATCCCGGTCAAGGTGCTGGGCGAGGACGTCGCGCCCAAGCTGCTCGCCGAGCTCGGCACCGATCAATGGACGGTGCGCAGCTTCCTCGAGGAAGCCGGCCTGCCCGAGGCGCTGCCGCAAAGGCCCGAGGACCGTGCCAAGGCGCTGGCCAGCGTCGTCGCGGTCCAGTGCGGCCGGCCGCTGCCCCCCGGACGCGACATGGCGCTGGTCTGGGGCAAGGACATCAAGAGCAGCTCCGGCCGCCTCGCCGGCACCGACCAGCGGTTCGACTTCACCGTGCGCAAGCCGTTCGCGGCGCGTTTCGAATGCTCGCGCGTCAACCCCCAGGCGGGCTGCAGCCCGGTCGAGGACGCTTGGGTGCGCTTCTCCGCGCCGATCCCGCGCGCCAAGGCTGAGGCAGTGCGCATCAAGCTGCCCGACGGCAAGGAACTCGCCCCGGTTTTCACCGACGAGGAAAAGCGCAAGGCGACCGTCGCCGACCTCAAGTTCAAGGCGCCGCTCCCCGCCGAAGTCACCGGCAAGATCGTCCTGCCCGACGGCCTGACCGACGAGAGCGGCCGCGCGCTCTCCAATGCCGAGCGCTTCCCGCTCGACGTCAAGTTCGATGCGCCGCCGCCGCTGGTGAAATTCGCCGGCAATTTCGGCATCCTCGAGGCCAAAGAAGGCGGCGTCCTCCCCGTCACCGTGCGCAATGTCGAGCCGTCGCTCCAGGGCAGCCAGATGGCGGTGAACGGCCAATCGATGAAGGTCGAGGGCGGCGACGGCGAGATCGCCAAATGGTTCCGCGCGCTCGCCGATGCCGCCGAGAGCAAATATGACGAAGTGAAGCGCGGCGACGAGACGATCCACATCAACCAGACCGGCGCCAAGCCGCTGCTCACGCCATCGAGCGGCAAGCCGTTCAAGCTCGACCTGCCCGGCAAGGGCAAGGAATTCGAAGTCGTCGGCATTCCGCTGACCAAGCCCGGCTTCTACATCGTCGAGCTCGCCTCGCCGGTGCTCGGCCAGGCGCTGCTCGGCCGCAAGGCGCCGCGCTATGTCGCCGCCGGCGCGCTCGTCACCAATATGAGCGTCCATTTCAAATGGGGCCGCGATCAGTCGCTGGTCTGGGTGACCGCGCTCGACAGCGGCCAGGGCGTCGGCGATGCCGAGGTGCGGATCACCGACGCGTGCACCGGCCAGCTCCTCGCCCGCGGCAAGACCGATGCTTCGGGACGGCTCGGCGTGCCCGCCGGGCTGCCCGAGCCCGAAAGCTATACGAGCTGCGACAATGGCAGCAACGACGTGCTGATGGTCTCGGCGCGCAAAGCCGATGATTACAGCTTCTCGCTCACTCAATGGGGCGAGGGCATCCGGCCTTACGATTTCGACCTCAATTATGGCTGGTCGGCGCCGAGCCGGATCTTCCACACCGTGTTCGACCGGTCGCTCGTCCGCCAGGGCGAGACGATCCACATGAAGCACATCGTCCGCCAGCCGATCGCGAGCGGCTTCGCGGCCTCGCCGGCCTTCACCGGCACGCTGCGCCTGTCGCATCGCGGATCGGACACCCAATACGACCTGCCGCTGACGATCGACGCCAATGGCAATGGCGAGAGCGAATGGACCGCGCCGCAGGGCGCCAAGATGGGCGATTACGACCTCACGGTCCTGATCAAGGAAGGCGACGAGGAGAAGACGCTCTACACCGGCCAGTCGTTCAAGGTGGACGAATACAAGCTGCCGACGATGAAGGCCTCGGTCACCGGGCCGAAGGAGGCGGCGATCCGCCCGTCGACGCTGCCGCTCGACCTGTTCGCCGGCTATCTCTCCGGCGGCGGCGCGGCGAACCTGCCGGTCGAGATGCGGATCGGCTATTTCTCCGATTTCGCCACGCCCGAAGGCTATGACGGCTACAGCTTCGGCGGCCGGGCGATGACCGAAGGCGTCAAGCCGATGAACGGCGAGGGCGAGGACGAGCAGGTCCAGCTGCCGCCGACCCAGACCCTGCCGGCGACGCTCGGCGCCGACGGCACCTCGCGGATCAGCGCGGACGTGCCCCAGACGCTCGACCAGAACACGACGATGCTGGTCGAGATGGACTATCAGGACGCCAACGGCCAGGTGCTCACCGCATCCAAGCGCATCCCGATCTTCACCTCGGGCGTGCAGCTCGGCATCAAGACCGATGGCTGGCTGATGAAGCAGGACGATCTGCGCCTGCGCTTCGTCGCGCTCGATACCGCGGGCAAGCCGCTCGCCAACCAGCAGGTCTCGGTCGAGCTCTACAGCCGCGAGATCCTCACCGCGCGGCGGCGGCTGATCGGCGGCTTCTATGCCTATGACAACCAGATGAAGACGACCAAGCTCTCGGCCACCTGCTCGGCGACGACCGACGCGCAGGGGCTGGCGAGCTGCCAGCTGGCGCCCGGCGTTTCGGGCGAAGTCTATGCCGTGGCGACGACCAAGGACGCCAACGGCAATGTCGCGCGCGCGACCAAGTCGGTCTGGCTGGTCGGCGACGAGGACTGGTGGTTCGGCGGCGACAATGGCGACCGCATGGACCTGATCCCCGAAAAGCTGGAATACAAGGCCGGCGAGACCGCCAAGTTCCAGGTCCGCATGCCGTTCCGCGAGGCGACCGCGCTGGTCACGGTCGAGCGCGAAGGCGTGCTGTCGAGCTTCGTGGTGGGGCTGAGCGGCAAGGATCCGGTGATCGAAGTGCCGATGCCGGGCAATTATGCGCCCGACGTCTTCGTCTCGGTGATGGCGGTGCGCGGCCGCGTCAGCGGCTGGGCGAACTGGCGCACGAAGATGGCGCGCGACTGGGGCATGCCCTGGTCGAAGGACGGCGGCGAGCCGACCGCGCTCGTCGATCTCGCCAAGCCCGCCTATCGCCTTGGCATCGCCAAGGTGAAGGTCGGCTGGGAAGGCCATAAGCTCGATGTCGCGGTGAAGGCGGACAAGGAACGCTATGCCGCGCGCGACCTCGCCAATGTCGACGTCACGGTGAAGACCCCCGACGGCAAGCCCGCGGCTTCGGCCGATCTCGCCTTCGCCGCGGTCGACGAGGCGCTGCTCCAGCTCGCGCCGAACGAAAGCTGGAACCTGCTCGATGCGATGATGGGCGACCGGCCGATTTCGGTGCTCACCTCGACCGCACAGACCCAGGTCGTCGGCAAGCGCCATTACGGCAAGAAGGCGGTGGAAGCCGGCGGTGGCGGGGGCGGCGGCGACTTGTCCGGCCTCAACCGCGAGAATTTCCAGCCGGTGCTGCTGTGGAAGGGCAAGGTCGCGCTCGACGGCAACGGCCATGCCAAGGTGCAGGTGCCGCTGAACGATGCGCTGACGTCGTTCAAGCTGGTCGCCATCGCCACCGACGGGGCCCAGCTCTTCGGCACCGGCAGCGCCAGCATCCGCTCGGCGCAGGACCTCACCATCTATCCCGGCGTGCCGCAACTCGTGCGCACCGGCGACCAGTTCGGCGCGATGTTCACGCTGCGCAACGGCTCGAACAAGCCGATGAAGGTGACGGCCACGGTGGCGCTGAGCCCCGCGGTCGCTTCGGGCAAGCCGCTCACCGTCGAAATCCCGGCGGGCGGCGCCGCGCCGGTGGTGTGGAACCTGACGGCACCGCCGAGGGACGGCAAGCTGAGCTGGACCGTCTCGGCCAAGTCGGCCGACGGCAGGGCGGTGGACAAGGTCACCGTCGCCCAGACCGTGATTCCCGCCGTGCCGGTCGAGACCTGGGCAGCGACGCTGATGCGCGTCGGCGGCAACCCGCTGCCGATCGCCCCGCCCGCGGGCGCGCTTGCCGGCTTCGGCGCGGTCGAAGTGACGCTGGCGGACACGCTCGCCCCGCCGCTCGCCGGGGTGCGCGAATATATGTCCTTCTATCCCTATAATTGCCTCGAGCAGCGCACCTCGCGTGCGATCGCGCTGGGCGATACGGGCAGCTGGAACTTGATCGCCAGCGATATCCCGGCCTATCAGGACGGCGACGGGCTGCTGCGCTACTGGCCGGGCGACTGGCCGGGATCGGAGGCGCTGACCGCCTATATCCTCTCGGTCACCGCCGAGGCCGGGCTGCCGCTGCCCGAAGGCCCCAAGGCCAAGATGCTCGATGCGATGAAGGCCGTGCTCGACGGCCGGCTGCGCCACGAGGATTATGGCGATGTCCGCCTCCAGCGCGTCGCCGCCTTCACGGCGCTGGCGCGACAGGGCGCGGCGACTGCCAACATGCTCGGCCAGATCGGCATGACCCCGGCCGAGATGCCGACGACCAGCCTCGCCGACTATGCCATCGCGCTCGGCAAGGTGCCGGGCCTCGCCAACGGCGCGCAGCTGCGTCTCGATGCCGAGAAGGTGCTGCGCACCCGCCTCGTCTATGAAGGCACGCGCATCGACTTGTCGGACAAGGGCCGGATGCCGTGGTGGCTGATGTCGTCGGACGATGAAGGCGCGATCAAGGCCTCGCTCGCCACGCTCGGCCGCCCGGGCTGGGAGAACGAAGCCTCGAAGATGATGGTCGGCGTCGCCGCCCGCCAGCAGCGCGGCCATTGGGACACGACTACCGCCAATGCCTGGGGCACGATCCTCGCGCGGCGCTTCATGGGCCTCTATCCGGCCGAAGCGATTGCGGGGGTGACGACGGCAAGCTTCGGCAGTTCGAACCTGCGCCTGTCCTGGCCGCTCGCCGAGCCACAACGCCTGTTCAGCCTGCCGCTCCCGGCGGCGCAGACCCCGCTCGTGCTCGCCCAGTCCGGCGGCGCGGCGCCCTGGGCGTTCGTCCGGGTCAAGGCGGCGGTGCCGCTCACCCAGCCGCTGATGGCCGGCTACAAGATGACCAAGAAGGTCGAGGCGGTGAAGCAGGCGACGCCGGGTGCGTGGACGCGCGGTGACGTGGTCAAGGTGACGATCAGCGTCGAGGCTTCGGCCGAGCGCAACTGGGTGGCGATCAACGATCCGGTGCCCGCGGGCTCGACGATCGTCGGCAATCTCGGCGGCCAGTCGCAGATGCTCGCCGATCAGGGCGGCACCAAGGAAGGCGTCTCGCCCAGCTATGTGGAGCGCGGCTTCGACAGCTGGCGGGCTTTCTACGGCTGGGTGCCGCGCGGCAGCTTCACCGTCTCCTACGTGATGCGGCTCGATGCGGCGGGCAAGTTCAACCTGCCGGCGACGCGGGTCGAGGCGATGTATGCCCCGGAGATCCGCGCGCAGCTGCCCAATGCCGTGATGACCGTGGCACAACGGTGACACGCACCGCCGTCACGTTCCCCGATCTGCTCCCCGGCGAAGGCCGGGGCCCAGCATCGAACCGGTTCGAAGAGCGTGTGAACCTCTCCGGCGTCATCGCAGCTGGGCCCCGGCCTTCGCCGGGGAGCGGGATTTGAGTCGATGCTGGATGGCCGCGCGACCCTGAGGGCGCTTCTCGCCTTCGTCCGCCGTTGGACGAAGCGGATCGACGACGCGCCCGAAGCCACCCGCATTTGGCTGGCGCGTGAGCGCGCGGTCTGGCGGGAGCAGGGCTGGCGCGGCGTCGTCACTCCGCCGCGCGTGGTCGCGACGCTCGGCACGCTGGTCTTTGCCGGGCTGGCGACCGCCTGGTTCGCGACGCTCCCCCCACCGATCGCCGATTATGCCGCGGTGCGCACCGCCTGGCATCCGTCCGAAGCCTGGCTCTACGACCGGCACGGCCGGCTGATCGATTCGAGCCGGATCGACTATCAGGCGCGCCGCCTGGCCTGGACGCGGCTCGCCGACGTCTCGCCCGTGGCACGCGACATCCTGGTCGCCGCCGAGGACCGGCGCTTCCGCTATCATGATGGCGTCGACTGGATCGGCCTGGCCGGCGCAGCGCGCGACCGGTTCGAGGGCAAGCGCGGCCGCGGCGCCTCGACGCTGTCGATGCAGGTCGCCGCCTATCTCGCCCCCGATCTCGCGACGCCCGGCAGCCGCGGCGTGCACGACAAATTGCGCCAGATGCGCGCCGCCTGGGCGCTCGAATCGCGCTGGAGCAAGGACCATATCCTCGAGGCCTATCTGAACCTGGCAGGCTTTCGCGGCGAGGCGCAGGGGATCGGCGCCGCCGCGCTCGGCCTGTTCGGCAAGACCCCGGCAACGCTGACCCGCGACGATGCGCTGCTGCTCGCCGCGCTGCTGCCCAATCCCCAGGCCGGTGCCACCCAGGTCGCGCGGCGCGCCTGCGCGCTCAGCCGCGAGGCCGATTGCAGCCGCTTTGCCGGCGCCGCCGCCTCGATGCTCGGCCCGGCACGCAGCCTCGCGCTCGATCCGGGCCTGGCGCCGCATCTTTCGGCCGAATTGCTCACCCGGCCGGGGCAGCGCGTGAAGACCACGCTCGACGCCGATGTCCAACGCGCCGCAATCACCGCGCTGCGCCGCCAGCTGCAGGGCCTGGGCGGCAGCCGCGCGCGCGACGGCGCGGTCGTGGTGGTCGACAATGCCAGCGGCGACGTGCTCGCCTATGTCGGCGGGATCGGCGGCGAGAGCACGGCCCCTGCGGTCGATGGCGCCTCGGCCTATCGCCAGGCCGGATCGACGCTCAAGCCCTTCCTCTACGCGATGGGGATCGAGAAGGGCTATCTTACCGCCGCCTCGATCCTCGACGATTCGCCGGTGCAGCTCGACACCGCCTCGGGCCTCTACGTGCCCCAGAACTACGACAAGGCATTCAAGGGCCCCGTCTCCGCGCGGATCGCGTTGGCGGGATCGCTCAACGTGCCGGCGGTGCGCACGCTGCTGCTTACCGGAGTCGATGCCTTTCGCGACCGGCTGTGGGACACCGGCTATCACGGGCTGGTCGAGGACGGCCAATATTATGGCTATTCGCTCGCGCTCGGCTCGGCCGAAGTGACTCTGATGGAGCAGGTTGCCGCCTATCGCAGCCTCGCGCTGGGCGGGCGCTGGGCGCCGCTGCGGCTGACGATGGACGCGCCGCGCGAGCCGCTACGCAGGACGACGACGCCCCAGGCCGCCTGGATCGTCGCCGACATGCTCTCCGATCCCAATGCCCGCGCGGGCACGTTCGGCGTCGATTCGGCGCTGCGCCTGCCCTTCTGGGCAGCGGTGAAGACCGGCACGTCCAAGGCGATGCGCGACAATTGGTGCATCGGCTTTTCCGACCGGTTCACCGTGGGCGTGTGGGTCGGCAATCTCGAAGGCGATCCGATGCGCGCCGTCTCGGGCACCAGCGGCGCGGCACCCGTGTGGCGCGACCTGATGCTGGCGCTGCACGAAGCGGTGCCGGGGCGCGCGCCGCCCGAGCCGCAGGGCATCGAGGCGCGGACGATCCGCTTCGCCGGCGGCGTGGAGCAGCCGCGGCGCGAATATTTCCTTGCCGGCACGGGAGTCGATCGCGTGGCCTTCGCGCCCTCCGAAGCGCGGCGGCCGCGCATCGTCAATCCGGTGGCCGGGAGCGTCTATGCGCTCGATCCCGACATTCCGCTCCGGAACCAGCGGCTGGCGATCTCGGTCTCCGGCCAAGCGGTCGGGCATCGCCTGATTCTCGACCGCACCGACCTCGGAACCGCCGATTCGCGCCCGCTGATCCTGGCACCACCGGGAGCGCACCGGCTGCGGCTGGTCGATCTGGGCGGAAAAGTGGTCGACCAAGTCATTTTTACGGTTCGTTGAGGGAGCGAAATGCTCCTTAAACGGTTGTTATCTAGGCCCCTTACCCTTTCGGGGCCGTGCTCTCGGGCACCGGCCGCGCCGTTCGCAAGCGGCGCGGCCGATCGCCCTTCGCCTTACCAGTAGAAGCGCGGGATCACACGCAGCACCACGCCGCGGCGCGTGTCGACCAGCAGCAGGTCGTCATAATGGCGCACCCAGGACTGGAAGCGGCCCGCCGGCGGCAGGTGGTAGCGCCACGGATCAGCGATCACGTAGCGCGGCGCATAATAGGGCGCGCCGATACGCACGCCGGCGCGGAAGCTGGTGTAGCGGAACGGCGCGCGCCAGGTGCCGCGGGCATAGAGCGCGCGGTTGCGGTCGCGATTGTAGCGCCAGTCGTTCTCGGCCCAGCGGCGATCACGGTCGCGCAGATCCTCGCGATATTCCTGGCGCGCATCGCGCACGTCGCGGCGCTGCTCGCGCACGTCGCGATAATCGCCGCGTTGCCGGGCGTCGCGCAGTTCGCGCTGTTCCTCGCGGATGTCGCGACGGTCGCGGCGCAGTTCGGCATTGGACTGCGCATTCGCCACGCTCGGCAGCGCGACCGCCGGCATGGCGACGGCGGCGAGCAGCGCGGCGGTGATGATCTTCCTCATGACTTCCCTCCAAGCATTGGGCCGGCATCTGCCGGCAACGCATGGCTTTTGCGGGAGTCGCGCTGAACGGCACGGGAACGTGGCCGTCAGCGATCAGAAAGCTTCGTTACGGACCGGTATTGCCGCCGCCGCCCGGACCGCCGGTGCCCGGCGCGCCGACCGTGCCGATGTTGCCGAACAGATCTTCGAAGAAGCTGCGCTTGTGGCCCAGCGTCGGCGTCTTCTTGCCCCAGGGATCGACCGAGGCGATCAGCTCGGCCCCGGTGCGATCGATCGAGACGACATTGCCCCGCGCGTCGAAGCGGACGCGGAGCGTCATCTGTTCCTTCGGCCGCAGCCCCTGGAAGCCCAGGTTCGAGCTCTGGCGCGAGACATAATACCAGTCGCCCTCGTTGAACTGGCTGGCCAGCGTCGGCCGCCCGAGCGTCTGCATCACCGACTGGCGATTATCGATGCCGGGCTGGATCGAATCGACCAGCGCCTGATCGACGATATAGCCCTGGTGCGAGCGCACCGGCACGCAGGCAGTGGTGCCAAGCGCGGCGGCCATCAGGACGGCGCCAAGCGCACGGGCGGGAATCGGCATCGAGATCTCCAAACGCGAACCGGCCCGCATCGCATTGCATCGCGGGCCGTTCGCCTCAATATGCGGCAAAATGCGGCCAAACAAGGTCGCGCACCCATTTGCCACTCAGACCAGGACCCGAATCGGCAATGCGACTGTTCCAGCGGCTCTTCCGCGCCCCCGATCGCGGCACCGCGCCCCGGCTCTATGCGGCGATCGTCGCCCGCGGCCGCGAGCCGCACTGGTATGAGGCCGGCCAGGTGCCCGACACGATCGACGGCCGCTTCGACATGATCGCCGCGATCCTGTCGCTCGTGCTGCTGCGCATGGAGGAAGACGCCTCGGCCGTCCCCGCCAGCACCCAGCTCACCGAAGTGTTCATCGACGATATGGACGGCCAGCTCCGCCAGATCGGTATCGGCGACATCGTCGTCGGCAAGCATGTCGGCAAGATGATGGGGATGCTCGGCGGCCGGCTCGGCGCCTATCGCGAAGGGCTCGCTGCGGGATCGCTGCACGACGCCCTCCTCCGCAACCTCTATCGCGGCGATGCGCCCGAGGATGCCGCCATCGCCCATGTCGAGGCCGCGCTCCTCGCCCTGCGCGACCGCCTGGCCGCGGCGCCGCTGGCCACGCTGCTGGCCGGCGACCTGCCATGAGCGAGTTCGAGCGCCCGACCCGGCTCGATCAGATCGGCGCCGGCGAGAGCGACATCCATGTCGAGGCCGATGCCGGCGAGCGAGCAGCGCTGGCGGCGCGCTTCGGGCTGGTCGCGATCGATTCGCTTGCGGCACACTATCGCCTGCGCCGCGACGCGATCGGCATCGTCGCGTCCGGCCATCTCAGCGGCCGGGTGACCCAAAGCTGCGTCGTCACCGGCGAGCCGCTGCCGGCGAAGATCGAAGAGGATTTCGCCATCCGCTTCGTCCCCGAACCCGAACAGGGCGGCGGCGAGGAGGAAATCGAACTCAGCGAGGATAGCTGCGACACCGTGTTCTTCACCGGCGGCACGATCGACCTGGGCGAGGCGGCAGCCGAAACCCTGGCGCTCGCGCTCGATCCCTTCCCGCGCAGCCCCAATGCCGCCGAGGCACTCAAGGAAGCGGGCGTGCTCAGCGAAGAGGAAGCCCGCCGCCTCGCCGAGGAAACCGGGCCGTTCGGCGGGCTCGCGGCACTGCGAGACCAGCTCGGCAGGAAATGATCCAAGACGAGCCTAGGCGGTGCCCACAACCCTGAGGTGCATCGCAGGCGCATTGAGGAAAACCTCCTCGCGCGCGAGCGGGGACCAGGGAAGCCAGCGGAACCAGGTGTAGAAGGTCCGCCATTCGGCGTCTTCGCCCGCTCCCTCGGCGCGCTGGAGCAATGCCTTGTAGGGCCGCTTGCCGCGCGGCCAGTAGAAGAGCAGCGCTCGCACCTCGCCGGTCACCAGGCCGTCGATCGTCTCGACGAAGCGGAACTCGGCCTCCGGATCGGCATCGAGATAGAAATCGGCGGTGAACAGATCGCAGCGAATCGACAGCGTGTCGCGCGCCCAGGCCAGCCGCAACGCGATGCGCAGGCCATATTGAACCGGCAGTTCGACTTCGAAATAGTCGGGCCCCTGATCGGCGCCACGGTTGCGCAGCCCATGCATGTCGGCAATGCGCGCGAACAGCGCCCGTGCCCGCGCCTGATGCCAATCTGCCTGGTCCATGGCCGTAACTTAGGACGCAGCGCGATCCCCGCAACGGCCCGGCACTATTTCCCCGGGCCGATCCCGCGCGCGAGCATCCCGGCCACCGTCTCGGCGATCGCCTCGGGATCGATATCCTCGTCCCACACGCTGTAGCGCAGGCCGAGGAACACGTTCATGCCCATGATCGCCCAGGCATGGACCTCGCCCACGTCGTCGCGAACCTCGCCCCGCGCCGCGGCGGCGCGCAGGCGCTTGGCGATGCGATCGGCGGTGGTCGCATAATGCATGCGGAAGCTGTCGGGATCGACGAACTCGGCCTCGTCGATGATCCGGTAGATTTCCTTGTGGCTGCGCGCGAAGCGGATGAAGGCAAGCAGCGCGGCCTGTTCGGCGGCGATCTGGTCCGGCGCATCCTTGAGCGCGGGGGCAACATGGTCGCGCACCTGTCCGCTCATGTCGCGCACCAGCGCGCGGAACACGTCGTCCTTCGAATCGAAATAGGTGTAGAAGCTCCCCAGCGCGACGCCGGCCCGGCGCGTGATCCCGCTGATCGATCCTTCGTGGAAGCCCTTTTCGCCGAACTCCTCTGCCGCGGCATCGAGGATCGCGCGCAGCGTCCGCCGCCCGCGCGCCGTGCGCGGCTCCTTGCCCGCACTCGCCGCCTCGCCGCCGGCCGGCGCCGGCACTGTGGCGTTCACGCCACGCCCGCTCGCCATGATATCCTCCCCTGTCGATCCAAGTTGAAACCCGGTTCAGGTTTCAGTATAGCCTCGCCCAAGCAGACACAACCCGCGTTCGACGGGTTCGCCAGTTGGGGAGGAAGTCCGAATGTCACGCCTGAATTCTGTCCGTTCGATTCTGTTCGCGGGCGCCGCGCTCTCGGCGCTGGCCGCTGCACCCGCCTTTGCGCAGGATACCGCCGCGACCAGCACCGCCGCCGCCCAGGCCGACGATAGCCCGGTCGTCGATGATGGCGAAATCGTCGTCACGGCGCGCCGCCGCGAGGAAAAGCTGCTCGATGTGCCGGCGGCGGTTACTGCGCTTACCGCAGGCCAGCTCGATCATGCCGGTGCGGTCGACCTCACCGACATCCAGAACGTGACGCCGAACACCACGCTGAAGGACGCGCGCGGCACCAACTCGACGCTCGCCGCCTTCATCCGCGGTGTCGGCCAGCAGGATCCGGTTCCCGGCTTCGAAGCGGGCATCGGCATCTATCTCGACGACGTCTATCTGAACCGTCCCCAGGCGGCGGTGCTCGACATCTACGACGTCGAGCGGATCGAAATCCTGCGCGGCCCGCAGGGCACGCTTTATGGCCGCAACACGATCGGCGGCGCGGTGAAGTACGTCACCAAGAAGCTCGACGACAAGCCGACGCTGTCGGTGAAGGGCAATTACGGCTCGTACAACCAGGCCGACCTGATCGTCAGCGCCTCGACGCCGATCGGATCGATGTTCAAGTTCGGCGTGTCGGGCGCGCGGCTGACCCGCGACGGCTTCGGCGAGAACCGCAACCTGCACATCGACAATTACAACAAGGACCTGTGGGCCGCGCGGGCGACGCTCGAGTTCGAGACGCCGGACAGCCGCATGTCGGTTCGGGTCACCGGCGACTACACCCATGACCAGTCGAATGCGCGCAACGGCCATCGGCTGTTTGCGGGGCTGCTCACCGGATCGCCGGTGCTCTCCAACGTCTATGACACCAATGCCGGGCTCGCCAATCCGCGCAACGACGTGAAGGCGGGCGGCGTCTCGATGACCGCGAGCGCCGAGATCAGCGACCTGATCACCCTGCGCAGCATCAGCGCCTATCGCGAAGATACGTCGTACACGCCGATCGACTTCGATTCGACGCCTTCGGTCGACGTCGACGTGCCCGCCTATTACAAGAACAACCAGACCAGCCAGGAATTCCAGGCGCTGGTGCATGGCGGCCGGGTCAACGGCATCCTCGGCTTCTATTATCTCGGCGCCAAGGCCACGACCGGCTTCGGCGTGCTGCTTTCGACGACGCTGGCGGGCCTCAACGCCTATACGGCGGGCGACGTGCGCACCGAGACCAGCTCGATCTATGGCGACTTCACTTTCGACCTGACGCCGCAGCTCAGCCTGACGCTCGGCGGCCGCTATACCTGGGACGAGCGCCAATCGCGCGTGTTCAAGGCCAATTATATCGGCCTGACGCCCGAATTCGGCGGGACGCCGGTGCCGTTCGGCGTGCCGAGCACCGATTTCCGCGGCACCGCCCATTTCAAGCGGTTCACGCCCCGCGCCTCGCTCTCGTACAAGCCGAGCGACAACCACATGGTCTATGCTTCCTATTCTGAAGGCTTCAAGGGCGGCGGCTTCGATCCGCGCGGCTCGGGCACCTCGGCACCGATCAGCAACCCGGCGGCGGGCCGCACCTATCAGGACATCTACAACTATCTCTCCTTCGATCCGGAAACGGTGAAGAGCTATGAGATCGGCTGGAAGGGCGCGGCGTTCGACCATCGCCTGACCTGGGCGCTCGACGGCTTCTATTCGAACTATTCGAACGTCCAGATCCCCGGCTCGGTCGGTTGCGTCGTCGGCGGCGTGCAGACCTTCTGCGGCATCACCACCAACGCCGCCAAGGCAGACATCAAGGGCGTCGAGCTCGAGACCAATGCCGTGCTCGCACGCGGCTTTGCCGGTCCCGCCTCAAAGGTCTATTTCGCCGGGACGCTCGGCTATATCGACGCGAAGTACAAGAGGTTCATCGGGCCGACCGGCGTCGACGTCGCCAATGTCCGCGTCTTTCAGAACACGCCGGATTGGACGATGTCGGGCACCCTCGGCGCCGCGATGGGCGTCGCCGGCGGCGACCTTACCGCATCGACCACGCTCTCCTATCGCAGCCTGACCCACCAGTTCGAGACGGCGAGCCCGTTCCTCGACCAGCCGGGCTATTCGCTGCTCGACGCCAATCTCGTCTACACCTTCGGCGACGGGCGCTATACGATCGGCCTGCACGGCAAGAACCTGACCGACAAGCGCTACAAGACCGCGGGCTACCAATATATCCGCACCGACATTGCCGGCACGCCGATCAACCTCGCCAATCAGCCGATCACCTCGGGCTACATCCCGACACTGGGCAAGGAAGGCATCGCCACGGCCTTTTACGGCAATCCGCGCCAGGTGTTCGTCTCGTTCGGGCTCAAATTCTGAGCCTCGAATCTCCCCGCTGAACTCCACACGAGCCGGGCGTCCCGTTGACGTCCGGCTCTTTTCTTGCCGAGGAAGTGCCGATGAACGCTCCCGCACCTGCATCCGCCACGCCGCGCGGCCTCCTCCTCGCGATGCTGCTGCTCGTCTACATCTTCAATTTCCTCGACCGCCAGATCCTCTCGATCCTCGCCCAGGCGGTGAAGGCGGACCTGAGGCTCGACGACGGCCAGCTCGGCATGCTCGGCGGCTTCGCCTTCGCGCTGCTCTATTCCACGCTGGCGATTCCGCTGGCGATGCTCGCCGACCGCACGAGCCGGAGCTGGGTGATCGCGGTGTCGCTCGGCGTGTGGAGCGCCTTCACCGCGCTGTGCGGCGCGGCAAGCAACTTCACCCAGATGTTCCTGTTCCGCCTCGGCGTCGGCGTCGGCGAGGCGGGCGGCGTTGCGCCCAGCTATGCGCTGATCGGCGATGCCTATCCGCCGGAGCGGCGGTCGCGGGCGTTGTCGATCTATTCGCTCGGCATCCCCTTGGGCTCGGCCGGAGGCGCCCTGCTCGGCGGGTATATCGCCAAGAACGTCGAGTGGCGCACCGCCTTTATCGTCGTCGGGCTGATCGGGCTCGCCCTCGCCATTCCCTTCAAGCTAATCGTCCGCGATCCGCCCCGCAGCGCGCCCAGTGCCGAGAAGGTTCCTCTATGGCAGGTGTTCGGCATCCTCGCCGCCAAGCCGAGCTTCTGGCTGCTCTCCTTCGGCGCCGCCGCCGGATCGATGTGTGGCTATGGCGTCGCCTTCTGGCTGCCGAGCATGATGATGCGCAGCTTCGCGCTCGACGTCGCCCAGGTCGGCCAATTCTTCGGCGCGCTGCTGCTCACCGGCGGCGTCGCCGGCATCCTGCTCGGCGGCTGGCTTGGCGATCGGCTCGGCAGGCGGGATCGCAAATGGTATGCGCTCGCCCCGGCGATCTGCTATGTCCTGGGCACGCCGCTGTTCGTTCTGGGCGTGCTCTCGCACAGCTGGCAGGCCGCCTTCGCGCTGTTCCTGATGCCGCAGGCACTGGTCTATGTCTGGCTCGGTCCGGTGCTCACCGCGGTCCAGCATCTCGTGCCCGCCGGCTTGCGCGCCACCGCTTCGGCCAGCTTCCTGCTGATCAACAACCTGATCGGCCTGGGCCTCGGCAGCTGGGCGGTTGGCCTGCTCTCCAAGCATTGGACCCCGGCCTATGGCGCGGCAGACGCGCTGCGCTACGCGATCGCTGCGGCGCTGTGCCTCTATCTGGTCGCCGGCGCGCTGATGTTCGTCGCGAGCCGGACCCTGTCGCGAGACTGGACCGAATAGGTATTTCCGCGACACGGCGAAGACCTGAATCGCGCGACGCCGATAAAGCGTGCATTTCTAGGCTGTTCCGAGGGCGACGGCTTTCCGGGGTAGTGGGTCGGCCGGCGCCGGCCGGCCCGCTTTATCGCTCGCGCGTCGCGGCGAACTTCACCTTGGCATAGCGGTCGGCGACATAGCCGACTTCCCAGGCCGATTTGGCGAGGAACACCGGATTGCCGTCGCGGTCCTTGGCCATCGCCCCGCGGTTGAGCTCCATGAACTCCTTGAGCGCCGCCGGGTCTTCCGCCGAGATCCAGCGGGCCGTATCGAACGGCGAGGGCTCGAGGTTTGCGCCGACCTTGTACTCGGCCTCGAGCCGCGAGAGCAGCACGTCGAGCTGGAGCTGCCCGACCACGCCGATGATCCAGTTGGAGCCGATTTCCGGATAGAAGACCTGGATCACGCCCTCTTCGGACAAGTCGTCGAGCGCCTTGCGCAGCTGCTTGGTCTTGGTCGGGTCCTTGAGCGCGACGCGGCGCAGGATCTCGGGTGCGAAATTGGGCAGGCCGGTGAAGCGCACGTCGGCCTTCTCGCTCAGCGTATCGCCGACGCGCAGCACGCCGTGATTGGGAATGCCGATGATGTCGCCGGGATAGGCCTCGTCGGCGAGCTCGCGTTCGCGTGCGAAGAACAGGATCGGCGAATGGATCGCGATCGGCTTGCCATGGCCCGTCGGGGTCAGCTTCATGCCGCGCTTGAACGTGCCCGAGACGAGCCGCATGAAGGCGATGCGGTCGCGATGATTGGGGTCCATGTTTGCCTGGACCTTGAACACGAAGCCGCTGACCTGCGGCGCATCGGGCGCCACCGGCGCGGGCTCGGCCGGCAAGGCGTGCGGCGGCGGCGCGAAGCTGGCGATCGCCTCGATCAGCGAATCGACGCCGAATTCCTTGAGCGCCGAGCCGAAATAGACCGGCGTCAGGTCGCCGCTGCGATAGGCTTCCGCGTCGAATTCCGGATAGCCCGCCTGGGCCAGCTCGACATCCTCGCGCAGCTTGGCGAGGTTCTCGGCCGAGAGGATCGCATCGAGCTGCGGATCGTCGAGGCCGCTCGTCTGGACGACTTTGCCATGGAACTCTCGGCTGTCGCCCTCGGGAAGCAGCAGGCGGTGGGTCGCGAGGTCGTAAATGCCCTCGAAGGTGCCGCCCATGCCGACGGGCCAGGTCATCGGCGTCACGTCGAGCGCGAGCAGGTCGGCCACTTCGTCGAGCGTCGCGAACACTTCGCGCCCCTCGCGGTCGACCTTGTTGACGAAGGTGATGATCGGCACGTTGCGCAGGCGGCAGACTTCGAACAGCTTGCGCGTCTGGCTCTCGATGCCCTTGGCGACGTCGATCACCATCACCGCCGAATCGACCGCGGTCAGCGTGCGATAGGTATCCTCGCTGAAATCCTCGTGGCCCGGCGTGTCGAGCAGGTTGAAGGTGATGCCGCCGCGCTCGAACGTCATCACCGAGCTGGTCACCGAAATGCCGCGCTGCTGCTCGATCTTCATCCAGTCCGATCGCGCGCGACGCGCGGCACCGCGCGCCTTCACTTCGCCGGCCAGATGGATCGCGCCGCCGAACAGCAACAGCTTTTCGGTCAGCGTGGTCTTGCCCGCATCGGGGTGCGAGATGATCGCGAAGGTACGGCGGTCGCTTGGGGAAGGCATCGCGGCCCTCTAGCGGCGCAGCGCCGGGGCGTCGAGACGGGTTCGGCAGCGGTGCCGCTCAGTGCAGCGTCGCCACTGCCCTGAGGGTCGCTCGCCGCCCCGTCGGCGCGGCCGACCGCTCGATCCGGAACCGCGCGATTTCCTCGCCCATCGCATTGAGTTCCTCGTTGAGCGTCCGCGACGCCGCCGAACTCTCCTCGACCATGGCGGCATTCTGCTGGGTGGCCTGATCGAGCGTGCTGACCGCCGCGGTGATCTCGCTGATCGTGCCGGCCTGGGCCTGGTTGTCCGCGGCCATCGTCTCCACGAGCGCGAACACGCTGCCGACGCCTTCGTTGATCGAATCGAGCGCCTGATCGACTTGCTTCACCGCCGCGACCGCATCGCCGATATCGGCCTGGGTGACCGTGAGCTGCTCGCGCGCTGTCTTGGCCTGCTCCTCGGCGCGCATCGCCAGCGCCGAGACCAGGTCGGCGACGACTGCGAAGCCGCGCCCCGCCTCGCCCGCCCGGCCGGCCTCGACCGCGGCGTTCATCGCCAGCACCCGCGTCTGGAACGCGATCTTGTCGAGCCCCTCGATCACGCCGTCGATCGCCTGGGCGCTTTCCGAAACGCGGTTCATCGCGCTGCTCGCGTCCCCGGCGACGCTGCGGCCCTTCTCGACCGCGCCGATCGCGACATCGGCCTTGGCGACGGTATCCTTGGCGGCGCGCGCGCTGGCCTGCAGCCGCTGGTCCATGTTCACCAGCGCGGCCGATGTCTGCTCGATCGTCGCGGCGTTGCGTTCGGTGCGGCAGGCGAGGTCTTCCGAGGCGTTGGCGATCTCGCCCGCGCCGGTGCGCAGCTGGTGGGCGCGTTCGATCACCGATCCGACCAGGTCGCGCAGCTGGGCGAGCGCGGCGTTGAAGTCGCGGCGCAGCGGCGCGAAGGTGCCGCTCAGCTCCTTGTCGACCGAATGCGTGAGATCGCCGTCGGACAGCGCATTGAGGCCGGCGCCGATGCTCGACACGATCTCTTCGGCCTGGGCGTGCTTTTCCCGCTCCTGGGCGTCGCGCTCGTCGCGGGCGCGGCGCAGCTGCACGCGGAAGGCGCGGACGCTGCGCGAGACCTGGCCGAGCTCGTCGCCGCTCTCGGTCAACCCATCCTCCTCGTCGAGCCGCCCTTCGGCCATCGCGCACATGGTCGAATCGATCGCGCGCAGCGGCACGATGATGCCGCGGGCGATCCACCAGACCGCACCGGCGACGAGCACGCCCGCCGCGACCAACGTCGCGATCATCGCGTAGAGCCAGAACTGCGCCTCGGCCTGCCCCGCCTGGGCGCGCGCCAGGATCTCGGCGGCGATCTGGTCCTCGATCTTCTTGAAATCGTCCACGCGCTGCGTCGCGGCGTCCCACCAGCGCTGGCGCTCGCCGCTCGGCAGGCTTCCCGCGGCCATCCCGCGATCGGCGACGACGCGGAGATGCTCGAGCGTCCGGCTCGCCTCGCTGGCCAGCGCCGCGGCAAGCGCCGCCTTGGCCGCCGGACTCGCATGGTCGCGCACTTCGCCGAGCTCCTCGTTCTCGAGGGCAATCAGCCCGGCGAACTGGCGATAGGTCTCGACCGTGAACTTGCCCGCGGCGAAGGCGCCGGCGCCCGCCGCGCGCTCGCGCCCGGCATATTCCTTGGCCTCGATCAGCTCGCGCAACGACTGCCGCTGCATGCCGTCGGCCTGATGGCCGCCATTGGCCAGCCGCTCGGTCACCTTGATCGCGGCGCCGACGATCGCCGAATAGCGCTTCGCCACCTCGGGCGCCGGGATCGCCAGTCCCGAGACCGCGCTGCGGATGTTCGCCAGCTGTGCGAGCGCGGCATCGAGCGTCGCGGCCTGGGCGCGCGTATCCGCATCGAACGACGGCCGCTGGGCCGCCATCGCAACGGCGAGCGCGCGCTGCGCCGCATCGCTCTTGTCGCGCTGGTCGGGCAGCTCGGCGGCAAAGGCCTTGCCCTTGCTCGCGACGAAGGCGGCGGAGAGGCCGCGCTCGCGCTGGAACTGGTGGATCGCGTCGCCGATCCGCGAGGATAGCGCCGTGGTCTCGACCAGCCGCGCATCTTCGGTGCGGGTATCGTCGAGCTGGCGCACCGTGCCGAGCGCGAGGATGCCGGCGCCGAGGGCCGGAATCGCGGCGATCAGCGCCAGGCGATGCAATATGCTCAAGTCGCGAAACGATTTCATTCCCGCCGAGGCCCCCTGAAGCCAGTAGAAATACAGTCCACCCCCATATAGGCGGTGCCGGTATTCATGCGGGCCTGGCAGGTTGATTTTACGGGAATCTACGCATCGCAAGAAGCTGCAAGCAGAGCGATCCGCATCGTACAGTAAAGCGACTGACCCGGCGCCACGAGCGCGATCCCGGGCTTTTCGCGCAGGTCGCCGTCGAAGCCGGCGGGATCGGCAAGGCCATGCCACGGCTCGATGCAGACGAACTGCGCCCCGGGCTTGGTCCAGATGCCGAGCATCGGCATCTCCGGAAAGTCGATCTCGAGCTGCGGCGTGCCCGGCGCGCCATAGCGGACCGATCGGCTGGCCAGCCGGTCCCAGATCAGCGCGTCGTTCGCGAACAGGCCGTCGTCCAGGGCAAGCACCTTTCCGTCGAGCGGCGATGGCCGGCGGTCCGGGGCGATCCCGCCCTGGCTGAGGTAACGCAGCCCCTCGGGCTCGTCCTCCGCGAAGACGATGCGGTGGTCGCCCCGCGCGGCGCCATAGGGCAGCGGCCACGCAAAGGCCGGGTGGAAGCCGAAGCTCGCCGGCATCTCGGCTTCGCCGCGATTGGTCGCGCGCACTCCGATCGACAGCGCCGCGCCGTGAATCGCGAAGTCGACGTCGAGCGCGAAGGCGAAGGGATAGGCGGCGCGCGTTTCGGCATCGTCGGTCAGGCGGAAGGCCGCGCGATCCTCGGCCTGCGTCACCAGCTCGAAGGTGCGGCGCCGGGCGAAGCCGTGCTGCGGCATCGCATAGTCGCGGCCGTCATAGCGGTAACGATCGCCGTTGAGCTTGCCGACGATCGGAAACAGCAGCGGCGCACGGCCGCTCCAGTAAGCCGGATCGGCGTCGGTCATCAGCTCGCGTCCGGCTTCGTCGCGAAGCGAGGAAAGCTCGGCGCCGAGCGGGTTGATCGCGGCGCGCAGCCGCTCGGAGGCGATTTCGATCATCCGCCCTGCCTAGCCGCGCGCCGCAACCCCGGCAACGCGGAGCCTAGCCATAGATCGATCGGCTCAGCGCATCGCGCACCGCGTCGCGGCCTTCGACCAGGCGTGCCCGCTCGGCCTTGGTCAGGGCATCCCCCTCGGCCGCGATGGCCTGGCGACGCTTGCCGATCGCGTCGAACGCCGCCTTGTCCGCCCCATTGCGGAATCCGAAGAAGCCGCCGTCGTTGAACCAGGTGCGGCGCGCAAGCAGCGTGCAGAGCGTCTTCGAGGCATCGAGCATCGCCTGCTGGTTGGCGAGCAGCGGATCGCCGCGGGTGCCCGGCTGCGCGCCGGCCAGGGCCGCGATGCCCTGCTTGGCGTCATCGGGCAGGCTGGCGGCCGCGATCGCCCGCGCCAGCACGGCGTTTCGCGCGGCGCGCTTGTCGGCCTGGGACTGGGCGGTCGCCTTGATCGCGTCGATCGCGGCGCAATTCGCGATTGCGTGCGCGTCCTGGCTCAGCAGATAGGGGCTGTTGAGATTGCCGATCCCGAACTGGCCCAGCGCGGCGGCGAACTCGCGCTGTTCGGCGGCTTCGGCCTGGACCTTTTCCGCATAGAGGCGCGAGATCGGTCCGCGGCCGGCGATGCCGGCGGGAAGCTGGGGCGCGCCGTCCGGCGCGAATTCGATTTCGGCGAAGCTGCTCGCATCGGCGCGCGCGCCGGTCTGATATTGGCCGTGCGCGATCAGGCCGGCGCCCAGGCCGGCTGCGACCAGGAGCACCAGCGAGCCCAGGATCCAGACGATCGGCGCCCGCCGCACCGAGACGAGGAGCGCGACGAGCCACAAGCCCAGGCCGAGCGCCGCGCCGCCGACGAGCAGGTGCGCGAGCGGTTGCTGCGCGATCAAATGGGGCCCGATCAGAGCCGCGAGCATCAGCAGCGCGGCGCCCGCGAGCGTCGCGATCAACGGATGGCCCTGCGGCGACGGCAGCGTCGAATCCGGCATATCGTCCATGTGAGATCCCCCTCGGCCCCACCCTAGCGCCGCGAGATCGCCGGGCAACCATGATTGCAGCTTGGCCGCGCCCAAGGCGAGCCTGCTTGCACCCGATCGCGCGATCGGCGCATGGACGCGCCATGTCCGCGCGCCACCATCCCGATCCCCAGGGCCTTCTCCTTGCCGTCGGCGCCTATGTGATCTGGGGCGTGCTGCCCGTCTACTTCCACCTTCTCGCCGAAGTCCCTTCGCTCCAGTTGCTCGCGCATCGAGTCGTCTGGTCAGTGCTGCTGCTGGTTCCCCTGGTCGCGCTGCTCGGACGGGCGGGCGCGATCCGGCAGGCGGCGCGGGGACGCACCCTGCTGCTGCTCGCGGCGAGCGCCACGCTGATCGCGCTGAACTGGCTGGTCTATATCTGGGCCGTCCAGCACGGCCATGTCCTCGAGGCGAGCCTCGGCTATTTCATCAATCCCTTGGTCAATGTCGCACTCGGCGTGCTGCTGCTCGGCGAGCGACTCCGCCGCTTCCAGGCGCTCGCGATCGTCATCGCGGCGAGCGGCGTGCTTGTCATGACGGTCGAGGGCGGCGGCTCGATCGTCATCTCCATTGCGCTCGCCGTCACCTTCGGGGTCTACGGCCTGCTCCGCAAGATCGCCGCGATCGATTCGCTCGGCGGACTGACCGTGGAGACGCTCCTGCTCGCGCCGCTCGCCGCGGGCTGGCTCGGCTACAGCGCCGCGCAGGGCGAAAGCGGGTTCGGCCACTCGACCGGGCACGACCTGATGCTCCTCGCCGCCGGCGTGGTGACGGCGACGCCGTTGCTGATGTTCGCCGCCGCGGCGCGCCGCCTGCCGCTGTCGATGATGGGGCTGCTTCAATATATTGCGCCGACCCTGCAGTTCCTTCTTGCGCTGGCGTTCGGCGAACCGCTGCGGACCGTCCACCTGATCGCTTTCCCGCTGATCTGGGGCGGCTGCGCGCTCTATGCGTGGGACAGCATCCGCGCGACGCGGATCATTCAACCAAAGGGTTGAATATTGGCCGCTCGAGTCGCATGTTAAACCATATGGTTGAACAACGACTCGACGCGACCTTCCACGCCCTGGCCGATCCCACGCGCCGCGGGATGCTCGCCCAGCTTGCCCGTGGCGAACAATCGATCGGCGCCCTGGCCCAGCCCTTTGCGATGAGCTTCGCCGGGGCGGCCAAGCATGTGAAGGTGCTGGAAAGCGCGGGGCTGGTGGCGCGGCGCAAGGTCGGCCGCCAGCATCTCTGCGCGCTCAAGCCCGGCCCGCTGGGCGAAGCCGACCAATGGCTGCGGCAATGGGAGCGGTTCTGGAACGCCCGGCTCGATGCGCTCGAGGCGCTGATTGCCGCCGAACCGTCGGAGGCGCCCGAATGAGCGGCCCGATCCTCTCGATCACCCGCGAATTCGCCGCCTCGCCGGAGCGGGTGTTCGACGCCTGGCTCGATCCGGCCGATGCGTGCCGGTTCCTCTTCGTCACCCCCGATGGCGAGATCGTGGCGTGCGAGATCGATCCGCGCGTCGGCGGAACCGGCCGGATCGTCGAGCGGCGCGATCAGGGAGAGGTGCACCACCGGCTGCGCTTCGAAGCGATCGAGCGCCCGCACCGCCTGGTGTTCCGCTTCGCCGCCGGCGCGGCCGATGCCGATAGCTGGACTCGCGTCGCGATCGCCATCGTGCCGAGCGGGGCCGGCTGCACGCTGACGCTGACCCATGAAATGGACCCCGATTGGGCCGCCTATGAAGCCCAGACCCGCAAGGGCTGGACGATGATCCTCGCAAGCCTGGCTCGCATCCTGGAGAACCGCCATGAATGTCCTGTCCGCTGACACGATCACGCCGCAGATGCTGCGTTTCGAGCGCGAGCTCGCCGCGCCGATCGACACGGTCTGGCGCTACCTGATCGACCCGGAGCTGCGCGCGCGCTGGCTGATGGGCGGGCCTACCGAACCGCGCCTGGGCGGTGGCCTGGGCTTCACCTTTGCGCACCAGGATCTTTCGGACGGGCCCGTGCCGACGCCGGAGCGCTTCGCCGACCATCACGGCAAGGCCTGGGCCGAGACGATCACGGCGATCGAGCCGCCACGCCTGCTCGCCTTCACCTGGTCGAACGGCGATGCCGGCAGCGTGACGATCGAACTCACCGAGGCGGCGGCGGGCCGAACGCAGCTGGTCCTCACCCATTCGGGGCTGCGCGGCGCGCCGGACGCGCGCAACTTCGGCGGCGGCTGGGCCGCGCATCTCGAAGTGCTGGCGCGCCGGCTGGCGGGACGGGCGGTCCCAGATTTCTGGGCGATCCATGCCGAAACCGAGGGGCGTGCCGCGGCGGCGGTCGGGCTCTGACCGCTCAGTCCGTGAAGACGGGGGCCCGGCCGGCAAGATTGGCTGCCACCGCCTCGATCTGATTGGGCGTGCGCAGCAGCCGCGCCTGCGCGTCGCTCTCGGCGGCAAGGATCGCGGCGGCGTCGCCCTCGAGGCCCGCCAGCCGCTTGGCGGCGCGCACCGCCTGCGGATGGCGCGCCGCGATCTCGCGCGCCAGCGCCAGCGCCTCGGCATGGGGATCCTCGGCGAGGCGCGTGACGAAGCCGAGTTGCTGGCCCGCCACGGCGTCGAACTCGCGCGCGGTATAGGCAAGTTCGCGCAGCGCATCGTCGCGCACCAGCCCGCGCCAGAGGGCGAAGCCCGCCATGTCGGGCACGATGCCCCATTTGAGCTCCATCACCGCGAGGCGTGCATCCGGCCGTGAGATCCGGACGTCGGCCCCGCTCGCGATCTGGAGGCCGCCGCCGAGCGCGACGCCGTGGATCGCCGCGATCACCGGCACCGCCAGCGCCCGCCAGCCCCAGGCGACCTGCTGGAAATCATTCGCGATGCCGTGGGTGCGCCTGGCCAGGTCGATGCCCGATCCCGCACTCGCCATGCTCGCCATGTCGAGCCCGGCGCAAAAGCCCCGCCCCTCGCCCGAAAGCACCACCGCCCGCAGCCCGGCGGTTTGCTCGAGCGTCGCGATCGCGTCGATCAGCGCCGCGAACATCGCCGGATCGAGCGCATTGAGCTTGTCCGCCCGCGCCAGCCGCACATCGGCGACGCCGCCCTCGATCGCGATCGTCACGCGCTCGGTCATTTCGCATCCTCCCGTTCGCCGCGCCCGGGGTCAGGCGCGCGCCAGACGATAGCCTCGTCCGCGATCGGTGTGGAGCATCGGCGCGGAAAAGTCGCGGTCGAGCTTCGCGCGCAGCCGCGAGACATGGACATCGACGACATTGGTGCCCGGATCGAAGGAAAGGCCCCAGACGATGGCGAGCAGCTCGGCCCGCCCGATCGTCTGCCCCGCATGCCGCGCCAAATGAAGCAGCAGCTCATATTCGCGCGGCAGCAGGGCGAGCGGCTTGCCGGCGCGCGTCACGCGCCGCTCGATCGGATCGATCCGCAAGGCGCCGACTTCGATCATGCCGTTTCGGCGCAACCGCGCCGCCAGCCGCGCGGCGATCTCGTCCGCGCTCGCCCGGTGCGACACGGCATCGTCGGCCCCGGCATCGAGCGCGCGGGCGACGCTGGCACCGGCCGGCAGGACGAGCATCAGCGGCCCGCGCCAGCCCTGTGCGCGGATGCGGGGCACGCCCGTCGCATCCGCGCCGAACAGGGCCGCCTCCGCGGCGACTCCCTTCCCGAACGGCACCAGGTCCATCCCGCGCGCCGCCAGCGCCTCGGCAAGGCGGGGAATCTCCACGGTATGCGCGATCTTTGCGGCCACGCCGCAGGCTAACCGCGCTCGCTCCATTTCGGGCTCAAACGCCTCCGTTACGGAGCAGCTTGCAACGCCGCGAGCCGCGCGCGGGCATAGGCGGCGACGGACCGCGTCGGGCTGTCGGCAGCCCGGGCGAGCAGTGCCGGCGCCGCGGCGGGATGCGCCGAGGCGAACGCGTCGAGCGCGGTCATCCGCATCCGCGCACAGGGATGATCGAGACTGAACTGCTCGGCGAGGTCGAGCCCGTTGCCGATCCGGGCGGCAAGCGCGACCAGCGCCTCGGCCGCGGTGCAATTGAGGGTCTCGGCAATCGTGCCCCGGTCAACGTCGAAGCGATGCTGATCGACCCAGGGCTGCATCGGATCGGCGCCGAGGATGTTGAGCGACACCGAGAAGCGATCGGCGGGCATCTGGACATGGACGTCGCGGCGCATCCGATAGAGCATCAGCTTGCCGGGATCGAGCCGCGACCGCTCGACGAAGCGCAGCCCGGCATTCTCGCCCGGCAGCGCGTCGAGCCCCGCGCCGTCATATTCGTAATAGTCGCTCCAATAGCCGGGGCCGAGATAGCCCCAAGTCAGGAACGGGAAATTGTGATCGTGCGGCATGCCGTAGAAAAAGGCATCGGCGCCGCTGGCGCGGAGCAGCGGATCGTCGCGGCCCGGCCAGAAATTGGCGCGCAGCACGTAGCGGCCATTGGGGGGGCGCAACAGAAACACCTGGGCGCCGTAGCCATTGGCGGCATGCTGCCCCTCGCATCGCGTCTTGAGTTCGGCGATCGCGAGTTCGGCAAGGAAATCGGGGTTGCGCCCCAGCCGCGCGAGCCAGGGCCCCAGGCTGGCGAAGCCATCCTCGTCGCGCGCATCGACCGGATGGGAATCGAGTGCGTCGACCAGCTCGTCGATCCCGATCGCGCCGCCCTCGCCGGGATCGATCAGCCGGGGCATCGCGCCGCCTGGTCGATGCGGGCGCGGACCCGGCCGATCGTCGCGGCAGCCGCGGCGCGGACCTGACCGTGCGGATCGTCGCGCGCCATCGCCTCGAGCCTCGGCAGCGCCGCGCGCGCGTCGAGCGCGAGCCATTCGCGCATCGCCGCCCAGCGCAGATGGAAGGCGGGGTCCCGCGTCGCGGCTTCGAACCGATCGCCCGCATCGCTGCGACCGGCCCGGCCAAGAAAGGCGAGCAGCATCTCGGCGCGCGAGGCGCGGTCGTCGGCGCTGGCCAGCCGCACGGCGGCGCCATCGACGATGCGATGCTCGCGCATCAGCGGCGCGACGCCGGCGCGGATCGTGGCGACCAGGGTCATCATATCCGTGGCGGGCGAGACGACCAGCTGCGCCTCCGAACGCCCGTCGAGCGTGCGCACCTCGCCATCGCGCAGGCAGACGTCCGGCATCTCGCGGCAGGTCGGGAGCATCGTGTCGCCGGCATCGGGCGGCACCGGATCGGTGATCCAGCGGCGCAGCCGGGCACCCCCCGCCTCGACATAGCGCGTGACCGAAAGCCGTCCCGAAAACAGCACCGTCGCCGCGGGCGGTGCGGTGCGCAGCGCCTCGGCGCGCGACAGGCAGGCACTGATCGAGACGGCAGGATGGTCGAACAGCACCGCCCCGGTGCGGAACCGGTCGCGACTGACCTTGAAGGGCGGCTCGAACAGGGGATCTTCGCGCAGGGCCTCGATCAGCGGCGCAAGCAGCTCGGCCGCCCAGTCGGCGCCGCGGAGCAGCGATTCCGCCCGCCGGGTCGCTGCGACGGGATCGTCGGCCGGAAGGCCGGCGAAGTGCTCGGCCAGGGCTGCCGAGGCCGGCGCGCGACGCCAGCGCTCGATCGTCTGCGCGCCGCGCCGGCGCGACTCCGCGAGCGCGTCGCGGAACCGGTTCGAAGCGGGCATCAGCCGTTCGGCGCAATCTCGTAGATCAGGATCGCGATGCCGACGATCAGTTCGAAAAGCTCGTCCCCGCCCGCCTCCATCAGCCGCACCGCGCCATGGATCGCGACCTGGCTGCCCAGTTCGGCGATTTCCCCGAAGTCGATCTGCACCAGTCCCATCCGCCTTCTCCCCTCATCGATGGCGTTCCGCAGGGAAGCTGCCGCCGCGCGACGTTCGATGCACGTTACATCGCTGTAATGCGGATCGAATCCCGGCTCCCGCCGCAACGATTTGCGCGCCGGCCGCCGCCACGCTAGGCCGCGTCGCGATGAACCCAGCGCCGCCGACCGCCTTCGATCCCAAGCGCTTCTTCGACGCGCGCTTCGGCGGCCATGGCGACACGCTGGGAATCGGCTATCGCGCGCATGGGCCCGACTGGTGCGAGCTCGACTTGCCCTGGCGCTCGGACTTGGTCGGCAATGTCGAAAGCGGGGTGCTCGCCTCGGGGCCGGTCCTGGCGCTGATGGACATGGCGACCAGCATCGCGGTGTGGCTCAAGGCCGAGGCGTTCCGCGCCCACGCCACGCTCGACCTGCGCATCGACTATCTGCGCCCTGCCCGCTCGGGCCACACCGTGATCGGCCGCGGCGAATGCTATCGCCTGACCCGCTCGGTCGCCTTCGTCCGCGGCCAGGCGCATGACGGCGATCCGGACGACCCGCTCGCCCATGTCGCGGGCACGTTCATGGCGACGGAGGGCTATTGGTGACGCTGCCGCCCTATGCCGAGACGCTGGGCCTCACCGCCGAACCGAGCGACGGCGCGCCCGTGCTGGTGCTTCCCTTTTCGAACCGCGTGATCGGCCGTCCCGGCTTCCTCCACGGCGGCGCGATCGGCGGGCTGCTCGAAATGGCGGCGATCGCGGCGCTCCAGCATGCCTTGGCCGGCGAGGGTGCGGGCGAGAGCCGGTTCAAGCCGATCAACCTCACCATCGACTATATGCGCGGCGGCCGCGACAAGCCGACCCGGGCGCGCGGCATCGTCACCCGGCTCGGCACGCGCGTCGCCAATGTCGAGGCGCAGGCCTGGCAGGACGAGCCGGACCGGCCGATCGCCGCGGCGCGGATCAACTTCCTGATCGCGCGCTGAGAGCCTGTTTGGAAATGCGCGAAAGAGCGCATTTTGAGACGGCAATACGCCGAGAGGCGCATCTCCAAACAGGCTCTGACCGTCATTTCCGGGGTGTGAGGCGGAACAGCCGCCCGCCGGCGCCCTTGCCGCCATCCTCGAGCAGCCACACGGCGCCGTCCGGCCCCTGGGCGACGTCGCGGACGCGCATGCCGAGATCCCAGCGATCGGCCTTGCGTGCCGAAGCGCCGTCGATCGCCACGCGGATCAAGCCTTCGCCCGAGAGCGCGCCGATCAGCAGCGATCCGCGCCATTGCGGGAACATCGCTCCCGAATAATAGGCCATGCCGCCCGGCGAGATCGACGGGTTCCAGAAGACCTTGGGCGCCTCATAGCCGTCGCCGGCCTTGTGATCCGGAATCGGCGTGCCGTCATAATTGTCGCCGTTGGAAACTTTGGGCCAGCCATAGTTGCGACCGGGCAGGATCAGGTTGACTTCGTCGCCGCCCTTCGGCCCCATCTCGCTTTCCCAGAGCTGGCCCTTGCCGTCGAACACTAGGCCATAGGGATTGCGGTGGCCCGTGCTCCAGGTCTCGGCAGGGACGAGATTGGGGCCTTCCACCGTCTCGGTGCGCGCCGGCGCGCTCTTGGCGAGCTCGGTATTCTTGGGCGGATCGGTCACCGTCACCGTCGCCGATCCGGTCTTGCCCGCTCCCGGATTGCCCGGCGCCGGCTGGCCGTCGAGCGTCAGGTGCAGGATCTTGCCGAGCGCTTGGTTCGGATCCTGGGCCGGGGTGAAGCGCTGGCGCTCGCCCGAGCTGAGGAACAGCGACTGCCCGTCGGGCGCGAAGGCGATGATCGCGCCGAACTGGCCGCCCTTGCCGTCCGATCCGGCGCGCCAGATCACTTGCGCGTCGCGCAGCGTCGGCGCCGCGCCATCAATCAGCGTCGCGTGGGCGAGTGCCAGGCTCGATCCGTTGGGGCGCGGCTCGGCATAGGAATAATAGACGCGCTTGCTCCGCGCGAAGTCCGGCGCCGGCGCAATGTCGAGCAGTCCGCCCTGGCCCTGGAAGGCCACCCGCACCTCGGCCAGGGTAGCGCGCTGCTTGCCGTCGCGCGAGACGAGCAGGATCCGCCCGGCCTTCTCTGTCACCAGCATCCGCCCATCGGGCAGGAAGGCCAGCGCCCAGGGCGTGTCGAATGCCGCGACCTCGGTCATCGCGAACGGCGCGCTCGCGGCCGGCGATGCGACATCCTGGTCCTGCGCTGCGCCGGGCTGCGCAGTGCAGGCGGCGAGCAGCACGAACAGCGGGAGCATCGGACGCGCGATCGTCATGCGAGAAGGCCTTTCGAGAAAAATCCGGAATGCCCAACGCTTAGCGGGCGATTCGGTCTCAGTCATCGGCCAAGCCGGGGGCGCGCACGCCCCATCGTTTCGGCTCCGTTTCAACAAGTTGCGTAGAATTCCGCTATTGCGCAACTTTTGAACAGACGGCATCCTTTGCGGCAAATCGGGTGGGGGTCTGATTTGATGCTGTTCCGTTGGGCGCGTTGCGCCTTGATCGCTGTCGCCTTGGCGCCGTCCGCGCCGCTGCTCGCGGCCGATGGCCCCGCCGGGCCGCCGACGGCGGCCGAGCTGCTCGCGCCGCCGGTGATCGCCGATCCGCAGATCTCTCCGGATGGCCATTGGGTCGCCGCCCGCCTGGGCACGACCGCGTCCGCGCCCCTGGTCCGCTACGACCTCACCCATCCCGGCGCGACGCCGGTGCCGATCGCCTTCCCCTCGGGGGAGCGCGCCGAGTGGGTCGCCTGGCTCACGCCCGGCACGATGATCGCCAGCCTCGTGCGCGACGGCGAGGTGCCCGTCACCCGGCTCGCCGTGATCGACCCGGCGAGCGGACGCGCGGCCTCGCTCGGCGGCGTCCGCACCGGCGGCGGGGGCGAGGCGCTGCTCCACCTCGATCGCACCGCCAGCTTCCTGCTGTTGCGCGTCCAGCCGGCCGGCGCCGAAACGCCGGCGATCTACCGGGTCGATCTCAAGACCGGCACCTTTACGCTCGCCGTCGCCCCCCAGCCGCATGTCCGCGACTGGGTGATCGACGCGGCCGGCGTGGTCCGCGCCGGCCTCGCCGAGAAGGACGGCAAGTCCTGGCTGCTCTATCGCCGCGGCGAAGGCGACCGCTTCAGCCGATCGAGCCGCGGCGCCGGCGATGCCGATTCGGGCATCGCCCAGTTCGTCCCCGTCCAGGGCAGCGATCATGGCTATGCGCTCGCCGAGGCGCCGTCGGGGCGGATCGCGCTGTACGACTATGACTTCCGCCACAGCCGGCTCGGCGCGCTGCGCTACGAGAACGCCGGCGCGGATCTCGACGACTTCGAAGTCGGTCCCGACGGCCGGCTGCTCGGCGTGGCCTATAGCGACGACCGCGACCGCGACTTATGGTTCGACTCTGCGCTGCGCGATCGCCAGGCCGGGATCGACGCGGCACTGCCCGGCCGAGTCAATCGCGTCGTCTCGGAAAGCGACGACCAGCGCAGCCTTCTCGTGTTCAGCGCCTCTGCGAGCGATCCGGGGGCCTTTTACGTCTTTGCGGGCGGCACCCCGCGCCTCCTCGCCGCGGTGAACCCCGCGCTCGTCGGCAGGCCCGTCGCCGAAGTCCGCTCGATCCGGTACCAGGCACGCGACGGCCTCGCGATCCAGGGCTATCTCACGCTGCCCGCCGGCCGCCCCGCCAAGGGCCTGCCGCTGATCGTCATGCCGCATGGCGGCCCCTTCGCGCGCGACGGCTGGGATTACGATCCCTGGGTCCAGTATCTCGCCGGCAAGGGCTATGCCGTGCTCCAGCCCAATTATCGCGGCTCGACCGGCTTCGGCCGCGCGATGACCGATCTCGGCGACGGCCAATGGGGCCGCGGCATGCAGGACGATGTCGACGACGGCGTCGCCTGGCTCGCGCAACAGGGAATCGCCGATGCCAGGCGCGTCTGCATCATGGGCGCCTCCTATGGCGGCTATGCCGCGATGTGGGCGGCGGCGCGCGACCAGGGGCTCTATCGCTGCGCGATCAGCTATGCCGGCATCTCCGACGTGCGCGCCCAGCTCGATTACGACCACAAGACCTTCGACGAGCGCGGCTTCCGCGCCTGGCGCCGCCGCATCCAGGGCGATGCGCCCTCGCTCGCCGCGCTCTCCCCGCTCAGCTTGGTCGCCGGCCTGAAGATGCCGATCCTGATCGCCCACGGCACGGCCGACCAGACCGTGCCCGTCGACCAGTCCGAACGGCTCGACCAGGCGCTCACCCGCCTCGGCCGCCCGCACGACTTCGTGCTCTATCCGGGCGAGGACCATACGATGCACGACGCCGCGCACGAGGCCGATTTCCTCGCCCGGGTGGGCAAGTTCCTCGACGCGCACAATCCCGCCTGAGCCCTCTTGCCGACTCCGGGGCGATTGCGTATATCGCAGCTGCTTTCTCGACATCGTCAAACATGCCGAGGTCGGGCCCGCAGGGCTCCGGCGCCGAAGCTGCTTATCTGCATGGAGTGCGTGCGTGGCGGACATCGCCGAACTGACGAAGCTGATCGAACCCGAGGCCAAGGCGCTCGGGCTCGCGCTCGTGCGCGTCAAGATGTTCGGCGGCACGTCCGATCCGACGCTCCAGATCATGGCCGAGCGCCCCGACACCCGCCAGCTCACCATCGACGATTGCGCCGACCTGTCGCGCCGCATCTCCGATCGGCTCGACGTGCTCGAGGCCGAGGGCAAGGATCCGATCGATCACGCCTATCGCCTCGAAGTCAGCTCGCCCGGCATCGATCGCCCGCTCACCCGCCTCCAGGACTATGCCGACTGGAAGGGCCATGAGGCGCGGTTGAACCTTGCCGAGCCGCTCGAGGACGGGCGCAAGCAGCTCACCGGCGACCTGATCGGCGTCGAGGGCAATCTCGTCTCTATCGACGTCCGCAAATACAAGACGGTCAGCATCCCCTTCGCCGCGATCGCCGATGCGAAGCTGCTGATGACCGACAAGCTCATTGCCGCCACCGCGCCCCTTTCCAGCGAGGGCGCCGAAGAATTCGAAGCAGAGGAACAAGACTGATGGCCACCGCCATTTCCGCCAACAAGGCCGAGCTGCTCGCCATCGCCGATTCGGTCGCGAAGGAGAAGCTGATCGACAAGGCCATCGTCATCGAGGCGATGGAAGACGCGATCCAGCGCGCCGCCAAGAACCGCTACGGCGTCGAGAACGACATCCGCGCCAAGCTCGATCCGCAGACCGGCGACCTGCGCCTGTGGCGCGTCGTCGAAGTGGTCGAGGCGGTCGATGATTATTTCAAGCAGGTCGATGTCGCCCAGGCCCAGAAGCTCCAGAAGGGCGCCGCGGTCGGCGACTATATCGTCGATCCGCTGCCCCCGATCGAATTCGGCCGCATCCAGGCCCAGGCTTCGAAGCAGATCATCTTCCAGAAGGTCCGCGATGCCGAGCGCGAGCGCCAGTTCGAGGAATTCAAGGACCGGATGGGCGAGATCATCACCGGCGTGGTGAAGCGCGTCGAGTTCGGCCATGTCGTCGTCGACCTCGGCCGCGCCGAGGGCGTCATCCGCCGCGACCAGCAGATTCCGCGCGAAGTCGTCCGCGTCGGCGATCGCGTCCGCTCGGTGATCCTCAACGTCCGCCGCGAGAACCGCGGGCCGCAGATCTTCCTCAGCCGCGCCGCGCCGGACTTCATGAAGAAGCTGTTCGCGCAGGAAGTGCCCGAAATCTACGACGGCATCATCGAGATCAAGGCCGCCGCCCGCGATCCGGGCTCGCGCGCCAAGATCGGCGTCATCAGCCATGACAGCTCGATCGATCCGGTCGGCGCCTGCGTCGGCATGAAGGGCAGCCGCGTCCAGGCGGTCGTCCAGGAAATGCAGGGCGAGAAGATCGACATCATCCCCTGGTCGCCCGACACCGCGACCTTCGTCGTCAATGCGCTGCAGCCGGCAAACGTCAGCCGCGTCGTGATCGACGAGGAAGAGGACCGCATCGAAGTCGTCGTCCCCGACGATCAGCTCAGCCTCGCGATCGGCCGCCGCGGCCAGAACGTCCGTCTCGCCTCGCAGCTCACCGCCAAGGCGATCGACATCCTCACCGAGACCGATGCCAGCGAGAAGCGCCAGCAGGAGTTCGTCGCCAACAGCGAGCTGTTCCAGAACGAGCTCGATGTCGACGAGACGCTCGCCCAGCTGCTCGTCGCCGAGGGCTTCTCGAGCCTAGAGGAAGTCGCCTATGTCGAGCTCGACGAGATCGCGAGCATCGAAGGCTTTGACGAGGAGCTCGGCCAGGAGCTGCAGAGCCGCGCGCAGGAAGCGCTCGAGCGCCGCGAGGAAGCCAATCGCCAGCTGCGCCGCGACCTCGGCGTGTCGGACGATCTCGCCACCATGCCCTATATGACCGAAGCGATGCTGGTCACGCTCGGCAAGGCGGGAATCAAGACGCTCGACGACCTCGCCGATCTCGCCACCGACGAGCTGGTCGAGAAGAAGCGCGCCGAGCCGCGCCGCCGCAACGAGGACGCGCCGCGCAAGAGCGAGAACAAGGGCGGCATCCTCGCCGAGTACGGGCTCAGCGACGAGCAGGGCAACGAGATCATCATGGCCGCCCGTGCGCACTGGTTCACCGACGACGAAGCCGCGGGCGACGCCCAGGCGGTGCAGCCGGCGGAGGACGAAGCCTGATGCCGTTCATCGACATCCGCCTGGCGGGTTCGGCGACGCGCGAGCAGAAGGCGCAGATCGTCGCGGACGTGACGCGCTCGATGGTCGAGCGGCTGGGCAAGCCGGCGGCTGCCGTCCAGGTCAACATCGTCGAGCTTGCTCTTGAGAATTACGGCGCGGGCGGTCAGCTGATCGCGGATCGCAACGCGCCGGTGCAGGGAGACGCGCATGCGGAACCCTCACAATGAGCCGCGAACGCTAGCAGCGAAGGCCTGCCTTAGCCCCTCCCCTTCAGGGGAGGGGTTGGGGTGGGGCCTGTCCACGGGCGGCGGTCTCTATGAGACTCCCCCACCCCCAACCCCTCCCCTGAAGGGGAGGGGCTTTTGAACCCGCGCACCTGCATCCTCTCCCGCGAAGAGGCCCCTCGCGAAGGCCTGATCCGGCTCGCGCTCTCGCCCGATGGCGAAGTGCTGCCCGATGTCCGCGCCAAGGCGCCGGGCCGCGGCGCCTGGATCGGCGTCACCCGCGCCGAGCTCGAGGCCAATGCAAAGAAGCTCAAGGGCGCGCTCGCCCGCGCGTTCAAGACGAGCGACCTGCGCATTCCCGACGATCTCGGCCAGCGAATCGCCGATCAGCTCCAGCGCAATGCGCTCGATCGGCTCGGCCTGGAATTCAAGGCCGGCCATGTCGCGATCGGCGGCGAGCGCATCGAGAATGCCGCGCGCACCGGCCGGCTGGCGCTGCTGCTCCATGCCTCGGACGCCGGGGAAGACGGCAGCCGCAAGCTCACCCAGGCCTGGCGCGTCGGCTCCGATCGCGAAGGAACTGGCATCAAGGGCTTAACATTGCCGGTTCCGCGTACCATATTGTCCTTGGCGCTGGGCCGCGAAAATGTGGTACATGCCGGCCTGACCGACGCCAAAGCAGCCGCGCGGACGAGCGAAGCGCTCGATCGGTGGCTGCACTTTATCGGACCCGATTCCACCCCCCGCCCTTGCGAAACCGCTTCGCAAGGCGCATCGGCGCTTCCGTCGGAAGCGTCGCATGACGAACGACAGACTGAAGGACTTTAGGCAGCCGCATGAGCGACACCGACAACGACAAGCCGAAACTGGGCATGCGCGCGCCGCTGGGACTGAAGCGCACGGTCGAGACGGGCAAGGTGAAGCAGAGCTTCAGCCATGGCCGCTCGAACACCGTGGTCGTGGAAGTGAAGCGCCGGCGTGTCCTGGGTCCGCAGGGCGCCCCGCAGGAAGAGCAGACGCCGGCCCCTGCGCCCGCGCCCGCCGCCGCGGCCCCCGCGCCGCAGGCCCCGCGCC
>JAEXFD010000005.1 GCA_023400405.1 Pseudomonadota bacterium
CAGCTCGGCGGCATGGGCATCATCCACAAGAATCTCAGCCTGGAACAGCAGGCCGCGGAAGTGGCCAAGGTCAAGAAGTTCGAGGCCGGTGTCATCCGCGACCCGATCACCGTCGGCCCGGAAACCACCATCCGCGACGTGCTGGCCCTGACCCAGGCGCACAACATTTCCGGCGTGCCGGTGGTGGGTAGCGACGGCCAGCTGGCCGGCATCGTGACCCACCGCGACATGCGCTTCGAGACCGAGCTGGACGATCCGGTCCGCCACATCATGACCAAGAAGGATCGCCTGATCACGGTCAAGGAAGGCGCCGCGTCCGACGAAGTGCTGCAGTTGCTGCACCGCAACCGCATCGAAAAGGTGCTGGTGGTCAATGATTCGTTCGAACTGCGTGGCCTGATCACCGTCAAGGACATCCAGAAGAACACCGACTTCCCGAACGCCGCCAAGGATCTGTCGACCCGCCTGCTGGTCGGCGCGGCCGTCGGCGTGGGTGGCGATACCGATCGCCGCGTGGAAGCGCTGGTCGCCGCCGGCGTGGACGTGATCGTGGTCGATACCGCGCATGGCCACTCGCAGGGCGTGCTGGACCGCGTCAGCTGGGTCAAGAAGAACTTCCCGAACGTGCAGGTCATCGGTGGCAACATCTGCACCGGCGAAGCCGCACTGGCGCTGCTGGACAGCGGCGCGGACGCCGTGAAGGTCGGCATCGGCCCGGGTTCGATCTGCACCACCCGCGTCGTCGCCGGCGTCGGCGTGCCGCAGCTCACCGCGGTGATGGAAGCCGCCAACGAAGCCGCCAGGTCGGGCGTGCCGGTCACCGCCGATGGCGGCATCCGCACCTCGGGCGACGTCGCCAAGGCGCTCGCCGCCGGTGCCTCGACCGCGATGATCGGCTCGCTGCTCGCCGGGACCGAGGAAGCGCCGGGCGAGACCTTCCTCTACCAGGGCCGCGCCTATAAGTCGTACCGCGGCATGGGCAGCGTCGGGGCGATGGCGCGCGGCTCGGCGGACCGCTATTTCCAGCAGGACGTCAAGGACCAGCTCAAGCTAGTGCCCGAGGGGATCGAAGGCCAAGTGCCGTTCAAGGGCCCGGCGCGCGACGTGATCCACCAGCTCGTCGGCGGCGTGAAGGCATCGATGGGCTATGTCGGCGCCGCGACCATTCCCGAATTCCAGCAAAAGGCCCGCTTCGTGCGGATCACCAATGCCGGCCTCAAGGAAAGCCACGTCCACGACGTGACGATCACCCGGGAAGCACCGAACTATCCGACGCGCTGAGCGATCAGAGCCGCCTCCACGGCGACGCTGCGCGCATGTCGAGCCGGCATAGCCCGGTCAGCCGGTGCGTCCTGGCATAGGCCGCCACACGCGCGTCGTAATCGGCGGCCAGGGGATAGGCGAAGTTCCAGTCGGGCGGATTGAAGGTCGAATAGCCGTTGAGCGTCGGCAGCCGCCAGCGCTCGGCGAGGAACATCGCATCGACATTGTGGGCGTAATGCGCGTGGTAATCGGCATCGCCGAACGGCGGCTCGTTCACCCGCGCCGCGACGACATAAAAGGACGTGCAGCCGCTGGGAGGTGCCGGGATCGCCCCGAACGCGGCGCTCTGCTCGCGGCGGCTGAGTTCGGTCATGTGCCAGCCATTGGCCTGTTCGACGATCAGCAGCGCCACCAGTCCACTCGCCAACCACGGCCGCCGCTGCCAGAGCCGCGCAAGCGAATCGCGCCAGGCCAGCCCGACGAGCAGCAGCACCGGCAGCGCCAGGAAGAGCTGGTAGCGCAGCACCACCCGCACCCCGCTCGCCGCCGGCACGAGGTAATAGACCAGCATCCAGGGCGAGATCTGCCAGATCCGCAGCGTCAGCGCCCAACTGATCACCACCGCCAGCGCAAAGGCGCGGACCAGCGGATCCTCGCCCCACCGGATCAACCGGTAGCCGGCGACGCAGATCAGCCCGAACAGCAGCAGCGGGAAGCCCGAATGATGCTCCCATCCCAGAAAGGCGCGGCGCAAATAGCCGCCCGGCGGCGACAGCCCTTCGGCAACGGCCCGGATGGCTCGGGCGATCCAGCCCCAGAGCCAGTTATACTCGCCCACATTCACCACGTCCCAGGGCTGGGTGAGATAGGAGACCATATAGCCATGGCCGCCCGTCTCGATCCGCTTGGGCAGATAGACGGCGAGGAAGGCCAGGGCGGCAATCCCCGTCGCTCCCATGAACGTCGCCAGCAAGCGCCAATGCGCCCGCAACAGCGCGAGCAGGGCCGACCCGCGCAGTCGCCCGGTCGTCGCCAGCCAGCACAGGGCGAAGACCAGCGTGAAGTAGAATGTGAACCAGGCGAAATAAAAGGCAGTGACCAGCCACAGCCCGATCAGCCCGGCCGCCATCACCGCGAACAGGTGCGCGTGGGGTCTCCGCGCGATCTCGGACCGCACCGCCAGGATCGCCAGGCCCGCCAGCAGCGGCAGCAGCGCCAGGCTGTTGATCTGGGCGTGCCCGGCCTGGAGGAACATATTGTTGGCGATCGTCGCCAGTATCGCGATCAGGATCGCCGGTCCCCAGCCCCAGCGCAGCACCCCGCGCACCAGCCACAAGGTCGCGACATAGCCGATGCTCCGCCAGGTGAAGGCGGTCAGCGTATCGGCCAGGAAGGGATCGAAAACCGTCCGCCAGCCCGAATAGATCAGGCCGGAGAGCAGATAGCCGTCATTATAGCCGAGCGTGTCGGCATAGGGATGGAAATAGAGCGGCTGGTTCCAGCTCGCCGCGCCCATCAGCACCGAACGCCAATGTTCGAGCAGGCTGATCTCGATCAGCGCGTCGCCGCGATTGCCGAAGCCGAGGTCGAACCCGCTGAGGATCGCGCCGCGGAACAGCATCAGCATGGCGAGCAGATAGCCGGCGAGCGCCAGCGCGACGGCCGCCCAGCCGCCGAACGGGCGCGATGGGGCAGGCGAGGGGGTTGGGCCAGCCTCGGTCGCAATCGTCGCCATCGTCGTCGTCCCCAATGCGCCGCGGCCGCTCGCGAACCCCGGTTCGCTCATGGCCAACAATGCCGATCCGTCAATATGGCGCGCGCGGCCCACTCGGCTCGGGCGGCAAGTTTCCGCTGTCAAAGTAGGATTTGGTCTGCTTTGGCAGGCCGGTGAGTCCCGCATCAACCTCTGTCGCACTCGGCGCCGCGCCCCTGGCTGGCAGAGTTCGGACCCTCGCCGTGGGCATCCATCCACGCGGCTGCGTCCGATCCCGGTCGAATGCGGATTCACGTGAATCCCAGGAACTTGGTCAATTTCTCCCCGCCGGGGCCAGGCGATGACTCCCTCGGCGCGCCTCCAGGCGGCGATCGAGTTGCTCGATCGGATCGTCCTGGCCGCCCGCGATCAGGGCGGCTCGGCCGATACGATCATCGCCAAGGGGTTCGCCGAGCGCCGCTATGCCGGCTCGAAGGACCGCCGCGCGATCCGCACCCTGGTCTATGATGCGATCCGGATGCTCGGCGAGCGGCCTGAGACCGGCCGGGCCGCGATGCTGGCGCTCGCCGCCGTCCAGCCGGAACTCGCGCCGCTGTTCGACGGCTCGCCCTATGGCCCCGCGCCGATCGATCCTGCCGAGCCCGTGGCAATCCCCGGATTGCTGCCCGCCTGGCTGGAGGCCGCCTTCGCCGCCTCGGGGCTCGATCGGGACGAACAGGCCGCGCTGCTCGAACGCGCCCCGCTCGACGTGCGGGTCAACACGCTCAAGGCCGATCCCGCCGCCATCGCCGCCGAAGTCCCCGGCGCCGTGCGGCTGCCGCACCTTCCGGCCGGCCTTCGCTTCCCGGCCGATACCCCGGTCGAGCGACTGCCCGCCTATCAGGCGGGTCAGCTCGAAGTGCAGGATGCCGGCAGCCAGGTCGTCAGCCTCGCGGCGGCGCCGGAGCGCGGCCAGCATGTCATCGATCTGTGCGCCGGCGGCGGCGGCAAGACGCTCGCGCTCGCTGCGCTGATGGCCGATCACGGCAGCATCCTCGCCTGCGATATCGATCGTCCCCGCCTCTCCCGGCTGATGCCGCGGGCCGAGCGGGCCGGGGTGACGATCGTCGAGACCCGGCTGCTCGATCCCGGCAAGGAGGCCGCGATGCTCGCCGATCAGGCCGGCCGCGCTGATCTCGTCCTGGTCGATGCGCCCTGTTCGGGCACCGGCACCTGGCGCCGCAATCCCGAGGCGCGCTGGCGGCTCACGCCGCAGCGGCTGGAACGCTATGTCGCCACCCAGCGCGCGCTGCTGGATCTCGCGGCCACGCTGGTGCGGCCGGGCGGCACGCTGGTCCATATCGTCTGCTCGCTGCTCGACGCCGAAGGGGCAGGGCAGGCCCAGGCGTTCCTCGATCGCCACCCCGGCTGGCGGGCCGTGCCGCTTGTCCTCGGCGCCGGAACGGTGCGTGGCCCCGGCCTTCGACTCACCCCGTGCCGGGACTCGACCGACGGCTTTTTTGTCGCGAAGATGCGGCGGCCATGATAGCCAGCGGCAAAGCCTTGGAGAAATTGATGCGGTTCACGGTGCTTTCGGCGGCAGGCGCGTTGATGCTGCTGTCGGTCTCGACCTCGCTGATGGCGCAGCGGGCGGACGATCAGATCGATCCCAAGTCGCTCGCGTTGCTTCAGCAGGGCCGGTCGGCGCTGGCCGGCGGCAATGTCGAGGGCGCGAACGACCTGCTCGAAACCGCCGTGGCCGTCGATCCGCGCAACCGCGAGGCGTTCGTCGTTCTCGCCGATATCGCCCGCACCCATGGTCTGCCCGGCAAGGCGATCCGCCTCTATCGCGAGGCGCTGAGCCTCGAGCCCAACGACGTCGCCGCCTTGCGCGGCCAGGGTGAGGCGCTCGTCGCGAAGGGTGCGATGGGCAAGGCCAAGGACAATCTCGCCAAGATTCAGGGCCTGTGCAAGACCGCCTGCGCCGATGCCAACACGCTGTCCGCCGCGATCGCCAAAGGACCGCCGGTGACGACCGCCCAGGCCCAGCCGGCAACCGAGACGACGGCCAAGCCCTGATCATGAACCCCTCCCCCTTGATGGGGGAGCGAGGGGCCCGCCGCGAAGCGGTTGGAGGGTGAGGGTGATCTCTCCACCAGCGACGTAACTCGTGGAAAGGTCACCCCCCACCCAACCCGCCCCCATCAAGGGGGAGGGCTTTCGCCCGGATCAACCGGGCAGCCCGAACAAATTGGGTCCCCGATCTGCTTGCAATGTAGGATTTCGGGTGCTCCGATGGCAGCCGCTCTTTGAACAGTCAGCCGAGCGCCTTGGCGAGCGCCACGAATTCGCCGACGCTCACCGTCTCGGCCCGCCGGCTCGAATCAATCTCCAGCCGCTCCATTGCCTCGATCGCCCCGGGCACGGGCTTCAGGCTCTGGCGCAGCATCTTGCGGCGCTGGCCGAAGGCGGCGGCGGTGAGCTTCTCCAGGGTGGCGAGGCGCACGCCTTCCGGCGGCTCGCCGGGAACGATGTGCACCACGGCGGACATCACCTTGGGCGGCGGCGTGAAGGCCGATCTGTGGACATTCATCGCAATCTTCGGCGTCGATCGCCATTGGGCAAGCACGGCCAGCCGGCCATAATGCTCGCTGCCCGTCGTCGCCACGATCCGCTCGGCGACCTCCTTCTGGAACATCAGCGTCAGGCTCGCCCACCAGGGTTGCCATTCGGCCGAGAGCCAGCCGACCAGCAGCGCGGTGCCGACATTATAGGGCAGGTTGGCCACGACGTGCGGCTTGCCCGCGAAAAGTGACGGCGCATCGACTTCCAGCGCATCGCCTTCGATCACGCTAAGTTGGCCGGGAAAGTAGGTGCCCAGTTCCTCCAGCGCGGGGATGCAGCGCCGGTCGCGTTCCACCGCGGTCACCCTCGCGCCGGCCTGGAGCAGCGCCCGAGTGAGGCCGCCGGGCCCGGGGCCGACTTCGAAGACCTCGGCGCCGTCCAGCGGCCCGGGTACCTTGGCGATGCGGGCGAGGAGCTGGTGGTCGAACAGGAAATTCTGGCCGAGCGCCTTGCTCGCGCTTAGCCCGTAACGGGCGATCACGTCGCGGAGCGGCGGCAGTTCGGTCACGCGGCGGTGTCGGCCCGGCGCTGGGCGGCGCTGGCCGCCATCTTGATCGCGGCGATCATCGCGCCGGGATTGGCCTCGTCCTTGCCGGCAATGGCGAAGGCGGTGCCGTGATCGGGGGAAGTGCGCACGATCGGCAGGCCCAGCGTGATGTTGACGCCCTCGTCGAAATGCAGCGTCTTGATCGGGATCAGCGCCTGGTCATGCGTCGGGCACAGCGCGACGTCATAACCGGCGCGGGCACGGGGGTGGAACAGCGTGTCGGCTGCGAAGGGTCCGACGGCGTCGATGCCCTCGGCGCGGAGCTGGGCGATCGCCGGCTCGATCACGTCGATTTCCTCCCGGCCGATCTCGCCGCTCTCGCCGGCATGGGGATTGAGCCCGGCAAAGGCCAGGCGGGGCCGTTCGATTCCGAAATTGCGCAGCAGCCCCCGCGCCGTCACGCGCGCCTTGGCGAGCACCAGGTCGATGGTCAGCAATTGCGGCACCCGGGCGATCGGGACATGGACGGTGATCGGCACGACGCGCAACGTCGGTCCGGCGAGCATCATCACGGCGTTGCCCGGCGAAATGCCGCAACGCTCGGCGACGAACTCGGTCTGGCCGGGATGGCTGAAGCCGATCTTGTACAGCTGCGCCTTTGAGACCGGCCCGGTGACGATCCCGCCCGCGGCGCCGGCATTGGCGAGGCCGACGGCGAGTTCGAGCGATTGCAGCGCGATCCGGGCGCTATCGACGTCCGGCGCACCGGGAACCGGCTCGCCGGCATCGCCCACCGCGAGCACGGGCAGCGCGATGGCGAACGCGTCGCTCGCCTCGTCGGGATTGGTGATCCGCGCAATCGGCCCGTCCCAAACCCGCTCCAAGGCGCGCGGGTCGCCCACCGCGAAGAACGGCGCGATCGAATGAAGCTCGCGTGCCCGCCAGGCCTTGGCCGTGATTTCGGGGCCGATGCCGGCCGAATCGCCCATTGCAATGGCGAGCGGCCGGATCACCTCAGCGATATTCGACCAGCGCGTCGCGGCGCAGGTCGCGCAGCATGCGCTGCGCCCGGATGTTGGTCCGCTGCTCGGCCACCTGGTCCTGGATCTGCTCCAGCGAGGGCTCGCCCGGCGCGGCCGGATCGTCGCGGCCGCACACGACCAGTACGCGGACGCCATCCTCCACCGTGCCGAAGGGCTGGGTGACCTGGCCGACCTGGAGCGGAAGGATGATATTCTGCAGCGCGGGCGGGAGATCGCGGCCGATGACGATGCCGTCCTTCTCGACCATTTCGGCATTCTGCGCCGCGGCGACCTTGCCGGCGTCGCCACAACCGCGGATCGTCTGGGTTGCCTGGGCGAACTCGCCTGCACGCGCCGAAGCCTGCGCCTCGGTCGTTCCCTTGGGGAAGGTAATGGTGAGCTGTCGCAGCGACAGTTTGGCCATCCGCGGATCGGGCATCCCCACCTTGCGCTTTTCAGCAAGGTAGACGATCGAGTAGCCGGTCGGAAGCTGGACGGGTCCGGCGACTTGGCCGGGGTTCATCCCCTCGATGGTCTGGGTCAGCTCGGCCGGCAGCACGCCGTTGGCGAGGCGTACCCAGCCCAGGTCTCCGCCCTTCGACTTGGTCGTGCTTTCCGAATAGGTGCGGGCAAGATAGTCGAACGGGGCGCCCTGGTGCATCTGCTGGATGATGCGCTGCATCCCCTGATAGACCTCCTGCTGGCGGTCGGCGCTCGCGTTCATGTAGATTTCGTAGACGTGATATTCGTCGCTGCCTTGGGCGGCCTTGAGGCGGGCCAGGATCTCATTGGCCTCCTGGTCGCTGACATTGATATCGACGTTGCGGCGCAGCAGCCGGCTCCAGGCCAGCTCGCCTTCGATCTGGCGGCGCATCGTCCGCTCGGAGGCGCCGATCTCGCGCAGCCAGCCGCGCATCTGCTCGGGCGTGCGCTGGTAATTCTTGGCGACGTTGGCGAACGCGCGGTCGATTTCCTTGGGCTCGACCGTGATCTTGTTGGCCTTGGCCTCCTGGATCTGCAGCGTCTCGTCGATGATCTGGCGCAGCACCGAAAGGCGGAGCTGGTCGCGTTCCTCGGGCTTCAGGTTGAGCTTGTTGAGCCCCATGATCAGGTTGACGCGCTGATCGACGTCGGTCGCGGTGATCACCGTGTCGTTGACGATCGCGGTGGGCTTGCGGATGTTCGGATTGGCCTTGCCGAAGAACTGGACGTTGGTCGGCAGGTCGAGCTGCGCGGCGAGCGCGGCGGTCTCGTCCTGTGGCGAAGGCTGCGGCGCCTGGGCGGTCGCCGGAGCTGCATTCTGGTCCTGCGGCGCTTCGGCAGGCGCCGTCTGGGAAAGGGCTGCGGCAGAGAAGCCGGTGATCGCGAGCGTCAGAAGGGAAGTGCGCCCAATACGGATCGCCTTTGCAACACCAATGTTCACGTGAATCGCTATCCCATATCCATGCCGGAAGAAGGGCCGTTAATGCCCAATTGTGCCTGAACTTAGGCTTACCGGCGGTTCCCCTCTCCGCGGGACCCTAGCGGCCCAGGTTCTTGAACGCCAGCGTCAACAGATAGGAATTGCCGGCGCTGGCATCGCCGGTGGTGGCATAATCGCGCTTCCAGGTCAGCCCCAGCCGCAGGCAGTCGTCCTCATAGGTCACGCCAAGCCGATGCCGAACCGGCTCGAAGCCGTCGGCGACCGAGGTGGGATCTTCCTGGCGGTCGGTAAGATCGACCAGTGTCGATCCGGAAACCGACCAGAAGCGCGAGATCTGCACGCGCGCACCTACGCGCACTTCCTCTCGATCCTTCAGGTCTTCGAGCGAACTGGTGATGTTACGATTGAGCCGGAGATAACCCACCTGCACATAGGTCGCCCGAGACCCGACGCTCATGTCGATCTCGTTCCGGCGCACCGCGAAATCGTCCTTGTCGATACGATAGCGGTGGGTGAAGCTCAGGAAGTCTCGGAAGCGGATCACCGTCCGCCCGACGATATCGGACCAGCGATCGGTGAGCCCGGTGCCATTGGGGAATAGGGTTGGCCGCGCGGTCAGGCGATAGCTTTGCCCGACATTCGCATCGATGCTGAATCCAGGCAGGTACAACGCGTAGTCGAGGCCGAAGGTGAAACGCGTCGAATCCTCGAAGCGGTCATAGCCGGGAAAGCGGTTCAGCGCGAAGAGGTTCGAATCCTCGAGGTCGACGGCGCGGGCATCCTCGTTCGGAACTTCGAGATTGGCAATCTTGGGCGAGGCGACCACCTGGAAGCGCGGCGTGATCCGCTGCGTGCCGCCGAGCATCTCGCCGATCAGCGGCCACTTCACGTCGACCGCGACCGCACCGATCCCGCGCGCGTGGAAGCCGTCTTCGCCGCGATAGCTGACGACGCTGGTCAGTGCCGAATCGCGATTGTTGTAGACGTCGCCCCGGCCATAGGCAGTGAAGGTGATCTCCTGGCCCCAGTTGGTGAGCTTGCGCAGGTCCCAGCGCGCGCTGGCGAAGGCGCGCTGCGAATCCTGCCCGTCGGAGCGGCCGATCGCCAGCGTGTTGACCTGGAATTCGAACCGGCCGCCGAGCAGGCCGTCGTCCATCCGCCGGCGATAATCGATCTCGGGGAGGGCATAGGCCTGGAGTCCCTGGTGATCGCCGACCCGCAGCGTCTGGATCACCCAGGCATTCACGGCGAAATAGCTGTCCTGATCGATGCGTTCGACGCGCAGGTTGTTGCGCAGCCGGTCGTCGCGCGAAATGTCGTAGCGGCGCAGGAAGGTGCGGTCGGTAGTCAGCCGGAGCGAAGCACTCGCGCTCCAGTTCGGGTCGAGCTGGAAGTTGCCGACCGCGTCGAGATATCCACGAAAATCGTTTCGCGACGTGGCTGGCGTCACGGGAACGGTGAGGTCGTCGGCACGCCGGCTATACGTGCCGTAGCCGCTGATCCGCACCGCACCGAGCGAGTTGAGCTCGCGATAATCCGCCTGCAGCATGGGCAGCACGTTGGTGTAGACGCGGGGGGTGACCGTCAGATCGCGATTGGGCGCGAGGCTGAAGAAGTAAGGCAGCGCGAACTGGAAGCCGTTGGTGCGATTGTAGCGCAGGTCCGGTGTCAGGAAGCCATCGTCGCTCTGCCCGCCGACCGGGTGCGAGAAGACCGGCAAGGGCACGGTCGCGATCCCGAACACCGAAATGCGGGCGCCGGTATAGCGGATGCGCTTGCGGTCGGGATCGTAGACGACGCGATCGGCAGTGATCTTCCACGAAGGTTCCTTGGGGCAGCCCTCGGAATTCTGCACCGAGCAGGGGGTGTAGGCGGCGTTCTCCACTGTGATCACGCCGCCGGCGTTGCGCTGGCCATGCTGTGCGGCAATTCGCCCGCCGGCGTCGAGTACTACCAGCATGTTCTCGATCACGCCGTCCTTCAGCGTGTCGGTGAGCTCGATATGATCGCCATAAGCCGAATCCCCTTCGGGATTGACGACGACGATGTTGCCATCCGCGGTGACGCGGCCGGTCTTGCGATTCCACACCACCTTGTCGGCCCGAAGGCGGTCGCTTTGCCGATAGAGCCGCACGTCCCCGCTTGCAGTGACGATATCGGCGTCGCTGTCATATTCGAGCTGGTCGGACGTGAACTGGATCTGGTCGCCATCCTGCGGCAGCGCCGTCGGTGAAGGCGGCGGCGGCTCGACATCGGGAGTCTGGAGGTTCGGCCCCTGTTGCGGATCGCGGGCCGACTGTTGCTGCGGCGACGAATCGCGCTGGCCGGCGCCTTCCTGCGCGTGCACCTCGGTTGCAAGGCACAGCCCGAGCGCAGCCGAAAGCAGCAGGGCCGTGCGCGTACCGTAAATTCCCACCTTTTTCTTCACTCCCGTGCACGCGGCCGCTCCGCCCTATCGCAGCGGTTGCGGCATCGCAACGTCACGTGCGTTGGCCCGAACGCACGGACCGGCTAACAAGAGCCATGCAAGTCGATTTCTACCATCTGACGCAGCTTCCGCTCGAGCGCGCGCTGCCCCGGATCGCCGAGCGCGTGGTCGAGAGCGGCGGTCGTCTGCTTGTCGTCGCGGGCGAGGCCGCCCAGCGCACGAGGCTCGACCAGCTGCTGTGGACGTACGCGGCCGAGAGCTTCCTGCCGCATGGCCAGGCCGGGGGCAATGACGATGATCGCCAGCCGGTGCTGATCGCTGCGAGCGCCGAGGCCGCCGCTAACGGCGCGCGCAACGTCGCGCTGGCCGACGGGGTGTGGCGCGAGGAGGCGCTCGGCTTCGATCGCGCCTTCCATTTCTTCGACGAGGAGCGGATCGGCGAGGCGAGGGCAGCGTGGAAGGCGCTGGCCGACCGGGCCGGCGTCGAGCGACGCTATTGGAAGCAGAACGAGGCCGGGCGCTGGGAACAGGCTGCCTGACTTCTGCCCCGACGCATCCGCCCCGATGCGCTGGAGCTTGCATCCGCGGCCGCCCGGGACTAGGGAGCCGCGACTTTTCCACAACCAGAACAGCAGGAGCCCGCACGGCCATGGCCGCGAACCGGACCTTTTCGATCATCAAGCCCGATGCCACCCGCCGCAACCTGACCGGCGCGGTTACCAAGATGCTGGAGGAGGCCGGCCTGCGCGTCGTCGCTTCCAAGCGCATCCAGATGACCCGCGAGCAGGCCGAGGGCTTCTACGCGGTCCATAAGGAGCGCCCCTTCTTCAACGATCTGGTCGAGTTCATGATCTCGGGCCCGGTCGTCGTGCAGGTGCTCGAGGGCGAGAACGCCGTGCAGCGCAACCGCGACATCATGGGCGCGACCAACCCGGCCAACGCCGAGCCCGGCACGATCCGCAAGGAACTGGCCGAATCGATCGAGGCGAACTCGGTCCATGGGTCGGATTCGGACGAGAATGCCGCGATCGAAATTGCCTATTTCTTCAAGCCGGAAGAGATCGTCGGCTGACGCTCTTTCCCGCTTGGGAACAGGAAAGGCCGGGGCGAGTCCCCGGCCTTTTTCTTTGTCGAATCGCCGGCCGCGCCTAGAGAGATTTCAATGCTTCGCCTTTCCGGACTGTCCCTGCCGCTCGACCATCCGCCCGAGGCTCTGCCCGAGGCGATCTGCCGCCGGCTGGGCATCGGCCGGGACGATCTGCGCGGCTGGACCCGGTTCAAGCGCGGCAACGATGCGCGTCGCCGGAACGCGATCCAGCTCGTCTACACGCTCGATCTCGAACTGGCCGACGAAGCCGGCGTGCTCGCGCGCTTTGCGGGAGACAAGGATGTCCGTCCGACTCCCGACATGACCTATCGGCCGCCGGTGACGGCGCCGCCGGGCTGGACGGGCAAGCGCCCCGTGGTGATCGGCGCCGGCCCCTGCGGCCTGTTCGCCGGCCTGATCCTCGCGCAGATGGGTTTCCGCCCGATCATCCTCGATCGTGGCAAGGTGGTGCGCCAGCGGACCAAGGACACCTGGGGGCTTTGGCGGCAATCGAAGCTCAACCCCGATTCCAACGTCCAGTTCGGCGAGGGCGGGGCGGGCACCTTTTCCGACGGCAAGCTCTATTGCCGGGTCAAGGATCCCCGCTTCCTCGGCCGCAAGGTGCTCGAGGAGTTCGTCCAAGCCGGCGCGCCCGACGACATCCTGTGGGAGGCACACCCCCATATCGGCACCTTCCGCCTCGTCACCATGGTGGAAAGCCTGCGTGCGACGATCGAGGCGCTTGGCGGCGAATATTGCTGGGAGACGCGGGTCGATGATGTCGAGCTCGAGCGCAGCGCGGAGGGCCGCCAGCGCCTGCGGGGTCTGCACCTTCAGGACGGCAGCTTCCTCGAAGCCGATCACGTCGTCCTCGCCGTCGGCCACAGCGCGCGGCCGACCTTCGAGATGCTGCACGCTCGCGGCGTCCATCTCGAAGCCAAGCCGTTCGCGATCGGCGTACGGATCGAGCATCCGCAAAGCTGGATCGATCAGGCGCGCTTCGGCGAATGCGCCAAGCATCCCGATCTGGGGGCGGCGGCCTACAGCCTCGTTCATCACTGCGCCAATGGCCGCAGCGTCTACAGCTTCTGCATGTGTCCCGGCGGACGCGTGGTCGCCGCGACATCGGAGGAAGGGCGCGTCGTCACCAACGGGATGAGCCAATATTCGCGCGCCGAGTTCAATGCCAATTCGGGCCTCGTCGTGGCGATCGACCCGGCCCGTGATTATCCCGATGGCCCGCTCGCCGGGATCGCGCTCCAGCGGCACTGGGAAGACCTCGCCTTCCTTGCCGGCGGCTCCAACTACAACGCGCCGGTGCAGCGGGTGGGCGATCTGCTTGCAGGCCACGCGTCTACGATGCTGGGCGAAGTCACGCCCTCCTATAAGCCCGGCGTGACGCCGACCGATCTCGCTCGCTGCCTTCCGGATTTCGTGATTGAGGCGTTTCGCGAGGCGCTGCCGGTGTTCGGGCGGCAGATCGCCAGATACGACCACCCCGACGCGGTGATGACCGGCGTCGAGACGCGCACTTCCTCGCCGGTCCGGATCACCCGCGGCGCCGATTTGCAGAGCCTCAATGTCGAAGGCTTGTTTCCGGGCGGCGAAGGCGCAGGCTATGCCGGCGGCATCCTCTCCGCCGCGATTGATGGGATCAAGTTGGCCGAGGCCGTGGCGAAGGCAATGGTCGATGGCTAACTGTTCAAGAAGAATGGCTGGCTAAAGAGGACAGATGGCTCTCTCGATCGTGACGCTCTGGTTGGTTCGATTGCTGGTCGCGCTGAACTTTATCGCGAAGCTAGCCGCGGCGGCGGGCGGGATCGGTTCGGCGGTCTTCTGGCTTCGATCGGCCAAGGCAAAGGTGCCTCCACTCGACCCGAGCAAGGGCGAGGGTTTCCGCAGCGTGGTGTTGACCGAGGAGGACGGTAGCGACGTGATGCTGACGCTTCGCGAGCAATCTCGGCTCAGCGCAGTCGCTGCGCAATGGGCGGCGCTCGCCGCGATCGGCGTGGCCACCGTGACCCTGCTCGATTTGGGTTGCCTCGCGAGCCTCAGCTCCGCGGCAGGGTGATCGTCGCGACCAGGCCGCCGCCTTCGCGATTGGCCAGCACGATCTCGCCATGCGCGTCGCGGACGATGGCTCGGGCGAGCGCCAGGCCAAGGCCGATCCCGCCGGTTTCGCGATTGCGCGACTGTTCGAGGCGCGTGAACGGATCGAACACCTTCTCGAGCGCCTCGGCCGGGATGCCCGGTCCGCGATCGGCGACCTCGATCGCCACCCGGTGGAGGTCTGAGACCAGCCGAACCCCGGCGCCGCCGCCATATTTGACGGCGTTCTCGATCAGGTTGCGCACAGCGCGGCGCATCAGTGCTGGGCGCAAGTGCATGCGCAGCCGCGGCGCCTCCTCGAAGGTCACGTTCTGACCGAGATCGCGGAAATCCTCGACTACCGCATCGATCAGCGCAGAGAGATCGACATCGGTCGGCGGCTCGCTCGGTCGGCCGAGCCGCGCCAAGGAGAGGATGTCGTCGAGCGTCCGGTTCATCTCGTCGATTGTGTCCGCCATGCGGGCGCGGTCTTCATCGTCCTCGACCGATTCGATGCGCACCCGCAACGCGGCGAGCGGCGTGCGCAGGTCGTGGCCGATCGCGCCGAGCATGCGGTCCTTCTCGTCGAGCATGCCGGTGATCCGGGTGCTGAGCCCGTTATAGGCGGCGATCACCGCCCGCACGTCGCTGGGGCCGCGCTCCTCGACCGGAGCGGCGCCGTCACCCGGACGGAATTCGCGCGCCGCCTTGGCCAGGCTTCGCAGGGGGCGAGCGATCCGGCGCCCGGCGAGGAGGACGGGAATCAGCACGACGATATACAGGATCAGCGTCTGTGCGAGCAGTTGCCAGATCAGCGCGCGCTCGCTGCGCGGCCAGGCCGAACTCAGCGATAGCCAGCCCTTGCCCGGCAATTCGACGGCGACCATCAACTCGGCCCCGAGCCGGCGGAGGCGATCGGCACGGGCCGGGTCCATGCGCCGGAGCAGGGGGCGGTTCTCGTCGATGGGCCGCGTCACTGCGATGACGTCGCCGATCCGCACCCCGCCGTCGGTGAGGCCGCGGCGAAGGTCGCGCTCGATCGCCGGCCGCCGTTCCAGTTCGGGAGGGATCGGATTGGATGGCGTGAGTTCCACGCGTCCCCTCCCGAGACGACGCGGATCGCGGCGCGGATCGTCCATGCCGGCCGGCAATGGCGGGCGCGGATTGACAGGAGAGCCGGCGCGCTCGGCCGCGTCGATCAGCCTTGTCACCGTCGGGACGATGACCTGGGCAAAGCGCGCAGCCTGGCGCTCGCGCAGTAGGAACGCGAAGTTGATGCCCTGCGCGATGAACAGCGCGACCGCGACGAGCAGCGCGATCTGGCCCGGCAGCGAGCGCGGGATCAGGCGCCGCATGGGTTTGGCTGAACCATCCGCCTCACAGGCGGGTTACCTCGGTCGCAAGGGTGTACCCGCCCCCCCACACCGTCTTGATGATCGCTGGCGCGCGCGGATCGGGCTCGATCTTCTTGCGCAGCCGGCTGACCTGATTGTCGATCGCCCGATCGAACGCCGCGGCTTCGCGGCCCTGGGTGAGGTCCAGGAGTTGGTCGCGCGTGAGCACCGCACGGGGCCGCGTGACCAGCGCGTGGAGCAGATTGTATTCGCCGCTCGAGAGGGGCACGGAGACGCCTTCGCGGTCGACCAGCGCCCGCTCGCCGGTCTTGAGCACCCAGCCGGCAAAGGCATAGCTGCCCCCATCCGGCGCATGCTGGCGCACACCGCCGGCTTGGAGGCGGCGCAGCACCACCTTGATCCGCGCAGCGAGCTCGCGGGGCGAAAAGGGCTTCACGACATAATCGTCGGCGCCCATTTCGAGCCCGACGATGCGATCGGTCTCCTCGCCGCGGGCGGTGAGCAGGATCACCGGCGTCTCGCTGGTCTCGCGGATGTGGCGGCAGAGGCTGAGCCCGTCTTCGCCCGGCATCATGATGTCGAGCACGACCAGGTCGATCGAATAGGCTGCCATCCGCGCCCGCGCGCCCTCGGCGTCGCCTGCCTGGGTCACGCGAAAGCCCTGGCGCGTCAGATACTGGGCGAGCGGTTCGCGGATCGAGCGTTCGTCCTCGACGAGAAGGAGGTGGGGAATCTCGGACATCGTCGGTAGCGTAGCAACGTCTCGCGCAAGAGGAAGTGCCCGGGCGGGCGAGGAGGCGAAGCCCGCCCGGGCGAGTAGCGGCCGGCTTCAGTTCTGGTCCGGGGTGCCGGCCGGTGGGGTCTGGGGCGAGCCCATCGGGCCACGCATGGCCCGCATCCGCTCACGGATCGCGTCACGCTCGGCCTGGTCGATCTTGCCGTCGTGATTGGTGTCCATCCGGTCGAAGCGGCGCGAGGCCTTGGCGCGCTCTTCGTCCAGGGTGACGCTGCCGTCGCCATTCGCGTCCATGCGCTTGCCCATGCGTGCGGCCATGTCGCCGCCGCCATGATGGGCTGCGGCGCGCTCGGTGGCATCGATCTTGCCGTCATGATTGGTATCGAGCCGGGCAAAGCGGGCCTCGACGCGCGCGAGATACTCGGCCTTGGTGATCGTGCCGTCATGATCGGCATCGGCTCCGGCCATCCCGCCATGCGGCCGCGGCGGAGGCGGCGCGTCCTGGGCAAGGGCGGGGGCGGCGAGCAGCATGGCGCCGAGCGTCGCGACAGCGAAACGGGTCTTCATGGTGAAACTCCTGTGCGGCGGGGCGGCGCCCCATGTCCTGCTTTTCCCCAAACCATGTCCCAGCGATTTGTCAGCGGGGCGAGAAACTGTCGCAACTTGTCGCAGCCCTAGCCGAAGATCGCGACGCCCTGCATCGCCTCGGCCACCGGCTCGCCCGAGGCATTCCAGATCGCCATGCGCTGGCTCGAATAGCCCTGTTCGGCGCGGTCGGCACGGGCGGTGAGCAGCCACCAGCCGTCTTCGGTGCGTGGCGTGGGCGCCAGGAAATTGATCTGCCAGTTGAGCGAGCTCAGCGGAACGCGGCGATCGGCGGCGAGCTTGAACGCGGCCGGCGGGAGCCCGTCTCCGATCGCCATCAGCTCGACCTGGGGATCGAGCCCGTCGCGGGCCCGCAGCCGCACCCAGCGCAGCCATTCGGCCGGGCCGGTGTCGTCCCCGGCATCGTAGAATTCGAAATTGCCCGTGAAGAAGTCATCGGGACCGACATAGAGCGACGCGTCGGCGGGCGGCGGCGCCACCGGTGCGCGCGGCGCGGCGTCGTGGCGAAGGTCGGAGGCGAGCGGCGCCATGAACACGAAGGTGGCGCGCAGCCCGAGCCCCGCCTCGGCGATGACGTCGGCCTGGAGGAAGGCGGCATTGCGGCCGCGGCGGAGCTTGGTCGCCCGCACCTCGACGGCGCCGGCAAGGGGGCCGATGAAGGCGACTTGCGCCGAGCGGAGCGGCGGCAGCTCGGGCTCCGCGTCGAGCGCCGCCTGAAGCGCGAGCGCGGCGGACAGGCCGCCATAAGCCGTGCGGCCCTGCATCCAGTCGGTCGGGACTTGGGTGCGGAAGCCGCCTTCGATCGGCGCGGCGTCGGCGAGGATCGTCGCGATCGGCGTCATCGGGCGAGATACTCGTCGCGCAGCTCGCGCTTCAACACCTTGCCGATCGCGCTGCGCGGCAGGCGATCGACTTGCTCGAGCGCGGCCAGCCGCTGGGTCTTGCCGACCCGGGCGTTGAACCAGGCGAGCAGTTCGGTCGCGTCGACGCAGCCGGCATAGAAACCGATCGGCGTCTCGCCCCATTGCTCCGAGGGCACTCCGATCACCGCGCTTTCGCTGACGCCGGGATGCTCGGCCAGCACGGCCTCGAGGTCCGACGGATAGATGTTGAATCCGCCGGAGATGATCAGGTCCTTCTTGCGGTCCATCAGGGTGAGGAAGCCGTCTGCGTCGAAGCGGCCGATATCGCCGTGGCGGATGAAGCGATTGCCGGCGGCGTCATGCCAGGTCGCGGCATCGGTGGCCTCGGCCCTGCCGTGATAGCCGCTCATCATCGCGGCGGAGCGGCCGACGACTTCGCCGATCTCGCCCTGCGGCACTTCCTTGCCGTCGTCGCCGATAAGGCGGATATCCTGGCCCGGCAGCGGCGTGCCGACAGTATGAAGCTTGTCGGGATGGGCGTTGCAGATCAGCGCGGTGGTGCCGCCGCCTTCAGTCATGCCGTAATATTCGACGAGCAGTCCCGGCCAGCGGGCGACGATATCGGCCTTGAGCGCCGCGCTGAACGGCGCGCTGGTACAGGTCTTCAGGCGGAAGCTCGAAAGGTCGAAGCTGTCGAAATCGGGCAGCGCCATGATCCGCTGATACTGGACGGGCACGAGCATCGCATGGGTGGCACGATGCCGGGCTGCCAGCGCAAGGAAGCCGCGCGCGTCGAATTTCGGCATCAGCACTGCGGTGCCGCCCCAGGCGAGCGTGGGAATGAAGCTCACCAGCGTCGTGTTCGAATAGAGCGGCGTGGCAATCATCGTCACGGCATCGCCGAAGCCGCCGGGAGCGCGGGCGATATGGACCCAGCGCATCGCATGCGGCTGGACGATCCCCTTGGGGGTTCCGGTGGTGCCCGAGCTGTAGATGATGTTGAATGGGTCTTCGGGGCCCACCGCGACCGCCGCGGGTTGCGCGTCTTCGGGAGCGAGGAAGTCGGCAAGGGCGACCCCGGTGTCGCTGTCGTCGAGCGCGACGCGGCGGGCGGCGACGGTTGCCGAGCCGAGGGCGGCAGCGCCCGAGGCATCCAGGAACAGGATCTTCGCCCCGCAATCGGCGACCATCGCTGCGAGTTGGTCCGGCGTCGCCGAGGGCTGGAGCGGGGTCGGCACGCAGCCGGCGCGAAGCGCGCCGACAAAGGCGCAGCCATAGCCGATCGAGGGCAGGCCGAGGATCGCGACGGCTTCGTTCTTCGCCAGCCCTTCGCGTTGCAGCGCGACGGCGATGCGATCGGCCATCGCATCGAGTGCGGCGTAATCGATGCTGGCATCGCCGCAGATCATCGCCAGCCGATCGGGCCGCTCCACGCCATGCGCCCTTATCAGATCGGATAGAGTGGCGAACTCGCTCGCCAGCATCGCTTCGCTACGCATCGTCCCCCCGAATGGTTCGTACCGAGGCTAAGGGCGCTGCATCCGGAAGGCCATACGCCATTTTCGAAAAATCATGGCGTCGGCGCGGGGCGTGACCTGCCGGGCACTCCGAAGCCGATGATCAAGGCCGCCCCGCCCATCAGGATCGCCGCGACGAGGAAGGCGGCGCCGTCGAAGCCGTGGCGCGATCCGGTGGCGAGCGCCTGGGAGGCGAGCAGGGGGCCGAAGATCGACGCGACGTTGTTCATGCTCGAAATGCCGCCCTGCAGCGCGCCCTGGTGCGACGGGCCGACCATTTGCGACAGCGTCCCGTTGAGCGCGGGATAGGCGAAGGCGCCGAGGCAGCCGACCAGGAAGAAAAGATAGACCTGCCAGCCCTGCTGGACGAAGGCATAGGCGAACATCGTCGCCGCCGCGCAGCCGAAGCCGAGCACCGCCGCATTGCGCTCGCCCAGCCGCGGGATCACGCGGCGGGTGAGCAATGCCTGGACGAGCATGGTCAGGAAGCCGACATAGGCCAGCGACCAGCCGATCGCGGTCGCATCCCAGCCGAAGCGGATCGCTGCCCAGAACGACCAGGTGGCGGGATAGACGGCGCCCCCGAGCTGCCACAGGAACCAGGCGAGCAGCAGCGGCGCAGCATTGCCGGCGTGGAAGAGCGGGCGGAACGCGCCGATGACATGGGCGTCGGCGAGGCGGAAGGGTCTGCGGTTCTCTTGCGCCAAGGTTTCGGGCAGGAAGAAGAACATGATCGCGGCATTGGCGGCGGCGCAGACCGCGGCGATGACGAAGGGCGCGCGCACGCCCAAGCCCGCGCTGATCCCCCCGAGCGCGGGGCCGAGGATGAAGCCGAGGCCGAACGCCGCGCCGATCAGCCCGAAGGTAGCGCTGCGCCGTTCGGGCGGAGTGACGTCGGCAATCACCGCGCTGGCCGGGCCGAAGGTGGCGCCGGCGATCCCGGCGATGACGCGGCCGACGAACAGCCAGGCGAGGCTGGGCGCCATCGCCATCAGCGCATAGTCGGTCGCGAAGGCCAGCATCGACAGGATCAGCACCGGGCGCCGGCCGAACCGATCGCCGAGATTGCCGAGCACCGGCCCCGCGAAGAAGCCGGCGATGGCGAAGGCGGCGAGCATCCAGCCGGCAACTCGCGTGGCGCTTTCGAGGTCAAGCCGACCGAGCTTGGTGACGAGCGCAGGGAGGACGGGCATGACGATGCCGAAGCCGATCACGTCGATCAGCACCGCCGCAAGCACGATCGGAATCGCGCGATGTTCGAACTTCATGGCCTTCCCCCTTTCCCCGCACCCTATCAGAGTGGCGCGGCGCCGAAAGTCGCGAACATCGCCCACAGAAGCTCTGGCAGGAGCGACCTCATCGTCCGGGCGAACGAATCAAGAACATATCAGCCCGTAGTACGGTAGGAAAGCAGATTCTCGCCGGCGCGCTTGACGCTTTCGCTGCCGTACCGCACATTCGAAACCAACCAGATAACGACCCGGAGAGAATGATGGCCTCGGCATCCGAAATCGATGCGCCGCCCGATGCGCTGGCGGCGTTCCGCGCGGAGGTTCGCGATTGGCTGGCCGCAAACTTCCCGCCGAGCCTGAAGGGGCGCGACAATGCGATGTCGGCCGTGGAAGGCCCGACCGAGGAGGATGAGGAGCAGCGCGCCTGGCGCGAGGCAATTGGCGCGAAGGGTTGGGGCGTGCCGACCTGGCCCTCCGACTATGGCGGCGGCGGGCTGAGCCGGGCCGAGGCGCGCGTGCTCCAGGAGGAGATGGCGCGGATCGGCGCGTGGAATCCGATCGGCGGCATGGGCGTGATGATGTTCGGTCCGACGCTGCTCGAATATGGCTCGGAAGAGCAGAAGCGCGAGCACATTCCCGCGATCGCACGCGGAGAAGTGCGCTGGTGCCAGGGCTATTCGGAGCCGGGGGCCGGATCCGACCTCGCCTCGCTGCAGACCTTCGCGGAGGACCGGGGCGACCATTATCTCGTCAACGGCCAGAAGACCTGGACCAGCGGCGGGCAATGGGCGGACAAATGCTTCATGCTGGTCCGCACCGACAAGACCAAGAAGCATGAGGGCATCACCTTCCTGCTCGTCGACATGGACAGTCCGGGCGTGGAAGTGCGGCCGATCGAGCTGATCTCGGGCTTTTCGCCCTTTTGCGAGACGTTCTTCACCGATGTGAAGGTGCCCAAGGCCAATCGCGTCGGCGAGGAGGGCCAGGGCTGGACGATCGGCAAGCGGCTGCTCCAGCATGAACGCAACAGCCTGTCGGGCGGCGGATCGGCCTCGGGCCGGCTGTTCGCCGCCGGGGCGCCGCTGAGCCAGATCGCCAAGCAGGCGATCGGCGTCGATGCCGAGGGCCGGCTCGCCGATGCCGAGTTGCGCGGCAAGATCGTGCGGCACGAAATGGATATCCGCGCCTTCATGGCGACGCTGCGGCGTTCGGCGCTCGAGGCGAAATCGAACCAGGGGCCCTCGGCCGCGACGTCGATCATGAAGAATGTCGGCGCGCGGATCATTCAGGACCGCGCCGAATTGCTGATCGAGATCCGCGGCATGGCCGGGCTCGGCTGGGAAGGCGAGGGGTTCGACGAGGCGGCGCTCAAGGACACGCGCGCCTGGCTCTTCGGCAAGGCGGTGTCGATTTATGGCGGATCGAGCGAGATCCAGAACAATGTGATCGCCAAGCGCATCCTGGGGATGCTGGATCATCAATGACGACGAAGCCCTCTCCCGCTTTTGCGGGAGAGGGTTGGGTGAGGGCCCTCTTCTTCGAGCGAGCTGGGAGAAGAAGGCCCTCACCCTCCCACCGCCCTTGGCGGCGGGCCCCTCCCTCTCCCGCGAACGCGGGAGAGGGGTGGAGAGAGGAGAGGGAGACCGATGGCAATCCTGAGCGAAGAACAGACGATGCTGCGCGACATGGCGCGCGAATGGGCGGATAACGAGGCGCCGGTGAGCGCGTTTCGGGCTCTGCGCAAGGCGGGGCCGGGGGTCGGCTTCGACCCTGACAGCTGGCGTGCCCAGGCCGAGATGGGCTGGGCGGGGATCGTAATCCCCGAGGCCCATGGCGGGGCGGGGATGGGTCAGGTGTCGCTCGGGCTGGTGCTCGAGCAGCTCGGCCGCAACCTGGTGGCGACGCCGCTGGCGGCGAGCGCGGCCGCGGCGGGCGCGATCCTGCTCGGCGGCTCCGAGGCGCAGCAGGCCGAATGGCTGCCGCGGATCGCCTCTGGCGAAATGGTGGCGACGCTGGCCGTCGATGAGGGACCGCGCTTCGATCCCTCGACGATCGCGACCCGCGCCGAGGGCGGGCGGATCAGCGGCACCAAGGCGTTCGTGCCCGAAGGCGACGGTGCGCAGCTTTTCGTCGTCGCCGCGACCGATGGACTGCACCTGGTGCCTGGCGAGGAAGGCGTGACCCGGTCGCCGCGGCGGCTGGTCGATCTGCGCAGCCATGCCGAAGTCCGCTTCGATGGCGCGCCGGCCGAGCCGCTGGGCGGCGGCCCGGCGCTGACCGTGCAGGTGCTCGACCGTGCCACTGCGGCGCTGACGGCGGAGATGCTGGGCATGGCCGAAAGCGCCTTCGCGCGCACCAACGACTATCTCAAGACGCGCGTCCAGTTCGGCCAGCCGCTCGCCAGCTTCCAGGCGCTGCAACACCGCATGGCCAAGATGCTGACCGAGCTCGAACTGATGCGATCCGTGGTGGAGGCGGCGCTGGAGGCGGCGGATTCGGGCAGGGCGGACATCGCCCAGGAAGCCAGCCTGGCCAAAGCGGTGGCCAACGACACGCTCAACCTGGTGAGCCGCGAGATGATCCAGCTGCACGGCGGCATCGGCATGACCGACGAGCATGACGCGGGCTTCTACCTGAAGCGCGCGCGTGTGCTGGAGGCGCAATGGGGCAGTTCGAGCTGGCATCGCGACCGCTTCGCGCGGCTCTCCGGCTATTGAACGCCTAGCGTATAATTACGGATTCGAAGATCGGTTTGGTTTCGCGCCACTATTGCATTCGCGCAACAGCCGAGATTCAGTCCCCTTTTGCAACGCTTGTTCCGCTTGACTGCCCTAGGAGACGTGGCACTATTCGAGGATAGGGTATGGAGCCGACAAAGTGCTCTGGCCCGTGGTGGGAGAGAGATGATGATGCGGTTTCGCCTTTTGTCGGCCGTCGCAGTTCCGGCCATGACCCTGGCGCTCGCAATGCCGGCCATGGCGCAGGAAGCGGCGCCGGCCAGCAGCCAGGACGATCAGCAGCAAGGGAGTGTCGTCGACGCGAACGACATCGTCGTCACGGCGCAGGGGCGCGCCCAGGTGCTCGCCGACGTGCCGCTCGCCGTCTCGGCGATCAGCGCGGAGACGCTGCAGCAGACCGGCGCCACCGACATCCGCCAGCTCAACCAGATCGCGCCGTCGCTGCTCGTCTCCTCGACCGGCAGCGAGGCGAACGGATCGGCACGCATCCGCGGCATCGGCACGGTGGGCGACAATCCGGGCCTGGAAAGTTCGGTCGCGGTGTTCATCGACGGCGTCTATCGCTCGCGCTCGGGCATCGGCCTCAACGAACTGGGCGAGATCGAGCGGGTCGAGGTGCTGCGCGGGCCGCAGGGCACGCTGTTCGGCCGCAACGCCTCCGCCGGCATCATCAACATCGTCAGCAAGGCGCCGTCGCCCACATTCGCCGCGGGCGCCGAGGCGAGCTATGGCAATTACAACCAGCTTCGCCTCTCCGGCTATGTCAATGCGCCGCTGGGGCAAACGCTCTCCGGGCGGATCGACGGCGTTTATGTGAAGCGCGACGGCTTCTATCACGACGTCACCAACAATACCGACATCAACGACCGCAATCGCTGGTTCGTGCGCGGCCAGCTGATGTACGAGCCGTCGAGCGACCTGACCGTGCGCCTGATCGGCGATTATACGCGGCGCGACGAGGCGTGCTGCGCGGCGACCTATGTCAGCCGCGACATGAACCCCTTTATCGGCTCGCTGAACGATCCGGCGCAGAACAACATCGTCCGCGTGCTGCGCGACCTCGGCCAGCCGATGGCGGCGTTCACCGACGGCTATCACCGCAACGTCTATGTGACGCCGGGCCGCAGCTATGACGGCATCACCAAGGATTGGGGCGCCTCGCTTCAGGTCGACTGGAACCTGGGCGGCGCGCAGCTGACCTCGATCACCGGCTATCGCGACTATTTCAGCGACCAGGGATCGGACACCGACTATAGCTATGTCGATATCCTCTATCGCGCGCCGGGCGCCTCGTCGCGCGCGTTCAAGACGTGGAGCCAGGAGCTGCGGCTGCACGGCAATGCGTTCGGCGACAAGCTCGACTGGCTGATCGGCGGCTATTATGCCGACGAAGACCTGACGGTGATCGACGACCTGCGCTTCGGCAACCAATATGGTCGCTTCGCCACCTGCCGAATCGTTTCGGGCAGCGCGCTCGCGGCGCTCTATTCGCCGACCTCGGCCGGATGCCTTGCCGCGCGGCCGGCGTTGTTCGGCGCGGCCTCGCCGCTGATCTATGCGGGCTTCGACCGGCTCGACGGAATCAACGATCGCGGCGCGACGCGCGACCGCTATTTCCAGAACAGCCGCAACTGGGCGCTGTTCACCCATAATATCGTGCACATCGCCAAGGGCTTCGACCTGACCGTGGGCGCGCGCTACACCAACGAGCGCAAGCGGTTCAACGCGAGCTTCGGCAACGACAACACCGCCTGCACCGCGAACCAGTCGGCGCTGCTGCCGCTTCGCCCGAATGCGGCCCTGACGGGCATCGTCGACGGCATCCTGGGCCTTTCGTGCCAGGGCAATTCAACGGCCGAGCTCAACGGCGTGTCGATCCGCGACGAGCGCAAGGAGCATCAGTTCACAGGCACTGCGATCCTTTCGTGGAAGCCGACCGACGACCTGCTGCTCTATGGCAGCTGGTCACGCGGGTACAAGGCGGGCGGCTTCAACCTCGATCGCTCGGCGCTCAAGGTGCCGATCCTGCCCTTTGGCGGGCAGGCGGGGACGCAGGCGCTGGTCGGCAATCTCCAGTTCGAGCCGGAGACCGTTCAAGCCTATGAAGTCGGCATGAAATATTCGAGCGGCGCGTTCAGTCTGAACGTCGCGGGATTCCGGCAGGAATTCAAGAACTTCCAGCTCAATACCTTCAACGGCACCGTCTTCCTCGTGCAGAACATCAATGGCTGCACGGCCAATCTGAACGGCGGCGACCGCGACCAGAACAAGTTCGCCGGCACGGGCAACTACAATGCCGCGGCCGCGACCACCGGCGCCTGCCCGAGCGGGGACGTGAGCTATGGCGTGCTCTCGCAGGGCTTCGAGCTCGAAGCGTCGCTGGTCCCGGCGCGCGACCTGCGCATCGGGCTGGGGATGACCTATGCCAAGACCAAGTATCGCAATGACCTGGTCGGCAATTCCTCGGGCGCGCCGCTCGACCAGGCACTGCGCAAGTTGCCGGGTTCGCTGCTGTCGAACGCGCCCGACATCGTCGCGACCGCATCCTTCGCCTGGACGCCGCAGCTCGGCAACTCGGGGCTTTCGGGGCTGGTCTATTTCGACACGCGCCTGACCGACGACTATAACACCGGATCGGACCTGTTCCCGCAAAAGGGGCAGGACAGCTACGCCCTGGTCAATGGCCGCATCGGCATCCGCGGCAAGGATCAGCGCTGGGCGGTGGAGCTGTGGGCGCAGAACCTGCTCAACCAGAACTACACCCAGGTCGCGTTCAACTCGCCGTTCCAGGAAGGCGCGGCGAGTGCGCCCTTCACCGATCCGCAATATCCGGGCGGGCGGCAGCTGTTCTCGGCCTATCTCGCCGAGCCGCGCACCTATGGCGTGACGCTGCGCACCAAGTTCTGAGCTTTCCAGCGAGGGTAGGCGACGGGCTCGCGGCACGACCGCGGGCCCGTTTCGCGTCAGTCATGCCTTGAGCGGCCTTTTCGGGACCGCAGCCGGATTGGGGAATTGGCGCGTTGCTAATTCGGCGAGGTCTGGCATTGAGCGGCGCGGTTGCGGGAAGGACTGGCAAGGGCTGCATGGTGCACGATCGGAATCGGCGGGGACGGGACGGCGCCGCGAACATCGCCGAAGCCACGCGGCGCGCCTGGCTCGACGAGGCGGTTCGCCGGATCGAAGCCGATTCGAACCGGTCGGCCGACACCCACCTCATCCATCTGCCCTTGCCGCGCTATCCGGGCATCGACCTCTATTTGAAGGACGAGAGCTCGCATCCGACCGGCAGCCTCAAGCACCGCCTCGCGCGCTCGCTCTTCCTCTATGCGCTGTGCAATGAGTGGATCGGGCCGGAGACCTGCGTGATCGAGGCCTCGTCGGGCTCGACGGCAGTGAGCGAAGCCTATTTCGCGCGGATGCTGGGCCTTCGCTTCATCGCCGTGGTGCCGGCCAGCACCGCGGCGCCGAAGCTCGATGCGATCCGCTTCCATGGCGGCGAAATCCTGGCGGTCGACGATCCCCGAACGGTGTACGAGGCGGCGCAGCGGCTCGCCGACGAGACCGGGGGCCATTATCTCGACCAATTCACTTATGCCGAGCGCGCGACGGACTGGCGCGGCAACAACAACATCGCGGAAAGCATCTTCGTGCAGATGGCGGAGGAGCGCTTTCCGGTGCCGGCCTGGATCGTGTGCGGGGCGGGGACGGGGGGCACTTCGGCGACGATCGGGCGGTTCCTGCGCTATCGCCGCCATGCCACCCAGCTTTGCGTCGCGGATCCCGTCCATTCCGTGTTCCACCGGCATTATGCCGATCGCGGGGTGACGACGCTTCCCGAAGGCTGTGGCAGCTGCATCGAAGGGATCGGCCGTCCGCGGGTGGAGCCGAGCTTCGTTCCCAACGTCATCGACCGGATGGAGGCCGTCGAGGATGCGGCGAGCATCGGCGCGATGCGGGCCTTGTCCGAAAGGCTGGGGCGCAATGTCGGCGGCTCGACCGGGACGAACTTGTGGGCCTGCCTGCGCCTCGTCGAGGAGATGGCCGCGTCGGGCGAGCGCGGCAGCATCGTCACCCTGTTGTGCGACGGCGGCGATCGCTATGCCTGTACCTATTATCAGGATGCCTGGCTGGACGAGCGCGCGATGGGCTGGCGCCAGCCCAAGCTGGTCGCGGATGGGTTCCTCGCGGCACCCTGAGCGCGTATATCGCAAGCGCGGTCTGCGGGTTCCGCTTTCCTCGGCTTCGGACCGGAGCTGCGGGATCGCATTCGCGTTCGAGGATGTCATGACGATCGAATCGATCAATCACGTCCAGTTGGCGATGCCTGGCGGCGCGGAAGACGCCGCGCGCCGCTTTTATGCCGACATTCTGGGGATTCCGGAGGTCGGCAAGCCGGCGCACCTGGCCGAACGCGGCGGATGCTGGTTCGAACGGGGCGCGCTCAGGGTGCATCTCGGAGTCGAGCAGGATTTCCGGCCGGCGAAAAAGGCCCATCCCGCATTCACCGTCACAGGCCTTTCCGCGCTGATCGCCCGGCTGGAGGGCGCCGGCTTCGAGGTGGTCGAAGACGAGCCGCTGGCGGGGTATGATCGGTGCTATGTTGCCGATCCCTTCGGCAACCGCATCGAACTGATGGAGCCGTCCGATCGTCCAGCCGACCAAGCGCAGCGCTCCGCCTAGGCAGCATCCCGCGCTGTTACGCCGGCTGCTTCGGGCGAAGGATCGGATGGATGCGGCTTCGCACGAACCGTGGCCGGTTCTGCGGCTTGCTGCCGTGAGCGGCGTGTCGGCGGCTCATTTCGCTCGATCCTTCAAGGCCGCCTTCGGGATGCCGCCGCATCGCTATCTTCTGTCGCGCCGGATCGAGCGCGCGAAGGCATTGCTGCGGGACACCGATGCCGCAATCACGGAGATCGCCTTTCAGACAGGCTGGACCAGCCTCGGCACCTTTGGCCGGGTGTTCCGCGACGTCACCGGGGAAAGCCCGAGCGATTTTCGCGGGCAGGTACGCGCCGATCCGAACCGGCTCCGCGACGTGCCGCACTGCTTCGTCAGCGCCGCGAGCCGGCCCTACCTCATCATAGCAGTTTCGGAGAAGCGGCGCCGGGGCGTCGCCGATAGGGACGGAGGCGTGACCAAGGAGGTGAACCATGGCTGATGGCATCGGCGTTGCCGGCATCTATGTGCGCGACCAGGACGAGGCGCTGGCCTTCTATGTCGAAAAATTGGGGTTCGCCGTCCACACGGACGCGCGAAACGGCGGCTTTCGGTGGCTCACGGTGCAGCATCCGGATCAGCCCGGCCTGCAGCTGGGCCTGTTCAGGCCGGGGCCGCCGATGATCGACGCGGAAACCGCCGCCACGCTCGAAGCGGCGGTGGCCAAGGGCGCGATGCCGCCGCTGGTGCTGGTCGTCGGCGACTGCCGCGCCGCCTATGAGCGCTTTTCCGCAAAGGGAGTCGAGTTCACGCAGGAACCGGTCAGCCGCTTCGGCAGTGTCGATGCCAGTTTCCGCGACCCCTCGGGCAATGGCTGGAAGATGGTGGAAGCGCGATGAGCACGGCGGGTTGCGCGGCGACGCCTGAAGCGAGGCGGCAGCAATTCCCGATGGGCGAGAGGTGGCACCCGCATGCCTGACGACGTCGCTATCAAGATCGCGAGCCTGGGCGATTGGCGCGGCGTGCTGCTCGCGCGCATTCGCCGGCTCATCAAGGAGGCGGTGCCCGAGGTGATCGAAGAGGTGAAGTGGCGAAAGCCGTCGAACCCGCTGGGCGTGCCGACCTGGTCGCACGGGGGCATCCTCTGCACCGGCGAGAGCTATAAGGACAAGGTCAAGCTGACCTTCGCCAAGGGGAGCGCGCTGAGCGACCCGAGCGGGCTGTTCAATGCCAGCCTGACGGGTGTCCGCCGCGCGATCGACATCGGGGAGCATGACGAGCTCGACGAGGCAGCGCTGAAAGAGCTGTTCCGGGAAGCGGCGGCGCGAAATGCTTCGGGCACCGGCCGCTGACGCACCGGCGCAACGTCCACTAGTCTTGGGGGCCGCCACAGATGAAGGGCACGTGCGAGGCGTGAACTCGTGCGCACCGGCATCGCTTTTTGTCTTGTATATACAAATTGGTCCGGTACGATGCTGCGTGAGCGAAAAGCTCCGGCGGCGCCTGCGGCATATCGCGGCAGCGGCGGACGTAGAATAGCGCATCCAGCAGGCGGAGTGAAAGGATCAGGTCGCACAGGGAGATACAGATGCGCAGTTTGAGAAAATGGGTCGCGATTTCCGCCGTCGCGCTCGCCGCCACGGGCACGTCCTTTGCCCAGACGGCACCGGTTCCGACGCCCAAGTCGGTGCTCGGCCATGACGTGGGCGAGGATCGCTATCTCGCCAATTACGAAGACTCGGTCGCCTATTTCCACAAGCTCGCCGCCGCGGCGCCCGATCGGATGAAGATGTTCACCGCGGGCAAGACCACCCAGGGGCGCACCTTCGAATATGCCGTGATCTCCTCGCCCGCGAACATCGCGCGCTATGAGGAATATAAGGCCCAGTCGCGCCGGCTCGGCGATCCGCGGGGGCTGAGCGACGAGGCGGCCAAGGCGCTGGCCAAGCAGGGCAAGATCATCGTCCATATCGACGGCGGCATGCACGCCTCCGAAGTCGCCGATCACCAGCTGCCGATGGCGCTGGCCTACAAGCTGCTGGCGGGCAAGGACGATCCCGAGATCGCGCGGATCATGGACGACGTGATCCTGGTGCTCTGGCCGACGCTGAACCCCGACGGGCAGGACATGATCGTCGACTGGTACCGCAAGCATGTCGGCACGCCGTACGAGACAAGCAACATGCCGTGGCTGTACCAGGAATATGTCGGCCACGACAACAACCGCGACGGCTACATGCTCAACATGATCGAGACGCGCGCGGTCAATGCCGAGGAGCAGGTCTATTCTCCGGTGATCTGGTATTCGCAGCACCAGGTCGCGCCGTTCCCCGCGCGCATCTGGATGCCGCCCTTCGCCGATCCGGTCTCGTCGAACATCAGCCCGTACATGCGCATCTGGACCAATGCGATCGGCACCAACATGATGACCCGGTTCGAGGCGGAGCAGAAGCCCGGTGCGATCGCGATGGCGCGGTTCGACAATTGGTATGCCGGCTTCCTCGATTACATCCACGTCTTCCGCAACACGATCTCGTTCTTCACCGAGACCGCGCACGCCAGCGCAACGCCGAAGGACTATAAGATCGAGGAATTCCCGGAGAACATGCGCGATCTGAAGGCGCAGATCTGGTATCCGCATCCCTGGCGCGGCGGCGAATGGCACCTCAAGGACTCGGTCGATTACATGGTCACCGCGTCGATGTCGGTGCTCGATACCGCGCAGAAATATCGCGAAGTGCTGCTCTACAATCGCTACCAGGCGGGCCGCGACGCGATCAAGCAGTTCGCGAGTGACGGTCCGTCCGCCTATGTGATTCCGGCCGGCCAGCCGGACATGCCCGAGGCGGCCTCGCTCGCCCAGCTGATGATCCTGCAGGGGCTGGACGTCCACCAGCTCAAGGCGCCGGCGACGATCGGCGGCACGGCCTATCCGGCGGGGTCGTTCGTGATCCTGACGGCGCAGCCCTTTGCCGGGCTGACCAAGGAGCTGTTCGAGCCGCAGAAATATCCGGACGCCGTGCTCGACGGCAGCGGCAAGCCGGTGGACCTGCCCTATGACGTCACTGGCTGGACGCTGCCGATGCAGATGGGGGTGAAGGTCGATCGGATTACGGCGCCGATCGACGCGTCCGTGACGGCGCAGCTCGCCAAGCTCGACAAGGCCGAGGCACCGGTGGGCGGGATCAGCGGCGAGGGCGCCACCTATCTGCTCAGCCGGAAGGTGAATGGCAGTTTCAAGGTGCTGAACGGCGTGCTCGCGGCGGGGGGCAAGGCATGGTTCGCGTCCGATGCCGATCAGTCGATCGCCGTCTCCGGGATCGGGCGCCCGGCGCTCGAAAAGCTGCTCGCCGCCAATGCGGTGAGCGCCACCGCCGTCGCTTCCGCTCCCGCCGGCACCACGGTCAAGAAGGCGCGGATCGGCCTCTACCGGCCCTGGGGATCGAACATCGACGAGGGCTGGACCCGCTGGATGTTCGAGCAATATGGCTTCGGCGCGAAGAGCGTCCGCAATGCCGACGTCAAGGCCGGGCTGGCGGGCAAGTACGACACGATCGTGCTGCCGGACATCAGCGGCGGCCGCCAGATCGCGGCGGCGACGACGGCGCCGGTGAGCGGATCGGCGCCGGTGCGGCGCGGGCCGGTCGCCTCGCTGATCAGCGGCCTCAGCGACAAGGACGTGCCGGCCGAATACGCTGGCGGCATCGGCGAGGAGGGCGGCGCGGCGCTGCGCAAGTTCGTTTCGGAAGGCGGCACGCTGATCGCGATGAACAACGCATCGGACGCCGTGATCGACCTGTTCGACCTGCCGGTGACCAACATCCTGAAGGGCGTGAAGAGCGAGGACTTCTTCTGCTCGGGCGCGCTGCTCCAGATCGCGCTGGCCCCGGACACGGCGGTGAGCGCGGGCATGCCGGCCGATCCGATCGTGATGTTCGAGCGCAGCCCGGCTTTCGAGACCAAGCCGGGCTTCGTGGGCAAGGTGCTCGCTTCCTATGCGCCGACGGGCAATCCGCTGCGCAGCGGCGTGCTGCTCCATCCCGAGAAGATCCAGGGCAAGGCCGCGGCGCTGGAAGTCAGCTACGGCAAGGGCAAGATCTACCTTTATGGCTTCGAGCCGCAGTGGCGGGGCCAGGCGCATGGCACCTACAAGCTGCTGTTCAACCTGATGTACGGCCGCTGATCGGGCGGGGAGGGGCGCATCGCGTCCCTCCCTTCTGACGGCCAGGGGGTTTGAGCCTGGCTATTCCCCGTTCGCCCTGAGCTTGTCGAAGGGCGGTTCTTCCTTTCGTACTGACGGCCGAGAAAAGAGCTGCCCTTCGACAAGCTCAGGGCGAACGGGGGCGGGGTGGAGCCGAGTCGGCCTGACGCGAAGGCGCTCTTTGCCGAGATTCAAGGGCGCGCGGAAGCGCTTAGGCTGCTCGCCAGATCCGGATTTCGACATCGGCCCCCGCGGGCATCTTACCATCTTCCGGCGCCAGCCACAGCGCGTCGAACGCTGCCAGCGCGATCTCGCCGATGCGTAGGGGCGTGCGGGCGACGAGCAGCCGCTCCGCATCGGCAGGTGCCGGACCGGCGCCGATGAGGTGCTGCCAGCCTGATCGCGTCATGACGTTGAGCACTGTCGCGGGCGCCGCGACTTCCGCGTCTATGGCCATGTCCCCGTCGAAAGCGTGCCACGCCTCGCCCGGTTCGAGCCGGCGCGTCGCGTCCGTACCACGCAGCAGCAATGGTCCGCCCGAAAGCAGCACCAGGCTGCGCGTGACGCCGGGAAAGGCGGAGAAGGGGCCGTTGCGCTCGATCTGCGCGATGCTGATGCGCCAGTCGAACCCGTCGAGCGGTGCGCCCGGCGGCGCGATCGCCACTTCGCTGGTGCGGCCGCCGCCATTGCGCCACGCGCTCCAGGTGCGCGCGGCGGCGGGCAGCAGCCGCATGGACGATCAGCCCAGGATGCCGGGCAGGTCGAGCCCCATCTCGCGCGCGCAGTCGATCGCGATGTCATAGCCCGCATCGGCATGGCGCATCACGCCGGTGGCGGGATCGTTCCACAGCACCCGCTCGATCCGTCGCGCGGCATCGGCGCTGCCATCGCAGACGATGACCATGCCCGAATGCTGCGAGAAGCCCATGCCGACGCCGCCGCCATGATGGAGCGACACCCAGGTCGCGCCGCTCGCGGTGTTGAGCAGCGCGTTGAGCAGCGGCCAGTCGGACACGGCGTCCGATCCGTCCTGCATCTTCTCGGTTTCGCGATTGGGCGAGGCGACCGAGCCGCTATCGAGATGGTCGCGGCCGATCACGATCGGCGCCTTGAGCTCGCCCGAGGCGACCATTTCGTTGAAGGCGAGGCCGAGCCGGTGGCGATCCCCCAGGCCGACCCAGCAGATCCGGGCGGGCAGGCCCTGGAAGTGGATTCGCTCGCGCGCCATGTCGAGCCAGTTGTGGAGATGCGCATTGTCCGGCAGCAGCTCCTTCACCTTGGCATCGGTCTTGTGGATGTCCTCGGGATCGCCGGACAGCGCCGCCCAGCGGAACGGGCCGATGCCGCGGCAGAAGAGCGGGCGGATATAGGCAGGGACGAAACCGGGAAAGGCGAAGGCGTCGGTCACGCCTTCCTCAAAGGCCATCTGGCGGATGTTGTTGCCGTAATCGACCACCGGGATGCCCATGGCGTGGAAATCGAGCATCGCGCGGACATGCACCGCCATCGAGGCGCGGGCGGCCTTGTCGAGCCGATCGGGATCCTCGGTGCGGGCGCCTTCCCATTGATCGAGCGTCCAGCCGAGCGGCAGATAGCCGTTGCGCGGATCGTGGGCGGAGGTCTGGTCCGTCACCGCGTCGGGGCGGATGCCGCGGCGGACCATTTCGGGATAGATTTCCGCGGCATTGCCGAGCAGGCCGACCGAGACCGGCTTACCCGCTGCATGGGCTTCCTCGACGATCGCGAGCGCTTCCTCGATCGTCGCGGCCTGGCGATCGAGATAGCCGGTCTTGAGCCGCATCTCGATGCGCGAGGGCTGGCATTCGACCGCGATGCACGAGGCCCCGGCCATCACGGCGGCGAGCGGCTGGGCGCCGCCCATGCCGCCCAGCCCGGCAGTGAGGATCCAGCGGCCGGCGAGGCTGCCGCCGAAATGCTGGCGGCCCATCTCGGCAAAGGTCTCGTAGGTGCCCTGAACGATGCCCTGCGAGCCGATATAGATCCAGGAGCCGGCCGTCATCTGGCCGTACATCATCAGTCCCTTGCGATCCAATTCGTTGAAATGCTCCCAGGTCGCCCAATGCGGCACCAGGTTCGAATTGGCGAGCAGCACGCGCGGGGCATCGGCATGGGTGCTGAAGATACCGACTGGCTTGCCGGACTGGATCAGCAGCGTCTGGTCCGCCTCGAGCCGCTTCAGGCTGGCGACGATCGCGTCGAAGCTCGGCCAGTCGCGCGCGGCGCGGCCGATGCCGCCATAGACGATCAGCTCCTCGGGCCGCTCGGCGACTTCGGGATCGAGATTGTTCATCAGCATGCGCAGCGGCGCCTCGGTCAGCCAGCTCTTGGTGCTGAGTTCGCTTCCGCGCGGAGCGCGGATCGTGCGGCTGTTGTCGAGACGGCTTGGCATGGCTTCCTTCTTGAGTGAGGCCGCCCAATCGAGGCAGCCGGTGAGGATGCGCCGCAGGTGCCGGGCGAGCGGCTCGGCGCGGGCGGAATCATAGGGCGTGGGCCAGTTGGTTTCGTCGGGCCGGGCGGGCTCGTCGATATAGCCGCGGCAGGCGAGTTCCATCTGAACGGCATGGACCTGCGCTTCGGGCCGGGCGTGGTGGCGCGTCGTGTAGCCGCCGCGGAACCGGCCGTTGACCACGAAGGACAGGCCCGAGGCCTCGGCCTCGCACGCCACGATGGCGGCCAGCGCGGGATCGCAGGTGGCGCCGTTGTTGGTGCCGATGTTGAAGTGCGGCAGCTCGCCGTCGAACAGGCGGGGGATGTGGCTACGGATCGAATGGCAATCGTAGAGCACGACGCGGCCGTGCTCCGCGCGCAGCCGGTCGAGTTCGGCCGCCAGCGCGGCGTGGTAGGGATCGAACCAGCGCGCGCGGCGCTCGGCGATCTCTTGCGGTTCGGGGGCTTGGCCCTCACGGTAGAGCGGTTCGCCATCGAAGGTGGTGGTGGGGCACAGCTCGGTCGTCGCCTGGCCGGGATAGAGCGAGGCGCCGCTCGGATCGCGATTGACGTCGATCACGCTGCGCGAAATGCGGGTGCGCACGATCGTCGCGCCCATCGCCTCGGCGAAGGCGTAGAGCCGGTCGATCCACCAATCGGCATCCTCGCGCGCGCGCCAGGGCGAGACGAAGCGCGGTGCCAGTTCGTCGGGAAGGTCGGTGCCGGTATGCGGCATACCGAGCACCAGCGGCGCGGTGCCGCGGCGGATTTCGAGCCATTCGGTCTCAGCCATGGGTCACCGCGGGGAGGGCAACCTCGTGACGGGCGGCGATCTCGGCCAGGCGGCCGGCCCGGACGATCTCCGCAGCGGCGGCGATGTCGGGATGGAAATAGCGGTCCTCGACCAGCGGCGGCACGACTTCGCGCACGGCGCCGCGCACCGCCTCGATCGCTGCGCTGCTTTGCAAGGGCGCGTGGAAATCATAGCCCTGGGCGGCGGCAAGCAGCTCGATCGCGATGACATGGCCGGCATTGTCGGCCATCGCCATCAGCCGGCGCGCGCCATGCGCCGCCATCGAGACATGGTCTTCCTGATTGGCCGAAGTCGGGATCGAATCGACGCTGGCCGGATAGGCGCGCTGCTTGTTTTCCGAGACGAGCGCGGCGGCGGTGACCTGGGGGATCATGAAGCCCGAATTGAGGCCCGGCCGCACGGTGAGGAAGGCGGGCAGCCCCGACAGCGCCGGATCGACCAGCATTGCCAGCCGGCGCTCGCTCAGCGAGCCGATCTCGCACAGCGCCATTGCGATCATGTCGGCGGCGAAGGCGACCGGTTCGGCATGGAAATTGCCGCCCGACAGCACTTCGCCCGTATCGGCGAAGACCAGCGGATTGTCCGAGACACTGTTCGCTTCGATCCCCAGCGTGGTCGCCGCCTGGCGCAGCAGGTCGAGTGCGGCGCCCATCACCTGGGGCTGGCAGCGCAGGCAATAGGGGTCCTGCACGCGCTGATCGTCCTCGCGGTGCGAGGCGCGCAGCGGCGATCCGGCCATCAGCGCGTTGAGCGCCGCCGCCACTTCGGCCTGGCCGCGATGGCCGCGCAGGGCGTGGATGCGCGGATCGAACGGCGTGTCCGATCCCTTCGCCGCCTCCACCGACAGTGCGCCGGTGGCGAGCGCGGCGGTGAACAGCGTTTCGGCCTCGAACAGGCCGGCCAGCGCATAGGCGGTGGAGAATTGCGTGCCGTTGAGCAGCGCCAGCCCTTCCTTGGGCCCGAGCGTGACCGGGGCGAGCCCGGCATCGGCGAGCGCCTGGGCGGCGGGCTTGCGGCCCTGCGGGGTGTCGATTTCGCCGACCCCGATCATCGCCGCGGTCATGTGCGCGAGCGGGGCGAGATCGCCCGAGGCGCCGACCGAGCCCTGGGCGGGGACGACCGGCAGCAGATCGGCGGCGAGCATCGCTTCGAGCAGGTCGAGCGTCTGCGGCCGCACGCCTGAGGCGCCACGGCCCAGGCTGGAGAGCTTGAGCGCCATCATCAGCCGCAGCACCGGCGCGGGCATCGGCTCGCCGACGCCGGCGGCATGCGAGATCACCAGGTTGCGCTGAAGCGTTTCGAGCTCGTTGGGCGCGATGCGGATGCTCGCCAGCAGGCCGAAGCCGGTGTTGACGCCGTAGACCGCCGCTTCGCCGCCGGCGATGCGGGCGATCGTCTCGGCACTGCGTTCGACTGCGGGGCGGCACGCAGGATCGAGCCGTGCCTGCGCTCCGCGATAGACCGAGCGCCAATCGGCCAATGGCACGGCTCCCGGAACCAGCGTCAAGCGCATGCCTTGCCTCCCCAAATGCGTTGATGCAGCGGGTTGAACCCGATGCGATAGACCAGCTCCGCCGGCGTCTCGATGTCCCAGATCGCGAGGTCGCAGGCCTTGCCCGGCTCGAGCGTGCCGATCCGATCGGCGAGACCGAGCGCGCGTGCCGCCTCGCGGGTCATGCCGGCGATGCATTCCTCGACGGTGAGGCGGAACAGCGTCGCCGCCATGTTCATCGCGAGCAGCGGCGAGGTGAGCGGCGAGGTGCCGGGGTTGCAATCGGTGGCGATGGCGATCGGCACGCCCGCAGCGCGCAGCTCGGCGACCGGCGGGCGGCGCTCCTCGCGGGTGAAATAGAAGGCGCCGGGGAGCAGCACCGCGACCGTGCCGGCCCGCGCCATCGCCGCCACGCCATCCGCATCGAGATGTTCGAGATGATCGGCCGAAAGCGCGCCGAATTCGGCGGCAAGCGCGGCGCCGTGCAGGTTCGAGAGCTGCTCGGCATGGAGCTTCACCGGCAGGCCGTGCGCGCGCGCCGCTTCGAACACGCGGCGGATCTGGGCGGGCGAGAAGCCGATGCCTTCGCAAAACGCATCGACCGCGTCCGCCAGCCCGGCCTCGGCAACGGCGGGGATCATCGAGCCGGTCACGGCGTCGATATAACCGTCCGGATCGCTCTTGAACTCGCCGGGCAGGGCGTGGGCGCCCAAGAAAGTGGTGCGCACCGTCACCGGGCGCCGTTCGCCGAGCGCGCGGGCGGTGGCGAGCATCTTGGTCTCGTCGGCCAGGGAGAGGCCATAGCCCGACTTGATCTCGATCGTCGTCACGCCCTCGGCGAGCATCGCGTCGAGCCGCGGCAGCGATTCGGCGATCAGCGCCTCGCGGCTCGCTGCGCGCGTCGCGGCCATAGTCGAGACGATACCGCCGCCGGCTCGCGCGATCTCCTCATAGCTCGCCCCTTCGAGCCGCAGCTCGAATTCGCGGGCGCGATTGCCGGCATGGACGAGATGGGTGTGGCAATCGACCAGCCCGGGTGTGATCCAGCGGCCCGCGCAATCATGGATGGTCTCGGCGGAGAAGCTGGGCGCCTCGGCGCGGGGGCCGGCATAGACGATGGCGCCGCCGTTCGCGGCGATGACGCCGTCCTCGATCAGGCCTAGTCCAGGCAGCTCCGTGCGCAGCGTCGCGAGCCTGGCGTTGCTCCAAAGCTGCTCGACGTGCACGCTAGTCCCCCGAAACTCGTTGCACCGACCTCTAGGATATCGGTTCGAAATGTCTATACATTTATTTGGTCGGGCAATGAAGGGGGTGAGTCGATGAGCAGCCATTGGTTCGAGACGGCGCTGCTCGCCCCGGGTTGGGCGGCCGGGGTGCGCTTCGACATCCGCGACGGCCGCATCGCCGGACTGACCAGCGGCGTCGAGCCGGAGCCGGGCGACGCGCGCCATGCGGCTGGACTGCCGGGGATCGGCAACCTCCACAGCCATGCCTTCCAGCGCGGCATGGCGGGGCTTGCTGAGCGACGGGGGCCGGGAGCGGACAGTTTCTGGACCTGGCGCGACGTGATGTACCGTTTCGCCAACAGCATCGGCCCGGACGAGCTCGAGGCGATCGCGGCGCTCGCTTATGCCGAGATGCTGGAGAGCGGCTTCGTCCAGGTCGGCGAATTCCATTATGTCCATCACGATCGCGGCGGCGCGCCCTTTGCCGATCCCGCCGAGATGGGCGCGCGCCTCGCCGCCGCCGCGGCAGAGACCGGGATCGGGCTGACGCTGCTGCCGGTGCTCTACATGACCGCGGGGTTTGGTGGGGTGCTGCCGCGCGCGGAGCAGCGGCGCTTCGTCCACGACCTCGACGGCTATGCCCGGCTGATCGATGGGTCGCGCTCGGCCATCGCACCACTTGCCGGCGGCGTGGTCGGCATCGCGCCGCACAGCTTGCGCGCAGTTCCGCCCGAGGCGCTGGGCGAAGCGGTGGCGATCGGCGCGGGCGGGCCGGTGCACATCCATATCGCCGAGCAGACCGGCGAGGTGGAAGATTGCATTGCCCATCGCGGGGCGCGGCCGGTCGAATGGCTGCTGGGTCACGCGCCGGTCGATCCGCGCTGGTGCCTGGTCCACGCAACCCATGTCACCCTGGCGGAACTGGCCGGCATCGCCGCAAGCGAGGCGGTGGCGGGACTGTGCCCGATCACCGAGGCCAATCTGGGTGACGGCATCTTTCCGGCGACCGATTTTGCGGTGCTGAACGGTCGGTTCGGAGTCGGATCCGATTCGAACGTGCTGATCGACTTGCCGCAGGAATTGCGCAGCCTCGAATATTCGCAGCGGCTCGCGCAGCGCGGCCGCAACCTGCTTTCGACGCCGGAGCGGCATTCGACCGGCCGGGCGCTGTTCGAGGCGGCCGGGCAGGGCGGGGCGCAGGCGCTCGGCATGGAAGGCTTCGGCCTTGTCGAAGGAGTGAGGGCGGATTTCCTCACGCTCGACCGCGACCATCCGACGCTGTCGGGCAAGGAGGGCGACGAGCTGATCGACGCGCTGGTCTTCGCTGACAGCCGCGGCATGATCGACGGCGTGTGGCGCAACGGGCAGGAGGTGGTGGCGAACGGCCGCCACGTCGCTCGCGACGCGATCGCCGCGCGCTATCGCCGGGCGATGGCGGAGCTGGCCGCGCGATTGTAGCGCTGGCGTCACGACCGGGCCTTGCCTGGCGTGCGCCGGGCCTTCATAGGTCTAGACATGAGCAGGCAGATCCCGTTCCGGGGCATCGTCCGATGATCGCATCCCGGCGCGTTGAGGCGGATCCGCGCCCGCTCTACCAGACCATCCGCATCGCGATCGAGACGCAGATCATGTCGGGCGAGCTGCGCCCGGGCGACCGCATCCCGTTCGAGCACGAGCTGATGGCGCGCTACAATTGCTCGCGCATGACCGTGAACAAGGCGCTGTCCGCGCTGGCCAGCGCCGGGCTGATCTCGCGCCAGCGCCGCCGCGGCTCGTTCGTTACCCGGCCCCGCATCCATATGGCGGCGCTGCAGATTCCCGATATCCGCCAGGAGATCGAGAATCGCGGGCATGCCTATTCGCTCGAACTCGTGTCGCAGACCGTGCTCGGTGCCGAAAGCGAAGGCGGGGCGATCATGCGGCTGCCCCCGCACGGGCGATTGCTGTCGCTACGCTGCGTCCACCTTGCCGACGGGCGGCCCTATGCGGTCGAGGACCGGCTGATCAACCTGACCGCGGTGCCAAGCGCGCGCGATGCCGATTTCGCGCTGACTCCGCCGGGAAGCTGGCTACTCGCGCACGTTCCCTGGACCGAGGCCGAGCACCGCATCACCGCGGCGGCGGCGGGCGAGCAGGCAAGCCTGCTCAAGGTGCCCGCCGACAAGCCGTGCCTGGTGCTCGAGCGCTGGACCTGGCGCGAGAAGGAATCGATCACTTATGTCCGCATGGTCTTCCATGGCGACAATTTCGACCTGACCGCCCGCTTCGTTTCGCAGACCGGCGCCGAGCAGCCCTTCGGCGGCTGACGGGCAGCCGCCGGGTCCGGGGCTCACGGCGTCGGAATGTCCTTGCGCGCGATCGCCAGCGGATCGGCCTCGCCGGCAAAGGCCGCGCGCAGGAAGCCGAACATCCGGCGCCTGAGATCGATGCCGTGCCACGGCTCCTGGCTGACCAGCGCACGGAAATTGCCGCCCGTCTCGCCATGGCCTTCGCGCGGATAGACGATCAGCGCGGTCGGCGCGCCGTATTGCTTGAGCGCACGCCACATCTCGAGCGACTGACCTAGGGGATCGGTGACGTCCTCCTCGCCCTGGAGCAGCAGGAACGGCGTCTTGGCGTGCATCGCGGTCGAGATCGGGCTCTGCCGCCAGACGTCCTCGAAATGGTCCCAGGGCCGGCCATAATACCAGCGATCGTAAAAGGTGCCGCGTTCGGTGCCATATTCGCTGAACTGGTTGATCACCGGCGCGCCCGAGACGATCGCCTTGAAGCGATCGGTCTTGCCGACGACGAAGCCCGCCATCTCGCCGCCATAGGAATAGCCGATCAGCGCCATGCGGTTCGAGTCGATCGGATAATCACGGATCATCGCATCGACGCCGGCCATCACGTCACGATAATCGGCGCCGCCCAGATCGTTCTTGTTCGCGCCCAGGAACTTGGCACCATAGCCGGTGGAGCCGCGGATATTGGGCTGCATCACGGCCCAGCCTTCGGCGACGAGCAGCTGGATCGCGGCCGAATAATCGTCCTGGAAGCGGCCGGCGGGGCCGCCATGGATGCTCATCACGAGCGGCACCTTGGTGCCCGGCGCGATGTTGGGCGGCAGATAGAGCATGCCCTCGATCGTCAGCCCTTCATTCTGCCAGGTGACCAGCTTCGACGGCACTTTCTGCCAGGTCGCGGGGACGAGCGCGGGGCTTTGGAGCGCAATCGGCTTGGCGCCCCATTTCGGGGTGAGGAACACGGTATTGGGATCGAGCGGGCCGGTGCCCGTGAACGCCCAGGCGCTCTGGCGGGCGTTGGTGACGAGCTGGCCCGCGACCGGCAGGCCGAAATCATACCATTGGACCGCGCCGCTGACGGTCGAAACCCGGGCTAGACGCGTGCGCATGTGCGTCGGGATTGCCATGATCAGATCGCCGCTCGGCAACACGACATAAGTGTCGGGGATCGCACCGTCGAAGCCGCGAGTGAGGTTGCGCGCCGCGCCGCTGGCGAGATCCTTGACGAACAGATCGTTGCAGCGCGCCGGCGCGTCGTCGGCGCATTGATCGGTATAGACCAGCCGCTTGCGGCCCGGGAGGAAGGCGAGATCGGAGGCCGTTTTCGGCAAGTCGATCGGCGCGGCGGCGAGGCTCGCGGGATCGACCTTCCAGAAGCGGCTGTCCGGCCCGGTCAGGTCCGAGTGCGGATCGGTGGTCACGATCATGTCGGCGCTGTCGTATGACCAACTCATGTCGGCGAACTTGCCGTCGAGCTTCACTGCGCGCGCCGCGCCGCTGGCCGGATCGAGCAGGTAGAGTGCGGTGTGCGATTCTGGCTCCTCATGGTTATAGCCGTCGTCCTTGCGCTCCTTGCGGGCCTTCACCGCGGCCTTCTCGCCCTCATCGGCCCACAGCGCCATGTGCTTGCCGTCGGGGGAGAAGGCATAGCCGACGGGAACCAGCGCATTGTCCTTCTTGGCGCCGCCCCAGCTCGCGGCGACCTTCCCGCCCTCATCCTTGCCGATCTGCAGCCGCTCGGGCTCGCCGCCGCTGAGGGGCAGGCGGAACAGGGCGCGCGTACCGTCGCGCTGCGCCAGGAACAGCACGTATTTGCCGTCGGGCGAGAATTGCGCGCCGGTCTCGCCGCCGCGCTCGCCCGAGCGCGTGAAGGTCAATTGGCGCGGCTTGGCCCCCTGGCCGAGCAGCCAGACATGCGGCAGGCCGCCCTCGGCCGTCGTGTCGGTGATGCCGGCGAGCACCCATTTCCCGTCGGGGGAAAGCGCCAGCCCGCGCATCGCCCGCACCTTGGTTCGAACCTCGTCGTTCATCGGGAAGCTGGCGAGCAGGGCCGGGGAGGGCGGTGCGGCACCGGCGCTCCGGCCGGGAGCCTCCTGCGCAGCGAGCGACGCGCCATGCAGCGCGGCGACGAGCGCCAGGGTGACGGCGCCGGTTTTCAGCCGGGCGGTGAAACGCGAACGGTTCCGTGTCGTCATGTGTGCCCCCCTTTGTTTGCCGGCGCCTTCGCGCGAGCCTGTTCCTTATCGTCATACACTGACATGTTATTGTCTATACAAAAATGTTGCGCTGCATGGTCGGAGCGGCCCTGGCGAAAGATTATTGCGATAGACCGCTCCTCTCACGCCCGATCGCAATGCCCTATCCGTCACCGCAGAAATATGATTTTGCGAGCGGACAGATTCTATGTTGCAACACGGTGAAAGCCGCGATACGAATTGTCTATACAAAATAACCCCACGGGTCGCACAGATGGGGAAGATATCCGCTCGCAGGAGGAGAGGCACAGAAAAATAAAACGGGGGTTAGACCATGAAGAGCCGATTCCTCTCCGCGAGCCTGCTGACCTTGGCCCTGGCGATGCCAGCGGCAAGCTGGGCGCAATCCGATACGGCGCCGGCTGCGCAGGACGCACCGCTGGTGAGCGCGACGGCGGACGAGACCCAGACGCCGGGCGACATCGTCGTGACCGGATCGCGCATCCGCCGCGCCGATTTCGATGCGCTCGAACCGACCACGGTCGTCTCGCGCGAGTATCTCGACGTGCGCGGCCTCACCAACGTCGCCGATGCGCTCAACGAGCAGCCCGGCTTCGGCGTCCCGCAAAACGCCGAGGGCGGCCAGAGCAGCTACGGCGTCAGCCAGAATTTCGTGAACAAGTTCGGACTGGGCACGGCGCGCACGCTGACGCTGGTCAATGGCCGCCGCTTCGTCTCGACCAACGCGCCGACCGTGCTCGGCAATCCCGCCGGCCTGCAGGTGGACCTCAACGTCATCCCGTCGCTGATGGTCGAGCGGATCGAGAATGTCGCGATCGGCGGCGCGCCGACCTATGGCTCTGACGCGATCGCGGGCACGGTCAACGTCATTCTCAAGAAGGAGTTCAGCGGCGTCGAATTGCAGGCGCTGAACGGCCTGGCCGAGCAGGGCGACAATTACCGGCTGAACCTCTCGGGCATCGCCGGCTTCAAGTTCGGCGAGGGACGCGGCCATGTCGTGGTGGGCGGCTCCTATGACCGCAGTGACGGCCTGCGCGCGATCGATCGGGAACGCGCGAAGCGCGCGTTGACCTTCCAGACCAACCCGACGGCCGCCACCGCCGCCGCGCAGTTCCCGGGCCGGACGCCGGCCAATGACGGCCGCATCAACTCGAACGTGCCGTTCAACGGCACGCCGACCGACGGCATCCCCAACACCGTGCTGATCGGCAACACGCGGATCTTCTCCGAATCGACTGCCGGACTGGTGCTGCCGATCAACTCGGTGTCGGGCATCCTCAACGGCAATGTCCCCGGCTTCGGCGCGGGCGGGGCCTCGCGGCTCCAGTTCGACGCGAACGGCAACATCGTGCCCTATAATCAGGGCAATCCGTTCGGGAATACCTATGGCAGCGGCGGCGACGGCTTCGACCTGAGCACCACGCGGCCGCTAACCAACGACCTCGAGCGATACACCGCCAATCTGCTCGCCGATTTCGAAGTCACCAGCGGCGTGAAGGCGTTCTTCGAAGGCACTTATTATCACGGCATCGGCCGCGAAGTGATCGACCAGCCGGTGTATAATTCGCCGCTGTTCGGCGGGGCCAATGGTGCGCTGACCTTCAACATCAACGATCCGCGGATCAGCGCCTCGGCGCGCAGCGTGCTCGCCGGCTATGGCATCAGCAACTTCCTGCTCTCGCGCGATTGGGTGGACCTCACCACGGGCGCGGCGAGTGCGGAGACCGACGTCTATCGCGGCGTCGCGGGGCTGGAGGGCGACTTCACCCTGTTCGGCAAGCGCTTCAGCTACGAAGCCTCGGCCAATCTCGGCCGCACCGAGGGCTATTTCCACCAGGTCCTCATCGATCAGCAGAAGTTCGTCAACGCGATCAACAATTGCAGCGCGACGCCGATCGTCAATGCCGCACCCGGCGGCGTGACGCCCAAGGCCGATGCCGCCTGTGCGCCGCTCAGCCCGTTCGGCCCGAACAGCGTCACCCAGGCGGCGCGCGACTATATCAACTATCGCTCCACCTCACGCTCGGTGCTCGAGCAGGAAGTGTACAACATCAATTTCGGCTCGTCCGAGCTCGTCCATCTCTGGTCGGGCGATGTCGGGTTCAACATCGGCTATGAGCATCGCCGCGAATATGGCCGGTTCACGCCCGATCCGTTCCTGACGGCCGGCAAGGGCCGCGGGGCCGCGATCGTCGGCAACGAGGGCAGCTTCCATACCAACGAGTTCTTCGGCGAACTGCTGGTGCCGCTGGTCTCGCCTGACAACCACATCCCGCTGATTGACAGCCTGACCGCCGAAGGCCGCGCGCGCCATGTCGACAATTCGGTGAACGGGGGATTCTGGACTTACACCGCCGGCGGGCGCTGGCGGCCGATCCGCGACATCGAGTTCCGCGGCAACTATACCCGCTCGCTCCGCGCACCGTCGATCGTCGAATTGTTCACGCCGCAGACCAATGCCGGCTCGTTCTTCCCCGATCCGTGCGACCGGGCGAACATCGGCTCGGGCTCGAACCCGACGATCCGGCAGCGCAACTGCAACGCCTTCTACACGGCCTATGGCATCAACGGCGCGACCTTCGACAGCCTGGCGCGCACCTCCGCGGTGCCAGGCCGGACGGGGGGCAATCCCGACCTCCAGAACGAAGTCGCCAAATCCTATACCTTCGGCGTCGTCGTGCGGCCGCGCTTCGCGCCGCGCTTCCAGGCGGCTATCGACTGGAACAAGATCCGCGTCGAAGGCAACATCGCCTCACTGACCGCGGCGAACATCGCCGAGGGCTGTTACGACAATCCCAATTTCGACCTGAGCAATCCGGATGCGGGCAATGCCTTCTGCACCCAGTTCACGCGTGTCCGTTCGAATAACGCGAACACCAACGGCCAGATCGTCTCCGATCCCGCCAATCCGGGCATTCGCACCGGCTTCGTCAACGGCGACTTCATCGAGTTCAAGGGCCTGAGCGCCCAGGCCGATTATACGCTGCCGCTCGGCGGCATCGGCATCGGCGGCACGATGAACCTCAGCGGATCGTTCTTCTATCTCGATACGCTCAAATCGTCGAACAACGGCGTCACCGTCGATCCCCAGGCGGGGGAGATCGGCACGCCCAAATATAGCGGCCAGTTCAACATCGCCTTCCTCAGCGACGGCGGCTTCGGCTTCAACCTGCAGGGCAATTACACCGGCAAGGCCAAGTACGACATGCTGTTCAACGCCGACAGCCGCGACATCCTGGAACTGGACGACCAGTGGCTGTTCAACCTCGGCCTGTCGCAACGGATCGCGGGCAAGGCGACGATGCGCTTCACCGTGACCAACCTGTTCGATACGCCGCCGCCATTCCCCTATGACGCGGTCGCCGCCTATGACCTGCTCGGCCGGCGTTACACGGTGTCGCTGAACTACAAGTTCTGAGCGCCTCGCTCGGTCGCCGTCTCCGAGCGCGTGGCGTCGATCTGACGCCATGCGCTCGGCGGCGCGAAACATGCTGCAGGAATGCGTGTCGAGACCATCACCGGAAGGCGCACCGGTCCGGCGGGGAACACTGTGTCTTTGCTAGGAGGCGGTGGTGGACGCACTAGGGCTCGAACCTAGGACCCGCTGATTAAGAGTCAGCTGCTCTACCAACTGAGCTATGCGTCCATTCCGGGCAGGTGAGGCGCATTTGGTAGCTGCGCCGCCGCGTTTGGAGGGGCGCCGTTAGCACCGGGTTTCGCGGATTGTAAACCCCCAAATCCCGAAAAAATCACCAGCGCTGGACGCGGCGGCTCTGGCGATCGATCGAGAGGAGGATGCCGAAGCAGATCATGAAGGTCATCACCGCGGTTCCGCCGAAGCTGATCAGCGGCAGCGGCACGCCCACCACCGGCGCCAGGCCCATCACCATCGCCATGTTGATCGCGCAATAATAGAAGATCGTCGCCGATAGCCCCGCGGCGGTGAGGCGCCCGAACCGGCTCTGCGCGCGCATGCTCACGCCGATGCCCCAACGGATCAGCAGGCCGAACGCGATGATCAGGAAGAAGCCGCCCATTAGTCCCCATTCCTCCATCATCGTCGCGAGCGCGAAGTCGGTCTGCCCCTCGGGCAGATAGTCGAGATGGCTCTGCGTGCCCTGGAGGAAGCCCTTGCCGAACACGCCGCCCGATCCGATCGCGATTTTGGACTGGCTGATGTGATAGCCGGTGCCGAGCGGATCGCTCTCCGGATCGAGGAAGATCAGCACGCGGTTGCGCTGGTAATCGTGCAGCACGAAATTGACGGCGAGCGGCGCGGCGATCGACACGAGCAGGGCGCCGCCCAGGAACAGCCGGACGGGAATCCCGGCGAGGAACATCACCGTGGCGCCGCCGATGCAGATCATCAATGCGGTGCCGAGATCGGGCTGGAGCATCACCAGCGCGCCCGGCACGCCGATCAGCACCGCCGCCGGCCAGATCGCCGAGAATTTTCGGATCTCCGCGACGGGCAGGATTTCGTAGAATCGCGCGAGCGTCAGCACGATCATCGGCTTCATCAGCTCGGACGGCTGGAACTGCATGAAACCGAGATTGATCCAGCGCTGGCTGCCGCCGGCAACCTTGCCGAGCAGCTCCACGCCGATCAGCGCGAGAACCAGGCCGGCATAGCCGGGAAAGGCGCCGAACGCCCACCAGTTCTCCGGCACGCGCGACAGCAGGATCGCGACGGTCAGGAAGATCAGGAAGCGCAGGCCCTGTGGATAGGCCCATTTGTGGAAGTCGCCACCGGCCGCCGAATAGAGGATGAGCTGATCGAACAGGCCGAGCGCGACGACCAGGCCGATGATCCGCCAGGGGAGCTGGGCGAGCGGCCCCGGGACGATTCCCGAGGGGCCGAGGCCGGAGGATTGCAACGTCGCCATCAGTCGGTATCCACGCTGCCGCGCTCGGCGGCGGTGCTGTCCATCGTATTGCTCGTCGTCGCGTTGGCCGCTTCCGACGCGACGTCGCTGGCGGCTTCGGCGGCGTCTTCGGGCGCGGGCGGGGGCGGCGCGTTCTGCGCGGCTTTGAACGCCTCGGCCTGCGCGGCCATCCGCGCCCGATAGTCGCCGCCCCAGGTCGGCTCGACCTCGTGCAGCGAATCCATCGCGCGCTTGCGATCGAACAGGAAGGTCATGATGTCGCGCCCGATCATCGGCGTGTCGAGGTTGCGGACCGTGTGGCCGTTGTGTTCGAGCACGATGCCCGCCGCGTATTTGGGATTGTCGGCAGGGGCGAAGCAGACGAACAGCGCGTGATCGCGAAGCTTGAACGGCAGCGACGCGTTGTTGAGCACGCCCGAGCGGCGTTCGGCCATGGTGATGCGGCGCACCTGCGCGGTGCCGGTCTTGGCCGCGAGGGTGACGCCCGGAATCTGGATTCGCGATGCGCCGCCGGTGCCGCCCGAATTGACCACGCCGAACATCGCGTCCCGGATGATCGCGAGTTGTTCGGGTGTGGCGGCGAGCGCGGGCGACGGTTGCGTCGGCGCATTGGCGATGAGGCGCGGGACCAGTGCGCGCCCGGAGGCAAGCCGGCTGGCCATCACCGCCAATTGGAGCGGATTGGCGAGGACATAGCCCTGGCCGATCGAGGCGTTGAGCGAATCCGCCACCGTCCAATTCTGCTTGTATCGCTTGAGCTTCCAGGCGCTGTCGGGAACCGTGCCATAGCGCTGGGTGCTGAATGGCAGATCGAACTTCTGACCAAGCCCCATCGCGCGCGCGATCGGGGCCACCGCATCATAACCGACGCGGCGGACCATCTCGTAGAAATAGATGTCGCAGCTCTGCATGATCGCGTTCTTGAGATCGAGCGGGCCGTGGCCGCGGCGCTTGTGGCAGTGGAACACGCCATTTCCCACCCGCAAGGCGCCGGAGCAGTTCACCCGCATCGACGGATCGACGCCGGCATGCATCAGCGCCAGCCCGTTCATCGGCTTGACCGTCGAGCCGGGGGGATAAAGGCCCTGCAGCACCTTGTTCATCAGCGGAACGTGATCGTCCTCGCTGAGCATCTTCCATTCGCTCTGGCTGATCCCGTCGGAGAAGCTGTTGGGATCATAGGCCGGCATCGAGACCATGGCGAGGATATCGCCATTGCTGACGTCGATCACCACCGCCGAACCCGAATTGGTGCCGAGCCGCCGCGCGACATATTCCTGCAGCAATGCGTCGATGGTGAGCTTCACCGTCTCGCCCGGCGTATCGGGCCGCGTGGCGAGTTCCTTGACCAGCCGGCCATGCGCCGTGACTTCGACGCGCTTGGCGCCCGGCGTGCCGCGCAGCCGGTCCTCCAGCGTCTTTTCGAGCCCGTCCTTGCCCAGCTTGAAGCCGGGCGCGATCAGGAGCGGGTCCTTTTCCTTGCGATATTGTTCGGCCGAAGCCGTGCCGACATAGCCGATCAGATGACCGACCCCGGCCGCGAGCGGGTAGTTACGCGCGAAGCCGCGGGTGGGCTGCACGCCGGGCATTTCCGGCACGCGCACGCTCACCGCGGCGAATCGCTCCCAATCGAGGCTGTCCGAAACCTGGACCGGCTGGAATCCCGACGCGCGCTTCAGGTCGGTGCGGATCCGCGCCATGTCCTCCTCAGAAAGGCTGAGGATTTGCTGGAGCATCCCCAGCGTCTTGTCCTTGTCCTCCATCCGGTCGGGAATAAGGTCGACGCGAAACGCGGTGCGATTGTTGGCGAGTGGAATGCCGGCGCGGTCGACGATCCAGCCGCGCCGCGGCGGCGTGAGCGTCATGCGCACGCGATTGCTTTCCGCGTTCAGCCGATAGCGCTCGTTCTCAAACACCGCGAGCCAGGTCATGCGTCCCGCCAGGACCAGCGCAACCGCGGCCTGGCCGGCGCCGAGCACGATCGCGCGGCGCGAGAAGCTGTAGCTTTGGGCGGCCTCGCTGATTCGTGCCATCAGCCGGCCTTCCGGTCGCGGTCGAGCCAGGCACAGAGCCGCGTGGCGACGGGGAAGAGCGCGGCGGAAAGGGCGAGCTGGACCAGCAGTGCGGTATCGACGTGCGCGGCGAAGGGAGCGGCGACGAGGCGGCCGGCGATCAGGCAGAATCCGATCGCTCCCGAAGCGATCAGCCAGTCCTGCCAGAAATCGCGCCACACCAGCCGCGTGTCGATCACGTCGATCACCAGGATCGAGATCGTCCAGAAGGTGATCGCGCTGCCGAGCGGCTGGCCGCTGAGCATGTCATCGACGAAGCCGAGCGGCACGGGAGCCCAGACCTTCATCGAATCGCCCCGCAAAAGACGCCAGGCGAGGAGCATCATCAGGCCGAAGGGGGGCAGATAGGGGACCGTCGCGATCACCGGAACCAGCGTGACCATCGAGCCGAGCACGACCGAAAGCGGCGCGAGCCATAGGCTGCGCGGCAACCGCTCCGACCGGCCGAGCGGGATGAAGTCCGCTACCATCAGCGCTTGGCCTTGGGCTTGGCGGCGGGGCTGGGGCTCGGGGTGGGGGACGGCGTCGGCTCAGGCAGGAAGGTCTGCTGGACGAGCGCGAAATCGAGCGAGTCGGGATTGGCGGTCGGCTGGGCGATCGCGATGTCGTGCGCGGTGCGCACCACGCGCGCCACCGGAATGTTGGGCGGGAAGATGCCGCCGGTGCCCGACGTGACGAAGGTGTCGCCCGGCTGGAAGATCATCGTCGCGACGCTGGCCGAGCGGATATCGATCAGCCCGTCGCCCCGCCCGGTCGCGATTCCCGGCAGCCCGTCGCGCGTGCGGCGGACCGGAACGATGCTCTCGGGATCGACGATCAGCAGCACGCGCGACGTATTGGGGCTCGCCTCGATGACCTGGCCGATCAGGCCGTCGGCTTCCCGGACCGGCTGGCCCACCTTGGCGCCCTGCCAGGTCCCGGCATTCAGCAAGGCATAGCGTCGCGTGCTCGATCCCGTGCTCGCCACCAGGCGGGCGACCACGACCGCGTCGGTCGAGACGTCGCGCAGCTTGAGCATGGCGCGAAGCTGGTTGTTTTCCTGGCTGAGCGTGCGCGCCTGAGCCACCAGCCGCGCATTGTCGGTCAGTTGCTTCTTGAGCCGGGCGTTTTCGCCATGGACGCCGAAATAGGATGCGACGGCGCCGGGCACGCCGCCGATCCCGCCGCGAACCCAGGCGAGGCCCGAGGCGATCGGCGCGGTGACTTCCGCAAACAGGCCGCGAGTCGCCGCGAAGGCAGGCGGATTGAAGGCAGACAGAAGCAGCAACGCCGCGCCGACCAGCGCGCCGCCGACCGCGACGACATAGCCCAGGAAGAGCCCATATTGCGCCCGCCGCGAAAAACCCGGGCGCCGGTTGCGTGGCGGCGCCATCTAGCCCTGCGCTCCCGACTCAGACCGCGAGCAGAACGCCGCGGAACACCGGATCTTCTAGCGCACGACCGGTGCCGAGCGCCACGCAGGTCAGCGGGTCTTCGGCGATCGTAACGGGCAGGCCGGTCTCGTCGCGAAGCACTTCGTCGATCCCTTCGAGCAGCGCGCCGCCGCCGGTGAGGACGATGCCCTGGTCGACGATGTCCGCCGCCAGTTCGGGCGCGGTGTTCTCGAGCGCGATGCGCACGCCCTCGACGATCGTGCCGACCGGCTCGGACAGCGCCTCGGCGATCTGGCCCTGGTTGATCTGGATTTCCTTGGGTACCCCGTTGACGAGGTCGCGGCCCTTGATGTGGATGGTCTTGCCGATGCCGTCCGCCGGGGGACGGGCGACGCCGACTTCCTGCTTGATCCGCTCCGCGGTGGCTTCGCCGATCAGCAGGTTGTGGTTGCGGCGGACATAGGAGACGATCGATTCGTCCATCTTGTCGCCGCCGACGCGGACGCTGGTCGAGTAGGCGAGGCCGCGCAGCGACAGCACTGCGACTTCGGTGGTGCCGCCGCCGATATCGACGACCATCGACCCGATCGGCTCGGTCACCGGCATGTCGGCGCCGATCGCGGCGGCCATCGGCTCCTCGATCAGCCAGACCTGCGAAGCGCCGGCGTTGGAGGCGGCGTCGCGGATCGCGCGGCGCTCGACCGAAGTCGAGCCCGACGGCACGCAGATCACGATCTGCGGCCAGCGCATGAAGCGCCGCTGGCCGTGCACCTTGCGGATGAAGTGCTTGATCATCTCCTCGGCGATGTCGATGTCGGCGATCACGCCGTCGCGCAGGGGGCGAATCGCCTCGATGCTGCCGGGCGTCTTGCCCATCATCAGCTTGGCGTCGTCACCGACGGCCTTGACCCGCTTGACGCCGTTGAGCGTCTCGACCGCCACGACCGACGGCTCGTTGAGCACGACGCCGCGACCGCGCAGATACACCACCGTGTTGGCGGTGCCGAGGTCGATCGCCATGTCGTGGGACATGAAGTTGAACAAGCGGGAAAAAGCCATTTACCGATCCGTCCTGCCGAGCGGGCGCCCGCCGCCGGCTTTCGCACAAAAACTAGTCCGAAACCCTTCCGGGGCGGACTGGAAAATCCGGCCTGGTGCCGTGCGGTTGGGGTCGCGGGATGCCGCCGCTTGGGCTAGAGCAACGACCATGTCAATACGCCGTCTGCCCGAGCATCTTGTCAACCGGATTGCGGCCGGGGAAGTGGTCGAACGCCCCGCCAGCGCGCTGAAAGAATTGGTCGAGAATGCTATCGATGCGGGCGCGACCCGGATCGCCGTGAAACTCGCGGCCGGCGGCACCGATCTGATCGAAGTGAGCGACGATGGCTGTGGCATGTCGCCGCCCGAAATGGCGCTGGCGCTGGAGCGGCACGCGACGTCGAAGCTGCCCGACGATGCGATCGACCAGGTCGCGACTTTGGGCTTTCGCGGCGAGGCGCTGCCTTCGATTGCCAGCGTCGCACGGATGACGCTCGAGAGCCGGGTCCGCGGCGCGGAAGGCTGGAGCCGCGTGGTCGACAATGGCGTGGTGGTTTCTGAAGGCCCCGCCGCGCTGCCGCCGGGCACGCGCGTGCGGGTTGAGCATCTCTTCGCCCGCGTGCCCGCGCGGCGCAAGTTCCTGCGCTCGCCCAAGGCCGAATATGCCGCGAGCCTCGACGTGATGAAGCGCCTCGCGATGGCGCGGCCCGACATTGCCTTCTCGGTAGAGCATGAAGGGCGGCGTCCCCTGCAAGTCCAGGGCGGCGAGAGCCAGCCCGAGCGGGTCGCCGCGCTCACCGACCGGGCGCTGGCGGAGAACAGCGTCGCGGTCGACTTCGCCCGCGAAGGACTGCGGCTCGGCGGCGTGGCGGGGCTGCCGACCTTCAATCGCGGGGTCGCGGACCATCAATATCTGTTCGTCAATGGCCGCCCGGTGAAGGACCGGCTGCTGATCGGCGCGCTGCGCGGCGCCTATGCCGAGATGCTGGCGCGCGATCGCCATCCGGTGGTGGCGCTGTTCCTCGAGGTTCCGCCCGACCAGGTCGACGTCAACGTCCACCCCGCCAAGACCGAAGTGCGCTTCCGCGATCCGGCGCTGGTGCGCGGGATGATCGTCTCCGGCCTGCGCCGCGCGCTCGATGAGGCAGGACATCGCAGCGTCCAGCGGCCGAGCGAGGCGGCGTTGGGGATGTGGCAGTCGGGTGATCTTCTCGGCCGTCATCCCAGCTTTATCGATCGTCATCCCAGCGAAAGCTGGGATCTCCCGCCACAAGCGCGGGACTTGCCGCACGAGACCCCAGCTTTTGCTGGGGTGACGCATGTTTCGGACCGCCGCCCGGCTTTCCTCGCCCCGCCGCCGCTCGCGCGGGCAGAGGCCGCAATCGCGCCCGTGCCTCAGAGCGTCGATCACCCCCTGGGCGTCGCCCGCGGCCAGGTCGCGCGGACCTATATCGTCGCCGAGGCCGAGGACGGGCTGGTCCTGGTCGATCAGCACGCCGCGCACGAGCGGCTGGTGCTAGAGCGGATGCGCAAGGCGATGGCCGAGGGCGGTGTCGCCTCGCAAGGACTGCTCGTTCCGGAGGTCGTCGAACTCGATGAGCCCGGCTGTGACCGGCTGGAGGCGCGCGCCGACGAACTCTCGCAGCTCGGCCTGGAGCTCGAGCGCTTCGGCCCCCAGGCAGTGCTCGTCCGGGCGGTCCCGGCGGCACTCGGCAAGGGCGACATCCACGGCCTGGTCACCGATCTTGCCGACGAGCTCGCCAGCTTCGACGAGGCGTTGAGCCTCAAGGAGAAGCTCGATCATGTTGCGGCGACCATGGCCTGCCACGGTTCGGTTCGGGCGGGCAGGGTGCTCTCGGTCGCCGAGATGAACGCGCTGCTCCGCGAAATGGAAGTCACGCCGCATTCGGGCCAATGCAATCACGGTCGGCCGACCTGGGTGAAATTACAGCACTCCGATATCGAGAAGCTTTTTGGTCGTAAATGAATGACTTGGCGCCATCATGTGACGTGGGTCATAACCCAAACGCTCGTGACAGGATGACGGGTGGCTTACACCCGAATGCAGTCACTCAATTTCCGCCACGGGCGATCCGTTGAGCCACCTTATCCCCGTTGCGGACACCTCAAGGACTGGCTCGTCCTCGACTTTCCTCCAAGGCTCGGTCGAGGCGTCAAACTTGATGAGGTGGTAACGTCGCCCACAAGTCCGCCAACTCATGCATGGACAAACATTCGGTGGTTCATTCCATTGTAAATCTGCCAGCTTGCGAAGCGCGTCGTAAGCATCGCCGCGGCTCGTATATTCGCCGATCCATTCAGCATGCCACTCGTCTTCGATCACGAACATGGCTCATTCTACCCACGGATTGGTTGGCTATCCACCGCTTTCGGCGGTCACATTATGTGCGCTTTATGGGTTGACCTGGGTAAAGCTGGCGTTGAATGACGTGGAGAAGCTGTTCGGCCGGAAATAGCCAGCTCAGCGCGGCGCCGGCATCAGGAAAACCTGGCCCTTCGCCTTGGCCCATCGCGGCGGCAGCACGGGCGAGCCGTCCGCGGTACCGCTGAAATCGACGACGCAGATCCCGCCAAGCTGGCGGTGCTGGGCGCAGCCGACGCCGGCGAAGCGGAAGTCCGATCCGAACAGCAGCGCGCGGTGGCCGCGGCTGCGCACGCCGTCGTCGACGATCAGGCTGCGCACCACGGCGCCGGCATCACCCATGCCGTAATAAATGCCTTCGCCGACATAGATGTCGCCGCCGCGCCGCTTGACCCGTTCGCCGGGCGAGAGTCCCGCCCGCGAGACATGGCCGGTGCCGCCGGCCGTGCCCTGATCGTCGGCATGGTCCTGCGCAGCCAGCATCAGCAGCTTGCCAAGGTCGAGCGGCGGCAGCGGCGCCTGGCGCTCGAGGAAGTCGATCGCCTCGTCGACGGCGTCCGTCCCCTCGTTGGTCACCACGCCGTTCGGGTCGCCGGGAAGCAGGAGCAGTCGCCCGTCGAAATGGCGGCGATAGTCCCGGAGCCGCTCGGCATAATCACGGGGATGGGCGCGGGCATCGTTGATCTCGGCCAGGACGTCGCGCTCGATCCGCGCCGGAGTGGGGCCATCATCGGCGCGTGCGGCGAAGCTCGCGACCATCATCCCACCCAAGCCCATCATCGCGAGGGCACGACCAAAGCCAATCATCTGAAGCGCGCTCCCCCCGGAGCCATGGCGGGCCCCGCGCCCGCCCTTGTGCCATTGCTAGCGAGACGGACTTAACCGGCTCGAAAGGCGAGCGGATATTCGGGAGTTAACCTTAGGCTGGCGCCCATTTCAGTTGCTCGGGCGCTGGAGATTGGCCTGTTCGGAAACGATTCGGGAAAGGGCTTCGCCCCCGAACGAAGCCTCATAGGGTGGTGGCTTCCATTCGGCGGCCTATGGGTCAACGACTCGCCATCGCGTGGACTTCGGCGATATAGCCGCCGGGGAAGCGGATGATCGCGGCGCGGCGCCCTTGTTCGGCATGGGCCGGGACCAGTGTCTCGGCACCCGCGGCGGCGGCCTTGACGAGCGTCGCGTCGAGATCGGGGACCGCATAGCCGGTGAGTTCGCGCCCATAGGGCCAGGGCAATTGTCCATCCGACACGATGACGGTCATCCGGCCATAGCCCGTGCTTAGCCGGACTCGGCGATACGTCTTGCCCGGCTGGCCGATCTCGTCGCCCGGCGCCGCCTTCACGTCGGATTCGATCCGGGCATGGGCGAAGCCGGTCCAGGCGTGCAGAAAGAGCGGCGCGGCCTCCGGCGTGAGATAGATTCGGTTTTCCGGGATGGTGGCGAGTGCCGGGTAGCTCGGCTTGGTCGTATGCCAATAGAGCTGCATGTTCACGCCGCCGGGCCATTGCACGATCACGTCCCGGCCGATCGGATCGGGAAAGGTAGTGACGAGCCGCGTCGCGCCGTGCCGCATTGCGGCGGCAACGGCTCGATCGATGTCGGTGACCAGATAGCCGGTCCGCTCGACGCCGAACGGAGCGGGGATCGGCGTCAGGAAGCCGAAGACCGAAAACGAACCCATCGGCGTGAGGACGATCTGGGACTGGGTCTTGCTGCTCGTGGGCGTCACCTGGAACTCGCCCTTCTTCCCGGCGGTGCCGCCGAAGGTCGCGACCAGGCTGGCGACCAGGCGATCGAAGTCGGCGGGCGCCACATAGACATGAGTCGAATCATATTGCGGACCGATGGCGAAATCGTCGGCGGCAACGGGCTGCGCCTGCGCGATTGCCGCGGGCGCCGTGCCGGCGAGGGCGACCGCAATCAAGAGGGCGATGCGCTTCATCTTCGTCTCCGAGCAGGGATGCGGAGAGGCGAGGGACTTGCTCCCCGACCTCCCCGCCCGATCGATCAGGCGCGCACGAAGACGAGCAGGTCCGGGTTGATCACCTCGGCATCGACCGTCAGCATCCCGTGCGAGAAGCCGGGATAGATTTTGAGCGTGGCGTTCGGCAGCAGCTTGGCCTGCATTTCGGCGCCCTGATGATAGGGGACGACCTGATCGTCGTCGCCGGCGAGCACCAGGGTCGGCACCGTCATCGCCTTCAGGTCTTCCGTCTGATCGGTTTCGGAGAAGGCCTTGATCCCGTCATAATGGGCCTTGATGCTGCCCATCATCGACTGGCGCCACCAATTGTCGATCACGCCCGGCAAGACCTTCGCACCCTCGCGATTGAAACCGTAAAACGGCCCTGCGGCGACGTCGCGGAAAAATTGCGCGCGATTCTTGGCCGTGCCGTCGCGAAAGCCGTCGAACACCTCGAGCGGCAGGCCGTTCGGATAAGCCTCGGTCTTGGCCATGATCGGCGGCACGGCGCTGACGAGGACTGCCTTGGCGACGCGCCCCTGCGGAATGCCATGCTGCGCGACATAGCGCGCGACTTCGCCACCGCCGGTCGAATGGCCGATATGAACGGCGTTGCGCAGGTCGAGATGCTCCATCACCGCCGCGGCATCGGCGGCATAATGATCCATGTCGTGGCCGTCGCTCACCTGGGACGACCGGCCGTGGCCGCGCCGGTCATGCGCGACGACGCGATAGCCATTGTTGAGGAAGAACATCATCTGGGCGTCCCAGTCGTCGGACGAGAGCGGCCAGCCATGGTGGAAGACGATGGGCTGGGCGTCCCTCGGACCCCAGTCCTTGTAGAAGATCTCGGTGCCGTCCTGCGTGGTGACGTAGCTCATGTCGTTACTCCCTCGATGGTGGTGCGCGGTGGGACGCTACGGCGCCCGCCGGAACGCTTCTCGCAGCGCCTGGCGACGGGCGGATGACGCGCCTTGCGTGTCCGCTATCTGGTAGGGCGGAAAGCGCCGCGGGGACAATCACCCGATCGGGTGCTCGCGCGCCGGGCGGAGCGCGGCGAACGCCGGACCGATAGCGGCGCTAACGCCCGATCAGCGCGGCAAGATCGACGAGCGCGCGCGGGACCGACAAGCCGGACGTCAGCGCGATATAGCGCGCGTCCCAACGGGGACCGAACTTGTTCTTGAATGCGCGCAGGCCCGAGAATCCATAGAGCCGCTCGCCATGGCCGTAGACCGCCGCCCCGAGGCGCGCCCAGACGGGGGCGAGGCGGCTGGAGGGGAGGCCGGACAGCGGCGCCAGCCCGAGATTGAAACGGGCATAGCCCTGTTCGGCGCCATATTGCAGGAGGCGGACGAACAGCAGGTCCATCGCGCCATAAGGCGTGTCCGGCAGGTGCCGCATCAGATCGACCGACAGCTCCTCCCGGTTCGCAGTCTTCCAGATATTGGCGAAGGCGACGATCCGGCCTTCGAGCCGGAGCACCGCGCAATCGAACCGTTCGAGATAGTCGAGATCGAAGCGGCCGAGGCTGAAGCCCTTCTCGCTTCCCGTCTTGCCGGCGAGCCAGGCCTTGGAAACCTGCGCCAGCTCGGCCGCGTGCGCGCGGACCTGCGCGGCGGGAAGCACGGCGAAGTCGAGCCCGGCTGCGGTCGCGCGCTTGACCGAATAGCGCAGCGACTTGAAGGCCGGCCCTTCCAGGCGATAGCCGTCGGTGAGATCGACCAGCGCCTCGTCGCCATATTTGATCGGCTGGAGCCCGAGCTCGACGACGAGCGGGAGCATCGCGGTGCTCACCTGGAAGAGGCAGAGCCGGCCATGCGCGGCGTCGCTGAGCCGCCGCAATTCCCAGACCAGTTCGGACCAGGCGGCGGGCGGCCCGACCGGATCGCCCATGGTGATCCAGCTGCGGCCCTGCACTCGATACATCAGGAAGGCATCGCCGGCGGCCGAGACGAGGAAGTTCTTGTCGCCGGTATAGGCGAGCATCGCATCGGCGCGGCCGCTGACCGCCATCGCCCGTTCGGCGACCTCGACGGGAAGCTCGCGCCGCTCGGCGACGCGCGGCGGGGCCGACATCAGCCGCCAGAACGCCCAGGCGCCGAGCAGCACGGTTGCGCCGAGGGTTGCGCGCAGGAAGCGCGGCGCATCGCCATGCCAGGCGAAATCCCACCACAAGGTTTCGGAATAAGGGGTCCGCTTGTAGGCGAAGAAGCCGATCCAGGTGCTGAGCGCGACTGCAACGAGGGCCGCCGCCCACCACCAGCGTGCAAAGGGTGCCGCCGAAACGCCGGCATCGCGGTAAAAGGCGTCGCGGCCCTGGTGCAGCAGCGTGGCCAGCACCAGCAGCACGGTCGCTTCCTCGAAATCGAAGCCCTTGGCGAGCGAGAAGGCGATGCCCGCGAGAAGCAGGATCCGCGCTGCGATCAGTCCGCTGCGCAGCCGTGCCTGCAGTGCCGGCGCGATCAGCAGCAGCGCCGTGCCCGCGACGCTGGCGCCGAAATGCGACGCTTCGATGAAGGGCAGGGGGAGCAGTTCGGCGAGCGAATGCATGCGGTGGGGCAGGCCGGGCAGGGCGCCCGAGACGAGCAGGACGATCCCGCCGCCAAACGCAAGCACGGCCGACAGCGTCGGCACCAGCGTCTCCACGCCGCGCTGCACGGCGGAAAGCCCGGCGGCGACGGGATGGCGCAGCCGCCGGCCCTCGAGCGCGAGCACCAGGCTTCCCGCCACGGCGAGCGGCAGGAAGTAATAGATGAGGCGGTAGAGCAGCAGCGCCGCGAACAACTCGCTGCGCTCGACCGGGACGAGCGCCAGCATCGTGGCTTCGAACACGCCGATTCCGCCGGGCACATGGGTGACGAGCCCGACCAGGATCGCAAGCGCATAGGCAAGGAAGAACGCGCCGTAGAAGCCGGGCTCCGCGCTCGGCACCAGGACGAACAGCACCCCCGACGCGCAGGCGAGGTCGAAGGCCGCGGTCGCGATCTGGAGCGCCATGATGCCCGAGCCGGGCAGCGGAACGCTCGCCTTGCCGACGCGCAACTCGGTGGTGCCGGCCTGACGGAGGAAGAGCAGCGCGGCGATGCCGCCGAACAGGAGCACGCCTGCGATGTGCTGGGCCAGCACGCCGATGGTGAGCGTGCTGACGGTCAGCGGTGCGGTGGCGAGCAGCAGCGCCACGCCGGTCACCGCGACGATGCCGCCCCAGAAGGTGAACGACGCGATCAGCGTCACGCGGGCAACGGCGGCAAGATCGAGTCCCGCGGCGCCATAGACGCGCATCCGCGCCGACCCACCGGTGAGCAGCGACAGGCCGAGATTGTTGCTCAGCGTGTAGCTGGTGAACGAGGCCAGCGCCGCGGTCCGCCAGGGCAGCGGCCGGCCGATCGTCCGCAGCGCCAGCACGTCGTAGAAAGTCAGCGCGAGATAGCTGGCCGTGGTCAGCGCGACGGCAAGGCCGATCCGCTCCGCGCCGACGGCGCGCAGGGCCTCGCGGACGTCCCGGAAATGCACTTCGAGCAGCGCGGTGCGCAGGGCCTCGAAGCCGAGCAGCCCCATGGCAAGCACGGCGGCGAGCGCCAGCGCGTGGCGGTGTGAAGTGATCCAGTCGCTGAGGCGTTGCCGGGTCGCCTTGGCGCTCAGATGCGCGTCCAGTCCTGCGACTTGCACAACATTCCCCCGATCAGACATCCGGAGATGCGTAGCACATTTTGATTGGTCTGGACGATGTGCGACGAAAAGCGCCGACCCATATCGGGCACATAGACGGTGCCGTCCCAGCGCCTGGCCGAGCTCTGGTGGTAGTCGCTGAGCAGCTGGATGCCGACCAGTTCGTTGACGCCCGAATCGCGCGCGTCGGACTCGGCTTCGCGTGTCGCCGCGACGATCGATCCGCAAATCTGCTGTCCGCACGACTGGATACGCACCGCGAGCGAGCGGCTGGGATTGGTCCAGGTGCCGAAGGGCGTCGCGGCGGCGGACGTCGCGCCTCCATTGGCCGAAGCGGTGCTAGTGGTGGCGGCGAGTGCGAGCAGCGGAATGAGCAGCTTCTTCATGACGGAATCCGGGTTGGAGGAGGAAGGAGATGCGCCAGCGCGCCGAGGACGGTCGCGATGAGGCGGCTATGGTCGCTGTTGAGGAAATGGCCGCCGGGCAGGGAGACGGTGCGCACATTGGGCATCGTCAAGCTGGGGCAGAGGCTATCGGTCTCGGCGGCGCCGCGGATGCACGTCAGCCTGATCCAGTCGAGCCGACGGGCCTCTGCAGGTCCCGCGTCCGGGGCCCCGCGATAGGCGAGTCCCGAGGGATCGGCGCGGAAAAAGGCAGTCTGGCCCGGAACGACCAGCACCACCGATGCCACCTTGGCGCGCAGGTCGGCCGGGAGGTCGACAAGGCCGACCCGCGCGATGTCCGAGCCGAACGACTGGCCGATCACGATGACCTTGCGCGCCCCGGTCTTGGCCAGCGTCTCGCGGATCCCGTTCGCAACGATCGCATCGACTTCGGCCCGAGTCCGGCGGAAGCGGAACTGGGTCGGCGAGGCGACGCCGAGCACGGGCACGCCGCGATCTGCCATCGCGTTCGCGACATAGGGGCCCAGGCCGAAGCGCAGTCCCATGTCCCCCGAGAAGAGGACGGCCGCGATCGGCTCGGGGCGATCGATTTCGCCGAACAAGTGGACCGGATCGCGATCGAAATAGCCGGCGGCGGCATAGAGCGAGACCGGGACCGAAAGGACCGCGACCACGACAATTGCCAACCAGGCCTTCCAGCTCCGGAAAACCGCCCCCAAACGCATCAACTCACCTGCCAATGCCTGCCCCACCCCGGTGCCGGCGATGCCAATCTCTATCGTACCTATAGAGGATTGCAGATGAGCGGAAGCTGAACATCGGCAATAGACCGTCGCGTCGCCCGCGAGCGCGCCGTGTCTTGAGCCCAAAGGCATGCCGCGTTCGATCGAATGCCTATTTCCCGAGCCGACGGGTTGGTGCATCGGCGTTCCGACGGAGCGGGGATGGCAGGAGTATTTCGGCGATGGCGGTTCCCGTGAAGCGATCCTGGGAGCGATCCGGCAGGCCTGGCGCCGCGTGCCGGCCTTGAGACTCGCCGTCGCCGGAGCATTTCGCTCGCTTCGAACTCCAAATTATCGGCTTTGGGCCGCCGGCGCGCTGGTCTCGAACGTCGGGACCTGGATGCAGCGGGTCGCGCAGGACTGGCTGGTGCTGACCCAGCTGACCCAGCATAGCGCTTCGGCGGTCGGAGTCGTGATGGGGCTCCAATTCGGGCCGCAGCTCCTGTTGCTGCCCTGGACGGGTTTCGCGGCGGACCATTTCGACCAGCGCAAGCTGCTGATCGCGACGCAGACCGCGATGGGTCTCCTTGCGCTGATCCTCGCCGCGTTGACGATCGGTGGAGTCGTGCAGCTCTGGCAGGTGGAAGTGCTCGCCTTCCTGCAGGGCTGTGCCGCCGCGTTCGACGCGCCCGTGCGGCAGACCTTCGTCGCGCAGCTCGTCACCAACGAGGACCTGTCGAACGCGATCGCGCTCAACTCCACGTCGTTCAATGCCGCGCGGATGGTGGGGCCGGGTGTGGCCGGCATCACCATTGCGGCGGTGGGCACGGGGTGGGCCTTTGCGATCAACGCCGCGTCGTTCGCCGCGGTGCTGCTCTCGCTGCTGCGCCTGCGCATGTCGGAGATCCGCGTCCCGGCCCGCGCGGCGCGGGCGAAGGGCAGCCTCTTCGAGGGATTCCGTTACGTCCGAAGCCGGCCCGACCTGATGACCATCCTGGCCATGCTGTTCCTGATCGGCACCTTCGGCCTCAACTTCCCGATCTTCATCGCGACGATGGCGGTGCGCGTCTTTCACGCCGATGCGCAGGGGTTCGGGCTGCTTTCTTCGATCATGGCGGTCGGCACCATGTCGGGCGCGCTGCTGGCCGCGGGGCGCGACAAGATCGGCTTCGGCTCGATCCTCTCCGGCGCCGCGGTGTTCGGAATCGGCTGCACGCTGGCGGCGTTCGCGCCGGACTATTGGGCATTCGCCGCGCTGCTCGTGGTGATCGGCGTGGCCGCTCTGACCTTCATCAACGCGACCAACAGCCTGATGCAGCTGGGCACCGAACCTTCGATGCGCGGCCGGGTGATCGCCATCCGCATCGCGGTGGGACTCGGCGGCACGCCGATCGGGGCACCGATCGTCGGCTGGGTCGCGGACAGCTGGGGTCCGCGCTGGGCGATCGGAGTCGCCGCGCTTGCCGGCTTCGCCGCTGCCGCGATCGGCGCGATGTTCCTGCGCAGTCGGCGGAGCGCGGGCGGGGACGGGAACGGGCTGGCCGGCGGATCGCTTTAGGGACTTGGAAATCCGGGCGATCTCACTTATGTACCGATCATTATGAAAGCCGATGTTTCCGTTGCGACCAAGGGCCGCCCGCGCGAATTCTGCACGGACATGGCCCTTGCGGCCGCGCTCCGGGTGTTCTGGACCAAGGGTTATGAGGGCGCGTCGCTGACCGACCTCACCGATGCGATGGGGATCACCCGGCCCAGCCTTTATGCCGCGTTCGGCAACAAGGAAGAGCTGTTCCGCAAGGCGCTCGACCTCTACGAGCGCGAGAAGCTCGCCTATATGCGCGAGGCGATCGCCGCACCGACCGCGCGCGCCGTCGCCGAGACGCTGCTGCGCGGCGCGCTGATGATGCAGACCAGCGACTGCGATCCGCACGGATGCCTTCGCGTGATCAGCTCGGTGGCTTGCGGCGTCGAGGCCGAATCGATCCGTGCCGAAGTGATCGCGCGGCGGCAATCCTCGCACAATGCGTTGCTCAAGCGCTTCGAACAGGCCGAGGCGGCGGGTGAGTTGCCGCAGGGAATGAATGCCGAGGGGCTGACTGCTTTCCTCTCCGCGCTGCTCCAGGGACTGAGCCTCCAGGCCGGGGCCGGGGCGAGCCGCGAGGAACTCGAGCACCTCGTCGAAACCAGCCTAAAGCTTTGGCCGACCCGCTGACAAAAAATACTTGGCTTAAAACTACCGGCCGGTATAAAAAGCCCTTGACGCACCGCAGCACGAGTTCTATACCAGTCAGTATGGAATATAGTTCTCGATCCTTCACTGGGGACGTGAAGAAGGAGCTGCCGATGCGATCACTCAAACGTTGCAGGCGGGCGACCGCCTGAATCACGCGGCGCCGCTGGCGCCGTCATCAATCGAAGTTTCGAGCCTATCGACGTCCGGACTTTCGTCCGGCGCGGGTTGGCTTGCGCCTTCATCATCAAACTAGCCGGCAACCGCTGCCTTTTGGGGATTTGGCGGAAGGGAGCGGTGCGCCCGCCGCCGGTCATCAGAACGGGAGACACGCCATGGCCTATATGAACTTCTCCGTCCTGGGTGCCCAGCCGGTCGCCGCGCCGATCGACGTCGCGGCCCCGCGGACCCGCTCGGGCCTCACCGCGCTCGAATGGCAGGTCGTCGCGCTGGCGCAGAACGATCGGCTCGCCAGCCTGGAGGAACCAAGCCGGCTGTCGATCGCGCTCGGCATCGTCTTTGGCGGGCAGCGGCCCAATCCGCGCCTCGCCGACGCAAGGCTCGAAGCCCTGCGCCGCATTTCGGTCCTCGCCTGGCATCGCGGCTATGCGCTGCCGCCGGCCGAGCTCCGCGCCTTTCACGCGGCGGGTTTCACCGCCGATCAGCTCGAAACGCTCCTCGCCAGCATCAGCCGCGGCCGGGCAGCGCTCAACTTGGGGACTCGCCAATGAACATGATCAATCGAATCGATCCTGCCGAACCCAGTCAGCTCTCGGCGACCGAGCGCGGCCGCATGCCGATGTGGCAGCGCGGCAGCCTGGTCGCCGTGCCGTTGCTGCTTGTGGCGGGCGGCTTCGCGCTCGCCAATCGAGCCGCGCCCGCGCCCGGCGCGCCGCCGCCCCCGACCGTGACGGTCGCCCAGCCGCTGGTCCGTCCGATCAACGAATGGGACGATTATGTCGGCCGCTTCGAGGCGAGCCGCAGCGTCGAAGTGCGTCCGCGCGTCTCCGGGGCCCTGGTCGGCATCCATTTCACCGACGGTGCGGTGGTGCAGAAGGGCCAGCTGCTCTTCACCATCGATCCGCGCCCGTTTGCGGCCGCGCTGGCCGAAGCGCGTGCGGGCCTGGCGAGCGCCGAGAGCGACTTGGCACTCGCCCAGACCGATCTCGGCCGCGCACAGCGGCTCGTCGCGGTCGAGGCGGTGTCGAAGAGCGACGTCGATCGGCTTCAGGCGCGCGTCCGCGCCGCCCATGCGGCGGTGGCGGCTGCCCAGGCCCGAGTGCGCAGCCGCGCGCTCGACGTCGAGTTCACCCAGGTCCGTGCGCCGATCACCGGCCGCATCTCGGACCGCAAGGTCGATGCCGGCGCGCTGGTCGCGGCGGGCGAGGGGCCGAGCGGCACGCTGCTCACCACGATCAATGCGCTCGATCCCATCTATTTCAGCTTCGACGGATCCGAAGCCCTGTTCCTCAAGGCCAAGCGCGCCCAGGCCGCCGGCGCCAAGGACTCGCCGGTCGAGATCCGTCTCCAGGACGAGGCTGAATATCGCTGGAAGGGCAAGCTCGACTTCACCGACAACGGGCTCGATCCCAAGTCCGGCACGATCCGCGGCCGCGCCGTGCTGAGCAATCCGGGACTGTTCCTCACCCCCGGCATGTTCGGCAACATGCGGCTCGCCGCGGGCGGCACCAGCCAGGCGCTGATGGTGCCCGATGCCGCGGTGGTCACCGATCAGGCGCGCAAGATCGTCATGGTGGTCGGCCCCGACGGGACGGTGCAGCCGCGCCCGGTCGAAGTCGGTCCCGTGCTCGACGGCCTGCGCGTGATCCGTTCCGGCGTCAAGCCGCAGGACCGCGTCGTTATCGCCGGGGCGATGACCGCACCGCCGGGCGTCAAGGTCAACGTGAAGCAGGGCCGCATCGCGCCGACCGCCGCCGAACAGGCCCCCGTCGTTTCCGCTCCGGTCACGGGCAGGGCGACCTTCGCTCGCTGACCGACCTGCCGCCGGACCGTCCCCAGCGGTCCGGCGGCGGGAGACCTCGCGCCTTTTTCAGAAACCTTCCCCCGAGGAGACGGCCATGCGCCTCTCGCGTTTCTTCATCACGCGCCCGATTTTCGCCGCCGTCATTGCGGTGACGATCGCCATCGTCGGCGCGCTCGCCTATCTGACGCTGCCGGTGTCGCAATATCCCGACATCGTGCCGCCCACCGTCACCGTGGCCGCCAGCTATCCCGGCGCTTCGGCCGAGACGGTGGCGGAAACCGTCGCCGCGCCGATCGAACAGGAGATCAACGGCGTCGACAACATGATCTACCAGTCGTCGCAATCGACCGGCGACGGCAATTTGACGATCACCGTCTCCTTCAAGCCCGGCACCGATCTCGATGCCGCGCAGGTGCTGGTGCAGAACCGCGTCGCCATCGCGCTGCCGCGGCTGCCCAACGAAGTGCAGCGGCTCGGCGTCGTCACGCGCAAGACCAGTCCGGACTTCCTGATGGTGGTCAACCTGATCTCGCCCGACAAATCGCTCGATCGCGGCTACATCTCCAATTACGCGCTGACCCAGGTCAAGGACCGGCTGGCGCGCATCGACGGCGTGGGCGACGTGCGGATGTTCGGTTCGCGCGACTATGCGATGCGGATCTGGATCGATCCGGGCCGCGCCGCCGCGCTCAACCTGACTGCGGGCGAAATCGTCGAGGCGCTGCGGGCGCAGAACGTCCAGGTCGCCGCCGGCGCGCTCGGCCAGCCGGCCGCGAACGCCACCGGCCAGGCCTATCAGCTCAGCATCGAGACGCGCGGGCGGCTCAAGGACCCGGCGGAGTTCGGCCAGGTCGTGATCCGCACCGACGCCGATGGCCGCCAGGTTCGCGTGTCGGACGTGGCACGCGTCGAGCTTGGCGCGGCGGACTATTCCTCGAACACCTATCTCTCCAACGAGCCGACCGTGATCCTGGGTGTCTTCCAGCGCCCCGGTTCGAACGCGCTGGCGGCCGCGCAGGCGGTTCGCGCAGAACTCGATTCGATGTCCAAGACCTTTCCGAAGGGCCTTGAATATCGCGTGATCTACAATCCCACCGAGTTCATACAGCAATCGATCGACGCGGTGATGCACACGCTGGGCGAGGCGGTGCTGCTCGTCGTGCTCGTGATCATCGTGTTCCTCCAGCGCTGGCGTGCGGCAATCATCCCGGTGGTCGCGATCCCGGTGTCGCTGATCGGCACGATGGCGGTGCTCGCGGGCTTCGGCTATTCGATCAACAACCTCTCGCTGTTCGGGCTGGTGCTCGCGATCGGCATCGTCGTCGACGATGCGATCGTGGTCGTCGAGAATGTCGAGCGAAACCTGTCTCGAGGGCTCACCCCGCTCGAGGCGGCGCGAACCTCGATGGACGAAGTGTCGGTGGCGCTGGTCGCGATCGTGCTCGTGCTCTGCGCGGTGTTCATCCCGACCTTCTTCCTCTCCGGCCTGTCGGGCGCCTTCTATCGCCAGTTCGCGCTGACGATCTCGGCGGCGACGGTGATCTCGCTGATCGTGTCGCTGACCCTGTCGCCCGCGCTGGCCGCCGTGCTGCTGCGGACGCATGAGGAGGATCATGCGCCGAAGAATGCGTTCATGCGCGGGGTTCGCCGCGCCGGCGACGCATTCAACCACAGCTTCGAGCGGATGAGCGTCGGCTATGCCAACTTGACCCGCAAGCTGGTGACTCGGCCGAAGCGGATGATGGTGACCTATGCCGGGCTGATCGCCGCCACGATCGGCATGTTCTGGGTGACGCCCACCGGCTTCATCCCGGCGCAGGACCAGGGCTATTTCCTCACCGTGATCCAGTTGCCGCCGGGCTCTTCGCTCGAGCGTACCGACGAAGTGATGCGCAAGGTGGTGGCGCGGATCCTGCCGATCCCGGGCGTGAAGGGTTCGGTGATGCTCGCCGGCTTCGACGGCGCCTCGCAGACGCTCGCCCCTAATGCCGCCGCCGCCTATGTGCCGCTCGAAAGCTTCGAGAAGCGGCGTGAGCTCGGCGTCAGCTATGCCGACATCATGAACGAGGCGCGCAAGCGCACCGCCGACATCAACGAGGCGATGCTGCTCGTCGTCCCGCCGCCGCTGATCCAGGGCATCGGCAATGCCGGCGGCTATCGGATGATGATCCAGGACCGCTCGGGCAATGATTATGCAGCGCTGGGCAAGCAGGCCCAGGCGGTGATCGGCAAGGCCAACCAGACCGAGGGTCTGCGCCAGGTCTACACGTTGTTCAACACCATGACTCCGCGCGTCTTCGCCGATATCGATCGCGAGAAGGCGGACCTGCTCGGCGTGCCCCCGGAGCGCGTGTTCGAGGCGCTGAACGTCTATCTCGGCTCGGCCTTCGTCAACGACTTCAACCTGCTCGGCCGCACCTATCGCGTGACTGCACAGGCGGACGCGCCGTTCCGCGCGACCGAGGCGGACATCGCCAACCTCAAGACCCGCTCCAATTCGGGGGCAATGGTGCCGATCGGATCGGTCTCGACCTTCCAGGACAAGACCGGGCCCTATCGCGTCGTCCGCTACAACCTCTTCCCCGCGGTCGAGGTCGATGGCGACACCGCGCCGGGCTATTCGAGCGGCCGCGCGCTGACCACGATGGAGAAGATCGCCGATTCGACGCTGCCGGCCGGCTACAGCCACGAATGGACCGGCATCGCCTATCAGCAGGAAGTGGCGGGGAATACCGCGCCGCTGGTCTTCGGTCTGGCCGTGCTGTTCGTCTTCCTGGTGCTCGCCGCGCAATATGAGAGCGTGACGCTGCCGCTGGCGATCATCCTGATCGTGCCGATGTGCCTGCTGGCGGCGATGGCGGGCGTGAACCTGAGAGGCATGGACAATAACGTGCTCACCCAGATCGGCCTGGTCGTGCTGATCGCCCTGGCGGCGAAAAACGCGATCCTGATCGTGGAGTTCGCCAAGCAGGCCGAGGATATCGACGGGCTGTCGCCGGTCGAAGCCGCGGTCCGGGCGGCGCGCGACCGCCTGCGGCCGATCCTGATGACCTCCTTCGCCTTCATCCTCGGCGCCGTGCCGCTGCTGATCGCGAGCGGGGCGGGCGCCGAGCTTCGCCAGGCGCTGGGCACCGCGGTGTTCTTCGGGATGATGGGGGTGACCGCGTTCGGCCTGCTCTTCACGCCGACCTTCTACGTCGTCTGCCGCGGGCTGGGCGACCGGCTCGCGCGGCGCCGCCGCGGCGGCCGGGATGCCGAGCCGCAGCTGCAACCTGCCGAATAAAGGACGCGAACCATGCGTATCTTCCTTTCGACGGCCTCGGCGCTGGCGCTTGCCGCCTGCGCCGCCGGCCCCGACTATGTGACCCCGCCGACGCCGCAGACCGCGGCCGGCGCCTTCGTCTCGACCAGCCCGGCGGTGACCGCCCACGCGGTGCAGGGCGATTGGTGGAAGCTGTATCGCGATCCCGTGCTCGACACGCTGATCGCCGACGCGCTCGCCGCCAATACCGACGTCCGCGTCGCGGCGGCGCGGATCGCCCGGGCCCGCGCCTCGCTGCGCGGATCGCGTTCCGACGCCCTGCCGCAGGGGCAGGTGAGCGGCGGCGCCAATTACGGACGGCAGCCCGAAGGCCAGCGGGCGCCCGGGGCGCCGCGCGAGGACTGGCAGATCGATGCCGGGCTCGACGTGAGCTATGAAGTCGATCTGTTCGGCAGGGTAAGCCGCGGGATCGAGGCGGCGCGCGGCGATCTCGGGGCGGCCCAGGCCGATGCCGATGCGGTGCGGGTGATGGTGGTGGCGGATACCGCCCGGGCCTATGCCGATGCCGCTTCGGCGGCCGAGCGGATCGCCCTCGCCGAACATATCGTGGCGCTGCTCGACAAGTCGCTCGACCTGACCGAGCGGCGCCGCGGCGTCGGGCTCTCGACCCGGCTCGACACCGCGCGGATCGGCACGCTGCGCAACCAGCGCCAGGCAGTGATCCCGCCGCTCGCCGCCGAGCGTGATGCCGCGCTCTATCGGCTGGCGGTGCTGACCGGGCGGACTCCCGCGGAATTGCCAGAGGTGGCCAAGCAACGCTCGACGCGGCTCCAGATCGATCAGCCGATCCCGGTCGGCGACGGCGCCGCGCTGCTTGCCAGGCGGCCGGACGTGCGCGCTGCCGAGCGGCGGCTGGCGGCGGCGACGGCGCGCATCGGCGTCGCCACCGCCGATCTCTATCCAAGGATTACGCTCGGCGGCTCGATCGGATCGACCGGCAACGATGTTGGCAATATCTTCGGCGCGGGGCCGCTGCGTTGGCTGACTGGTGGGCTGATCAGCTGGAATCCGAACATCGCGCAGACCCGCGCGCGGATCGCCGGGGCCGAGGCCGACAGCCAGGTCGCGCTCGCCCAATTCGACGGGACGGTGCTCGGCGCGATCCGCGAGACCGAGACGGCGCTTTCGGCCTATGCCCATGCCCTCGAACGGCGCACCGCGCTGCAGGCGGCGTGGAACGAGGCCGAGGCGGCGGTGAAGATCGCGCGGGCGCGGCATGCCGAGGGTGACATCGATTCGCTCCAGCTGCTCGACGCCGAGCGGACCTTCGCCGAGACCGATTCGGACCTGGCGGCCGCCGATGCGGACATCTCGTCGCGGCAGATCGACCTGTTCCGGGCACTGGGCGGCGGCTGGAGCTGAACCCCGGGACTTGCCCTTCGCCATCACCCGGCTATACGATCCATATATGTTTCGTATAGCCGGGTGAAACGCATGGGCATCGTCAACATCGAGGACGAGCTGCACGAGCAGCTGCGCAAGGCGAGCAAGGCTTCCTATCGATCGATCAACGCCCAGGCGGCGTTCTGGATCAGGATCGGGATGCTCTGTGAGCTCAATCCAAAGCTGACCTTCCAGGAGGTCGTCGTGCGCGAGCTCAGGGAGGCAGGGGTCGATCCCGGCGAGATGCCGGTCGCGGCCGAATGATCAAGTCTCCCCAGGAAATCGAGCTGATGGCCGAATCGGGCCGACTGCTCGCCTCGGTCTTCACGCGGCTGGACGGGCTGGCGCTGGCCGGGCGCTCGACGATGCAGGTCAACGATCTGGTCGAGACGATGATCGTCGAAGAGCTCGGCGCACGGCCGGCGAGCAAGGGCCAATATGGCTATGGCTTCGTGCTCAATTGCTCGATCAACCAAGTGGTGTGCCACGGCGTCCCGTCGGAAGACGAGGTGCTGCGCGACGGCGATATCGTCAATTTCGACATCACGCTGGAGAAGAACGGCTTCATCGCCGATTCGAGCAAGACCTATCTGGTCGGGGAAGTGTCGCCGGCAGCGCGGCGGCTGGTGCGCACCACCTATGAGGCGCTGTGGAAGGGCATTGCCTCAGTGCGGCCCGGCGCACGGCTCGGCGATGTCGGCCACGCGATCGAGCGCCACGCCAAGCGCGCGGGCTATTCGATCGTCCGCGAATATTGCGGCCATGGCATCGGGCGCGAGATGCACGAGGAGCCGCAGGTCGTGCATTTCGGCAAGCCCGGCACGGGGCTGATTCTGCGCGAAGGCATGGTGTTCACGATCGAGCCGATGCTCAACCAGGGGCGGCGGACGGTACGGACTGAGGACGATGGCTGGACCGTGGTGACCACCGACGGCAAGCTCTCGGCGCAGTTCGAACATACCGTCGCGGTGACGGCCAATGGCGTCCGCGTGCTGACGCTTCGCCCGGACGAACGGCCCTCCGCGCGCGCCTGAGCGCGGCTAGCGCATGCGTTGCATCATTTCGGACGGGGACATCGCGTGGTGATCGAGATGCCCCATGATCCAGATCGATCCGAATATCACCAGCCCGACGATCAGCACGCCGAATGCGAGTGCGAGGACGTTGTTGGTGTTGTCCGGCCCGGTGGTGATGTGAAGGAAGAAGACGAGGTGCACGCCCATCTGGGCGATCGCCAGCACGATCAGCAGCATCCGGATCGACGGGCCCCAGACCAGGCTCGATCGTGCGAAATAGAAGGAGGCGAGGGTGAGCAGCGCGGCGAGGCCGAGACCGATCACATAGCCGCGCAGCCCGCTCGCAAGCTCGTGGCCATCGACCGCTTCCTCGCCCGGCGCCGAATCCCACGGATCGGCCGAGTCCGCGTCATGCTTGTCGGTCATAGGGCGGCTCCGAACAGATAGACGATCGTGAAGATCCCGACCCAGATGATGTCGAGCGCGTGCCAGAACAGGTTGAAGCACAGCAGCCGGCGCGCGATGGCCGGGCGGAAGCCCTTGACGCGAAGCTGGGCCATCATCGTGCCGAGCCAGAGCAGCCCGACGCCGACATGGAGACCGTGGCAGCCGACGAGCGCGAAGAAGCTGGAGAGGAAGGCGCTGCGCTGGGGGCCCGCGCCTTCGGCCGCCATCTCCACGAACTCTCGGATCTCCAGCGCCAGGAAGGCGAAGCCGAGCAGTCCGGTGACGAGCAGCCAGGCCTGCGTCCAGGCCATCGATCGGCGCGCGGCGGCGAGGCTGGCGAGGCCGCAGGAGAAGCTCGACAGGAGCAGCGCGGCGGTTTCGAACTGGACGGTGGTCAGGTTGAACAGGTCGCGGCCCGAGGGTCCGCCCGCGGTCTCCTTCGCGAGCACCGCATAGGCGGCGAAGAAGGCCGAGAACAGGATGATGTCACTGAGCAGGAAGATCCAGAAGCCATAAGCGACGACGGTCCGCTTCGACGCAGGGCCGCCTTCGCCATGGCCGGTCGCCTGCGAGCCGTGTCCGTGGGGATCGCCGCCGGGCGACGCGTGGCCGAGATGGTGCGGATCGCGCGGGCGCCGGGCGCCCTGGCTGGCGGCGGCGCTCATGCGCTGCGCTCCAGCCCGAACCATTGCTCGCGCGCGGCGCGGCGGGCGCTTTCGGCGGCGCGCAGCTCCTCGATCGGGACCTCATACTCCTCCTGGTCGCGCCAGGCGAAGACGACGAAGGTGGCGTAAGCGCCGACGAAGCCGAGGATCGCCATCCACCAGATATGCCAGATCAGCGCGAAGCCGATCAGCGTGGCGAAGAAAGCGGTGACGACGCCGGTGGCGCTGTTGCAGGGCATATGGACGGGCTTGTAGTCGGGCTCGGGCGCGAGGCTGTCACGCTCGAACGCGCTTTCCTTGGTCGACCAATAGGCTTCTTCGCCATGCACGTCGGGCAGCACGGTGAAGTTGAAATGCGGCGGCGGCGACAGCGTGTACCATTCGAGGCTGCGGCCGTCCCAGGGATCGCCCGTCAGGTCGCGCAGATGCTCGCGCTGGCGGATGCTGACGATCAGCTGCATCACCTGGCAGAACACGCCGACGATCATCACGCCGACCCCGGCCAGCGAGACGAGCAGCCAGGGACGCCATTCGGGATTGTCGATATGCTGGAGCCGGCGCGTCATGCCTTCGAACCCGACGACGTAGAGCGCGCCGAACACGATGACGAAGCCGGCGAGCGTGAACCAGAAGGCGGCATGGCCCCAGCCTTCGTGAAGCCTGAAGCCGAACGCCTTGGGGAACCAATAGGTGATCCCGGCGAACACCCCGAACACCACGCCGCCGATGATGACGTTGTGGAAGTGCGCGACCAGGAACATCGAATTGTGCAGCATGAAGTCGGCCGGAGGGACTGCGAGCAGCACGCCGGTGATCCCGCCGATCACGAAGGTGACGACGAAGCCCAGCGCCCAGAGCATCGGCGTCGCGAACCGCACCCGGCCGCCATACATGGTGAAGAGCCAGTTGTAGATTTTCACGCCCGTGCCCACCGCGATGACCGAGGTGGCGATGCCGAAGGCGGCGTTGACGTTGGCGCCCGCGCCCATGGTGAAGAAATGGTGCAGCCACACCATGAAGCTGACGACGCAGATGAACAGCGTCGCCGCGACCATCGAGCGATAGCCGAACAAGGGCTTGGACGAGAAGGTCGAGAAGACTTCGGAGAAGATGCCGAAGGCGGGCAGGATCAGGATATAGACTTCGGGATGGCCCCAGGCCCAGATGAGGTTGACGAACATCATCTGGTTGCCGCCGGCTTCGTTGGTGAAGAAGTGGAAGCCGAGATAGCGATCGAGCGACAGCATCGCGAGCGTCGCGGTGAGGATCGGAAAGGCGGCGACGATCAGCATGTTCGAGGCGAGGCTGGTCCAGCAGAACATCGGCATGCGCAGATAGCTCATGCCCGGCGCGCGCATCTTGAGGATCGTCGTCACCAGGTTCACCCCGGTGAGCAGCGTGCCGACCCCCGAGATCTGGATCGCCCAGAGATAATAGTCGACGCCCACCCCGGGCGAATAGGCGGCTTCGGAAAGCGGCGGGTAGGGCAGCCATCCGGCGCGCGAGAATTCGCCGATGATCAGGCTGACATTGACCAACAGCGCGCCGCTCGCGGTGAGCCAGAAGCCGGTGGAATTGAGGGTGGGAAAGGCGACATCGCGCACGCCGAGCTGGAGCGGCAGCACGAAGTTCATGATGCCGATCACCAGCGGCATCGCGCCGAAGAAGATCATGATCGTCCCGTGCGCCGAGAAGATCTGGTCATAATGCTCGGGCGGCAGGTAGCCGGGGGCCTGGATCGCCATCGCCTGCTGGGTGCGCATCATGATCGCATCGACGAAACCGCGGACCAGCATCACCACGCCCAGGATGCAGTACATCACGCCGATCCGCTTGTGATCGACGCTGGTGATCCATTCGTGCCACAGATAGTGCCAATGGCCCTTCACCGTGATCCAGACGAGCACGCCGGCCATCGCCACCATTACCGACAAGGCGGCGAGCAGCGGGATCGGCTGATCGAGGGGGATCGCGGACCAATCGAGCTTTCCGAACATCAGTTGGGCGTCCCCGGTGAAATGGCGGGACTGCCCCGGCCTTGTTGTGGTCCGGGTCCGGGCCCGAGCTTCTGATCGACCACGGCGCGGAACAGGTCCGGCGCGACCGCGCAATAGGTATAGGGTTTCACGCCCTGGCTCTGCCTGGCGAGCGCGGTGTAGCCGGCGGCATCGAGCACGGGCCCGCCCGAACGCACGCCGGCAGCCCAGGCGTTGAAATCCGCGACCGGAACCGAATCGAAGGCGAAGTTCATGTCGGAAAAGCCGTCGCCGCTGAACTGGGCGGACTGGCCGTAGAAGCGGCCGAGCTGGTCCGCGCGCAGGTTCAGATCGGTCTGCATGCCATGCATCGCATAGATCATGCTGCCCATGCGCGGCACGAAGAACACGTTCATCACGCTGGCCGAGGTGATGGAGAAATGCACCGGCACGCCGGCCGGGACGACCAGCCGGTTGACGCTGGCGACGCCTTGTTGCGGATAGACGAACAGCCATTTCCAATCGAGCGAGATCACCTGGACCTCGAGCGCCGGAACCTTCGAGTCGATCGGCCGGGCGGGATCGAGCCGGTGCGAGCCAACCCAGATCACGCCCCCCAGGAACAGGATCACCAGGATCGGGATCGACCAGACGAGAAGCTCGACCCGTCCCGAATAGACGAAATCCGGGCGATAGCGCGCGCGGGTGTTCGAGGCGCGGAACCACCAGGCGAAGGCAAGGGCGGCGAGGATCGTCGGGATGCCGATCGCCAGCATGATCGTGAGCGCATTGAGCAGGATCGTCCGGTTCGCATCGGCGATCGGCCCGGCCGGGGACAGCACGCTGGTGCTCGTGCTGCAGCCGGCGAGCAGGCCGACGCCGCAAAGGAGAGGCAGAGCCAGGCGCGAACGGCGTCGAGCCGGGACGTCGGGGGAATGTCGCGCCGCTCCCATCATTGCCACGCCCTCCGCACGCTCACCCGGGCTGGAGCGTTACCGCTTTCCGTGGCGAAAAACAAAGCCGGCGCGGCAGTCTGGCCAATCGCGGGCGAGGCCTGTCTTCCCTGGCCCGGCAGGGAGCGCGGTCAGCCGTGGCGGACGCGATCGAGGACCGTTTCGTCGAACAGGCCGAAGGCGATGGTCGAGGCATAAAAGGCGACGGCGCGCTCGCGCGGCATCGTGCTCGCCCATTTGCGCATGTCGAAGGCCGCGTTCTGGAGCGACATCAGCGCCTGGGAGGCGACGAGCGGATCGATCGCGCGGATCGAGCCCTGGGCGATCCCGTCGGACAACATACCGGCATAGCGGCGGGCGATCCGGTTCGAGCGGTCCATCATCGTCGAGCGGACCTGCGGGGGCAGGCCGGTCAGCGCGGTGGTGCGCAGCAGCGGTCCGCGCTCTGAGAATTGATAGTCGAGCAATGTCGCGACGGTGCTCTCGAGCCGCTGCCAATGCGTGCCGCCATGGCTTTCCGCGAGGCGCTGGACTTCGCCGATGATGTCGAAGCTGCGCTTGTAGCAGGCGATCACCAGCTCGTCCTTGGCATCGAGATGGTGGTAGAAGCTGCCCTTGGTGACGTTCAGTTCGCTGGCGATCTTCTGCACCGAGGCGCCGCGATAGCCGAGTTCGTTGATCAGCCGGGTGGCAGCGAGCAGGAACGCCTCGCGCCCGGGCTCGGGCTCTTCATGCCGCAGATCGAGCAGTTCGGGCGCCCAGCGCTCCCCGGGCGCGGCGATGCCGCCGCGGAACACCTCCATCAGCCGCGCCTCGACGCGGGGATATTCGTCGACTTCGTAGCGCGGCAGCCAGGCGGTGAGCCAGAAGGTGTTTTCGAGCAGCACATGGGCGCGGGCGCCGTGGAGATCGGTCTCGGCGCGGCTCGAGGCGGGGCCCCAGAGCGCGCGCGTCTTGCGGAAGATGTCGCGCCAGCGATCGAGCAGGATGCGCTTGAGGGGGTCCTCCATCGCCCGCAGGTCCGAAAGGATGGCGAAATCGCGCGCCTCGCCGCGGCCAATCCGGGCGAGCCGCTCCATGTTGATGTTGAGATAGCGGGCGACCCGGGCCTCGGGGGTCGGTTCGGTCGCCGCGTCGTCGAGCATTTCGGCGAGGCGATCGAGCGTCTGCTCGAATGCTGCCGCCGCCAGGTCTTCCTTGCGCTTGAAATAATACGTCACCGACGTGGTGTTGAGACCGACGCGGCGGGCGACGTCTGCGAAGGTCATGCCCTTCGCGCTTTGTTCGTTGATCGCATCGGCGGCGGCCGCGAGGATCGCGTCGCGCTTCGCCTGGAAGCGTTTGGTTGCGCTGGTCGTCTCGGCTTTCACGGATGCGTTCATTGCAACTCAGCTTAGCCGATTTGGCGGGGAGCCAAAGCGCTTTTTTGAATGCGCGATCCGCCGCGGCTCCCTTTACCGAATATCCGGTATGGTCTAGGCCGGACTCAAAGGAGAGGCTGCGCCATGGACTTCACGCTGAACGATCGCGAAACCTATTTCCGGGATCGCGTGAAGGCGTTCATCGACACCCGCATCCGCCCGCGCGACGCCGATTATCGCGCCCAGCAGAACGCGGGCGATCGCTGGAAGGTGCTGCCGGTGATCGAGGAGATGAAGACGGCGGCGAAAGCCGAAGGCCTGTGGAATTTCTTCATGCCGCCGCATTCCGGCCAGCGCCATGTCGACGACAGTTTCGAATTCGAAGGCACCCAGCTCAGCAACCTCGAATATGCGCTGTGCGCCGAGGAGATGGGGCGGATCGGCTGGGCTTCCGAATGCTTCAATTGCTCGGCGCCCGACACCGGCAACATGGAAGTGCTGCATCGATACGGCACGCGCGCCCAGAAGGATCAGTGGCTGAATCCGCTGATGGACGGCGAGATCCGCTCGGCCTTCCTGATGACCGAGCCGGCGGTCGCCTCGTCCGACGCGACCAATATCGAGACGCGGATCGAGCGTGATGGCGATCAGTATGTGATCAACGGGCGCAAATGGTGGAGCTCGGGCACCGGCGATCCGCGCTGCCGCATCGCGATCGTGATGGGCAAGACCGATTTCGGTGCCGCCCGGCACGCCCAGCAGAGCATGATCCTGGTGCCGCTCGACGCGCCCGGCGTGAAGATCGAGCGGATGCTTTCGGTTTTCGGGTATGATCATGCGCCGCACGGGCACGGCGAAGTGGTGCTCGAAAATGTCCGCGTGCCGGCCGAGAACATCCTGCTCGGCGAGGGCCGCGGCTTCGAGATCGCGCAAGGGCGGCTCGGGCCGGGCCGGATCCATCATTGCATGCGCACGATCGGCGTCGCCGAGGCGGCGATCGAGGCGATGGCCAAGCGGCTGGTGAGCCGCGTCGCGTTCGGCAAGCGCATCTCCGATCACTCGATCTGGGAGCAGCGGATCGCCCGCGCACGGATCGACATCGAAATGACGCGGCTGCTGTGCCTCAAGGCCGCCGACATGATGGACAAGGCCGGCAACAAGGCCGCGCAGCTGGAGATCGCCATGATCAAGGTGCAGGCGCCGCAAATGGCGCTGCAGATCATCGACGATGCGATTCAGGCGCATGGCGGGGCCGGCGTATCGGGCGATTTCGACTTGGCGCATGATTGGGCGGGGGTGCGCACGCTGCGCCTCGCCGACGGGCCCGACGAAGTCCATGCCCGGGCGATCGCGCGGGCGGAATTCGGCAAATATGCCGAGTTCAAGGCGGATCGCGCGTCGAGCGGCGAACTGGGCGTAGCGCGGTGAAGGCCGCCGTCCTGTTCGAAGCGGGCAAGCCGCTCGAGATCCATGAAGTGAGCGTCTCCAAGCCGGGGCCGCGCGAAGTGCTGATCCGCACCGCGGCCGTCGGCGTTTGCCGATCCGACCTGCACTTCGTCGATGGCGCCTTTCCACATCCGGTGCCGACCGTGCCGGGGCACGAGGCGGCGGGCGTGATCGAGGCGGTGGGCAGCGACGTCGCGCATCTGAAGCCGGGCGACCATGTCATCACCTTCTTCACGGCCTTTTGCGGATCGTGCGAGATGTGCGTCTCCGGCCGGCCGTCGCTGTGCGTCGATCCCTCGACGCGGCGCCCGCAAGGGGCGGAGCCGCGGTTGCGCCTGGCCGACGGTACGCCGCTTGCGCCATTCCTCAATCTCTCCGCCTTTGCCGAGCTGATGCTGGTGCATGAGAATGCCTGCGTCGCCATCAGCAAGGAAATGCCGCTCGATCGCGCGGCGCTGCTCGGCTGCGCGGTGATCACCGGGGCGGGATCGGTGTTCAACGACAGCCGGGTGCGGCCTGGCGAGAGCGTCGCAGTGATCGGCGCGGGCGGGATCGGGCTCGCCGCGATCAATGCTGCGAAGATCGCGGGGGCGGGGACGATCCTGGCGATCGACCCGGTGGCCGAGAAGCGCGCGCTGGCGCTGCGGCTGGGGGCCACACACGCGCTCGACGCGGCGGCCGAGGGGCTCGCCAAGGAAGTGCTGACCCTCACCAATGGCGGCGTGCATTATGCGATCGAGGCGGTGGGGCGCCCGGCCACCGCCGAGCTCGCCTGGAACATCCTACGCCGCGGCGGCACCGCGACGATCCTGGGGATGATCGCGCCGGGCAACAGCGTGAGTCTTCCGGGACCGACCTTCCTCACCGGCAAGAAGATCCAAGGCTCGCTGCTCGGCAGCACGCGCTTCCCGATCGACATGCCGCGGCTGGTGCAGATGTATCTCGACGGACTGCTCGATCTCGACACGATGGTCGCCGAGCGCATCCGGCTCGAGGGCGTCAACGAGGCGCTCGACAAGCTGCGGACCGGCGACAGCGTGCGATCGGTAATCGAATTCGCATGAGCGATCTCGACGAAGCCCGGCTCGGCCCCTGGCTCGCGGCGAACGTCGCGGGGTTCGTGCCGCCCTTCACGGTTGAGAAATTCCCGGGCGGACAGAGCAATCCGACCTACCGCGTTGATACGACGGCACAATCCTATGTGCTGCGGCGCAAGCCGTTCGGGCCGATCCTGCCCTCGGCGCATGCGGTCGAGCGCGAATATCGGCTGATCGCGGCGCTCCACCCGACTGGCTTCCCCGTCGCGCGGCCCGACGGGCTTTGCGAGGATCCGGAGGTGATCGGCGCGCCCTTCTACGTCATGGAGATGGTGGAGGGGCGGACCTTCTGGGACGGATCGCTGCCGGGCATGGCGCCGGCCCAGCGGACCCAAATCTATCATGCGATCGTCGATACGCTGGCGGCGCTTCATGCGATCGATTTCGAGGCGGTGGGCCTAGGCGATTACGGCAAGCCCGGCAATTATTTCGCGCGCCAGGTCGAGCGCTGGTCGAAACAATATCGCGCGAGCCAGACCGACGACCTGCCGGAGATGGAGCGGCTGATTGAATGGCTCCCGCGCACCGTGCCGGCGCAGACGCGGACCTCGATCGTTCATGGCGATTATCGCATCGACAATATGATTTTCGCCCCCGCCGGGCCGCGCGTGCTCGCGGTGCTCGACTGGGAGCTTTCGACGCTCGGCGATCCGCTCGCCGACTTCTCCTACTTCCTGATGAGCTGGGCGACCGAGCCCGAGGGGCGATCGGGCGTGAAGGGGCTGGCGGGGCCGGAGATCGGCATCCCGACGCTGGAGGAGATGGTCGCGCGCTATTGCGCGGCGACGGGACGCGACGGTGTGCCCGAACTCGACTGGTATTTCGCCTATAATCTGTTCCGGCTGGCCGGGATCGTGCAGGGCATCAAGAAGCGGATGATCGACGGCAACGCCTCGAGCGCGCAGGCGGCCAAGACGGTCGAGCGAATGCCTGGGCTGGTGGCTGCGGCGTGGCATTTCGCGCAGGCGGCCGGGGCGTGACGGAGGGATTATGAGGTTCGAAGGCAAGGTCGCGATCGTCACCGGAGCGGGATCGGGGATCGGCCGGGCGACCGTGCGCGCCTTTGCCGAGGCGGGCGCAAGCGTGGTCGCGGCGGACCTCAGCGCCAGCGTGCGCGACACGGTCGAAGGACTGGAGCGAGCGGTCGCGGTCGAGGCCGATGCCGGAGACGAGGCCGATGTGGTGCGGCTTGTGGAGACTTCGGTCGCGCGCTTCGGCGGGATCGACATCTTCTATGCCAATGCCGGCATTTCGGGCGGGGCGACGGGCATTTTCGATACGCCCGTCGAGCTCTGGGCCGAAGTGCTGCGCGTGAACCTGATCGGGCCTGCACTGGCGATCAAGCATGCCGGGCCGCGGATCGTCGAGAGGGCCAAGGAGACCGGGGGCGGGGCAATCCTGTGCACCGCGAGCGTCGCCGGGCTGCGATCGGGCGCGGGCGGGCCGGCCTATTCGGCGAGCAAGGCGGGCGTCATCAACCTCGTCCAGACCGCCGCGCAGCAATTCGCCGGATCGGGCGTGCGCGTGAATGCGATCTGCCCGGGGCTGATCGAGACGGGCATGACCCAGCGCGCGTTCGACTATGCGCGCGAGACCGGCAAGGAAGACAAGCTCGGCCGACTCAACCCGCTGCGCCGCGCCGGGCGGCCCGAGGAAATCGCCCAGGTGGCGCTGTTCCTCGCGTCCGATGCGGCGAGCTATGTCAACGGCCAGGCCTGGGTGGTGGATGGCGGGCTTTCGTCGAGCCATCCGGTGACGCGGCAGGAATTCGGCAAGCCGGCCTTTTAGAGTTCGACCTCGCCGCGGAACACCGGCACGCAGGATCCCGCGACGCTGGCGCGGATGCCGTCGGCGGTGCGGCGGGCGGTGACGATGAGATTGCTCGGCCGGCCCATCTCGACACCCTGACGGCTTTCGTAACGCGCGCTTTCCGCGTCGCCGAGCGAGAGCAGGAGCGCGCCGAGCGTCGCGTTGGCGCTGCCGGTGGCGGCGTCTTCCCATGTGCCGCTGAGCGGGGAGAACATGCGTGCGCGGATGCGGCTCTCCTCGCGCGCATAGAGGAAGATCGACAGGCGCTCGGCATTTTCGCGCTCCGCTTCGGCGAGGCGGCGATACGCGGCGATATCGGGCGCGGCGAAGCCCAGCGCTTCCTCGGTCACTTCGACGAACACGAAATCGACGCCGGTGGTGGCGCGGGTGGGGACATGGCTGGTGTTGACGATGTCGGCAGGATCGAGCCCGAGGCACTCGGCGACGCCTGGCGCCGGCAGCGTGCCAAGGAGCTGAAGCGGCTGTGGCGCGGCGATCTCGGCGCCGCGGACCTGGCCGGCTTCGTCGCGCTCGATGCGGATCTCCACCAGCCCGGCGATCTCCTCGAAGCGCAGCGTGTCGCCGGCGTCCGGTCGCAGCCCCGCCAGGACGAAGCCGGTGCCGACATTGGGATGGCCGGCGAACGGCATTTCGGCCGTGCGGTTGAAAATGCGCACGCGGGCGGTGTTCGCCGGGTTCTCGGGCGGCAAGACGAAGGTCGTCTCGCTATAGTTCATCTCGGCGGCGAGCGCCTGCATCTCCGCCTCGCTCATGCCCGCGGCCGAGGGGAATACGGCCAGCGGATTGCCGCCGAAGCGAGTCTCGGTGAACACGTCTAGCGTGATATAGGCAAAGCGGCGCGGGGAGGGGCTCATGATGACGCTTCTAGCGATATTGGGCGAACCCGTACCAGCCCCTCCCACGTCCGTCGGAGCAGAGGGCGCCCCATCGTCTGCGTTGGTTGACTTGCGCTGTGGCAATCATCACCCTCCGATCGACAGGGGAGGATCGGCATGCGTTGGATCGTCGCATTGATTTCGCTGGCCGCGGCCGTGCCGGCCTGCGCGCAAGACACGGCGTCACGGGAGATCGTCGTCACCGGGTCCCGTCGCGAGGCCGACGACTATTCGGCGAGCATGCCGGTGGTGACCTTGCGACGATCGGCCGATTTCGCCGTGCAGCAGGTCAAGGTGGTGGGCGACACGCGCGAGGCCGGAAAGCGCCGCGACGAGATCTACGCCATGATCCGCGGAGCGATCGCGCTGGCGGGCAAATATGAAGTCGAGCTGGCGACGGGCGAATATCTCGTCGAACCGCTCACGCTCGAAAATTACAAGAATCTGCCGCTGAGCAATGACGGCCGGCCCGATACCGACAAGACGGTGTTCCTGGTGAAGACGCGGCTCGCGCCCGGCATCGACGCCAAGACCGCGCTCGATCGGATCACGCGCTTCATCAAGGCGGTGCCGACGGTCGGGCGGGCCGAGATGACCGAGCAGGAGGATTTGACTCTCTCGGTGGTCGATCCCGATCAGTATCGCCCGCAGATCATCGACCTGATCGCGGCGGATGCCGCCACGACCGCAGCCAAGTTCGGGACCGGCTATGGCGTTGAGGTGCGCGGGCTCGATCGGCCGGTGGAATGGGCGCGGGCGAGCCTGACCGAAGTGTTCCTGTACTTGCCCAGCGCCTATGTCGTGCGGCCCAAGGACTAATCCCGCACCCGGATCAGCCCCTCCTGCGCGACGCTGGCGACGAGGCGGCCGTCTCGGCTGTAGATGCGGCCGCGGTTGAAGCCACGGCTGTGGCCGGCCCAGGGGCTGTCCGTGGTGTAGAGCAGCCATTCGTCGAAGCGGAACGGCTCGTGCAGCCAGATCGCATGATCCAGGCTGGCGGTCTGAACGCCGCCGGTCATCCAGCCGACGCCGTGGGGGAGCATGCAGGTGCCGAGCAGGGTCATGTCGCTCGCATAGGCCAGCATCGCGCGGTGGAGGGCGAGATCGTCCGGCAGCGGCGCGACGACACGGAACCAGCTGTGTTGGACGGGTTCCTGCGGCGCCGGCTTCAACCAGTTGCGCGGACTGACCGGGCGGATCTCGATCGGGCGGGCGCGCAGGAAGAAACGGCGAAACTTCTCGGGCACTTCGTCGCGCACCGCCTCGCGCAGCTCGCGTTCGGACTTGAGGCTGTCGGGATCGGGGACGTCGGGCATCGCGTCCTGATGGTGGAGACCCTCGGCCGGGAGCTCGAAGCTCGCCGCCATGTTGAGGATCGGCTGGCCGCCCTGCATCGCGATGACGCGGCGATTCGCGAAGCTGCGCCCCTCGAAATCGCGCACGACGCGATAGACGATCGGGTGATTTTCATGGCCTGGCCGCATGAAATAGGCGTGGAGCGAATGGGCGACCTTGGCATCGTCGATCGATCGCTGCGCGGCCTGGAGTGCCTGGGCGATGACCTGACCGCCGAACACGCGGCCGACCCCGCCGGGCTGGCGCGGGCCGAGATAGAGATCGGTATCGATCCGCTCGATGTCGAGCAGCGCAGTAAGCTGGGCGACGAGCTCGGCGGGATCGGAGGGGCGTTCGGGGGTGTCGGTCATCGATTCAAAACCGTTCGTGCTGAGCTTGTCGAAGCACCGTTCTTCTTTCCTGCTCAACAAGAAAGACGGCCCTTCGACAAGCTCAGGGCGAACGGTGCGAGTTTAGTAACCCGCCGCCTCCGCAAGCGCATTGGCGTGGAAATTGGTGTCGCCAAACAGCTCGGCGAGGACGCGGGCGCGCTTCATGTAGAAGCCGATATCATATTCATCGGTCATGCCGATGCCGCCATGCATCTGGATGCCTTCCTGCACCGACAAGGTGGTGGCGAGGCCGGTCATTGCCTTGGCGACCGAAACTTCCTCCGCCGAGTCCTCGCCGGCATCCAGCCGCTGCTGCGCCTTGAGCACCGCGGCGCGGGCGACCTCCATTTCGGAATAGAGATGCGCGGCGCGGTGCTGGAGCGCCTGGAAGCTGCCGATCGTCACGCCGAACTGCTTGCGCTCCTTTAGATAGGCGACAGTCATGTCCATCGACCCGGCACCGACTCCGAGCAGCTCGGCCGAGGCCCCGGCGCGGCCGGCGGCGAGCAGGCGAGCGAGCGAGGCATCGCCCTGATCGACTTCGCCGGTCACGGCATCGGCATCGAGCTCGACGCCGTCGAATTCGAGCCGGGCGGCGATGCTGGCGTCGGCCAGGCGCTCGGCCGTGGTGGTTAGGCCGGCGGTGCCCTGGGGGACGGCGAACAGCGTGGTGCCGTTGTCGGTCCGGGCGGCGACGAGCAGCAGGTCGGCGACATGGCCGTGCGCGACGAAGGTCTTGGTGCCGCTGAGGCGGAAGCCGTTGCCGGCGCGCTCGGCCTTCATCTCGATGCGGCCGTCATGCTTGGCGCGTTCGTCGATCGCCAGTGCGGCGACGGTCTCGCCGGCGAGGATGCCGGGGAACCAGCGCTGGGCGTGCGGCGTGCCCTTGAGCGCTTCGACCGCGGCGACGGCGGTGGCGAGGAAGGGGGAGGGGGTGAGGTTGCGCCCGATCTCTTCGAGCACCACGCCCGCCTCGACATGGCCAAGGCCGAGGCCGCCTTCGGCCTCGGGGATCAGAATGCCGGTGAAGCCCATCTCGGCGAATTGCTTCCACAGCGCGCGCGAGAAGCCGGTCGCGTCGTTTGCATCGCGCAGGGCTCGCATGTGGCCGACCGGGGCCTCGGCGGCGACGAAGTCCTTGGCGGTGTCGCGGAGCATGGTCTGGTCGTCGGTGAGGTACAGGGGCATCGTTCTTCTCTCTCTTAGCCCTCTCCCTTTGGGAGAGGGTTGGGTGAGGGTGGCTTCCACGGGCCGGTGGCCTTGTCGCGACCCTCACCCTTCCGCCGACTTCGTCGGCTCCCTCCCTCTCCCAAGGGGAGAGGGAAATTGGTCAGCTCGGCAGATCGAGGATCCGCTTGGCGATGATGTTGAGCTGGATCTCGCTGGTGCCGCCCTCGATCGAATTGGCCTTGGTGCGTAGCCAGTCGCGCGCGGCGGCGCCGTGGCTGCTCGCCTCGCTTTCCCATTCGAGCGTGTCGCTGCCGCCCGCTGCCATCTCCAATTCATGGCGCGCCTTGTTCAGCTCGGTGCCGTAATATTTCATCATCGAAGGCTGGGCCGGGTGCGCGCGGCCGGCCTTGAGTTCGTCGATGAACTGCTCCGAACAGGCCGCAAAGGCTTTCGCGCGCACCTGGAACAGGGCGATCTGCGCACGCAGGATCGGATCGATGCCGCGGCGGGCCGCCTCGACCAGCGGATCGGCGCCGCTGCCCCTCAGGCCGAAGCCCGAGATCATCTCGCGCTCATGGCCGAGCAGATATTTGGCGACGTCCCAGCCCTTGTTGAGCTCGCCGACCAGATTCTGCTTGGGCACCTTCACATTGTCGAAGAACGTCTCGCAAAAGGGCGAATTGCCGCTGATCAGCAGGATCGGCCTGGTGCTGACGCCTTTGCTCGCCATGTCGAAGAGGAGGAAGCTGATACCGGCCTGCTTCGTCGTCCGGTCGGTGCGGACGAGGCAGAAGATCCAGTCCGCCTTGTCGGCGTAGCTGGTCCACACCTTCTGGCCGTTGACGACGAAATGATCGCCGGCATCCTCGGCGCTGGTCTGCAGGCCGGCGAGGTCTGATCCGGCATTGGGCTCGCTATAGCCCTGGCACCAGCGAATCTCGCCGCGCGCGATCCTGGGCAGGTGCTCGAGCTTCTGCTCTTCGGTGCCGTACTTCAGCAGCGCCGGCCCGAGCATCGAAATGCCGAAGCTGTTGAGCGGATTGCGCGCCTTGATGCGGGCCATTTCCTCGCGGAGGATCTTGGTCTCGGCCGCGCTCAGCCCGCCGCCACCATATTGGCTGGGCCAGTCCGGCACCGTCCAGCCGCGCGCGGCCATCCGATCGAGCCAGAGCTTCTGGTCGGGATGCGCATATTCGGGATTGCGGCCGCCCCAGGTCGCTTCCTTGTCGGACTTGATCGGGGTGCGCATCGTCTCCGGGCAATTGGCCTCGAGCCAGGCTCGGGTTTCGGCGCGGAAGGTTTCGAGATCCTCTGCCATTTTCCTCCACTCCGTCATCCCAGCGGAAGCTGGGATCTCAGGCCACAGGCGAACGCTTGCGGCGCGAGGCCCCAGCTTTCGCTGGGGCGACGGCTTTTCTCACTTGTTGAACTTCTCGCCCTTTTCCGCCTTCTCGCGGAGCAGCGGGGCGACTTCAAAGCCGTATTTCTCCAAGCCGCCGACGATTTTCGCCAGGCCCTCGGTATCGGCCCAGAACATCGGCCCGCCGCGGTACGGGGGCCAGCCATAGCCATAGACCCACACCACATCGATGTCGCTCGCCCGCTGGGCCATGCCCTCGGCGAGGATCAGCGCGCCTTCGTTGACCATGGTGTAGAGCGTGCGGACGACGATCTCTTCCTCGGTGATCTCGTGGCTCGGCACGTTCAGCTTGCCGCGCCATTCCTCGATCAGTTCGGCGACGCGCGGGCTGTTCGAGGGCTGGCGCTTCTCGTCATAGTCGTAGAAGCCGGCGCCCTTCTTCTGGCCCCAGCGGCCCTCGGCGGCGAGCGCGTCGCGGATATTCTCGATGCGATTGGGATCGCGGTGCCAACCAATGTCAACGCCGGCCAGATCGGCCATCTGAAACGGCCCCATCGGCATGCCGAAGGCGACATGGACCTTGTCGATCTGCTCGGGCGTGGCGCCTTCGAGCAGCATCTTGTTGGCCTCGACCTGGCGCGGCATCAGCATGCGATTGCCGATGAAGCCGTAGCAGACGCCCGCAATGACGGCGACCTTCTTGATCTTCTTGCTGAGCGCCATCGCGGTGGCGAGCACGTCGTCCGCGGTCTTCGCGCCGCGGACGATCTCCAGCAGCTTCATGACATTGGCCGGCGAGAAGAAGTGCAGGCCCAGCACGTCCTGCGGGCGCGAGGTAACCGCGGCGATCTCGTCGATGTTGAGATAGGAGGTGTTGGAGGCGAGGATCGCGCCGGGCTTGGCGATCTTGTCGAGCCGGCCGAACACGTCCTTCTTCACGTCCATGCTCTCGTAGACGGCTTCGATGATCAGGTCGCACTCGGCGAGATCGTCGAAGTTGAGCGTGGGCTTGAGCAGGCCCATCGCCTTTTCGACCTGCTCGGCGGTCATGCGGCCCTTGGCGGCGGTCGCCTCATAGTTCTTGCGCATGACGCCGGTGCCGCGATCGAGCGCTTCCTGCGCCATCTCGACGATGGTGACGGGCACGCCGGCCGAGAGGAAGTTCATGCTGATGCCGCCGCCCATCGTGCCGGCGCCGATCACGCCGACGCGCTGGATGTTGCGCAGCTGGATGTCCTCGGGAATGCCGTCGATCTTCGCGGCCTTGCGCTCGGCGAAGAAGATGTGGCGCAACGCCGCGGACTGGGTGCCCATGATCAGCTTCATGAAGCCCATCCGCTCGGCCTGGACGCCCTCGGCATAGGGCTTGCCGGCGGTCTGCTCGATCAGGTCGATGATCGTCGCCGGCGCGTCGAGGCCGCGGAAGCGCTTGGCATTTGCGGCGCGGAACTTGGCGAAGGTCTCGGGATCGACGGTGATCGGCCGCTCGGACGCGCGCGAGAGGGGCTTGCCGATCACTTCACTGGCGAAGGCGAGGGCATCGACGAGCAGGCTGTCCTCGCCCGCCAGGCGATCGACCAGGCCGGCATCCTTGGCCTGCTGTGCCGAGACCGGATCGCCCTTGGTGGCGAGTTCGAGCGCGAATTCGACGCCTGCGACGCGCGGCATGCGCTGGGTGCCGCCGGCACCGGGGAGGATGCCGAGCTTGACTTCGGGCAGGCCGAACTTCGCCGAGGGGACGGCAATGCGATAATGCGAGGCGAGGGCGACTTCGCAGCCGCCGCCAAGCGCAGTGCCGTGGACGGCGGCGATCACCGGCTTGTCGAGCGCTTCGATCTCGTCGACCAGCACGGGGAGCGAGGGCTCCTGCATCGGCTTGCCGAATTCGGTGATGTCGGCGCCGGCGAAGAAGGTCTTGCCGGCGCAGGTGATCACGACGGCCTTGATACTGTCGTTGCTCTTGGCTTGCTCGATCCCGGCCTGAATGCCCTGGCGCACCGCGGCGCCCAGCGCGTTCACCGGCGGATTGTCCGAGGTGATGACCAGGACGTCGCCATGGCGCGTGGTGGTGATGGGGGAGGTCATGTGGGTCTCCAGTTATGGGTTCGCGCGAAGGCGCGAAGAGAAGGAATTTGGATTCACGCGAAGGCGCGAAGACGCGAAGTAAATTTTGGCTCGCGCGGAGGCGCGGAGGCGCAGAGGAGTTTCGTTGGTGGCAACGGATCGTTCCGCGTCAGCGGCAGCACATGTGGTGCGCTTGGGACTTAGAGGGCCGCTGGCGCGGCAGGGAACAATCTCTGCGCCTCTGCGCCTCTGCGCGAACACTCTCTTCGCGTCTTCGCGCCTTCGCGTGAAAGAATCCTGCCTCATTAGTCTGCCAGTGCCGAATAGATCAGCGTCTTCAATTCGCGCCGGATCGGGTAGAGCATCGAGGGCGAGAACTGGGTCATGAACACCATCGAGATCCGCTCGACCGGATCGATGAAGAAGGATGTCGAGAACATTCCGCCCCAATAATATTCGCCCGCTGACCCCGGGATCATTGCCTTGGCCGGATCCAGCGTGATCGCGAAGCCCAGGCCGAAGCCGGTGCCGGCATTAGTGGTCTCGCTGAACAACGACTTGGACATGACGTGAAGGTCCGAACCGCCGGGCAGGTGGTTCACCGTCATCAGGTCGATCGTCTTGCGGCTCACCAGCCGCGTGCCGTCGAGCGTGCCCTTGTTGAGGAAGAAAGCGCACAGCCGGTGATAGTCGAGCGCGGTCGAGACCAGGCCGCCGCCGCCCGAGACCAGCCGCGGCTCGCTCGACCAGAAGCTCTCGGCGCCGCGATCGTACATCACGCGCCGCTTGTCGGGGCTGAGCGTCCAGCAATCGGCGAGCCGATCGATCTTGCCGGCGGGTACGGCGAAGCTGGTATCGTCCATGCCGAGGGGGGCGAAGATGCGCTGGCGGAAGAAGTCGCCGAGCTTGAGGCCCGAAACGCGCTCGACCACAGCGCCGAGCACGTCGGTCGACACCGAGTAATTCCATTCGGTGCCGGGCGAGAACTCGAGCGGCAATTCGCCCAGCGCGGCGATGAAGCCGTCGAGCGTCAGGTTGCCGTGCCACGCCTCCATCTTCGATTCGCGATAGGCGGCATCGACATTGGTGCGGTTCTGGAAGCCATAGGTCAGCCCCGAGGTGTGGCGGAGCAGGTCGATCATCCGCATCGGCTCGGCGGTCGGCACGGTCTGGAAGGGCACGCCGCCGCCGCCGGCCTTGAACACGCCGAGATTCTTGAACTCGGGCAGGACGTGATGGACCGGCGTATCGAGTGCCACCTTGCCCTCTTCCACCAGCATCATGAAGGCGAGGCTGGTGACCGGCTTGGTCATCGAGGCGATGCGGAAGATCGTACCCTCGTCGATCGGCGCGCCGCCCTCGCGCGCGTCGCCCTGATGCGAGAAATGGGCGATCTCGCCGTCGCGCGCGATCAGGATCTGCGCATGCGGCAGCTTGCCCGAATCGAGATAGCGCGCCTTCACATAGGCATCGATCCGCGCCAGCCGGGCAGCATCGAACCCCAGCGATTCGGGCTTGGCAATCTTCATGCGGCCGGCATACCTCTCATTCGAATTCGATGATTCGCGTCTTGCGGCGGATGGGCTCTCCCTATTGCCTTGAGCGCGCGATGAATCAACACTAACGTTGATGACGGTACGGCATCCGATGCCAAACCCAACATTCTATAAACAGAACAAGCCTGGATTGGAGAGAATCGCCTTGGCCCCCGAACCGATCGTGCCGCTCGATCCCAATTGGCCCGCGATGTCGCTGGAGCAGGTGAGGGCAGCGTTGACCGCGCCCGGCGCGCGCTTCGAAATGGACGAGATCGAGATTCGCGGCGTGCCGACCCGCGTCTGGAAGAACGCACCGCCGACGCTGGGCGTGCTCCAGCAGCTCTCGCGGCTCTATGGCGACCGCGTCTTCACCCTCTATGAGGACGAGCGCGTCACCTATGAGGCCAATCATCGCGCGGTGTGCCATCTCGCCCAGCGGCTGAGCGAGATGGGCGTGACGAAGGGCGACCGCGTAGCACTGGCGATGCGCAACCTGCCGGAATGGCCGACGATCTTCTTCGCGGCGACCAGCCTGGGCGCGATCATCGTGCCGCTCAATGCCTGGTGGACCGGCGGCGAGCTCGAATATGGCATGAAGGATTCGGGCGCGAAGGTGCTTTTCGTCGATGCCGAGCGACATGCCCGGCTGAAGGATTGCTATGAGCGGCTGCCCGACCTCGAACAGGTGGTGGTCAGCCGTACGACGGAGGAGCCGGGCGGCAACGTCCAGCGGCTCGAGGCGCTGATCGGCGCGCCGAGCGATTGGTCGAGCCTGCCCGACATCCCGTTCCCCCAAGTCGCGGTGGGGCCGGAGGACGACGCAACGATCTTCTATACCAGCGGCACGACCGGCAATCCGAAGGGCGCGCTCGGCACGCATCGCAACATCATGACCAACATCCTGTCGAGCGGGTACAGCGCTGCGCGGGCGATGCTGCGCCGGGGCGAGATGCCGCCCGCGACGTTCCCGCACAAGGTAGGCCTGCTGGTGATCCCGCTGTTCCACGTCACGGCGTGCAGCGCCGCGCTGATGGGCGGCATCGCGACGGGCCAGACGATCGTGTTCATGCATCGCTGGGAGCCCGAAAAGGCAATGGGCGTGATCGAGCGCGAGAAGGTGACCTTCACCGGCGGCGTGCCGACGATCGCCTGGCAGCTGCTCGAGCACCCGGCGCGCGCGAACTATGACCTCTCCAGCCTGGAGGCGATCTCCTATGGCGGCGCGCCGTCCGCGCCCGAGCTGGTCAAGCGCATCTATGACGAGTTCGGCGCGCTGCCCGGCAATGGCTGGGGCATGACCGAGACGATGGCGACGGTGACCCAGCATAGCGGCGAGGATTATCTGAACCGGCCGACCAGCGCCGGCCAGCCGGTCGCGGTGGCGGACCTCAAGATCATGACCGTCGAAGGCGATCGCGAGCTGCCGATCGGCGACGTCGGCGAGCTGTGGGCCAAGGGCCCGATGATCGTGAAAGGCTATTGGAACAAGCCCGAGGCGACGGCGGAGACCTTCGTCGATGGCTGGGTGCGCACCGGCGACCTCGCCCGGCTCGACGAGGACGGGTTCCTCTATATCGTCGACCGCGCCAAGGACATGATCATCCGCGGCGGCGAGAACATCTATTCGAGCGAAGTCGAGGACGTGCTGTACGCCTTTCCGGGTGTCACCGACGCCGCGCTGATCGGCATTCCGCACCGGACGCTGGGCGAGGAGCCGGCCGCGGTGGTGCACATGGCGCCGGGCACGACGGCCACGGAGGCGGAGCTGCAAGACTGGGTGCGGGGACGGCTCGCGGGGTTCAAGGTGCCGGTGCAGATCCGCTTCGTGAAAGAGACGCTGCCCCGCAATGCGAACGGCAAGATCCTCAAGCGCGAGCTGCGTGCGCTGTTCGTCGGGGAGGAGGCGGCTTAGCGGCGCTTTGGCAATTTTTGCCACCGGTGCTATATTCGCGGGCATGGCCACGATGAACATCTCGCTGCCCGATGCACTCAAGGACTTCGTCGATGCGCAGGTGCAGGGGCGCAGCTATGGGAGCAGCAGCGAATATATTCGCGAGCTCGTTCGCCGCGAGCATGACCGCGAGACTCTCCGCCAGACGCTGCTCGAAGGGGCACAGTCGGGCCCGGGCCGAGGGGTCGATGACGGCTTTTTCGAGGAGCTGCGAAGCCTGGCGTCGGGACCCGGCGAAGCGTGACGCTCAAACGGCTGACGATATCGCCGCTCGCCGAGCGGGATATCCGGGCGGCCGTGCTTCATTACCGCAGTGAAGGCGGCGAGGCGCTGGCGCAACGCTTCGTCGGAGAAGTCGAGCGCGGCCTGGCCCGGATCGCCAGCCGGCCCGGGATCGGATCGCCGCGCTTCGGCATCGCGCTCGACTTGCCTGGCCTCCGTTCGGTGGGATTGAGCCGCTTTCCCTATCTCGTATTCTATCTGGATTTGGCGGAGAGGCTCGATGTCTGGCGCGTGCTTCATGCCCGCCGCGACATTCCGGCGCTGCTCCAGATCGACTAGCCCGACGGAGCCGGAAGGACCCGGCGGACCGCCCCCTGCCACCCCGCCAGCCGCGCCTCGCGCGCCTCGGCCTCCAGCTTCGGCTCGAACGTAAGCCCGGGCCCGCGCATCGCAGCGGCATCCTCCAAGCCGCGGAACAGGCCGCAGCCGACTCCCGCCAGCATCGCCGCGCCGAGGGCCGTCGTCTCGGCGAAGTCGGGACGATCGACGGGAATGGCCAGGATGTCCGCCAGATCCTGGGCGAGCCAGTCGTTGGTGACCATGCCGCCGTCGATGCGCAGCCGCGTCCAGTCGGCGCCATCGGCGGCGAAGGCGGTCTTGAGGTCGTGGCTCTGGTGCGCCATCGCCTCCAAGGCGGCGCGGACGATGTGCGCGCGGGTTGCCGAGAAGCTTAGGCCGGACAGGGCGGCGCGTGCCTCGGGCTCCCACCAGGGCGCACCCAGGCCCGATAAGGCGGGGACGAGATAGACCCCGCCATTGTCGGGCACCGAGCGCGCGATCGCTTCGGTCTCGGGCGCGGAATCGATCAGCCGCACCGAATCGCGCAGCCATTGGATCAGGCTGCCCGCAACGAACACCGAGCCTTCGATCGCATAGCTGCGCCGCCCGCCGAGCTGCCACAGCACGGTGGAAAGCAGCCTGTGCTTGGAACTGGGCGGCGTGGTGCCGGCGTTGGTGAGGATGAAGGCGCCGGTGCCGAAGGTGGCCTTGGTGTCGCCACGTTCGAGACAGGCCTGGCCGATCGTCGCCGACTGCTGGTCGCCGGCCAGGCCGCAAATCGGAATCTCGCCGCCGAACAGCTTGGTGGTGCCGAAGCGGCCGGCGCAATCGACGATTTCGGGCAAGGCATCGCGCGGCGTCTCGAACAAAGCGAGCAGCCCGTCGCTCCACGCGCCCGATCCCAAGCCCATCAGTAACGTGCGCGAGGCGTTGGTCGCATCGGTGACGTGCAGCCCGCCGGTGAGCTTCCAGACCAGCCAGCTTTCGATTGTGCCGATCGCCAGCCGGTCGCCGACTCCCTTCAGCTGCGGCCAATGCTCCATCGCCCATGCGATCTTCGTGCCGGAGAAATAGGGATCGAGCAGCAGCCCGGTACGCGCTTGGACGCCGGGTTCCTCGCCGGCCTCGCGCAGGCGGCGGCACAGCGCGGCGCTGCGGCGGTCCTGCCAGACGATCGCGGGAGCGAGCGGCTCGCCGGTGCTCTTGTCCCAAAAGACGATCGTCTCGCGCTGATTGGTGATGCCGATCGCCGCGATCTGATCGGCGCCGCCGGCTTCGAGCACCATCGCGCTCGCGCATTCGAGGCTGCGCTTCCAGATCTCGTTCGCGTCATGCTCGACCAGGCCTGGGCCGGGATAATGCTGGGTGAGTTCGGCCGAATGGCTACCGAGGCATTTGCCCGATGGCGCAAACAGCATCGCCCGCGTGGAAGTAGTACCTTCGTCGATGACCAGAAGTTTTTCGCCCATGGCGCGAAGCTACTCTTCCCGGGGATGACGGCAAGGGGGCGAGCGGCTAGGAATGGCCGCGAAGGGAAGGGCATGAACATACCGGATCCGATCGGCGAAGACTCGATCAGCGACCACGAACAGGTCGAGTCGCTGAAGCGCGACCGGCTGATGGCGGCGCTGACGCTGATAGCCGGCGTGGGGCTGCTGCTCGCCTTGCCCTTCGCGCTGCAGGCCGGGTCGTCCTTCTTCCTGCCGCTCACCACGGCGATCGTCATTGCGATCGCGCTGGTGCCGCTGCTCGAATGGCTGGAGCGCCACCGCATGCCGGCGCCGCTCGCCGCCTTCACCTGCGTGCTGCTGTTCCTGATTGCCGCGAACGTCGCGCTCGCCTCGATCGTGGTGCCGGCCTGGCAATGGGTGCGTGACCTGCCGGCCAAGGTGCCGCAGATCCAGCAGAACCTGAAGCCGCTGATCGAGCTCTATTCTAACCTCGACAAATTCGTGAACCGGACGCTGCTCCACTTCGCCTCGCAGCCGCTGCGCCGCCAGCCTGAGGTGATGACGACGACGCCGCCGCGTTCGCTGATCGACCTGTTCGCGACCTCGGCACCCTCGGCGCTGATCGAAATGTTCTTCGCCGTGCTGGTGATCTATTTCTTCCTCTCGGGCTGGACGCGGCTACGGCGTAACGCGATCACCAGCCGATCGAGCTTCGGCGGCGCGATGGCCACCGCGCGGGTGATCCAGGACGTGGTCGACGACACCTCGGCCTATCTCGGCACGATCACGCTGATCAACCTGATGCTGGGGCTGATCGTCGCCGGCGCGCTCTGGGCGATCGGGATGCCGACGCCGCTGATGTGGGGCGGCATCGTCACCTTGCTCAACTACATTCCCTATTTCGGCCCGGTGCTGGCGGCGTTGCTGCTCGGCATGGGCGGGCTGATGACCTTTCCGGAGCTCGGCTGGGCGATCACCCCGGCGGTGATCATGATCGCCTGCCACCTGGTCGAGGCGAACGTCATCACGCCGCTGATCGTCGGGCATCGGCTGACGATCAGCCCGATCCTGATCCTGATCTCGCTGAGCTTCTGGGGCTGGGTGTGGGGGACCACCGGAGCGCTGCTCGCGGTGCCGCTGCTGATCATCATCCAGACCGTGCTGCGCGCCGCCGGCAAGCCCGACATCGCCGGTTTCCTGTTCGAGCACGGCACCCTGGTCAACGATCCTGTGGATAGTCGGGCGCTTCGGCGAAATAGTCGCGACCAATCCGGTTGACACCCCCGAATCGGGCGGCTAGTGGCCGCCTCCTCGCTTGGAGCAAGCGGGTGTAGCTCAGTTGGTTAGAGCGCCGGCCTGTCACGCCGGAGGTCGCGGGTTCGAGCCCCGTCACTCGCGCCACGCGGCGCTTTTCCGCGGATCGCCGGATGAAATGCCTCGCCTCGTTCAGGCGTGGGCGCGCACAATTTACCCTAATCGATCGTTAATCTTGAAGATCGATTCACTTGCGCAATAATTGCTCAGGGCCTCCTCGGGCGAGGGGGAAGTCAGGGCGTCGGCGGGTTGCCGCCGGCGAAGAGCGACGATGAGCATCAGTCTGCGCCGCCGGCTAGCCCGGGGCTATTTTTTCCTGTTCCATCCGCTTCATTGGTCGCGTCGCGTTCGGCGCATTGCATTGGTGATCGCTCCGCTGGTGCCGATCCTTTGGCTTGCCGCATTGACCATGCTGCTATGCCTAAGCCTGGCCCGCGCACTCGCGGCCCCGCTCGTGAAATTCTGGACAGCCGAGCCAAGGGTGCGGTCGCGAGGCTATGATTACTATTATCGCTCGTCGCGGGCCGAGAAACTGGACGCGCGCCATGATGAAGATTGAGCGGCGCTCAGCGCCAGCGGCCCGTTTCCATCCAGCGCAGCGCGCCGCCGAGCGGCAGGATCCAGACGATGCCGGTGATCAGATAGACCGGCAGTTGTACCAGGATCGGCAGTTGCCCGATCCAGTGCGAGAAGCTGGCGACGAGCACGATCCAGACGAGGATCCAGGCGACGATGCCCAGCGCGCCCGCGGGCTTGCGCCAGCTCGGTTCTACGCCTTGTGCCATGTCATGCCCTTTTCGGTGATCACTGCGTGGAGCGGCACGTCCCAGATGTCGCTGGGGATGGCGGGGACTTCCTGGACCGACCAGGCGACGCCGACTCGCCAGGCATCGGGGAAGCGGGCAAAGGCGCGGTCGTAATGCGCGGCGCCCTGGCCGAGCCGATTGAGCCGCGCGTCGAAGCCGACCAATGGGGTGAGGATCACGTCGGGGGCGACTTCTTCATGGGTCGAATCGGGCTGGCGCAGGCCGAACGGGCCCTCGACCAGCGGCTCGCCCATGCCCCAGGCGAGGAAGCGGATCGGCGCCGCGCGATCGACGACATAGGGCAAGGCGAGCCGGCAGCCGCGCTCGGCGGCGGCGGCGGCGAGCTGGGTCGGGTCCGCCTCGCTGCCGATCGGATAATAGGTCGCGACCGTGTGGCCGGCGATCAGCCGCTTGGCAAAGGCCTCCGGCGCGAGGATCGCGCTGGTCGATTCGGCGGCGAACGCGTCGCGCTCGGCGCGAAGCTGCGCCCGCAGGGCAAGCTTGTCGATCATCACACGCTTTTAGGGGCGGGGTGGCGGGACCGCCATGGCCGTTTGCCAGAATATCCACTGACGCCCGTTACGTCAGGTGGGGACCATGTGCCGCAGACCAGGATCTGCACAGGGACAGCCCCCATGGATGATGAATAGCCTCAGGGATTATTGCAAAGGCTCGTACCGGGCAGTGCCCGCCGCCTCCTATCTAGGATGCCTGGTCCTGCCCTGCAACCACCTCGTCATCCCAGCGAAAGCTGGGGTCTCTTGCCGCAAGCAGCGCGTGACGCGAGATCCCAGCTTTCGCTGGGATGACGATGGAGGGGCGTCCGCGGCAGCCGCGCCTCAAGCCTCGGCCGCGTCTTCCTCGAGTGCCGCCGCGACCGCTTCGAGGCGGTCAGCGATGCGATCGAGCAGCACCGGCGAGACGCCCTGGGGCGGATGGCGCTCCGCCTCGTCGAGCAGGTCGGCGAGGATCAGCGCGAGATAGACGAGGGTGCGCTCGGCATTGAGCCCGCCCGACGCGCGCAATGCGGTGTCGGCATGGCGCTGGAGGATCGATTCGAGGTGGCGGATATGCGCCTCTTCGCCTTCGCGGGCGGCGACGCTGTAGCTGCGTCCGGCGATCGACAGGGTGATTTCGGCCATCAGTCTTCGTCCGCCGCAGTTTCACGGGCGATCAGCGCATCGAGCGACGTCACTGCCTGTTCGATCCGCGCGCGCAGCTTGGCGTGGCGCAGCGCGAGGCGTTCGTTCGCATAGGCTTTCGCCGCAGCGGCCTTTTCGATCCGAGCGAGCGCGGTTTCGATACGTTCTGCGGGCGTACTTGCCATCGTACCGATCGATTAGGCACCCGGCCGCTATGCATCAACCCCTGTTCGAACGACTTGCGCCGAGCCGGTTGACGCGCGCGTGCATGCGTCCCAAAGGCGGGCGCGCCATTTCCGGGGGACTGACGTGACCGCTAGCTTTGCCGAGTGCGCCAATGCGATCCGCGCATTGTCGATGGACGCCGTGGAGGCCGCCAATTCGGGCCATCCCGGCATGCCGATGGGCATGGCCGACGTCGCCACCGTGCTGTTCCAGCGCTATCTGAAGTTCGATCCCGCCGATCCCGCCTGGCCCGATCGCGATCGCTTCGTGCTTTCGGCCGGGCACGGCTCGATGCTGCTCTATTCGCTGCTGCACCTGACCGGCTATGCTCGCCCGACGATCGAGGACATCAAGACCTTCCGCCAGATCGGCAGCCCGTGCGCCGGGCACCCCGAGAATTTCGAGCTCGCGGGCGTCGAGGCGACGACCGGGCCGCTGGGGCAGGGGCTCGCGATGGCGGTGGGCATGGCAGTGGCCGAGCGGCACCTGAACGCCGTGTTCGGCGACGATCTCGTCGATCATCGCACCTGGGTGATCGCCGGCGACGGCTGCCTGATGGAAGGCATCAACCACGAGGCGATCGGCATCGCCGGGCACCTCAAGCTCGGCCGCCTGATCGTGCTGTGGGACGACAACAAGATCACGATCGACGGCCCGGTCTCGCTCTCGTCGAGCGAGGACATTCCGGCGCGCTATCGCGCCACTGGCTGGCACGTCGTCGAATGCGACGGGCATGATGAGGCGGACATCGTCCGCGCGCTCGACGAGGCGGTCGCCAGCGACCTGCCCGCGCTCGTCCGCTGCCGCACGATCATCGGCAAGGGCGCGCCCAACAAGCAGGGTAGCTCGAAGGTCCACGGCTCGGCGCTCGGCAAGGACGAAGTCGCCGCGGCGCGCGAGGCGCTGGGCTGGCCCTATCCGGCATTCGAAGTGCCGGGTGAGATCCGCGATGCCTGGCTTGCCGCCGGTGCGCGGGGCGCCAAGCCGCACGCGGAATGGCAGAAGCGGCTTGCGGCGCACCCCGATCGGCTCGGCTGGGAAGCGCGTGCGATCGTCCCCGAGGGGCTGTTGCAGGACTATATCGCCGGCTTGATCGCCGCGCCGCAAAAGGTTGCGACCCGCAAGGCGAGCGAAATGGCGCTCGAGGCGATCAACGCGGCGCTGCCGCAGACGATCGGCGGCTCGGCCGACCTGACGGGCTCGAACAACACGCTGACCAAGGGGCTGCACCCGCTCAACGCCGACAATTATGGCGGGCGCTACCTCTATTACGGCATCCGCGAATTCGGCATGTCGGCGGCGATGAACGGCATGGCGCTGCATGGCGGCGTCATCCCCTATGGCGGGACCTTCCTGGTCTTTTCGGACTATGCCCGCGGCGCGATCCGGCTCTCGGCGCTGCAGCAGGCGCGTGTCGTCTATGTGATGACGCATGATTCGATCGGGCTCGGCGAGGACGGCCCGACCCACCAGCCGATCGAGCACCTGACGAGCCTGCGCCTGATTCCCAATCTCGACGTCTATCGCCCGTGCGACACGGTCGAGACCGCGGAATGCTGGGAGTTCGCGCTGTGCAGGACCGACGGCCCCTCGCTGCTCGCGCTGAGTCGCCAGAACCTGCCGCAGCTGCGCACCGAGGCTGGCGCCAATCGCTCGGCCCGCGGCGCCTATGCGCTGGTCGAGGCCGAGGCGCCGCGCCGGGTGGTGCTGATCGCCACCGGCTCCGAGGTCGAGATCGCGGTCGCGGTGCGCGACGCGCTGGAGGCGCAGGGGATCGGCGCCGATGTCGTCTCGATGCCCAGCTGGGAGCGGTTCGAGGCGCAGGACGCGCAGTACAAGAAGGACGTGCTGCCCGACGACGCGCTCAAGGTCTCGATCGAGGCCGGGGCGACGCTCGGCTGGGAGCGCTACACCAAGGACGGGCTCAATTTCGGCGTGGATGGTTTCGGCGCCTCGGGCCCCTATCTTGAGCTCTACGACCATTATGGGCTCACCGCGGAAGCCATCGTTCCGCGGATCATCGCCAAGCTGAACGGAGAAAAGGCATGACCAAGGTTGCGATCAACGGGTTCGGGCGCATCGGCCGACTGGTGGCGCGCGCGATCCTCGAGCGCCCGGAAAGCGGGCTCGAGCTCGTGACGATCAACGACCTTGCCGATGCCAAGTCGAATGCCTGGCTGTTCAGCCGCGACAGCGTGCACGGCAAGTATCCGGGCACGGTGGAGGCCGACGGCGACGATCTGGTCGTGGACGGCAAGCGCATCCACGTCACCAAGGAGCGCGATCCCGCCAACCTGCCGCATGCCGCCAACGGCGTAGAACTGGTGCTGGAGTGCACCGGCTTCTTCACCGACCGCGCCTCGGCCCAGAAGCATATCGATGCCGGCGCCAAGAAGGTGCTGATCTCCGCCCCGGGCAAGAATGTCGATCTGACCGTCGTCTATGGCGTCAACAACGACAAGCTGGAGGCCGGGCACAAGATCGTCTCGAACGCATCGTGCACCACCAACTGCCTGGCGCCGGTGGCCAAGGTGCTCAACGATTCGATCGGCATCGAGCGCGGCCTGATGACCACGGTCCATGCCTATACCAACGACCAGAAGATCCTCGACCAGATCCATCCGGACCTGCGTCGCGCCCGCGCCGCGGCGATGAGCATCATCCCGACCACCACCGGCGCCGCCCGCGCGGTGGGCGAGGTGCTGCCCGAGCTGAAGGGCAAGCTCGACGGTTCGGCGATCCGCGTGCCGGTGCCGGACGGCAGCCTGGTCGACCTGACCTTCACGCCGAAGCGCGACACGACCAAGGAAGAGGTCAACGCGATCCTGAAAAAGGCGTCGGAAGAGGGCCCGCTCAAGGGCATCCTCTATTACACCGCCGATCCGATCGTCTCGGCCGACATCGTCCACACGCCCGCCAGCTCGACGGTCGACAGCCTGGAAACCGCGGTGATCGACGGCAAGCTCGTCCGCGTGGTGAGCTGGTACGACAATGAATGGGGCTTCTCGAATCGCATGGTCGATACGGCCACGGCGATGGCGAAGCTGGGCTGATTTAGCGAAGAACACCCTCACCCTTCCGGCGCTTCGCGCCTCCCTCCCTCTCCCGATGGGAGAGGGAAGGGGCCCGCCGCCGAAGGCGGTGGGAAGGGTGAGGGTCATCACATTTCGGAGGCACTGATGACCCGCCCCTTCAAGACGCTCGACGACATGGGTGACATCGCCGGCAAGCGCGTGCTGGTTCGTGAGGACCTGAACGTGCCGATGGCGGACGGCCAGGTCACCGACGACACCCGGCTGCGCGCCGCCGTGCAGACCGTCGCCGAGCTGGCGGACAAGGGCGCGAAGGTGATCGTGCTCGCCCATTTCGGCCGGCCGAAAGGACAGCGCAACCCGGAGATGAGCCTGTCGCTCGTCACCCAGCCCTTCGCGCATGTCCTCGGGCGCGAGGTGCGCTTCATCGACACGGATGGCGCCGCGGAGGCGATCGCCGCGATGGGCGAGGGCGATGTCGCCCTGCTCGAAAACACCCGCTTCGATCCGGGCGAGGAAAAGAACGCGCCCGAGACGGTGGAGCGCCTCGCCGCGCTCGGCGATCTCTACGTCAACGACGCCTTCTCCGCCGCGCACCGCGCCCATGCCTCGACCGAGGGCCTCGCCCACAAGCTGCCCGCCTTTGCCGGCCGCCAGATGGAGGCCGAACTCGACGCGCTCGACAAGGCGCTGGGCAATCCCGAGCACCCGGTCGCGGCGGTGGTCGGCGGCGCCAAGGTCTCGACCAAGCTCGACGTGCTCAAGCACCTCGTCGCGCAGGTCGATCACCTCATCATCGGCGGCGGCATGGCCAACACCTTCCTCGCCGCGCGCGGCGTGGATGTGGGCAAGAGCCTGTGCGAGCACGACCTGACCGGCACCGCGGAGCAGATCCTCGACGCGGCGGACGCGGCCAATTGCATCGTGCACCTCCCTTACGACGTCGTGGTGGCCAAGGAATTCGCCGCCAACCCGCCGAGCTTGCGCACCTGCAACGTTCATGAAGTCGCCGCCGACGAGATGATCCTCGACATCGGCCCGGCGGCGACCGAGGCGCTGGCCGACGTGCTCAAGACCTGCCGCACGCTGGTCTGGAACGGTCCCCTCGGCGCGTTCGAGACGCCGCCGTTCGATGCGGCGACGGTCAGCCTCGCCAAGACGGCGGCGGCGCTCACCAAGGAAGGCCAGCTCGTCTCGGTGGCGGGCGGCGGCGACACGGTCGCGGCGCTCAACCAGGCAGGCGTGGCGAGCGAGTTCAGCTTCGTCTCGACGGCAGGCGGCGCGTTCCTCGAATGGATGGAAGGCAAGGAGCTGCCGGGGGTTGCGGCGCTGCATCGCTAGCGCCGTCACTTTGCCGGATTGCCAGCGCTGTCAGGGGTTTCCCGCCCTTTCGCCACTCGATAGAGCCGCCTTCGAAACCATCGCGAGGGCCCCATGAACATTGCCGAAATGACCGCCAAGATCGCCGCGGGGAAGGGCTTCATCGCTGCGCTCGACCAGAGCGGCGGTTCGACGCCCAAGGCGCTCAAGGGCTATGGCATCGAAGAAGGCACCTGGTCGAACGACCAGGAGATGTTCGGCCTGATCCATGCGATGCGCAGCCGGATCATCGCCTCGCCGTCTTTCACCGGAGACAAGGTGATCGGCGCGATCCTGTTCGAAATGACGATGGACGGCACCGTCGGCGGCAAGCCGACGCCCCAGGCGCTGATTGACAAGGGCGTCGTTCCCTTCCTCAAGATCGACAAGGGCCTGGAGGCCGAGGCCGACGGCGTCCAGCTGATGAAGCCGATCCCCGGCCTCGACGCCTTGCTCGAGCGTGCCGCAGGACTGGGCGTGTTCGGCACCAAGGAACGCTCGGTCGTCAACCTCGCCAATCGTGAAGGCATCGCCGCGATCGTCGCGCAGCAGTTCGAGGTCGGCCGCCAGGTGCTGGCGCACGGGCTGGTGCCGATCCTCGAACCCGAAATCAACATCAAGAGCCCCGAGCGCGGCGCCGCCGACGGGATGCTGCGCGACGCGATCCTCGATGCGCTCGATCGGCTGCCGGGAGGCGACAAGGTGATGCTGAAGCTCTCGATCCCCGAGACGCCGGGCACGTTCGACGCGCTGGTGGATCACCCGCGGGTGCTGCGCGTGGTCGCGCTGTCGGGCGGCTATAGGCGGACCGAGGCCTGCGCTGAGCTGGCCAAGAATCGCGGAATCATCGCGAGCTTCAGCCGCGCGCTGCTCGAAGACTTGCGCCACCGGATGAGCGATGCCGAGTTCGACGCCGCGCTTGGCGCCGCGATCGATGAGATTTACGCCGCTTCGGTCGACAAGGTCGCACAAGCCGCCTGATCGGGCGGCGCGACATCGGGGTCGATGGTCCCGACCTGGGCGATCGCGGGGGCATGGAATTGGAACCAGCGCTTGACCGGCGGCTTCTCCGGGGTGAAGGCGCCGCGCCAATGGCGGTCGTTCCAATCGGAACGGCCGATGCGGATTGCGGAGTTGAGCATGGACGAACCGGAACACGACGCGCTGTTCGGCGGGAACGCGTTGGAAGGCTTTGCGGACCGGTTCGTGCGTGACGATCGCCGGCCGCCCTGCCAGCTCTACCTGATCTCGCCGCTCGACGTGACCGGCGGCTTTGCCGAGCGGCTGAAGCGCGCGCTTGGAGCCGGGCCGGTCGCGGCATTCCAGTTTCGCATCAAGGGCGTCGACCAGCATGAGGCGGCGCGGCTGGCCGAGCCGCTCCAGAGGATCTGCGCGGACGCCGATGTCGCCTTCATCGTCAACGACAGCGTCAGCCTGGCCAAGCGGCTCGGCGCCGATGGCGTCCATCTTGGGCAGGACGACGGCGATCCGCGCGAGGCGCGCGCGGTGCTCGGCCCCCAGGTGCAGATCGGCGTGACGTGCCACGACAGCCGGCACCTCGCGATGGAAGCCGGCGAGGCCGGCGTGGACTATGTCGCCTTCGGCGCCTTCTATCCGACGAGTACCAAGGAAACGCGGCACCGCCCCGAGCCCTCGATCCTGAGCTGGTGGAGCGCGCTGTTCGAGCTGCCCTGCGTCGCGATCGGCGGGATCACGCCCCAGAACGCGGCGCCGCTCGTGGCTGCGGGCGCCGATTTCCTGGCAGTGAGCCAGGCGGTTTGGGGCGGCGACGAGGAGGCCGCGGTCAAGGCGTTCGGGGAGCTGCTGGCCAAGCGCTGAACGGTACGCCGGGGAAACAAGACCGGCCTGCCTCGTTCTCCTGCCAACCTATGTTGGACGGGAGAGACGATCGGTGCGCAAATTCCTCGGTTCTGCGGCTTTGCTGGCCAGTATCTCGCTCGCGCCGATCGCGTTCGGCCAGCCACAGCATTCGGGGCGCCCGCCGATCGATTATACCATCCTGCATGCGCAGGTGATCCTCGATCATCTCGGCTTCTCGCCGGGCATTCTCGACGGGCGCGAGGGCCAGTCGCTTACGGCGGCGCTCAAGGGCTTCCAGACTTCGCGGGGCATGACCGCGACCGGCAAGCTCGACGCGCCGACGCTGCGGGCGCTGCATCCCTATGCCAGCTTGCGGCCGGTGACGCGCGTGACGCTGACCGCGGAGATGCTGCGCGGGCCGTACGTCAATCCGATCCCCAAAGACCCGGACCAGCAGGCGAAGCTGGCGACGCTGGGTTACACCCGGCCGCTCGAGAAGCTCGGCGAGATGTTCCACACCACGCCCGAAATGCTGGTGGAGCTCAATCCGGGCGGCGGCGCGATTCGCCCGCGGGCGAGCTTCGTCTTCCCCAATGCCATGCCGCAGTCGCGCGACTATCCTTCCGATCTCAAGGCCGAATGGCGCCGGACGCTGACCGACCTCAATGTCGAGGCGAAGCAGCCCAAGGCCGATCATGTCGTGGTCGACAAGTCGGAAAAGGTGCTCAAGGTCTTCGACGCCGAGGGCCGGCTCGTTGCGCAATTCAGCGCCACGATGGGCAGCGAGCATGACCCGCTGCCGATCGGCACCTGGAAGATCTACGGTGCCGACACCAATCCGAAGTTCCACTATAATCCGGACCTGTTCTGGGACGCCAAGAAGGACGACCAGAAGGCGATGCTGCCGCCGGGGCCGAACGGACCGGTGGGCGTCGTCTGGCTCGACCTCTCCAAGGAGCATTACGGCATCCACGGTACGCCCGAGCCGCAGTTGATCGGCCGCACCGAGAGCCATGGCTGCATCCGGCTGACCAATTGGGATGCGGCGCGGCTCGCGCTGATGGTGAAGCCCGGTAGCAAGGCCGTCTTCCAGGAGTGAGGCGATGATCTGGCTCAAGCGGATGGGGTGGGGCATGGCGGCGCTGCTGCTGGTCCTGGTGGCGGCATTCCTTTCGATGGTCCGGATCACGATCGAGGGGCCAGCGCCGGCTGCGCCCGCCCCTGCCGCCGAAGCGCCCGTCGCCGTCCCATCGCCTGTGCGCCAGGCCGGCGATCCGGTGCCACTGGTGATCCCGGTCCAGGGCGTCCGGCCCGAGCAGCTGACCGACACCTGGGGCCAGAGCCGCGCCGGCGGCGCGCGCGAGCATCACGCGATCGACATCCTCGCCGCCAAGGGCACCCCCGTGGTCGCCGCCGCTTCCGGCACCGTCGAGAAGGTGTTCGAGAGCGCCGCTGGCGGGCATACGCTCTATGTCCGCACCCGCGATGGCGCGACGGTGCATTATTACGCGCACCTCGATTCTTATCTGGTGGGCGAGGGGCAGGGGGTGCGCCAGGGCCAGCCGATCGCAACCGTGGGCGACAGCGGCAATGCCGCGGGCGGCGCGCCGCACCTCCATTTCGAGATCAAGACGATGCAGCCGGGCGAGCGCTGGTGGCAGGGGACCGACGTCAATCCTTATCCGCTGCTCATGAAGACGCGATGAGCGGACGGCTTGCCCAATCGGGGCTGCACCGCTAAAGCCCGCGCTCGCTCTTTCTCAGCATACAGGTCTCGATCCCATGAAGATCAGCGGCGTGGACATCCGTCCCGGCAACATCATCGAATATGAAGGCGGCATCTGGCGCGCCGTGAAGATTCAGCACACCCAGCCCGGCAAGGGCGGTGCGTACATGCAGGTCGAGCTCAAGAATCTGCGCGACGGCCGCAAGAACAATGTCCGCTTCCGCTCGGCGGAGACGGTCGAGCGCGTGCGCCTCGATACCAAGGATTTCCAGTTCCTGTTCGCGGACGGCGACACGCTGACCTTCATGGACAAGGAAACCTACGACCAGACCACGCTGCCGCGCGACCTGCTCGGCGATGCGGCGGCCTTCCTGCAGGACGGCATGGACGTGGTGATGGAGCTCTATGACGAAGAGCCGATCAGCGTGCAGCTGCCCGACACGATCGAAGCGACGATCGTCGAGGCCGACGCCGTGGTGAAGGGTCAGACCGCCTCTTCCTCGTACAAGCCGGCGATCCTCGACAATGGCGTGCGCATCATGGTGCCGCCGCACATCGCGAGCGGCACCCGCATCGTCGTCGACGTGTACGAGCAGACCTACGTCCGCCGCGCGGATTGATGCGTGACTCCCCCTCCCGCAAGCGGGAGGGGAGGAAGAAAAGATATGGTAGCCCATTCCGGCCTGATCACCGTCATGGAGCGCGCCGCCCGCAAGGCGGGGCCGCGTCTGCGTCGTGACTTCAACGAGGTTTCGCAGCTCCAGGTCAGCCGCAAGGGGCCGGCCGACTTCGTCAGCCTGGCCGACAAGCGCGCCGAGGACACGCTGATCGAGGAACTGCGCAAGGCGCGGCCCGATTGGGGCTTCCTGGTCGAAGAGCGCGGCGAGATTGCGGGCGATCCGGACAAGCCGCGCTGGATCATCGATCCGCTCGACGGCACGTCGAACTTCCTCCACGGCATCCCGCACTTCTGCATCTCGATCGCGGTCGAAGACCCGCACGGGAGCCAGGGCAAGCCCGAAGTGACGCACGGCTATGTCTATCAGCCGCTCACCGACGAGAGCTTCTGGGCCGAGAAGGGGCGGGGGGCCTGGCTGCAGGACCAGCGGCTGCGCGTCTCGTCGCGCCGCGATCTCGCCGATGCGCTGATCGCCACCGGCATTCCGTTCCTCGGCCATGGCAATTTCGCCGAGTGGAGCCGCATCTTCGGTGCGGTGGCGCCAGAAGTGGCGGGCATCCGCCGGCTCGGCTCGGCCGCGCTCGACCTGGCCTGGGTCGCGGCGGGGCGGTTCGACGGCTTCTGGGAATCGGACCTCAAGCCCTGGGATGTCGCTGCGGGCATGCTGATCGTTCGCGAGGCGGGCGGCTATGTCACCGATTATCGCGGGCAGGACCTGTCGCGCGAGCGCAACCAGTATCTCGCCGCGAATGACGGGCTGCACTCGAAGCTGCACAAGCTTGTCGCCGGCGCGCTGCGCAACGCCTAGCCACACTCCCGTCATCCCGACGAAAGTCGGGATCTCCAGCAGCAGAGGGCTGCATCGCTTCGGGAGATCCTGGCTTTCGCCAGGATGACGATCGGCCCGGGCGGCGGGCTGACCGGGCGCTCTCATCATCATGGGATATCACGCATTATTGCGAGTGATTCTCAGCCCTCCGGCCCCTTGCGACACCTCCGGGAGCGGCCTAAAGCCACCCTCAGATTCCGCATCCGCGAGAAGAGAAGGCCCTTGGTCGATCTATCCCAATATCTGCCGATCCTGTTGTTCCTCGGCGTCGCGCTGGCCCTGTCCAGCGCCTTCGTGTTCCTGCCGATGCTGGTCGCCCGGCTGACGGGCACGCACCAGCCGACCGAGGCCAAGCTCAGCGAATATGAGTGCGGCTTTCCCGCCTTCGAGGATTCGCGCAGCCAGTTCGACGTGCGCTTCTATCTCGTCGCGATCCTGTTCATCGTCTTCGATCTCGAAGCGGCGTTCCTCTATCCCTGGGCGGTCAGCGTGTTCTCGCTCGGCTGGACCGCCTGGATCTCGATGATGATCTTCATCGCCGAGCTCGGTCTCGGCCTCGTCTATGCCTGGAAGAAGGGAGCGCTCGAATGGGAGTAGAACTCACCACGACGCCGCCGCCTCCGGGCACGCTTCCCGATGTCGGCTTCCTCAACGACATCAATGCCGAGATCGGCGACAAGGGCTTCCTGGTCACGTCGACCGAGGAGCTGTTCCAATGGGCGCGCACCGGCTCGCTGTGGTGGATGACCTTCGGCCTGGCCTGCTGCGCGGTCGAGATGATTCACGTCAACATGCCGCGCTATGACATGGAGCGGTTCGGCGCCGCGCCGCGCGCCTCGCCGCGGCAGAGCGACGTGATGATCGTCGCCGGCACGCTGTGCAACAAGATGGCGCCGGCGCTCCGCAAGGTCTATGACCAGATGTCGGAGCCCAAATACGTCATCTCGATGGGCTCGTGCGCCAATGGCGGCGGCTATTATCACTATAGCTACAGCGTGGTGCGCGGCTGCGATCGGATCGTGCCGGTGGACATCTATGTCCCCGGTTGCCCGCCGACTGCCGAAGCGTTGCTCTATGGCGTGATGCAGCTGCAGCGGAAGATCCGCCGGATCGGGACGCTGGAACGATGATCTCGACCGCTCCCCGGTTCGCCGCGAACGACGGCGTGATCGACACGGCCAAGGCCGCGCTCGGCGACATCCTGCTGCATAGCGAGGACAAGGTCGGCGAGGTCAACCTGACGCTCGACCGCGAGCGCGTGGTCGAGGGGATGACCCTGCTGCGCGATACGCCCGGCCTCGAATATCAGCAGCTGATGGAGATCGCCGGCGTCGATTATCCGGACCGCGAGGAGCGGTTCGAGGTGGTCTATTGCCTGCTGAGCCTGACGCGGAACCACCGCATCAAGGTGAAGGCGATCACCGACGAGGAAAAGCCCGTGCCGAGCGTGACGGGCATCTGGCCGGTCGCCGGCTGGCTCGAGCGCGAAGTGTACGACATGTACGGCGTGTTGTTCGACGGCAATACCGATCTGCGGCGCATCCTGACCGACTATGGCTTTGTGGGCCATCCGCAGCGCAAGGACTTCCCGCTGACGGGCTATGTCGAGCTGCGCTATTCGGAAGAAGCGAAGCGGGTGGTGTACGAGCCCGTCCGGCTCGCCCAGGATTTCCGCACCTTCGACTTCATGAGCCCGTGGGAAGGCGCGCAATATGTGCTCCCGGGCGACGAGAAGGCTGCTGCTCCGGCCGCGCCCGCCCCGGCGCCTACGCCGGCACCAGCGCCTGCCGCTGCGCCGGCTCCCCAGCCGGAGGCCAAGGGCGCGCCGACTCCGCTGAGCGCGGATGCGATCGCCAAGGCCGTACCCGCCAAGGCCGTCAAGCCGAAGGTGGACAAGCCCAAGACGAGCGACAGCACGGCGCAGACGGGTGCCGGCAAATCGGGTCCCGATGCCGGCCCCGCGCCGGTTGCCCCCGATGTCGTCAAGAAACCTCGCAAGCCGCGCGCGAAGAAGACGCCGGGGGGTGAAGCGTAATGGCTGAATATCTGGAAGAGATCGAAGGCCGCACCGATGGCGGCAAGCCCGAGCCGGGCGACACCGAGATCGCCAACTACACGATCAATTTCGGCCCGCAGCATCCGGCGGCGCACGGCGTGCTGCGCCTCGTCACCGAGCTGGACGGCGAGATCATCGAGCGGATCGATCCGCATGTTGGGCTGCTCCACCGCGGCACCGAGAAGCTGATCGAGTACAAGACCTATCAGCAGGCGATCCCCTATTTCGATCGGCTGGATTACTGCTCGCCGATGGGGATGGAATACAGCTTCGTCCTCGCGATCGAGAAGCTGCTCGACCTCGAAGTGCCGGTACGCGGGCAGTATATGCGCGTGTTCTGGGCCGAGCTGACTCGCATCATGAACCATATGCTGAACCTCGGTTCGCACGTGATGGACGTCGGCGCGATGACCCCGAACCTGTGGCTGTTCGAGCTCCGCGAGGACTGCATGAACTTCTACGAGCGCGCCTCGGGCGCCCGCATGCACGCGAATTATTTCCGCGTCGGCGGCGTGCGCCAGGACGTGCCGCTCAAGCTGCTCACCGACATCGCCGACTGGCTCGACACGCGCCTGCCGCAGCTCTTCGGCGACGCGATCAGCCTCGTCGCCGAGAACCGCATCTTCAAGCAGCGCAATGTCGACGTCGCGGTGGTGAGCCGCGAGGATGCGGTGAAATGGGGCTTTTCGGGCCCGATGATCCGCGCCGCGGGGATCCCCTGGGATATCCGCCGCGCGCAGCCATACGACGTTTACGACCGGATGGAGTTCGACGTGCCCGTGGGCACCAAGGGCGATTGCTATGATCGCTTCATGGTCCGCGTGCAGGAAGTCTATCAGTCGGCCCGCATCATGAAGCAGTGCCTGCAGCAGATGCCCGAGGGGCCGGTGCTCAGCAGCGACCGCAAGGTCGCTTATCCGAAGCGCGGCGAGATGAAGCAGTCGATGGAAGCGCTGATCCATCACTTCAAGCTCTTCACCGAAGGCTTCCACGTGCCCGCGGGCGAAGTCTATGTCGCGACCGAGAGCCCCAAGGGCGAGCTCGGCGTCTATCTGGTCAGCGACGGCACCAACAAGCCCTATCGCTGCAAGATCCGGCCGACTGCGTTCAGCCACCTCCAGGCGATGGACTTCATGTCGCGCGGCCACATGCTGGCCGACATCACCGCGATCCTGGGCGCGCTCGACATCGTGTTCGGGGAGTGCGACCGGTGAAGGTCTACGCCGCGATCCGTGATTGGGTTGATCGTACTGCCCGAGGAACGGGCTACAGGGGCGTCTTGCTGCCCGGAGCGATACCAATAGTGGTCGCGGTCTGGATCGACGATCGGTTCTTTTGGACCGTTGCCTTGATATGGTTGGGGCTTTGGGGAGCTTTCGTCGGATCGCGGATGGCGCTCGCCATGCGGTCAACGTTGAGTGCGATGAAAGACGAGCCATACGATCGCGTTGGAAAGTATCGGCTTTCCAAGGAGTATTGGTCCACGGAAAGTGCGGCCGCTGCCCGTTACCGCAAGAAGAGATCAAATGGCTGACGCACCCCAACTTCCCGACGAAGCCGAAGTCCGCGCGCGCTGGGGCAAATTCGCCTGGAGCGAGGCGAATGCCGAGAAGGCGCGCGAGATCCGGGGCCGCTACCCGGACGGCCGGCAGATGTCTTGCACAATCCCGTTCCTCGATCTGGCGCAGCGCCAGGTGGGTGCCGAGACGAACACGCAAGGCTGGCTGCCGGTTCCGGTGATCGAGTTCGTCGCGCGTGAACTCGACATGCCCTATATCCGCGTGTTCGAAGTCGCGACCTTCTACACCATGTTCAACCTGGTGCCGGTGGGCCGTTACCACGTCCAGGTCTGCGGCACGACGCCGTGCTGGCTGCGCGGATCGGACGATGTCTTCGCCGCCTGCAAGTCCAAGGGCCTGAAGAAGGGTCACACCACCGAGGACGGGCTGTTCACGCTCACCGAAGTCGAGTGCATGGGCAATTGCGCGTCCGCGCCGATGGTGCAGATCAACGACGACAATTACGAGGATCTCGATTTCGATCGCACGCTCGCGATCCTCGACGCGCTGGCGCGGGGCGAGACGCCCAAGACCGGCACGCAGGAGCCGGGGCGGCACACGGTCGAGCCGGTGGGCGGCCCGACCACGCTCACCGCCATGGTGAACGAAAACCACGACTATCGGGGGGAGTGGTGATGAGCGCGGAGACCAAGAACATCGTCTTCGTCGTCCTGGCGGTCATCGGCGCGATCGTCGTCGCCGGCTGGGTGCTCAAGATCGCGTTCAAGCTGCTCGGGCTGGTCATCCTAATCGGCCTGGCGGTGCTGGCGTACATCCTCATCCAGAACATGGTCGGAAAGGGCCGCTAAATGCTCGCCGACAAGGATCGCATCTTCACCAACGTCTATGGCTACCAGCCATGGAACCTCGACGCGGCGGTTCGGCGCGGGGCGTGGGACAATACCAAGGCGCTGCTCGAGCTCGGGCCCGATACGATCATCGATCGCATGAAGGCTTCGGGCCTGCGCGGGCGGGGCGGAGCGGGCTTCCCGACCGGCATGAAGTGGAGCTTCATGCCCAAGAACCCGACGCCGGAACGTCCCAGCTTCCTGGTGATCAACGCCGACGAATCCGAGCCGGGTTCGTGCAAGGATCGCGAAATCATCCGCCACGATCCGCATTTGCTGATCGAAGGCGCGCTGGTCGCCGGCTTCGCGATGCGCGCGCGCGCTGCCTATATCTACATCCGCGGCGAATATATCCGCGAGGCGGAGACGCTGTTCGCGGCAGTGGCGGAGGCCTATGCCGCGGGCCTGATCGGCAAGAATGCCTGCAAGTCGGGCTATGATTTCGACGTGTTCGTTCATCGCGGCGCCGGCGCCTATATCTGCGGCGAAGAGACCGCGATGCTGGAGAGCCTGGAAGGCAAGAAGGGGCAGCCGCGCCTCAAGCCGCCATTCCCGGCAGGGGCCGGCCTCTATGGCTGCCCAACCACGGTCAACAACGTCGAATCGATCGCGGTCGCGCCGACGATCCTGCGGCGCGGGCCCGAATGGTTCGCGAGCTTCGGCAACGAGAACAACAAGGGCACCAAGCTCTTCCAGATCAGCGGCCATGTGAACAAGCCGTGCGTGGTCGAGGAGGCGATGAGCATCCCGTTCCGCGAGTTGATCGAGAAGCATTGCGGCGGCATCCGCGGCGGCTGGGACAATCTGCTCGCAGTGATCCCGGGGGGCTCGTCGGTGCCGCTCGTCCCGGCGGCGCAGATCATGGACGTGCCGATGGATTTCGACGGGTTGCGCGCGGTCGGCTCGGGCCTCGGCACCGCCGCGGTGATCGTGATGGACAAGTCCACCGACATCGTGAAGGCGATCAGCCGGATCAGCTATTTCTACAAGCATGAGAGCTGCGGCCAGTGCACCCCGTGCCGCGAGGGCACCGGCTGGATGTGGCGCGTGATGGAGCGGCTGCGCACCGGCGATGCCGACATCAGTGAGATCGACACGCTGCAACAGGTCACCAAGCAGGTGGAAGGCCATACGATCTGCGCGCTGGGCGACGCCGCCGCCTGGCCGATCCAGGGCCTGATCCGCCATTTCCGGCCCGAGATCGAGCGCCGGATCCACGAACGCCAGGTCGCGAACGGCATGCAGGAGGCGGCAGAGTAATGCCCAAGCTTACGGTAGACGGAATCGAAGTCGAGGTGCCGCAGGGCGCCACCGTGCTTCAGGCCTGCGAAGCCGCGGGCAAGGAGATTCCGCGCTTCTGCTATCACGAGCGCCTCTCGATCGCCGGCAATTGCCGGATGTGCCTGGTCGAAGTGAAGCCGGGGCCGCCCAAGCCCCAGGCGAGCTGTGCGCTGCCCGCGGCCGACAATCAGGAAATCCGCACCGACAGCCCGATGGTGAAGGCCGCCCGCGAAGGCGTGATGGAATTCCTGCTGATCAACCACCCGCTCGATTGCCCGATCTGCGATCAGGGCGGCGAGTGCGACCTGCAGGACCAGTCGGTCGCCTATGGCCGCGGCCATTCGCGCTACACCGAGAACAAGCGCGCGGTGACCGAGAAATATATGGGTCCGATCATCAAGACGATCATGACCCGCTGCATCCAGTGCACCCGCTGCGTGCGCTTCGGCGAGGAAGTCGCCGGGGTCGAGGATATCGGCGCGATCTATCGCGGCGAGAACATGCAGATCACGACCTATCTCGAAAAGGCGTTCAAGAGCGAGCTTTCGGGCAATGCCGTCGATCTCTGCCCGGTCGGCGCGCTGACGCATAAGCCGGTGGCGTTCGAATATCGCCCCTGGGAGCTCAAGAAGAACCTGTCGATCGACGTGATGGACGCGGTGGGCACCAACATCCGCGTGGATGCGCGCGGGCGCCAGGTGATGCGCGTGCTTCCCCGGATCAACGAGGACGTCAACGAGGAGTGGGCGCACGACAAGACCCGCTACCATGTCGACGCGCTGGTCCGCCGCCGGCTCGACCGCCCGTTCGTCCGCAAGGACGGCAAGCTGGTCGCCGCGAGCTGGGACGAGGCGTTCGAGGCGATCGCGGCCGTCGCGAAGACTGCGGGCAGCAGCGTCGCGGCGATCGCCGGCGACCTGCTCGATGCCGAGACCATGTATGCCGCGAAGGCGCTGGTGAAGTCGCTCGGTTCGGACCTGATCGAGGGCCGCCAGACCGGGCTCGCCTATGACGTGTCGAATCTCGGCGCGGTGGCATTCAATTCGACGATTGCCGCGGTCGAGGATGCCGACGCGATCCTGCTGGTCGGCACGAACCTGCGCTGGGAAGCGCCGCTGATCAACACGCGGGTGCGCAAGGCGATCAAGAAAGGGGCCAAGGTCTTCGCGATCGGGCCGGAGGTGGACCTCACCTACAAGGCGCGCTGGCTCGGCGACGATCTCGGCCTGCTCGGCAAGATGCCGGCCGAGGTTTCGGAAGTGATCGAGGCGGCGAAGAAGCCGCTGCTGATCCTCGGCCCCGGCGCTCTCAAGGGCGGCCATGGCGCGGCGCTCGCGGTTGCCGGCAGCTTCATGCGGGACGGATGGAACGGCTTCAATGTCGTCCACACCGCCGCGGCGCGGATGGGCGGGCTGATGCTCGGCTATGCGCAGAAGGGCGGCATCGCCGACATCGTCGCCGCGGCGCCGAAGCTCACCTTCTTCCTGGGGGCCGACGAAGTCGATTTCACCGCGTTCGCGGCCAGCTTCAAGGTCTATATCGGCCATCATGGCGATGCCGGCGCGCATCATGCCGATGTGATCCTGCCGGGCGCGACCTATGCCGAGAAGCCCGGCACCTATGTGAACCTCGAAGGCCGCGTCCAGCGCGCCGATCGTGCGGTGTTCGCGCCGGGCGACGCGCGCGAGGACTGGTCGATCCTGCGTGCGCTTTCGGAGAAGCTCGGGCACACGCTGCCCTTCGACAGCTTCGATGAGCTGCGTGCGAACATGGCGAACGAAGTCCCAGCGCTCGGCCGCGAGGGGCTGGCCGGCTACGAATGGGCGCCGCCGTCGCTCGACGCTTCGGCCTCGGGCGGGGTGACCTATCCGATCGCCGACTTCTATCTCACCAACGCCATCTGCCGCGCCTCGCCGACGATGCAGCGCTGCTCGGCCGAACTGCTCCACGGCGAAGACTTTGCGGAGGCGGCGGAATGACCTCCTGGTATCAACACATCAATCTGCTCGGCTGGCAGCCCTTCGCCAATTATGGCGTGGCCTGGTTCGTCGCCACGCTGATCGACATCCTGGTCATCGCGTTGCCGCTGATGCTCGCCGTGGCCATGATCATCTATGCCGATCGCAAGATCTGGGCGGCGATGGCGCTGCGTCGCGGCCCGAACGTCGTGGGTCCCTTCGGCCTGCTCCAGAGCTTCGCCGACGGCCTCAAGGTGTTCCTGCAGGAAACGATCATCCCGTCGGGCGCCAACAAGGTGCTGTTCCTGCTCGCGCCGATCATCACCTTCACGGTGGCGTTGATCGTCTGGGCGGTGGTGCCGTTCCAGGCGGGCGTGGCGCTGGCGAACATCAATGTCGGGCTGCTCTACGTGCTCGCCGCCTCGTCGCTGGGCGTATATGGCATCATCCTCGCCGGTTGGTCGTCCAACTCGAAATACCCCTTCTATTCGGCGATCCGCGCCGCCGCGCAGATGGTGAGCTACGAAGTCTCGATCGGCTTCGTGCTGATCTCGGTGGTGATGTGGGCCGGCACGTTCAACCTCGGCGGCATCGTCGAGGCGCAGAAGGGCTATTACGGCTTCATCAACGGCAACGCGTTCAATCCGCTGCTCTTCCCGATGTCGATCGTGTTCTTCATCTCGTCGCTCGCCGAGACGCAGCGCGCGCCGTTCGACCTCACCGAAGCGGAGAGCGAGCTCGTCGCGGGTTACCAGACCGAATATTCGTCGATGGCCTTCGCGCTCTACTGGCTGGGCGAATATGCCAACGTCATCCTGATGTGCGCGCTCAACGCGACGCTGTTCTGGGGCGGCTATCTCCCGCCGTTCGACTGGGCGCCGCTCTATTATGTGCCGGGCATTATCTGGCTGTTCGCCAAGATCCTGTTCTTCTTCTTCGTGTTCAGCTGGGTGAAGGCGACGGTGCCGAGGTACCGCTACGACCAGCTGATGCGGCTGGGCTGGAAGATCTTCCTGCCGCTGTCGCTGATCTTCGTGTTCATCGTTTCCGGGTTCCTGATGCTGACCCGAGTGGGAGTGCCCGCATGAGCGTCGGCCATATCATCCGCACCTGGACCCTGTGGGAGTTCGTCAAGGCGCATGCGCTGACCTTGAAGTATTTCTTCAAGCCCAAGGCGACGATCAACTACCCGTACGAGAAGAACCCGCTGAGCCCGCGCTTCCGCGGCGAGCATGCCCTGCGCCGTTATCCCAATGGCGAGGAGCGGTGCATCGCGTGCAAGCTGTGCGAAGCGGTGTGCCCGGCGCTGGCGATCACGATCGAGGCCGAGCCGCGCGAGGATGGCAGCCGCCGCACCACGCGCTACGACATCGACATGACCAAGTGCATCTATTGCGGCCTGTGCCAGGAAGCCTGCCCGGTCGATGCGATCGTCGAGGGGCCGAACTTCGAATTCGCCACCGAAACCCGCGAGGAGCTGATCTACCAGAAGGAGAAGCTGCTCGAGAATGGCGACCGCTGGGAGCGCGCGATTGCCGCGAACCTTGCCGCCGATGCCCCGTACCGTTAAGCGCGCGCCAACAGTGGGACGCATGATGAATCACCGTTTCTACGCCGAGGTGGGCTCACCCTCACCCTTCCGGCGCTTCGCGCCTCCCTCCCTCTCCCATTGGGAGAGGGAAGGGGCCCGCGCGCCGCAGGCGCGTGGGAAGGGTGAGGGCGAGGTGCTCGCATGATCCAGCTCCTCGCCTTCTATCTGTTCGCGGTGGTCGTGATCGCCTCGGGCGCGCTGACGATCCTGTCGCGCAACCCGGTGCACAGCGTGCTGTGGCTGATCCTCGCCTTCTTCAATGCGGCGGGGCTGATGGTGCTCGCGGGTGCCGAGTTCATCGCGATGCTGCTCGTGATCGTCTATGTCGGCGCGGTCGCGGTGCTGTTCCTGTTCGTCGTGATGATGCTCAACATCGATTTCGCCGAGGTCCGCGCGGGCGTGATGAAATATGCAGCCGTCGGCCTCGCGCTCGCAGTGGCGCTGGTGGCGGAGATCATCATCGCGATCGGCGCCTATAGCGCCGGGGGACTTCAGCTCGGCCGCCGCATCGCCCCGGTCGATGGCGCGGTGCCCAATATCGAGGCGATCGGGCGGCTGCTCTATTCGCGCTACCTCTTCGTGTTCGAAGGCGCCGGGCTGGTGCTGCTCGTTGCGATGATCGGCGCGATCGTGCTGACCCTGCGTCCGCGCAGCGACGTCAAGCCGCAAAAGGTCGGCCGCCAGGTCGCCCGCCGCGCGGCCGATGCCACCCGCAACCTCAATCCGCCCGTGGGGCAGGGGGTCGAGCTGTGATCGGCGTTACCCATTATCTCGTCGTCAGCGCGATCCTGTTCACGCTGGGCGTGCTCGGCATCTTCATGAACCGAAAGAACCTGATCGTCATCCTGATGGCGATCGAGCTGATCCTGCTCGCGGTGAACCTGAATTTCGTCGCTTTCTCGGCGGCGCTGGGCGACCTGGTCGGGCAGGTCTTCGCGATGTTCGTGCTCACCGTCGCCGCCGGCGAGGCCGCGATCGGCCTGGCGATCCTCGTAATCTACTTCCGCGGCCGCGGCACGATCTCGGTCGAAGACGTCAATCGGATGAAGGGCTGATGGTGCTTAACTCCGTCATGCCAGCGAAAGCTGGCATCTCTCTCCTTCGAACCGTGCGCGTGTGGCGCGAGACCCCAGCTTTCGCTGGGGTGACGGGGGCCTATTGATGTCGGCGATCCATTTCATCGTATTCCTGCCGCTGCTCGCGGCGGCCGTGGCGGGGCTTTCGAACAAGGCGTTCGGGGCGACCTTGCCGAAGGTCGTCACGACCGGCGCGCTGTTCCTCGCCTGCGCGCTCAGCTGGCCGATCTTCCTCAGCTATCTGGGCGGTTCGGCCGAGCCGAGCGTCGCGCCGGTGTTCACCTGGATGGCGAGCGGCGGGCTGCACGTCGATTGGGCGCTGCGCGTCGATGCGCTCACCGCTGTGATGCTCGTGGTGGTGACCAGCGTCTCGGCGCTCGTCCACCTCTATAGCTGGGGCTATATGAGCGAGGATCCGGACCAGCCGCGCTTCTTCGCCTATCTCTCGCTGTTCACCTTCGCGATGCTGATGCTGGTGACCGCCAACAACCTGGTCCAGATGTTCTTTGGCTGGGAAGGGGTGGGCCTCGCTTCCTACCTGCTGATCGGCTTCTGGTTCCGCAAGCCCAGCGCCAATGCCGCCGCGATCAAGGCGTTCGTGGTGAACCGCGTCGGCGATCTGGGCTTCATGCTCGGCATTTTTGGCACCTTCCTGGTCTTCGGCACGATCGACATCCCCTCGATCCTCGCCGCCGCACCCAACATGCACGGATCGACGATCGGCTTCCTCGGCCAGCGCTTCGATACGATGACGGTGCTCTGCCTGCTGCTGTTCGTCGGCGCGATGGGCAAGTCGGCCCAGCTCGGCCTGCACACCTGGTTGCCGGACGCGATGGAAGGCCCGACCCCGGTGTCGGCGCTCATCCACGCCGCGACGATGGTCACCGCCGGCGTGTTCATGGTCTGCCGCATGTCGCCGATGTTCGAGCAGAGCCATGTCGCGATGGGCGTCGTTACCTTTATCGGCGCCGCGACCTGCCTGTTCGCCGCGACGGTCGGCCTGGTGCAGACCGACATCAAGCGCGTCATCGCCTATTCGACCTGCTCGCAGCTCGGTTACATGTTCTTCGCGGCGGGCGTCGGCGCCTATGGCGCGGCGATGTTCCACCTGTTCACCCACGCCTTCTTCAAGGCGCTGCTGTTCCTCGGTGCCGGCTCGGTGATCCACGCCATGCACCATGAGCAGGACATGCGCTTCTATGGCGGGCTGTGGAAGAAGATCCCGATCACCTATTGGACGATGATGGCGGGTACGCTGGCGATCACCGGCGTGGGCATCCCGGGCATCTTCGGCAACAGCGCGTTCGGCTTTGCCGGCTTCCATTCCAAGGACGCGATCATCGAGGCGAGCTGGGCCGCCGGCGTGCCCGCAGCCTTCTGGGTCGGCGTGTTCGTCGCGCTGCTCACCAGCTTCTATTCCTGGCGCCTGGTGTTCCTGACCTTCCATGGCACGCCGCGCTGGGCCGGATCGGAGCATATCCAGCACGCCGTCCATGACGCGCACGATACGCATGGCCATGGCAGCGAAGAGGCGAACGCGCCGGCGCAGGAAGATGCCGGACACGGCCCGAGCGCGGATCAGGTCCTCCACGATCACGGCCATGAAGGCACCGGCGGCTATCATCCGCACGAGAGCCCGATCGTTATGCTGATCCCGCTGCTCGTGCTGTCGATCGGCGCGGTGTTCGCCGGCCTGGTTTTCCACGGCGCGTTCATCGAGCCGACGGCAGGCGAGAGCTATTGGAAGGGCGCGCTCGCCTTCAACGAGCATCTGATGCACGCGATGCACGAAGTGCCGGTCTGGGTGAAGCTGTCGGCGACGATCGCGATGCTGCTCGGCCTGTCGAGCGCCTGGTTCGTCTATATCCGCCGCCCGGGCCTTGCCTCGGCGATCGCCGACCAGTTCCACGCACTCTACGTGTTCCTGCTCAACAAGTGGTTCTTCGACGAGCTCTACAACTTCCTGTTCGTGCGCCCGGCCTTCGCGATCGGCCGCTTCTTCTGGAAGAAGGGCGATGAGGGCACGATCGACCGCTTCGGCCCGAATGGCGCCGCGGCGGCGGTCAAGCTGGGCAGCGTCGGCGCGGTCAAGCTTCAATCGGGGTATGTCTACACCTATGCGTTCGTCATGCTGATCGGTCTCACCGCCGCGCTGACCTGGGTGATCGCACGATGAGCGGTGTGCCCATGCTCTCGCTGATGCTCGCGGTCCCGGCGCTCGCCGCAGTCGCCTGCCTGTTCGTCGATGCGCGGACGGCCCGCTGGGTGGCGCTGATCGCCACGCTGATCGACTTCGCGCTCGGCATGCTGCTCTGGTCGCAGTTTCAGACGGGCGCCGGCGCGCCGCAATGGCAGTTCGTCGAACATGTCACGCTGTTCGGCCAGCCGGGCGGGGTGCAGTTCGCCTGGGCGCTCGGCATCGACGGCTTCGCGCTGCTGCTGATCCTCCTCAGCGTCTTCCTGATGCCGATCTGCATCGGCGCGAGCTGGCTCTCGATCGAGAAGCGCGTGCCCGAGTACATGGCGGCGTTCCTCGCCACCGAAGTGCTGATGATCGGCACCTTCGCCGCGCAAGACCTGTTCCTATTCTACGTCTTCTTCGAAGGCGGCCTGATCCCGATGTTCCTGATCATCGGCATCTGGGGCGGCGCGAACCGCATCTACGCCTCGTACAAATTCTTCCTCTATACGCTGCTCGGCTCGCTGCTGATGCTGATCGCGATGATCTACATGGCGATCACCGCGGGCACTTCGAGCATCCCGGCGCTGCTGGCCTATGATTTCGCGCCGCATATCCAGACCTGGCTGTGGCTCGCCTTCTTCGCCTCCTTCGCCGTCAAGATGCCGATGTGGCCGGTCCACACCTGGCTTCCCGACGCGCACGTCCAGGCGCCGACTGCGGGTTCGGTGATCCTGGCCGGCGTGCTGCTCAAGCTCGGCGGCTATGGCTTCCTGCGCTTCTCGCTGCCGATGTTCCCGGAGGCTTCGGCGCAGCTGATCTGGCTCGTCTTCGCCCTCTCGGCCGTGGCGGTGATCTACACCAGCCTCGTCGCGCTGGTGCAAAGCGACATGAAGAAGCTGATCGCCTATTCCTCGGTCGCGCACATGGCGATCGTCACCTTCGGCCTGTTCGCGTTCAATGCGCAGGGCATCGAAGGCGCGATGATGGTGATGCTCGGCCACGGCCTGGTCTCGGGCGCGCTGTTCCTCTGCGTCGGCGTGATCTACGATCGGCTGCACACCCGCGAGATCGACCGTTACGGCGGGCTGGCGATCAACATGCCGCGCTATGCCGTGCTGTTCCTGCTGTTCACCATGGCCTCGGTCGGCCTGCCGGGCACCAGCAACTTCATCGGCGAGTTCCTGAGCCTCGCCGGCCTCTACCAGGTCTCGACGCTCTATGCGCTGCTCGGCACCACCGGCATCATCCTGGGCGCTGCCTATATGCTCTATCTCTATCGCCGCGTGGCGTTCGGGGACCTGACCAAGGACGACGTGAGGGCGATGCCGGACCTCGACGCGCGCGAATTCGCAATGCTCGGCGCGCTGGCGGCGGTGACGCTGTGGATGGGCGTCTATCCGGAGAGCTTCCTCAAGCCGATGCGCGGCGACGTCGAACGGTTGATGGCGCGGATCGAGCGCGCTAGGCCCGCCGGGGATTCGCTGCCGACCGCGGGCAAGCCTGCCACCCCTGCTGCTGCGCACGGGGAGGCGCACTGATGAGCTATTCGCTGCAATTGATGATGACGCTGCCGGAGCTGGTGCTCGGGCTGGGCGCGATCGTCCTGATGCTCGTCGCTGCCTGGGGCGGGGCGCAATCGACCAAGCTGGTGAGCTGGGCCGCGGTCGCGCTGCTGCTGGGCGCGGGCATCGCCCTTGCCGGGCCGGCCTCGGCCGGGGGCAGCGCGTTCGGCGGCATGTACCGCGCGGACATGTTCGCCGCCTTCGCCAAGGTGCTGATCTTCGCCTCGGCTGCCGTATCGATCCTGATCGCACCGCGCTTCTTCCAGCGCACCGCGGGCGACGATCTGCGTCCCGAATATCCCGTGCTGATCCTGCTTTCGAGCGCCGGCATGGGGATGATGGTTTCGGCCGGCGACCTGATGAGCCTCTATGTCGGGCTCGAGTTGCAGAGCCTGGCCGCGTACATCCTGGCGAGCTTCATGCGCCGCGACACGCGCTCGGCCGAAGCGGGGTTGAAGTATTTCGTCCTCGGCGCGCTGGCCTCGGGCATCCTGCTCTACGGCATTTCGCTCGTCTATGGCTTCTCCGGCACCACGCTGTTCGCGGGGATTGCCGATGCCTATGCCGGCGGCCGCTCTACGGGCCTGCTGTTCGGCCTGGTGTTCGTCTTCGCCGGCCTCGCCTTCAAGATGTCGGCCGTGCCGTTCCACATGTGGACGCCCGACGTCTATGAAGGCGCGCCCACGCCCGTCACCGCCTTCTTCGCCTCGGCGCCCAAGGTGGCGGCGATCGTGCTCGCCGTGCGCGTCGCGATCGAGGCGATGGGGCCGGCGATCCACGACTGGCGCCAGATCGTGATCTTCGCCTCGCTCGCCTCGATCGTGCTCGGCGCGTTCGGCGCGATCGGGCAGAGCAACCTCAAGCGACTGCTCGCTTACTCGTCGATCAACAATGTCGGTTTCGCGCTCGTCGGCCTTGCCGCCGGCACCCCGGCCGGCGTGTCGGGCGTGCTGACCTACATGACGATCTATGTCGTCATGACGCTGGGCAGCTTCCTGATCGTGCTCCAGATGCGCGATGCCGAGGGCAATTCGATCGAGACGATCCAGAGCCTTTCGGGCATGTCGCGCACGCGGCCGGGCCTGGCGCTGGCGCTGGCGATCTTCATGTTCAGCCTGGCGGGCATCCCGCCGCTGCTCGGCTTCTTCGCCAAGCTGGCGGTGTTCGTCGCGGCGGTGAATGTTGGGCTCTATGCCTATGCTGCGGTGGCTGCCGCGGCCTCGGCGATCGGCGCCTATTATTACCTCAAGATCGTCAAGACGATGTATTTCGACGAGCCGGCGCCGGCCTTTGCCGGCAAGCCGGACTTGGTCGAGGGCGGGCTGCTCGTGCTCAGCGCCGCGGCGATCTCGCCGATCGGCTGGGTGCTGCTGATTCCGCTCGGCGCCTGGACGAGCCTGGCGGCGAAGGCGCTGTTCTGACGGCGACGATCCGCACCGTCCCGGAGACGGGATCGACCAATGCCGATCTGCTCGCGCTGGCCCGGACCGGCGCGAGCGAGGGCCTCTGGCTCCGCGCCGAGCGCCAAACCGGGGGCAGGGGACGGCAGGGCCGGTCCTGGGCCTCGCCGGAAGGCAATCTCTATATCTCGACGCTGGTGCGGGTGCGCCTCGGAGAGCCGCCCGCCGCCACGCTGGCGCTCGTCGCGGCGGTGGCGTTGGAAGAGACGGTCTGCGTCTTCCTGCCGGGACGGGCGCAGATCAAATGGCCCAACGACGTCCTGATCGATGGCGCCAAGCTCTCCGGCATCCTGCTTGAGCGCGCGGACGACGCGGTGGTGATCGGCTTCGGCGTCAATCTCGCGCATCATCCCACCGATACCGAACGCCCGGCGACCAGTCTCGCCGCCCATGGCGCCGCGCCCGATCCGCATCTCTTCGCGGAGACGCTGGCCGAGACCTTCGCCCGCTGGCTGTCGCGCTGGCGCGACGGCATCGCGCCGGTCCGCGACCGCTGGCTGCAGCGCGCGCATCCGATCGGCACCGCGCTCACCGCCCGGCTCGCCGATGGCAGCAATGTCGATGGCCTGTTTCAGGGCCTCGATAGCGAGGGTGCTCTGATCCTGCGCTTGGCCGATGGCTCGACCCGTGCCATTCACGCCGGCGACGTGTTCCTGCTCTGAAGGAAACCCAAGCGATGCTGCTCGCGATCGATGCCGGCAACACCAATGTCGTCTTCGCGCTGCTGGAAGGCGGCGAGATCCGCGCGCGCTGGCGCATCGCCACCGATCCGCGCCGCACCGCCGACGAATATGCCGTCTGGCTCAGCCAGCTGCTCAGCCTCGAAGGCTATGAACGCAGCGCCGTCACCGGCGTGATCGTCGGCACAGTCGTGCCGCGCGCGCTCCACAATCTGCAGGTGCTCGCCAGCAAATATTTCGGCACCGACGCCGTCATAGCGGGCCAGGGCAGCGCCGAATGGGGCTTCCCGCTCGACGTCGAGGAGCCGCAGGGGCTCGGCGCCGATCGCGCACTCAACATGATCGCGGGCCATGCCCGCCACTCGGGCGACCTGATCATCATCGATTTCGGCACGGCGACCACCTTCGAAGTGGTCGATTATCGCGGCGCCTATAAGGGCGGGATCATCGCGCCCGGCATCAACCTCTCGCTCGATGCGCTGGTGACGGCGGCCGCCAAGCTGCCGCGCATCGCCATCACTGCGCCCGAAAGCGCCAGCGTGATCGGGCGCAATACGGTCGACCAGATGCATATCGGCATCTATTGGGGCTATGTCGCGATGATCGAAGGGTTGGTCGCGCGGCTGAAGGCCGAGATCGGCCGCCCGGTGAAGGTGATCGCCACCGGCGGCCTCGCGGTGCTGTTCGAGAAGCGCACGCCGGTCTTTGACATCATCGAACCCGACCTGACGATCCAGGGGTTGGGCATGCTGTGGGAACGCAGCCGAACTGCGCAGCTTTGACAGCCTCTCGTCACCCCGGCCTTGTGCCGGCGTCCACCAGGAGGCAAGGGATGGTCAAGAGACCGAAGCTCAGCCGGCGCGGCTGAGTGGACCCCGGCACAAGGCCGGGGTGACGCAAAGAACGGATGCGCCCGGCGCAGCCAAAAGGACATCATGACTCCAGGTAACGAACTCCTCTTTCTCGCGCTGGGCGGCTCCGGCGAGATCGGCATGAATGTCAATCTCTATGGCACCCAGGGCAAATGGCTGATGGTCGATTGCGGCATCACCTTTGGCGGCCCGGACTATCCGGGGATCGACGTGATCCTGCCCGATCTCCAGTTCATCGAGGAACGGCTGGACGACCTGCTCGGCATCGTCCTCACCCATGGTCATGAGGATCATATCGGCGCGCTGCCCTATCTCGCCGGCGATCTTGGCGTGCCGCTCTATGCGACGCCGTTTACGGCGGGGCTGATCCGCGGCAAGCTCGAGGAAGAGGGGATCGAGGACAAGGTCGAGCTCAATGTGGTTAACGAGGAGGGCCCCTTTTCGGTCGGCCCCTTCACGATCACCTACACGCCGCTCGCCCATTCGATTCCCGAAGGCAACGCCGTGCTGATCGAGACGCCTTATGGTCGCGTCTTCCACACCGGCGACTGGAAGCTCGACGAAGCGCCGTCGCTGGGCGGCGCCTCGACCGCCGAGGAACTGACCGCGATCGGCGATCAGGGCGTGCTCGCGCTGGTCTGCGATTCGACCAACGTCTTCAATCCCGAGGCATCGGGGTCCGAAGCCGACGTGCGCAAGGGGCTCGACGAAGTGATCGGCGCGGCGAAAGGCCGCGTGCTCGTCACTACCTTCGCCTCGAATGCCGCCCGGCTCCAGACGCTCGGCGAAGTCGCGCAGGATACGGGGCGCGCCTTGTGCGTCGCCGGGCGCTCGCTCGATCGGATCATCCGCGTCGCCAAGCAGACCGGCTATCTGAGGGACTTTCCCGAAACCGTCGATTTCGACACGGCGATGACGCTGCCGCGCGACAAGGTGCTGATCGTCGCGACGGGCGGGCAGGGCGAGCCCCGCGCCGCGCTCAACCGCATCGCCGAGGGGACGCACCCGCTCAAGCTGGTCCAGGGCGACCTGGTCGTCTTCTCCTCGCGCCAGATTCCGGGCAACGAGATCGCGATCGGCCGGATCATGAACACGCTGGCCGCCGCGAATGTCGACATCATCACCGATCGCCAGGCGTTCATCCACGTCTCGGGCCATCCCGGCCGGCCCGAGCTCGCCGAGATGTACAAATGGATCCGGCCGGAGGTCATCGTGCCGGTCCATGGCGAAGTCCGCCACATGCACGAGCAATCGCGCTTCGCCTTGTCGCAGGGTGTGCCAAGGGCCGTGAACCAGGTAAATGGCGAAATCTGGCGCCTGGCCCCCGGCGCACCGGCGCGGATCGGCCATGCGCCGGCCGGCCGGCTGGTGCTCGACGGCGATATCATCCTGCCGGCGGACGGCACGACGATCAGCGAGCGGCGACGCATTTCCTGGTACGGCCAGATCAGCGCCGCGGTGGCGGTGCGCGGCGGCCGGCTGGTCGGCGAGCCGCAGATCCGTCTGCAGGGCATCCCCGTCGAGGAGGACCGCGCGGACTTCATCGCCGAAGCCGCCGAGGCAGCGGCCGAGGCTGTCGCCAAGGACGGCAAGGATATCGAGAAGCTGCGCGAATCGGTCCGCCTGGCGGTGCGCCGCGCGGCGGTGCGCTACACCGGCAAGAAGCCGGTGGTGGACGTGCTGGTGATCGAGATTTAGCGGCGGCCGCCCTTCGGATGGGATGACGGGGGCGGCGAGCTGGCCTAAGGAAGCCGCATGCCGTGGAAATCCGCTCTCGCCATCTATTTCCTGTTCTGGGCCTTCTCCGTCTTCCTCGTGCTGCCCTTCGGCGTGCGCACGAGCGAGGAGGCGGGGATCGCGCTGGTGCCCGGCCAGGCGCCGAGCGCGCCGCACGAATTCCGCATGGGACGCGTCGCACTGCGCACCACGATCGTCGCGACGGTCCTTTTCGGCCTGTTCTACCTCAACTATCAGTTCGGCTGGGTGACCACCGACATGCTCGACTGGACCCGCTGGGGCCGCTGAGGCGCGTCAGGTCCGCAGCCGCTCGATCGCCTGGGCCAGCGAGACGTACAGCTTGCCCATGTCCGACGAGAGCAGCGTGACGCCGAGCGGCGATCCGTCGCGCAGCGCCAGGATCTGGCGGAGCATCGCCTCGAAATCGTGGATGTAGCGATTGACGTTGTCGCGGAAATCCTCGTCCGCGTCGTAGAGGCGGTGCACTTCGCGGGTGTCCGCCGGATCGAGCAGCCGCACCGCGCGGCGCGTGAAGACGCCGCGGTCGCCCTTCAGATAGGCGGCCCAGGCGCTGTCGGTCACTTCGGCGGAGAAGGCCTTGGTGATGTCGATCGAAGCTGAGTTGAGCGCCTCGATTAGCAGCGAGACGCGCCGCGCGAAGTGATCGCTGTCCGCGTCCTCGCGCGCCTTGCGGCCGGCTTCGATCCGCGCCTCGACCTCGGCGCTGGTCTCCGCGATCGCGCGCATCTGCTGGGCGAGCCGCTCCGAGGCGCGGGTGGCAGCGCCGACCGCCGCTTCGGTGGTCTCGGCGAGATCGGCAAGCTGGCGACGCACCGACGCATCGACCGCGCGGCGCAACGCTGCGCCGCCTGCATCTTCCAACGCTCGCTCGGCATGCGGCACGATCGCATCCAGCGTCTCGCGCGCGTGATCCGCCGCGGCGTGCGAGGTCTCGCGCACCCGGACCAGCGCTTCGATCAGCTGCGGCGCCGCGCTTTCGGCGAAATGGCGTGTCGTCGCGATCGTTTCGTCGACGATGCCGCCGAGCTGCTCGGCCTGTTCGCCGCCGGTCGCGAGCGTCTCGAGCAGTGAGGCCTGGGTCTTGGCGAGCGTGTCGCGTTGCTGGCTGACCACGTCGGCGATCGCCTCGATCGCATCGTGGGTGCTTTCGGCCGCGGTGACCAGCGCCAGCAGCTCGGGCTTGGCGCCGGCGACGACCTGGCGGCTCGCGGCGATCCGCGCGTCGAGCCGGGCGAGCGCCTCGGGCAGCGTCTCGTCGATTTCGCGCGCCGAGGCGTCGAGGGCGGTGAGCAGGTCTTCCGACGTGCCGATCACGCGCCGGGCGGTCTCGTCGCCGGTGTTGAGCGCAACCGTCATCGCATCGACCGATTCGTGGAGCGCGCTCAGCGAAGCGGCGAGGTGCTGGGTGCGCTCGCTCCCCGCCGCGCGCAGATCGTCCATGGCGCGATCGAGCCGATCGATCCCGCCCGCCAGTCCCTCGAACAGCGTGTTGCCGCGGACCTGCTCCTCGCCGAGCCGCGCGCCGATCCGGCCGATCGCGGTTTCGATCGTCGCCATGCGCTCGCCCAGCGCCTCGGCGCTGTCGCGGCCGGCGCGGTCGAGCGCAGCCTGATTGGCCGACAGCATTGCGAGGATCGCCTCGCCCTGGGCGGCGATGCCCTTGCGCGCCTGATCGACGGCGCCGGCCGCGCGATCGAGCACCGCATCGACGGCGCTCGACATCTCGTCGGTGACTTGCTCGAGCCGCGCGCTGGCGCTTGCGCTCGTCGCCTCCATTCGCGCGATATGGGCAGCGAGACGGTCCGCGGCGCCCCCGGCGATCTGGTCGGCTTCGCGCCCGCGCTCGCTCAGCGCGGCGAGCTGGGTGTCGAGGCCGGCGGCGCGCTCGCTCGCCAGCAGCCCGGCGGCGTCGACGCGCTCGGCGAGGCCGCGCATCTCGTCATGCGCCTTGGGCAGCGATTCGAGCACGATCTCGACGCGCCGTGCGGCTTCATAGGTGGCATCGTCCAGCGCGCGGCTGCTCGCGTCGATGGCGCGGGCCTGTTGCGCGGTCGTGCCTGCGGCGTGCTCCAGCCGTTCTCCCGCGCGCTCGCCCATCGCAATCAGGATGTTGGTCTGTTCGGCGAGCGCCGTGCGATTGGCTTCGATCTTGTTCGACAGCGTCGCGATCACGCGCTCCAGGCTCGCCGCCTCGGCGCGCATCGCCCGGGCGGTTGCGCCGAAGCGGCGCGCCTCGGCGCGGCTGGTCCGCAGCGCGAGCAGGCAGAGCAGGCAGATCAGCGCGGGCGGCACGCATAGCGCGGCGATCAGCTCGACCAGGTCGATCGGCGGCATCGGGGCGCGCAGGGTATCGCGCAGCAGCCACGCCATGCCGCCGAGCCAGGCGAGGATCGCCACGCTCGCGAGCGCCGGGATCAGCCACGCGCGAGAGCCGCGCTCGGGCTGTTCCTCCTCGTCGTCGAAATGGATATCCTCCACTTCGGACAGCAGCAGCGGCTCGGTGCCCGGTTCGGCCTCGAACGTGGTCCTGGCAGGTTTTCCCCCGATCATGGCCTTTATCTACCACATTTCCGGGCCGTACCAACAGCGGCTGGAAACGGGGCGTTAACGCTGTTGTGGCTACAACCGCGCCATGGCGTACGATCCGGGTGCAATCGATGCGACGCTGGCGGCAGCGGTGGGTGACGAGCCCGCGCTGATCGCCGAGCTTCGCGAGGCTTTTCTCGACGGCGTGCGCCGTTGCCTGGAGACGATGAAATCGGCCGAAAGTCCCGATGGCTGGGCGGCCGCGGCGCTGCGGCTCAAGGGCTTGGCGGCGAGCTTCGGCGCGGTCCGCCTGATGGGAATCGCGGCCGAAGCCGCGAGCGGCCAGGCGCATGACGGCGCCGTCCTTCGCCGCCTTCACCGGGCCGTCGAACGGCTCTGAGTTCCGGCGCGGTTTCCGGCGTCCGGCCCGCATGCTAGCGTCACGGCGGCTGTGGAGGGAATCGGGCGTGCGGATTTGGCTGACCAGCGTCTATCTCGCAGCAATGCTCTCCGCTTCCCCGGCACGCGCCCAGCAAGTGCAGGACGACAAGGGGATCGTCGTCACGGGCCAGAGCCAGCCGAGCGCGAAGGTGGTGCGGCGGTTCGTCCGTCAGATCAGCGACAGCATCGACGGCCAGCTTGCGCGATTCGCCGCGCCGGTCTGCCCGCTGGTGCTCGGGCTTCCCGAAGCGTTCGCCAGGAGTGCCGAGCAGCGGATCCGCGACGTCGCGGCCGCGGGGGGCGTGCCGCATGGGGAGCGCGGTTGCGAGGTCAACGTCGCGCTGATCGTGGCGAAAGATGCCGATGGTTTAGTCAAGGCGCTGCGCAAGAAGCATCCCGGCTTTTTCGCGGGCCTGGATGACGGCGCGCTCCGCCGGGCGCTGCGCCAGGGGCCTGCGCATGCCTGGAGCACGATCGAGGTCCATAATGAAGACGGACAGACCGTCGGCATGGGCGACGACGGGATGAAGGTGCTGGAGGTGCGCTCGGCCTCGCGGATCACCCTGCCGACGCAGCAAGTGACGGTGCAGTCGATCGTGGTGCTCGACGCCGACTCGACGCTCGGCAAGTTGGTGATCCAGCTTGCCGATTATGCCGCGATGCGCGCCCTTGCCGGCGCGCTTCCGCCCAGGGAGTCGGCCGCAGCCGATACGATCCTCACCCTGTACGACCCTGCGCTGCCCCCGCCGCCGGAATTGACGGCGGTCGATCTCGGCTTCCTCAAGGGGCTCTACAAGGCCAGCACCCTGGGCAGGTCGACTGCGCAGCGCGACGTGATTTCGCGCGAGGTCGTCAAGGAAGTCCGCCAATCGCCGTGAGGCGACGCGGGATCAGCGCTTGCGCACGAGCTCGCGCATCGCCTCGTCGAGCCCCGCCAGCGTGAGCGGATACATCCGATCCTGCATCAGCTCGCGGATGAGCTGGAGCGATTGGGTATAGCCCCATTGCTCGCGCGGGATCGGATTGAGCCAGGCCGCCGCCGGATAGGTGTCGAGCGCGCGCTTCAGCCAAACCGCGCCCGCCTCTTCGTTGAAATGCTCGACCGAACCGCCCGGATGGCTGATCTCATAGGCGCTCATCGAAGCATCGCCGACGAAGATCAGCTTATAGTCGTGGCCATATTTGTGGAGGATGTCCCAGGTGGGGATGCGCTCCTGGAAGCGCCGCCGATTGTCCTTCCATGCCCCCTCGTACAGGCAATTGTGGAAATAGAAGAATTCGAGGTTCTTGAACTCGCTGGTCGCCGCGGAGAACAGCTCCTCGCACAGCTTGACGAACGGATCCATCGAACCGCCCACGTCGAGGAAGAGCAGCAGCTTGACCGCATTGTGCCGCTCGGGCCGCATCCGCACGTCGAGCCAGCCCTGGCGCGCCGTGCCCTCGATCGTCGCGCCGATGTCCAGCTCGTCGGCGGCGCCTTCGCGGGCGAAGCGGCGCAGGCGGCGTAGCGCGACCTTGATGTTGCGGGTGCCCAGCTCGCGCGTGTTGTCGAGATTGCGGAATTCGCGGTTTTCCCAGACCTTGATCGCCCGCTTGTGCCGGCTCTCCCCGCCGATCCGCACGCCTTCCGGATTGTAGCCCGAATTGCCGAAGGGCGAAGTCCCCCCGGTGCCGATCCACTTGCTGCCGCCCTCGTGCCGGCCCTGCTGCTCGGCGAGGCGCTGCTTGAGCGTGTCCATGATCTCGTCCCAGGAGCCGAGCGATTCGATCCGCGCCATTTCCTCGGGCGTCAGGTACTTTTCGGCGATGGCGCGCAGCCATTCCTCGGGAAGGTCGGTCGATGCGACGCCGATCGCGCCGGCCGCACCCCGGAACACCTTGGCGAAGACCTGGTCGAACCGGTCGAGCATCCCCTCGTCCTTCACGAAGGTGGCGCGGGCGAGATAGTAAAAGGCTTCCGGCGTCTGCTCGATCACGTCGCGATCCAGCGCTTCGAGCAGCAGCAGATGCTCCTTCAGGCTCGCCTTGATGCCCGCGGCGCGCAAAGCGTCGAGAAAGGACAGGAACATGCGGCGACCTTAGGGCCTCGCCTCGTAAAGCGTCCAGTCGGTACCGGACATGCCATGGACGCGGGCCGTGGCGATCGGGCTGTAGTGCTTTTCGCAATGGCGAGGGGCGGCCGGGAAGCTTTCATTGAGAAAGCGATCGATGAACAGGAAGCGTGGAGTGGGGCAGCTCGTCCCGGTAATCGTCAAAGGGTAGCGCGCCGAAGCGGCGGCGGCGGCCAGGACCGCCCGGCCCCGGTCGCGTTCGATGAATACCGTCGCTCCGCCGGGCGCCCGCGCCTGAAGCGCGCGGATCGCGGCGCCTGGATCCGCGCGTTGATTGCGAATCAACTCGATGTCGCACGCAAGGCTTCCGACGGTGAAGCTTCCCAAGGCCAAGGCGGCGGCCAGGCGCTTCCAGCCTCCGGAAGCCAGGCCGAGCCAGGCGAGTTCGGCGACCAGGATCAGCAGCGCGATCGAGACGAGGAGGTAATAGCGCCCATAGGCGACGTTGGCCGGATGAAGCAGCGCGATCGCAGCGGGGAAGGCGAGGATCGCGAGAGTGTGGAAGGGGAGGCGAGACACGCCGGCCCATCGCGCCAGGATCAACAGAACCGGCACCATCGCGAACCAGAGCACATAGATGTCGGGATAGCCGAACGTATAGCCGGCCATTTCCGACAGGCCGCGCATATACTGCATCCAGGTGAACGGATCCCAGCCGCCGAACTCGAAGCCCTTGGGGCTGGTCGAGGCCGCACCTGCAATGATGGCGACGACGAGGACGATCATCGCGAAGGATGGCCATAGCGGCGCCAAGGTGGCTTTGGCTGCGCGACCCGGCGAACGCTCGGTCCAGGACGCGAAGAAGACCCAGCCCGCGATCGCGCAGAAGCCGAACACCATGGTCAGTTGCGAAAGCATGCCGAGCAGGAAGCAAAGTGCCAGCGCCGTCGCCGGGCTGCGCTCCGCCTCGCCGGCGAGCCAGCGATCGACGAGCAGGATCGCGACCAGCAGCGCCAGCGCCATGGGTGCGTAGCCCCGTGCCTCGGAACCCAACGTCACCAGGATCGGCGAGATCGCGAACAGAGCGGCGGTGAGCAGGCCAAGCAGCGGCGCTCGGCGGCGGCCGATCAGCCCGGCAACGACGATGCTGGCCGTGCCGGCGAGGATCGACAGCGCCCGCGCGATGACCGGCGGCGCGCCGAGGCCGACGAATTGCAGCCAGAGCGAATTCAGGTGGTGGTTGTTGTCATGATTGATCTTCAGGAACACGCCGAGCGGCGTTCCCGCTTCGCGCGCCATCACGGCGGACCAGGCTTCGTCGAGCCAGAGCGAGCCCTGAGCGCCGGCGACGCGCAAGCCCAAACCCAGCGCGACGATCGCGCCGAACAGCAGCCAATATCCCCGATTGCCGCCCGCTTCCCCCATCGGCCCGAGCATGCGCCAGGCCCGATGGCGGCACAAGCTCAGCGGGTCACATAGGCATCGATCAGCGAACCGACATAATCGGGCTGGCGGCCGGTCAGCTCCGCGGCGGGCCGCGCCTTGCGCACCGCACGGCCGGCGCGCGGATCGGGCGTGCCATAGATGAAGCCGTGCGCGGGGTAGATCGAGCTGCCGAGCCCGTTGCGATCGCGATACCAGACCCTGACCAGCGTCCAGTCGCCCTTCTCCGAGACGTCGAACAGGGTGACGTCCTGCTCGGCATGGCCGCGCTCGCCATTCTGCCGCGACCAATTGGCATGGGTGATCATCAGCACGCGGTCCTCGACGATGCGGCTCACCACCGCGACATGGCCGAGCGGAAGGCGGGCGGTCTTGGAAAAGGCGAGGACGGCGCCGACGCGTGGCACATGGCCGCGCTGGTAGCGGCCATCGGCCTGGTCCCACCAGGTCCAGGCGTCACCATAGATCTGGATGCCCGAGGCCGCCCGGGCGAAGGGTACGCACTGCCCGACATATTCGAGAAGGGACTGCGCGTGCGACGGCGCCGCGGCGCACAGGGCGGCGGCAGCCAGCAACGGGAACGCGAACACGGTACGCATACAACGGGTACCCTACTGGGTCCCCCCCGCGCAAACCGTATCGGCAATGGGTTATTCAAGCGTTAACGACAATGGGCGGCTCAGCCCTTTGCCGGCTGGCGCCGCGCCATGAAGGCGAGCCGTTCGAACAGCATCACATCGGCCTCGTTCTTGAGCAGCGCGCCGTGTAGCGGCGGAATCGCCTTGGTCGGATCGCGGTTCTGCAGCACGTCGAGCGGCATGTCCTCGTGAAGCAGCAGCTTGAGCCAGTCGAGCAGTTCGCTGGTGCTCGGCTTCTTCTTGAGGCCCGGCACCTCGCGGATCTCGTAGAAGATCTCCATCGCGCGGCTGACCAGCAGCTTCTGGATGCCCGGGAAATGCACGTCGATAATCGCCTGCATCGTCTCGCGATCGGGGAATTTGATATAGTGGAAGAAGCAGCGGCGCAGGAACGCGTCGGGCAGTTCCTTCTCGTTGTTCGAGGTGATCACCACGATCGGCCGCTCGGCGGCCCGCACCGTCTCGCCGGTCTCGTAGACGTGGAATTCCATGCGATCGAGCTCCTGGAGCAGGTCGTTCGGGAATTCGATGTCCGCCTTGTCGATCTCGTCGATCAGCAGGACGGGGAGGGTGGGGGCAGTGAACGCCTCCCACAGCTTGCCGCGGCGGATATAGTTGGCGATGTCGTGGACGCGCGGGTCGCCGAGCTGGCCGTCGCGCAGCCGCGCCACCGCGTCATATTCGTACAGCCCCTGCTGCGCCTTGGTCGTCGATTTGACGTTCCACTCGATCAGCGGCGCGCCGACTGCCTTGGCGATCTCATAGGCGAGGACGGTCTTGCCCGTCCCCGGCTCGCCCTTGACGAGGAGGGGACGCCGCAGCGTGACGGCGGCATTGACCGCGACCTTCAGGTCCTCGGTCGCGACATAGCTCTGGGTGCCTTCGAAGCGCATGGCGACGACTTAAAGGGCCATTTCGCGTCACGCCAGCGAAAGCTGGCATCTCAGGCGATGGCGTGATCCGATGAAAAGCCCCAGCTTTGGCTGTCGCTCAATGCTTGTCGCGAGCGCTCGCGCGGGCTTCGAGCAGGTCCCACAGGCCGCGATGCTGCGCGAAGAGCTGTTGCGCGCCGAACAGCATCGCGCGCTCGAGCGGCGCCTCGCGCAGCAGGGCGTCGAGGATCGTGACCGTCTCCTCGGCGAGCGGGAGCTGCGACGATGGCGATTCGAGCCCGAGCCGGGCCGCCGCGGCGTCGAGCGCCTCGCGGATCACCGCCCAGTCCATCACCAGTGCGATCGACGCGCCGGTCGCGCAGCCCGCGCGATCCGACTGGGCGAGCATGTCGAGCGCATGGCGCTGCGCGGCGAGTGCCGCTTCGGTTTCGGCATGGCCGGGCGTGCTCGGCAGCGGGCCGGCGGCGGCGACCGTTCGGACCACGAAGGCGCGTTCGATGACGAAGGCGTCGGCGGCTGCTTCAAGCCAGTCGCGCTCGATCCCGAGCCGGGCGTGGCGCAGCGCATGATCGACCACGCCAGGATGGCGACCGTGCAGCATGCAGATGTGATGTGCGGCGTCCGACAGGTCGCGCAGCGATTCCTCGTTGCGCGCCAGGCGCTGGAGATACGGGTGATTGGCGCTGCCGTCGGACGCGATCAGCGCTCCCATCGAGCCCCAGGCGCCGCCCAGTCGCGCAACTTGTACGGAGTCGAACGCCATATATCCCCATGATCCCGCGCCGGGCCCTGCACTCGGCGGATTCGGTGATGAAACGAACCCTTATACCGAACCACGTAAAGACGCGGTTTACGGCGAGTTTACTGTGGATAAACCACGGCCGGAAAAGCAAGAAGGGCCGGAGGATCGCTCCCCCGGCCCGGCTTTTTCGTCAATGCCCGATCGGGATCACTGGTCGAGGAACGACCGCATCTTCCGGCTGCGCGACGGGTGCTTGAGCTTGCGCAGCGCCTTCGCTTCGATCTGACGGATGCGTTCGCGGGTAACCGAGAACTGCTGGCCGACTTCCTCAAGCGTGTGATCGGTATTCATGCCGATGCCGAAGCGCATGCGCAGCACGCGTTCCTCGCGCGGGGTCAGGCTCGCCAGGACGCGGGTGACCGTTTCCTTAAGGTTCGCCTGGATCGCGGCATCCACCGGGATCACTGCGTTCTTGTCCTCGATGAAATCGCCCAGGTGGCTGTCTTCCTCGTCGCCGATCGGCGTCTCGAGGGAGATCGGCTCCTTGGCGATCTTCATCACCTTGCGCACCTTTTCGAGCGGCATGCTCAGGCGCTCGGCCATCTCCTCCGGCGTAGGCTCGCGGCCCTGCTCGTGGAGGAACTGGCGGCTGGTACGCACCAGCTTGTTGATCGTCTCGATCATGTGCACCGGAATGCGGATGGTGCGCGCCTGGTCCGCGATCGAGCGGGTGATCGCCTGGCGGATCCACCAGGTCGCATAGGTGCTGAACTTGTAGCCGCGGCGATATTCGAACTTATCCACCGCCTTCATCAGGCCGATATTGCCCTCCTGGATGAGATCCAGGAACTGCAGGCCGCGATTGGTGTACTTCTTGGCGATCGAGATCACGAGGCGGAGATTGGCCTCGACCATCTCCTTCTTCGCGATGCGCGCCTCGCGCTCGCCCTTCTGCACCATGTTGACGATGCGGCGGAACTCGGCGAGCGCCATGCCGGTCTGCTGGCTGATCTCGGCGATTTCGTTGCGGATGCGGTCGACCGCGCCGGCCTCGTTGGCCGCGAACGCTGCCCACTTCTTGTCGAGCTTCTCGACCGTGGCGATGAAGTTCTCGTCCAGCTCGTGATCGACATAGCGATCGAGGAAGTCCTTGCGACTCACCTTGTGGCGCTCGGCCAGGCGCAGCATCTGGCCGCCCAGCGCGGTGAGGCGCCGGTTGAAGCTGTAGAGCTGGTCGACGAGATATTCGATCTTCTGCTGATGGAACTGCACGCTCTCGACCTCGGCGGTGAGGTCCTCGCGCAGTTTCTGGTACTTCTTCTCCTCTGACGCGGCGAGTTCGCCGCCCGCGGCCATCGCGTCGAGCCGCTGGAGCTGCATCTTGGAGAATTTCTTGTAGATCGACGTGATGTTGGCGAACTTCTCGAGCGCCTGCGGCTTGAGCGTCTCCTCCATCTGGGCGAGGCTGAGGGTGTTGTCCTCGTCATCGTCGTCCGAAGGCCGCGGGGTGCGGCGCTCGGTCATCGAATCCTCGTCCTCTTCCTCCTGGACCTCTTCGACCTCTTCCTCTTCCTTGAAGGAGGTGCCGGCGGTCTTCTCGCTGATCTCGCCCGAATCGTCGTCCTCGGCGCCTTCGACCTGTTCGGCCGAGGGGCCCTTGGAGAGCATCGCGTCGAGATCGAGGATCTCGCGCAGCTGCATCGTGCCTTCGTTGAGCGCGGTCGACCAGCCGATGATCGCGTTGAAGGTGATCGGCGATTCGCACAGGCCGAGGATCATCGTGTCGCGGCCGGCCTCGATGCGCTTGGCGATCGCGATCTCGCCCTCGCGGCTGAGCAGCTCGACGGCGCCCATCTCGCGCAGGTACATGCGCACCGGATCGTCGGTGCGATCGACCGTTTCCTTCTTCTTGGTCTCGAAGGCCGGGGCGGAATCGTCCTGGCTGTCCGAAGCGTCGGCCTCCTCGGCCTCGTCCTCAGGCTCGGCATCCTCGCCGGCGTCCTCATTCTCGACGACATTGATGCCCAGATCGTTGAGATTGGCCATGATGTCTTCGATCTGCTCCGAGGTGAACTGGTCCTGCGGGAGCATTTCGTTGAGCTGATCGACGGTGATGTAGCCGCGCTTCTTCGCCCGCGCGATGAGCTTCTTGACCGAACCCTCGTTGAGATCGATCAGCGGCGCGTCACCCGCCTCGTTGCCGTCGGTGACGTCTGCCATGTTCGCCTTGGCCATCAAAATCCTCGAAATTGGATGGCGGCTATTATACGCCGCCCTAATCCTCGAAATCGTCCTCGTCCGCAAGCATCAGATTCGCGAGCCGCGTTTCCAGCTCCTGCCGCTGCCGCAGCAGCGCCATCTGGCGAGCGAAGCTTGCCTCGTCGACCTGCTCGCGCATCGCCGCCGTCGCCTGGGCCAACGCCGCATCCACCGCGGGACGCGCCACCATCACCGCGATCGCCTCGTTGAGGTCCTCGCGGGCCTTCGCCTCGTCGGCGCGGGAGCGCGTGAAGGAGAAGGGCAGGGTGTCGGCCCGCAGCAATTCGCTTGCCATCTGATCAAATCCGGACCGCGCCAATATGGTGAGGACTTTGGCGCGATCAAGCTGCCGGTCTTCGAGCGCCACGTCGATAACCGCTTCAAATAGCTTGCCGAGTGCGCCCGAAGCCCCGCGCAGGCTGCCCAGCACCTCCATGTGCCGGGCGATTTCGGCCGGATGGCGGATCAATCCGGCGAGCACGGCGCGGGCGAGGATCGGATCCAGCCCACCGGCCTGGAGCGAGCGGGTCTGCGCCTGGAGCGGCGGCTCGGGCGGGATCCAGTTGCCGCGCTTGTCGCGCTTGCCTCGCGCCGGCGCATAGCCGCTGCGCTGCGGCCGCGCCTCGAACCCCCGCTGCCCGCGGCCGAAATGGGCATCGGTGCGCGCGCGGAATTCGGCGAGATATTCGTGCTTCACATTGGCATCGCCGATGCTGCCGGCAAGCTCGCCGAGGCGGCGCTTGAGCCCCGCGCGCTGCTCCGGCGTGTCGAGCGGTTCGGCGCCGACCTCGCTATCCCAGAGCAGATCGACCAAAGCGCGGGCCTTGCCGAGCAGCGCCTCGAATGCCGCTGAGCCTTGCTGCCGGACCAGATCGTCGGGGTCCAGCCCGTCGGGCAGCGTCACGAAGGCCAGGCTGCGCCCCGGCTGGAGCAGCGGCAGCGCGCGGTGGGCGGCGCGGATGGCCGCCTTCTGCCCCGCCGAATCGCCGTCGAAGCAGAGCAGGGGCACCTCGGCGATCCGCCACAGCCGCTCGAGCTGATGCTCGGTCATCGCCGTGCCCAGCGGCGCCACCGCCTCGCCGAACCCGGCCTGGGCGAGCGCGATCACGTCCATATAGCCTTCGACCGCGATGATCCGGCCCGACTTGCGCGCCGCCGCCTGGGCGCGATCGAGATTGTAGAGCGTCCGCCCTTTGTCGAAGAGCGGCGTCTCGGGCGAATTGAGGTATTTCGGCTCGCCCTCGCCGATGATCCGCCCGCCGAACGCGATCGTCCGACCGCGCACGTCGCGGATCGGGATCATCAGCCGGCCGCGGAACCGGTCGTACGGCTCCTTGCCTTCCACGGCGATCAGCATGCCGGCCTCGACCAGCATCGCGTCGCCATAGGCTTTGAGCGAATCCTTTAGCTTGCCACGCGAATCGGGCGCGAAGCCGATGCCGAACGCCTTGGCCGTCTCCTCGGACACGCCGCGCTTCTTGAGCAGCGCGCGCGCCTCGGCGCCCTCGATGCCGTGCAGCCGCTCGACGAACCACGCCGCCGCATCCGCCATCGCCTCGTGCAGCCCCTTCGCCCGCTCGGCCTTCTCGGCGCTGCGGCGGTCCTGCTCGGGCATGTCGAGCCCCGCCGCCTGGGCGAGCTCCTTCACCGCATCGATGAAGGGCAGCCCGCGCTGATCGGTCATCCAGCGGATCGCATCGCCATGCGCGCCGCAGCCGAAGCAATGGTAGAAACCCTTGTCGTCGTTGACGTAGAAGCTCGGCGTCTTCTCGTTGTGGAACGGGCAACAGGCGCGGAACTCCCGCCCGGCGCGCTGGAGCTTCACCGTCCTGGCGATCAGCCCGGACAGCAGCGTCCGCGCGCGCAGTTCGTCGAGGAAGGCGGGGGTGAGACTCATGGCATTTCTTCGCCGTCGCAGGCTGGGTCGGCGCCCTTCCTTTCGCGAGGCGTTCGAGTTGCGCGACTTCTGCTCCCCCTCCCGCTTGCGGGAGGGGGCTGGGGGGTGGGCGACCGCTCTCCGCCGGGGAAAGCGGCGTCGAGGATGGACTGCAACACCCCGTCCAGGTTGCTCGTCAGGTCGTTGTTCCAGAAGTGGATGACGCGATATCCCTCCGCCTCGATGCGGCGTGTCCGTTCGGCGTCCGCCTCGGCGTTTGCGACGTGCTGGCTGCCATCGAGTTCGACGATCAGCCGGGCTCGTCGGCATCCGAAATCGCCGAAATGGCCGGCGACCGGAAGCTGGCGCGTAAAGGTCAGTCCGCCGAGCTGAGATTTGCGAAGCCGTGTCCAGAGCAGCGCTTCGGCTTCGGTCGGTTCGCTGCGAAGCTTGCGGGCGCGCCGCGTCGGCCGGTCGAGCCGGAAATTTGCGGGGTTCTTCCTCGCCGGAGTCTCTCGAGGAGAGCGCTCGCCCACCCCTCAATCCCCTCCCGCAAGCGGGAGGGGAAGCAAGGCAATGTGCGGTTTCACGCCAACGCCGCCTTCACCAGCCCGCTCGCCTTGCTCATGTCCAGCGTCGTCGCGTGCCGCGCCTTGAGCTCGGCCATCACCCGGCCCATGTCCTTCATGCCGCTCGCGCCAAGCTCCGCTTTGATCGCCTCGATCGCCGCCTCGGTCTCGTCCTCGCTCATCTGCGCGGGCAGGAAGCGCTCGATCACCGCGACTTCGCCTTTCTCGACATCGGCGAGCTCCTGGCGCCCGCCCTTTTCGAACATCTCGATCGATTCGCGGCGCTGCTTGACCATCTTCTGCAGCACCTCGATCACCAGCGCGTCGTCGTCCATCTGGACCGACTTGGTCCGCTCTTCGATGTCGCGGTTCTTGATCGCGCTCTGGATCAGGCTGATGGCGGCCCGCGTTTCCTTGTCGCCGGCCTTCATGGCGGTGATCTGTGCGGCCTTGATATCGTCTCGGATCATTTCGTCTCTCGTGAATCGGGAATTGACCCCGCAATAGCCCCGCGAACCGGTTGACGCGAGGGGGGTAGGGGGCTAGCGGGCGGCACTTAGCGACATTGCTGCACCTCAAATGGAGAGCCACCCCTCAATGGCCGATGCCACGCCTGCGCCCATGCCTGCCGGAGCCACCGGCGTACTGGTCTTGGCGTCGGGGGACGTGATCTGGGGGCGTGGCTTCGGGGCCGAGGGCGAGGCGGTGGGCGAAGTGTGCTTCCACACCGCGATGACCGGCTATCAGGAGATCATGACCGATCCGAGCTTCGCCGGCCAGATCATCAACTTCACCTTCCCGCACATCGGCAATGTCGGCGCCAATCCCGACGATATCGAGGCGAACGATCCCCACGCCCTCGGCATGATCGTGCGCGAGGACGTGACCGAGCCGAGCAATTTCCGCGCGACCGAGCATCTCGATGCCTGGATGGCCAAGCATGCCCGGATCGGCCTGTCGGGCATCGACACCCGCGCGCTCACCCGCCGCATCCGCACCAGCGGCGCGCCCAACGGCGTGATCGCGCACAGCAAGGCCAGCAAGTTCGACTTGCCCCTGCTACTCGACATGGCGCGGCAATGGCCGGGGCTGGAGGGCATGGACCTCGCCATCACCGTGTCCTGCGAAACCCATTACGGCTGGGAAGGCGGCGTCTGGCGGCTCGGTGCCGGCTATGACGACACGCGGCCCGAGACCAAGCGCCCGCACGTCGTCGCGATCGACTATGGCTCGAAGCGCAACATCTTTCGCAACCTGGTCAAGGCCGAGGCGGACGTGACCGTGCTGCCGGCGACGGCCAGCTTCGACCAGATCATGAGCTTCGCCCCCGACGGCTACTTCCTGTCGAACGGCCCTGGCGACCCTGCGGCCACCGCCGAATATGCCGTGCCCGTGATTCGCCAGCTGCTCGAGACCGGCAAGCCGCTGTTCGGCATCTGCCTCGGCCACCAGCTGCTCGCACTGGCGGTGGGCGGCGAGACCAGCAAGATGTTCCAGGGCCATCGCGGCGCCAACCATCCGGTCAAGCGGCTGAGCGACGGCGCGGTCGAGATCACCAGCATGAACCACGGCTTCGCGGTGCTGACCGAAAGCTTGCCGGAAAATGCCCGCGAGACCCATGTCTCGCTGTTCGACGGCAGCAATGCCGGCTTCGAGCTGACCGACAAGCCGGCCTTCTCGGTCCAGTACCACCCCGAGGCCAGCCCGGGGCCGCAGGACAGCTTCTATCTGTTCGAGCGGTTCGTGGGGATGATGGCGTGACATCGCCGGCGATTGCTTTCTCCCTCGCCCCCTTCAGGGGGAGAGGGAGGTGCCGCGCAGCGGCGGAGGGAGAGGGGGGCTATCCTCTAGAACTCGCGACCCAGCGCGATGAGGATCGCCCGCGCGACGCCTTCGACATTGGTCATGACGTCGTTGTTCGCGAAGCGGATCACGCGCCAACCCTGGGCTTCCAGTTCCGCGGTTCGCCGGGCGTCATAGGCTTCGGCGCCGGGCAGTTGATGGGTCTCGCCGTCCAGCTCGATGATCAGGCGGTGCGACCGCGCCACGAAGTCGGCGATGAACGGCGCGCGAAGGTTCTGGCGGACGAACTTGACTCCCTGGAGCCGGCCGGCGCGGAGGGTTTCCCACAAAGCGAGTTCGGGATCGCTCATTTCCTTCCGGAGCTGCTTCGCGCGGGCTCTGGCTTCGACGTTGCGCTTCGCCATTGCGCTTCCCCCTTCTCCCCAACCCCTCTCCCCCTGAAGGGGGCGAGGGGCTTTGCCGGTGCCCATCTTCATGCCTAAGCGTACAGATATCCAGTGCATCCTCGTCATCGGCGCAGGGCCCATCGTGATCGGCCAGGCGTGCGAGTTCGATTATTCCGGCACGCAGGCGATCAAAGCGCTCAAGGAAGAGGGCTATCGCATCGTCCTGGTCAATTCGAACCCGGCGACGATCATGACCGATCCCGAGCTGGCCGATGCGACCTATGTCGAGCCGATCACGCCGGGAATCGTCGCCAAGATCATCGAGAAGGAGCGGCCCGACGCGGTGCTCCCGACGATGGGCGGCCAGACCGCGCTCAACACCGCGCTCGCGCTCGCGCAGGACGGCACGCTGGAGAAGTTCGGCTGCATCATGATCGGCGCCGATGCCGAGGCGATCGACAAGGCCGAGGACCGGCAGAAGTTCAAGGCGGCGATGGACAAGATCGGGCTGGAGTCCGCCCGCTCGGCGATCGCGCATACCGAGGCTGAGGCGCTGGCCGCGCTCGACAAGGTCGGTCTTCCCGCGATCATCCGCCCCAGCTTCACGCTCGGCGGCACCGGCGGCGGCATCGCCTATAATCGCGAGGAATTCCTTAGCATCGTCCGCAACGGGCTCGACCTGTCGCCGACCACCGAGGTGCTGATCGAGGAATCGCTGCTCGGCTGGAAAGAATATGAGATGGAAGTGGTCCGCGATCGTGCGGACAACGCCATCATCATCTGCTCGATCGAGAATGTCGACGCGATGGGCACGCACACCGGCGATTCGATCACGGTCGCGCCGGCGCTGACGCTCACCGACAAGGAATACCAGATCATGCGCAACGCATCGATCGCGGTGCTCCGCGAGATCGGGGTGGAGACCGGCGGCTCGAACGTCCAGTTCGCGGTCAATCCGAAGGACGGCCGCCTGATCGTCATCGAGATGAATCCGCGCGTCAGCCGCTCCTCGGCGCTGGCTTCGAAGGCGACCGGCTTCCCGATCGCCAAGGTCGCGGCCAAGCTCGCGGTGGGCTACACGCTCGACGAGATCACTAACGACATCACCGGCGCGACGCCGGCCAGCTTCGAGCCGACGATCGATTACGTCGTCACCAAGATCCCGCGCTTCGCGTTCGAGAAGTTCAAGGGCGCAGAGGCGACCTTGGGCACCGCGATGAAGTCGGTCGGCGAAGTGATGGCGATCGGCCGCAACATCCAGGAATCGATGCAGAAGGCGCTGCGCGGCCTCGAAACCGGGCTCAGCGGCTTCAACAATGTCGACAAGCTCGCCGGCGCCCCGCGTGCCGAGATCGAGGCGGCGCTCGCCATCCGCAGCCCCGATCGGCTGCTGATCGCCGCCCAGGCGTTGCGCGAGGGCTTCACCGTGGCCGAGGTCTGCGCGGTCGCGCAGTACGATCCCTGGTTCATCGAGCGGATCGCCGAGATCGTCGAGGCCGAGGAGCAGGTGTGCCGCGAGGGGCTGCCGCAGGACGCGGCGGGGATGCGGAGGCTCAAGGCGATGGGCTTCAGCGACAAGCGGCTCGCTTTCCTCGCGCTCAAATCGGCGAACCTGCGCCAGGGCACCGATGCGATGGCGAAGAGCTCGGGCCTGATCGGCGAGGTCGTCCGCGCGATGACCGGCGGCGTGACCGAGGCGGACGTCCGCGCGCATCGCCACAAACTCGGCGTTCGGCCGGTGTTCAAGCGGATCGACACCTGCGCCGCCGAGTTCGAGGCGAAGACGCCCTACATGTACTCGACCTACGAGGCCCCGAGCTTCGGCGAGCCCGAGAACGAGGCGCTGCCGAGCGATCGGCGCAAGATCGTCATCCTCGGCGGCGGGCCGAACCGGATCGGGCAGGGGATCGAGTTCGACTATTGCTGCTGCCACGCCTGCTTCGCGCTGGCCGATGCGGGCTATGAGACGATCATGGTCAATTGCAATCCGGAGACGGTAAGCACCGACTATGACACCTCGGACCGGCTTTATTTCGAGCCGCTGACCGCCGAGGACGTGCTCGAGATCCTGGAAGTCGAGAAGTCGAAGGGCGAACTGGTCGGCGTGATCGTCCAATTCGGCGGCCAGACCCCGCTCAATCTTGCCAAGGCGCTGGAAGGCGCGGGAATCCCGATTCTCGGCACTTCGCCCGATGCGATCGATCTGGCGGAGGACCGCGAGCGCTTCGCCGATCTCGTCACCCGGCTCGGGCTCAAGCAGCCCGCCAACGGCCTGGCGCGCACCCGCGACGAAGCGGTGAAGATCGCCGAGCGGATCGGCTATCCGGTGCTGATGCGGCCGAGCTATGTGCTGGGCGGCCGGGCGATGGAGATCGTCGATTCGACCCAGCAGCTCGACGATTACATCCAGACCGCGGTACAGGTCTCGGGCGATTCGCCGGTGCTGATCGACCAGTATCTGCGCGATGCGATCGAAGTCGATGTCGACGCGATCGCCGATGGCGACGACGTCGTGGTCGCGGGCGTGCTCCAGCATATCGAGGAGGCGGGGGTCCATTCGGGCGACAGCGCCTGCTCGATCCCGCCCTACAGCCTGTCGGCGGAGATCGTCGCCGAGATCGAGCGTCAGGCCGATGCCCTCGCCCGGGCGCTTCAGGTCAAGGGGCTGATGAACATCCAGTTCGCGGTCAAGGACGGCGTCGTCTACCTCATCGAAGTCAATCCGCGCGCCTCGCGCACCGTGCCCTTCGTCGCCAAGGCGATCGGCACCCCCATCGCCAAGCTCGCGAGCCGCGTGATGGCGGGGGAGAAGCTCAAGGACCTGCCCCGGATCGATCGCGACATCGACTATATCGCGGTCAAGGAAGCCGTCTTCCCCTTCAATCGCTTCCCGGGCGTCGATCCGGTGCTCTCGCCCGAGATGAAGAGCACGGGCGAAGTGATGGGCATCGACCAGGACTTCGCAACGAGCTTCGCCAAAGCACAACTCGGCGCCGGGATGGTCCTGCCGTCCAAGGGCACGCTGTTCGTCAGCGTGAAGGAAAGCGACAAGCCGGTGATCCTGCCCGGGGTTCAACTGATGGCGAAGATGGGCTTCGGCATCGTCGCGACCAGCGGCACTGCCGATTACCTGGAGTCGCATGGCCTGACGGTCGAGCGGGTCAACAAGGTGGCGCAGGGCCGGCCGCACATCGTCGATCGCATCCTCGACGGCGACATCGCGATCATCTTCAACACCACCGAAGGGTGGCAGAGCCTCAAGGATTCCTCTGACATCCGCCGCTCGGCGCTCAACAACAAGATTCCTTATTTCACCACCGCCCAGGCGAGCATCGCCGCGGCCCAGGCGATCGAGGCGCTGTCGCAGCACAGCCTGGGCGTGCGGCCGCTCCAAGACTTCTACGCGTCGCGGGGGTAAGGGAAAATCTCCGTCATCCCGGCGAAGGCCGGGATCTCGCGAAGCAGGCGAACGGCCCGCGGCAGGAGACTCCGGCTTTCGCCGGGGTGACGGTCAGCTGCACTTCTCCCCCGACATGGCTTTCCTGGCCTTGCACCGCACCCGCGGGCGCCCTATTATTCGCGTTCGCACAATCATCCCCCCACAACCGGTGTTAATGTGCGGGCGTCTTAATCGTGGGACGCTTGGGGCCGGGGGCGTTTTTGAAGGACGTGACGTATGGCGACGGTCGAGAAGATGCCGATGCTGCAGGAGGGCTATGAGACGCTCAACGAGCAGCTCAAGGCGCTGAAAGCGGAACGGCCGCTGATCGTGGACGCGATCGAGGAAGCGCGCGCGCATGGCGACCTCTCGGAAAACGCCGAATATCATGCCGCCAAGGAGCGCCAGGGCCAGATCGAGGCCTCGATCGCCGATATCGAGGACAAGCTGAGCCGCGCGCAGATCATCGATCCGCGCGACCTTTCGGGCGACAAGGTGGTGTTCGGCGCTACCGTCACCCTGCTCGACGAGGAGGACAAGCCGATCCGCTACCAGATCGTCGGCCAGACCGAGGCGGATGCGAGCAAGGGCCGCATCTCGTACAATTCGCCGATCGGCCGCGCGCTGATCGGGCGCAAGGTGGACGACGAGGTCGAAGTGTCGGTGCCCGCGGGCGACCGCTACTATCTGGTCTCGAAGATCGAATTCATCTGAGGCCGGCGATGCGTCGACCCACGGCCACGGCGGCGATCGTGCTGGTCACCGCGCTGGTCAGCCTGTTCGTCACCTTCACCCATCGCGAAGTCGATGCCGCGGTGCTCGGCGGGTTCATCCCGGCGCGGCTCAGCGGCCTCGTCCTCGAAGACCTGACCGCGGTGCCGGTGTGGCTGACGCCGCTCAGCGCCGCGCTGCTCCATGCCGGCATCTTCCACCTCGGCATGAACATGCTGATGCTCGGCTATACCGGCCGCGAGACCGAAAAGGCGGTGGGTCCCTGGGGAATCGTGATCCTCTATCTGGTCGGCGCCTATGCCGCCGCCGGCGCGCAATGGCTGGCGGGACCGACCTCGCCCCAGCCGATGATCGGCGCCAGCGGCGCCGCCTCCGCCATCGTGGGCGCCTATGCGCTGCTGTTCGGCCGTTCGCGCGCCAAGGCGATCGGGCCGATCCCCGCGCAGGTCGTCCATGTCGTCTGGTTGGCTGCCGCCTGGGTGATCATCAACCTGATGACCGCCTTCGCCTTCTACAGCGCCGGTGTCGGCATCGCCGCAGCGGCGCATATCGGCGGCTTCGCGGCGGGGCTGGTGCTCGCCAGGCCGCTCCTGATGTGGAAATGGCGTAGCGCCTGAGGCTGCCTAAACTGCACCCCGGCGAAGGCCGGGGCGCAGTTGCCAGCGGCCTCGATAGTGCCCTGTCGCTTCAAATTCGTGGAACTGGGCCCCGGCCTTCGCCGGGGTGCAGGACGCGTTCAAGCCTCCAGGCTCGGCTCCAGCAATCGGTGCAGGTGCACGACGACGTACCGCATCTCGGCATCGTCCACCGTGCGCTGCGCCGCGGCACGCCAAGCCTTTTCCGCCGCGGCATAATCCGGGAAAATCCCGACCACGTCGAGCTTCGACGGATCGACGAAATCCAGCGTCTGCGGGTCTTTTACGCGCCCGCCGAAGACGAGGTGCAACTTGCTCATAGGGCCTCCGATGATCTTGCTATTTTAGGAGGCCCTTAGCGGGCGCGTACGCGCTGTCTCAAGCTTTTTGCGCGGCACCCTTGGCAGCTTCGATCACATTGCCGAAAAGTGCCGAAACGCGGTCCTTGGCATCGTCGCGGCTCGGGAGCAGGCCCTCGATCTCGGCCTTGCCGGCATCCTTCACGGCCTGGACGGTGCCGGCGACGCGCTCCGCGAGCTGGCGGCCGGCCGGCTCGAGCAGCTCGCGCTCCTTGGCCGTGCGCGGGATCAGCATGCCGACCAGCACGCCCAGCGCGACGCCGCCGGCGACCAGCACGGCGGGATTTTCGGTCAGGCTCTCGCCGGTGCCCGGCTGCTGCGCCTTGGTGGCGCTGTTGGGATTGGTGCTCATCGCGAGGATCCTTTCTTGGCTTTGCGCTTCAAACCCGTGGCCGGGTCGCGAGTTTCATGCCGGCGTCGCAAGATGTCGCCGATCCAGCCGCGCGCCATCACCAATCCCACCGTGGCGGCGATGCCGGCAGCAGCAAGCGGCTTGGCGCGAACCGCTTCGGCGCCCTTGCGCGCGACCGAGGCGACGCCCTGTGCCGCGCTCTCCACGGCGTCCTGGGCGAGGTTCGAGGGCCGCAGCCGCGACTGAACCTCGCCGATCGTGCCGAACAGCCGTGCGCGTGCCGCGTCGATCCGCGCCTGGGCGGCGATCAGGTCGTGCGGATTGTCGCTCACGGCTTTTCCTTGAAGATACGTTTGACGTGCTTCCAGGCGAGCCAGCCCATCAGCCCCGAAATGGCGAGGAAGGCGGCGACGACGATCAGCGTCGCCCAGCCCGGGCCGACCAGCGGCGCCAGGGTGAGGACGAGGCCAACGACCAGCGCCACCGCGGCGGCGAAGGCGAGGGCGATCGCCACCGTGCCCATCCACAGCATCGCCCGCGCGTCGCGCAGCTTCGAGCGGGCGAGGGTGCGGTAATAGCCGAGCTCGGCCTCGGCATAGGCCTTGCCGTCGCCGATCAGCCGCTGGAACAGCTCGGCGATGCCTTCCTCTTCTGGCTTCGGCGCGTCCACCCCCCGCTAAGCTCCCTTACGCCTTGTCTTTGTCGGCTGCATCCGATGCCGCATCGACGCCCGACTTGATCAGCCGAGCCAGCACGAAGCCGACGCCCGCGGCGATGCCCACGGCCACCGCCGGGCTCTTGCGGACGAACGCGCCGACTTCATCAACCAGCTCATCGACTTCCTTGCCGCGCAGGCTCTCGGAAAAGCTCGAAATCCCTTCCGCGGCGGAGCGGGCATAGCGGCCATATTGCTCGCCGAGGCGCGCATCGACGTCGTCGGCGGCCGAGGCCATCATCTTGGCGACTTCGTCGAGCGCGCCGGTCGCGCGGTCCTTGCCTTCGCCGGCAAAGGCGCGCGCACGCTCGGCGGCCTGGGTGCCGAGCTTGCCGGCCTCTTCGCGGATCGTGTCAGCAGCCGAGCGCTTCTCGCTTCCGCCCGCGGCGCCTTCGCCGGGACCCGAGTTCGGCGGATCGATCGTGTCGCCGCCAAGAGTGCCGGCCGATGCGCCGATCGTTTCGCCTGTCGTTTCGTCAACCATGTCAGAACCCTCCATCACTTGCGCGAAACAACCAAGCCGCGGTTTGCGAGTTCCATCCCGAGCGGTTAGAGGCCCGCCCGTACCTCCGCCATTACCCTCATTAGGGAGACCGTTTCGTGACCGCAATCATCGACGTCCACGCCCGCCAGATTCTCGACAGCCGCGGCAACCCGACCGTCGAGGTCGACGTGTTGCTCGAAGACGGCAGTTTCGGCCGCGCCGCCGTGCCTTCCGGCGCCTCTACCGGCGCGCACGAAGCGGTGGAGAAGCGCGATGGCGACAAGAGCCGCTGGCTCGGCAAGGGCGTCGAAAAGGCGGTCGAGGCCGTGAACGACGAGATCGCCGAGGCGGTGGTCGGCATGGACGCCGAGGACCAGTCCGATCTCGACGCGGCGATGATCGATCTCGACGGTTCGGCCAACAAGGGGCGGCTCGGCGCCAATGCGATCCTGGGCGTCAGCCTCGCCGCCGCCAAGGCGGCCGCGGATGCGCGCGGGCTGCCGCTCTATCGCTATGTCGGCGGCGTCAACGCACATGTCCTGCCGGTGCCGATGATGAACATCATCAATGGCGGCGAGCATGCCGACAATCCGATCGACTTCCAGGAATTCATGATCGTGCCGGTCGGCGCGGAGAACATCGTCGAGGCGGTGCGCTGCGGCTCCGAGATCTTCCACACGCTCAAGAAGAAGCTCCACGACAAGGGGCTGGCGACCGGCGTGGGCGACGAGGGCGGCTTCGCGCCGAACATCGCCTCCACCGCCGAAGCGCTCGACTTCATCATGAGCAGCATCGAGGCGGCGGGCTACACCCCGGGCGACGACGTGATGCTCGCGCTCGATTGCGCTGCGACCGAATTCTTCCGCGACGGCGCCTATCACATCTCGGGCGAGGGCAAGGTGCTCTCGCCGCAGGGGATGGCCGAATATCTGGCTGACCTCACCGCGCGCTATCCGATCTTCTCGATCGAGGACGGCATGGCCGAGGACGATTTCGACGGGTGGAAGGCGATCACCGACATGGTGGGCGGCAAGGTCCAGCTGGTCGGCGACGACCTGTTCGTGACCAATCCCGAGCGGCTGGCGATGGGGATCGAAAAAGGCCTGGCCAATTCGCTGCTCGTGAAGGTCAACCAGATCGGCACGCTGACCGAGACGCTGGCGGCGGTGAGCCTCGCCCAGCGTTCGTCCTATACCGCGGTGATGTCGCACCGTTCGGGCGAGACCGAGGACGCGACGATCGCCGATCTCGCGGTCGCGACGAATTGCGGGCAGATCAAGACCGGCTCGCTGGCCCGTTCGGACCGGCTCGCCAAGTACAACCAGCTGATCCGCATCGAGGAAGAGCTGGGCGACGCCGCGCGCTATGCCGGCAAGTCGGTGCTAAAGAAGTAAGGCTACGCAGCAATACCGGCTTGATCGGAGCGCGTAGTTAAGCGAAAGCTAAGGGCATGTCTTCGCGTTCCCGCTCTCCGATCCAGTCGCTGCTCCGCCGCGCGGGCCTGCCGGCGGCGGCGCTGATCGCCATGGGCTTTTTCGGCTACAATGCCGTGCTCGGCCCGACCGGCGTCGTCGCGGCAAAGGAGATCAAGCTCGAACTCGCGCAGAAGAATGCCGAGTTCGCCGCGCTCGACAAGCGACGCACCGAGCTCAGGAACAAGGTCGGCCTGCTCGATCCGAAGCGCGGCGTCGATCCGGACCTGGCCGACGAACTCGCTCGCAAGCAGCTCAACGTCGTCCGCCCGGACGAAGTGGTCATCCCGCTCAAGAAGCATTGAGCTTCCCCGCATCCGCTTGCCGGAGGAGATCTGTGCCGATCGAGATTCCCGGCCTCCCGCGCCCAATTCACGCGTCACCCCGGCCTTGTGCCGGGGTCCACGGGGAGGCAAGCGATGGTCAAGAGGTGCGGGTTCAGCCGGTGGGGCTGTGTGGACCCCGGAACAAGTCCGGGGTGACGATGGAATGCCGGTGAGACGGCGCACGAAGCGATGATTTCTGCCCGATAATCATGCTGCGCCGCCGCATGTTTAGACCGCATCTCTGCTTGCATAAACTGCAATTGCCGTAACGGCGACTGCACGCCACGGCGTTGCGTGCGTTAGTTGCACGTGGCGAGAAAACGCGCTTATAGGCACCCGCCTTCACCCTCCCCGGACGAGGATTAACTGTGGCCAAAGCACCGGCACGCAAACCGATCGAACCCGCCAAACCGAACCGCGAACGGCCCGACGAGCCGCAGCGCTACCAGGCTTCGAAGGACGAGCTGCTCGCCTTCTACAAGCAGATGCTGCTGATCCGCCGCTTCGAGGAAAAGGCCGGCCAGCTCTATGGGCTCGGCTTTATCGGCGGCTTCTGCCACCTCTATATCGGCCAGGAAGCGGTTGCGGTCGGGCTCCAGTCGGCGCTGGACGGCGAGAAGGATTCGGTGATCACCGGCTATCGCGACCATGGCCACATGCTCGCTTACGGCATCGACCCCAAGGTGATCATGGCCGAGCTGACCGGTCGCGGCGCGGGCATTTCGCGCGGCAAGGGCGGCTCGATGCACATGTTCTCGACCGAGAAGAAGTTCTACGGCGGCCACGGCATCGTCGGCGCGCAGGTCGCGCTCGGCACGGGCCTCGCCTTCGCACACAAGTATAACGAGGATGGCGGCGTCGCCATGGCCTATTTCGGCGACGGCGCCGCGAACCAGGGCCAGGTGTACGAATCGTTCAACATGGCCGAGCTCTGGAAGCTCCCGATCATCTACGTGATCGAGAACAACCAGTACGCCATGGGGACCTCGGTCAACCGCTCCTCGGCCGAGGATCAGCTCTACAAGCGCGGCGAGAGCTTCCGCATCCCCGGCATCCAGGTGGACGGCATGGACGTGCTGGCCTGCCGCGGCGCGGCCGAAGAGGCGCTGGCCTGGGTGCGCGCCGGCAAGGGCCCGATCATCCTCGAGATGAAGACCTATCGCTATCGCGGCCACTCGATGTCCGATCCGGCCAAGTATCGCAGCCGCGAGGAGGTCCAGTCGGTCCGCGACAAATCCGATCCGATCGAGCACGCCAAGAAGGAGCTCGAGGCGCTGAACGTCAAGGAAGACGAGCTGAAGGCGATCGAGCAGGAAATCCGCAAGGTGGTGAACGAAGCCGCCGATTTCGCCGAGCAGACCCCCGAACCCGACCCTGCAGAACTGTACACCGACGTGCTGGTGGAGACCTATTGAGATGGCGATCGAACTGAAGATGCCGGCGCTGTCGCCCACCATGGAAGAGGGCACGCTCGCCAAGTGGCTGGTGAAGGAAGGCGATGTGGTGAAGTCCGGCGACATCCTCGCCGAGATCGAGACCGACAAGGCGACGATGGAATTCGAGGCCGTGGACGAAGGCACGATCGCCAAGATCCTCGTCGCCGAAGGCACCGATAACGTGAAGGTCGGCACCGTGATCGCGATGATCGCGGGCGAGGGCGAGGACGCCAGCACCGCTGCCGCCGCCACGCCGGCGCCCGCCGCGGCGCCGCAGGAAACCCCGGCCGACCAGAAGGCCGAGCCGACCAGCGAGAACAAGCCGCAGGAGACCGGCACCGCGCAGCTCACCGCCGCGGTCGAGAAGACGGCCGTCAAGGCCGATCCCGAAATTCCCGCCGGCACCGAGATGGTCAAGGTGACCGTCCGCGAGGCGCTGCGCGACGCGATGGCCGAGGAAATGCGCGCCGATGGCCGCATCTTCGTGATGGGCGAGGAAGTCGCCGAATATCAGGGCGCCTACAAGGTCACCCAGGGCCTGCTCGAGGAGTTCGGGCCCAAGCGCGTCGTCGATACGCCGATCACCGAATATGGCTTTGCAGGGCTCGGCACGGGCGCGGCGATGGGCGGGCTGCGTCCGATCGTCGAGTTCATGACCTTCAACTTCGCGATGCAGGCGATCGACCACATCATCAATTCCGCGGCCAAGACCAATTACATGTCGGGCGGCCAGATGCGCTGCCCGATCGTGTTCCGTGGCCCGAACGGCGCCGCCAGCCGCGTCGGGGCGCAGCACAGCCAGAATTACGGCCCCTGGTACGCATCGGTCCCCGGCCTGATCGTGATCGCGCCCTATGACGCGGCTGATGCCAAGGGCCTGCTCAAGGCGGCGATCCGCAGCGAGGACCCCGTGGTCTTCCTCGAGAACGAGCTGATGTACGGTCGCACCTTCGAAGTGCCCAAGCTCGACGATTTCGTCCTGCCGATCGGCAAGGCGCGGATCGTGCGCGAGGGCAAGGACGTGACGCTGGTCAGCTATTCGATCGGTGTCGGCGTCGCGCTCGAAGCGGCGGAGAAGCTGGCAGGGGAAGGCGTCGAGGCCGAAGTGATCGACCTGCGCACGCTGCGCCCGCTCGACAAGGCGACGGTGCTCGAAAGCCTCAAGAAGACCAATCGCATGGTCGTGGTCGAAGAAGGCTGGCCGACCTGCTCGATCGCCTCGGAGATCGCGGCGTTCGTGATGGAAGAGGGCTTCGACGATCTCGACGCGCCGGTGCTGCGCGTCACCGACGAGGACGTGCCGCTGCCCTATGCCGCCAATCTGGAGAAGCTGGCGCTGATTACCGCCGACAAGGTGGTCGCGGCGGTGAAGAAGGTGACCTATCGCGCCTGAGGGCGCGGTAGGAGCGGCCGCCTTAGCTCGTATATTTGTTGCAGGTCATCGAGGGCTGTGCCGGCGCGGGATTGGTGATGCCCGACGCGAGATCGCGATTGTCGCGCACGATGAACGACGCCGTCGCCGAGATTCGCGTGCTCGATACGAAGAACGCCGCCACCAGCGGGCGGTAGTCGTAGTTGATCTCGACATACATCACCGCGGAGTTGGGCGGCGCCGTCACGCGGGCGTTCGTGGGCCCCATTCCGGGGAAGGAATTGCCGGTCGCGCCATTGCCCTCGGTCGCGCTGGAATCATAGCCCGCCCCCTGCCGGATCCCGAGGCAGCGCTGCCAATGCACCCATTGGCCGCCGCTCGAATTGGTCTCGAGGCTGGAAATCGTCACGCGGCCCCGGCCGGGAACGTCGAGCTTGCCCTGCTGGATGCGCAGGCCCTGGAGCACGTCGTTGATGTCGAGTTCGCGCAGCTGTTGCGTGGCGAGATTGGTATCGACGCCGGCGCGCGAGGCATTGTCGGCGAGCGTCAGGGCGATCTGGTTCACGCGCATCTGCACGACGCTGTAGTTCGACATCTCGATCGCATACATGCCCGCCGGGATGAAGACCGGCAGGACGAGCGCCATCTCGATCATCGCGACGGCGCGCCGCGCGGCGAGGAAATTGCGGATCGATCGCATCGGGCGGAACCTCATGTGCACACCGTCGGCGGCGTTGCAGTGGCCTGGGTGCCATAGGGCTGGTTCTTGAGCACCGTCGTCGCGGTCAGCGTCTGCTGCGCGGTGCCCCACCACACATAGGCGAGCGGGAAGAAGGGGCGATACTTCACGGTGACGGTATAGACCGTCACGTCGTTGGCGCCGCCCTGGCCTTGGCTGCCGGCGTCCGCGTCCCAGATCCCGTTATTGTTGATGTCCGAGAAACACTCGCCGGGATCGCGCAGGCCATTGTGGTTGGAGTCGGTGAACGGCTCGGGGGCGATGTTCGAGAAGCTGCTATAGGTCTTGCGGTCGCTGGTGACGATGGCGTTGGCGATCAGGCTCTTCACCGCATTGGTCACCTTCTGGTCGATCAGCGAGAGAGAGATCGGCGAGTTCCCTTCCAGCGCCGAATCGCGGCCCGCGCGCTGGACCGCGCCCGACAGGATCGACTGCGCGTAGATCTGGAAGCACATGTCGAACAGGCCGAACATCACCAGGATCATCACCGGCGCGATCAACGCGAATTCGACCGCGGTGACCCCGCGCCTGTCCTGCCGCCAGCACCGGAGCCGATGAAGCGCGCTCACTTCGAAATCCTCAGCTTGGCGATCTGAGAGGCGATATTCTTGAAGGCATTGTTCAATTGCGACGCGTCATTGGCCTGGTAGGCGCGGCCGTCGCTGGCGCAATTCTGCAGCAGCGGGGTCAGAGAGGTGCCGAACGCGATCACCCAGATCGTGATGTTCTTCTGCTTCGCCGCGGTGCACATCACCGCGAGGCGGTTCGCCACGATCGTGTCTTCGTCGGATTTGCTGGGGACCGAGCCGGTGCTGGTCCGGCGACGGTCGAGCGCGGAGATGCCATAGGCTTCGTAGTTCGTGCTGCTGGTATCGGTGCCGCCATCGGTCATGAAGATGATGTGGCGCGAGATGCTGCCGCCATTGGGCGCAGTCTGGTTCTCCGAGGCAAAGATGCCGGTCGGCGAAATCAGGCGCACGCCCCACAGGAAGCCGATGTCATGATAGGTGTTGCCGACAGGGACGAGTCCGTTGACATAGCTCTGCAGCGAGCCACGCGTGATCGAGTTCAGCTTGCGCGAGGGCGAAGGGCAGGCCGTGTAGGCCCCGCCATAATATTGGTCCATCCGCTGGAGGTTGGACGAGCTGCGAACCGCACCGTAGGTCCAGCTCCCGACGCCCGAGCGCGCGTAGATCACCTGGGGCAGTGCCGGCGCCCATTGCGTCTCTGGCCTCGTCGGATCCGGGACCATGTCGAAGTCCATGTCATAGGCGGCGGACGGAATCGACGGGTAGGTCAATTGCCGAACGGTCTGGCGCTCCTCGATACAGGCCTTGGTGCCGCCCCAGGTCACGTTCGTCCACGTTGCGCCCGCATTGTTGGCGTTGCCGATCGGATAGGCGACGGTCCCGCCGGTCACGACGCCCGACGGATCATTGCCCTTGAAGCCCGAAACGTCGAACTGGACGGGCTGATACCACCAGTAATTGGTGACGTTGTTGGAGCTGCAGTTCGAGGTGCAGGGCTTCGTCACGTTCTCGCGATATTGCGTGTAGTTGTTATAGACCGTCTTCGAAATCGTGCAGATGCCGTTCGAGAAGCTCGCCGAATAGGTCGTTCCGTTCGCAACCCATTTTTCCCACCAATAGCGGGTCGTTCCGTCGTTGCTGATCGTGCCGGTCGTATAGGGGTTGCTATAGCCCTGGTTGGCCGGCGCGGTGCAGGACTCGGCGGCTCCCGACGAGACCGTGCTGGTCACCTTCGATCCGGTATAGGTCGATGGACCGTAGGTGGTCGTCGTCGTGCTCGTGCTCGTGCTCGTGCTCTGGCTGTCGAACACGCGCGACTGATAGGTCCAGCTGTCCCTCAGCCATTCGCGGCGGAGCAGCATCCCGACATTGACGTTGGTCGAATAGGGGACGAACCCATAACGGACCCGCGTACCCGTCTGCCGCGTCGATTCGACCGTGTCGTAGAAGTTCATCACCGCATCGCGGAGCGCCTGAATCTTGCTGCTGGCCCCGCCGCCTGGCGGCGGATCGCCCATCGATCCCGTCGTATCGAGCACGAACATTGCATCGACGTTGGGAATCTCGAGCCGGGCGTCGCAGGAGACGGTGAGGCGCTGCGGCTGCATGCCCATCAGCGACGACAGCGTCATCGGCACCGTCGTCGCCGCGTCGCCATGGACCTGGTTGTCCGGCGTGCCGGTCGGAACGAAGGAGGTTCCGGTGGACCCGAATATCCCGTCGCGGAAATTGTTGTTGAAAAAGTCCCTTGCGCGCTGCTGCGCCACGGAATCGAAGGACGTGCCGGCCATGAACTTGCGGCCGGCCAGCGCTCCGGCGTCGCAGGCTTGCTGGAGCCGGCTCTTCACGAAATAGAGGCGCGCGGTATCGATGGCGGATCCGGCAACGAACATCAGCGGGATCAGCGCGACGGCCATGATGATCATGGCGTTGCCGCGCACGTTGCGGCGCAAATGGCTGGCAAAGCGCAAAGCGGTGCGTACCTTGCGGACGACGCTTTCGATCTGACTGTTCATTACCCCCGCCTTCGTCCATCGCGCTGCGGCAAACCGCGCCTTGCGCACGGTCCTCCGAGATCATGGTGGATCGAAGATAAGAGGAAAAAGTGAACACTTCCCTATCTGACGACTCGGCCTTGGACCCTGAGCGTACGCTCGCCCTGAGCTACGCGCCGGCCGCGCGCCGCGCCGCGCTGGCCGCCCTGTTTGCGCTCGACGACGCGCTTGCCCAGCTGATGCGGACGACCAGCCAGCCGGCCGTGGCGCAGCTTCGTCTCGCCTGGTGGCGCGACGCGCTGGCGGCGCTCGACCATGCGCCTGCGCCCGCCCAGCCGGTGTTGCGCGGGCTGGAAGCCGATCTCTTGCCGCTCGGCGTCAGGGGCGGCGCACTCGTGCCGATCGTCCATGGCTGGGAGGTCCTGGTCGAGGAGGACAGGCTCGATCCGGAGGCGTTGCGCCGGTTTGCGGAAGGCCGCGGCTTGGTGTTCGAGATCGCCGGCGCGGTGATGGGTGGAAGAGGCGAGCCCCTGGCGGCGGCGGGGCAGGGCTGGGCGCTCGCCGATCTCGCGAACCATCTGAGCACTGCCCAGGAGGCCGAACAGGCGCGCGCGCTCGCGCGGCCGCTGCTTGTTGCCGCGACGACGGCGCGCTGGGGCCGTCCCGTGCGCGCACTCGGCGCGCTGGCCCATCTCGCGGGCCGCGACCTTTCCCGCGGACCCGAAGCGGTCGCGTCGCCGCAGCGCGTGGGCCGGATGCTGTGGCACCGGCTGACTGGACGGTGACCGGTCGCTCGGGTTAGGCTGGCCGCGCGAACATCGGAGGAGGGTACGATGTGGCGTTATCTGGTCGGTGCGGGTGGTGCCTTGCTGCTGGTCGTGGCGGGGATGTTCTTCTTCCGAGGCTCGGCCAGTACCGAGCGCATCCTGCCCGCGGTGCCGCGCGCGCCTGCTGCTGCCGAAGCCGAGCAGGATGCGCTCCCCGCCGAAGCACCCTCGGCCACGGCCCGCACGCGCGAGCAGAAGCGGTTCGATCGCGTCGACAAGGACAAGAACGGCACGGTCACCAGGGACGAGTTCTTCGCCCTTCGCCGCAAGGCCTTTGCCAAGCTCGATGCCGATCATGACGGCAAACTCAGCTTTGACGAATGGTCGGTCAAGGCGATCCAGCGCTTCGCCGGGGCGGATGCGGACAAGTCCGGCACGCTCACGCGAACCGAATTCGCGGCGACGGCGATGAAGCGCAATCCTGCCCGCGCCCGCTGCGCCTGCGCCCCGGCCAAGGCCGCGGCCGAGCCGGCTCAGGAGCCGGCGGGCACCAGCGAAGACTGATCGAGCCAGTCGCGCATCGCGTCGCGGGCGCGGCCGGTATAGAGCAGCTTGCGGTCGGCCTTCTTGCTGCGCCCCTCGATCGGCGGGAACAGCCCGAAATTGACGTTCATCGGCTGGTAGGTCTCGGCCTCGGCTTCGCCCGTGATGTGTGAGAGCAGGGCACCCAGTGCCGTCTCGCGCGGTGGCGGCGGCAGCGCCGTGCCTCGCAGCTCGGCGGAAGCAAAGCGGCCCGCGAGCAGGCCGATCGCCGCGCTCTCCACATAGCCTTCGCAGCCGGTGATCTGGCCGGCGAAGCGGATATGCGGTGCCGCCTTCAGCCGCAGCGTGCCGTCCAGCAACTCGGGCGATTTGAGAAAGGTGTTGCGGTGCAGCCCGCCTAGCCGCGCGAACTCGGCCTTTTCGAGTCCCGGGATCGTGCGGAACAGCCGCACCTGCTCGGCGTGCTTGAGCTTGGTCTGGAAGCCGACCATGTTCCACAGCGTGCCGCTGGCATTGTCCTGGCGCAGCTGCACGACCGCATAGGGCCAGCGCCCGGTGCGCGGATCGTCGAGCCCCACGCCCTTCATCGGGCCGTAGCGCAGCGTGTCCACCCCGCGCTCCGCCATCACCTCGATCGGCATGCAGCCTTCGAAATAGGGGACGTTCTCCCACTCGCGGAACTCGGTCTTCTCCCCGGCGAGCAGCGCGGCGTGGAAGGCCAGATATTCGTCCTTAGACATCGGGCAGTTGATGTAATCCTTGCCCTCGCCCTTGTCCCAGCGCGACTGGAACCAGGCGATCTCCATGTCGATCGTCTCGCGATGGACGATCGGCGCGATCGCGTCGAAAAAGGCGAGGCTGTCCTTGCCGGTGGCGGCGCCGATGCTTTCGGCCAGGGTCGCGGCCGTGAGCGGGCCGGTCGCGACGATCGTCATTCCCGCCTCGGGCAGGCGATCGACGCGCTCGCGCACGATGGTGATGTTCGGATGGGCGGAAAGCGCCGCCGTGACTCCATCCGAAAACGCGTCGCGGTCGACCGCGAGCGCCGATCCGGCAGGGACCTTATGGGCATCGCCCTCGGCGAGAATCAACGAGCCGAGGTCGCGCATCTCCTGGTGGAGCAGCCCGACGGCATTGTGCTCGGCATCGTCCGAACGAAAGCTGTTCGAGCAGACGAGCTCGGCGAGCCCGTCGGTCTGGTGCGCCGGCGTCGAGCTGCCACTGCCGCGCATTTCGGAAAGGCGGACGCGAAAGCCCTGCTGAGCGAGCTGCCACGCCGCTTCCGAACCGGCCAGGCCGCCGCCGATGATGTGGATGTCGTAGGTCACCTGGGCCCGATAGGACGATGCTTGGCAGAGCGCTAGCCACCGGGCATCACACGGCGATGCGCGGTTCGCCCTCTCACCTCCTCTTCGTCGCTGCGTCACTCGCCGCCTTAGCCTATTATGCCAGCCACTGGTTCGTGCTTTCCTCGCCCGCGCATGTCGTGGTGAAGGGAGCGGGCGTGGCACTGCTCGCGGCTTGGGCGTGGCATCGGGCTGGCGGGGCGAACCGTCCGCTGCTCGTGCTCGCGCTCGCCTTGGGCGCGCTGGGCGATATCTTGCTCGAAACCAGCGGGATGGTCGTCGGCGGCATTGCCTTCTTTGCCGGGCACCTGGTCGCCATCCGCCTCTATTGGCGCAATCGGCGTCGGACGCGCTGGATCGCTCCCGCGCTGGGCCTCGCCGTGGCGGCAACGGCCTATGCCTTCACGCGGGACCCAGGAGTCGCGGTCTATGCCGCAGCCGTCGGGGCGATGGCGGGCAGCGCCCTGGCGAGCCGCTTCGCCCTGGCCGGGTTGGGCGGGCTGCTCTTCGCGGGGTCCGACCTGCTGATCTTTGCCCAGATGGGCCCGCTTCACGGCTCGCCTCTGCCCGGCCTGCTGATCTGGCCGACCTATTTCGTCGGCCAGGCGTTGATCGCCTATGGCGTCGCGACGGCGCCACCCCGGGAGACGACACGCAGATGAAGATCTTCACCATCGGCTATGAGGCGACGACGATGGCCGAGTTCGTCGCAGCGTTGCAGCACGCGGGCGTTCAGCGGGTGATCGACGTGCGGGCATTGCCGCTCTCGCGCCGGCCCGGCTTTTCGAAGAACGTCCTTGCCGCCAGCCTGAAGGCCGAAGGGATCGACTACGTCCACCTCAAGAATCTCGGCACGCCCAAGCCCGGCCGCGATGCTGCCAAGAAAGGCGATGTTGAGACGCTGCGCGCAGTCTACGACACCCAGCTCGGCCTGCCCGAGGCGCAGGCCGAGGCGGCGCGGATGCGCGCGCTTGCGGCGGAGAAGCCGAGCGCGCTGCTTTGCTTCGAGCGCGACCCTTCGCATTGCCACCGCACGCTGCTGCTGGCGGCCGAGGGGGAGGGCGCCGAGGTCGTCGACCTCGTGCCCTGAGGCTGGTCAGTCTTCGGCGACCTCGCGCTCGTTGGCGATCGGGATCGTGAAGCTGAGGATCGCGCCGTCGGTGCCGTTCTCTGCCCAGAGCCGGCCGCCATGGGCTTCGATGATCGTGCGGCAGATCGGCAGCCCGAGCCCCGTTCCGCTCTCCTTCGAAGTCCGGAACGGTTCGAACAGATTGCCGAGCATCTCCTCGCTCAGCCCGGCGCCGGTGTCGCGAACCTCGACCAGCACATCGCGGTCTCGCGTGATCGTCGAGATCGTGACTTCGCGGCGCGGACGGCCATCGGTCGCCTCGACGGCGTTGCGGGCGAGATTGCCGATGACCTGTTCGAGCTGGAGCGGATCGCCGAGCAGGGGCGGTTCGCGGTCGTCGAAGTGGCATTCGATCGAAACGCCTTCGCCGACGCGGAGCCGCTGCAGCGCCAGGCAGGCCTCGCCGACAATCGCGTTCAGGTCGATCGGCTGTCGCGTGATCTTGCCGGTGATCGTGAAGGCGCGGATCTTCTTGATGATGTCCGCCGCGCGCAGCGTCTGGTCGCGCGCCCGCTCGAGCGCGTCGAGGATCGCGGGGTCGGGATCTGGCTTGGCCTTGGTCAGGTATCGGCACGTCTCGACATAATTGGTCACGGCCGAAAGCGGCTGGTTCAACTCGTGCGCGAGCGTGGAGGCCATGGCGCCCATCGCGCTCAGCCGTGCGACCCGCAGCAGCTTCTCATGCGCTTCGCGCAGCTGCGCCTGGGCCTTGACGTCGCGGGTGACGTCGACGGCGAGTCCCAGCAGCCGCGGCTCGCCGTCATGCGCGTCGTAGCTGCCGTGGAGCCGGACCCAGCGTTCCCCGCCATCGCGTAGCGAGAGCTTGAAGGTAAGTTCCATCGGGCCCTGCTCGCGCCGCGCGGTGGCGATCGCCTGGCGAAGCACTGCGATTTGCGCATCGCCCAGGATGTCGGCGAAATCGACCATGCGATAGGTGCCGTGACGCCATTCGACGCCGAACATGTGCGCGCTCTCCGGCGAGTGCCGCGCTCCCCCATGGACGAGGTCGATTTCCCAGACGCCGACGCCCGCGGCTTCCTGGGCGAGGCGCAGGCGCTTCTCGCTCTCGGAGAGTGCGCGCTCGGCGCGGACCCGCTCGCTGATGTCCTGGGCGACTGCGATCAAGTGATCGGGCGCGCCGTCGGGTCGCCGGACGATGTTCGCGGTGACGTTGACCGCGCGCATCTCGCCGTTCTTCGTGCGCAGGTTGACGTCGCGGGAGGTGAAGCCCTTGGGATCCTCCGCGAACTGGCCCAGCGCCCGCGATGGATCTTCGGAACTCGCATCGCCCAGGACTAGGCGATAGTCGGCACCGATCAGTTCTTCGCGCGAATAGCCGCTGAGCGCGAGCCCGCGATCGTTGATGTCGAGATAGCGCCCGTCGAGCGAGTGGATCGAAACGCCGACGCCGGCCTGTTCGAACACCGCGCGATACCGCTGCTCCGCGAGCAGGCGCCGTTCCTCGATCCTGCGCTTGTCGGCATAAGCGGCGAGCAGCATCATCGTCGCGCTGGTGATCGCCACGAACCCCTGCGCGAGCAGGATGCGATGATCCGGATGGGCCAGCGCGAAGGGGCCGCGGCCGATGCTCGTTCCCCACAGGGCGATGAGCGAGGCAAGCGCTGCGGTGGTGGTAGCGCCGCGCAGATGGAAGCCCAGCGCCGCCGCGATCAGCGCGGGGTACGGCAGCCACGCGATCGGACCGGTATCTTCGCGAAGATAGCACCAGCAGGAGACCGCGACGCAAATCGACACGATCGCGACGAAGCCGCCCCAGCTTCGCAGGCTCCAACGCTCGCTTGCCGGTGTTGCCCAGACCAGGACGAGCGGTGCGGCGAGCAAGAGGCCCAACAGCAGTCGCATCGCCCTTGCCAGGAACTCGGTCGAAAGGTCGGTCGGCAGCCGATAGGCCATGCCCAGCGTGCCGATCGCCGCCGCGACGACCGCGCCCGCCCCCGCGGCGACGATGACCCAGAGCAGCCCGCGCGGATCGAGGATGTCGCCCCGCCGCACGCCCGCTTGCTGCACGATGGAGGCCGCGCAGATGCCGCCGAACGTCAGCGCTGCGGTCGCGATCAACTCGGGGACCAGACCCCGCGAAGGCTCGACGAGGAAGAACGACGTCAGGACGCCGAGCGCGACGGCGGGCCAGCGCGAGATGCCGCCCAGCAAGAGGCCGGCGGTCGCGATGCCGATCGAGAGCGAGAAAGGGGGCGAGCGCCCGGCATTGTGAAGCCAGACGAGCCAGAGCGCGCTGCCGGCAAGGCAACCGAGATAAAGCAGAAGGTCCGGACGATAGTCCTCAAGCTTTCGGCGAAGGAAAGCCTCTGCCATGCCGTTCGCAAGCCCTGTTATTCGAGCACGGCATCGCCGATCTTGGCCAGGCCGTAAATACGCAGGATTACGGTATCGCACTCAAAGCCCGGAATGGCGACGACAAATTCATGCCGCCGCCCGCTTCCGCTCGATCAATTCGGTGTTGAGCATCTCGGCGAGCAGGAAGGCGAGTTCGAGACTCTGGCCGGCATTCAGCCGCGGATCGCAATGGGTGTGATAGCGGTCGGCAAGGCTCTGCTCGGTCACGTCGACCGCGCCGCCGGTGCATTCGGTGACGTTCTGGCCCGTCATCTCGGCATGGATGCCGCCGGCGTGCGTCCCCTCGGCACGGTGGACGGCGAAGAAGCCGCGCACTTCGGCCAGGATGCGATCGAACGGCCGGGTCTTGTAGCCGTTGGCCGCCTTGATCACGTTGCCGTGCATCGGATCGCAGCTCCACACCACCGAATGGCCCTCGCGCTTCACGGCACGCACCAGCTTGGGCAGTCCGGCCTCGATCTTGTCATGGCCATAGCGCGTGATCAGCGTCATCCGCCCCGGCACCCGGCCGGGGTTGAGCATGTCGAGCAGCCGCAGCAGCGCGTCCGGCTCCAGGCTCGGACCGCATTTCATGCCCAGCGGATTGCCGATCCCGCGCAGGAACTCGACATGCGCCGAGCCCTCGAAGCGCGTCCGGTCGCCGATCCACAGCATGTGCGCGCTGGTGTCGTACCAGTCGCCGGTGAGCGAATCCTGCCGGGTCAGCGCCTGCTCATAGGGGAGGAGCAGCGCCTCGTGGCTCGTGTAGAATTGCGTCGCCTTCAGTTGCGGCACGCTATCCGCATCGATCCCGCACGCGGCCATGAAGTCGAGCGCCTCGCCGATCCGGTCGGCGACATCGGCATATTTCTTCGCCCAGGGGCTGCGGCCCATGAAGTCGTGGGTCCATTTGTGGACCTGGTGCAGATTGGCATAGCCGCCCTGCGCGAAGGCGCGCAGCAGGTTTAGCGTCGCCGCCGACTGGCTGTAGCCCTGGATCATCCGCTGCGGATCGGGCATCCGCGCCTCGGGCGTGAAAGCGATGTCGTTGACATTGTCGCCGCGATAGCTCGGCAGCTCGACGCCATCGATCGTCTCGGTATCGGCCGAGCGCGGCTTGGCGAACTGGCCCGCCATCCGGCCGACCTTCACCGTCGGCAGCTTCGAGGCGAAGGTGAGCACCACCGCCATCTGCAGGATCACGCGGAACGTGTCGCGGATGTTGTTCGGGTGGAACTCGGCGAAGCTCTCGGCACAGTCACCGCCCTGGAGCAGGAACGCCTCGCCGCGCGCGACCTTGGCCAATTCCTGGGTGAGCTGGCGCGCCTCGCCGGCAAAGACGAGCGGCGGGAAGGACGACAATTGCCGCGTCGCCGCATCGAGCGCCGCGGCATCGGGGTAAGTCGGCAATTGCCGCGCCTCGGCCTGCCGCCAGCTGTCAGGAGTCCAGCCCATATCTTGCTCCAGGTTGCGGACATGGACGAACCAGTCCTGGTGATGGGCGATGCCGTTGGCGGCAATCTGGTTGACCACGGCGGCGGAGGCGCGCTTGCCGTCTTCCTCCCAGCCCTGGACGGTCGAGCCCGGCGTATCGAACCAGGCGCCGAACGCCGCGCGGGAAAGCGAGCGGTCTTCGCGAAAGCGGCGGATCTTCGTTCCTGCAAGCGTCGTCATGCGGCGCGCTTACCCTGTCTGGGTAAGGCGACGCAAGGGCGATTTTCCCGCACGGGGTAAATTCAATAGCCGGCGTCTAGATCGACTTCGTTTCGCAGCGGCTGTCCTGCGAGAAAAGCGCTCAGGTTCGAGACGAACAATTCGGTGGCGCGCAGGAACATCCTGGTCTGGCTGCGCCCGGATAAGTGCATGGAGAGGATTGCATTGGGCGTCGTCCATAGTGGATGGTCCGCGGGCAGCGGCTCCGGTGTCACCGTATCGAGAAAGGCGCCGCCGATCCGGCGCTTGTGCAGCGCTTCGATCAGCGCCTCCTGATCGATCAGCGAGCCGCGCCCGACATTGATCAGCCAGGCGGAAGGCTTCATTGCCGCCAGCGCCTCCGCCCCGATCATCGCCCGGCTGTCCGCGGTCGCCGGGGCGGCGAGGAACACCCAGTCGAACTCGCCCAGCCGCGCTTGCCAGGCATCGGGGCCGATCGTGCCGTCCGCGCCCGATCGCGTCACGCCGGTCACCTCGACGCCGAACCCGGCAAGTCTCTCGCCGATCAGCCGGCCGATCGTGCCATAGCCGATCACCAGCGCCTTGCTCTCGAACAGCTCGAGCTTGCCGGGCGCGTCGCTCGGCCATTCGTGGCGATCGGCAGCACGCACCACCTGGTCGAAGCGCTTGGCGGCAACCAGCGCACCCATCACGGCATATTCGGCAACGGTATGGGCGTTGACGCCGCTGCCATTGGTGACGCGCGTTCCCTGTGCACGCAATCGCGGGAGGTCTAGCGGGTCGAGCCCGGCATAGATGGTCGAGAGCCAGCGCAGCTTCGGTGCCGCGGCGACGGCCCGCGCCCATTCGCGCGGATCGTTGCTGTCGAGCCAGCCGATCTCCGCATCGCCGGCCAGCGCCACCGCTTCGTCGGGAGTCGCGAACCAGTGAACGTCGAGCCCGGGCGGAAGCTGCGGCTCTACGAGCGGGCGGGCGAGGGCGGGAAGCAGCGCTTTCATCGCCCAAGCGTACCCCGCACGGCCGCCGGGTTCAAACGCTCGCGGCCTCTCAGAGCTGCGGCTTCCAGTCCCAACCGAGCGGATCGCCGTCCATCACTTCGACGCCCGCCGCGGCAAGCTCGTCGCGGATCCGGTCCGAGCGCCGGAAATCCTTGACGAGCCGCGCCTCCTTGCGCTCGACGAGCAGATCTTCGATCGCTTCGGCCGTCACCTTAGCCGCAGCGGGCCGCACGCGCAGTTCCTCGCGAGTGAGTTCGAGCAGGCGCAGGCCGAGCACCTCGTCGAACGCCGCGAGCGCCGCAAGCCGATCCGCAGGCGACAGCGACTTCTCCGCCAGCAATTCATCGAGCACCGGCAGCGCCTTGGGCGTGTTGAGATCGTCGGACACGGCCTCGTCGAGCCGCTTGATCCAGGGCTCGGGCGCGGTGCCTTCGCCCTCGGCCCTAGCCTTGAGCGCCGTCACCGCCATCACCAGCCGCTTGAGCCGGGTCAGCGCCGCGGCGAGGTTTTCGGCGGAGAATTCCAGCTCGCTGCGATACTGCGCCTGGAGGCAGAGCAGGCGATAGGCGAGGGGGTGTACGCCCGCATCGATCAGCGACTGCAGCGTGGTGAAGCCGCCCTTGGACTTCGACATCTTGCCCTGGCGATCGACCAGGAAGTTGTTGTGCATCCAGAAATGCGCACCGGTGTCGGCGCAGCCGCACCAGGCCTGGTTCTGCGCGATCTCATTGGGATGATGGATTTCGCGATGGTCGATCCCGCCGGTATGGATGTCGAACGGGGCGCCGAGATATTTGAGGCTCATCACCGAGCATTCCAGGTGCCAGCCCGGCGCGCCCTTGCCCCAGGGGCTGTCCCATTCCATCTGGCGCTGCTCGCCCGGCGGCGACTTGCGCCAGATCGCGAAGTCCTGGGGATGGCGCTTGCCGGCGACCGGATCGATCCGCCCCTCGGCGGCATCGTCCTGGTTGCCCGCCAGCCTGCCGTAATCGGGCACCGTCGTCACGTCGAAATAGAGCCCGGTGTCGAGCTCATAGCAATGCTCGGGCGCGATCTTCTTGGCGAAATCGAGCATCTCGTCGACATGCTCGGTGGCGACCGACCACCGGCTCGGCGGATCGATGTTGAGATCGGCGATGTTCGACTTGAACGCGGCGGTATAATGCGCCGCGATGTCCCAGATGCTCTTGGCCTGGGCGCGCGCCGCCGCCTCCATCTTGTCGTCTCCGGCATCGGCGTCGCTGGTCAGGTGGCCGACATCGGTGATGTTGATGACATGGGTGAGCGGATAGCCCTTCCAGCGCAGCACCCGGCTCAGCGTGTCGGTGAAGACATAGGCGCGCAGATTGCCGAGATGGGCATAGTTGTAGACGGTCGGGCCGCACGAATAGACGCGGACGCCCTTGGCCGGATCGAGCGGCTGGAACGGCTCGATCGCGCGGGTCAGCGAATTATAGAGGTGAAGCTCGGCGCCATGGGTCATGCCGCGGGGCATAGCGGCTCGCCGCGCCGCTGCAAGCCCGGCTCAGGCCAGGGCTTCCTCCAGCGCGGCGCGGACCATCGCGTTCCACATCGACGCCGGATCGTCGGTGCCGGCCTCGCGCCCGGCCTCGACCATCTCCGGTGTCGGCTCCCGAAGCGTCTTGAGCACCGCGACGGCGCGATCGATCTCGGCGCGCCAGATCCGATCGACGATCAGCGCAACAGGCTCGCCGGGCTGCTCCGCCCCCTCGGCATTCGGGCTCACCATCTCCGCCGCGATCACGCGCGCGATCCGCTCGATCGGGGAAGTCACGGAAATGTCGGTCATGCGAAGCTGCTCCTTGGCCGCACCGGCTCTCCCAACGCGCGGACGCGGTCGGGGTTCAGGCCGCCAGTGCGGGTGCCGGCTGGCGATGGCGCAGGCCCGTGCCGAAATTGGCGCCGGCGACGAGCGGCAACGCGGTTCCGCAAAATGCGCATTCGGCGGTCATGCGCCCGATCATCCAGTGCGAATTCCCACAGCCGGGGCAGTGATTGGTCTCATGCGGGCGATAAGCGACGCGATAGCCGGTCAGAGCGTTTCGGATGCCGAAGTCGTACATGCAGCGTCTCCCGAAGGTCGCGCTATCAACGGGCAAGAATCGCGCTTTGTTCCGGAAACGGATCGAAACGCTGCCGTCGAGTCGAGCGAATCGGGCGACGAGTTGCCGAAATGCAACGCCAGGGATGGGTAAGGCTGGAGGCCCGAGCCGGAATCGAACCGGCGTGCAAGGATTTGCAGTCCTCTGCGTAACCACTCCGCCATCGGGCCTCGACAGCGAGCGGGCGCCATGCGCAAGCCGGGGCCCTCCTGTCAACATTGCACCGCAAAAATTGAGGCTTACGTCGCTTGGCGAGCGGTTGCGGAGGCGATACAAGCGCCGCACCTGAACAAGTGTATTGCGCAGCTAACACGGTTGTGCGAGAAAGCCGGAGTGATGATGGCCCTTTCGGTCGATACCGCCCCCGCCGGAGCTTCGCGCTTCGAGGCGATGCGCCATGCGATGGTCGCGAGCCAGCTTCGCACCAGCGGCGTCAACGACGCGCGCGTGGTCGAGGCGATGGCGGTGACGCCGCGCGAGGAATTCCTGCCCGAGGCGCATCGCGCGATCGCCTATCGCGATACGCTGCTGCCGCTGTTCGGCGGGCGCCGGCACAATTCGCCGCTCGCCACCGGGCTGCTGCTCACCCATGCCGAGATCGCGCCGAGCGACCGCGTGCTGCTGATCGGCGCGGCCGGCGGCTATGCCGCGGCGCTGCTCGCCCAGATTGCCGGATCGGTCGTCGCGGTCGAGGAAGAGACCTCGCTGGCCGCACTCGCCCGCACGGCGCTCGGCCGCTACGGCAATGTCGAGGTCGTGGAAGGCCCGCTCGCCGCCGGCGCCGACAAGGCCGGCCCCTATGATCTGCTGATCGTCGATGGCGCCGTCGAGCATCTCCCCGACGCCCTCCTCGCACAGCTCAAGCCCGGCGGCCGAGTCGCCACCGGCGTGGTCGATCGCGGCGTGACGCGTCTCGCCACCGGCCGCCGCACCGAGGGCGGCTTCGGTCTGATCGATTTCCTCGACATCGAATGTGCAGTGCTTCCCGGTTTCGAACGCCTACGAACCTTTCAATTCTGACGTGAAGAAGAAGCTCATGCGAATTTCCTCTCTGTTCCTGGGCGTGAGTTCGGTTGCCCTCGCCGTGCCAGCCGCCGCGCAGACCACGACGACGCGCTCGGGCACCAGCACGCCGGTGCGCGTCGAAGTCGGCACCGCGGCGCCTGCCCAGCCGGCACAGCCGACGACGACCCTGCGCGACGCCTTGGTTCAGGCGTACAACACCAATCCGGGACTTCAGTCGGATCGTGCCAACCAGCGCGCGAACGACGAGTATGTCCCGCTTGCCCGTTCCGCCGGACGCCCGGGACTGAACGGCACCGCGTCGGTCAGCGACAGCATCTATGACAGCGATGCGCTGTCCGGCCCCTTTGCCGGCCCGACTCGCCAGGGACGTGTCGGCCTCAATGTCTCGGTGCCGATCTATTCGGGCGGCGCGGTGCGCAATTCGGTCCGCGCGGCCGAGACTCGCGTCGATGCTGGCCAGGCCAGCCTGCGCGGCTCGGAAGCGCAGCTCTTCACCGACGCGGTGACTTCCTATGTCGATGTGCTTCGGTTCGAAGCGATCGTCCGGCTGAACCAGCAGAACGTCCATGTCCTCGAGGTCAACCTCCAGGCGACTCGCGATCGTTTCGAAGTGGGCGACCTGACCCGCACCGACGTCGCCCAGTCGGAAGCGCGCCTCGCCCTCGCGCAGAGCCAGTTGCGCACCGCCGAGGCAGGGCTGATCGGCGCGCGCGAAACCTATATCCGCGTGATCGGCGCGCCGCCGGGCGTGCTCGCCCAGCCGCCGGCGCTGCCGAACCTGCCGGCCGACGTTCAGGACGCCGAGCAGGCGGCCCTCGCCAACAATCCCAATCTCGAAGCGGCGCAGAAACAGAGCGACGCCACTGCCTTCGACGTGCGCGCCGCCCGGGCGACTCGCTCGCCCCAGGTCGCGCTGACCGCGAGCAGCGCCTATTACAATTATCTCGGCTCGCTCAGCGATCAGCTCCATGCCGCGAACGGCATCAATTCGAACGGCATTGCCAACAGCGTCGGCGCCCAGGTCACGCTGCCGATCTTCCAGGGCGGCCGCCCGGCGGCGCAGGTCCGCCAGGCCCAGGCGCTGCGTGCCGCGGCGATGGAGACCGTCACGCTCACCGAGCGCGGCGTGCTCGCCCAGGTCCGCTCGGCCTATGCCAATTACCAGTCGTCGCTGCGGGTGATCGAATCGTCGCGAGTCGCGGTCGACGCCAACAAGCTCAGCCTCGAGGGTGTCCGTGCCGAAAACAGCGTCGGCACCCGCACGATCCTCGACATCCTGAATGCCGAGCAGGAATTGCTCAACAGCCAGGTCAATTACGTCACCGCAGAGCGCGATGCCTATGTCGCCGGCTTCCAGCTGCTGGCGGCGATGGGCCGGGCCGAGGCGCGCGACCTCAATCTCGACGGCGGGCCGCTCTACGATCCCGACGTCAACTTCAAGCGCGTGCGCAATCGCTGGTCGGACCGCAACGACGATCCCGAGCCCCAGCCGCTCGGCACCCGCACCAACCAGACGCCGGTTCAGACCCCGGACGTGACCACGACCTCGCTCGACCCGGTGCTGGAACGCGGCGATGGTCAACGAGTTGTTGACACAAACCGTCGTAATCCCTGATGACGCGGCCCCGGGGCCGTCAGGAGTAGCCGGACATGGGGGATATCAGCAGCGAACCGTCGATGGAGGAGATCCTGTCCTCCATCAAACGCATCATCGCCGAGGAGGGCGATGCCGCGGTCGCGACTCGCACCCGCCGCAGCGGGCGGGGCGGTCCGAGCGCGCCGCGAATCGATTCGCTCGAGGACGATGGGCTCGACGAGGTGCTCGAGCTTCGCGAACCGGTCGCAGACCATAAGCCGGAGACTCCGATGCCGATGGGCTCGCCTACGCCGTCCGAATCCGCCAAGTCGCCCGAAACCGCCAAGCCGGCAGAGCCGATCCTGTCGGAGCGCGCCGCCGAAGCGACGCGCGGTCCGCTCGAGGCGCTGTCGCGGATGGTCGTGAAGCCGGAAGTTGCCGGATCGGACACGCTCGAAGGGCTGGTGCGCGAGCTGCTCAAGCCGATGCTGCGCGATTGGCTCGATGCCAATCTGCCGCGCGTCGTCGAAGAGATGGTCGCGCGCGAGATTTCCCGGATCACCGGCCGCCAGTAACGCCAATCGGCCGCGTTGGCCGATTGTATCTGCCGCGATCTTGCGGCTAATTGCTGGCCATGAAGCACATCCTGCTCGCGGGCGTCGCGCTCGCTTCCGCCGCTGCGCCCGCGCTGGCGCATGACCTCACCATCCAGGACGTCGCCACCTTGTCGCGAGTCGGTGCGCCCGCCGTCTCGGCCGACGGGCATTGGCTCGTCTGGCAGCAGCGCGAGACCGATCTCGCCGCCAATCGCGGCCGTTTCGACTTGTGGCGGCTCGACCTCACCAAAAAGGGCGCCCAGCCCGAAAAGCTCGTCGCCGAAGCCGACGTCAACGAAACCGCCCCGCAATTCTCGGCCGACGGCAAGACCGTCTGGTTCCAATCGGACAAGGGCGGCGAGGATGCCGTGTGGGGCGTGCCCGTCGCCGGCGGCACCCCGGTCCAGCTCAGCCACATTCCCGGCGGCTTCAGCGGCTTCAAGGTCTCGCCCGATGGCAGCAAGCTGCTCGTCTGGGCCGATCGCAAGCCGGGCGCGCCGAGCCTCGAGCCGGCAGTGGAAAAGAAGGACCCGAATGCCGGATCGGGGCGCACCTATACCCAGCTCTTCGTGCGCCACTGGGATACATGGGAGAACGGCGATCGCTCGCAGCTCTTCGTCCTGCCCTTCGGCCCGCAGGGCGCCACCGGCAACGGCGTCGCCATCGAAGGCGGGCTGATCGGCGACAGCCCCTCCAAGCCGTTCGGCGGCGGCGAGGAAGTCGCGTGGAGCGCCGACAGCAAGACCGTCTATTTCGCGCTGCGCGAGGCCGGGCGGATCGAGGCCAAGTCGACCAATCTCGACATCTTCGCCGCGCCCGCGGACGGATCGGCCGCGCCGACAAACCTGACCAAGGCCAATGAGGGGATGGACAATCTCCCCACGGTCTCGCCCGACGGCAAGTGGCTCGCCTATTTCGCGATGAAGCGGCCGACCTACGAAGCCGATCGCCAGGTCCTCCAGCTACGCAACCTCGCCACCGGCGAAATCCGCGCGCTGACCGAGGGCTGGGATCGTTCGGTCGCCTCGATCGCCTGGTCGCCCGATTCGAAGACGCTCTACGTCACGGCAGAGGACGTGCTAGAAAATCCGATCTGGTCGGTCGATGCCAAGACCGGCAAAGTCGCGCGGCTCACCCAGAACGGCAACGTCTCGGCCGTCGTGCCGACCAAAGGGGGCATCGTCTATGCGATGAACAGCCTCACCGGGCCCGACGATTTCTATCGGCTCAAGGGCAAGGCGAGCACCCGCCTCACCCAGGTGAACGCCGCCAAGCTCGCCGACGTGGGAATGCCCGAAGTCACCAAGTTCAGCTTCACCGGCGCGAACAACGACACCGTCTGGGGCTATGTCGCCAAGCCGGCCGGCCTCAAGCCCGGCGAGAAGGCGCCGATCGCGTTCATCGTCCATGGCGGGCCGCAGGGCAGCATGAACAACAGCTGGTCCTATCGCTGGAACCCGGCGGTGTTCACCGGCGCCGGCTATGCCGTCGTCTCGGTCGATTTCCACGGCTCGACCGGCTACGGCCAGGCCTTCACCGATGCGATCCGCAACAATTGGGGCGGTTGGCCGCTCGAGGACCTGCAAAAGGGTCTCGCCGCCGCGACAGCCAAGTTCGCCTGGCTCGACGCCGACAATGCCTGCGCGCTCGGCGCTTCCTATGGCGGCTATATGATGAACTGGATCGAGGGCAATTGGCCCGATCGCTTTAAGTGCATCGTCCAGCATGACGGCGTGTTCGACGCCCGCGCCATGGCTTATGAAACCGAAGAGCTGTGGTTCGACGAGTGGGAACATGGCGGCAAGGCCTATTTCGAGGACCCCGAAGCCTTCGAGAAGTGGAACCCGGTCAACCATGTCGCCGCCTGGAAGACCCCGCAGCTGGTGATCACCAGCGAAAAGGACTTCCGCATCCCCTACACCCAGGGCCTGGCGGCGTTCACCGCGCTCCAGCGCAAGGATATCCCGTCCAAGCTGCTCGTCTTCCCGGACGAGAACCACTGGGTGCTCAAGCCCAAGAACTCGATCCAATGGTATGGCGAAGTGCTCGGCTGGCTCGATCGCTGGACGGGGAAGGGCGGGTCCAAGTAAGCCTTTCGTCGTGGGGCGGGCGAGCCTATATTCGGTTTCGGAGAAAGTGATGGCAACGCAGCTGAAGACCGTCCGCCCCAGCGACCTGCCGACCAAGCGCGTGCGCGCGCCGGACGGCACCGTCGTGCAGATGAAGGTCGTTCAGTCTGACAGCGACACGCTGGCCGAAGACCTGCTCGCCGCCTTCCGCTCGAACGTGCGACGGATCAAGGCCGAGCAGCGGAAGCGCGGTGTCGATCAAGACCCCGCGTAGGCCCGAGCGGCCGATCTTCTGGATCGTCGCTGGGCCCAATGGCTGTGGCAAGAGCACCTTCTACAATCGCACCGATATTGAAGGATGGGGTGGGTCGGTCTGGATCATCAACCCGGATCTGCTGACGGCCAAGATCGTCGAAAGCGAGGGGCTGGATCTCGAAGCCGCCAATTTGGTGGCCGTGCAGCGGATCGAGCATTGGCTCGAAACCTCGATCGACACCTATCAGACCATCGGCGTCGAGACCGTGCTCTCGTCCGGCAAGTATCGGCGCTTGGTCGATCGAGCGCATGAGCGCGGATTCGAAGTGCGCATGATCTATATCGTGCTGGCGTCACTCGACCAGCAGCTCGAGCGCATTCGCCGCCGAGTCTCTGACGGTGGGCATGACGTGCCTGCGGAGAAGGTCGCCGCACGCCGCGCGCGTTCGTTCGAACAACTCGGCTGGTTTGCGGCGCATGTCGATCGATGCTGGGTGTTCGACAACTCGAGCGGAGAACCTGAGCTGCTGGCCGTCAAGGGCAAGCCCGCCGCGCTCATGCAATTCAGGGCGTTGCCGTTCGACCTCGAAATGGCGCTATTGAAGGCCGGTGTCGATTTGCGACCGTCGCCACGATAGATTTTGCCAATCGGCGGTAGCTCGCTAAGAGCGCCCGCATGTCCGAACTCCCCAAGACCTTCGACCCCGCCGAGATCGAATCCCGCTGGTACAGCCATTGGGAGGAGCGGGGGCTGTTCCGGCCCGATCGCCCCGATGCGGATCCGTGGACGCTGGTCAATCCGCCGCCCAACGTCACGGGCAACCTGCATATCGGCCATGCGCTCGACAACACGCTGCAGGACATCCTGGTCCGTCACGCGCGGCTGAAGGGCAAGGATGCGCGCTGGGTCGTCGGCACCGATCATGCCGGCATCGCCACCCAGATGGTCGTCGAGCGGCAACTCAACGAGCGCCAGCAGAAGCGCACCGATTTCACCCGCGAGGAATTCGTCGCCAAGGTCTGGCAGTGGAAGGAAGAAAGCGGCGGCGCGATCACGCGCCAGCTCCGCCGGCTCGGCTGCTCGATGGACTGGGCGAACGAGCGCTTCACCATGGACGAGGGCTTTTCCAAGGCCGTCCTCAAGGTGTTCGTCGAACTGCACAGGCAGGGCCTGCTCTATCGCGACAAGCGGCTGGTGAACTGGGACCCCGGCCTCGGCACCGCGATCAGCGACCTCGAGGTCGAGACGCGGGACGTCAAGGGCAGCTTCTGGCACCTGCGCTATCCGCTGGCGGACGGCAGCGGCTTCATCGAAGTCGCCACCACCCGGCCCGAGACGATGCTGGCGGACATGGCGGTCGCGGTCCATCCCGAGGATGCGCGCTATGCCGCGCTGGTCGGCAAGCAGGTGAAACTGCCGATCACCGGCCGCCTGATCCCGATCGTTACCGATGAACATGCCGATCCCGAACTCGGCTCGGGCGCGGTCAAGATCACGCCGGGCCATGACTTCAACGACTTCGAAGTCGGCCGCCGCGCCGGGATCGAGGCGCGCGACATGCTCAACATGCTCGACGCCAAGGCCCGCATCACCCAGACCGCCGACGGCCTGATCCCGGCGGAGCTGCTCGGCCTCGACCGGTTCGAAGCGCGCAAGATCATCGTCCAGCGCCTCAAGGACGAAGGCTTTCTCATTCCGCACGTCGACAAGGACGGCGTCGAGCACGATGCCGAGCCGCGCACGATCGCGACTCCGTTCGGTGACCGCTCGGGCGACGTGATCGAGCCCTGGCTGACCGATCAATGGTATGTCGATGCCGCCACGCTCGCCAAGCCGGCGATCGAGGCAGTCCGCTCGGGCGCGACCAAGGTCGTGCCCAAGAGCTGGGAAAAGACCTATTTCAACTGGATGGAGAACATCCAGCCCTGGTGCGTCAGCCGCCAGCTATGGTGGGGGCACCGGATTCCGGCTTGGTTCGCCGAGGACGGCCGCATCTTCGTTGCGGAGAGCGAGGCGGAAGCCCAGGCCGAAGCAGGGGAGGGCGTTGCCCTCATCCAGGACCCGGACGTCCTCGACACCTGGTTCTCCTCCGCGCTCTGGCCCTTCGCGACGCTGGGCTGGCCCGAGAACACCGATCCCACGCTCGGGGGGCGCTATCCCAACGACGTCCTGATCTCCGGCTTCGACATCCTGTTCTTCTGGGATGCGCGGATGATGATGCAGGGCCTGCATTTCATGAAGCAGGTGCCGTTCAAGACGCTCTACCTGCACGGCTTGGTCCGCGCGGCAGACGGGCAGAAGATGTCCAAGTCCAAGGGCAACACCGTCGATCCGCTCGGTCTGATCGATCAATATGGCGCCGATGCGCTGCGCTTCTTCATGGCGGCGATGGAGAGCCAGGGCCGCGACATCAAGATGGATGAGCGGCGGATCGAGGGCTATCGCAACTTCGCGACCAAGCTGTGGAACGCCGCGCGCTTCTGCCAGTCCAACGGCATCGGCGCGAGCACGACGCTTGAGCCGCCGTCTGCACAGCTTGCCGTAAACCGTTGGATCATTGCGGAAACGGTCGCCACGGTGCAGGCGCTCGACCTCGCGCTCGCCGATCTCCGCTTCGACGAGGCGGCAAACACCATCTACCAGTTCGTCTGGAGCCGCTTCTGCGACTGGTATCTCGAGCTGATCAAACCGGTCCTGCAATCTTCTAACCCCTCCCCTTCAGGGGAGGGGCAAGGGGTGGGGGATGTCTCACCGAGTGAGACGCCCGCGGACCTGCCCCACGCCAACCCCTCCCCTGAAGGGGAGGGGCTGAGTGCCCCCGACGAGACCCGCGCGGTCGCCGGCTGGGCGCTCGACCAGATCCTGGTCATGCTCCACCCGTTCATGCCCTTCATCACCGAAGAGCTCTGGTCGAAGACCGGCGATCGGCCGCACGAACTGATCGTCGCGAGCTGGCCGATGGCCGACGCCCGCGCGCTCGATCCGGCCGCCGCGCAGGAGATCGACTGGCTGATCCGCCTGGTGAGCGAGATCCGCGCCGCCCGGACCGAGCTCAACGTGCCGCCGGGCGCGCGCCTGCCGCTCCATGTCCGCGATGCCTCGCCCGAGACCGCAGGCCGCCTCGCTCGCCAGGAAGCGGCGCTGGCTCGGCTCGCCCGCGTCGATCAGGCGCCGGGGGAAGTGCCCGTCGGCGGTGCGCTCCAGATCGTCGTCGATGAGGCGACCTTCATCCTCCCGCTCGGCGACGTCGTCGACCTCGAAGCCGAGCGCGCCCGCCTCGCCAAGGCGATCGCCGCGGCCGAGAAGGAGCGCGACGCGCTGGCCGGCCGCCTGGGCAATGCGAGCTTCGTCGAGCGCGCCAAGCCCGAAGCGGTGGAAAAGGCGCGCGCCGACCATGCGGAAAAGGCCGCCGAGGCGGAACGGTTGTCGGCGGCGCTGGCGCGGTTGGGCTAGAGACGGTCGTCATCCCGGCGAAAGCCGGGATCTCTCGCGGTCGCGAGCGAAGCGCGTGTGGTGCAAGGCCCCAGCCTCCGCTGGGGCGACGGGCCGGAACAAAGCCCAAGGGGGAGGGGTCTAGCAGCCATGGCCAAACCGCGTCGTGACCTCACCCAGGGCCATATCGGCCGCACCCTGCTGCTGTTCGCGCTGCCGACGCTGGGATCGAACATCCTCCAGTCGCTCAACGGCTCGATCAACGCGATCTGGGTGGGGCGCTTCCTCGGCGAGGGCGCGCTGGCGGCGACGTCGAACGCCAACATCATCATGTTCCTTACCTTCGGCGCGGTGTTCGGCTTCGGCATGGCGGCGACGGTGCTGGTCGGCCAGGCGATCGGCCGCGCCGATGTCGATGCCGCGCGCCGGGCGTTCGGTTCGGCGGTGGGGCTGGTGCTGGCGACCGCGCTAGTAGTCGCCATCGCGGGCTGGCTGTTCTCGCCGCAGATCCTCCATCTGCTTGCCACGCCGGGCGACGCCATGCCGCTCGCACTCGCCTATCTGCGGGTGATCTTTCTCGGCCTGCCCACCTCGATGGTGCTGGTGCTGCTGATGATGGGCCTGCGCGGATCGGGCGACGCGATGACGCCGCTGTGGTTCATGATCCTGAGCGTGGTGCTCGATGCGAGCCTCAACCCGCTGCTCATCGCCGGCATCGGCCCGTTTCCACGCCTGGGCATCGCGGGCTCGGCCACCGCGACGCTGATCGCCAACCATGTCGCCGCGCTCGGCCTGCTCGCGACGATCTACCTGCGCGACCTGCCGATCCGCCTCAAGGGCGCCGAGCTGCGCTACCTGCTCCCCGAACGCCACCTGATGCGCGTCATCGTCACCAAGGGGCTGCCGATGGGCGCGCAGATGCTGGTGATGTCGCTCGCCGGCCTCACCATGGTCGGCCTCGTCAATCGCCAGGGCGTCGACACCGCCGCCGCCTATGGCGTCTCGCAGCAGCTGTGGACCTATATCCAGATGCCGGCGATGGCGATCGGCGCGGCGGTGAGCGGCATGGCGGCGCAGAATATCGGCGCCGGCCGCTGGGACCGGGTCAACGGCATCACCCGTGCCGGCCTTGCCTACACGCTGCTGATCACCGGCGCGATGATCGCCGCGGTGCTGATCTTCGATCGCGCGGTGATGACGCTGTTTCTCGGCCCGGGCAGCCCCGCGCTGCCGATCGCTCGCCACATCCAGCTGATCGCCAGCTGGAACTTCATGTTCTTCGGCATGACCATGGTGTTCTTCGCCGTGGTCCGCGCCAACGGCGCCGTGCTCGCCCCGCTCGGCATCCTGATCCTCGCCCTCTATCCGATCCGCATCGGCTTTGCGGAGCTCACCCGCCCGCTGCTCGGCGTCGATTCGCTATGGTGGAGCTTCCCGCTCGGCTCCGCCGCCACGCTGGTGATGGCCTTCGCCTATTATCGCTTCGGCCGCTGGCGCAAGGGCGCGCTGATGGCGCCGATTCACCCCGACGAGGCGAGCGAAAAGGCACTCGCCGGCAGCGAGCCGGGCGGGCGCTTGCAACCGGCGGGCTGAGGGCGCATCAGCGCCCGCATGACTCAATACCCCGCGCTCCGCCTCCGCCGCACGCGCGCTTCGGCCTGGAGCCGGCGCCTGGTTGCCGAGAATACCATCACCCCCGCCGATCTGATCTGGCCGCTCTTCGTCACCGAAGGCGAAGGGGAGGAGCCGATCGCCGCGCTTCCCGGCGTCTCGCGCTGGGGCCTGAACGGCATCGTCGCCCGCGCCCGCGAAGCCCATGATCTCGGCATTCCCTGTCTGGCGCTCTTCCCGAACACGCCGCGCGAACTGCGCACCGACGATGGCCGCGAGGCGCTCAACCCGGACAATCTGATGTGCCGCGCGATCCGCGCGATCAAGGATGCGGTGCCCGAGATCGGCATCCTCACCGACGTCGCGCTCGATCCCTATACCACCCATGGCCATGACGGCATCGTCGATGCCCAGGGCTATGTCCTCAACGACGAGACCAGCGCGGTGCTGGTCGATCAGGCGCTGGTCCAGGCCGAGGCGGGATCGGACATCGTCGCCCCGTCGGACATGATGGACGGCCGGGTCGGCGCGATCCGCGGCGCGCTTGAGGCGAACGGGCACGTCAACGTCCAGATCATGGCCTATGCCGCGAAATATGCCTCGGGCTTCTACGGGCCCTTCCGCGACGCGGTCGGCAGCCGCGGGCTGCTCAAGGGCGACAAGAAGACCTATCAGATGGACCCGGCCAATGCCGAGGAAGCGCTGCGCGAAGTGGCGCTCGATCTCGCCGAGGGCGCGGATACGGTGATGGTCAAGCCGGGACTGCCCTATCTCGACATCATATTGCGTGTGAAAAGCGAGTTCCAAGTCCCCGTATTCGCCTATCAAGTCTCCGGCGAATATGCGATGATCGAGGCGGCGGTCGCCGCCGGTGCGGCGGATCGCGACGCGGTCGTGCTCGAAACGCTGATGGCGTTCAAGCGCGCGGGCTGTTCGGGCGTGCTCACCTATCATGCCCCGGTCGCTGCGAGGCTGATGGGCGCGTGATCGAAACCGCGCGCCTGATCCTGCGCCCGCCCGAGCCGCGCGACTGGCCCGCGCTCTATGCGATTTGGGCCGATCCTCGGGTCATGGCCGATCTCGGCCCGGTCAAGGACGATGCGGCGAGCGCGGCGACGCTGGCGCGGCATGACGCCTATCGCCACGAAGGCATCGGCTTCCACAGCGTCGAGCGGCGCGAGGACGGTGCGGTGATCGGCTTTTGCGGGCTCAAGCGCGGCAATCCCGGGACGCCGATCGAAGGCCGGCTCGAGATCGGCTGGATGTTCGCCGCGCCTTATTGGGGCCAGGGCTATGCCACCGAAGCCGCGCGCGCCAGCCTCGCCTGGGGATGGGCCAACAAGGCCGAGGACCGGATCGTCGCGATCACGGCGGCGCGCAATCTCAAGAGCCAGAGGCTGATGGAGAAGATCGGCATGACGCGGCTCGCCGATGGCGATTTCGAGCACCCGCTCTTCGCGCCCGGCGATCCGCTGCGCCCCACGGTCACCTACGCGGTCGATCGCCCGGCATGATCGACACCGAACGCCTGATCCTGCGCCCCTGGAGCGACGCCGATCGCGCACCGTTCCACGCGATGTGCACCGATCCGCGCGTGATCGAATTTCTCGGCCCGCCGCAGACTCGGGCGGAAACCGATGCCGCGGTCGATCGCCAGATCGCCTTCCAGCAGCGGCTCGGCCATTGCTTCTGGGCGATCGAGCGGCGCGAGGACGGCGCGTTCCTCGGCTTTTGCGGGCTGAAGCCGGGGGCCGAGGCGACGCCGATCGCCGGCGAGGTCGAGATCGGCTGGCGCCTTGCCGCCGAGCATTGGGGGCGGGGCTATGCCCGCGAGGCGGCTGAGGCCGGCCTCGCCTGGGGTTGGCGCAGCCTCGGCGTGGCGCAAATCGCCGCCATCACCGTATTGGGCAATCGCCGCAGCTGGGGCCTGATGGAGCGGCTTGGCATGGTCCGCGATCCCAATGGCGACTTCGATCATCCGGGCGCGCCCGCGCAATTGCGGGCGCACATCACCTATCGCGCGGCGCGCACCGCGCTTTACGAATAGGATTTCGTCTGCTTGCGTTGGCGGCATGATCGCATTCGCCATCACCGGGTCGTCCGTTCCGCGTTCCAAGATCCTCATGGGCGGGGGAAATCCATCCGGACGTAGCCTAAACTTCCTAAACTTCCGCGCGTCGTTCAGCGGTGCGCAAGCCGATTCGGGTCAGGGCCGCCATGCGCTCTGATCAGGAGGAGGCGGCCATCGAAGCCAATGTGCATGCGCCGCGCTGGCCCTTCGTCGCGGCGATCCTGACGGGCTCGTTCCTGCTGTTCCTCATTCAGCCGATGGTCGCGCGGATGGCGCTTCCGCGGCTCGGCGGTGCGCCGGCCGTGTGGAACTCGGCGATGCTGGTCTATCAGGCGCTGCTGCTTGGCGGCTATGCCTATGCCCATTGGCTGGGCCGAGTCCGCCCGCGGATGCAGGCGGCGATCCATGGCGCGGTGCTGCTGGTCGCGGCGCTGTGGCTGCCGATCGGCCTCACGGCGATGCAGCTTCCCGCCGACGCCCAGCCCGCGCTCTGGGTGCCCTGGCTGCTTGTCGCCTCGATCGGCCCGCTGTTCTTCGCCGTCTCGGCGCAGGCACCGCTGCTCCAGCGCTGGTACAGCCTGGCGAGCCATGGCCGCGATCCCTACGCCCTGTACGCAGCGTCGAACATCGGCAGCTTCGGCGGGCTGATCGCCTATCCGCTGCTCGTCGAGCCGCTGCTCGCCCTGCGCGCGCAGAGTTGGCTGTGGACCGCGGGCTATGTCCTGGTCTTGCTGCTCGTCGCGGCCTGCGCCGTCCGCCTGCCGCGCCAGGAAGAGGGGCAGCCGCACGTCGCGCACCACAGCCCGCCGCCTGGCCGCCGCCGGATCGCGCACTGGATCGCGCTCGCCTTGGTGCCTTCGGGGCTGATGCTGGCGACCACGACCTTCCTCACCACCGATATCGTCGCGATGCCGCTGCTCTGGGTGCTGCCGCTCGGGCTGTACCTGCTCAGCTTCCCCGTCGCCTTCCGCAGCGCCACCACGCTGCCGGTGTTGCTGCGCCGATTCGCGCCAGTGGTCATCCTGCTATTCGGCGCGGCGCTGATCGCCGGGCATGAGGCGCTGGCCTATCTCAATGCCCTGATCGGCCTGTTGCTGCTCTTCGTCGTCGCAGTGGCGCTGCACACGCGTCTCTATCAACTGCGCCCGGCGCCCGATCGGCTGACCGGCTTCTATCTCGCCATGTCGGTCGGCGGGGCGCTCGGCGGCGTGTTTGCCGGGCTGCTCGCGCCGGTGCTGTTCGACTGGACCTACGAATATCCGCTGCTGGTCTTCGCGGCTGGGGCGCTGGCGCCGCAATCCTTCCTGCTGCCCGTCACTGCCCGGCTGTGGCGGCGTCATGGCCGCCTGAAGTTGCTGGGAATGGCCGTGATCGTTGGGTTGCTGGCCTGGATCGGCATCTTCGATCCCGGAGGCTTTCTCGGCGCCTATCACGAGTCGATCGCTTTCCTCTGCGTTGCGCTGGTCGGGCTCGCTGCGATCGGTCGACGTTCGGCCTATCTCATCGCCCTGGCCGGCGGGCTGGTGCTGTTCGGCGGCTATCGTGCCGCCACCCTCTCGCTCAGCGACGCGCGCACGCGCAGCTATTTCGGGGTTTATACCGTCATCGAGACGCCCACCGAGCGCCAGCTCGCCCATGGCACGACGCTGCACGGCATCCAGCTCAAGGGCGCGCGCGCGACCACCCCGACGACCTATTACGTGCCCGATTCGGGGATCGGCAAGGCGATGCAGGCGCTGCCCGAGCTCTACGGACCCGCCGCACGGGTCGGCGTGGTCGGCCTCGGCACCGGCACGCTGGCCTGCTACGCGCAGCCTGGTCAGGCCTGGCGCTTCTTCGAGATCGATCCGGCGATGGTGCGGATCGCGCGCGACAAGTTCAGCTTCCTGCGCCGCTGCGCGCCCCAGGTCGCGATCACGCTCGGCGATGCGCGCCTGCGCCTCGCCGAATCGCAGCCGGCCAGCCTCGATCTGCTCGCGCTCGACGCCTTCTCGTCGGATACGGTGCCGATGCATCTGCTGACGCGCGAGGCGTTCGCCACCTATCGCCGCGTGCTCGCTCCAAACGGGCTGCTGCTCGTCCACATCTCGAATCGCTTCATGGCGCTGGCCCCGGTGGTCGGGGCGGAGGCGCGCACCGATGGCTGGGCGGCGGCGAAGCTCGCCTTCGTTCCCGGCATGGAGTTCGTCGCCAGCCCGGGGCCCGGCGGCGGCACACGCGTGCGCGGCCAGCAACCCGAGGCTGAATCGGCCTCCGAATGGCTGGCGCTGAGCCCCGATCGCGCCACGCTCCGGCAGCTTGAGGCGCTGGGCGGCGGCTGGGTGCCGCTCGGCAGCTATCCGGGCTTTACGCCCTGGACCGACGATTATGCCTCGGTGCTGCCGGTCATGCGACTGCTGCACCCAGGGCTGGCGGAGGACTAGGTGCCGCCGATCGTCTTTTCGAGCGCGTCGATCCGGGCCTGCTGGCCCGTCGATGCCGTCTCGGCCTCGGCGATCGCCGCGTCGAGCGCGGGGTAGGGCGGTTGGCCGGCCTGGCCCCGCTCGATCGCCAGCTGCTCGAGTTCCTCGAGCGCGTCGACGGCGGGCTTCCGCAGCGCGCCGAGGCTCGCCATCGCCACCTGGGCGTCGAGCCAGCGCTCCGATCCCGGCGCGAGGCCCTGCGCCAGCGCGATCTTCGCCTCGGCATCCTGCGCGCCGGCGGCGAAGGCGCGGGCGGACGAATCGAGGGTCGCCCGGATCGCGGCGATCTTCTGGTCGAGCGCCGCATCGGGAGTCGCGACCGCTACCGGCCGGTCGGGCTCGGCAAGGCTCTGCGATTCGATCGGGCGGGGGAGGAGCGAGGGATATTTTCCCGTGCTCTGGGAGCAGCCCGCAAGGGCGGCAAGGCTCAGCAGGAGAAGGAACCGCATGGCCGCTGCTCTATGCGTGTGGAAAAGCGTGCGCAACGGGCTTGCGCGATCCGAAAAGCGCTTCTAAAGGCACCCCTCCACAGCGCGCCCGTAGCTCAGCTGGATAGAGCATCAGACTACGAATCTGAGGGTCGGACGTTCGAATCGTTCCGGGCGCGCCAAACAACCCCCGCCGGCCCATGGCCTTGCGGGGGTTTGTTTTTCAGGGCCTCAATCCGGCACGTCGAAGCTGTCGAGGATCTTGGCACCCGCCATGAACACGGCGATCGGGCAGAGCGCGAACAGGATCCAGCCGCCCCAGCCCGGAAAGCGCGAAAGATAGTGCACGCCGCGCTCGGTCGCGCCGCAGGCGAGGCCATAGATTACCAGAAACGCTTCGAACTTGGTCTTGATCATGAACAGGCGTCGGAAGCGATACAGCATGCCGAACGCCTAGCAAGCTGTGGGCCAATGGCCGAAATCCGTGGGTTCGCTCGAAAGAATATGGTTACCTGTCAATTAACTCGACAGTTCCGACCGTCTCCAGAAGCGCCCGCCGCGCGGCTTCGATCCGCTCGATCAGCACCGGATCGGCGATCGCATCGAAGGCGATCGCCTCCGGCCAATGGCGCTCGACCACCGCTGCGATCCGATCGAGCTTCGCCGCATCGACGAGGAAGCGAGGGTCGATCGTCGCCGGATCGGCGACCACGCGCAATCTCAGGCAGGCCGGGCCGCCGCCATTGGCCATCGACTGCCGCACATCGACCACTTCGATTCGCCGGATCGGTCCGTTTCCGGCGACATGCGCCTCCAGCCATCGCCAGACTGCCGGAGTTTCGCGCGCTTCGCTCGGGACGATCAGCGCAGTCTCGCCGGAGCGCAAGGTGACGAGCTGGGCGTTGAACAGATAGGAGCGAATCGCATCGGCAAGGCTTACCTCCGCCGCCGGCACCTCGACGATCTCCACTTCGGGCAGCGCGGCCCGGAGCTGATCGTAGAATCGATCCTTGTCGGCAAAGGCCTGTTCATGGGCGAACAGGACCCGGCCGTTGGCGACCGCGACGACGTCGTTGTGGAAGGCGCCCGCCGCGATCGCCGCTTCCGATTGCTGGACGAACAGCGCCTGGCGAACGCCGTGCCGCCGCGCGATCGCCGCGCTCGCATCCGGATGCTGACGGGCCGGATAGGGCCCGCCGGAAATGCCGTAGACGAACACCTCGACGCCCGGCGCGTCATGCGTCGGCGCCAGTCGCATGTGGTTGGCCGCGCCCTCGTCGCCGAACGGGGCGGGCACCGGCCCGTGCACCACGAAGGCGGAGTCTGCGAACGCGAGGCGGAGCTGCGCCAGCGTCTCGGGCCATTCGTGGCTGCGGTGCGGCATCGTCACCAGATTGGCGACGCTGAGATGGCACTTGCCATCGGCGGCATCGGGGGCGGGCGACACGGTCGCGGCGTTCGCCGCCCACATCGCGGAGGCGCTCAGGGCCTGAGCCTGGCTGTGCGGAGGGGATTCGTCGTAGCGCAGCCCGAGCTGTGCCAGCCATGCGTGATCCGGCCGGGCATGTGGCAGCAAGATTCCCTGGTGCAGCCCGAGCGTGAGGTTGGCGCGCATCTTGGCGATGCCCTGAAGCGCCGCTTCGCGCGGATGGGCCGTCGCCCCCCGATTCCGCGTCGCCGCCAGGTTGCCCGGGCTCAATCCGGCATAATTGTGACTCGGGCCGATGATACCGTCGAAATTGATTTCGACGAGGCCGGTCGCTGGCACCATCCCGGGCTCAGCGGCCGACATGCAGCACGTCATCGCCGGCGCGGACCCCCAGCAGGCTTGCTGCGTCGGGATCGATCGAGACGCCGCCGTCGCTCGCTGCGACGCGGCCCTGCACCACTCGGAAGCGGGCGAGTTTGCCGCTTGCGATCAGTGCCGGCTCGCCACCCGGCGCCACCGATGCCACGCGTGCCGGTTTGGCGTCACGCACCGTGCGGACCTGGTCCGTCCGGGCGGTCATCGTCGGTCCGCCATCGAAGATGTCGACATAGCGCTCCCAGGCGAAGCCCTCATTCTCGAGCATCCGCATCGCGGCGCGGCCCGAAGGATGGGGGAGGCCGATCACGCTGCGCGCATGTTCGGAGAGCATCGCCGTGTAGATCGGATGCTTGGGCATCAGATCCGCGATGAACTGGTTGCCATGGACGGCATTGAAGCTGTCCGCCTCCTGGAACCCCATGCCGAAGAACCGCCCGGCAACGCCATCCCAGAACGGCGATCCGCCGGCTTCGTCGATCACGCCCCGCAATTCGGCAAGCACCTGATCGGCGAAGCGCGCGCGGTGCGCGGCGATGAACAGGTACCGGCTGCGCGCGAGCAACAGCCCCAATCCACCGGCACGCTCGTTGGGATGGAGGAACAGGCCGCCGACTTCGCTGCAGCCCTCGAGATCGTTGACCAGGCTGAGCGTCTCGGCACGAAAGGTGCGGCCGAGCTCCTGGCTGTGCTTGGTCTCGGTGGCGATGCGATAGGAATAAAAAGGCCATTTCTGGCCCACTGCCGTGAAGATCTGGCAAGTGCCGCGCACTTCCCCGGTCTCGGCATTTTCGAGGACGAGCACGAAGACGTCGTCGGCCTGCTCATCCATCCCGCGATCGAAGGCCGCGTGGCTGCGCGCGAGCTTGGCGCGCAGCACGTCCTTTTCGGGCTGGAGGTTGGTGAAGCCGCCACCGGTGAGCTTCGCCATTTCATACAGCGCCTGGAGGTCCTCGTCGCGCGCGGCGCGGATCACGAAGCTCATGGCCGACCCTTTTCAGCGATTCGCAGGATGGTCAGCGCGGACAGGGCGGCACGCTCGGGCAGGCTCTCGGGTATCAGAAATTCCTCCGCACTATGGATCAGGCCCCCGCGTGCGCCCATCGTGTCGACCACGGGGACGCCGCAGGCAGCGATATTGTTGCCGTCGCACACCCCGCCGCTGAACTTCCATTCGATTGGGATGCCGAGATCGGCGCCGGCCTCGCGGACCAGCGCGAACAGCCGCTCGGCGCCCGCATCGATCGGCTTGGGCGGGCGATTGAAGCTGCCATGGACTTCGACGCGGACGTCGTGCGCCGCCATCACCGCCGCCGTAGCGGTATCGAGCGCAGCCTGGGCGGCGGCGATCGCCTCGGCATCACGAGGCCGAAAATTGACGCGCAGCAGCGCAAAGTCGGGCACGACGTTGTTGGGCCCGCCCCCTTCGATCCGCGCCGGGTTCACGGCGAGGCCCGGCGCCTTCGCCGCGGCCAGCCGCAGGGCGAGATCGGCGGCGGCGACCAGGGCGTTTCGCCCCTCGTCCGGATTCCGCCCCGCGTGCGCGGACTTGCCACGCACGACGATCGAGAAATTGCCGGTGCCGCCGCGCGCGCCGGCAAGCGTGCCGTCGGGCAGCGCGGGCTCATAGGTCAGGGCCGCGACCTTGCCTCCCGCCGCGCGGGCGATCAGACCGGCGGAAGAGAAGGAGCCGGTCTCCTCGTCCGAGTTGATCAGCACCTCATAGCCGATGCGCGCCGCCAGCGAGCTCGTCTCGATCGCTTCGAGCGCGGCGAGCATCAGCGCGAGGCCGCCTTTCATGTCGGCCGAGCCGGGGGCATTGAGGCTTCCGTCCGCCAGCCACCGCCCGACCTGGAAGGCGTGATCGGCCCCATAGACCGTATCCATATGCCCTGTGAACAGCATCTGCACCGACGCTTCGGGCCGCACCGTCAGATGAAGGTGCCGGCCATGCGCGATCTCCTCGACCCGCCCGTCGGAGGTCACCGCCGTGACCGGATCGGGATCGATCAGGACGAGTTCGCCTGGAAGTGCGGAAAAGCCATCCGCGAGCGATTCCGCCATCCGTTTCAGCCCGGCGAGGTTGCGCGTCCCGCTGTTGATCGCGGTCCAGGCTTCGGTCCGGGCGAGCATCGGCGACTCACCTGCGCGCTCGATCGAGGCGCGCTCGTTGGCGGAAAGGTCGGTCATTTCGGGGTCGTAGCGCGAACCCGCCGGGGTTGAACACCCCCGCTGTTTTGCTGCGCCTATAGCCGGTCAGAAATCGACGACCAGCGCCGCGCGGCTAGTCGTATCGGTGGTGCGCCGGCCATCGGGAGGCGCGCTTTCATACTGCATCGTGTAGCTGAACTGCGCCGAAAGCGGCCCGATCAACCGCGCGAGCAGGGCCGACTTCGAAGAGACGGTGCTGTTCGCCTGCTGCAGATAGGCCGATGCGTTCTGCGTTACCGAGATGCCCTTGCTGAGCTTCCAGCCGAAATCGAGGCTGCCGCGCGCTGCGGCGGCGCTCTCATTGCCTTCGTTCGCGCTGTCGACGAACCGCGTGTAGCGAAACGCCGGCCCCAGCTCGACATCGAGCTTCACCGCCGGCGATCGAATGGCGCTGTAGCCGATTCCACTCGACAGCGAGATGCGATCGCTGAACCCCGAAAATCGGTCGCTTTCATATTGCGCTGCCCCATAGAGATAGGCGCGATCGTCGAACTTCCAGTTTGGTTCGTAAGCAGCGAGGTAGCGCTCGCGCGTGGTGAGGCCCAGGCTTTCCTGATAATCGGCCTGGAGGCGGACCTTGTGCCGCCACTCCAGCCCCTCGCGCTTGACTTCGGCCGCCGCGGTGACGCCGACATTCTCGGTATTGCCGGTGGTGATATAGCCGCCGAGTTCGGCATGGCCCTTGATCAGGTCGAAGAAGTCGGCGTTCTGGATCTTGGCCTGAGCCTTGCGTAGCCGCTCGTTGCGCCAGTCGGTCGCGATCTTCACGACCTGGTCGGCGGTGTCGGGCGCGGCCGAGCGCGCATATTTTACGATCACCGCGACGTCGTTCTCGTTGCCCGACTCCATTGCGGCATCCAGCATCGCCTTGATCGTCGGCGGAATCGTCGGATCCCCGCCCGAGGCGTTGGCAAGCAGCAGCGGAAAGGCGATCAGCAGGGCACGCATCGGTCGCGCCTCTAAGCATGCGACTCGGGCGAGAATAGGGCCTTATCCGACGAGATGGGGTTCGAAGACGGTGAGCAGTTGCCGGTAGAGCTCCCGCTTGAACGGCACAATCACGTCGGGCAGCTCGGCGGGATCGATCCAACGCCAGGCGCGGAACTCGGGTTCCGGCGTGGCGATGTTGACGTCGGCATCCTCGCCCAGGAAGCGGAACAGGAACCAGCGCTGGCGCTGTCCCCGCCACTTGCCCTTCCAGACCTTGCCGATCAGGTCCACGGGCAGGTCGTAAGTGAGCTCGTCCGGCGCCTCGGCGACCAGTTCGGCCAGCGCGCGCTCGACGCCGGTCTCTTCCCACAGCTCGCGCCAGGCGGCGTCGAGCGGGTCTTCTCCGGGATCGATCCCACCCTGGGGCATCTGCCACGCCTCGAGTACCGAATCGAGCCGCTGGCCGACGAACACCTTGCCGTCGCGGTTGAGCAGCATCACGCCGGCACAGGGGCGGTAGGGAAGGGAGGTCGGGTCGATCATGCCGCCGCCCCTACAGCCATCGGCGTCGCGGCGGAAGCGTCGCTTCGGGGGCGACTCATTTTCTCCTTTGGGATGCGCGGCAGAGGGGCGTACACATCGCTCGGAGAGAGACATAAAGCGTGGGAAGACCAGATCATGGCAACCGCCGCTCATGCGCTGACGCCCGAGGAAGCGTCGGCCCGTCCTGCCCCGGAGGCGGTCGTCATACGCTTCGCCGGCGATTCCGGCGACGGCATGCAGCTTACCGGCGGCCAGTTCACGCTCTCGACCGCGCTCGCCGGAAACGATCTCGCGACCTTCCCCGATTTCCCCGCGGAGATCCGCGCGCCCCAGGGCACGTTGTTCGGCGTCTCCGCCTTCCAGATCAATTTCGGCTCGGCCCAGATCGACACCGCGGGCGACGCGCCCGACGTCCTGGTCGCGATGAATCCGGCGGCGCTCAAGGTGAATGTCGATCAGCTCAAGCACGGCGGGTTGATCATCGCCGACACCGGCGAGTTCGGGCAGCGCAACCTCGACAAGGCCAAATACGCCGCCAATCCGCTCAACGACGGCAGTCTCGCCAAGTGGCAACTCCTCAAGCTCGACATCTCACAGCTCACGCTCGACGCGGTGAAGCCCTTCGGCCTCGGCAACAAGGAGGCGCTGCGCTGCAAGAACATGTGGACGCTCGGCCTGGCGCTCTGGATGTTCGATCGCGATCGCCAGCCGCTGATCGACTGGCTCACGACCAAGTTCGCCAAGGCGCCTGAGCTTGCCGAGGCGAACATCGCCGCGCTCAACGCCGGCCATGCCTATGGCGAAACCGCCGAACTGGGGGCGATGGGCATCACGCAGCGCCACCTCGCCGCTGCGCCGGCCGAGCCGGGTCTTTATCGTACCGTCACCGGTGCGGAATCGATCGCGCTCGGTCTGGTCGCCGGCGCCCAGCTCGCCGGGCTCAAGCTGTTCTTCGGCGGTTATCCGATTACTCCCGCCAGCGCGATCCTGCACGGCCTGGCGCGCTTCAAGGAATACGACGTCACCACCTTTCAGGCAGAGGACGAGATCGCCGCGATCGCCTCGGCACTGGGGGCGGCCTATGCCGGCAGTCTTGGCGTCACTTGCTCCTCCGGCCCGGGCATCGCGCTCAAGACCGAGGCGATCGGCCTCGCGATCATGACCGAGCTGCCGCTGGTGATCGTCAATGCCCAGCGCGGCGGTCCTTCCACCGGCCTGCCGACCAAGACCGAGCAATCCGACCTCTATCAGGCGGTCTATGGCCGCAATGGCGATTCCCCGGTCCCCGTGATCGCAGCCCGTTCCGCCGCCGATTGCTTTGACTGCGCGATCGAGGCGGTGCGGATCGCGACGCAGTATATGACCCCGGTGATGCTGCTCACCGACGGCTATCTCCAGAATGCCGCCGAGCCGTGGAGAGTGCCGGACATGTCGGCTTACGCGCCCTTCCCGGTGCAGTTCCGTACCCAGGCTCCGGCCGAGGGCGAGAAGTTCCTGCCCTATGCCCGCGACAACAAGCTCGCCCGGCCCTGGGTGAAGCCGGGGACGCCCGGGCTGCTCCACCGGATCGGCGGGATCGAGAAGGCGCAGGGCACCGGCAATATCGACTACTCCCCCGCTAACCACCAAGCGATGACCGATACCCGCCGTGACAAGGTGTTCGGCATCGATGTGCCGGACCAGGCGATCGAGCAGGGCGGGGCGGGGGGCCGGCTCGTCGTGGTCGGCTGGGGATCGACCTATGGCCCGATCGCCCAGGCGGTGCGCAGGGCGCGGGGCAGGGGGCATGACGTCAGCCACCTCCATCTCCGCCATATCTGGCCGCTACCGGAAAATCTGGGCGACCTTCTAAAGAGTTACGAGCATATTCTCGTTCCGGAGATGAACAGCGGTCAGCTTAAGACCGTGCTGCGCGACCAATTCCTTGTCGATGCCAAGTCGCTGACGAAAGTCTCCGGCCAGCCTTTCCGCATCGCCGAGATCGAGGCGGCGATCGCCCAGCATCTCGGCGCGAATGAGGCGGTGCCCCTGTGAATTCCCTCTCCCAACGGGAGAGGGAGGGAGCGCCGAAGGCGCGGAAGGGTGAGGGTGACGCCGCTTAACCCTTCCCCAACCCGCGCACGCTAAACCGCCCCCATGCTCCGCCTCGCGCTCCCGCTGCTGCTTCTCGCCGCCCCGGCGCTCGCCGCGGACGAGCCGCCGCATACCGGCCGCGCGGGCACCCGTTCGATGCCCGAGCTTTCGGACCTCGCCCTCGCCGCCTGTGCGGTCGCCGGCGTGTGGTTCGTCCGGCGCCGGCTGCGCGCGCGCTTCCGCAACGAGAACGCGCCCAAGGATTGACACGGCCGCCCTGCTCCCGCAGCCGGAGCCCATGGCCGACTCCCTCGACGCGCTCGAAGCCGTGATCCGCGAACGCCGCGGCGCCGATCCCTCGACCTCTTATGTCGCCAAGCTCACGTCGCGCGGCCGCGCCAAGATCGCGCAGAAGCTCGGCGAGGAAGCGGTGGAGACCGTGATCGCGGCGATCCAGGACGATCGCGCCGAGCTGACCAAGGAAGCGGCCGACCTCGTCTTCCACCTCATCGTCCTGCTCGCCGATGCCGGCCTCAGCCTCGACGACGTCCGCGCCGAACTCGCGCGCCGCGAAGGCGTGTCGGGGCTCGCGGAAAAGGCGAGCCGGACGCCGCAAGCCTGAACCGAACCGCGGAGCCAACCATGCCGATCGACGCCACCCAGCCCTATGACGACCAGAATATCTTCGCCAGGATCCTGCGCGGCGAGATCCCGTCCAAGACGGTGTTCGAGGACGAATTCGCCCTCGCCTTTCACGACATCAATCCCCAGGCGCCGCATCACATCCTGGTGATCCCCAAGGGCGCCTACGTCTCGTGGGACGATTTCTCGGCCAAAGCGAGCGAGGCGGAGATCGCCGGCTTCGTCCGCGCGGTCGGCCAGGTCGCGCGCGAGGCGGGGTTCGTCGCCCCCGGCTATCGCCTGCTCGCCAACACCGGCATGGACGCGCATCAGGAAGTGCCCCACCTCCATGTCCATCTCTTCGCCGGGCGTCCGCTCGGGCCGATGCTGGCGCGCTAAGTCCACTCCCACGCAGGGCTCGCCCCATGCACTTCCTGCACAGCTTTCACGCCGCCTCCTATCTCGACACGCTGGTCAGCTATGCGCTCGCGCTGGTGCTCGGCGCGCTCATCGGCGCCGAGCGGCAATATCGACAGCGCACGGCCGGGCTGCGCACCAATGCGCTGGTCGCGCTCGGCGCGGCGGCGTTCGTCGATCTCGCCCAGAAGCTCGCGGGCGATGTCGAGGCGGTGCGGGTGATCGCCTATATCGTCTCGGGCATCGGCTTCCTCGGCGCCGGCGTGATCATGAAGGAAGGCATGAACGTGCGCGGGCTCAACACCGCGGCAACCCTGTGGTGCTCGGCCGCGGTGGGCGCCTGTGCCGGCACGGACATGGCGGCGGAGGCGGCGACCCTCACCATCTTCGTCGTGGTCGGCAACACGCTATTGCGGCCGATCGTCAACGCGATCAATCGCATCCCGCTCGCCGGCGGCACGCTCGAGGCGACCTATTCGGTGACGGTCACCGCCGATCCGGCCGACGCGCCGGCGTTGCGCGACCTCATCGTCGATCACCTCGAGCTGATGCGCTATCCGGTTGCCGACACCGCGATCGTCGAGCGCACCGAGGATCTGGTCGAAATCCGCGCGACGCTGGTCAGCACCGCGGCGGCCGATGCCGATCTCGATGCGATCGTCGCGCACCTTTCGCGCGCCCATGCCGTCCAGCATGCGAGCTGGGAAGTGCAGACCCACGACTGATCGCCCCGCCATGCCCTATCTCATCCTCGCCATCGCCATCCTCGCCGAAGTGGCGGCCACCAGCTTCCTCAAGCAATCCGAAGGCTTCACGCGCCCGATCCCCTCGCTGGTGGCGCTGATCGGCTATGCCGCCGCCTTCTACTGCCTGTCGCTGGCCCTGCGCAGCGTGCCGACGGGAATCGCCTATGCGATCTGGTCCGGCGTCGGCGTGGTGCTGGTCGCGCTGATCGCCTGGCTGTTCCAGGGCCAGCGGCTCGATTTGCCGGCGATCCTCGGCATGGCGCTGATCGTCGCCGGGGTGCTGGTGCTCAACCTGTCGCGCGTCGCGCCGCACTGATCGGCGTGGCCGCGCCGCTTTTCGGCATCACGGCTCGGCCCATCCGCGCCATAAGGGATTGCGCCTCGGGGTTTTGCGGCTAGGCTCGCGCCTTTCATCAAAGGGGCGGCGGAACGTTCGCCGCAAAGGGGACCATCCATGATCTTCGGGCGCGTAAAGCCACTCGACGCGATCCTGGCGACGGCGGAGAAGAAATCGCTCCATCGCTCGCTCGGCGCCTTCCAGCTCACCATGCTCGGCATCGGCGCCGTGATCGGCACCGGCATCTTCGTGCTGACGGCCGAAGCCGCGCAAAAGGCGGGGCCGGGCATGATGGTCAGCTTCATCATCGCCGGCTTCGTCTGCGGCGTGGCCGCGCTCTGTTATGCCGAAATGGCGGCGATGGTCCCCGTGTCGGGCTCGGCCTACACCTATAGCTATGCCGTGATGGGCGAACTCGTCGCCTGGATGGTCGGCTGGGCGCTGATCCTCGAATATGCGATCGCCGCAGGGGCGGTCTCGGTCGGCTGGTCGGGCTATTTCATCGGCTGGCTCAATACGAGCTTCCATCTGTCGATCCCGCTGACGCTGGTGCGCGGGCCGTTCGACGGTGGCATCATCAATTTGCCGGCGATGGTAATCGCCGCGCTGGTCACCGCGCTGCTCGTCAAGGGCACCAAGGAATCGGCGACGGTGAACGCGGTGCTGGTGGGCGTGAAGATCATCGCGCTGTCGATGTTCATCCTGCTCACGATTCCCGTGATCCAGACCGGCCAGTTCACGCCCTTCGCCCCGCTCGGCTTTGCCGGCATCTCGGGCGCCGCCGCCTCGATCTTCTTCGCCTATGTCGGCTTCGACGCGGTCTCGACCGCCGCGGAGGAGACCAAGAATCCGCAGCGCAACATGCCGATCGGCCTGATCGGCAGCCTGGCGATCTGCACCATCTTCTACCTGCTCGTTGCGGCGGGCGTGATCGGCACGGTCGGCGCGCAGCCGATGTTCGGCCCGAACCACGAAACGCTGTCGCCGGGCACCCCGGCGCTCGCCCAGGCCTGTGGCGACATCAAGGACGCTGCGGTGGTCTGCTCGAAGGAGGCGCTGGCCTGGACGCTGCGCCAGGTCGGCTGGCCGTTCGTCGGCTGGCTGGTCGGTGCCGCGGCGATCATCGCGCTGCCCTCGGTCATCCTGATGATGATGTTCGGCCAGACCCGCATCTTCTTCGTGATGAGCCGCGACGGGCTGCTGCCGGAATTCTTCTCAAAGGTGCACCCGCGCTTCCACACGCCGCACGTCATCACCATCCTCACCGGCATCTTCGTGACGCTGTTCGCCGCCTTCTTCCCGGTCGGGCTGCTCGCGGACGTGTCGAATTCGGGGACGCTGTTCGCCTTCGCGGCGGTGTCGATCGCCGTGCTGGTATTGCGCCGGACCGATCCGAACCGCCCGCGCCCGTTCCGCACGCCGGCGATCGCAGTCATCGCGCCGCTGTCGATCATCGGCTGCATCTACCTGTTCTACAGCCTCGACATGAAGACCAAGACGCTGTTCGTCGCCTGGGCGGCCGTCGGTCTCGTCGTCTATTACCTCTACAGCTATCGCAAGAGCCATGTCGGCCGCGGCATCGTCGATGTGGCGGAGCACGAGGCCTATGAAGAGCTCAAGCCCGAGGTTCCCGGCACGCACTGAGCCTGGAGCCAGGCAGCAAAAAGGGGCCGGGGGAGCGATCTCCCGGCCCCTTGTCGTTGGGCGGCGGCTATTTCCGGTAGGGCGTGAACTTGCCGAACACGCAATAGCCGCCGGGAATCTGGCTCCCCGGCTCGAGCACGCGGAAGCGGTCGTTGCGGCAGAGCTGCCCGCCCTGCATCTCCACCACCAGCGTCGCATACGGCCGCAGCGCGGGGCATTCGGCGGCAAGGTCGTTGCGCCACACCGTCCGCCCCACCGGCTTGTAGAGGATCGTGTACGAACCGATGATCTGCGGCCCGTCGGTGTCGTTGTTGTTGATGCAATCCTGCGGCGCTCCGGCCGTGCGGCCGGCCAGCGCCTTGGCGAGCGCGTCGCGCGCCTCGGCCTGCTCGGAAGCCTGCATCTGCGCGCTCGGCGTGCAGCCTGCCAGCGCCAGTCCCGCGGCGATCAGGGCCTTTCGCATCGAACCGCTCCTCACTTGCTATAGGGCACGAAGCGGCCCAGCGAGCACGAGCCGGTGATCATGCCGCCCACCCGCGCCCGCGTGGTGATCAGGTCGCCTCGGCACAATTGGCCGGTCGGGCTGGTCACCACCATCAAGTCGTCTTGCCCCAGGCCCGCGCAGTGGCCGACCACGTCGTTGCGCCACACCCGCTTGCGGCCTTCGACATAGAGGATCGTATCGGGGAACTGGCGGGCCTCGCCCATCCGTTCGCGCGGGATGCAGTCGCGCGGCGCGCCGGCGGTCATGCCCTCCAGCGCATGCGCAATCTTCGCCTGGGCCCGCTCGGCCGCGCTCTGGCGCTGGTCCGTGGCACCGCCGGTGGCAACGGCCACGCCGATCAGGAGCAGGGGCATGGCAAGTCGAAACATGGTTCGTCTCCTTCGGCCCCCGGGAGAGCAGTATAACGCGTCAGCCGGCGAATTCATCCTTGGCGGCTCGGCGCTCGGCAAGAATTTCTGCGGTGGCGGCGCGCATGAACGGATTGGTCGCCCGCTCTGCGCCGATCGTCGTGGGCACGGTCGCCTCGCCCGCGGCACGCAGCGCATCGACTTCGGCCGCCCGCGCCCTGATCGCATCGTTGTCCGGTTCGGCGACCAGCGCGTAGCGCGCGTTCGACTGGGTATATTCGTGCGCGCAATAGACGATCGTCTCGGCGGGCAGCGCCGCGAGCCGCTGCAGGTTGGCGAACATCTGCGCGGCCGTCCCTTCGAACAGCCGGCCGCAGCCCATCGCGAACAGCGTGTCGCCGACGAACACGGCGCCGTCCTCGGCGAAATGATAGGCGATATGCCCGGCGGTATGCGCCGGCACTTCGAGCACGCGGGCGACGTGCCCGCCGATCGCCACTTCGTCGCCTTCGCGCACCAGCCGGTCCGCCGTGGGGATCTTCTCGGCCTCCGCCGCAGGCGCGATCACCGTTGCGCCGGTCGCCGCCTGGATCGCCGCATTGCCGCCGGTGTGGTCGGGATGCCAGTGCGTGTTCCAGATCGCGCCGATCCGCCAGCCGCGCGCCGCCGCCGCGGCGAGCACCGGCTCCGCCTCGCCGGGGTCGACCACGATCGTCTCGCCGGAATCGGAGTCGTGGACGAGCCAGATATAATTGTCGCTCAGGGCGGGCACGCGGACGATGTCGAGCATGGCGCCTAGTTAGGCGCGCGCCGGCGCCCCTGCCAGTGCCGCCCGCACGCTCTTGCGCTTGCGCACCGTCGATTTGCCCGCGGCGAGCATCGTCGGCTCGCAATTCGCAAACGCCGCCGGATCGAGTTCGACGCACACCGGGACTCCCGGCCCGATATCGTCGAACCGCCGCGTCTCTCCCGGTTTCAGCGCCAGCCGCACCGGCAGCGCGCCGCGAAAGTCGATCTGGCAGGCGCCCGCGCTCGCCGCCACGCAGGTCACCCGCGTCGCTGCTCCGTCCGCCGCCACGTCGAACGACGCCGCGACATCTTCCTGCTGCCCGGGCGAGCAGCCGGCCACGGCCAGGGCCGCCCCCACCAAAATCGATTTGTGCACGCGCGACCCTCTTTTGTGTATTGCGCACCTAATACAGTTAAGGTCAAGCGGCCGCAAGCGCCTCGATCAGCGTGCGGGTGAGCGCTTCCGCCCCATTTTGAGTCACCCGCGCCGCGCCCGCCCCGGCCCAGAGCGGCGAATAGTCGCCGCGTCCCTCGGCTTCGGCCTTGGCGCGCAGCGGCGCCAGCGCGGCCGAGGCATGCGGGAAGGCCGGCGCCTCCGCCCGCATCGGCCCGAGATCGCGCATCAGCCGATTGACCAGCCCGCGCGCCTCCCGCCCGGAGAAGAGGTTGGTGAACGCGGCCTCCGCCGGCGTGCCGAGCAGCGCGCGGTGCGGCGCGGCAATGCGGCTCTCCGGCGTCGCGAGATAGGCGGTGCCGATCTGCACCGCCGCCGCCCCGGCCGCGAGCGCGCGCGCGATGTCCGCGGCATCGACGATCCCGCCCGCCGCGATCACCGGCACTGCGATCGGCTCGCGCAGCAGTTCCGCCAGTGGCACCGGCCGATGCGCCGCGCCGAGGAACCAGCCGGCATGCCCACCCGCCTCCGCGCCCTGCGCGATCACCGCATCGACGCCGCGCTCGGCAAGCCAGCGCATCTCCTCCGGCGTCGTCGCATTGCCGAACACCAGCGCGCCGGTCCCGCGCACTCGGGCGAGCAAGGCCGGATCGGGCAGCCCGAAATGGAAGCTGACGATCGTCGGCCGCGCCACCTCGACCGCCGCGCACGCCTCGGAGTCGAACGGCCGGCGCAGCGGCGGCGGCGCACCCGGCGCCACGCCCTCCTCGGCATAATAAGGCGCAAGCAGTGCGCGCCACGCCGTCTCGTCGGGCGCCGGATCGGGCAGGCTGTGGCAAAAGAAATTGAGGTTGAGCGGACCCGCCGCGGCGGCCCGCACATCGGCCGCCTGCGCGACCGCCTGCTCCGCCGTCAGCATCGCGCAGGGCAGCGATCCCACTGCCCCGCCGCGCATCGCCGCGATCGCCAGCTCGGTCCCGCCGGCGCCGGCCATCGGCGCCTGGACGATGGGGCCGCGTGCCCCGAGCGCTTCGAGAAACCCTACCAAACGCCCGTATTGGGCATCGACGCCCAGGGCTCGGCCGGCGGCAGCGGGTCGCCCGCCTGGAGCAGCTCGATGGAAATCCCGTCGGGCGAGCGCACGAACGCCATGTTGCCGTCGCGCGGCGGACGATTGATCGTGACGCCGCCGTCCATCAGCCGCTGGCAGCTCGCGTAGATATTGTCGACGCGATAGGCGAGATGCCCGAAATTGCGCCCGCCGGTATAGGTTTCGGCGGGGCTGCCGTCCTCGGCGGGCCAGTTATAGGTCAGTTCGACCTCGGCGTTGGCGCGCTTGCCCTGGCCGTTCGAATCCTCATCCGCGGCGAGGAAGATCAGCGTGAACCGCCCGGCGGCATTCTCCATCCGCCGCACTTCCTTGAGGCCGAGCAGTTCGAAGAACCGGACCGTCGCATCGGGATCGCTCACCCGGATCATGGTGTGGAGATATCGCATGGCCGGGGAAATAGGGGTTGCCTGGATCGAGCGCCAGCCCTTCTAAGCCCCTCCCCTTCAGGGGAGGGGTTGGGGGTGGGGCAGTGTCTCACCGAGACCGGGGCTCGTGATGAGTCCCCCACCCCAACCCCTCCCCTGATGGGGAGGGGCTTATGGATCTCACCTACTTCTCCGTCGCCCCGAACTGCTCCAGCGCCACGCGCGCATTCCCCGCCGCCGGGCTCCCCGGCGCCAGTTCGATCACCCGCGCCCAGGCGGTCCTTGCGTCCGCCTCCTTGCCGCTCGCGGCGGCGATGTTGCCCGCCTCCAGCTGCACCGCGGCGTCATCGGGCGAGCGCCGCAGCGCCTCGGCGATGTCCTTCGCCGCGCGCGGCAAATCGTTCATCCGCCGCGCCAGCGTCGCCGAGAGCAACCAGGCGAGCGGGTCCTTGTCGGCCGAGTTCAGTGCCCGGTCGATGTCGCTGCGCGCGCCTTCGAGGTCGCCCGCCGCCACGCTCGCCCGTGCCCGGTCGAGATTGGCCTCGCCCAGTTCCAGCCCCTCCAGCGTGTTTGCCGCCAGCGCCGCGTCGATCGCCGCGCGCGCCTTCACCGCGTCGCCCGCCGCCAGCCAGGCATTGCCCGCCTGCGCCCAGTAATTCGCCGCCCGCGCATTCTTGGCGGTCTCCGCCTCATGCGCCGCGTCCTCGAACGCGCCCGCCGCCGCCGCCCATTTGCCGTCATTGGCATAGGCGACGCCCAGGCATTGCCGCGCGAGCACACCCCCGCCCTCGGTCCGCCAGCGCACCGCCTCCTGCTGCCCTGCCGCCGGATCGCTCGTGGCAAGGTCCATGCAGCGCGCGAAGCGCGGCGGTTCGTTGCCCGGCGCGGGCGTGGTCTGGAGCGCGAGCAACAGGCTCAGGAACATAGGGCGATCACATCCTCGACGGCGCGGACGATCAGCGCGAGGTCCGATTCGCGCGAAAGCCGGTGATCGCCGTCCTTGACCAGGATCGTCTGCACCGCGTCTGAACGGATCATCTCCGCCAGCTTGGCCGCACGCTCCCACGGCACTTCCTTGTCGCGCTGGCCCTGGAGCAGCCGCACCGGCCCGTCATAGCCGATCGGCTGGACGAGCACGCGATTGGCCTCGCCCGAAGCCCAGAAGCCGCGCGTCGTGACCGTCGGCTGGTCGCCATAATCGTTCGGCGCCTCGATCCGGCCATGCTGGAGCAGCGCCAGCTTCTGCTCCATCGTGAAGCCCCAATCGGTGAAGTCCGGCGCCGCCGCGATGCCGACCATCCCGGCCACCGCCTCGGGCCGCGCCTTGGCGATCAGCGCCATGATCCAGCCGCCCATCGACGATCCGACCAGCACCGCCGGCCCCTGCACCACGTCGTCGATCATCCGCAGCGCATCGTCGCGCCAGCTCGCCAGCGTCTCGCTCTCGAAGCTCCCCTCGCTCTCGCCGCACCCGGCATAGTCGAAGCGCAGGAACGCCCGCCCCTTCGCCTTGGCCCAGGCTTCGAGATGCAGCGCCTTGGTGCCGTTCATGTCGGACGCATAGCCGCAAAGGAACATCACCGCCGGCCCCGCGCCGGGGGTGAAGTGATAGGCAAGCTTGGGCCGCGCGGGGGGTTCGGGCGTCTCGGGAGTGTCGGTCATCCCGCGGGCTTAGCGGTGCCGGAAGCCACTTAAAACCCCTCTCCCCTTGGGAGAGGGAGGGGCCCGCTCGGCGCAGCCGAGTGGGAAGGTGAGGGTGACGATGGGAAGGATCGCGAGACCACCCTCACCCTTCCGCCGCTGCGCGGCTCCTTCCCTCTCCCGATGGGAGAGGGATTCGAACCTCAAATCGTCCCGGAGAACGTATCGCAGCTATTGGGATCGCCGGTCTCCAGCCCCTTCCGCAGCCACGCGACGCGCTGGGCCGAGGTGCCGTGGGTGAAGGTCTCGGGCACCACCTGCCCTTGGGCCTCCTTCTGCAGCGTATCGTCCCCGATCGCGTTCGCCGCGGTCATGCCTTCTTCCATGTCGCCGGGCTCGAGCCGGCTGCGGTTGCGCGCCGCCCAGACGCCGGCATAGCAATCCGCCTGGAGTTCGAGCCGCACCGACAGGGCATTGCCCTCAGCCTTGCTGCCCTGCGCCTGCATCTGCGAGACCTTGTCCGACGTGCCGAGCAGGTCCTGGACGTGATGCCCCATCTCGTGCGCCACCACATAGTCGCGCGCAAAGTCGCCCTTGGCGCCGAAGCGCTGTTCGAGCTCCTGGAAGAAGCTGGTGTCGAGATAGACGCTGTCGTCCGACGGGCAGTAAAAGGGCCCGACCGCGGAAGACGCATTGCCGCAGCCCGACTGCACGCTGCGCTGGTAGAATTTGATATAGGCGGGCTCATAGGTCTTGCCCTCGGAGCGGAAGATTCCCGCCCAGGTATCGTCGGCCAGCCGCATCACGCGGCATGCCTCGAGCCGCAGCGGATCGGCCTCGCAAACCTGGCGACCGCTCTGCCCCGCGGTGCCCGATTGGCCGCCGCTACCGCCGCCGACCAATCCGCCGCCGCCGCTCATCGCGAAATAGGCGATCGCGATCAGCCCGATGATGACGATGCTGCCGCACCCCATCCGCCGGCCGAGGAACAGCGGCAGCAGCCCGAGCAGGGGAAAGCCGCCGCCCCCGCCCCCGCCGACTCCAAGGTCGCGCGCATTGTCGGTGGGATCGATGTCGTCGAGCCGCATGGCATTCCCCGTCGTTGGTCTTTCGCAACAATGCCCGAAGCGCGAAGCCGTTGCACGCGTCGCGTCGATGCGCCACAGCGGCGGCCATGGCAGACGCCGACTCTCGCCCCCGCCGCCACGCCCCCGGGCTTCCGTTGCCCGACACGGTGGCGCTGGTGCTTCAGGGCGGCGGCGCGCTCGGCGCCTATCAGGCCGGGGTGATCGAGGAACTCGGCAGCGCGGGCATCGAAGTCGATTGGGTCGCCGGCATTTCGATCGGCGCGGTCAATGCCGCGCTGTTCGCCGGCAATCCCCCCGAACGCCGCCTGCCCGCGATCAAAGCCTTTTGGGACCAGGCGACCTCCGCCCTGCCCGATTTCTCATTGCCCCTCAGCGATAGCGCGCGCGAATGGAGCCATGAATGGGCGGCGGGCATGGTCATGCTCGGCGGCGTGCCCGGCTTCTTCGCGCCGCGGATGCTGTCCCCCGGCTTCGCCGCGCCCGGCACACCCGAGGCGCTGAGCTTCTACGATACCAGCCCGCTCCGCGCGACGCTCGACCGGCTGATCGACTGGGAGCTGCTCAATCAAGGCCCGGTCCGCCTCTCGGTCGGCGCGGTCGATGTGCAGAGCGGCAATTTCCGCTATTTCGACACGCGCGACGAACGGCTCGATGCGCGCCACATCATGGCCTCGGGCGCGCTGCCGCCCGGCCTGCCCCCGGTCGAGATCGACGGGCGCTGGTATTGGGACGGCGGCCTCGTCTCGAATACCCCGCTCACCCACATCCTCGATCGGCAGGACGCCGCGACCTTGATCTTCCAGGTCGATCTCTTCCCGGCCGCCGACGAGCTGCCGCGCACCATCACCGACGTGATCGCGCGCGAAAAGGAAATCCGCTTCTCCAGCCGCACCCGTACCGTCTCGGACGAGCGGATGCGCCTCAGGCAGGAGCGGCAGATGGTCTGCCGCCTGCTCGACAAGCTGCCGCCCGAATTGGCCGAAGACCCAGACGTCCAGGCGCTCCGCGCCCGCGTCTCCGAATATCCGGTCAGCCTCGTTCAGCTGATCTACCGCGCCAATGCCTGGGAAGGCGGCGCGCGCGACTTCGAATTCTCGGCGCGCTCGATGCACGAACATTGGGAAGCCGGCCGCGCCGCGGTCGCCGAGACCATGGCCAATGCCCGGATCGTCGCCGAGAACATCCTCGACGGCAACACCGCCGCCTTCGACCTGACGCATCGATGATTTTGGTCACCCTCACCCTTCCGGCGCTTCGCGCCTCCCTCCCTCTCCCAGCGGGAGAGGGAAGGGGCCCGCCGCCGCAGGCGGTGGGAAGGGTGAGGGTGATCCGCCAAGCCGTTCGCTAAGGGAGTATCTTCATGTTCCTCAAGGGCAAGTCCGCCATCGTCACCGGCTCCACTTCCGGCATCGGCCTGGCATATGCCAAGGCGCTGGCCGCCGAGGGCGCGAGCGTGGTGATCAACGGCTTCGGCGATGCCGCCGCGATCGAGAAGGAGCGCGCCGCGCTCGAGGCGACGAGCGGCGCCAGGGCGCTTTACGACGCCGCCGACATGACCAAGCCCGATCAGATCGCGGCGATGGTCGAACGCTGCCATGCCGAATTGGGCGGGCCGGACATCATCGTCAACAATGCCGGCATCCAGCATGTCTCCCCGATCCAGGATTTCCCGGTGGAGAAGTACGACGCGATCATCGCGATCAACCTGTCCTCCGCCTGGCACATGATGCGCGCCGCGGTGCCGCACATGAAGGCGGCGAAATGGGGCCGGATCATCTCCACCGCCTCGGCGCACAGCCTCGTCGCGAGCCCCAACAAATCGGCCTATGTCATGGCCAAGCACGGCCTGGCCGGCCTCACCAAGACGGTCGCACTCGAAGTCGCCACCGATGGCATCACCGTCAATTGCGTCTCCCCCGGCTATGTCTGGACCCCGCTGGTCGAGAACCAGATTCCGGACACGATGAAGACGCGCAACCTGACCCGCGATCAGGTGATCAACGACGTGCTGCTCGATGCCCAGCCGACCAAGCAGTTCGTCCAGCCGGAACAGGTCGCCGCGCTCGTGCTTTTCCTCTGCCGCGACGAGGCGGCGCAGATCACCGGCGCGAATTATTCGATCGACGGCGGCTGGACCGCGGCCTAGTCGAGGGGCGGCACCGGCCCGCTCCCCCACCCGGCCACCC
>JAEXFD010000021.1 GCA_023400405.1 Pseudomonadota bacterium
GAGTTGTGCGGCCCGGCGCGCGTCGGCCTCGCGCTCGCGCCGCGATCGGCGATCCTTGCCCTTGCTCTTGGCGGCCGGCACGGGCGCCGGCTGCGCAGCGGCGAGTTGGACCGGCCGCGCCTCGGGCCGATAGGGCGGCAATTGCGGCGAGAGCCGTGCGTCGGCCAGCCGCGCCTGGGTCGGCGACAATTCGCCGAAATGCACGGCAAAGGCACGATCGGCGGGGCTCAGCCCGCCGAGCCGCCGGAAGAAGGGCATCAGCGCCTGGCCCATATTGCCCGGCATCATGCTCGCCGCGATCTTCTCCGCACCGGGAATGTCGCCGTTCATCGCCAGGATGAAGGCGCGGGCGCGCCAGGCGGCGCGATCGCTGCGGCGGAGCAGCGGATCGAGCAGCCGCATCGCCTCGTCGGTATCGCCGCTGATTCCGAGCGACAGCGCATAGCGGCGCAGCGTCTCCTCGTCGCGATCACCGCTCGCCAGCGCGAGCTTGTAGTCGCGCTGGGCGAGGCCGGGCTGGCCGAGCAGGTCATAGGCGAAGCCGCGATCGGACGCGAAGGGACGAAGATCGAGCCCGCGCGCCTCGGCCGCCTGGAACAGGCGCAGCGCCTCGCCCGGCCGTTCGAGCCGGACCAGCGTCACGGCGCGGCCGGCGGGGATGCGGGGATTGGCGGGATCGATCGCCTCGACGCGCTGGAAGAAGGCGAGCGCCGCCGACGTGTCGCCCAGTCGCGCGCTGGCGATGCCTGCGTCGACCAGCGCGGCCACGTCGCGCGGATCGGCAGCCAGCGTCCGCATGTCGTTCGCCAGCCGGTCCGCATCGGGATTGGGCTGGGCGACGACTTCGGTCGGGCTGGTCTGCGCAAACGCCGGCGCGGCAAGGCCCGCGGCCAGGGCCAGCCCCGCTGCGCCGAAGAAACGAATCCGGTTCATGTCGCCCGCCAGTTTGAACCGTTCCCCTGAACCGTCGATGGATGCTGCCGGCGCTTCTCGCCCAGGCGAGGCGCGCCGGCGGCGAACCGGTTACTGGTTGTTCTGGCTGCGCAGGAAGCGCGGGATATCGAGCGGATCCTTGTCGTCCTCGTCCGACTTGAGCGCGCCGCGCGAAGCCGAAGCCATGCGCTCGAACAGCGTGCCGCCGGTCTTGCGCGCGGGCTTTTCGGCGAGCGGCGAGGCTTCTTCCTCGTCGCTGGCGCCGGTCAGCCAGCGACGGCGGCTCGGCGGGGGCGTCGGCGCTGCGGGCGCGGGCTCGGCCTGGGGTGCCGCTTCCGAGCCGAGCAGCAGCTCGTCGTCGTCGCCATCCTTGCCGTCGTCGATCCAGCTCGGCTGCTGCGCCGGAGCGGCCGCGACCGGCTCGGGCTCATAGGCCTGGGGAATCGGCGCGGCCTCGGGCGCGGCGGCTTCGGGCTCGTACGGCTCGGGGATCGAGAAGCCGGGCTGCGGCGCGGCTTCGGCGGCGGGCGCTTCCTCGGCTTCCGGCTCGGGCGCGCTCAGCGGCGCGGCGGGCTCGGCCGTGGTGCGGCGCGGAGTCGAGAAGGAGAAGACACGCGGCTGCTCGGCGGCGCGCGGCGCCACCGCCGGCTGCGCCTCGGCATCGATGCCGGTCGCGACGACCGAGACGCGGATCTTGCCTTCGAGCTCGGGATTGAAGGCCGAACCCCAGATGATGTTCGCATCGGGATCGACCAGCTCGCGGATGTGGTTCGCCGCCTCGTCCACCTCGAGCAGGCGCATGTCCTCGCCGCCGGTGATCGAGACGATCACGCCCTTGGCGCCGTTCATCGAGACGCCGTCGAGCAGCGGATTGGCGATCGCCTTCTGCGCCGCGACCAGCGCGCGATCGTCGCCCGCCGCCTCGCCGGTGCCCATCATCGCCTTGCCCATCTCCTGCATCACCGAGCGGACGTCGGCGAAGTCGAGGTTGATCAGGCCGGGCATGACCATCAGGTCGGTGATGCCGCGCACGCCCTGCTGCAGCACCTCGTCGGCCATTTCGAACGCTTCCTTGAAGGTCGTGTTCGCATTGGCGATCAGGAAGAGGTTCTGGTTGGGGATGACGATCAGTGTATCGACATACTTCTGAAGCTCGTTGATCCCCGCCTCGGCCGAGGCTGCACGGCGCTTGCCTTCGAAGGCGAACGGCCGTGTCACTACGCCGACGGTCAGGATGCCGAGATCGCGCGCTGCCTTGGCGATGACCGGCGCGGCGCCGGTGCCAGTGCCGCCGCCCATGCCCGCGGCGATGAACACCATATGCGCGCCTTCGAGCGACTTCTGGACGCTGTCGATCGTCTCTTCCGCCGCGGCGCGGCCGATCTCAGGCCGGCTGCCGGCGCCCAGGCCCTGGGTGATCTTCGCGCCGAGCTGGATGCGGTGCCCCGCGCTCGACTGCTTGAGTGCCTGCGCGTCGGTGTTCGCCACGACGAAATCGACGCCCTGCACGTCGGCGCGGATCATGTTCGCGATCGCATTGCCGCCCGCACCGCCCACACCGATCACGGTGATCTTCGGGGTCAGCTCGTCCACGTCGGGCGGAAGGAAATCGATACTCATCGCCTTGGTCTCCCTGCGCCCGGGTGGCTGTCACAGGCGCGTAATCTCCCGCCGTTCTGCACGAACGCAGGGAGCGACTCTAGAGGGAACGCGAAGTTACCAACGCATTTCTTCTAATAATTCGCCCGGAATGCCGCGATCAGCCGCTGGAACAGCGCTCCGGGGCTCGCCTTGGTGACCAGCTGGTGCGGACTCGGCTCGAGCGTGCGCAGGTCGATCGGGTCTGCCGCGGCGAAGCGCGCGAGCCCCGCCATCGTCGCGAAGGCCGGATGCGAATGCGCCTCGGGCAGCGCGACCAGGCCCTTGGGACGGCCGATGCGCACCGCGCTGCCCAGGAATTGCTGGGCATAATCGGCAATGCCCTTCAGGTCGGCGCCGCCACCGGTGAGCACGATCTGGCGTCCGGCCGGATCCTCGAAAGACAGCTTCTTCAGTTCCTTCTGGATCTCGCCCATCAGCCGCTCGAGCCGCTTGCGGATGATCGCATTGAGCTGCGCCTTGGTGATGCGCGGCCCTTCGGCACCGTCATCGGGGATGGCGAGCACGACGTCGATCATCTCGTGATTGTCGCGCGGGGAGAGGTTCGCCGAGCCGTGGAAGCATTTGGTCCGCTCCGCCCAGGCGCGCGCAGTGCCGAAGGCGGAGGCGATGTCGTCGGTGATGTCGGCCGATCCCATCGCGATCGAGGCGAGGCCCGAAAGCACGCCCTGCGCGAACACCGAGACATTGGTGACACCTGCCCCGATCTCGACCAGCGCGACGCCGAGCTCGCGCTCCTCGTCGGTGAGGCAGGCGAGGCCCGTCGCCACCGGCGCCGCGATGATCGAGCGCACCTCGAGATGCGCCGAACGGACGCAATGATCGAGGTTGCGCACCGGCGCGCCGTCGGTCGCGACGACATGGATGTCGACGCCCAGCCGCTCGGCATGGAGCCCCAGCGGGCGCTTGACCCCGGCGAGGCCATCGACGGTGTAGCGGGTCGGCTGGGCGTGGAGGACCATCTTGCCCTGCGGATCGATCGCATCGCGCCCAGCGCGCAGCAGCTCGTCGATATCGCCCTGTTCGATGCGATGGCCGCCGATATCGGCTTCGAGCTTGACGATATCCGAGAGCAGCCCCCCGGCGGAGAAGCTCACCCACACGTCCTCGATATTGTGCCCGGCGATGCGCTCGGCCTGCTCGACGGCCTCGCGGATGGCGAGTTCGGTGGCGTGCATGTCGGCGACATAGCCGCGCTTGACGCCGCGGCTCTCGCGCTGGCCGGTGCCGAGCACGACCAGCGAGCCGTCGTCCGCCTTTTGCGCAATCAGCGCCGAGACCTTGGACGATCCCACGTCGAGCGCCGTGATCAACCCTTCGGGTGCCGCCTTCGCCATATGCCCCTCATTCCCCCAAACGCATTACCAGCCGATTCACCTTATGAATCAGTCTTTTCACCGGATGGCAACTCCGGGATTCATTATAATCCCGTCGCCGCCGGCGCTCCGATCGCCGCGGGACGCCGAATGACCAGATTATCCGGGTCGCGCATGTCGAACCCAAGATTGCCGCGGCCGAGCAGCCGATAGGTGCCGTCCTTCTCGGCAAAGGTCTTCAGCGCATCCTTCGCTTCCTGCTCACCCTCGGGAAGCTGGAGCTTCTCGCCGGTATCGAAGATAATGTCCCAACGCCGATTGCCGACCCAGGTGGCGGCACGAACCAGCGGCTTGAGCGCAGGCGCGGCGTCCATCAGGGTGCGGCGCGCAGGCTCCTGCGAATTGGCGCCGTCGCCGATCACCAGCGGCAGGTCTGGCATCGCCTCGCGCGAGACCGGCTCGAGCGGCACGCCCGAAGGATCGATCAGCATCAGCTGGCCGTGATTCTGCCAGATCGCGCCGGGCTCGCGCTCGACGATGTCGATCAGCAGCTTGTCGGGCAGCCGGCGCGAGACGCGGGCATCCTTGATCCAGGGATATTTGAGCAGCCGCTCGCGCAGTTCGGACAAGTCGACCAGCGGCATCGCGCGGGAGTTCTGGTCGAGCACCTGCTGATAAATCGTCATGCGATCCATCCGCTTGAGCCCGTCGATCTGGATGTTATCGACGCGCAGCCCCGCCTCGCCCACCGCCTGAGCGGCGCCGATGCCGATCATCTGCGGCACGCCGAACCAGCCCGCGACGCTGAGCACGCCGATGCCGAACATGCCGACGATGCCCCAGGTCGCGATGCGGTTGAGCGTCTCCTGGCTGAACGGCAGCGCCGCCAGCGTCTGGTCGATCATCCCGGGACGCTTCGGCCGGCGCGCCGGCTTGCGCTTCTGCGGCTTGGCGCCGCGCCGGGTGGCGGTGCGTTGGGCGGGCGCGCGGCTCATCCCGCCATCGCCTCGTCGACGATCTTCTGGACGAGCTCGGCATAGGAAATGCCGAGGTGACGCGCCTGTTCGGGCACCAGGCTGAGCGGAGTCATGCCGGGCTGGGTGTTGACTTCGAGGAGGAACAGCCCGTCGACGCCCTGACTGTCGTCCCAGCGGAAGTCCGAGCGCGACGCGCCCTTGCAGCCGAGCAGCCGATGCGCCTCGATCGCAATGCGCTTGCAAGCCTCGGCGATCTCGTCGGGAATTTCGGCCGGGCAGATATGTTCGGTCAGCCCGTCGGTATACTTCGCGTCGTAGTCGTAGAACCCGCTCTTGGGCTTCAGCTCGGTGACACCCAACGCCTGATCGCCGAGCACCGCCGTGGTCAGTTCGCTCCCTCGGATGAACGGCTCGGCGAGCAGCTCGTCGAATTCCTGCCAGGGGCCCCTGGCCTCGGCACTGATCGGGTTGCCGTAATTGCCCTCGGCCGTGACGATCGCGACGCCGACCGACGAGCCTTCGTTGACCGGCTTGAGCACGAACGGACGCGGCAGCGGATCGCGCTCGAATAGTTCCTCGGTGCGCACCATCCGCCCGCCGGGCATCGGGATGCCGTGCGGCACCAGCGCCTGTTTGGTGAGCTGCTTGTCGATCGCGATCACCGAAGTGACCATGCCCGAATGGGTGTAGCGCACCCCCATCAGGTCGAGCATGCCCTGGACCGTCCCGTCCTCGCCGGGCGTGCCGTGCAACGCGTTGAACACAAGGTCCGGTTTGGCCTCGGCGATCCTCTGGGCAACATCGCGATCCATGTCGATCCGCGTGACGCGATGCCCGCGACTCTCCAGCGCCTCGGCGACGCCGCTGCCCGACATCAGCGAAACCTCGCGCTCAGCCGACCAGCCGCCCATCAGCACGGCGATGTGGAGGGATTGGGCGGTCATGCTTCGAACTTCTCCGAACTGAGCGGCGGCTGCAGCGCCCGAACTTGGTCGGAGGCACCTTCGTCCCAGGGAAACAGGCCGTCCTGCGCGCCCGGCCAGATGATCTGGTATGCTGCGTCCATGGTTTCGCCGCTCGTATGCCGGCGAAACCAAATCGCCGAATTGAAATAATCGGGAACGATGTTGCTCAATGCCACTCGCTCCACCACGCAATCATGCCCCTGCAGCAGGTCCGACACGATGAGCCCGTCTTCCAGCTGCAGGCCGTCGCGGCACTGGCGATAGAGCGCGTTGATCATCGCGCTGACCAGTTCGCTCGAAAGGCCGAAAACGATCACTTCGGGCTGCCCGACCGTCTCCGGAAAGCCCACCGAATAGCCGAACGGCGGCTGTTCGCCCTCCGGATCCGCCACATAGTTGATGTGACAGCCGTGATTGCGCACATTATCGAGGATCTTGTGCTCGAAGTCGTTGAGGTCGCGGCTCATTTCGCCACGCCCACGCGCTGAATCTCCCATTCCAGCTCGACCCCGGACTGTGCCTTCACCTTGTCGCGGACTTCCTCGCCCAGCGCCTCGATCTCGGCGGAAGACGCATTGCCCAGATTGAGCAGGAAATTGCAGTGTTTTTCGCTGACCTGAGCGTCGCCCCGCCGCAAGCCCCGGCAACCGGCCGCGTCGATCAGTGCCCAGGCCTTGTGGCCTTCGGGATTCTTGAAGGTCGAGCCGCCGGTGCGCGAGCGAAGCGGCTGGGAGGCTTCGCGTTCCGCCGCGATCCGATCCATCTCGGCGCCGATCGCGGCAGGGTCGCCCGGGGTGCCTTCGAACAGCGCCTCGACCACGATCGCACCTTCGGGCAGCGCCGAATGGCGATAGGTATAGCCGAGCCGGGCCGCCGGCCAGACGTCGATCGTCCCGTTTCGAGTCACCACCGTTGCCTCGACCAGGATGTCGCTGGTGTCGCAGCCATAGGCGCCCGCATTCATCTTCACTGCGCCGCCGACCGTGCCGGGAATGCCGCGCAGGAATTCGAGCCCGGCGATGCCGGCATCGCGCGCCGCGCTGGCGACGGTGATCCCCATCGCCGCCCCGCCGGCACGGACGCGGTTGCCAGGTTCGATCGCGACCTTGGCCATTGCCTTGGGCAACCGCACGACCACGCCCGGCACGCCGCCGTCACGCACGATCAGGTTCGAGCCCACGCCGACGGGAAGCACCGGCACCTCGGGATCGAGGCCCGCCAGGAATGCCGCCAGCCCCTGCACATCGTCCGGGCGCACCAGCCATTCGGCCGGCCCGCCGGTGCGGAACCAGATGAAATCGGCCAGGCTCCCATGATACTCGACCGTGCCGCGCAACGGCGGAAGCGCGGTGCAGACAGCACTCACTTAAGCCCCCTCCCCTTTAGCAGAGGGCTTCCCCCAAGCCCGTTCGTGCTGAGCTTGTCGAAGCACCGTTCTTGTCGATCCGTCGGGAGCGGCGCAGGACCACCTTTCGACGAGCTCAGGGCGAACGGGAGATCGCTCACTTCCATCCCCACATCCCAGCCCATTGCTTCCACGCCGCCAGGTTCGCCTCGGCCGCCTTCTGCCCCGCCTGCTGGAGCTTCGCCATGTCGCGCCCGGCGTCGAGCAGCTTCTGCGCCGCATCCATCTGCGCCTGCTGCGCCTTCAGCATGTCCCGCTGGACCTGCAGGCCGAGAGTGAACCAGTCGCTCATGCCGCCATCTCCGCACGCGCATCGGCGATCGCACCCGCCAGGTTCGCCGCCCATTTGGTGATGTCGCCAGCGCCCAGGCAGATCACCATGTCGCCCGGCTGCACGACGCCCGCGAGCGCCCGCGATAGGGCCGCCTCGTCGGCCACTGCCGCCACCGCGCGATGCCCGCGCCGCTGGACGTTGCCGACCAGCGCTTCGGCATCGACGCCCTCGATCGGCGCCTCGCCCGCGGCATAGACCGGCGTGACATAGACCATGTCGGCGTCGTTGAAGGCCTGGGCGAACTCGTCCATCAGGTTGTTGAGCCGCGTGAAGCGATGCGGCTGGACCACGGCGATCACCCGCCCCTCGGCGCTCTCGCGCGCCGCGGCGAGCACGGCGCGGATCTCGACCGGATGGTGGCCGTAATCGTCGATGATCGTGACGCCATCGACCTCGCCGACCTTGGTGAAGCGGCGCTTGACCCCGCCGAACTTCGCGAAGCCCTGCTGGATCGTCGCATCGGGAATGCCAAGCTCGAGCGCCACGCCGATCGCGGCGAGCGCGTTCTGGACGTTGTGGCGGCCGGGCATCGGCAGCTCGATATTCTCGATCGAGCGGGTGGTGCCGTCGCGGTGGCGGATGATCGCCTCGAACCGGTTGCCGCCATGGTGCGGGGTGACGTTGACGCCGCGCACGTCCGCGCTCGCCGCGAAGCCATAGGTGACGATCCGCCGGTCGCGCACGCGCGGGATGATCGCCTGCACTTCGGGATGGTCGAGGCAGAGCAAAGCCGCGCCGTAGAAGGGCACGTTCTCGACGAATTCGACGAACGCGTCCTTCACGGCTTCGAACGAGCCGTAATGATCGAGATGCTCGGGATCGATGTTGGTGACGATGGCATAGGTGCCGTCGAGCCGCAGGAAGCTGCCGTCGCTCTCGTCGGCCTCCACCACCATCCACTCGCTGTCGCCGAGCCGGGCGTTCGAGCCGTACTGGTTGATGATCCCGCCGTTGATCACGGTCGGGTCCACGCCGCCGGCATCGAGCAGCGCCGCGACCATCGAAGTGGTCGTCGTCTTGCCGTGCGTGCCGGCCACTGCGACGGTGGATTTCAGCCGCATCAGCTCGGCGAGCATCTCGGCGCGGCGCACCACGGGGATGCGGCGCTGATAGGCGGCCTCGACCTCGGGATTGGTCCGTACGATCGCGGTCGATACCACGACGACCGCGGCATCGCCTAGATTCTCCGCCTTGTGCCCGATCGTCACGGGAATGCCGCGCGCACGCAATCCCTGCACGACATAGCCCTCGGCCACGTCCGATCCCTGCACCGAATAGCCGAGATTGTGCATCACCTCGGCAATACCCGACATGCCGATCCCGCCGATGCCGACGAAATGGATGGTTCCGATGTCGGTCGCGACACCCTTCATGCGCCCAACTCACTCATGCAAATGCTGGCTTTCCCTGGATGGCGACGCGCCGCGGCTTGTCCATGGCTTCGGGCGCATCGATCGATTCGACGAGATCCGCGAGGTCGCGCGCCGCATCGGGGCGCCCGCAGCCGCGCGCCCGCGCGGCGGCGTTTTCGAGGCCGACCGTGTCGAGCCCGAGTTTCTGGATCTGCTTGGCGAGCTCGGTCGCGGTGAAGGCGCGCTGGGGAATCGACCGCGCGCCGCCCGCGGCGGTAATCTCGCGTGCGTTCGCGGTCTGATGGTCGTCGGTCGCGCTGGGCAGCGGCACCAGGATCGCCGGGCGGCCGGCGGCGGTGAGCTCGGCGATGGTCGAGGCGCCGGCGCGGGCGATGACGATATGCGCCCAGGCCAGCGCCTCGGGCATGTCGGTGATATAGGTGGAGACGTCGGCCGGGATGCCGTGCGCCTGATATTTGGCGCGCACCGCCTCGATGTCCTCGATCCGCGCCTGATGCGTCACTTGCATCCGGCTGCGGAAATGCACGGGCAGCAGCGCCAGCCCGTCGGGCACGACCTGGCTCAGCACGGAAGCGCCCTGGCTGCCGCCGGTGACGAGCACGCGGAAGATGCCGTCCTCCTCGATCAGCGGATAGGGCCGCTCGCGCAGCGCCAGCACCGCCTCGCGCACCGGATTGCCGACGAGATGGGTCTTCTTCTCCCAGCCCGGCTTCATCCGCTCGACTTGCTCATAGGAGGTCGCGATCGCGTCGACGCGCCCTGCGACGAAGCGATTGACGCGGCCGAGCACGGCGTTCTGTTCGTGAATGATCGTCGGCACGCCCGCGCGGAAAGCGGCGAGCAGCGAGGGCAGCGCCGGATAGCCGCCGAACCCGATCACTGCCGAGGGTTCGAGCTCGCGATACAGCTTGAGCGCCATCGAGCGCCCGGCCATGATCTTGCCCGCCGCGCGGATATAGCCGAGCGGCCCGCCGCCCAGCCTGCCCGCCGGCAGCACATGCGTCTCGACCCCGTCGAACAGCCCGGGAAAGCGCACGCCGCGATCGTCGCTGACCAGCGCGACATGATGCCCACGCCCGATCAGCTCGGCGGCGAGCGCCGCGGCGGGGACCATATGGCCGCCGGTGCCGCCCGCGGCGAGGATGTAGCTGCGCGAATTCGTCATGCCTTGCTCCAACGGCCCGTATAGGGCGAGCGCTTCAGATACGGGTTTCGCCGCGTGAAGGCGAGCAACAACCCATAGCCGATCGCGAGCGCGATCATCGACGATCCGCCATAGGAAATGAAGGGGAGCGTCATGCCCTTTGACGGGGCGATGCCGGTGTTCACCGCCATGTTGATCAGCGCCTGCACGCCGAACTGGGCGGCCAGGCCGGCGGCGGCGAGCAGGCGGAAGGCGTCTTCCTCGTCGAGCAGCTTCATCAGCACGCGCACGACGATGGCGAGATAGAGGATCGCGATCACCGCACAGGCGATCAGCCCGAACTCCTCGCCGATCACCGAGAAGATATAGTCGGTATGCGCCTCGGGGAGGCGGAACTTGATCTGGCCGTTGCCGGGGCCGGTGCCGGTGAGGCCGCCCGCGGTGAGCGTGTCGTGCGCCATCTCGACCTGGTAGCGATCGGCGAGCGCGGCTTCCTTGGTCGGAAAGAGGAAGTTGTTGATGCGCGTCCGCGCGGTTCCATAGAAGAGATAGGCCGCGACGACGCCCGCCACTGCCGTTCCCATCAGCCCGGCGATGGCGGCGGGCGAGATTCCGGAGATCATCAGCAGGATCAGCCACACGGTGCTGAACACGATCGTCTGGCCGAAATCGGGCTGGAGCATCAGCAGCACCGCGACCAGCGCCGTCAGCCCGCCGGTGATGAACAGCACCGGCAGCTGCGGATCCTTGGCGCGGAACGAGAGCATCCAGGCAGTTGCGACGATGAACAGCGGCTTGAGGAATTCAGAAGGCTGGAAGGCCGCAATCTCGGGTCCGATCCAGCGCTTGGCGCCGTTGACCTCGTTGCCGATCACTGGAGTCAGCGCCAGGCAGACGAGGAAGAAGGCCGAGCCGATCAGCGCGAGCCGTCGCGCCACCGTGACCGGCAGCATCGACACGCCGATCAGCACCGGCACGGAGATGCAGACCCACATCAGCTGGCGCCAGAAATAATGCATCACCGGCACGATGTGGCTGGCGCCCGAATAGCGTCGCGCGGTCGCGGGCGAGGCGGCGGCGACCGCGACCAGACCGATCGCGATCAGCAGCATCGCCAGCGTCAGCAGGACGCGATCGACTTCCCAGAACCACATCCCCGCGCGGCCCTGGCTCGCGCGGCCGAGCTGGGGCTGGCCGCGACGGCGCCCCGCGGGCACCGCCTCGCCCTCCGTGTCGCTCATCCCAGTGCCTCCACTGCGTCGCGAAAGGCCTGGCCGCGCGCTTCGTAATCCTTGAACTGGTCGAACGACGCGCAGGCCGGCGACAGCAGCACCGTCTCACCCGGCTGGGCTTCCGCGGCGGCGGCCTTGACCGCGGCGTCGAGCGTACCCGATCGCTCGACCGGCATCTCGCCTTCGAGCAGCGCCGCGAACATCTCGCCCGCCTCACCGATCGTGTAGGCTTTCACGACATGGCCGAAGCCGGGCCGGCACGCATCGAGATCTTCGGTCTTGGCGCGCCCGCCCAGGATCCAGCGAATCCTGGGATAGGCCGAAAGCGCCGGCGCGGTGCTGTCGGCATTGGTCGCCTTGCTGTCGTTGACGAACAGCACGCCGTGCTTCGTCGCCACGCGCTCCATGCGGTGCGGCAGGCCGGGAAAGGTCTCGAGCCCGCGGTCGATCGCCGCGCGCGGGATGCCCAGCGCCTCGCAGGCGGCAATCGCGGCGAGCGCGTTCTGCGCGTTGTGCGGCCCCTGCAGCGCCGGCCAGCGCGACTGGTCCATGCACACGCCCGGCGCGATCTTGGTCAGGTCCTCGCTCCGCCCGCCCTGCGCGACCTGGCGGGCGATGGCTGCGGAGGGCGCGTCGCCGATGCCGATCACCGCGGCATGGCCCGGCGTCTGCATCGCGAACAACCGCGCCTTCGACGCGGCATAGGCCTCGAACCCGGCATAGCGATCGAGGTGATCGGGCGTGAGGTTGAGCAGCACCGCGACGTCGCAGTCGAGGCTGTGGGTCAGGTCGATCTGGTAGCTGGAAAGCTCCAGCACATAGACGCCGCCTTCCGGCAGCGGATCCTGCCCGAGGATCGGCAGGCCGATATTGCCGCCGAGGCGCGTCGGAATGCCCGCGGTCTCGAGTATGTGGTGGATCAGCGCGGTGGTGGTCGACTTGCCGTTGGTGCCGGTGATGCCGACCACGCGGTGCGCCGGCAGCTCGGGCCGCGCCTCGGCGAACAGCTCGATGTCGCCGACGATCGGAACATGCGCTTCGGCGGCCTTGGCGCGGATCGGATGGCGGTTGAGCGGGACGCCGGGGGAAACGACGACGCCGGCGAAACCGGTGAGGTCGAGGTCGAGGGGATCGGCGACAACGATCTCCCTCTCCCCTTCAGGGGAGAGGGCTGGGGAGAGGGGCAAGTGCGATGCGCCATCGATAGGCCCCTCTCCCCGGCCCTCTCCCCGCAAGCGGGGAGAGGGAGAAAGAGCATCCCGCACCTTCTCATTCGCATCCCACGCCACCACCTCAGCGCCCGCCGCGAACAGTGCGCGCACCGTCGCCGCGCCCGAGCGCGCCAGCCCGAGCACTGCATAGCGTTTGCCGCGCCAGGCGCTGCTGATGATCACCGCAGCTTGAGCGTCGCGAGGCCGGCGAGCGCCAGCACGAACGAGATGATCCAGAAGCGGATCACCACCGTCGGCTCTGACCAGCCGAGCTGTTCGAAATGATGGTGGATCGGCGCCATCTTGAAGACGCGCTTGCCGGTGCGCTTGAAGAAGAACACCTGGATGATCACGCTCAGCGCCTCCATCACGAACAGCCCGCCGATGATGCCCAGCACCAACTCGTGATGCGCAGTGACCGCGATCGCGCCGAGAGCGCCGCCGAGCGCGAGGCTGCCGGTGTCGCCCATGAACACCGCCGCCGGCGGCGCATTGAACCACAGGAAGGCGAGCCCCGCCCCCACCATCGCACCGCAGAAGATCGCGAGGTCGCCCGCGCCCGGCACGTGCGGGATGCCGAGATAGGTGGCGTAGATCTTGTTGCCGGCCAGGTACGCGATCAGCATGAACGCCATGCTCGCGATCACCACCGGCATCGTCGCCAGCCCGTCGAGCCCGTCGGTCAGGTTCACGGCATTGCCGAACGCGACGATCACGAAGGCGGCGAAGGGAATGTAGAGCAGGCCGATATTGGGGTGGAAACCGCTGAAGAACGGCACGTAGAGCTGGCTGCCGTTCTGCGAGACGATCAGCCAGCTCGCGATGCCAGCGATCGCGAACTCGCCGAGCAGCCGCACCTTGCCCGAAACGCCCGCGGTCTTCTGCTTGCGCACCTTGTCGTAATCGTCGAGAAATCCGATCATCCCGAACCCGAAGGTCACGAACATGCATGCCCAGACATAGGGATTGCGCGGGTCCATCCACAGCAGAAGCGACAGCATCAGGCTGGTGAGGATCATCAGCCCGCCCATGGTCGGCGTGCCACGCTTGGCGAGGTGGCTCTGGGGGCCATCGTCGCGGATCGGCTGGCCCTTGCCCTGGCGCACGCGCAGCCAGCCGATGAACTTCGGCCCGATCAGCAGCCCGAGCAGCAGTGCCGTCGCCACCGCGCCGCCGGTGCGGAACGACAGATAGCGGAAGAGATTGAGGATGCCGGGAAAGCCCAGGCTTTCGGCAATCAGGTACAGCATCAGGCGGGATTCCTTTCGGCCAGCGCCGCGACGACCGTCCCGAGCCGCACGCCGTTCGATCCTTTGACGAGCACCGCGTCCCCCGCGGCAAGCCTGTCGTCCAGCCTGCCCAGCGCGCTCGCGGCGTCGGGCACATGGACGAAATCGACGCGACCCTCAAGCGCCTCGGCAAGCGGCGCCATCGCCTCGCCGACCAGGATCGCATAATCGACGCCGGCCGCCTCGATCGGCCCGGAAAGCTCGGCATGGAAGGCGTCTGAATGGACGCCGAGCTCGCGCATCTCGCCGAGCACCGCGATCTTGCGCCCCTTCTCCTGCGCCAGCACCTCGAGCGTCGCGCGCATCGAGGCGGGATTGGCGTTGTAGCTCTCGTCGATCACCAGCGCCTCGCCGCCCCCGACCGGCACCGTCAGCCGCGCCCCCCGCCCGGCGATGCCGCCCAGCTCGGCAAGCGCAAGCCCAGCCATTTCCAGATCGGCCCCGACAGCATCGACCGCGGCGAGGATCGCCATCGCATTCGACACCCAATGCGCGCCGGGCTGCGACAGGGTGAAGCTCAACTCGCGCTGCCCGAAGCGCGCGGTGACGAAGGTGCCGCCGGTGCGCGTGCGCATCGTCTCGACCGCGCGGTAATCGGCGCCCTCGCCCAGCCCGAAGCTGACGATCCGCGCCGCATGCGGCGTGGCCGCCGCGATCAGCCGGTCGCGATGCGGATTGTCGAACGGCACGATCGCCGTCCCGCCGGGCTCGAGCCCCTGGAAGATCTCGCCCTTGGCATCGGCAATCGCCGCCTCGCTTTCGAAAAAGCCCATATGCGCCGGCGCGATGGTCGTGACGATGGCGACATGCGGGCGCACCAGCCGGGTGAGCGCGGCAAGCTCGCCCGCATGGTTCATCCCCATTTCGAACACGCCGTAGCGCGTCGCACGCGGCATCCGCGCGAGGCTAAGCGGCACGCCGGTATGGTTGTTGTAGCTCTTGACCGAACGATGCGCCTCGCCCGGCGCGCTGCGATCGAGCGCAGCGAACAGTGCCTCCTTGGTGCCGGTCTTGCCGACCGATCCGGTGACGCCGATCACCTTGCCGCCCATCCGCGCGCGCGCGGCTGCGCCGAGCGCTTCGAGCGCGGCGGTGGTATCGGCGACGCGCACATGCGGATGCGGCGTCGGCTCGGACACCACCGCGCCGGCGGCGCCCTGGGCGAACGCCTGATCGAGAAAGCGATGGCCGTCCGTGCTCTCGCCCTTGAGCGCGAGAAACAGGTCGCCGGAGCCGACTTCGCGGGAATCGAACGTGACGCCGGAGACTTCGAAGGCGGCGGAAGCTGTGCCGGCCGTGGCGTCGGCGATTTCGTCGGAGGTCCACAGGCGGATGGTCATTCTATGCCTCCGCAAGCGCCAACGCTGCTCCCCGGCGAAGGCCGGGGCCCAGTTGCCGCGTCGCTCGCGAAGACATCCCGCCATTGCAGCTGCGCGGAAGCTGGGCCCCGGCCTTCGCCGGGGAGCAGCTGTAGCAAAGGACGCTTGCGGTTCTTCACGCCGCACACTCCCGCGCGACGCTCACGTCGTCGAACGGCAGCACCAGGTCCCCGACGATTTGCCCTTGCTCGTGCCCCTTGCCGGCGATCAGCACGATATCTTCGGCACCGGCCATCTCGATCGCCGCGCGGATCGCCTCGCGCCGGCCGCCGATCTCGACCGCCGCCGGCGCGCCTTCGAGCACCTGGGCGCGGATCGCCGCCGGATCCTCGGAACGCGGATTGTCGTCGGTGACGATCACCACGTCCGCGCCCGCGGCAGCCGCCTGCCCCATCGGCGCACGCTTGCCCGTGTCGCGGTCACCGCCGGCACCGAAGACGAGGATCAGCCGGCCCTGCGTATGCGGCTTCAGCGCCGCGATGGCGGCATCCAGCGCATCGGGCGTGTGGGCATAATCGACATAGACCGGCGCGCCGGCCTGGGTGATCACCGCGCGTTCGAGCCTGCCGCGCACCGGCTGCAAGCGAGTCAGGTCGGCCAGCGTCTGCGCGACGTCGCCGCCGGTCGCGATCACTAGCCCCGCCGAGACCAGGGCATTCGCCGCCTGATAGGCGCCGATCAGCGGCAAGTTGACGCGGTGCGCCCTGCCCTCCGCCTCGATCGTCAGCTCCTGGCCGAGCAACCCCGGCTCGCGCGCCACGAGTTTCAGCGTCTCGCCATGCTCGCCCACCGTGACCAGCCGGTTGCCGCGCATCCGCGCCAGCTCCTCGACCCGCGGCGAATGCGGATCGTCGGCCCACACCACCGCGGTCCCGTCGGGATCGAGCACGTCGGCGAACAGCCGCAGCTTGGCACAGAAATAGGCGGCCATGTCGCCATGATAATCGAGATGGTCGCGGCTCAGATTGGTGAAGGCCGCCGCGCGCACCGGCAGTCCCTCGGTGCGATATTGCGAGAGCCCGTGCGAGCTCGCCTCGAAGGCGACATGCGTCACGCCCTCGCGCGCCAGCCCGGCGACGTTCGAGAGGAAGGTGACGATGTCCGGCGTGGTCAGCCCGGTGCTGACGCTGTCGTCCGCCGTGGTGACGCCGAGCGTACCGATCGAGGCGGCATGATATCCGCGCATCCGCCACAGCTGACGGGTCATCTCGACGGTGGAGGTCTTGCCGTTGGTGCCGGTCACCGCCACCGCGGTTTCCGGGAAGGGCGCGAAGAACTTCGCCGCAAGCCGGGCGAAGCGCTCGCGCGGATTGTCGTCGGCGATGTGGAGTGCGCCTTCCACCCGCGCCTCGGGCCGCGCGACCACCGCCGCGGCGCCCGCCTGGACCGCGGCGGGAATGAAATCCTCTCCATTCACCCGCGCGCCCTCGAACGCGCCGAAGATCGTGCCGGGCGCCACCTTGCGATGGTCGATGGCGAAACCGGTGACGATGGCGCCCTCGCCGCCGCCCGTCAGCGCGCCGAGCTTCATTCGGGATCCTTCTTGTCGGCGTCGGGCCCTGCCCAGATCAGCGGCAGCAGCTCGCGCTCGTCGATGTCGCGATTGGGATCGGGCTGGATGCCCAGGATCGTGCCGGTGCGGCTCACCACCCGGCCGACCACCGGCGCGGAGGTCCAGGCAGCCGTCGTGCGATACACGCCGATCGCGGGATTGGCCTTGGGCGAGTCGAGCATGGCGACCATCACATAGCGCGGCGCGTCGATCGGGAAAGCCGCCGCGAAGGTCGAAACGTTGCGGTGCTTGTCATAGCCGCCCTCGGAGGCGGCTTCGGCGGTGCCGGTCTTGCCGGCGATGCGATAGCCCGGCGCGTCGCCCTTGCGGCCGGTGCCCTTGAGCACGATCAGCCGCAGCAGCTGGCGCATCCGCGCGCTGGTCGCTTCCTGGATCACGCGGCGGCTCGCCGGCGGATGCGCGGGATCGACCTTCATCAGCGTCGCCGGATGCCACAGCCCGCCATTGACCAGCGTGGCGTAAGCGGTGGCGAGGTGGAGCGGCGTCACGGCGATGCCATGGCCATAAGCGGTGGTCATCACCGTGATCCGGCCCCAGAAGCTCGGCCAGAGCGGGCGCGCGCCATTATCGAGTTCGAGCGGCGGGCGCTGATCGAAGCCCAGCCGGCGGAACATCGCCTGCATCTTCTCCGCGCCGAGCTCGTCGGCGATGCGCGCGGTTGCGATGTTCGACGAATAGATCAGCGTCTCGGGGATGTTGAGCCAGCGGAACTGCTCGTCGCCCGGGTCGTCATGGATGGTGAAGCGGCCGACCGTCATCGGCTTGGTCGCATCGAAGCGGCGCGACATCGAGGTGATCGTGCCGCTGTCGATCGCCGCCGCCACGGCGATCGGCTTGAAGGTCGAGCCGAGCTCATAGACGCTCTGCGTCACGTTGTTGCGCGGCGGCGGGCCCTGCAGCGCATTGGGATTGAAGCTGGGCAGCGACGTCATCGCGACGATCTCGCCGGTATGCACGTCGAGGATCACGCCGGCGGCGCCGCGCGCCTGGAGCTCGGTCATCGCGCGGCCCAGCTCGCTCTCCAGCGCCGCCTGGACGCGAAGGTCGAGCGAGAGCGGCACCGGATTGCCGCGCTGGGCCGGATCGAGCAGCCGCGCGTCGAGCACCTTCTCCATGCCCGTCACGCCGTGCCCGGTCGCGTCGAGATAGCCCAGCACATGCGCAGCTAGGCTCGATTGCGGATAGAGCCGATCGGGCTCGCGCTGGAATTCGATCGCCGGCTCGCCGAGCGCGTTCACCGCGTTGACCAGTTCGGGCATCGCGCGGCGCTTCAGATAGGCGAAGCTGCTGCCCGATTTGAGCAGCGCATAATAGCGCTGGGCGGGCTGTTCGGGGATCAGCTCGGCCAGCTTCTGGGCCAGTGCGGCCTTGTCGCCGATCACCTTGTCGGGGTGGATCGCAATCGCCCAGGCGTCGATCGAACGGGCGAGCGGCGCGCCGTTGCGATCGACGATGTCACCGCGCGGCGGCACCAGGCTGGCCGTGAGGTCGCGCGCGGTCGCCGGCTCGGCCCAGAGCGCGAGCAGCGCCAGCTTGGCGATGACGACGAACATGCCGAAGCCGAACAGGATCGCCAGGATCATCAGCCGCACCTGGGCGACGGCGACGAGCGCCTGACGGGCATCGCCCGTACGGCGCGCATGCGCCGGCGGGGCGACGACGACGATCAACGCAGCGCCAGCTTCTCGCGGCGGGCCAGCTTTTCCAGGTCGTCCATCGTCGATGCGCTGAGCAGGCCCTTGTCGACCATCGCCACGCGCTTGTCCGCCGTCTTCATCAGATCGTGGAGTTCCCTGTCCTGCTGCGCCACGCTCTTGCCCGCGGGCGTATGGCCGGGCGCCGCCTGTACCGGCTGCGCCGCCGCCGTCGCCACGGCTGCGGCGGGTTGCACCGCCGGCGCGCCGGCCGGAACGATCAGGCTGGCATTCTGGATCTGCGCCGGCTGGTCGAGGCTGGCGAGTTGCGCCTCGTCGGCAAGATATTGCTGCGGCGCCGGCGCGGCGAGCGCCAGCACGTCACCGTTCCAGCGCTCGATCTGGGCGAGGTTGGCGCGCGTCTGGAATTCGGTCTCGAGCCCGCGAATGTCGCGCTCGGCCTGGACGATCGCCGATTTCATCGCCTTGAGCTTGGCCTGCTCGGCCGCGCCATAGCTGTTCACCATGTAGCAGGCCGGCGCCACGATCACGCCGCACAGGAACCAGCCCAACCCCCTGAAGCCCTGAACCGCCATCCTACGCTACTCCTTCACTGGACCACGGCGCCGCTGCGGTGCGCCGCGCCACGCGCAGCGTCGCCGAACGGGCGCGTGGATTTCGGGCAAGCTCCGCCTCGCCCGGGCGCACGGCCTTGGCGGGGAGCTCGAAACTGGGTTTCGCACGCGGGCCGGTCGCCGGGCGGTGACGCGAGCCGGCGGGCTCGCTCCCGCTGCGTTCACGCAGGAAGCGCTTCACCATCCGGTCCTCGAGGCTGTGGAAGGTCACCACTGCCAGTCGGCCGCCGGGCTTGAGCACCCGTTCGGCAGCGGCGAGACCCTCCGCCAGCTCGTCGAGCTCGCGGTTGATGAAGATGCGCACTGCCTGGAACGTCCGGGTCGCCGGATCCTTCTTGTCGTGCGGCTTATGTCCTAACGCCTTCCTAACCACGTTTGCTAGTTCGGAAGTCCGCGTAAGGGGACGTGCGGAGACGACGGCCTTGGCGACGCGGCGCGCACGCGGCTCCTCGCCATATTGGAACAGGATGTCGGCGATCTCGGCCTCGTCGGCGGTGTTGAGCCATTCCGCCGCGGTCTGCCCCTCGCCGGCCATGCGCATGTCGAGCGGTCCGTCCGCCTGGAAGGAGAAGCCGCGCTCGGCCTGGTCGAGCTGCATCGAGGAGACGCCGATATCCATCGTCACGCCGTCCACCGGCACGAAGCCGCGTTCGGCCAGCTCGGACTCCATCCGGCTGAACGGCGCCTCGATCAGGATCAGCCGCCCGCCCGCCTTCGCCACGAGGGTCTGGCCGCCTTCGATCGCGCGCGGATCGCGAT
>JAEXFD010000022.1 GCA_023400405.1 Pseudomonadota bacterium
GGGCGGCACCCGCCCCTGCGCCAGCTCCGGCTCCGGCACCGAGCCCGGCGCGCTGAGACCAGGGGGGTCGCCGCCGCCCGCAGGGCGCGGCGGCCCCTGATGGGCAAATCAAAGCGATGCGGGAGAAATGGTGCTGCCGGCGAGGATTGAACTCGCGACCTCAGCCTTACCAAGGATGCGCTCTACCACTGAGCTACGGCAGCACTCACGTCAGGGCCGGGGCCCGGGCGGGAGGCGCCTATGTGCTTGGGCCCGCCCGATTGTCAACCCGCCCGCCAAAGGTTTATCGTCCCGGCATGAGCGATGCGGAAAAGAAGGCGCGGCTCGCCGAGGCGCTGCGGGCCAATCTGAGGAAGCGCAAGGCCCAGGCCCGCGCCCAGGCCGAGCCGGCCGAACCTCAGCGCGAATCGACCCAGGCCGAGACCTGCCCCGCGGCATCATAGGCATTGCGCAGGATCGCATGCGGCCCGAGCAGGTACATCGCCATCGCGACGGCACCCGCCAGGAACCACATCAGGCGATTGGCGCGCATTTCGCTTCCAACCATTGCAACTCGTTCCCACCCAGCAGCGGGCCGAGAATTGCCACGACTCGCGCGTGATACTCATCGAGCCACGCGCGTTCCTGCACGGTTAAGAGATCTGGTTTCACCAGCGTTCGCTCTATCGGCGCGAAGGTCAGCGTGTCGAAGGTGAGCATCGCCTGCTCCGCGCCATCGATCGCGGCGGGGACGACCAGCACCAGATTCTCGATCCGGATGCCGAATTCGCCCGCCTTGTAATAGCCCGGCTCGTTCGAGAGGAACATGCCGGCGCGCAGCGGCTCGAGGCTCTGCCCACCCGGATAGAAGGGCTGGGCGATCCGCTGCGGCCCTTCATGCACCGACAGATAGGAACCGACGCCATGGCCGGTGCCGTGGCCGTAATCCAGCCCGACTTCCCAGAGCGGCCGGCGCGCGAAGCTGTCGAGCTGGGCGCCGGTGGTACCGTCCGGGAAGATCGCCGTGGCAATGGCGATATGGCCCTTGAGGACGCGGGTGAAGCGGTCCTTCATCTCGTCCGATGCCTCGCCCACCGGCATGACGCGGGTCACGTCGGTGGTGCCATCGGCATATTGCCCACCCGAATCGACGAGATAGAGCTGGCCGCGCTCGATCGGCAGGCTCGATTCGTCGGTGACCTTGTAATGCGGGATCGCACCGTTCGGGCCCGTTGCGGAAATGGTGTCGAAGCTCAGGTCCTTGAGCGCGCCGGTCGCCTCGCGGAATTCGCGCAGCTTGTCGGCCGCCGACATTTCGGTGAGCCCGCCCTGCGGCGCCGTCTCCTCGAACCATTTGAGGAAGCGGACCAGCGCCGCGCCATCGCGCGCCTGCGCCGCCTTATGCCCGGCGATCTCGGCCGGGTTCTTGATCGCCTTGGCGAGGATCACCGGATCGCGCAGCGCCAGCACCTTGGCGCCGCCCGCTTCGAGCGCATCGAACACCGCGGCGACGGCGCTGCCCGGATCGGCCGCCACGCGCTTGCCGGCAAAGCGGCCCAGCGCCGGGGCGAACTCGCTGCGATCGTGGATTCGGATCGCATTGCCGAGATGCTGGCGGACCGCATCGGTGACCTTTTCCGGCGCGACGAACAGGTCCGCCGTGCCGTCGGCATTGACGATCGCATAGGCCAGCGCGACCGGGGTGTGGCTGACATCGGTGCCGCGCACGTTGAACGTCCAGGCGATCGAATCAAGCGCCGAGAGCACCACCGCATCGGCCTTGCGCTCGGCGAGCCAGTCGGCAATCTCGGCGCGCTTGGCGGGCGAGGACTTGCCCGCGGCCTCGTCCGGCTGGACCGCCAGCGTCGCGTTCGACGGGGCCGGCCGATCGGGCCAGACGGCGTCGATCGGATTGGTATCGACTGCGACGAGCTCCGCCCCCTTCTCGGCCAGCGCCTTGCGCGCTTCCTCGACCCAGGCGCGGGTGTGCAGCCAGGGATCATAGCCGATCCGCCCGCCATCGGGGGCATGCGCGCCGAGCCAGCCCGCGACGCTCGTCGCCGGCACGCCGACATATTGCCAGTCGTCAGCCGAGACCTGCTGACGGACCTGGAGCGTATAGCGCCCGTCGATGAACATCGCCGCTTCCTGCGGCAGCACCACCGCCGTGCCCGCCGAGCCCTGGAAGCCGGTGAGCCAGGCGAGCCGCTGGGCATAGGCGCCGACATATTCGGACATATGCTCGTCGGTGAGCGGCACGACGAAACCGTCGAGTCGGCTCCGCTGCAGCTGTTCGCGAAGGGCCTTCAGGCGATCGGAATAGGTGGACATCGGCGTCGATCCTCCTCCGCACGGGCGCGGAAGTTTAGGAAGTTTAGGGCACGTCCCCCTGGAATCCCCCCGCCGCAAAATCCATCAAGACGCAACGGGCGCAGCGAAGCGAAGAGGGGAACGCCTTGCATGGCCCTTCGATTGCAGACGAAGTCCTATTTTGGAAGAGGCGGTTGGCAGTTTTCGGCCGAATCGGTCTATTGCCCGGCCCATGACGCGCTTCCCGTTCGCCCGCAGCGACCTGCCCACGCCTGCGCTGATCCTCGACCTGGCGGCGATGGACCGCAACATCGCGCGCATGGCCGCCTTTGCCGCCGAACGCGGCCTGGCGCTGCGGCCGCACGCCAAGACGCACAAGAGCGCCGACATCGCCCAGCGCCAGATCGCCGCGGGTGCCGTCGGCATCTGCTGCGCCAAGCTGGGCGAGGCGGAGGCGTTGGCCGCGGGCGGGATCGGCGACATTCACCTGACGTCTCCGGTGGTGGCCCCGGGCGCGATCGAGCGGCTGCGCGCGCTGGCCGGCCAGGTTCGCCTTTCGGTCGTCGTCGATCATCCGAGCAATGCGCGGGCGCTGGCCGGCAGCGACGCCACGCTGTTCGTCGATGTGGATCCCGGCAGCCATCGCACCGGCGTCGCTTCGGCCGAGGCAGCGGTGGCGCTGGCCCGGACGATCGCCGAGACCGGCTCGACGCTCGGCGGGGTGCAATTTTATTGCGGATCGCAGCAGCATATCGCCGCAGCCGAGGAGCGGCGCGCAGTACTCGCCGAGAAGACGGCATATCTGACCGCAGTGCTCGCCGCGCTCGCCGAAGCGGGCTTCGCCGTGCCGGTGGTGACGGGCGGCGGCACCGGGAGCTTCGCAATCGATGCCGAGCTCGGCGTGCTCAGCGAGTTGCAGGTCGGCAGCTACCTCTTCCTCGACCGCGAATACAGCGATTGCGAGCTGGCGGGCGAATTCGAACAGGCATTGTTCGTCGATTCGACCGTGGTCAGCGCCAACCATCCGGGCATGGTGACGATCGATGCCGGCCTCAAGGCGTTCGCGACCGACGCCGGCGTGCCGATAACGCCGGGCGCGACGTTCCGCTTCCTGGGCGACGAGCATGGCGGCCTGTTCGGCGCGGCATTGCCCGGACTGGGCGCGCGGGTGTCGCTGGTTCCGCCGCATTGCGACCCGACAGTGAACCTCTACGACCGCTATTGGCTGGCCGATCGCGATCGGATCATCGGCAGCTGGCCAGTGACGGCGCGCGGCCGATCGACCTAGAAACGCTTCCGGCTCGGCTGGTGCGCGCCTTCGGCTGACGCCTGAGGCGTTGCGGCCTGCAATCCCGCACCCTCCCGCCGGAAACGCACGACCGCCCATCGACAGGCTCAGGGCGAACGGAGGTGGAAGGCGTCACCTCGGCTCGCCTGGAGCCGCTCACTCCGTCGCCGCTATTGCGCCGCCTCCGCCACCGCGGCGCAGATGCGATCGACCACGGCTTCCACCTGGCCCTTGTCGTCGCCCTCGGCCATCACGCGGATCACCGGCTCGGTGCCCGAGGCGCGGATGACGAGGCGGCCCTTGCCGTCGAGCTCGGCCTGGGCGGCGGCGATGACGTCCTTGACGCGCGCGTCCTCCAGCGGCTTGCCGCCCTTGAAGCGGACGTTCTTGAGCAGCTGCGGCAGCGGATCGAAGCGGTGGAGCACTTCGCTCGCGGGGGCGCCGGCGCGGACGATCTCGGCGAGGATCTGGAGCGCGGCGACCAGCCCGTCGCCGGTAGTGGCATAATCCGAGAGGATGATGTGCCCGCTCTGCTCGCCGCCGACATTATAGCCCGAGCTGCGCATCTTCTCGAGCACGTAGCGATCGCCGACCGCGGTGCGGATCAGGCCCAGGCCCTGCGCCGAGAGATGCCGTTCGAGCCCGAGGTTCGACATCACCGTCGCGACCAGCCCGCCCCCGGCGAGCCGGCCCTGGCGCGCCCAGCCGCTGGCGATCGTGGCCATCAGCTGGTCGCCGTCGATCACCCGGCCATTCTCGTCGACCACGATCAGCCGGTCCGCATCGCCGTCGAGCGCGATGCCGATATCGGCGCCGCTGGCGACCACTGTCTCGCACAGCGTATCGGGCGCGGTCGATCCGACGCCGTCGTTGATATTCTTGCCGTTGGGGGTGACGCCGATCGCCACCACGTCGCCGCCCAGCTCCCACAGCGCCGAGGGCGCGACTTGATAGGCGGCGCCATTGGCGCAATCGACGACGATCTTGAGCCCGTCGAGCGTCAGTTCGGAAGGGAAGGTCGATTTGGCGAAATGGATGTAGCGGCCGCGCGCATCCTCGACGCGGCGGGCGCGGCCGATCTCGTTGGCCGGGGCGAGCGGCACTTCGCCGTCGATCAGCGCCTCGATCGCCAGCTCGTCGGCATCCGAAAGCTTGAACCCGTCGGGCCCGAACAGCTTGATGCCGTTATCGGCGAAGGGATTGTGGCTGGCCGAGATCATCACGCCGAGATCGGCACGCATCGAATGGGTGAGCATCGCCACCGCCGGGGTGGGCATCGGGCCGACGAGGACCACGTCCATGCCCACCGAGGTGAAGCCCGCGACCATGGCGTTTTCGAGCATATACCCCGAAAGCCGCGTGTCCTTGCCGATCACCACGCGGTGGCGATGATCACCGCGGCGGAAATGCGCGCCGGCGGCCATGCCGACCTTCATCGCCATCGCCGCCGTCATCGGCGCCAGGTTGGTGAGGCCCCGAATCCCGTCCGTACCGAAATATTTTCTTGCCATGATCCGTTTTCTCGCGACGTTGCACCGCCTTCACCGCGGCGGGATTAGCGCGGAAACCGAAAAAGGGCGAGCATGTCGCAACCAACCCGAATCCTTCTCTCGCTGATCGCCGGATTGATCGTCGGCGCGGCGCTGGCCGGCACCGCGCCATCGGCCGCGCTCACCGCCGCGGCCTGGGCCCAGCCGATCGGCCAGGCCTGGCTCAACGCCCTGCAGATGACGATCGTCCCGCTGGTCGTCGCACTGCTGATCACCGGCGTCGCGGCGACGGCCGAGGCGGCCCAGGCCGGGCGGCTCGCCGGGCGGGCGATCGCGCTCTATGTCGTCGTGCTGTTCCTTTCGGCCTGCGCGGCGGCGCTGCTGACGCCGCTGTTCCTCCATTTCGCGCCGCTGCCCGCCGAATCGGCCAAGGCCCTGCGCGGCGCGCTGGCCGGGGCAGAGAAGATCGGCCCGGTGCCGCCGATCGGCGACTTCCTGGCGGCGATCATCCCCTCGAACATCGTCAAGGCGGCGGCCGAGAACGCGTTCCTCTCGCTGATCATCTTCTCGCTGATCTTCGCCTTTGCGATGACGCGCGTGGCGGCCGAGGCGCAGAAGCTGCTGATCGACTTCTTCAAGGCGCTGCGCGACGTGATGCTGATCGTGATCGACTGGGTGCTGTGGGTCGGCCCGCTCGGCGTGTTCGCGCTCGCGCTCGTCGTCGGCGCCAAGGCCGGCACCGGGGCGTTCGGCGCGCTGATCCACTATATCCTGACGGTCGCGGGCGTGGGCCTGGCGGTCACGGTCTTCGCCTATCCGGTCGCGGTGTTGGGCGGGCGCGTCGGGCTCGGCCGCTATATGCGCGCGGCGCTGCCGAGCCAGGCGGTCGCGCTCAGCACCCAGAGCTCGCTGGCGACGCTGCCGGTGATGATCGAAGGATCGGGCAAGCTCGGCGTGCCGGTCGCGGTGTCGGGCGTGACGCTGCCGCTGGCAGTGGCGATCTTCCGGGCGACCGGGCCGGCGATGAACTTCGCCGTCGCCATCTATGTCGCCGAATGGTTCGGCGTGCCGCTGAGCCCCGCGACGCTGGCGGTGGGCGTGGTGGTGGCGACGCTGACCTCGCTCGGATCGGTGAGCCTGCCCGGCACGGTGAGCTATGTCAGCGCGATCGCGCCCGTGGCGGCGACGATCGGTGCGCCGGTGAGCCCGCTCGGGCTGCTCGTCGCGGTCGAGACGCTGCCCGACATCATGCGCACCGTCGGCAACGTCACCTGGGACATCGCCGCGGCGACCTGGCTCTCGCGCCGGGCCGGCGAAGTGCCGCTGGACGAGGCCGATACGATCCTCGCCCACGACAGTTGAGCATGCGCCGGGCCGGCGCCTGGCTGGGGCTGGTTGTCGCCTCTGCTGCGGGGGCGGCGCTGCTTGAGTGGATCGGCCTGTCCGCCGGCTTGCTGCTCGGGCCGATGCTCGCGGCGATCGCCTTTTCGGCGCGCGGCGCCGGGTTGAGCCTGCCGCGTCCGCTGTTCGTCTGCGCCCAGGCAGTGATCGGCTGCCTGATCGCCGGCACGCTCGACCTCGGCACCTTCGCGCGGGTGGTGGCCGAATGGCCGCTGTTCCTGGGCGTCACCCTGGCGACTCTCGCGGCCAGCAGCCTGCTCGGCTATCTGCTCAGCCGCTGGCACGTCCTGCCCGGCAGCACCGCGATCTGGGGATCGATGCCGGGGGCCGCCTCGGCGATGGTGGTGATGGCCGATGCCTTCGGGGCGGACGAGCGGCTGGTGGCGTTCATGACCTATACGCGCGTGGTGTGCGTCGCGGGCGCGGCGTCGATCCTCGCCGCCTCGCTGGGCGCGCATCCGGGCGGCGCGCTGGTGACGATGCTGGCGCCGGCCCCGCTGCTTCCCGTGCTCGGCACGCTCGCGGTGGCGGGGATCGGCGCGCTTGCCGGATTGAAGCTGCGGATTCCGGCGGGCGCGCTGCTCGTGCCGATCGCGGCCGGGATCGCGCTGAACGCACTCGGCATCCTGCGGCTGACCTTGCCCGAGCCGGTGCTGGCGATCAGCTATGCGCTGGTCGGCTGGCGGATCGGCCTGGCCTTCACCCGCGAGACGCTGGCGGTGGCGGGCCGGGCCTTGCCGCGCGTGCTGCTCTCCACCTTCGCGCTGATCGGCTTTTCGGCGCTGCTGTCGCTGCTGCTTTCCCGGCTGACCGGGATCGACCCGATCAGCGCCTATCTCGCGGTGAGCCCGGGCGGGCTCGATTCGGTGGCGATCATCGCGACCTCGGTGCCGGTGGACCAGCCCTTCGTGATGGCGATGCAGGCGCTGCGCTTCCTCGCGGTGCTGGCGCTGGGGCCGATGCTGGCGCGGTTCGCGGCGGGACGGTTCGCCCGATCCAATCCTCCCCGGAACGGGGAGGATCTTTGAGTCACTTCATGAGCACCAGTTCCTCGGACATGGTCGGGTGCAGCGCCACGGTCTGGTCGAACGCGTCCTTGGTCAGCCCCGCCTTCACCGCCACCGCCGCGGCCTGGAGGATCTCCGGCGCATCGGGACCGATCATGTGGAGGCCGACGACTCGGCCGGTCGTGCCGTCGCAGATCATCTTGTAGAGCGCGCGCTCGTTGCGATCGGCCAGCACGTTCTTCATCGCGCGGAAATCGGACTGGTAGACGGCGATCGAGCCGAGCTTGTTGCGCGCCTCGCTCTCGGTCATGCCGACGCCGGCCATCGGCGGATGGCTGAACACCGCGCTGGGGATACAGCCATAATCGACGCGGTGCGGCTTGCCCCCGAACACCGTGTCGGCGAAGGCTTGGCCCTCGCGGATCGCGACGGGGGTGAGCTGCACCCGGTTGGTGACGTCGCCCACCGCGTAGATCGAATCGACTGCCGAGCGATTGTCTTCATCGACCTTGATCGCGCCCTTCTCGTCGAGCTCGACGCCGACTTCCTCCAGCCCCAGCCCCCGCGTGTTGGGGACGCGGCCGGTGGCGAAGAGCACGCAATCGACGTCGATCGGCTCGTGCTTGGTCAGCGTGACGCGCAGCGCGCCGTCCTCGGCCTTCTCGATGGCCTTGAACTCGGCGTGGAAGCGGAAATCGATCCCCTTCATCAGCGAGATCTGGAGCAGGCGGTCGCGCATCGAATGATCATAGCCGCGCAGGATCACGTCGGTGCGGTTGACCAGCGTGACGTGGCTGCCGAGCTCGTTGAAGATGCCGGCGAATTCATTGGCGATATAGCCGCCGCCGGCGATGAGCACGCGCTTGGGCAGCGCCTCCAGATGGAAGACCTCGTTCGAGGTGATGCCATGCTCGGCGCCGGGGAAGTCGGGCACGTGGGGATGTGCGCCGGTGGCGATCAGGATCACCTTGGCACTGACCTTACGGCCGCTCGCCAGCGTCACTTCGTGGGGGCCGGTGACCGTGGCGCGTTCGAGGAAGGTCTCGACGCCGTTATTGTGCAGCGTCTGGGTGTAGAGGCCGTTCAGCCGATCGACATCGGCCATCACATTGTCGCGCAGCACCGCCCAATCGAAGTCGCAATCGGGGACGTTCCAGCCGAAACGGCGGGCGTCACGCAGGTCCTCGGCGAAATGCGCGCCATAGACGAGCAGCTTCTTGGGGACGCACCCGCGGATCACGCAGGTGCCGCCGATGCGATATTCCTCGGCCACCGCCACGCGGGCGCCGTGCGCGGCCGACACGCGCGAAGCGCGCGTGCCGCCCGAACCGGCGCCGATGACGAACAGGTCATAGTCGTAGCTGGCCAAGTCTATTCTCCGAATGCCCGGGCGATGAGATCGGTGGTGGAGGCATCGAAATCCAGCCCGCCCTGCCCCGCCGCCTTGGCCATCTCCTTGCCGAGCTCGACGCCGAACTGATCGAAGGGATTGATCCCCGTCAGCATGGCGCTGACGAAGGTGCGGTGCTCGTAAAAGGCGATCAGCGCGCCGAGGGTGCGCGGATCGAGCCGATCGAGCAGCAGCGTCGAGGACGGGCGGTCGCCCGAATAGGCGCGCGCCTTGTCCTCGGCGTCGCGCCCGGCCATCAGCGCGGCGCCCTGGGCGAACATGTTGAGCAGCAGCTGGCGGTGATGCTCCTCGGCCAGGCTGTCGCCCGCCTCGATCACGCCGACGAACTCGACCGGCACCAGCCGCGTGCCCTGGTGGAGAAGCTGGAACACCGCGTGCTGGGCATCGGTGCCGACGCCGCCCCAGGTGATCGGCGCGGTCGGCCAATCGACCGGCTGGCCCTCGGCCGTGACCGACTTGCCGTTCGATTCCATCTCGAGCTGCTGGAGATAGCTCGGCAGCAGACGCAGCCGCTCGTCATAAGCGAAGGTCGCGCGCGTCTCGCAGCCGCGGACCTGGCTGTAATAAAGGTCGGCAAAGGCGGCGAGGACCGGCGCGTTGCGCTCGAGCGGAGTCAGGCGGAAGTGCCGGTCCATCTCGGCTGCGCCTTCGAGCAGTTCCTCGAACGCCTCCCAGCCGAGCGCGAGCGCGGCGGGGAAGCCGATCGACGACCAGAGCGAATAGCGCCCGCCGACCGATTCGGAGAAGGGCAGCACCCGCGTCTCGTCGACGCCCCATTCGAGGGCCTTGTCCGGCGCCGCGGTCAGCGCGACGACTCGGCCATAGGGATCGGAAACGCCGCCCTCGGCCAGCCACTGCATCGCGCTTTCGGCGTTGAGCATGGTCTCCGTCGTCGTGAACGTCTTGGACGCGACGGCGAGCAGCGTCGTCTGCGGATCGAAGCGATCGAGCGCCTCTTCGAGCGCGACGCCATCGACGTTCGACACGATCGCGACTTCGTAACGATCGGTATCGCGGCCGAGCGCATCGACGAGCAGGTCGGGCCCCAGTGCCGATCCGCCGATGCCGACATGGAGGACAGAGCGGACCGGGCCGAACGCCTCCGCCTCGATCGCATCGATCAGCGCGCGCATTCGGGCATGATAGGTGCGCGAGCGGGCGACGCTCTCGGGCGCGCCCTCGCCGCGCTCGGCGGTGTGCTCGGCGGCGCGGCCTTCCGTGACGTTGATCGCGTCGCCGGCGAACAGCGCGTCGCGCTTGGCCGCAAGGTCCATGGTCGCGGCAATGTCGGCCAGCCGCGCGATCGCATCGGCGGTGAGATGCGTCTTCGACCAATCGAAATGGATGCCGGCGACATCGGCGGAAAGCGCGGCGACACGGCCTTCATCCGCAGCGAAAAGCTGCTTCAGGGTGGCGGTGTCGAGCGACTTGAGGGCGGACCAATCGGGCAAGGCCATGTTCATCTCCTGTGGCGCAACCCGCCCCTATCGTCCCGCACCGGCGGCTGCCAGCCGGATTCAGCCGCTTGACCTGATTGCCGTCCCTCGCGCAGAGCTAAAGCCATGGAAAACACGCCTCCCGCCGCCGACCGCGTCGCGCCGACCCCAGCCCCCGCGGCGACGGAGGCCCCGCCCAAGAACGAGTGGCGCGAGCTCGGCGTGTTCCTGATCAAGCTGGCGCTGATCGTCTTCGTGGTGCGCAGCTTCATCTTCTCGCCCTTCTCGATCCCGTCCGAATCGATGCTGCCGCGGCTGCTGATCGGCGACTATCTGTTCATCACCAAGTGGAATTACGGCTATTCCAAGCACTCGCTGCCGTGGAGCGTCCCGCTGATCCCGGGCCGGATCTTCGCGAGCACGCCCAATCGCGGCGACGTGGTGGTGTTCAAGGCGCCCGGCCATGACGGCGAGGACTGGATCAAGCGCGTGATCGGCCTGCCGGGCGACACGGTGCAGATGGTCAACGGCCAGCTCGTGCTGAACGGCAAGGCGATTCCGAAGCAGCAGATCGCCGATTTCGTCATCCCGATCTCGCCCAACTACACCGCCGCGACGCCCGACAATCCGGACGGCAAGTGCCGCCCGCGCTTCCAGACGGTGGATGCCAAGGGCCATGCCGCCTGCCGCTATCCGCGCTTCCGCGAGACGCTGCCGAACGGCAAGAGCTATGACGTGCTCGACCAGGAGATGCTCGACCAGGACAATACCCAGGTCTTCTCCGTCCCGGCCGGCCACGTCTTCCTGATGGGCGACAATCGCGACAATTCGACCGACAGCCGTTTCCAGCAGCCGCCCTATGGCCAGGGCATCGGCTTCGTGCCGATGGAGAATCTGGAAGGCAAGGCGGTGATCAACTTCTGGTCGACCGACGGCAGCGCCAACTGGTTCCTGCCCTGGACCTGGTTCACCGCGGCGCGCTGGAGCCGGATCGGGGAAGGCTTTTGAGCGCCCCGGCGCTGGGGGACTGGATCAAGCGGATTTTCGGACGCGAGGCGGGCGACCTCGCCGCCTATGAGCGGGCGCTGACCCATGGCAGCCAGGCGGCGGCCAATTACGAGCGGCTGGAATTCCTGGGCGACCGCGTGCTCGGGCTGGTGGTGGCCGAGTGGCTGTTCGAGCGATTCCCGAACGAGCCCGAAGGGGCGCTGTCGCGCCGCCTCAATGCGCTGGTGACCGGCGCGGTCTGCGCCGACGTCGCGCGCGAGCTGGGCGTGGTGCCTTATCTGCGGCTCGGCAAGCAGGCGCGCGGCGACGGCGCTGCCGACAGCGACAATGTGCTGGGCGACGTGATGGAGGCGCTGATCGGCGCCTTCTATCTCGAAGCCGGGCTGGACGCGGCGCGCGGCTTCATCCGCCGTGCCTGGGAAAGCCGGATCGAGGCGCATGCCCAGGCGCCCAAGCACCCCAAGTCGGCACTCCAGGAATGGGCCGCGGCGCATAATCGCCGGCCGCCCGAATATGAAATCGTCGATCGATCGGGCCCCAACCACGCGCCGCGCTTCACGGTGCGCGTCTCGATCGGCAAGCTCGCCGAGGCGAGCGCGGAAGGCACGAGCAAGGGGGCTGCGGAGACGGCGGCGGCGGCGGCGCTGATGGCGAAGCTGGAGGGGTGAGTGGCGTTGCGACTTTGCCAGCGCCCTTCGACAAGCTCAGGGCGGACGGAGGGAGGGTAGCCTTACTCAACAATCCGTTTGCCCTGAGCTTGTCGAAGGGCGGCTCACCGCGAGCGAGACGGTAGAATGAGTTTCTATGTCTATATCCTGCGCTGTCGCGACGGGAGCTATTATACCGGCCATACCGAGGATCTGGAGGTGAGAGTCGCGCAGCACCAGCGTGGCACTTTTCCCGGACATACGCATTCGCGAAGGCCGGTCGAGCTGGTCTGGAGCGAGGCATTCGGAGAGCGGTACGAAGCCTTGACGGCCGAACGACAGATCAAGGGCTGGACCCGCCCGAAGATGGAGGCACTGATCGCTGGCGACTGGCAACGGCTTTCGAACCTTGCGCGCAATCGCCAGGAGGATAGCCGCCCTTCGACAAGCTCAGGGCGAACGGATATGGGGCGGACGTATGACCGCTCGTCCTGATCCTGTCGCAGGAGCGCGGCCTCGAACTGGAATCGAAATGACGGACACCCCCCAACATTGCGGCCTGGTCGCGATCGTCGGCGCCCCCAATGCCGGCAAGTCCACGCTGGTGAATGCCCTGGTCGGCCAGAAGGTCGCGATCGTCAGCCCCAAGGCGCAGACGACGCGCACGCGCGTGATGGGGATTGCCATCGAAGGCGATGCGCAGCTGATCCTGGTCGATACGCCGGGCATCTTCACGCCCGAGCGCCGGCTCGACCGCGCGATGGTCGCCGCGGCATGGGAGGGTGCCGAGGGCGCCGACCTGATCGCGCTGGTGGTCGACGGCAAGGGCGGCATCGGGGCGAAGGTGCAGACGATCCTGGAAAGCCTGGCCCGGCGGCGCGAGCGCAAGATCCTGGTCCTCAACAAGGTCGATATCGCCGACAAGCCGAAGCTGCTCGGCCATGCCGCCAAGCTCAACGAAATCCTGCCGTTCGACGAGACCTATTTCGTCTCGGCCCAGACCGGCGACGGCGTGCCCGAGCTCAAGACGGCGCTCGCCGCGGCGATGCCGGAGGCGCCCTGGCATTTCCCCGAGGACCAGGTCTCCGACGCCACCGACCGCATGCTTGCGGCCGAGGTGACGCGCGAGCAGCTCTATCTGCAGCTCCATGCCGAGCTGCCCTATGCGAGCGCCATCGAGACCGAGAAATATAGCGAGCGCGAGGACGGGTCGGTCGAGATCCACCAGCAGATCCTCGTCGCGCGCGAGACCCAGCGCGCGATCGTGCTCGGCAAGGGCGGCACGCGGATCAAGGAGATCGGCGCCCGCGCCCGCGCCGAGCTCGCCCGGCTGCTCGGCGTGAAGGTGCATCTCTACCTGCACGTCAAGGTGCGGCCGGAATGGCAGGAGGACCGTTCGCTCTATCGCGAGATCGGGCTCGACTGGGTCGACTGACCGCCCCTGTGCGGTGGCGGCCAGTCCCGCCCAGGTTCAGCGTTCGAGCGTATGGACGACCTCGTAAAGGCCGGGATGGGCCTCGCCAAAGCGCTTGTTTCCGTCGATCAGCCCCTTGGCGCGAAGATGGGCGATGACGCGCGCGGCGGCATCGGCATCGGCGCTCTGGGCGTAATTGACCACCCGCGTGCCATCCAGGCTGCGATGGAGGCTGGCGGAAATCCACCCTTCGACTTCGCGCGCGGCCAGCGCGGCCTCGCGAAGATGGGCGATCAGCGGCTCTTGGCCGCCTTCAAGCACGGTGAAGACGTTGATCTGGGTGACGAGGCCGGACTGGGCCTGGATGATCGGCATGACATGCGCTCCATTCGAAAGGACGCGACTGCCAAGGCTTGTCGGACGGCAGAAAGAACGACCCGTGCGCCAAGCCCCGGCGGCGCGCGCCGGTTGCTTGTCGCGGGTTCGCTCCGGAGAGCGACACGGAGCCTCGCGAGGCGCGAGGGAGCGGGCTTACCGATGCCGCTCGGGTCCTTTTCGACGGCCGGAGCCTAACTCGGCTCTTCGGCGCCGGCAAGCGGGCCGAGCAACTCCGCCACCCAATCGGGCACCAGCGTCGCCGCCGGCCCCATCCGGCTCTCGTCGAACCAGTGGCTGCCGCCGGAAGGCTCCAGATTGAGCTCGAGCGTGCGCGCGCCGAAATGGCGGGCGAGCTGGACGAAGCCCGCGGCGGGATAGACCGCGCCCGAGGTGCCGATCGAGACGAACAGCTCCGCCTTGGCCAGCGCCTGCTCGATCACGTCCATGTGATAGGGCATCTCGCCGAAGAAGACGATGTCCGGGCGCAGCGCCGGGGTGCCGCAATTGGGGCATTCGGTGCCGGGCGGCAGCGCATCGTCCCAGCTCGCCTGGTCGCCGCACGCCGCGCACAGCGCCGATTTGAGCTCGCCATGCATGTGAAGCAGCCGCACCGAGCCGGCGCGATCGTGGAGATCGTCGACATTCTGGGTGACGAGCAGCAACTCGCCCGGCCATTCGGCATCGAGCCGCGCCAGCGCCCGGTGCGCGGCATTGGGCTCGACGCTGGCGAGCCTGGCGCGGCGCGCGTCATAGAAGCGATGGACCAGCGCCGGATCGCGCGCCAGCGCCTCGGGCGTGCAGACATCCTCGACGCGATGCCCTTCCCAAAGCCCGCCCGGCCCGCGGAACGTGGCGACGCCGCTCTCGGCCGAGACGCCGGCGCCGGTGAGGATGACGATGCTGTGGATGTCGCGCATGGCCCCGCCTTTACCGCCTGCCACGCGGCTGCCGCAAATCCGCGCTTCACTCGGCATATGCTCGCGCTGCTCCTCCTCGCCGCACCCGTCGCGCAGGACCGCGCGCCGATCTTTCCGAGCCCCGACGAGGTGGGCGATGCTGCGATGGTGCCCAGACGCGCTTGCAGGGCCAGCGGGGGCGATACGATCACGGTGTGCGGCGATCCCAATGGCCGGCGCCTGCCGACGCTCGACGAGGCACGCTGGGCGGAGAAGCCGCTGCGGCCGGATTTTCGCGTGCCGGGTGGCGGCAAGGGCACCGTCGAAGCCGTGCAGCGCACGATTGCGCCGGGCGTGAGCGCACCGGCGGCGATGGTGACCGTCACCCTGCCCCTTGGTCCTCGCGCCAAGCCCAAAAAGCCGAAGGACGAATAAGCCTGTCGCCCTCGCCGCGTGGCTGTGGCAGGGGTGCGGGCATGACCAGCATCGGCATTTATGGCAGCCTCGGCCGGATGGGCCAGGCGATCGCGGCAGTAGCGCCCGAGCTGGGCGCGCGAATCGCCGGCGGGGCGGATGCGCAGGACGATCCGGCGATCGTCGCGAAGGCAGCCGACGTACTGATCGACTTTTCCGCGCCCCAGGCCCTCGAGGCGCATCTCGCCGCGGCGCGGGCGGCGGGGAAGCCGATCGTGGTCGGAACGACCGGACTCGCGGCCAAGCACCATGCCCTGATCGATGCCGCCGCGGGCGAGATCGCGGCGCTCCAGACCGGCAACACCTCGGTCGGCATCGGGCTGCTCCAGCGGCTGGTGCGCGAGGCGGCGGCGCAGCTCGGGCCGGACTGGGATATCGAGATCGTCGAGATGCATCATCGCCACAAGGCCGATGCGCCCTCGGGCACGGCGCTGATGCTCGGCGCCGCCGCTGCAGAGGGGATGGGCACCAGCCTCCCCGAAGCCGGAGTGAACGGCCGTGCTGGCCTCACCGGTCCGCGCGCCTCGGGCACGATCGGCATGGCGAGCGTGCGCGGCGGGTCGGTGGTCGGCGATCACAGCGTGATCTTCGCGGCCGAGGGCGAGCGGATCGAGCTGGTCCACCGCGCCGACGACCGGGCGATCTTCGCGCGCGGTGCCGTGCGCGCGGCGCTATGGCTCGCGGGCCAGCCGGCCGGCCGCTATACGATGGACCAGGTGCTCGGGGGGTGAAGAAGGCCGACGTCGTCGAATTCTTCGCGCGGCTCGCGGGCGACAATCCGCATCCCGAAACCGAGCTCGAATCGGTCAACGACTATACGCTGCTCGTCGCAGTGGTGCTCTCCGCCCAGGCGACCGATGCCGGCGTCAACAAGGCGACGCGGCGGCTGTTCCAACTGGTCGACACCCCCGAGAAGATGATCGCGCTCGGCGAGGAAGGCCTGAAGCAGCACATCAAGACGATCGGGCTGTTCAACACCAAGGCGAAGAACGTCATCGCGCTCTCCGAAGCGCTGATCCGCGATCATGGCGGCCAGGTGCCGGCGAGCCGCGACGCGCTCGAGAAGCTGCCCGGCGTCGGGCGCAAGACCGCGAACGTGGTGATGAACGTCGCGTTCGGGGCGGAGACCTTCGCCGTCGATACGCATATCTTCCGCGTCGGCAACCGCACTCGGCTGGCGCCGGGCAAGACGCCGCTCGCCGTCGAGCTGAAGCTCGAAAAGGTGGTGCCCCAGCCCTTCCGGCTGCATGCGCATCACTGGCTGATCCTGCACGGCCGATATATTTGCAAGGCTCGCACGCCCGAGTGTTGGCACTGCCCGGTGGCGGACCTATGTCCGTACCAGCCCAAGACGTCCGCGCCCAAGGGCCGCAAGCCCACCGACGGCGCGCCGCAGCAAGGAAGCTGACCGATGCGCATGATCCTCGCCGCTACCGCCTTCGCCCTGATCGCCGCCGCCCCCGGCTCGGCCAGCCAGAAGCGCGACGCCGTCCCCGCCGCCACGCCCGCCGGCAAGCCGGTGAGCTGCCTCAGCCTGACCCAGGTGCGCGAGAGCATCGTGCGCGACGGCAAGACGATCGACTTCGTCATGCGCGGGGGGCAGGTCTATCGCAACGTGCTCGACGGCGGCGAATGCCCCGGCCTCAGCTTCCAGCGCCGCTTCGCGCACAAGACCTCGACCAACGACATCTGCTCGACCGACCTCATCACGGTGCTCGAGGATCCGGGCCTGCGCCAGGGCGCGAGCTGCGGCCTCGGCCAGTTCCAGCCGGTGACCCTCGCCAAGCCCGCGCATTGAGGCTGGCGCTTCCGCCAAGGCTTTGCTACGCGCGCTGTTCCAGGCACCCGTAGCTCAGCTGGATAGAGCGCTGCCCTCCGAAGGCAGAGGCCACAGGTTCGAATCCTGTCGGGTGCGCCATAAAATCAATGACTTAGCAGCAGCCGACAGCTGTCGTACGGAAAGCGTACGGAAAACATCGTCGGTCGAAATGCGACTAAATGAACCCGCATCGCGACGATTCGTCGGGCGCAGTCGGATGCATCTCGATCGCCGCACGCCGCCCCACCGATTGGACTACGACTTCGCGGGGCCGCAAAAGATTTTTGAATTTGCTCTGCGTAGCGTCGTCAACGAAATGCTTGCCAGAATCCAGTTTTGAACGAGCTTGGCATGCAGGCGTTTAGCCTTCATTCGACCTTTGTCCCGAAAGGGATTCACAGTTCGGTGGGCGCATGTTAGTGTTCGCCCGCGGGGCGAAAGGGTGGTGGTAATCGGTCGATGGCACGAAGTGATCTCCTTGTTTCCCTTGTCAAGGCAGGCGCTTCCGGCGATCGATCGTCGTTGACTTCCACGGTCGAGGCGTTGGTCGCGGAGGAGCGCGCCAAGAGCCATAACGTGCTGGCTGACCGCCTCCACCGGGCTCTGCAATCGGTGCCGGTGACAACGTCAAGCGAACTGCGACGTCCAAGTGCTGCGGGCCGTGACTTCGTCATCGAGTCCGAACCGAGGGCAACGCTCGAGAGCTTGATCCTTACGCTGCCGGCAGAACAGCTTACCCGCCAGCTCATTGAGGAGCAGCGCCGCGCGGACCTTTTACGCGCGCAGGGAATGCAGCCTCGGCATCGGGTGCTGCTGTCAGGACCGCCGGGCAACGGCAAAACGTCGATCGCTGAGGCGATCGCGGAGGCCGTTGCCGTTCCGCTGCTTACGGTACGTTACGACGCCTTGGTCGGCGCCTATCTCGGCGAGACCAATGCGCGGCTCGCGCGCCTCTTCGAATATGCGCGTGCGACGCCCTGCGTGCTGTTCTTCGACGAGTTCGACGCGGTCGGTAAGGAGCGCGGCGACGTCCATGAGACCGGCGAGATAAAGAGGGTCGTGTCGTTCCTGCTCATGCAGCTCGACCAGCTGCCGAGCTATGTCGTCGTGGTCGCCGCCACCAACCATGCCGAGCTGCTCGACCGGGCGGTGTGGCGGCGCTTCCAGCTTCGGATCGATATGCCGCTGCCGACGCGCGACGCGATGGCGGTGCTGATCGATCGCTTTTTCGAAGCCTGGCCAGAGAGCCCTGGGATGACCGCTAAGGCGGTTGCCACCCAAATGGGTCGAACCAGCTTTGCCGAGGTGTTTGAGTTCTGTCAGAATATCCGACGGCGGCATATTCTGTCTCAGGGGGGCGAGACGCTGAAAGGCATTCTCGCGCAAGAGCTGCGGCTCTGGAAAACACGTATAAGACCGGAGAGCGATGGCGAATCCACCGGAACAACCGCTGTTGCGCCTGGGGGCAGCAACAGCGATCGGGCGACGGACCGGCGGCGGGATACCGATCCCGCGTAAGTTTGCGCCAGGCGATCAGGCTCAAACGCCCGCCGGCCAGAAGCTCACCCGTCTCAGCGAACAGTTCGATGCGAACACACCCGCATTGCAGCTGCGCGCCGATCCCGACGCGCGCGCGCCCGAGCGGCTGCTCGTTTTCGAGCTGACGGGCGGCATCCTGAAATTCGAGCAGGCGGTCCGGCTCGTGCCGGGGCTGGAATTTCTCGGCGCCGAGGATCTGGACGAGGACGAGTTCGACAAGAATCCAGCCGTCTATCTGATGGTCCCTCCGAAGGCGCGCTGCGCAACATCGTCACGCTCTGGCGCGGTTGGCAGCGCGACGGCACCGTTCCACCGCGGTTCAGCGCCTGGAAGACAATGCTCTCCCAGCTACGCAATGTCCGGCCCTGGGGGCCGCAGGATCGCATCGCTAGCGAAGACGTCGATGTTCTGACCGCGGAGGTCGAGGCGGGCCAGCCGACGGTGCGGGTTGAGATCGAACTGGTCTTCCGCGAGAATGCCGAGGTCGCGGAGCGCGAGGCGCGTGCCGGCATCGCTGCCGTTCGCGGCGCGATCATTGCCCGCTCGCGGATCGTGGGCGCCGGCTACCATGCGCTGCTCACCGACATCCCGACCGCCGCGCTGCGGGACGCGCTCGCCCGGGATCCGGCGGGGCTCGCGGGATCGGAAGCAATCCTGCAAATTCGTCCGCAGAGCATCTTTCAATCAATTTCGCTAGAAGAAGTCGCGGGGTTCCCCGCTGGCGGGGGCCCCAACCTGGCGGGCGATCCGATCGCTGCCGTCTTCGATGCCGTTCCGCTTTCCCAGCATCCGCGCCTCGCCGGCACGCTGAGCATCGATGATCCTTTCGGACTCGAACCGCTCGCCGTCGGACCGCGCAAGCACGGCACCGCGATGGCGTCGGCGGTGGTCCACGGCGACCTGAACCACGCCTGGGATCGCCCGCTCGAACGCCCGGTCCATTTCGTCAACATGCTCTATGCGACGGCTGATCCAGCGCATCCCGAGCGTTTCCCCGATCGGCTGCCAGCCGATATGTTCGAGGAAGCCCTGGTGCGGATGCGAGACGGGAACGACGCGACCGCGCGCCACGTGATCGTCATCAACGCCTCGCTCGGCGATCCGAACAAGCCCTTCGCCAATCGCATCTCGGGGTGGGCGCGCGTCGTCGACTATCTCGCCAGCAAATATGGCGTGTTGTTCGTCATCAGCGCAGGCAACCATCACGCCTATGTCGAAACGCAGAACATGACCGCCGGCGCGTTCGAGGCGCTGGACATGCCTCAGAAAATCCGCGTCGCGCTCCGCGCCAGCGCATCGCAGATCGCCACGCGCCGCATTCTGGCGCCAGCCGAGGCGATCAATGCCATCACCGTCGGCGCGCTGCACGCCGACCACTACGTTTATCCTCACCCGGTCGCACCCCCGACGTTCGACCTTTGGAATGAGACCGGCCTCAGCACCATATCGAGCGGCCTCGGCCCCGGTTATGGCGGGGCGACCAAGCCGGAGATTCTGGCGCCGGGAGGCCGGCACTATGTGCGGGTCGATCCGGCCGGCGATCACCATCGGCTGCAGCCGCTGACCGCGAACGCGGCCAATTTCGGCGGGATCCCGGTCGCCGCACCACCGACCGCCGTTTCGCTTAGCCCCAATGTGGTGGCGCGGACGGTCGGCACCAGCGTCGCGGCAGCGCTGGCGACCGGCCTCGCTGCCCGCGCGCACGAGGCGCTGGAGGCGGCCTATCCCGACTTTGTCGGTCTGCCGAGCGCACAACGGGCCGCGCTACTCAAGGCCCTGCTGGTCCATGGCGCGCGGTGGACCGAGGCGCGCGACTTGTTGATCGAGATTCTGGGGCCGGCGGACAACAAGCAGTACTACCGCCAGAAGGACAATGTTCGCCGCTATATCGGCTTCGGCGCCTACGACCCGGAGCTGATTATCAACTGCGCCGACGATCGGGCGACCTTGTGGGCGGTCGGCACGCTCAACTCGGACCAGGGCAAGCGCTTCCGTATTCCCTGGCCGGCCGCGATGACCGGCAAGGCACAGCCACACGGGCTGTCGGCGACCCTTGCCTGGTTCACCCCGCCGAAGCCCGGCGCCGTCGCCTATCGCGGAGTGCGGATGAAGATCGTCGAGCCGGGCCAACTCGGCGCGGCTGGCGTGAAGGCTTGCGGCACGCAGCCCGACCCCAAACAGGCCCACAAAGGAACCGTGGTGCATCGCCGCTGGGACGGGGAAAAGGCTGCCGCGATCGCGGGAGACGGCTTCTTCGAGCTGGATGTCCAACGTGAAGTCGACGATCTCGACACAGCGGCGAATTTCGCGCTCGTAGTAACGCTGCAGATGGCAGGCGAAGCCGCAATCTACACGCAAGTCCTCAATCGCGTGGCAGTCAAGCCGATCGTGCCGGTACCTGTCTAACTTTAATTTCTGAATTCGCAGGCTGAGGGTGGGACAGAAGCCGCGTCGTAAGCCGGAATTAGACGCGCTCAAAAGTGTGCCTGAGCTCATCTCTTAATCAGCGGGTCCTAGGTTCGAGCCCTAGTGCGTCCACCATTTATATTTCAAGCGATTTAGGCCAGATCAATCTGCGCTAACGCTGTCTACCCAATTGCAAGGTAACGTCCTAGGTAACAAGTGACCCGCGGAATTTTTGTCTCCATTGATGCTCAATTGAACCCGGGACTGCGAATTCGCACTGGATCGACCACGGGAATACCGAGGGCGGACCGCTTCCGCCTGATAGCGCGATGGATGGGGTCATGCGCAATCTGCCCAAGACGAAGCTAAAGGAGCATTTCGCAACGCTCCTTGCCGACGCCATCAAGAGGGATTGGGTCGGTGAAACCAGCGATCACCTCTCGACAGCTGTTACGGTGCGCGCGAGGCGCGTTACCGCAGCCTGCCTGCTGAAGGGGCGGCCAGGTTCAAAGAAATGGCCCTGGACATGTGCAGCGCTCGCGCCGACCGGATATGCCGGCTGGTAGTTCCGGGCCGATATTTCCATCATCCAGCATTCGCACAAGATCGGCGAGGTCGTCCAAAATACGCTCCGGAGCATGGTCGGCCATCCCGGCCGACCGCGCAAATATTGCGTGATCGACGTACTGCATCTTCCGGGCATATGGGCTGCTGAGCTGATCCGGCCAAACAATTGATCACGAATTGACGACCATGCCTCGCTCATATCGGCGCGCTGGCTTCCGATCCCAGCGCTCTCGGCCGCGCCCAAATCGCGTCGAGCGCCGCCTCCACCTCGGCCGGACATACATTAAATCCGCCACGGACGATCCGGACGCGACCAACGATCGAGACATGGTCGCGCGTCAACCATCCCCAGGTCTCCGGGGACGAAGAAGCAGTGCGCTCTGGTCTACCTTACCCGGCCCGCGTACCAGTAACCGCCTCGGACCGCCTTGGGCCGAAGTCGATCGGCCGCACCGATCAAACAAGGGAGGTGCGTCAGCGCCTTCGTATGGAGTAGAAGACGCATGACAGATCGGCGCTCTTTCCTCGCCGCAAGCGCGATTGCCGCCCATATGGCGGGCGTGCGGACTCCAAGCTTAGGAAACACCGATGGCGTGGCTACACCGGAACAGCGCAGTCGCGCATTGCTAATCCATAGTGGCGAAAGGACCTGGCCAGGCCGGGTTTACACCGCACCAGCCGCCGGACTGGCTGCCACCGTCGGTGGTCAGCTTTTCTACGTCAGCAGCGGCGATAATTTCGTATCGATCTTCTTGAACGATGGCGGTGCCGCGGTGCTTCAACACAGAGTCACTACGATCGAGGCTTTGGCGACTCCCCCGGGCAGTAGTCTGGTGGGCTATGAATCACCGCAGGCAGGCGCGATCGCGCGCCCGCTCGACGCGCATCTCGGCGATTTTCCGCTTTCAGTTGCCGGCTTCGAGTCTTTGCAGGCGGCCCTGGATGCGGGTGCCGAAAGGGGCGGCGATATCATATTCCCGCCCGGCACCTACGCGCTCCGCCAGCCGCTCGTGCTGCGGATCGGTGCACGGCCGGTGCGCGTAATGGGCTACGGCGTCACGCTGACGACGCAGGGCGCGATCCCCGCGTTGAGGATCATTGGCAACGGCCGCAAGCCTTCGAGGATATGTGGGTTTACCGTCGATCACGGAAAAGACCCCGAGGCAGTTGCGGGCGTCGTCCTCACCCAGTCTGCGCATCTCAATCTGACCGACCTTGTTGTCAAAGCCCCGAGCGCCAAGGTCAACCCTGCTTATTCCGCCATTCTTATGGCGCAGAGCAACCCGAAAAGCAGTGGCTCGGGCAACTTCTGGACCAGCTACACCAACGTCTGCCTGTTATGCGAAAGCGACGACGTCGCGGCTTGTGGTCTAAGAATGATCGGCGCGCAAAATGCTACCGACATCGAAGGCGCCGCCTTCACAAACTTTCGCGATTGTGTCGAGATCACCTATTATGCCGACGACCCATCCGCCTGTCTGGCCAATTCGGTCTGGGGCGGGGCAGTGTTCGAGCAGTTCGTTACCGCGATTTCGATTGTTGCAAAGAGCGGCTTCCAGAGCGCAGAAGGTCTCCAGATTGCTGGCGGACGGTTCGAGCCGTCGATCGTGAAGGGCTGGTCGGGTGCCCAACAGATCCTTTCGCTCTCCGGCACCAAGGTAGCTGCGTACCGCCGGCCCGAGATCATTCGGCCGAAGATCATCGGCACGATGAATTACCTGCGGGATCCGGAAGGTGTCGGCGGCACGATCATCGATCACATAGATTCGGCGACCGTCCCTTCCGTGGAACGGTTTGCGTGCGGCCTAAGGCTGAAGTCGTCGAACAATGATTTCGATGTTTTGGCTCTCGAGGCGCAGGGGCCTGGCTCCGGGCTCGGCTTTTCCGACAATGCGGGAAAGCTGCTCGCTACATTACGCTGGGCGGCATCCGGAGTGTTCGACCTGATGGCCAATGCCGCGCAAGGCATGTCGCTTCGCCTCGGTCGGGTTGCGAGCATCTCGGGGACGGGATCGCCCGGCTACAATTTGCGCGGCGAGATCGTACTGGATAGTTCGGGTAACGGGCGGGTTACGTTCCGCCGACCTGAGCCGACCGATGAATATTACATTGCTACCGCGACGCGGGGTTCTTCTGCCCCCCAAGTTGGCACTGCCGTCGGCGCGCCTACGACGAGTGGTTTCACAGTTTCCGGGCCGCCAAACGCCGTCATCTCATGGCACATCTTGAGATGATCGAAGGCGCACATCGCTTGCGGCGCTCTATGGGCCCGCTTCGGTCCCCGGTGCCGAGATCGCGTTATCCAGACTGGCGCGGCTCTCGCAGCGTGCCTATAAGCGGAGCATGCATGTCCTTGTCACCGGTGGTGCCGGCTTTATCGGCTCGGCGCTAATTCGCCATCTCGTCTCGAATACCGGCTACACAGTTTTGAACTTCGACAAGCTAACTTACGCCGGCAGCTTATCGACGCTAGAAACCGTATCGCATTCGGCGCGCTATCATTTCGTTCGGGGTGACATTTGCGATGCGGCCGCTGTACGAGCCGCGATCGACGATTTTTGCCCGGACGTTATCACGCATCTGGCTGCCGAAAGCCATGTCGATCGGTCTATCGATGGGCCCGGGACATTCATCGATACGAACATCGTAGGCACCTATACGATGCTCGCGGAGGCGCACCGCTATTGGGCGGCGCTCGATGGCAGCTCGAAGGCGGCGTTCCGTTTCCACCATATTTCGACTGACGAAGTGTACGGTTCACTCGGCCCCACCGGGCTGTTTACAGAAGACACACCCTACGACCCGCGTTCGCCTTATTCAGCTAGCAAGGCGGGCTCAGATCATCTGGTAAGCGCATGGGGACATACCTATGGCCTGCCCGTCGTCATCACAAATTGCTCGAACAATTACGGTCCCTACCATTTCCCCGAAAAGCTGATTCCGCTGATGATCGCCAAAGCGCTGGGTGGCGAACCGCTGCCCGTCTACGGCGCTGGCGACCAAGTTCGCGACTGGCTCTATGTCGAGGATCATGTTCGCGCGCTCCAAGCGGTGTTCGAACGCGGAGTGCCCGGTCGAACCTACAATATTGGCGGGAATAACGAAAAGCAGAACATCGAGGTCGTGCGGGCGATCTGTGCGATATTGGACCGCCTATCGCCGCGAGCTGATGGGCAGGCCTACGCAGCCCAGATTATGTCGGTCGCCGATCGACCCGGCCACGACAAGCGCTATGCAATCGACGCGAGTCGCATCAGTACTGAGCTCGGCTGGCAGCCGCAGGAAAGCTTCGAGAGCGGCATTGAGAAGACGGTGCGATGGTACCTCGATCACCAGGAATGGTGGCGCCCCCTCGTTGCTGCCAAAGCTGCTGAACGGCGCGGGATCGCCGCATGACATTCGCGAGCTTACCTTGGGGCCCAGCTTGCCACTCTCCCGGCCCCGCTGGGGACACGTCCGATCGCCTTGCGCGTCGGTACAGCAGATTGGTAATCAACCGCCGATGCGCTAAGTCTCGGACGGGGAACGGCTGAGGCGACGACGAGATATGACGACGACTAAGCTTATTGCCATGATCCCGGTTGCGGCCGGGATGCTCTGCCTCGCCGGGCACGCGATGGCGCAGACGCGGACGACGCGCGATACGACGACGGCCTATGGCGCACGGCTCGATGCCAAAGGCGCGCCCGCTGATCTCAACCCCAACCGCTACAATAACCGTATCAACAATAGACTCGACACCCGGCTGAGCCTGCGGCTCGAACGCTACCGGCCCGATAGTGTCGGCGACCCAACCGCCGCCTTCGCCAAACCCGTGACAGACAACAGTCGCCTCGGCACCAGTACGACGCTGCCACATGGACCGCATGCTGAGCCAACTCGTCCCTCCGAAATGGCGACCCGGCCTCAGAATCCCGACTCGCAGGATTGATGCGGAAGCGCTGAGCAGCGGCCAGCGGAGTGGCCCGTGCGGCATTATTTCAAGGATAGCGGCAATGGCTACCTCACGTCCTCGATTTGCGGGCCTTTCTCGTCCGGATCTCAGCTTCCTGATGCTCGCAGCCCTGTTTTTGGTGCTATGGATTGCAGGGGGTGCCTCGCGCGAAGATGCTGCAGGTCAGGTGGTAGTCCGCGCCGCTTCCTGGGCATGCATTCTAGTTGCGGTGCTTTTCGGGCGCAAACCGCGTATCGAGGAAGCCCGTGCCGTCGCTCTGATTGTCGGCGCCGCGATCCTGTTGTGTGTGGCGCAACTTGTTCCGCTGCCGCCTGGCGTATGGCGCGCGCTGCCTGGCCGTGCAGTGTTCACAGACGCCCTCGTATCTCCGGCGAATCTATGGCGCCCGTGGTCGCTCGTACCCGGCGCGACGACCAACGCGCTGTCCTCGTTGGTCGTGCCCCTCGCGGTGTTGACTCTGGCATCCGGCATGCGCGCACAAAATCGACATTTGCTTCCTGCTGTCGTCTTGACCGTGATCGCTCTCGCCCTGCTGGTGGGGCTTCTGCAGGTCACCGGCGTGCCGATCGCCAACCCGATGGTCAACGGGTCGCCCGGCGCGGTCGATGGCCTGATCGCTAACCGCAATCATTTCGCGCTTTTCCTGGCGATCGGGCTGGTGATCACGCCGGTGTGGGGATCGTCGGGTGCAGTCGCGCCGCGCGTGCGCGCACCCGTCGCGCTCGGGCTCGTTCTGCTGCTCATTCTCACCATCCTGGCGTCCGGCTCGCGGGCGGGCATGGCGTTGGGGGCGATCGCCCTAATCCTGGGCCTAGCGATAGCTGGACGGAACATCAAGGCGGCGCTGAGCCGATATCCGCGGTGGACGCTTCCCGCGCTCGGCATCGCCTTGGTCGCCCTGATCGCCATTTTCGTGTTGGCAAGCGTGTTTGCCGATCGCGCGGAATCGGTGCATCGCCTTATCGATGTAAAGGTGGAAGACGATACGCGAGGTCGCGCCCTTCCTACTGTCCTGGCGATCATTCGTACCTATTTCCCTTTCGGTTCGGGCTTGGGGAGCTTCGATCCGATCTTCCGCCTACATGAGCCGTTCAGTATGCTTCGGCCGACCTATTTCAACCACGCGCACAACGACTTCCTCGAGATTGCCCTCACCGCCGGTTTGCCAGGGTTGTTGCTGATAGCGGCAGCGATCGGATGGTGGCTGTGGCGCAGCGTTGCGGCATGGCGAGGCGACGCGGTTCTCCCGAAACTCGGCTCGGCGATCCTTCTATTGATCCTACTTGCCAGCGTCGTCGATTATCCCGCCCGTACCCCGTTGATCATGGCGATCACCACGATCACAGCGATATGGCTTGGCGGACCAACACGTGCCGCCAACGCCGCAGGCGAAGCACCTTTACCTCTGACAAGGCGCAATCTATGAGCCTTGGGCTCACTCCTTCAACCAGAGTTAGCGTTCCGATCATGCATTCGTCTCGCCTCGCCCTTCTCTGGTTCGTCGCTCTTGCAGGATGCGCGCATCGGGAACCAATAGTCTCGACCGACCAGTTGACCGTTGTCCAGAACAGTTCCGGCCTACCCGCGCCAGAGCGCACGGACCTGACTGTCGCCGACCGGCAATCGCTTATCGGCCCGCTGGACACCATCCAGATCGACGTGTTCAATGTGCCCGATCTCAGCCGCGAGGTGCAGGTTGATGCCGGTGGCCAGATCGCAATGCCGCTGATCGGCACGCTCGACGCGCGCGGTCGCACGGCACAGGAACTCGCCCAAACGATCGAAGTGGCGCTACGCGGAAACTATGTGCGCAACCCCGATGTGACCGTGAACATCAAGAGTTCGGTCAGTCAGGTCGTTACGATCGACGGGCAGGTCGTCGAACCGGGCCTTTATCCGGTCACTAACCAGATGACGTTGCTTCGTGCGATTGCCTCAGCGAAGGGCCTGTCCGAATTCGCGAAACAGGATGACGTTGTTATCCTACGCACGGTCGGCGGCCGCAAGATGGCGGGACTATACAACATCGATGCCATTCGGCGCGGCGTGTATGCGGATCCGGCAATCTACGCGAATGACGTTGTTGTAGTGGGCGACTCTCCTGCGCGGCGCCGTTTCCGCGATATCGTCTCGGTCGCGCCGCTTCTCGCTGCACCGCTGGTAGCGATACTGCAGTAAGGTTTTGAAAAACATGAACGTCATTACGTCGAATCTGCAGTCTAACCCCATCACGCCCGGAGCGAACCCGGCGCTGTCGCGAGTCGTTGAGAACGATCGCCCGCCGCTGATCCGGCAGTTTATGCGGATCGCGCTGCGGTGGCGGTACGTCATTATCGGCGTGATGGTCGCCTGCGTAGTGCTTGGACTTATCGTCACCTTGCTGATGACGCCCAAGTATACCGCGACTGCGACGGTCGAAATCGCGCGCGAGGCGTCTCAGGTTACCAACATCCAAGGGGTCCAGCGCGATACCAACATCGCGGATCAGGAATTCTACCAGACTCAATATGGTTTACTGAAATCGCGCGCGCTTTCTGAACGTGTGGCGGTACAGCTTCGTCTCGTGGACGATCCCAATTTCTTCCGCATGTTCGGGGTCACCGGTGGTTCGGCGTTCGAGCTGACCAACAACCGCTACTCCGCCTCGGGACGCGCAGAACGCCAGCGCATCGCGGGCGAAATTCTCAACCGAAGCGTAGCGATCGATCCGAAGCGGCTGTCGCGTCTCGTGGATATCGCCTTCACCAGCCCTCAACCGGCCTTCTCGGCTAGGGTCGCGAATGCATGGGCAGAAAACTTCATTCAGACCAATCTCGAGCGCAAGGTTCAGGCGACATCTTATGGCCGCAACTTGCTCGAACGGCAGTTGCAACTGCAAAAGCAGCGGCTCGATGAAAGTCAGCGTCAGCTCGTCGCGTATGCATCGCAACAGGAAATCATCAACTTGCCATCGCAAGGCGCACCGAACGGCACCGCAACGTCAGAACGGTCGATTGTGGCGGACAATCTTGCCGCGCTTAACACTGCGCTGACCGAGGCGACCGCCGACCGCATCGAAGCCGAGGCGCGCTATCGCGAGCGCAGCGCCGGCGGCGCCTCCAAGGAAGCGCTTGGCAATGCCGCCATCAATAATTTGCGGCAGCGTCGGGCCGAGCTCGCAGCGCAATATCAGCAACTCATGGTTCAGTTCGAGCCCGGCTATCCCGCCGCGCAAGCCGTGAAGTCTCAGATCGATCAGCTCGATCACGCCATCGGTCGCGAAGAAACGCGCGTGATGGGCTCTATCGAGAATACTTACCGCACGGCGGTCGCGCGCGAAGCCGCACTGCAGGACCGCGTCAACAAATTGAAGTCGAGCTATCTGGATAACCGCCGTCGGTCTATCCAGTATAATATTTACCAGCAAGAGGTCGATACTAACCGCGCGCTCTATGACGGGCTGCTGCAGCGCTACAAGGAGATTGGCGTCGCCAATGGCGTTGGCGTCAACAACATCTCCATCGTCGATACTGCCGATCTTCCCCAGCGGCCGTCGAGCCCCCGGCTTGTCCTCAACCTTTTCATCGCGCTAATGGCCGGGCTCATCCTTGGTGCTGTTGCCGCGCTTGCGCTCGAGCAGATGGACGAGGCGTTTGGCGACCCGGCCGAAGTCGAGCGCAAGTTGGGCCTGCCGTTGCTTGGGTCGGTGCCGAAGGTGGGCGACGACCGAAACCCTCGAGACGAACTGCTCGATCGCAAATCGGAATTGGTCGATGCTTATCTGGCGATCAGTACCAACCTGGGCTTCACAACGGAGCATGGCGCACCGCGCTCGTTCTCTGTTACCTCGACGCGGCCTGCTGAGGGGAAGTCGATCACCTCGCTTGCGCTGGCGACGATGCTGGCGCGCGCGGGCAAGCGAGTCATCCTGGTCGACGGCGACATGCGCTCGCCATCGGTCCACCACCTCGGCAATGTCGGCCACGAACGCGGGCTCAGCAATTTCCTTGCCGGCGAAGACGCGATTGAGCCGCTGACCTTCCATATGCCAGATCTTGGCTTAGCCGCGATGACTGCGGGGCCCATCCCGCCCAATGCCGCCGAGTTGCTTACCGGCAACCGCCTCACCACGTTGATTGGCAGACTGCTCGAGCATTATGATCATGTCGTTATCGATGGCCCGCCGGTCATGGGCCTCGCTGACGCGCCGCTGATCGCGGCGCGGGTCGAGGGCGTGGTGTACGCAGTCGAATCGCACGGCATCCGGGCCAGCCAGGTCAAGACCGCGCTCAGTCGGCTCGCCGCTGCCAATGTCCGCATCTTCGGCGGCGTGATGACCAAATTCGAAGCACGCCGCGGGGCCTATGGGTATGGTTACGAATATGGTTACGACTATGGGCGCATAAAGGACAATGCAAAGGGCCGGGTCTGAGGGGGGCATGGCGACGGGATCGTCAAGCCGATCTATCCGCCGCCGCAGGTCCGCAGGCGAGTGGGTCGGGCGGATCGCACTGGGCTGCGGCATCTCTGTTCTAGCGTACCTGAGCGTTGCCTTTTCGGTCGCTCATGTCGAAACCAAATCAGCTCGTCGAACCACCAGCGTCATGGCTTCCTATGACGGGCGCCTAGGCGCTGAGCATGCTGCCGCCCTCTTGACGACAACAACCACTGGGGCTGGCCGCGAGAGGCTGGCGGCGCTGTCGCGTGCGGCGCTGCAGCGCGATCCGACGGCCGTCGGGGCGGCGGCGACGCTGGGTCTTGTCGAGCTCGCCCGCGGTGACATCACAAACTCCAGGCGCTTGCTCGCCTATTCGCAGATGCTCTCGCGCCGAAACGTGCAAACGCAATTATGGTCAATCGAGGATGCGGTGACCCGCAACGACATCGCAGGGGCGCTGCGCTGGTATGACATTACGCTGCGCACTAAGCCCACCTTGGGCGATATGATTTTTCCGGTGCTGACGCAGGCCATGCGCGATCCGGCCATCCGCGACGCCCTGATCGGCACCCTGGCGGGGCGACCAAATTGGGCGGACAGTTACATCGGCTATGCCGCGGGCCAAGGCGCCGACCCGCTGAGCACCATGGCGCTCTTCCTGGGGCTGCGCCAGCGCGGCATCGCGGTGCCGCAGGCCGCACAGGCCGCGGTGGTCGAAGCGCTACTCAATAGCGGGCACTCCAACGAGGCCTGGCGCTATTACGCGACGCTCCGCCCGGATCCCGATCGCTCCCACGCCCGTGATCCCCTCTTCAACGCGATGCTCGACGCCCCATCGCTGTTCGATTGGACGCTGTTCAACGACGGCAATGTTTCCACGTCGATTCAGCGCACCCCGGGTGGCGGTGCGGTCGAGTTCTCGGCTCCCTCCGGCAGCGGCGGTGCCTTGCTCCAGCAGGTTCAAATGCTGCCGCCCGGCACCTACCGCCTTGCCGGCCATAGCAGTGGCATCGAGCAAGAAGTGGGCGAGATGCCCTATTGGGCGCTTATATGTCGTCGTGATCGCCGCGAACTCGGTCGTGTGGCATTGCCGAATTCGGCGCAGGCTGGTGGCGCGTTCGCTGGCCATATTAAGGTAACGGCGGACTGCCCAGTGCAAGTACTTGTGCTGTATGCGCCGCCATCCGACGCGGTCAATGGGGTATCGGGTCAGATCGATAGCGTGACACTTGCTCCGCAGCGCTGACGTGGGGAGGGCAATCAACAAAATGTCCGGTTGGCGGCAGCACAACAGCCCCATCCTGGCGAAGATACCCTAGCGCTGTGATAGCGCGGACACGGCCCCTCCTTGATGGCCGCTCGCCAGCCGTCGCCAGTGAGGCAATGAACGCCACCCGGCACAGTCTTATACAGCTAGCCGCAATTCGCCTTGATGCTCAATAAACCATTGATAGGTCGAAGCGATGCCGTCCTCGAGCGCGATAGTTGGTGTCCAACCGAGCCCACGTAGCTTTTCGGCGCTCATCAGCTTACGGGGCGTACCATCTGGCTTGCTCTCGTCCCGTGTGATCGCGCCTTCGAAACCAACCGCGCGGGCCACCATCTGGGCCAGTTCTAGAATCGTCACATCCTCTCCTGAGCCGACATTGACATGCTCATCGCTAGAATAGGTCCGCATCAGGAAAACGCAGGCATCGGCCATATCGTCAACATGAAGGAACTCGCGCCGCGGCGTTCCGGTACCCCAGATTTCGATCGCAGCGGCGCCGTCACGCTTCGCGGCGTCTGCTTTGCGAATTAGCGCCGGCAGCACATGGCTGCTCCTCGGATCGAAATTGTCTCCGGGCCCGTACAGGTTCGTGGGCATCGCTGAGATCCAATCGCGGCCGTGTTGGCGGCGGTAGGCCTGGACCAATTTGATCCCCGCGATCTTGGCGATCGCATACCATTCGTTCGTCGGCTCAAGCGGCCCGGTGAGCAGCGCATTCTCGACGATCGGCTGATCGGCGAACTTCGGGTAGATGCACGACGAACCGAGGAACATCAGCTTGGCCACGTCGTTGCGATGCGCCGCCTCTATGACGTTGGCCTGGATCATCAGATTTTCGTACAGGAAATCTGCCGGGTAGCTGTCGTTGGCGAGTATTCCTCCGACTTTCGCTGCTGCGAGGAACACCGCGTCGGGCCTCTCGCGCGCGAACCATTCGCGTACTGCGCGCTGATCGAGCAGATCGAGTTCCGAACGCGACGCCTTGAGAACGGTGCAGTTCTCCCGGGCCAGCCTTCGCACAATGGCCGACCCGACCATACCGCGATGGCCAGCGACGAATACCCGTTTGCCTTCAAGACTGAAATACCGGTCGCGTGCCATCGTCAGGCGTCCTTGGCGATGGGAGCGCTTTCCATCACCTTGAGATCGGCAAGCACCATTTCCCGCGCCAGGTCACGCGGCGAGGTTTCGTGGACCCAGCCAAGCTTCTCCTTCGCCTTGGTAGGATCGCCGATCAACAGTTCGACCTCGGTCGGGCGGAAGTAGCGGGGATCGATCTCCACGAGGCATTTGCCGGTCTCCGCGCAATACCCCTTTTCGTCGACGCCCGTTCCTTCCCAGCGAAGCGTAATGCCGGTGTCTGCAAAGGCCCACTCCACAAAGGTTCGCACCGGAGTGGTCTCGCCGGTTGCCAGCACATAGTCGTCAGGCTGATCTTGCTGAAGCATGAGCCACATTCCGCGCACATATTCGCGCGCATGGCCCCAATCGCGCTTCGCATCAAGGTTGCCGAGCCAAAGTCTCTCCTGGCGACCAAGCTTGATCGCCGCTGCAGCTCGCGTGATCTTGCGAGTGACGAACGTCTCGCCGCGCAGCGGGCTCTCATGGTTGAACAAGATGCCGTTCGAAGCGTGCATGCCATACGCCTCACGATAGTTTACGACGATCCAATAGCCGTACAGTTTGGCGACGCCATAAGGCGAGCGTGGATAGAAGGGGGTGGTTTCCTTCTGCGGCACTTCCTGCACCAAACCGTAAAGTTCGGAGGTCGAAGCCTGATAGAATCGGGTCTTCTTCTCCATCCCGAGAATGCGAATCGCCTCAAGCAGCCGCAGCGTGCCGACAGCATCGGCATTGGCAGTATATTCTGGGGTCTCGAAGCTTACCTGAACATGGCTTTGCGCGGCAAGATTGTAGATTTCGTCGGGCTGGGTCTGCTGCACCAGACGTATCAGATTGGTGCTGTCAGTCAGGTCGCCATAGTGAAGATGGAAGCGGGCGTCTGTCTCGTGCGGATCCTGATAGATGTCTTCGATACGTCCGGTGTTGAACGACGAAGAGCGTCTCTTGACCCCGTGAACGTCATAGCCTTTGGCCAGCAGCAGCTCGGCCAAATAGGCCCCGTCCTGACCCGTAACACCGGTAATGAGCGCAGTTTTTTTCACGCGGATTCCAATATTGCTAGCTTTATAAAGAACCCGACGCCCTTGGCTTCGCGGGCTCGGGCGTTCTAGTTGCCTTGTACAATTCCATCAAGCCGCAGTGCAACATGATCGACAAATTCACCCATATGCTCGAACTCGGGCACCAACTCTCCCAGCAGCTCATATGCACCATTTGCGTCGCCCCGCGCGATCATGGCGCGAAGCCGATCAAGCGCTACTGCCAGCGTCGGCCAAGGTATTAGCGGTTCATGAGCGCGCAGAATGCGCGGATGGGCAGACGGGCTCGGATCGTTGCCAATCAACAGCTCCTCATAAAGCTTTTCGCCCGGACGAAGGCCGATGGTCGTGATTGCAATATCGCCCAGGCCACCGCCGGCTTCATCGCCATCTTCGGATACGCGCAGGCCAGAAAGTTCGATCATCGTTCGCGCGAGGTCGACGATTCGTACCGGTTCACCCATGTCGAGCACGAACACATCGCCACCCGCCGCCATGGCACCCGCCTGAATGACGAGCTGCGCCGCTTCAGGAATCGTCATGAAGTAGCGCGTGATGTCGGGGTGTGTGATGGTTACCGGACCGCCCGCTGCGATCTGCGCGCGGAACAGCGGTACCACAGAGCCACTAGAGCCTAGGACGTTGCCGAAACGCACCATCGAGAAAAGACCCCCCGCCCCGTCGGCCTGGATTGCCTGGAGGATGATCTCGGCCAACCGCTTGGTTGCACCCATCACATTCGCGGGCCGCACTGCCTTGTCGGTGCTGATCAACACTAGATTGGCGACACCGTGCGCACGCGCCGCAAGAGTGACGTTGAGGGTACCAAACACATTGTTCGCGATGCCCTCGAGTACGTTGTGCTCGACCAACGGCACGTGCTTGTAAGCCGCCGCGTGGTAGATCGTATACGGTTGCCAAGTAGCTATGATCTCGTCGATACGGCGCTCATCGCGGACCGTCGCCAGCAACGGCACGATGGAACGGACTGTCGCGCTACCATTCTGCATCGCTTCGAGCAGTTCCTGGTGGATCGCATACAGCGCGAATTCGCTTGAATCGACGAGCAGGAGCACGTCTGCGGCCAAGCGAGAAATTTGGCGACTGATCTCACTGCCGATCGATCCGCCGGCCCCGGTCACCATTACGACGTGACCAGTGATGTTCCGGCGCAGCAGCCCCTCGTCGGGCGGTACTGGCGCGCGCCCCAAGAGATCCTCGATATCAAGGTCGCGAAGATCGCTGAACGAAACGGTACCCCGCGCGAGTTGATCCACGCCGGGCATCGCGCGAATGCGCAGGCCAGGATGCTTCAACTGGGCAATGATCTCGTTGCGCCGCCCGCGGCTGGTCTCGTTGATCGCTAACAGTACATCGGTGATCTTGTGCCGGTGGATCAGCGTCGGCAGCTGCGCCGGAGCGTGGACCTGCAGACCATGGATCACGGCACGCCATAGCGTACGGTCGTCGTCCAGGAACCCTAGGACGCGGACCTGTCCGCTCATCTGGAGCGCCGAGGCGACCTGCCGCCCCGACGATCCGGCACCATATATCAGTATCCGCGGTTTGTCAGCGTCGGCCACGGCATTGCGGTAACTACGCCCGAACCACCCGCTCGCGAGCGAGCGCGTGCCGCTGACAAAAAGCAGCAGCAGGATCGGCTGGAGCAGCCCGATGGTGCGTGGAACGCCTGCAACCCCGACCGTGGTGAAAAAGAAGGTGAACGGCAAGCTGTAGATAAATACAGCACGCAGGATTGCCAGCAAGGCCGCAGTACCGCCGTAGCGGAAAATGGCACGATATAGCCCGCAGATGACGAATATAGGGACAGCCAGCAGTATCGACGCGAGCGCCGGGTAAAGGGAAGCCCCAAACGCGTCCGGCCAGTCGTTGGTTCGAAGATAATAGGCAACGTGGACGCTGAGAACGCATGTGAGCACATCGACAATGACGGCGATGGCCCGCTTCGCGGGCCGGGGCAGAGCCAACGCATGATCGGAGATCCGGCGCATCTTCACGCGATCGCCGGGCCAAACAATAGATACGGGAGCATCGGCGCCTCCTAGTGAGTTACCGTACGATCGCCAAGCAGTTTCGCCGCCGTGCTAACCATGATGCGCAAATCGAACAACGTCGAGCGCCGCTCCAGATATTCGCTGTCGAACGCAACCTTAGCAGGGATGCTCAACTCATCGCGCCCGTTGATCTGCGCCCAGCCGGTAATGCCGGGACGAAGCACGTCAACACCGGCCTCGCGGCGCAGCGCGATCAGATCGTGCTGGTTGAAAAGGGCGGGGCGTGGACCGACAATGCTCATGTCGCCGACGAAGACGCTCCATAGCTGGGGAATTTCATCGAGGCTGGTCCGGCGCAGAAAGCTGCCGATCGGCGTCAGCGCACTTGCGGCATCGACCATCAGATGAGTGGGGACGGCGGGCGTATCCGTCTTCATCGATCGGAATTTCGGCATCCTGAACACGCGACTGCCGCGGCCGACCCGATCCGACCAGTAGAGCGCAGGCCCCGGCGAAGTCAGCCTGACCGCCAACGCCACGATCAGGGCAACAGGCAGCAGCGGGACGGCGGCCGCAACCGCCAGCAAAAGGTCCATCGCGCGCTTCACGTCTGCCCTGTCCCGCTTCTCGAAATCCATCGACCCTGATCGCTCTATATTCGGATGGCGCCGATCGCGAAAGCCCGACCGCGATGCATCTGTCGCGCAGGAGTATTCTTAGACGTTCTTAGGCTTTTCAGGCACTTGCGTGCATGGCGCGAGAGGCCGCCAGCCTGTTCTCGTTAGCCACACCCTTCCCCGGCGCGCCTGGCCGCAGCTCCGGGCCAATCGCGCGCGCGGACTGAATTAGCCCTGTCATCACCGGCAAATCCGGTTATAGCTCGCCGCCATGCAGCAAAGGGGGCGAATTCTGATTGTCGGCGCGCGTAGTCGTGTCGGTGTCGCGCTCTCCGCCCGCCTCGGAAATGCCGCCAGACTCGTAAGCCGATCCGCGGACCCTGGAGATGCACGAGAGATCGCCGTGGCGGACTATGCGGTGCTGTCGCCCGACCTCTTTGCCGACGTGGCATGCGTCGTGATCTGCGTCGGGATCGCCGAAGGGAAACCCGAGGCCCTGCAGCGCCTGAACGTCGAGACGCCCTGTTCCATCGCGCGCGCCGCGAAAGCGGCCGGCGTGCCCCGTCTGATCCATATTTCCTCCTTTTCGGTCTATGGATTGGCAAGCGAGATCGGGCGCGATACCCCCGTCTCCCCGCGCGGCAATTATGGCTGCTCGAAGCTGGACGGCGATCGCCGGTTGCTCTCGCTCGCCGACGCGGGTTTCGAGGTGACTATCCTGCGTCTTCCGCTGATTTATTCCCCCGGATCTCTCGGCAAGCTTGGGCAATTGCTGAAAGCCTGGCGCAGCGTGCGCTTGCTTCCCGTGCCGCGCGACGACGTGACGCGCGCAATGATCGCCGTCGACCTGGCCGCCGAAACGATCGAACGACTGACGCAGATGCCGGCACCGGGCGCACCGAAGTCGGTCGTGTTCGCCGCCGACCCCATGCCTTTCAGCTATGCGGGCGTTGCCAGCGCCCGCCCTGAACGGCTGTATCGCTTTCCTCTGCCGCGCACCTTGACGCGGCTGATGATGCAACTCGCGCCCGCGCTCGGCGCGCGCCTGTTCGCCGATAGCCGGCTTGCCGACGCAGACAACCTCGCCGTCGAGTTCGGCTTGGCGACGCGGCTTCGCCAGGATGTCGCGGAGGCCAGGCCTTGAAACCCGCCGCCTCCTCCACCGCGCGGCGCGCGCGCCTCTGGATCGTCTCCGAGCTATATTATCCGGAGCAGACCTCGACGGGCTATTTCGTGACACGCATTGCCGAGGGGCTGGCGAGCGACATGCCCATCGAGGTCGTCAGCGCCCAGCCGACCTATAGCGAGCACGGGATGCGCGCCCCGCGGCGGGAGACGCGGCATGGAGTCCTGATCCATCGCGTTCGCTCGACCCATTTCGGCAAGGACCGGCTGGTTCTGCGCGCACTCAACATTGCGACAATAACCATTTCCGTGGGCTGGTTTGCGCTCACGCGCTTTCGTTGGGGAGACCGGCTGATGGTTGTCACCAACCCGCCCACGCTGCCGCCCGTCCTGGGGCTGATCGCTCGAATGAAGGGAATGCGGGGCTTTCTGCTCGTCCACGATGTGTATCCCGAAGTGCTGGTGGCCGGCGGCCTGCTCCAGCCCCACTCGGCGCTCTATCGCCTTTTGAGGCCGTTCTTCGCAGCCACCTTCCGCCTGTTCGATCGCGTGCTCGTGCTCGGACGTGACATGGCCACGCTGGTTGCTAGGAAGATCGGAGAGGGAGGAGAGTCTCGTCTATCGATCATTCCCAATTGGGGTGACCCCGACGAGATATCTCCGCTGGCGCGCGACGGAAATGCGTTTCTGCTGGCCCACCGGATCGATGAGCCATGCGTCATTCAGTTCTCCGGCAATATCGGACGAACCCACGACGTCGAAACTGTGCTGGAGACGGCGGCACGGCTCGGCACACGCGCCGACATACGCTTTGTATTCGTCGGCTATGGCGGCAAGGCAGGCGCGGTCCAGGACCGGATTGATCGGGAGGGACTGAAGCAGGTGATGCTGGCACCGCGTCAGCCCCGCGAAATGCTTGCTGCGATGCTGTCGAGCGCCACCGCCACGATCATCTCTTTCGTCGATGGCATGCTGGGCCTATCCGTCCCGAGCCGGATGTACAATGTGATGGCCGCGGGTGTGCCGATAATCGCGCTCGCTGATCCAGTATCGGAATTGTCGAGGACGGTGACGGAGGAGGATGCAGGATGGACACTGCCCATCGGAGCAGTGGACGCGTTGAGCGATCTTATCGCCTATCTCGCTACTCCAGAGGGCATGGCCGAAGCCGCACGGCGCGGCGCGAACGGCCGCGCGGCCGTATTGCGGCGATATACGTTTGAACATGTGCTCGCCCAATATCGAGAACTGATCGAGGAACAGGCCGGCGAGGGGCCCGCTGTGCAGCGGGTCGCGGATCAGGCCAGGACGCGCTAGCATGGCCCGGCAACCATCAGAGACGGCGACGGGCGAAGCCCTGTCGGCGGCTGTAGCGGACGCGGGCCGGCTCGCCCGCGACCATAAGCTCACCTACATCGATTCGATGCGGGGAGTTGCAATTCTTCTAGTCATTATAGTTCACCATGGGCAGCGCTTTACCGGCCTGCCGCTGGTGCAGACCATAACCGGCCTGGGCCAGATTGGCGTGCAGCTGTTCTTCTTCGCTTCGGCTTTCACCTTGTGCATGTCGAATGACCAACGACAACAGGAACCGCATCCGACGGCCAGCTTCTTCATCAGGCGGACATTCCGCATCGCGCCACTCTACTATTTTGGAATATTGTTCTATGGCGTCCTGGATGTCGCGATGCGAATTCTTCGGCATCAAGCCGTGGCATCGAGCTACACCCCGGTCAACGTCGGCGCCAATCTGTTGTTCGTCCACGGTTTCGTGAAGAGCGCCAATAACAGCATCGTCCCCGGCGGCTGGTCGATCGGTACCGAAATGGCGTTCTACGCAATGTTCCCTCTGCTTTTTTCCGCCTTCCTGTCGACACGACGGTGCAGCATTACTGTCAGGCTGTTTTGCGGCATCCTCGCGTCACTGGTGCTGAACCTTGTAGTCCAGTGGTTTGCCTCCGCGGCGGCAGGCGAACCTGTTGCCAATAACAGCTTCATGTACTACAACATCGTCAATCAATTGCCGGTGTTCTTGATCGGCATGCTCGTCTACGCACAGGTCATGCGCAAGGGGAGGTTCCGGCAGAGCCCGGCCCGGGATATCCCCCTGTTCGCATTGTTCATGGGACTGGCCGCCTGGCTGGTGACTGTACCGGGCAGTATCGCCCCGATCGCGCTTCCCCCGGTAGCCGCAATCGCCGGTGCATTCCTGCTGAACATTCTGCGGTCGCGCTCGCCGCGCGTTGGCCTGCTCGAGCGGATTGGGCAATTGTCGTACTCGATGTACATCTTCCATTTTGTGTTTGCCGGCATGGTCACCACAGCGGTGCTGCGACTTTTCGGTGACTTGCCCGTGAGAGAGGCGATCCTCTACCTGCCCACTTTGGCCTTGACCGTGGGTTGCACGATGCTTGTAGCGATGGGCAGCAAGCGACTGATCGAGGACCCCTGCATCGACATCGGCAAGAAATGGATCCGCGCCCGCGACGCCCGGCCGCCTGTCGCGGACGCTAAGCCGGCATCTGGCGGCCTCCCCGATGATGACGGGCGCGAATATCAATAAGGGCGTGTCCGATGGACCACTACTGCGTTTATTTCGACCATAACTATGCCGGCATCGGCCTCGCCATGATGCGCTCGCTGCGCGCATGCGGCGGGAACGGGACCATATGGGTGCTTTGCCTGAGCCGTGAAGCTGAAACCATCGTTGCCGCGCTTGTGCTGGACGACGTCAAGATCGTGCCGCTCGCCGCACTCGAGGCGCATTTCCCGCAGCTTGAAGCCGCGAAGGCGGATCGGTCGCGCATCGAATATTACTTCACGCTGACGCCGCACATTACACGCTATGTGTTCGACATGGCCCCGGACGCGGGCAGGGTCGCCTATCTCGATAGCGATCTGTTCTTTTTCGGGCCGGTGGCGACGATGTGGGCCGCCATGGGCACCGCGCCGGCAGCCATTATTCCGCACAACTTCAACCGCGGCGCGGAGCATCTGGGCAAATACGGCACCTACAATGTCGGCTGGGTCAGCTTCTCTCGATCGGAACAAGGCCTTCGCTGCCTCGACTATTGGACGGAAAGCTGCGCGCGCTGGTGCCGCGACATCCCCGACCGCGACCGGTTCGCCGACCAGGGCTATCTCGACCACTTCGTCGAGCACGCGCCCGATATTGCCATCGTTACGCAAAAAGGATGCGGATTGGGGCCGTGGAACGCCAGTCGTTATCCAATCCGATGGACCGGCGACCATGTGACGATTGGCGAGGATCCGCTGATCTTCTTCCACTTCACGGGGTTCAAAAAGGGGCTGGCAGGGCGATGGTACAATAGCCATCGCATCTATCGGGCGCGAACCGGGCGGGTTGTCCGCGACCACGTGTACCGGCCTTATTTGCACGCGCTCCTCGCGGCGCAGGCAAAGGTCGCCACGCTGCTGTCGGAACCATCGACACCCAAGCTGGCGCGCAATCGCGGCGGCGGAGTCCCGCTCAAGAAGCGTCTCTACAAGATGGCCGAGACGATGTTCCGCTTGATCGACCTGCTGACCGGACGGGCCATTGCCGAGCCGCGCGTGCGACCGGACTAAGTGGTCATCGCGGTAAGCCGGTCGAACTCTGCGGCGTCGCGGATATAGTCTTTGGCATCATACGCGCCCGAGGTCAGGACGGCGCAGACGGAAGCCGGCGTAAACCCGCCAAGATCGAGCCAGAGCATGGGCGGAACGTAGAGCGCCCGATTCGGCGTATCGAGGTGCACTATGCTACGCGTGCGCCCGTCATAGACATCAACGTCGCAAGCGCCGGCGAGCATGATGAGAAACTGATGTTGCTGGCGATGCGCATGTGCGCCGCGGCGCGCACCGGGCGGGAGCCCGAGCAGCACAAAGAGGCGGCGGATGTCGAACGGGACCTGCGCATGCGCTTCAGCCACCAGCAGCAACCCGCGCCCATCGCCGATGAGCGGCAGGTCGACCAGTTCGTGATGAGGGCGGCAATCAAGCATCGCTGAGCAGAACCTCAACGACGCGGTCCACCGCAGCATCTTCGAGGTCGGGATACATGGGTAAATTCATGACACGTCCAGCCTTCCGTTCGGCCACCGGAAAATCCCCGGCAGAATAGCCGAGCCACGCGTAGCCGCGCATCAGATGGATCGGCCAGGGATAGCAGATTCCGGTCCCGATCTCCGCTGCACGAAGACGTGCCATGTCGGCCTCTCGGCGATCGCTTTCGACGACATACAAATGATAGGCGTGCCGCCCATAGCCTCGCGCCCCAACAGGTGTGAAGCGTGTCCCGGCCAGAGCGTTGTCATACCGCGCAGCAATGGCGCGTCGACGCTCCACCCAAGCCGACAGCCAAGCAGATTTAACCCGGAGAATGGCAGCCTGCACTTCGTCCAGTCGGCTGTTATAGCCGTGCCGTTCAGCGTAATAGGGCCCCTCGCTTCCGTAAAAGCGAAGCGATCGCGCGCGCTCAATCACAGCGGGATCGTTGGACGTCACTGCGCCGCCGTCCCCATATGCTCCCAAATTCTTTGTGGGGTAGAATGAAAACGTCGCCGCGTTCCCAAGCGCGCCGGTGGGTCTACCGCGATATGTCGCCCCGTGAGCCTGAGCATTGTCCTCGATGACGACCAGCCCATTCCGGCGGGCGATATCGAGGATGGGGTCCATATCGGCGGCCTGCCCATAAAGGTGGACCGGAATGATAGCGCGCGTCCGGGGCGTAATCGCCGCCTCGATCTTCTCGGGATCGATCAAACAATCCTCGCCGATATCGACGAGCACGGGACGCGCACCCAGCGTGGTGATCGCAGACACGGTTGGAATGGCAGTATTGCCGGCGGTGATAACCTCGTCGCCGGGCTTTACGCCAAGCGCGCCCAGCGCGATGAAGATCGCGTCCGTCCCGTTACCGACACCTACCGCGCCGGCAACGCCTAGGCTTTCCGCGAGTTCGGCCTCGAAAGATCGACCCTCTGCACCAAGTATGAGCGTGCCTGACTGGAAAACCCGATCGCAAGCCGCCAGTATTTCTTCGCGAAGCGCGGCATATTCCAGCCGATAGCTCCAGAGGGGAATCGCTGAAGTCATGATTACTCGCTACCACAGGGGATCTTCCGGCACAGGAAGGTCCATGATCGGGAATGTGCCCCGGTCACCGCGACGACGTCATAGGGAAGCGCCAGCCAACGGTGCTCGATCGAGAGACCTGCCCCGGCTACGGCGCTCTCAAACTCCTCGTTGTTGAAGATGGTCTCGGTTACCGGCTGGCCATAGGCGTATTTGAAAAGATGTTCGGTGGGGTGATCGTCAAAGAGCGGCACCGAATGGAACACGACGTGGGAGCGCGCCACCCGCGCGATCTCGGAAATCGCCCGCCGCCAATCGGGGATGTGCATCAGCGACACGCCCTCGAAAACCACGTCGAACGATGCCGTCGCATAGGGCAGGCTGGTGGCGTCAGCGACCTCGAAGACGGTGTCCGGAAAGCGTTCCTGCGCGCTCGCAACCATCTCGGGCGAAAAATCGCTACCGGTGTAGCGCGGTTGGCAACCGGCAAGTTTCGCAAACACCGCCCGATGATAGCCCCCGCCGCAGCCAACCTCGAGGAGGCTGGGTCTTTCGAGACCGGCCTCGTCCACGGCTTCGGCAGCTACGCGAAAATCCTGACGCGGATTGCCGATCTCCAGCTCTGCCAACAGCCCATCATACGCAGCCTGTTGCCGTCTAGCGCCCGACTTGCTCTTCCATCCCGAAGGTGAGGCTTGCAGCCGCTGCGCCTCCGCAATGTCGATCCGGCGATAGCCAGCCGAGGCGAGCAGCCGCCGTTCCAGCATCGGCATGCGGCGGAGGGCGGCAAACGCCAGCGGTTTCAGCGTAGCGGGGACCTTCATGCCGACGCTCTGTCGCCAACCATATCCGCGCGGTCCACGCGATGAGGCGAAAGGATTGGGATCGCCATCAGCGCCCGGCATGTGCGTAAGCGATTTGCCGCAGATATCGCGCATATTCGCTGGAACCCAAACGCTCTGCCTGCCGCTCTAACGCGGCCTCGTCGATCCAACCGGCCTGATAGGCGATCTCCTCCGGACAGGCAATCTTAAGGCCTTGCCGCTTCTCAACCGTCTGGATGAAAAGGCTCGCCTCCAGCAGCGAGTCATACGTGCCCGCATCTAGCCACGCATAGCCGCGCCCGAAGCGCTCGACATGCAGGCTACCTTTTTCGAGATACATCCGGTTCAGATCGGTGATCTCCAACTCACCACGGGCGGAGGGCTTCAGCTCCCGCGCCATGGTTGGAGCGTTTTCGTCATAGAAATAGAGGCCGGTGACCGCGTAGTTCGTTCTGGGGTCAGCTGGCTTCTCCACTATGGCCGTAGGACGCCAATCGTCGTCAAACTCTACGATGCCGAACCGCTCCGGATCCCGTACCCAATAGGCGAAGACCGCGGCCCCGGTCTCCCGCGAAGCGCTTCGGCGCAGCAGATCGATCAGATTATCGCCGTAGAAGATGTTGTCGCCTAGGATCAACGCAGACGGGGCCCCGTTGAGAAAGGGCTCGGCCAGCAAGAGCGCCTGCGCGATACCCTCGGGGCGTTGCTGCTCGACATAGTCGATCTGCATGCCCCATTGCCTGCCATCGCCTAGCAAGTCGCGGAAGCGTTCGCGATCACCCGGGCGAACGATAACCAGCACTTCGCGGATTCCCGCTAGCATCAAGATACTGAGCGGATAATAGATCAGGGGCTTGTCATAGACCGGCAACAACTGCTTGGATGTGGACATCGTAATCGGAAATAGCCGGCTGCCGGTGCCGCCAGCCAATATAATGCCTTTTCGCATCATCAATGGGGGTCTCGCTTTGGAGCGCGCTGCATAAGGCAGCATTCCCGAAAAAGATAGGCCAAAGACGGCCCGGGAACCCCCGCCAGCGGCGCTTGTCGGGGTGAGGAGATTCGAGTATCGGCAGCCCCGCTCGCGGCACGTTCGCCACCGAGCTTGCCGCGATCCTCGCTCTTGCGCTGCGCGCTTTTTTTCTGGGTTAAGTCGCCGATGACCGCTCTCTATCACTATCCGCGACTAAGCCGATGGGATGTGGGCGCTCTGCGATCGCCAGGGCCAGGATTGGGCAATCTGCTGTTCCCGATCGCACGCGCTCTGGCGGGTGAACGCGAGCGCGGCGGGGTCTTCGTTTACCCTACGATGCGGCAGGTGAAGATCGGGCCAATCCTGCGCGGGGAGATCGACAAACGAACCTATGGGGACGTCCTCCGGCCGCGAACGGCCGCAGATTGGCGAATCTGGGCGGCCTCGCATCTGGCAAAGTCCGTTGACGAGCACGCGGCGCCGGGTGCTGCCTACGGGGATCACCGCGTCGTCTACGAGGGGCTGGGCAGATATTTTCTACCGATAGCCGAGCATGCCCAACTGATGCGCGACTGGCTCGGCGCCAATGCTCGACTAAGTGCGCAGCTGACGCAACCTTACGACATTGCCGTGCATGTACGGCTGGCGGACTTTATCGACGATGACGGTAGCCATGACGGCTTTAACATTCGCCAATCCTGGGGCTGGTATCGCTCTGCACTGAATGAAGCCCGGATTCGGTCGGGAAAGGACAACCCGAGCATCCGCCTGTTCGCCGACGTGCCTGCAACGGCGATCCTACCCGAGATCGGAGCGGAAAGCGCCGTAGTGGACGCTTCGGGAAACGCGCTGACGGCGATGATGAACCTGTCCCGAGCAGCGATCGTAGTGACGTCGCGTTCGACATTTTCGATGTGGGGTACGTTTCTTGGCGAGTGTACCTCGATTTGGAACGGCCGCATGAACGTTGCGGAATACTACCCGGTCACGCCTGGCCGTGACATTTTCGTTCACGCATGACGGCCACCGCCCCGGAACAGCGGCAGGAGCCATCGCGGCATCGGCTACTTCGCCTTATCCATGCGGGCGGGCGGCTATCCCAGCTCGGCAAGAACAGTGCCTATTCGATGGTGCAGGCGGCGGTTTCCGTTGGCTCTTCGTTCGTTGTTTACAAGATACTTCTCAATAGCCGCGGGATTGAGGCGCTGGGTGTCTGGTCGCTTACCGTCGGCGCAATTGCCTTTGCGCGGCTTGCTGACCTCTCCGGTGGAAACGCCCTGACCCGGCTCATTGCGATCGCGGACCAACGGGTCGGCTATAGAGACGCCGAGGCTATCGACACCGTGACCGTGTTCACCGCCGCTCTGTATCTGCTGATCGGGCTCGTCGGCTATTTGCCGCTCAAAGCGTATCTCTCTTCGGCGATACCGGTGAAATTCGTCCACGACCTGGCATTGCTATTGCCTGTGACGCTGATCTGCCTTGTGCTCTCGTCGATCGGTGCGACGCTGGGCAGTGCAATCGATGGCCTGAATCGGGCCGATCTGCGCGCGAAGTCCAATCTCGCCTCTCAGCTGGTGTTCGCCGCAGTATCGCTTGCACTGATCCCCCGGCTCGGAGTTAACGGCATCGCAATCGCCCAGCTCCTGCAATTCTCGTTGTTCCTGATTATCAACCGGGTGATCCTGATGAGGAAGGTGCCCGACCTGCGCCTCCTCCCGGTCCATATCAGCGCTGCAGCGTTCAAATCTATGATCGGCTATGGCACTCGCCTGCAGGTGCTCACCGTGGCAGGCATCATCTTCGATCCATTGACGAAGGTGATCATCAACCATGTCGCTGGCGTCGCGGCCTTGGCAATCTACGAAATCGCCTATCGCATCGTTAGCCAGGCGCGACAGCTGATCGTCTCGGCGAGCACCCCGCTAGTGGCGGCGTTCGCTGTGATGGGAGAACGCGATCGAGATCAAGCACCGCCGCTGCTGAAGCGCGCAGGCAAGCTGATTTTCGTCTCAAACGGTTTGGCCTCTTGCGTCATCATTCTGGGATCTCCTCTCGCCAGCCAGTTCTTCATCAAGACCGTGTCCGACGAGATGCTCTTCGCGATCGTTGCGCTTGCTTTGGGCTACGTCCTGAATTCACTGACCGTGCCGATTTATCTTTACGCTCAAGGCGTGGGCGTCCTGCGCTGGAATATTGGCAGCCAGATGACGCTGGCGATCGTGACGGTCGCCGCATGCTGGACCTCTGCGATCCTGCTCGGCCGGCAGTATGTAGCAACTGGCGTGTTCGTCGGATTGGCGACGGGGGCGGGGATCTGCCTGCTGGGCAATGCGAGATATTTCGGATTTCGCCTGCGGACGATCATCGCTGTACGTGCTAGTCTGGCTACGCTCGCTGCCCTCTTGCTTTCGATCGCGGCCCTGGCGTTTGGGCTGCTCGCCCTCCGATAGACCGTGCTCAATGGAGAACAAGCTGTGCGTGAGTTGATCAAGAAGGCCAGCCTTGCGTTGGGAATGGATGTCCGTTCCGCGCATCATCACTTCGCCCGGCGCGTCGTACGACATCTCAACAAGGTCGACTCGCTAACCCTCCTCGACGTGGGCGCGAACGTCGGCCAGTTCGGCCTCTCAATGTTCGGGGCAGGCTTTAAAGGGCGTCTGGTGTCGTTTGAGCCCCTCCCCGCTGCGCGCGGCGAACTCGCCCGGAACGCAGCTCAATTCCCCGGGCGATGGCATGTCGCAGAAGCCGTCGCCCTTTCCGACCAGCACGGTGAGGCATGCTTCAATGTCGCGGCAAACCTCGCGTCGAGCTCGTTTCTTCAGCAGAGCAGGAACATGATTGCCGCCGCGCCCTTTGCGACGAAGATCCAAGAGATTGTGGTGAAGACCGAACGGCTGGACGATGTGCTCGACGCGATTGTGCCGGCTGACACTCCGGTCGCGCTCAAGATCGACACGCAGGGCGCAGAAGGCGCAGTGCTTCGTGGGGGGGGCGCCAGTCTTCCGCGGATGCGCTACGTGGTGCTGGAGCAGTCGATTGCTGGCCTGTATGAAGGGCAGCCCCGCTACTTCGTGCTCGACGAGCTTCTGCGTTCTGCCGGGTTCAGGCTGATTGACCTCGAGCCGGGTTTTCGCGATCCGGCAACCGGCGAGCTACTCGAGTTCGACGCGGTCTACGGCAACGAGACGGCGGTATGACCGAGCTCCCGAACTCGGATCTGATCTATGTGACGCACCACGGGGGCCACCGCAGCTCCTACCTGCGAGCCCTCGGTGGCGGGCTGGGGCTTGATCCCTATGTTCAACGTCCCGGAATTGCGACAGCGCTTGCTCTCATCCGTGCGCGCGCGCTGCTTTTTGCGACGATGGAGGATAGTCTCGCGTTCTTTGCTGCGGTCGCGTTGGTCCGGGATCTTTTGCGCCGGCCGACCGCCGCAGTGTTTATGAACCCGCGAACCTTCTTCGAGCCGGCAAACGGCAAGACGAAGGCGAAATATTGGCTCGCACGGCTGCTAAATGCGCGCCGGCGCATCGCCATGGTCTCGATCCTCCCGCATACCTTGGATTCGCGGCACGCAGAGATATCCCGCGGGTGGATGTATGACCCGGAGTTCTGGGATCTCGGTGACGTAATTGCCAAGCCTGCGCCACCTGTCCCGCAATCGCTTGCCGAGACCTTAGTGCAAATTGGCCACAAGCCATACCTGCTCTTCGCCGGTCGTATCGACGGCACTAAAGGCTTCGACTTTTTTGTCCAAGGGCTGCGCGAAGCTCGCGCGCTCGGCCTCGATTGCGTCTTTGTCGCAGCAGGCCCTCTCGCTCCTGGCTGCGCCAGACAGGCAGCCCAGTTCGAGGAGCTTGGAGGCGTTCTGATAAATCGCTTTCTGGCCGACGAGGAATTGTTGGCGCTTCAGCGTTCGGCGCGTTGCCTCTGGGCCTGCTACCGCCCTGACTATAATTCGTCCTCCGGGATCTTCGGGCGAGCGGTCCAGCTTGGACAGTGCGTGGTCGTCAACCACGGCTCCTATCTCGATCGGCTCGCCTTGCTGCTCGAAGTGTCGGCAGTGCGCTGCCGCTACGGCAATGGCGCGGAACTACGAACGATCCTGCGCGACCTCTTCTCGACGCCATCTGCCCCCGCCGGTGATCCCACTGGCAATACGCAGCGCCGCTTGTTCTCGCTTGCTCAGCTTCGCAACGTCCTTTCTTAGGCTTGGGCGAGAGGTTCCGCCGAGAGCGCCACGGGCCTAAGACCGCGCGCGGCAGATAGCGCCAGCGCCGCGCACATCCAGAATTCGGGGCTACTGAACATCGATCCCGAGAACTGGGCAGCGGCCGTGTACTGGATAGCAAGCAAAGGCAGGAGCAATTGGCCGGCCCGCAATAGCCGCACACAAGCGCCGCCGAGCTTGATCAGCAACCAAACCAAAAGCCCAAGGCCGATGACGCCCGTCGACATCGCTGCGTCCAGGAGCAAATTATGCGAATACCCCCCCGTCAGCAGCTCGACGTGGGCGCTGCCCAGAATGGGTGACTGGATGAACTCGGAAAACGCCAGACTCTGTAGATCGAGCCGACTGAGCGAACTCTGATCAGAACCGATTTCGCGCAGACGGTCGAACAGTCCGCCACCGGAATTGCTGCTCCAAAGCGCATAGCCAAAGCCAATCGCGAAGAGGAAGCTCATGGATTTCCACCGCCTCTTCACCGCCAGCAGTGCGAGTACCGCGACGCCAAGACTTAACAGCGGGCCGCGCGATTCAGCTACAAAAAGACAGTAGAGCGCCGCGGCGAAGGCCAGAAACAGGAAGGGCTTCGTCCGACTGCCGCCGCGATGCTCAAAAATCATGGCGAGCGATGCGATGATTGTGGATGCACCCATATGACCGACGCTGATCGGGTTCAGTCGTGCGACGGCCACACGCCCCTGAAATTCCTCGGTCGCGAGCGAAACTGAGCTGACGCCTGCCAGCACCATCGCGGTGAAAAGGCAACAGACGAGAAGGCCGACGATGAACATGAATTTGGTGTCTTGATCAGCAGAACGGAAATTACTCAGCACGGCGACACCAAGAAGCGGGACGACGCAGAACCCGTAGAATTGAGCCGCGTTCCAGCCAAGCTCTGGGAACTGCCCGCTGTAGAAGTCGATCAGCAGGCGGAGCGAATAGACCAGAAGCAGCGCGGCGAGTGTAAGGTCCAACCGCCCACTTGCGCGCCGCTCCCACAACGACAGCCCGACCATCACGATTGACAGTCCAACCGCCGATGCCCGGTAGGCTACCGCTCCTGCGCTGCTTTCAGGGGCGAGCAGCGAGCCCAGAACGCCAACGACTGGATAGCCTAGGATCGCCAGAGCGAACTGGATTGTAACGAGCTTGGAATAGAGAGCCCCGGTCCCACCTTGGCTCGCGGACAAGGGCTCACGGAAGCTCTGGTCGGTCTGGTATACCTGATTCATGGTTTCGGGATCGCCACGGGCCTGCGCTTCGCTCGGCCATTCGCGAGCAGCGCCGACGCGCGCCGGAGCGACCATTTCATCCGGGCCGCTGCTCGCCGCCACAACGGTGCGCGTTGTCCTAGCAGAAACTTGCGAGTGCGATCCCAAGCTTGCTCGTCGGCAACGGCGGATTCTGGCCATTCTGCTGGCAAGCGATCGTTCAACTGCACCCGGTCGTAGATATTAAGGCTGCCGCTGTTCGCGCCACTGCCGTCAATTCCGATGTTGATGACATAGGATTGGGCCGGTGAGAGGCAGAGCCCCCCGTTTTCGAAAATCGTGGCATACCAGAACACAGCCCAGGTCTTCATCGTCCCGTGCATGTTGCGGACGATGTCGAGCCAATAGTCATAGCCGCCGCCCACGTTGAAGCGTTCGATTTGCGGCTTGGTCCACCGCCCTACATACCGTTCGGGATCGTTGCTGTACTTCTCCCAGCGATCGCGCCAAGTTGCCCAACCCCAGCATTCCATGATGGTTGTGAAAAACGGCATGTCCTCTGTGCTCGGCGCGATCGGATAGGTCCAGCCGTTTATATGCCACACCGCGGGATCGCCGGCATAGCGATCTAATGCGCGATTCATAAAATCGAGGAAGCACGGGCTGGTGACTAGGTCATCCTCTATCACAATGGCCCGGCCGTAGCGCTCGGTGAGGAAGCTCACCCCTTCAATGATATTTTGCGCCAACCCATAATTTTCCGTCCGTTCAATGATCGTAACGCTCTTGAAGAGCATCTCTTGGCGGATCAGCCGGCGCACTTCCTCGACTGCGCGCCGCTCGCGTTCGCTGCGAGGCGCATCGGAAAAGATGAAAAGGTCGCTCTGATCGGCGAGCGCGTTGTCCGCCAGCGCTCTTAGCGTCTTCGCGGTGTGATCGGCCCGGGCGTAAACGAAAAGCGCAATCGGCGCGGGTTGGACGATGCGAAAGCTTGTACTCTTGTCCATCTTCTAACCAATCGCCTTCAAACGGGACGAAGCCGAGAAACAATACCAAAGCCGGCACGCCGCTCTCGCGACGCGCCATCCGATGAAGGTCAAGGCGCACCCAGCTCCGAACGCGGGGTGCCGCGGCGTTGCCGCGCTGAACTACCGCGGCAGGACTAAGGTCCCTTGCGTTGGAGGTCAACGACGCGCGCCGGCCGGCGCGGAAAAGCCGGTTGAGACACGGCGTCGAGTCGAGACGTTTGCTTTGCGCCACATCTGTTGAAAAACTCCGTCTCGGAGTCGGTGTGACGGTCTGATTCAGTCATTGTTGGCGAACGGAGATGGGCCGATGATGGGTGAGCGGACGGTAACGCAGGAAGCGCTGTCCTACAGCTTCAACCTGGAGCGGGCACTTGCCGGCAGATCACCTGCTGCGCTCGATCGATCGGTTCGTGGGCCTGTCGGATATCCGCGAGCATTTACGGCCCTTCTACAGCGAGACGGGGCGCCCATCGATCGATCCGGAGTTGATGATCCGGATGCTGATCATCGGCTATTGCATGGGCATTCACGCCGAGGGTTGACGTGGCAGCCGACGGTCTTTCCGATAATAGCAGGTTCTGGCAGAAGCTGTCGTTGAAAGCGCGACCGGTGAACGACGCATCTTGGTCGCAATCGGCCGCTCCCGTAGACGAGGATCAACGACAGCGTTGGCTTAGACCTCTCCGAAAGCTGGCAGACAGACGGAAGGCACTCAATCTAAGCCATTATTTCGCGCGGGAATTTATCCACGCCGCCTTAGCTACTGGCGCGCTCTTGAAAACCGCACTCATAGGGCAAGCGTCGCCAACGCCTCCGCTGCCGCATGACGACTGAGGTGGCCGTAGTGCCGTTCGATCATCTCGGCGCTCGTATCGCTGATCTGCGCGACCGCGAGCAATGGCAATCCACCGTTCACGAGGTCGGTGATTGTACTATGACGGAGCGTGTAGGCGGTCGTGCCAGTCGGCAACTTCGCGGCGACGACCGCTTCCGCGATCGGCCTCTTCCGTGTTTCCTTGTCCCAAGGCTTCCCGTTGGCCCGCACTAATAGTGGAACGCGGGGCAGCTTGCCCTTAGCCTGCGCTGCGAAAAATTTGGACGCCTCGGCCGGTACCAGAATTCGGCGAGGCTTACCGCTTTTGTCTTTGCCGATAGTCAGTTCCGATGTCCGCTTGTCGAAATCCCCGGCGTTCAGGCTAGCGACGGCCCCTGGTCGCAACGGGAGAAGACAGAGAGCACGCACAAAGGGTTCGGCTTCCGCGTCGATGTTCTCGAGAAGCGCTCGCCGCTGGTCGCGGTCCAGGTAGAGCGTCCGTTGCCGGTCAGCGTTTCGGATGGCCTTCAATGCTTCCTGCCATGCCGCTTCGGTATCGGGCGCGCCTGGTGCGAGCACCGTGTTCAGTGCCGCGCGAAGCATCGCCATATCCCGATTGATCGAAGAGGGTGCGCGGTCGCGAGTGACCTGCGGACCTTTCTTGCGCCTCGTTACAAGCGCCGGCTTTTCTACCAGGCGCTTGCGCCACGTCTGCAAATGATGCCGACGAAGCTTGGCTAGCTTCACTTTGGCGAACGGATCGGAATAGACGTGGCGCTTGAAACGGCCTGCTGCGTCGGGATGCGTCTCCGCATATCGGCGGCACGCTTCCTCTACGATTTCAACCTTTTCCTCGATCTGGCCTCCCGACTCCACTAACGCGGAGAAAGCTTCCGCCCCTCGTTTCGCTTCAGCAAACCGGTCGCGACCCGGGAGCCTGCCAAAGTCGCCAAGCGCCTTGAGGCGATAGCAACGTTGATCCTCGTCATAGGCGCGAGCGATCGACGTTCCCGCCCCTTCCCGTGCGGAGGGTCGATAGCCGAGGAAGCATCCAGGCCGAATGCGCTGCCAGTACGGCTCACGCTGATTGCGGAGCGCGTCCCGCTCCTTCACTTTGCTTAGGTCCAACCCCATGCAGACCTCCCGCTTATTCCGTACGGAAAATGTACGGAAAACATAGTCAGAAATAGCTAGATGACCTGAGGTATAAAATCCACATTGTTGAATGTATTAGCATTTTCAGGAAGGTTCAAAAGCACCCATTTCTGCGCCCTCCGAAGGCAGAGGCCACAGGTTCGAATCCTGTCGGGTGCGCCATTTGCCGGCGGGCGGAATGGGCGTTCTTTACCAGGCCCAGAGGTTCGCCGTCCGCAGCTCGGCGACGAAGTTCTTCATCCACCACATCACGTCCTGCCGCTCGATGTTGTTCATCATCGCGCGCCAGCGGCGGATGCGCTCTTCGCGCGGCATCGCGAGCGCCGCGGCGATCGCGTCGGCGACGTCCTCGGCGCTGTAGGGATTGACGAGCAGCGCCCGCTTGAGTTGCTCGGCCGCGCCGGCGAAGCGCGAGAGGATCAGCACGCCGGGGTCCTCGGGATCCTGCGCGGCGACATATTCCTTGGCGACAAGGTTCATCCCGTCGCGCAGCGGGGTCACCAGCCCGATCCGGGCGGCGCGGTACATCGCGGCGAGTTCGTCGCGGGGATAGCCCTGGTTGACGTAGCGGATGGGCACCCATTCGGCGCTGGCGAAGGCGCCGTTGATCCGGCCCGACAGCGCCTCGAGGCCGGCGCGGATCTCCTGATAGCTGCCGACATCGACGCGCGAGGGCGGCGCGATCTGGAGCAGGAAGACCTTGCCCTGCTGCTCGGGATGCGTGGAGAGGAAGCGTTCATAGCCGAGGAAGCGTTCGGCCAGACCCTTCGAATAATCGAGCCGATCGACGCCGATCAGCATCACGCGCTCGTTGGCGCTTTCGCGCATCGCCTCGTAGATCGTCCGCGCCTCGGGCGTCGTCGCGAGATCGCGAAAGGCAGCGGCGTCGATACCGATCGGGCAGACGATCGCCCGCACCCGCCGCCCGGCGACATGGAAGGCGCCGAACGCATCGACTTCGAGCTCGAGCTCGCCGCGGACATAATCGAGGAAGGCCTCGAGCGAATCCTCGGTCTGGAAGCCGATCACGTCATAGGCGAACAGCGACTTCACGAGCTGGAGATGGCTCGGCAGCGTGAGCAGCAGCCGGCGCGGCGGCCAGGGAATGTGGAGGAAGAAGCCCATCCGATTGGCGCAGCCGAGACGCCGCAGGCCGAGGCCGAGCGGGATCAGGTGGTAATCATGGACCCAGACCAGGTCGTCGGGCTCGACCAGCGGGCGCAGCGTGTCGGCGAAGCGCCCGTTCACCCGGGCATAGCCGCCGGCGAAGCTGCGCTCATATTCGGCGAGGTCGATCCGATAGTGGAACAGCGGCCACAGCGTGCGGTTGGCGTAGCCGTTATAATATTCCTCGGTATCCTGCGGCTCGAGGTCGATCGTCGCAGTGGTGACGCCCTGGTTGCACTGCCAGTCGATCTCGCCGCTGAACTGCTCGGTTTCGTTGCCCGACCAGCCGAACCAGATCCCCTCGGTCTCGCGCAGCGCCGCAGCGAGTGCGACGGCGAGGCCGCCCTGATTGGCGCTGCCCCCGCGCGGCGGCGAGACGCGGTTGGAGACGACGATCAGCCGGCTCATCGGATCGCGCTCCACGGCTTGCTGAGCAGCACCGCGCAGTTGATGAGGCCGACCAGCGAATAGGTCTGCGGATAATTGCCCCACAGCTCGCCGGTCTGCGGATCGATGTCTTCGGAGAGCAGCCCCGCCGCGGTTCGCCGGCTGAGCATCTCTTCGAACAGCGCGCGCGCATCGGCGATCCGGCCGGTGGCGTGCAGCGCCTCGATCAGCCAGAAGGTGCAGACGTTGAACGCGGTTTCGGGCAGGCCGAAATCGTCTTCGGTGGCGTAGCGCAGCATGTGGCTGCCGCGCCGCAGCCCCGCCTCGACTGCGGTGAGCGTGCCGCGGAAGCGCGGATCGTCGGGCGGCAGGAAGCGCAGGTCGAGCAGCTGGATCAGGCTGGCATCGAGATCGTCGCCGCCGAAGGTCGCCGAGATGCGCCGCGTCTCCTCGCGCCAGGCGGCGCCTTCGATCGCCGCGCGCATCGTATCGGCGCGCTGCTGCCAGAAGGCGGCGCGCTCGGGCAGGTCGAGCGCCGCTGCCGCATTGGCCAGCCGATCGCACGCCGCCCAGCACATCGCCGCCGAATAGGTGTGGACATGGCTCTTGGTGCGCAGCTCCCACAGGCCGGCATCGGGCTGGTCATAGACCTGCCAGGCGCGCTCGCCGATCGGCTCCAGCGCTTCGAAATCGGCGACGCCGCCCATCCGGAACAGCCGCTGATCGAAGAAGCTCTGGGTGTTGGACAAAATGATCTGGCCATAGGCGTCGTGCTGGACCTGCTCATAGGCCTGGTTGCCGACGCGCACCGGCCCCATGCCGCGATAGCCGCTCAAGCCCGGCGCGAACCGCTCCTCGATACGCGCCTCGCCGCCGACACCGTAGAGCGGCTGGATATGCCCGCCCTTGGCATTGTCGACGATGTTGCGCAGATATTCGAGATAACCTTCGAGCACGTCGAGCGCGCCGAGGCGATTGAGCGCCTGGACGGTGTAATAGGCGTCGCGGATCCAGCAGTAGCGATAGTCCCAGTTGCGCTGCGAGCCGGCATGTTCGGGGATCGAGGTGGTCAGCGCCGCGACGATCGCACCGGTTTCTTCGTGCTGGCACAGCTTGAGGCTGATCGCGGCGCGGATCACCGCCTCCTGCCATTCGAGCGGCGTCGCGAGGCCACGCACCCATTCGCGCCATTCCTGCGCGGTGCGATCGAGCATGGTTTCCAAGGAAATGCGCAGATCGCCGTCGAAGCTCTCGTCCGGGCCGAGGAAGAAGTGCAGCGGGCGTTCCACCCGGAACAGCCGCTCGTCCTCGATCCAGCCGATCGGGGCGTTGGTGCTCAGGCGCATCGTGCCTTCGGGCAGCAGATAGCGAATATGGTTGGAGCCGCGCGTACGGGTGGGGTCGGCGGCGCCCCAGTCGCGCGCCGGGCGGAGCCGCACGCGGATGCGCGGCGATCCCGCCACCGGCTTGACGATGCGGGCGAAGGCGACCGGACGATACATCCGGCCATGGCCGCGATAGCGCGGGCAGAAATCGATGACTTCGATCGCATTGCCGGCCGCATCGCTGTGGCGGGTGACCAGGATCGGGGTGTTGCGCAGGTAATGCTGCTCGGTGTGCGCGCAGTCCTCGACGTCGATTTCCCAGAAGCCGCGCGCGCCTTCGCCAGCGCGCGGCGCCGCGTCGAGCAGCGAGGAGAAGGCGGGATCGCCATCGACGCGCGGCACGCAGCCCCAGACGAAGCGGCCGTGCCGATCGATGAGCGCGGAGACCTGGCAATTGCCGATCGGCCAGAGATCGAGCGTCGCGGTCATGCCAATGCCTCCCGCAGCCAGGCGCGGACCGCGCGTGGATCGTCGAGGCGGTACTGGGCGGCCGTCTCGCGGGGGGGGCCCACCAGGATGCTGGCGCCCCCCATCGTCGCGGCGGCAAGGAAGGCGTTCTCGTCGGTGCGGTCGTCGCCAATGACGATCGGGCGGCTGCCCTTCATCGGCGCCTGCGCCGTCAGCCGCCGCACTGCGTCGCCCTTGTCGCAGCCGGGGACACGGAGCTCGACCATCATCTTGCCGGCCTGGAGCTGCAGCCCCAGGTCGCGGGCCAGCTCGACGGCGAGCGCCGCGGCCTCTTCCTCCGCCTCGGGGCGCAGGCGGTAATGAAGCGCCACGCCATAGCTCTTGGTTTCGATCAGCGCGCCCGGATGCCGATCGACGAAGGGGATAAGCCGCTCGGCGGCACGATCGAGGCTCGCCGGGCGCTCGGGCTGGGAGAGCTCGCCCTGATGCCGCTGTTCGCAGCCATGGCTTCCCGCCAGCGCCAGCTGCTGCGCCACGGCTCCAAGCATCGCATCGAGCTGGGCGATCGAGCGCCCGCTGATCACCGCGAGCCGCCCTTCCATGCGCGTGTCGAGATCGGCGAGCAGCGCGCGCAACTCCGGATCCGCGACCACCTGATCGGGGCGATCGACGAGATCGACCAGCGTCCCGTCGAAATCGAGGAACAGGCTCGCGTCGTCGAGCAGCGACACCGGGGGATGGGGAAGCAAGGTGATCTGGCCGGTCGAGATGGCGGCGCCCTTTCCGTTGCCGAGTTGCTGTGCCCGAAGCGGCGGCTGGCGCCGGCTCCCGTTTCAGGGAACGGGCCGGCGCGCGGGGGGTTCCGCCTCCCCCGCCAAAAATGCTGCATTGCAACCGAGGGGAACGCGCGCGCGCGACGCGGGTTTTGCAGCGCGGAGGTTGCCATGCCCGGAACGCCGAAGACGCTCGCAATATTGGCCTGGATGACCACGACGCTCGCCGCGGGCGGGATCGGCGGCCTCGGCCTCGCGCATTTCGCCGAATCGGGGGACTTCACCTTCTACAAGCAGGCGCGCACCCCGCGCGCGCCGGCCCAGGCCAGCGCCGATGGCACGGCCATGGCCGGCTATTATCCGATGCGCCGCGATACGGTTCCCGATTTCCCCGAGGGCTACATGCCGCCGCAGCGCGCGCTCGCGCCGATGACCGGCGCCTATCCGGGCGACGAACCCGCACGTGCCCCCCACCGGATGCAGCAGGTCGCCGCCGTGGAGCCCGCGATGGACGAGGCGGCGCCCGAAGCACAGGCGGAGGATGCCTCCACCGACTGGCCAGCGCCGGAACCGGAAGCGGGCGCCGCCGACGGCGTGTCCCAGGTGGGAACCTAAGGCGTCGGGCTCAGCGTCGCCGACAGTTCGGACGCCGCGGCGCCGACGATCAGGTGGATTCGCTTCCCGGAGATCGCGACGACACCGACGCCGGCCTGCCGGAGCGCCGTCGCGTCGATCGCTTCGGGCTTGTCGACATCGACCAGAACGCGCGTGGCATTGGCGTAAACCGCTCGGATCTTCGCCGGCTGGAGCAAGGTGCGAACCGCGTCGAAATCGAGCCTCGCCGCTGCCGGCGCCGCGGCGAGCGCACTGCGCACTTCGGCGGCGACCTGATCGGCGATCGGCCCCAGCACGACCTGCAGCCCGCCGTCGCGCAGCCGCACGACGCCGCGTGCGCCGAGCGCCTTGAGCCGGGCCTCGTCGATCCGATCGGTGTCGGCGAGAACGAGGCGCAGACGCGTCGTGCAGGCATCGACCGAACGAATGTTGCCCGCCCCGCCCAGCGCCGCGGCGATCGCCGAGCCACGGTCGTCAACGGAATCCGCCGTCGCCGCCTCGGCCTCGATCGGCTCGCGGCCCGGCGTCTTCAAGTCGAACCGGCGGATGCACCAGCTGAACGCGGCATAATAGATCGCCGCATAGGCCAGCCCGACCGGGATCAGCAGCAGCGGGCGCGTCGACAGGCCATAGTTCAGCACATAATCGAACAGGCCCGCCGAAAAGCCGAAGCCGAGCTTCACGCCGAGCAGGTCCATCACCACCATCGCGACGCCGGTGAGCACCGCGTGGATCAGGTAGAGCAGCGGGGCGAGGAAGATGAAGCTGAACTCGATCGGCTCGGTCACGCCGGTGAGCAGCGACGTCAGCGCGAGGCTGAGCAGCAGGCCGCCGACCGCCTTGCGCCGCCCGGGCAGCGCGTTGCGGTACATGGCGAGGCAGGCCGCGGGCAGTCCGAACATCATCACGGGGAAGAAGCCCGCCATGAACGACCCCGCCGTGGGGTCGCCGGCGAAGAAGCGCTTGATGTCCCCGGTCGCGCCGTGGAAGTCGCCGAGCAGGAACCAGGCGATGTTGTTGAGGATGTGGTGGAGGCCGGTGATCAGCAGCAGCCGATTGAGCAGGCCATAGAGGAACAGGCCGAGCGGCCCGGCGCCGATCACCCAGCGGCTGAGCGAATCGATTCCGGCCTCGATCCAGGGAAAGCCGAAGCCGAACAGCGCGGCACCGATCAGCCCGGCGAAGCCGGCCGCGATCGGCACGAAGCGCCGGCCGCCGAAAAAGGCGAGGTAATCGGGCAGCTTGATCGCGTGGAAGCGATTGTAGAGCAGTCCCGCCACGATCCCGGCCGAGATGCCGACCGGGACGCTTAGCTTGGCGATCTCCTTCGCGCGCCACGCCGCCTGTTCGAGTGCCGTCGCCGAAGCGAGATCGGGCGGCAAGTGGAGCAGGACCTTAGCGCCCTCGGTGGCGACCAGATAGGTCACGACTCCGGCAAGCGACGCCGCGCCGTGATTCTCGCGTGCGAGGCCCACCGCCACGCCGGCCGCGAAGAGCAGGCCGAGGTTCGAGAAGATCGCATCGCCCGCGGCGGCGATGAACGGCAGGCCGAGCATGTCGGCCTGGCCGAGCCGGAGCAGCAGCGCCGCGATCGGCAACACCGCGATCGGCAGCATCAGCGCGCGGCCAAGCGGCTGGAGCCGGGCGAGCAGAGTCGAGGGGCGAAGGTTCATGCGAGCACCTCCCGTGCGATGGCGCGGGCCTCGGCAGGCGACGTCGCCTCGCAGGCGCGCTCGGCCAGGGCGACGCAATCGGCGATCGACACCCGCGCGACCGCGGCCTTGACCGCGGGCACCTGTGCCGGCGTCGCGGAGAGTTCGGTGATGCCGAGCCCGATCAGGGTCGGCGCGGCGAGCGGGTCCGAGGCAAGGCCGCCGCACATGCCGGCCCAGCGCCCCGCCGCTGCGGCGCCGCGGCCGACTTCGCGGACGAGGCGCAGCACCGCGGGGTGCATCGCGTCGATGCGCGCGGAGACCGCGGCATTCCCGCGATCGGCGGCGAGCGTATATTGGGTGAGGTCGTTGGTGCCGATCGACAGGAAATCGGCTTCGCGCGCGATCTGGCCGGCGAGCAGCGCCGCCGCCGGCGTCTCGATCATCACGCCGAGCGGGATCGGCGCAGCGATGCCGAGTTCGGCGCGGATCGTATCGAGCATCGCGCGCACGGGGCGAAGATCGCCGAGATCGGCGACCATCGGCAGCATGATCCGACATTGCGCCGCCGGCACGCCGCGCAGGATCGCGCGAAGCTGGGCCTGCATCAGGTCCGGCCGCGCGAGGGTGAGCCGCACGCCGCGCAGGCCGAGCGCCGGATTCTCCTCGGGCGGGAAGGGCAGATAGGGCACCGGCTTGTCGCCGCCGATATCGAGCGTGCGGACGATCAGCGGACGGTCGCCGAGGGTCGCTGCGATCGCCGAATAGATCTCGCGCTGCTCGTCCTCGGCGGGAGCGGTGTCGCGATCGAGGAACAGGAATTCGGTGCGCAGCAGCCCGCAACCCTCGGCCCCCGCCTGCACCGCGGCGGCCGCATCGGCGACCGAGCCGAGATTGGCGAAGACTTCGATCCGCACGCCATCGGCCGTGTGCGCCGGGGCATGGGCGGCGGCCACCTCGCGGGCGCGGCGCTCGCGCAGGGCCGCCAGCCGGGCACTGGCCTCGGAAAGCGCTTCGGACGCGGGGTCGACGGTGAGCGTTGCGGCATCGGCGTCGAGGATCAGCGGCGTATCGTCGGCGATTCCCAGCACGCCTTCGCCCGCAGCGACCAGCATCGGCACGCCCGCGGAGGCGGCGAGGATCGCGACATGCGAGGTCGGGCCGCCGGCGGCGGTGCAGATGCCGGCCAGCCGGGCGGAATCGAGCGCGAGGAATTGCGAGGGCAGCAGGTCCTCGGCGATCAGGATCGCACCGCTCGGCAGCGCCGGCACGGAGGGAACGGCGGCCCCGAGCAGCCGGGCGATGACCTGGCGCTCGAGATCCGCGAGATCGGCGATGCGCTCGATCAGCAACGCGTCGCCGGTGGCGCGCAAGGCGGCGGCGGCGTCGGCGGTGGCCGCACGCCAGGCAAAGGCGGCACTGCGGCCCTCGGCCATGGCGCGGGCGGCAGCGGCGGCCAGTTCGGGATCGGCGAGCAGGGCGCGATGGGCCTCGGCAATCTCCGCCGCCGTGCCGCGCGTGCCGTCG
>JAEXFD010000056.1 GCA_023400405.1 Pseudomonadota bacterium
GCGCGGCCGCGGCGGGGGAGGCCGCAGGCTTCGGCTCCGCAGCGGCGGTGGCGCCGGCGGCAAGGACGAGCAGCAGGGCGCGCATCAGCCCAGCCCGAACGGGCGCAGGATGCCCACGATCGCCCCGCCCGCGATGCAGGCGAGCAGGAACAGCATGGCGGGGACCAGTGCCACCCCGCCGCCCTTGGCGATGGCAGCCTCGCCACCCCCCGCATCGGCGCCGGCAAGGGCCGCGGCGCCGCCCGCCTGGGCGACCTTCAGCGTTTCCGCCTTGCCGTCGATGGTCACCGCATCGCCGGTACGCCGCGTGGCATCGCCGGCGGGGCCGTCGCCGACGACACGGATCTTGGCGGGGCGTTGATCGTGGCTCACTTGCTCACCTGTCATCGAATTTCCTCTATTATAGAGGGATGGCGAGCCGCGGCGTGCGGCCGGCGAGGGATCGGAGGTTCATTTTGCGACGCTCGAAGCGAGCCATGGCCGCGCTCGGACTGGCAACGCTGCCGGTGCCGATCGACGGCGCACAGGCCTCGGGAGGCGAAAGCAGCGGCAACGGGCCGTTCTTCGTGCCGATGGACGAAGTGACCGTGCCGATCGTCGAATCCGATCGCGTCAACGGATCGTTGCGTTTCAAGCTTGTGCTCGACGGCGGCAATGCCGAAGCGGCGGCGCGGCTGAGCCAGGCCCTGCCCCAGATGCGGGCGGCGATCGTTGCGGCCGGGCTGGAATTCGCGCGGCTGAGCGTGTCCGGACTCCGTGCCGTCGATGCACAGCGCCTGGATGCGCAGCTTACCGCCGCGGCCCGCGCCGCCGATCCCGGCGTCGCCCGCGTGCTGATCGTCGAGGTCGAAGCGACGCGCTCCTGAGCGCACTCAGCGCGGGGCCGCGCCGCGCCGGCCCGCGCCGGCATTTGCCGCCACGGGCGGCGCAGCCCTGGCACTCGCCGCCGCCGCAACGTTGCCGTTTCCGCCACTGGCGCCTGCACCACGCTGCTTTTCGGCGCTCTTGCGGGCCAGCGCCATGCTGAGCGCCGCCGCACCCTGCGGCGTCATCGCCGCCAGGATCATCGCCGTCGAGCGCTCCCGCATCCGCTGCGCGACTTTCATCTGCACTTCCATGTCGAGCTGTTCGAACACCAGCGCCGCATTTTTTGGCTTCATCGCCTGATAGATGCGGGCGAGTTCGTCGAACTGCGCCTCCGCCGGATTGGCGCCACCGGGCCCCGCGGCGGCGGCTGCCTGTTCCTGCTTGTGCCGCGCCTCGACTTCGGCCTGGAGCCGAGCTTCCGCCGCCTTGGTCGCCTGTTCGCGCAGCGCGAGCCCGCGATTGCGCCGTGCCGCGGCGGCGTCGCGGTCGCTCATATCCTGTTCGATCGCGCTGCCGAGCCGCGTCTTGGCGCCGCTGTCCTGCGGTGCCGAGGCGATGCTGGCGGCGTTGCCGACCACGCCGAGTGCCGAAGCGCCGGCCATCATCAACAGCAGGGAGGGCCGGGCCATCATGCCGCCTCCGCCGGTTCCGCCGCGCCGGCACCTTCGCCGTCGGGATCGCGGCGCTGCGCATTGGCGAGGCCGACTGCGTTGACGATCCGCTCGGCTGCCGCATCGGCGATGCCGGTCATCACATTGAGCTCGTCGCGCAGTTCGCTCGCGCGCTCGACCAGCCGGGCATGTTCGGCGCAGTCGGTGCCGAGCGTGCGCTTCATATCCGAAAGCACGATCCGCGCCTGGCTGGTCGCCTTGTCGAGGGCGTCGACCACCTGGGTGAGCGCGCCGTCCTTCACGGTGCGCAGGCTGCGCATCATCCGCACGCTCTGGACGAGCACGGCCAGGCACAGGATGATCGTCAGCACATTGGCTAGCAGGGCGATGCTCATGCTTTCCTCTTGGGTTCGGAGACATTGGAGACGAGGCGCACGGCGACCTTGCCGGAGCGCTGGCCGATCTGGCCCTGGGCGAGCGTGACGCCGCCACAGGCGATGTCGAGCGGGTCGTCGGGGCTCTTGTGAAGCGCGATCGTCTGGCCGACTTCGAGCGCGCGCAGGTCGGCGATCGGCATCTTCTTCTCGCCGAGCAGCACACTGACCGAGACGTTGGTCTTGCGAATCTCGGAGGCGATATGCGCCTCCCAGATGCTGTCCCGCCCGCTCTTCTCGCCCATGAAGCGCTGCAGCAGCTTGTCGCGGACCGGCTCCAGCGTCGCATAGGGGAAGACGAGCGTGAACTGGCCGCCGCGCCCGTCCATATCGACGCGGAAGGTGGCGGTGGCGCAGATGTTCGACGTGCCGGCGATCGCCGCGAAGCGCGGATTGCTCTCGATCCGTTCGAGATCGATGTGGATCGGCTCGATCGGCGCGAACGCCTCGGCAAAGTCGTTGAGCGCGAGTTCGAGCATCCGCGAGACGAGGTTGGTCTCGATCGTCGTGAAGGCGCGCCCGTCGATGATCATCGGCGGATGGCCGCCGCGCCCGCCGAGCAGCGCATCGACCACGGCGTAGATCAGGCTCGATTCGACCGTGACCAGCCCGAAGCTCTCCCATTCCTGGACCTTGAACACGCCGACCATCGCGGGAAGCATCACGCGGTTCATGAATTCGCCGAAGCGCGTCGAGGTCACTTCCTCGAGGCTGACATCGATCGCATCGGAGGTGAGGTTGCGCATCGAGCTGCCGAAGGCGCGCACGACGCGGTCGCAGACGACTTCGAGCATCGGCAGCCGCTCGTGGCTGATCACCTTCGATTCGATGACGGCGCGCAGGCCCGACTTCTTGGTGACCGGGCCGAAATTCCCGAACAGCGCGTCGATGTCCGCCTGGTCGAAATTGTCGCCGGTCATGCCGGCGCCCGGAGGCGCTGGCGGTTCGGGGAGGTCGAAATCGTCGAGATCGATCATTGCTGGACCAGGTCCTGGATCAGGATGTCCTTGATCATCCCCTCGCCCAGCGCCTCGTTCGCGCGGACCAGCATCTCTTCCTTCAGGCGGAACACCGCCGCGGAGCCGGCGAGATCCTCGGGGCGAAGCTCGCGCAGGAAGCTCTGATAGGCGTCGATCACCAGCGGCAGCTGCGCCTTGAGCGTCTCGTCGGTGGCCTTCTCGCCCGGCACGATGACGAAATGGAGCTTGACGAACCGCGCGCTGCCGTCGGGCGAGCGCAGGTTCACCACCATCGGCGGCACGTCGAAGAACTTCACCTCGCCGCCCGCTTCGCCGGCACTGCCGTGGGCGGAGTCCTTCTTCGCATGGCCCCCCTCGGCGGCCGCTTCAGACTTGCCGCCGGACAGCATCATGAAGGCACCGCCGCCGCCCCCGAGCAGCAGCACGCCGGCTGCCGCGCCGATGATGATCAGCTTCTTCTTCTTCGATTTGGGCGCCGGCGGCGTCTCGCCCTCGGCCCCCTCTTCGACGATCTCTGGCGAGGACATTCCCTGTGATCCCTTCGAAATCATCGCGCCGGCGACACCCGGCTGCACAATCTATCCTATTATAGGATCATCGCTCGGCAATTTCTGCCTAGTGCGAATTTTCGAAGGACGGTCCGGTGGACATTTCTTCCTATGTGCTGCTCAGCCAGGAACAGGCGCTGCGACGGCGGCTCGACGTGGTGGCGAACAACCTCGCCAATATGAACACGGTCGGCTTCAAGCGCGAGCGGCCGGTGTTCCATGAATATGTCGAGCAGACGGATTCGACGGTGAAGCCGGCGCAGCACACTTCATTCGTGCTCGATTACGGCGCCGTCCACGATGCCGCGCAGGGGTCGTTCCAGGCCACCGGCAACCCGCTCGACGTGATGATCGACGGTCCGGGCTATCTCTCGGTGGAAGCCCCGGACGGCACCACCGCCTATACGCGCGCGGGCTATGTGAAAGTGCTCGAGAGCGGCGAGCTCGCCACGGCCGGGGGCCAGAAGATCCTGGGCGAAGGCGGCAAGCCGATCCGCGTGCCGCCCGAAGAGGCGGGCAAGCTCGCCGTGGGCAGCGACGGCACCGTCTCGGGTGCGAACGGGCCGCTGGGGCGGATCGCCGTCACCGTGTTCGATGAAGCCAATGTCGATCCGCGTGGCGATGGCCTGATGACCGGAACCGGCGGGCGCGAGTTGCCTGCCGCCGAGACCCGGCTGGTGAGCGGCGGTGTCGAGGGATCGAACGTCAATGCGATCGCCGAGGTGACCGACATGACCGAGATCCTGCGCGCCTACCAGACCAGCCAGCACCTTTCCGACAGCATGTCCGACCTGCGCAAGCAGGCGATCGACAAGCTGGGCCGGATCAGCTGATTTCCAAGAAGGACTAGCCACCCATGCGTACGCTTTCGATCGCCGCGACCGGCATGCTCGCGCAGCAGACCAATGTCGACGTCATCTCGAACAACATCGCCAACATGAACACGACCGCCTTCAAGCGGCAGCGCGCCGAGTTCCAGGACCTGCTCTACCAGCAGGTCGCGCGGCCGGGCACTGCGACCGGCGGCACGACGATGTCCCCCGCCGGCATCCAGATCGGCGCCGGCGTGAAGACCGGCGGTGTCTATCGCATCAACGAGCAGGGTGCGCTGACTCAGACCAGCAATCCCTATGACCTGGCGATCCAGGGCCGCGGCTATTTTCAGGTGACGCTGCCCGACGGCACCACCGGCTATACCCGCGACGGATCGTTCCAGGTCTCCGACCAGGGCGAACTCGTGACGCAGGACGGCTATCCGGTGCAGCCCGGCATCACCGTGCCCCAGGGCGCGCTCGACGTGTCGATCTCCAAGACCGGCGAAGTGCAGGTGACGCTTTCGGGCACGCCCGCACCGCAGACGATCGGCCAGCTCCAGCTCGCTACCTTCATGAACGATTCGGGGCTCGAGGCGAAGGGCGGCAACCTGTTCCTGGAGACGGCAGCATCGGGCCAGGCCACCGTCGCCCAGCCCGGCGAGCCGGGGTTCGGCACGCTGCAGCAAGGCTTTGTCGAGGCCTCGAACGTCAATCCGGTCGGCGAGATCACGGCGCTGATCACGGCCCAGCGCGCTTATGAGATGAACAGTCGCGTCGTGAAGACGGCGGACGAGATGCTGGCGACGACCAGCCAGCTGCGCTGATGGGCGCGCTGCTCGGCCTCGCGCTGCTCGTCGCGGCACCGCAGGACGACGTGCCGGTCGCGGTGCTCGGCCACGCCGTGCAGAAGGGCGATCGGATCGAGGCGGGCGATTTCACCGTCGAGCCGCGCCCCGCGGTGGCGGCGCGCGACGCGCTGTCCGCCGAGGCGGCTTCGGGCATGGAAGCGGCGCGCAACCTGCTGCCCGGCACGATCGTCCGGCGCAGCGACATCCAGCCGGTCCAGCTCGTCCGCCGCGGCGAGCCCGTGACGATCCGCATCGTCGCCGGGCCGATGGTCATCACCGCGGGAGGGCGTGCGCTCTCCGGCGGCGGGCAGGGCGCGCCGGTCCGCGTCGTCGTCAACGCGACCAGCCGCACGCTCGACGGAATCGTCGACGGCAGCGGTTCGGTCCGCATCACTACGCCTTGAGGGGGTTTACCATGCGCAAGTTCATTTCTCTGGTGGCGATCGGCGCCACGCTTTCGGGCTGCGGTGCGGTCGGCCGGCTGTCGCAGGTGGGCAAGGCACCCAAGCTTTCCGAGATCCGCCCGATCGATACGCCCGAACTGGAGCCCTCGCTGTCGATGCCGGCGGACCGTTCGGGACGCGTCGCGACCCTGCAACCGGCGGCGGCGCCCAGCGCCTCGCTGTTCCGCACCGGCGCGGGGGCGCTGTTCCGCGATCAGCGCGCCAACAAGGTCGGCGACATCCTGACGATCAAGATCAACATCGCCGACAAGGCCGATCTCGGCAACAATACCTCGCGCACGCGCGGCGGCAGCGAGAGCGGCGGGCTGCTCGGCATCAAGCCGGTCGCCAAGCTGCTCGGCAGCGGCGCCGCGAACGTTCTCGACACCAATTCGGGCTCCAAATATGCCGGGGGCGGCACCACCGCGCGCTCCGAAACGATCAACATGACGATGGCGGCGATCGTCACCCAGGTGCTGCCGAACGGCAATCTGATGATCAAGGGCCGGCAGGAAGTGCGCGTGAACTTCGAAATGCGCGAACTCATCATCACCGGCCTGATCCGGCCGGAGGACATCGCCCGCGACAATTCGATCCAGCACAGCCAGATTGCGGAGGCCCGGGTGATCTATGGCGGCAAGGGCCAGCTCACCGACGCCCAGCAGGCGCGCTGGGGCCAGCAGATCTACGACGCGCTCTTCCCGTTCTGATCGCGGCCATTGTTGACATTGTGTTAACCATCTAAATTTCGGGGGATAATTTTGGTCATCCTATAATTCTTTCCACAATGGAGGTGCGGGCCCATCCATGGGGCCGTCGCGGCCGGCGTCTCCGGCCCGGGTCGCAGAAGCGACTTCGCTTCCAAGAAGGAATTCATCATGGGTTTTTCGGTTAACACCAATGTCGGTGCGATGGCGGCTCTCCAGAGCCTGTCCGAGACGAACAAGGGCATGTCGCAGGTCCAGAGCCGGATCAACACCGGTCTCGCGGTCTCGTCGACCAAGGACGACTCGGCTTCGTACACGATCGCTCAGGGCCTGCGTGGCGACATGGGCGGCCTCAAGGCCGTTTCCTCGTCGCTGAGCCGCGCCAAGAGCGTGACCGACGTGGCGGTGGCTGGTGCCGAGCAGATCTCCGACGTCGTCAACCAGATGAAGGCGAAGGCCTATCAGTCTGCCGACGCCGGCATCGACTCGTCGACCCGCACGGCGCTCAACAACGACTTCGTTGCGCTGCGCGACCAGATCACCACGATCGTGAATTCGTCCGACTTCAACGGCACCAACCTGCTCAAGGCCTCGGGCGGCAGCGTCACCGCGCTCCAGTCGCTCCAGGACTCGAACACGGGCTCGGCGACCTGGGATCCCGACTCGCTGAGCGTCGCGAACCAGGGCCTCGACCTGGGCGGTTCGGTGGTCACGATCGGGGCGAGCGGCAACATCAGCAGCCAGGCGAATGCGCAGGCGATGATCGACACGATCACCACCACGCAGAGCAACCTGAAGACCACCCTGAGCACGCTCGGCGCGGCTTCGCGCAAGATCGATGCCCAGTCGACCTTCACCAACAAGCTGTCGGACACGATCGAGGCAGGCATCGGCAATCTCGTCGACGCCGATCTCGCCAAGGAATCGGCACGCTTGCAGGCACTGCAGGTCAAGCAGCAGCTCGGTGTGCAGGCTCTGTCGATCGCCAATCAGGCGCCGCAGACCATCACTTCGCTGTTCCGTTAAGATCAGGCTTTTCCCTGGAAGTTCTGATCGAAGGAGGCCGGGACGGGCGACCGTCCCGGCCTTTTCGCGTCTTCGCGCCGAGATCGGCGCTCGTCGCGCCCGAGAGGAATCAATTGCAATTCTGAGCTTTGCCGGAGAAGTGCGCGCGGAACGGCGCTTTTTCGCGGGTCCCGCCCCGCCGGTCGCCGGGCGGCCTATAATGAAGGGGACACAGGAGAAGATCGCGCGTGTTTCCCCGCATCAGAGAGATTACCGACGCCTTTGGCAGCCGCCTCCAGGTCAGCGTGGAGGAGCACCCCTCGGGCGCGCTGGTGGTGATCGAGCGTCCCGACGTCAACGGCCGCCCGCGCATCCTGCTCGACGGCTACGGCATCGACGTCCTCGCGGGCTATATCATGTCCGCTCGGCTGGCGGTGCCGCACGAACTGCCCGACGAGCATGTCGACGGGACGTTCGCCACGCGCTTTCGCCTGCGGCTCGAGCCTGCCGCCTCGCTCGCGCTCAGCCAGGCCAATGCGCGCCAGCCGCTCGAGATTCCCGCGCCCTTCTGGGATCGCTTCTACGCCGAACTATGCCTCGTCGCGGCGCATGCCCGCGAACTCGGCCGCCGCGCCGAAGCACGCGTCCATTGATCATTCCGCTACGCACAACCCACCTAGGGGCAACTCCGGAATACGCTGCGATCCGGATCTGCGGCATTTTTCGACTACGCCACGCACTTCGCGGCGATATAAAACGGGGGCAAGCACGATGAACCTGCGCGACCTGCACACGCTTTCTTCAGACGCTGACACCGGTTTCGAATTGCGGATCCGGCTGACCGTCGACGATGCGCGCGCGCTCTGGTCCGCCGCAGCTGAGCGTGCGATGGCCGTGCCGGGCATGACGCTCGCCGACGTGCTCGATACGATCGGCCCGCGCGAAGATCCGGCCGTGGCCGATTGCCTGGCCATGCTTGCCGCCCCGGCGCCGATCGCCGGCTGCACCCTCGAGGCTTTCGACGTGGTGGAGCGCGCGGACCAGGCGTCCGTGGTTCCGATCCTGCTCCCGGCCGCGCCGGCGCTGCGCGCGCTTCGGGGCTGAGCCGGGCCGTCTCATTTTCCCTGAACCAGGCAAGGCGCGGCACGATGTGTCGCGCCTTTTGCGTTCCAGGCACAATCACCGTGCAAAAAAATGCGGCGGACCAGGGTCTGGTCCGCCGCGGTTACCTAGGGAACTGGGCACATCGTGCCGAAAGAGACGGGCGCTGCGCGAGGGGATGGAAGCCGCGCCCGCCTCTCCCTTTCATTATAGAGGAATATGCGAGCCGTCCTCGCCGCAGGGCCATGCGATGATCCCTTAGGGGATTGCGCGGAGTCTGCGGCGGCGGGCGTTCATTGCCCGATCCGGACCAGGTCTCCGGCGCCGAACTGCAGCCCATTGACGCTGACCTTGATCGCGCCGTTGTCGAGCTGCACGTCGCTGACGGTGCCGATGCTGTGGACGGTGATCGCTTGCGAATTGCCCGCGGCGTCGGTGCCCTTGAGCGCGAGTGTGTAGTTCCCCGCGCCGAGCTGCCGCCCATTCTCCGCCAGGCCAGCCCAGCTGAGATCGCCCTTGGCGCCAGTCGCCGCGATCGTGCGCGTATCGACGACCCGGCCCTTGGCATCGGTGATCGTCGCGACGAGCTGGGTAACGTCATGCGGCGCGGTCCAGCGCCACTGCGCCGGCGTGTCGCTCAGCCCCGCGGTCGCCGAGTTCGTCTCGACCTGATGGCCGATCAGCGACGAAGCCTGGGTCAGGTTCTGCGTCCCAAGGCTCGACAGGATCGATTTGAGCGTGCCGGTCTGTTCGATCGATTGTTCGACCTGCGAATATTGCACGAGCTGCTGGGTATATTGCGCCGTGTCCATCGGGCTCAGCGGATCCTGGTTCTGCATCTGCGTAGTCAGCAGTTTCAGGAACATGTTGAAATCGCCGTTCAGCTTGCTCGCGGCGTTCGGCGCCTTGTTGGCGTCGGTGTTGGTGGTCGGCGTGATGGCGGTCATCGCGGGTTCCTGGTCTTGAGATTGGGATGCTGCCCGGTGCGGCGTCGCCCTCAGGCGAGAAGATCGACCTGGCCGTCGCCGCGGATCGCGCGATAGGCCGGCTCGGCCGCCTCCGGCTCTTCGCTCCCGGCGAGCTGTCGCGCGGAGGGCGATTGCTGCTGCTGGCCCGGCTGGCCGCCCGGATTGCCGTCGCTGCGCGCCTCGAAGCGGAAGCTCTGCGCATCGGCGCGGATGCCGGCCTGGTCGAGCGTGCGCGCGAGATCGGGTGCGTCCTGCCGCAGCAGGTCGAGCGCATGCGCGCTTTCGGCACGGATCGTCGCCTGGAGCGTGCCGCCGTCGTCGAAGGCGAGCGTCACCTCGACGCGGCCGAACTCGGCGGGGTTCAGGCGGACGCGCAGCGATTCCTCGCCGGCATCGACCTTGCGCGCGATCTCGACGCCGAGCGACTGGCCGAGATGGCCGGCGCGTGCCTGGAGCGTCGGCTCGGGGGCGGCGGGTGCCGGCGCGGCGGCGTGCTCGACGGGGGCGGCGCGCGTGAAGCCCGGCGCCGCGGCATCGGCCGGAGCGGCATCGTGACGCAGCGCGGCGGCGAATTGCGGTTGCGCCGCGCCCTCGTCCTGACCGCGACTTTCGCCTCGATCCCCGCGGCCCGGCGCCGCGCCGACCGCGATGGCCGGCGCGTTCCGGGATTGCGG
>JAEXFD010000033.1 GCA_023400405.1 Pseudomonadota bacterium
TAGCTTGCAAGTATTAGGTGGACTCTACGGTACTCAGAGCATAATGATTCCTAAAGGGAATTTTAGTGACTTACCTCCCGAGTTAAATGGTTTCAGTGGCGGTGCAAAATGAGAATCTTTAAACAGCTGATATTATTACTCACGATTCCTTTAATTTCGTGTGATTATTATTATGCGGCAACAGATTATAAGGACTACAGTATTCTTCAATATTTGAGCTTGCATGATAAACTCATCAATGGAGAAAGTACACCGAATGTAATTAGTATTGATGGATATTGTCTTTTAAAGAAGAATAACTACTGGGTTTTACTAAATGGTAAATCTAATAAAAAAATAAAAGTTTTGGATGATAATCCAATTCTTTGTTTGACAAAAAAAGAGGTTGAATGGTGTAAAATTGTTTGTGATAACGTTTCAAACGAAGACATAAATAATTTAAGCACTATGTTATGCTCCAATTAATCGTTCTATGCAACAGAGCAAGGAGTTCACTCATATCACAGCATGCTGCAGGTGCTTTTCAAAGAGTAAGAAAGAGTCGAATGGTCAGCAGAGTGCGACGAATTTGGTAATCAGGCGACGGTCAACAGCCTGAAAGGGCGGGAGCAGTTGCTCCGTCGGCTAAGCCAGCAGTACGACTAGGATCGGGCTAGTCAATAATCGGTATCGTTACTGTAATCCGCAGACCTGGCGCTATATTTCTCAGGATCCGATTGGCTTGCTGAGTGGGTGGAACCTTTACGCGTATCCATTGAATCCGTTGGTGAATATAGATCCTCTGAGTTTATATGAAGAGTCGGAAACCCGTCCATCTCAATCTTATGTGATATGGAGTGCTTCACAAGCATTAAATGACAGAGCGGCAAAAGCTTTAACACACTGGTTAAATGAAACTTTTAGCGATAGTGAAGAGGAAGAATGTCCACCTTGCATACCTCCGGCAGGAGAAAAATATAATATTGAAGTACATACAGAGAAACATGAGGGGAGAGGATTAGCCGATGGTGCTCATGGTTGCGTTGCTTTAACGGGTAGTCCTGTACATTGGCATTATGATGTTAATAACCAGCCCCCTAAAACATGTAAATGCTTCCCTCAGAAACACGTCTTCGGTGGTTGCGGTCTACCTTAAAAGCTTCTTTGGAGAAAGTAATGAAACATAATTTGGATGAAAATTCATTTCATGACAATTTGATACACGGCATTGAATTTTTCTCAGATTCTGGAGAATTATCCTCTGATATCGCATTTAATATCGATTATATAGAGAAATGGGTTAGAACAAAAAAAGGAGAGATTCTATTTGTTATTTCTAGCGCATTGTTAAAGTTTCATGAGGTGACGGATTTAAAGATTTTGATAGACTGGGGGGAAAGTAACAACACTCTCTTTTCAGGGGATGCACCTGGTTTTTATATTAATAGCATTAAAAAGGAAAAAATTATCTCGCCCATTTCTGATGATTCTTTTTTGTGGACTATCCATACAAGCAATCAAAACAATCATATTCATTTTGGTGCAGCATGTTTTTCTTTGGAATTTACTGGAGAGCAACGAACAGTCAATCGTCAATTTTTATTGAAAAATGAAAGATAAGAACTCACCATGCTAAGACCAAAGAATGCAAAAGAGATGCTGCATCTTCTACTAAATATAACCGGAAGTAATTTATGAAATTAACTGTTGAATTACATGGTATAGATCCCGTTAAGGGTGAATGGTTCACTATATCAAAGCATGATGCTGACCATTATAATCATGATTTTTTAATACTTATGATTAATAAAGCTCTGGATGAGGGGGCTAAATATAGTGGCCATGGTCTTGAAGGCTTAAGGGCTCTTCATGTTGAATTGTCAGTTGCAGTTATTGCTGATGAGGATGGTTGCAGACCTGCATTTGGTCTTGATGCGCGAACAATAAGCAGACTTAGCGCAGCGGGTGCTTCATTTGATTTCGACCCATATGTATAACTGATAAACATGATCCGGCGCGAGTCAAACTATGCAACGAGAAGCGCCGGGCATGAAATCAGATCTTAGATTTTGCAGGCACGTGCGCCGCGCTGAAATATTTGCCCAAAACAGCATCATTTTGGGCTGTTATCGAGCATCACGGTCTGGTGAAATACATGAACAGTTCTTAGGCTCGTTCGGACAATGTTATTGTGCAATGACGATGGAGATGCAAGAAAGTACAGATCCTAACAACTCTGATCTAATGTGTGGTTATATCAATCCAATCTAACCGGGGGGAGCATGATACAAAGAATATATATAGGTGATAGAGGTATTTTATCTTTTGAATTTGATAGCTGGAATTCAGAAATTAGATTAAAAATAAGCACAATTTCTCGATTACCGCCCGGGAAAGACACTTGGGAGGGATATGAGTGTGAAAATTTAGAAGAGGGCTACCTTGTCTTTGCGGATATTCTATATTTCGAGTCACATCCGCCAGGTATGCTTCCTGGTGATCATATTCTTAATTATGTGATCAAGGAAATAGATGGGGCTACTTTTCTGTCAATTGAGTCTATAGGGCGTCCATATAATGAAAAGCAAAATACTTTGATAATAAAGAGCAAAAAAAGCTGGATTGAGAATAGTCTTAATCAAAAAATCCATTAATATTTTATGTTTGTCAGCTCTATAAGTAACCACTAGTTTGGGATGGTAAACGGCTGGCTACTACGCAGACGGAGATGACCCATATCCAGACGCCGCTCGGCAGTTTTACTTTGCTCCTACGGGTGGAAAGTTGCGCCGAAGAACCCGAAGCCCCGCATACCCTCAGCATTCTGGCGGATAGTTACAGCAGAAAGACAGCGAGGACGGGAACCATATTATCTTTCCGCCGGAACAGTTACAGATGCTGGACAGTCTGGAGCAGAAATTGCTGGCAAGCACGGTCGGTGAGAAAAGCTAGTCCTGCTTTCTGGTGTGGCCTGATGCAGGAGCAGATTAAAAAAACAGCTGGAGCAGGCCTCCGCTCTGGTGAAGAAAATCCACCTGTACCACTGCGACCACCGGGGCCTGCCGCTGGCGCTGATAAACCCAGGAGGGCGGGACAGACTGGTCTGCAGAATTCGATGCGCACGAAAATATACTTCCTGAGATAACCCCGAGTAATTTGGAGTAGTTGCTACGCCTGCCGGGCTAGCAGTATTGATATAAAGCCATCATCCTGACTGGCCTTATATCAAACGTTATCTCCACCTTACCAGGCGTTAACCACGACCCACATCGGCCCCTGGCCTACCGCATAGCGGCCTTTTTCCGTCAGCAGCCCCTGCGCGCCGCTGATTTCATACAGCGCGATATGGTGCGACTTCTGGCCTGCGGCAATAAGGAATTTGCCGCTGTGATCGATATTGAAACCGCGCGGCTGCGTTTCGGTAGGCTGGTGCCCTTCTACCGCCAGAATACTGCCGTCTTCTGAGACGCTGAAAATGGTGATCAGGCTGGCGGTACGGTCGCAGGCATAAAGATGGCGACCATCCGGGGTAATATGAATATCCGCCGCCCAACGGGTATCGGCAAAATCGGCAGGCATCATATCCAGCGTCTGCATGCATTCGATATTGCCGTGGGCATTGCTTAACTGCCACACATCTACCGAACTGTTGAGTTCATTGACGCAGTAGGCAAAGCGCTTGTTCGGATGGAAAGCGATATGGCGCGGCCCGGCCCCTTCCACGGTGTTCACTTCCGCAGGCTCCTGCGGTTGCAGATTGCCATCGTCGCTCAGGGTAAACAGGCAGATGCGGTCCTGTTTCAGCGCCGGTACCCACAGGGTGCGGTTGTCCGGGGAGATATTGGCGGAGTGGCAGCCCTCCAGCCCCTCAACCACATCCAGGGTAGTGGTGGGAATACCGTCCTCAAGGCTGGTCACGCTTACGCAGCCTGCGTTATAGGAACCGCTGAACAGGAAACGACCGCTGTGGTCGGTAGAGATATGAGTCGGGCTGCCGGGAAGCGAAGCCTCTGCGGTCATGGTCAGCGCACCGTCGTCCGGCGCGATTCGGTAAGCAATAACGCGGAATTCCGGGCGTACGCCCACGTAGAGGTAACGCTTGTCAGGGCTGATGACCATCGGCTGGACCTGGCCGGGAACATCAACAACCTGAACGAGCGTCAGGGTCCCTTCTGAGTTCAGACGCCAGACATGGATCTGCTGACTCTCCGGACTGGCGGTATAAACGGTTTGTTTCATGAATACTCCTCTCCTCAATACGGCGTTAAGTTACCAGGATAGCCCTTTTTCGTGGTGAATGCAGAATTTCACCCGCAAATTTTGCCCATAGCGCGGCAGGGTGTACCATCGTAAGAAACTGAATTTCATCATTGACCACGGAAAAAGACATGACTTCGCGCGTAATCGCCCTTGATTTAGACGGCACTCTGCTCACCCCCAAAAAAACGCGCCTTCCAGCCACCGTCGAAGCGCTCTCACGGGCGAAGGCCGCCGGACATCAGCCGATCATTGTCACCGGCCGGCATCACGTCGCTATCCACCCTTTTTATCAGGCGCTGGCCCTGGAGACGCCTGCAATTTATTGTAATAGCAACCGTTAGTAGAGGCTGACTCTCCCAGTACTGTATCAAGAACTGCGTCGGCCTGGTGATTGTTTTGAAGTATGAGTTTAGCGATGTACTATTGACATAACCTCAAACCTTTTACAGTGAAGAACATGGACTATAAAATTATTGCCCTTGATTTGGACGGGACGCTTTTAACGCCCGAGAAAAAGATTCTTTCTGAATCACTAACTGCCCTACAAAATGCCCGGAAATCTGGTGCAAAAGTGGTAATCGTGACCGGACGCCATTATGTTGCAATCCATCCTTTTTACCAGGCTTTGGGACTGAATACGCCCGCAATATGCTGTAATGGTGCTTTATTGTACGATTACAATACCAACAGCGTGATTGCGGCAGACCCTTTAAAAGCAGATCAAGCTTCACTATTAGTTGATTTACTCAATAGTTACAATGTTCACAGCCTGATGTATGCTGATGATGGTATGTTCTATCAGGAGCCAACAGGGCATATTATCCGTACAGAACTATGGGCTAAGTCCCTTCCAGAATCACAACGCCCCATATTCAGAAAAGTGTCCTCTCTTCGTGAAGCATCGCAAAATGTCAATGCTATTTGGAAATTCGCGCTTACCGATGCTGACACAGAGAAACTACAGAATTTTGGACAGATTGTAGAACGTGAATTAGGGCTTGCTTGTGAGTGGTCCTGGCACGACCAGGTAGATATAGCCCAGGCCGGAAACAGTAAGGGTAAACGCCTGACGCAATGGGTTGAATCACAGGGTTTGTCTATGAGCCAGGTTATAGCGTTTGGTGATAACTATAACGATCTAAGTATGTTGACGAATGCTGGCCTGGGCGTTGCAATGGGTAACGCTGTGGATGAAGTCAAAGCAATAGCTGATTTAATTATTGGTGACAATACAGAAGCTGGAATAGCGGATGTCGTTAACAATCACTTTGTTAACGTTACGCAAAACGTGTGATTCTAATTTATTATATTATGCGATGCGTACAATAATAATTTAAGAGCATCCATAATATTAATCGTATAACCACCTGCCCGCTTTAGCTGACTCAATTAACATGCCTATAGTAAAGTCAGGCACTAATACAGGCTCTGTTTTCTTGAAAATGTTCCATGAAATCGGTGTCTCAGGATAATATTTTTTTATATTAAAATTGCCTTTATCTACCTTAAACTCACTGAAATATTGTTCCATGAGTTCCTCCGCTTCAAGGTCATCTATAGACAGGTCAGTATCTAAATCTGTTTCTGGGGTTAACGGGACAGGTTTAGCAGAAAACACATATACTCCTGCATATGGGCGAACGATTTCGTATACCCGCTTCTCTATATTCTCTACCATAGTTTATCGTTTCCTCTGGCAATAGCATTGTACTCACTGATAGTTCGGTAAACAATTTGAGAAACATCATTTGCAAGTATTAACACACCGATTAGCGGTATGGTTCGTCCAACAAATGGAGCAATATTGCGCACCATTTGTTTTCTTACAGTCCATGGAGTATAACCCCCTAACCATGTTGGCAGCTTCATGCCGAATGAAAATTTCGCTTTTTTAAACACTGCCCTGGATGCCTTTGACGCATAGGATGTGCCCAAAATAGTCCCACCGGGTTTAGTGCGCGTAGTCAGAACATTTCGCCCTGAAACTATTCCTATAACTGCACCAAAATCTGCAACTCCTAACCCAAATTGTTCTATAGTCTTCTCGCAAAAGACCATGAAAAACATTTCAGCAGCAGTTAAATTTGATTTACCCGCATAGAAGTACGTTCCATTCAACTCCTCAACCGTATCCATAATTAATCTCTAAGTATGATTACCATTGCTACTATCATAGAGCGGTGTTAATGGTTAGAAAACCGACCAGTGTTGGGATTTATCCTAAAAACCATGTAGTGTTAATAAACATGCTGTAAATGATGAATCTATCAAGTCGTGGTCAGATAATTAACGCAGCCGCTAAAACCCACCTTAATCAGGT
>JAEXFD010000049.1 GCA_023400405.1 Pseudomonadota bacterium
CCCCCCCCCCCCCCCCCCCCGGTTCGCCCCTGGGGGGGGGGGGGGGGGGGGGGGGGCGGGCGCCGCACTGCTTCGGACTCAGGCTTCGACCAGCGCTTCGGCGCGCAACTGCCGCGCGGCCTCGACCATCGCGGCGATGGCGGGGCGCACTTCGGCCCAGTTGCGGGTCTTCAGCCCGCAATCGGGGTTCACCCAGAGCTGCTCGGGCGCGAGATGCGCCTGGGCGAGCCGCATCAGCGCGACCATTTCCTCCACGTCCGGCACGCGCGGCGCGTGGATGTCGTACACCCCCGGCCCGATCGCGCTCGGATAGGCGAAGGCGGCAAACCCTTCGAGCAGCTCCATCTGCGATCGTGCCGTCTCGATCGAGATCACGTCGGTGTCCATCGCGCCGATCGCCGGCAGGATGTCGTTGAACTCCGAATAGCACATATGCGTGTGGATCTGCGTCGCGTCGCCCACGCCCGCGGCGGTCAGGCGGAAGCAATCGACGGCCCAGTCGAGATAATGCTGCCAGTCGCGCCGGCGCAGCGGCAGGCCCTCGCGCAGCGCCGCCTCGTCGATCTGGATCGCCTGGGCGCCGGCCGCTTCGAGATCGCGTACTTCGTCGCGGATCGCCAGCGCGATCTGCCGGCACGAAGCCTCGCGGGGCTGGTCGTCGCGCACGAACGACCAGTTGAGGATCGTCACTGGCCCGGTGAGCATCCCCTTCATCGGCTTATCGGTCAGGCTCTGGGCATAGCGCCACCATTCGACCGTCATCGCCCGCGGCCGCGACACGTCGCCATAAAGGATCGGCGGCCGCACGCAGCGCGAGCCATAGCTCTGCACCCAGCCGTTCACGGTGAAGGCGAAGCCGGAAAGCTGCTCGCCGAAATATTGTACCATGTCGTTCCGCTCGAACTCGCCATGGACGAGCATGTCGAGCCCGGCCTCTTCCTGCCAGCGGACCGCACGCTCGGTCTCCTCGCGCAGGAAGCGGAGATAGTCGGCATCGCCGAGCCGGCCGCGATTATGCTCGGCGCGGGCGTGGCGGACTTCGGGGGTCTGCGGGAAGGAGCCGATGGTGGTGGTCGGGAAGCGCGGCAGCGCCAGCGCTTCGGCCTGGGCGGCGGCCCGCTCCGGATAGGGCGATCGCCGCTCGCGCATCGCCGGCGTGACCGCGGCGGCGCGGGCGGCGACCAGCGGATCATGGACGCGCGGCGAGACCCGGCGCGCCGCGGCGGCCTGGCGCGCGGCGGCGAGTTCCGCCGCAACGCTGTCACGGCCTTGGTTGAGCGCGCGCTTGAGGATCGCGAGCTCCTCGATCTTCTGCACTGCAAAGGCCAGCCACTGCGCCACTTCCGGATCGAGCTTGCTCTCCAGCGCCAGGTCCACGGGCACGTGTAGCAGCGAGCAGGAAGGGGCGAGGATCAGGTCGCGGCTGGCGGCGATCGGCTGGATCCGATCGAGGATCGCGTCGAGATCGGCGCGCCAGACATTGCGGCCGTCGATCACGCCGAGCGAGAGCAGCAGGTCCTTGGGCGCGGCGGCGAGCAGCGGGTCGAGCTGTTCGGGCGCGCGGACGAGGTCGACGTGCAGCCCGGCCACCGGCAGGCTCGCGGCGAGGCGCAGATTGTCGGCCAGCGCGCCGAAATAGGTCGCCAGCATCAGCTTGACGCCGAGCCGGGTCAGCTTGGCATAGGCGCGGGTGATCGCCGCGCGCTGCCGCTCGGAAAGGTCGAGCGCGAGCACTGGCTCGTCGATCTGCACCCACGCGGCGCCAGCCTGGCCGAGCTGGGTCAGCACCGCGGCGTAGAGCCCCAGCACTTCGTCGAGGAAGTCGAAGGGATCGACGTCACGCCCCTTGGCGAGGCTGAGCCAGGTGACCGGGCCGAGCAGCACCGGCCGCGTCTCGAAGCCCTGCGCACGCGCCTCGCGATAGTCCTCGACGATCTTGGCCGAAGCAAGCGACAGCTTCTGCCCCGGCACCAGTTCGGGCACGAGATAATGGTAGTTGGTGTCGAACCATTTGGTCATCTCGCACGCGGTCAGGCTGGCATGGCCATGGCCGCAGCCCTGCTCGCCGCCGGTGGTGCCGCGCGCCATCGCGAAATAGGTGGCGAGATCGGCGGTGCCCGGCGCCGCGCCATAGCGCTCCGGGATCGCGCCGAGCATCAGGCTGGTGTCGAGGACATGGTCGTAGAGCGAGAAGTCGTTCGACGGGATCCAGTCGGCGCCGAGCGAGGATTGCCGCGCCCAGGCGGCAGTGCGCAGCCCGGCGGCGGCTTCGAGCAGCTCGGCTTCGCCGGACTTGCCGGCCCAGAAGCGTTCGAGCGCGGTCTTGAGTTCACGCCTGGGCCCGATGCGCGGGAAGCCAAGCGTGGCAATGGTGACGGTCATGGTCTTCATACCCCGATGAAGGGCAGGGACCCGGGACGGACACCGGCGATGCGCGGCAGGGCAGGGCCGGCCGCGCATGAGCAAGCAGCCAGCCCGGACACCCCGCCGGTGGACGTTATCGCGCCAAAGGCAGGTCTCCTGGCTCGCGGGTCAATGCGGACGATCCGTCTTCCCAGGCGAGCCCAGTGACGTGATTGGATCGCCGCTCGCCGCTTACAGTTGCGGGGGCAGCGCCGGCCTTGCACCGGCTTCCCGTCTTAGCTCCGGCGCGGGCGGACCCGGCCGGAGAACCTTCGACAGCGCCGCTTTGCGCCCCGGCGGCGGGGGCGTCAAGCATCATATAAAGGATTCTTTATATGACAGTCCCATGCGGCCGGGCGCGCGAGCCCAAAGGGAAAGGGGCGCCCGGATCGCTCCGGACGCCCCTTCTTTGCCCGAAGGCCGCGCGATCAGGCGCTGTAGTACATGTCGTACTCGACCGGCGAGGGCGTCATTTCCCAGCGGGCGACGTCGCCGCGCTTCAGCTCGACATAGGCTTCGATCTGGTCCTTGGTGAACACGTCGCCCTTGAGCAGGAAGTCCATGTCCGCCTCGAGGCTGTCGAGCGCTTCGCGGAGCGAACCGCACACGGTCGGCACTTCGGCGAGTTCGGCCGGCGGCAGGTCGTACAGGTTCTTGTCCATCGGGTCGCCCGGGTGGATCTTGTTCTGGATGCCGTCCAGGCCGGCCATCAGCAGCGCCGCGTAAGCGAGGTACGGATTGGCCAGCGCGTCCGGGAAGCGGAACTCGACGCGCTTCGCCTTGGTGCCCGCGCCGTACGGGATGCGGCACGACGCCGAGCGGTTGCGGCTCGAATAAGCGAGCAGCACGGGGGCTTCGTAGCCCGGCACCAGCCGCTTGTAGCTGTTGGTGGTCGGGTTGGTGAAGGCGTTGAGCGCCTTGGCGTGCTTGATCACGCCGCCGATGAAATAGAGGCACATGTCGCTCAGCCCGGCATAGCCATTGCCCGCGAACAGCGGGTTGCCCTTGTCCCAGATCGACATGTGGGTGTGCATGCCCGATCCGTTATCTTCCTTGATCGGCTTGGGCATGAAGGTCGCGGTCTTGCCATAGGCCTGGGCGACCTGGTGCACGACGTACTTGTAGATCTGCATGCGGTCGGCGGTTTCTACCAGCGTGCCGAAGGTCAGGCCCAGCTCGTGCTGCGCCGCGGCGACTTCGTGGTGATGCTTGTCGCAGGGCAGGCCCATTTCGAGCATGGTCGAGACCATCTCGCCGCGGATATCGACGGCGCTGTCGACCGGGGCGACCGGGAAATAGCCGCCCTTGGCGCGCGGGCGGTGGCCCAGATTGCCCGCTTCATATTCCTTGCCCGAATTGCCCGGCAGCTCGATGTCGTCGATCGCGTAATAGCTGGTCGAATAGCTGTTCTCGAAGCGGACGTCGTCGAACATGAAGAATTCGGCTTCGGGGCCGACATAGACGGTGTCGCCGATGCCCAGCGACTGGAGATAGGCTTCCGAGCGCTTGGCGGTCGAGCGCGGATCGCGGGCATAGAGCTCGCCGGTCGAAGGCTCGACGATGTCGCAAACGAGGATCAGCATCGGCGTGGCCGAGAATGGATCGATCCACACCGCGTCGAGGTCCGGCTTCAGGATCATGTCCGATTCGTTGATCGCCTTCCAGCCCTCGATCGAGGAGCCGTCGAACATCAGGCCGTCGGTCAGCTCGTCCTCGCCGATCACCTTGGCGACCATGGTGAGATGCTGCCACTTGCCCTTGGGATCGGTGAAACGCAGATCGATCCACTCGATCTCGTTCTCCTTGACCATCTTCAGAATGTCGCTGGCCGAATTCGCCATCGTCTTGCCCTTTCGCTCTCTTTCGTGCGCCCGACGAATCGGGCAATAAAATTACCTGTGCAGATGCAGCATCGCCATGACGCTGCGCTGCGTCAAATCGCGTTTTCGTTCCGCTCCCCGGTGCGGATGCGCAGCGCCGTTTCGACCGGGATCACGAAGATCTTGCCGTCGCCGATGCGTCCCGTCTGCGCCGCCGCGGCGACCGCCTCGACCACCCGCTCGGCCAGCGCGTCTTCGACCACGACTTCGAGCTTCACCTTGGGCAGGAAGTCGACGACATATTCGGCGCCCCGATAGAGTTCGGTATGGCCCTTCTGCCGGCCGAAGCCCTTGGCCTCGGTGACGGTGATGCCGGAAACGCCGACTTCGTGCAGCGCCTCCTTCACTTCGTCGAGCTTGAACGGCTTGATGATCGCTTCGATCTTTTTCACGTCTTCCCCCAATGTGCGGGTACCGGCCCTAAGCGCGCGTCTGGCAACTTCCGTGCCAAGGCCGGACTCGGCCCGGCCCCTTCGGTCGCACGGCAACGGCGCGTTAACAAGTGCCTAGCAAATGGGCAGTGCGACCGTGCCTGCCGGATTTGGGAGCAACGGCGGTGCGGGCGCGTGAGGGCCGGCGAGGCCCCGGCCAAAGGAACCTTCCGGTTCGTGAAGGGTTCGCGGCTTAACGAAGGGGATCCCGATGGCGTTGCTGCCGGTGGACGTACCTGCCGCGATCTACCGGCGCGCGCGTGACGCGGAGCCGGGCGTGGCGGGCGAAGAAACGCTCGTGGCGAAGGGGCCTCTCGTCATCATGGCGCACGGGCTGATGGCGATCGCCCCGGAGGATCGCGACGCCTTCTGCATCCGGTGCGCGCTGGGTTGCTTCGACGCTGGCGAGATCGAGGAGGCCCTGCGCGGTTGGACCGCCTCGCATGCCCCGCAGGCGGGCGAGGGCGGTCAGTAAGGCGGGCGATCGAGGCCCTTCGGGCTCTGGGTGAAAATCTCGCACCCCGTCTCGGTAATGCCGATCGAATGCTCGAACTGCGCGGAGAGCGAACGGTCGCGCGTCACGGCGGTCCAGCCGTCGTCGAGCAGCTTCACGTCGGGGCGGCCGATATTGATCATCGGCTCGACCGTGAAGAACATGCCGGGGCGCAGCTCGGGTCCCGTGCCGGGGCGGCCGACATGGACCACCTCGGGCGCGTCGTGGAACACCTGGCCCAGGCCATGCCCGCAGAAATCCCGCACTACGCCATAGCGATGCTTCTCGGCATGGCGCTGGATCGCATGGCTGATATCGCCCAGGTGATTTCCCGGCTTGGCCTGTTCGAGGCCGAGCATCAGGCACTCATAGGTCACGTCGACCAGCCGGCGCGCCTTGATCGGCACGTCGCCGACCAGATACATGCGGCTGGTGTCGCCATGCCAGCCGCCCAGCATCGGCGTCACGTCGATATTGACGATGTCGCCGTCCTTGAGCGTCCGCTCGGACGGGATGCCGTGGCAGACGACATGGTTGATCGAGATGCAGCAGCTATGGGTATAGCCGCGATAGCCCAGCGTCGCGGGCACGCCGCCGGCGGCCACGGTCATCTCACGCACGATGTCGTCGAGTTCCGCCGTCGTGACGCCCGGCACGACATGCGGCACCAGTGCGTCGAGGATCTCCGCGGCCAGCCGGCCTGCGCGGCGCATGCCTTCGAAGCCCTCGGGGCCGTGGAGCTTGATCGCGCCGTCGCGCGTCTGGGGCATGTCCTCGGTGACGGTCACATATTCGGTCATCGTCGCCATATAGGCGTTTGCGCCGCGCTTTTCGAGGCCGTAGGTTCGCGAAATGAGCGAGCGGATCTGGACGGCAGCCCTGGTGGTGATCGGCGACGAAATCCTGTCGGGCCGCACCCAGGACAAGAACATCGCCCAGCTCGCCACCTGGCTCAACGTCCAGGGCATTCGCCTCGCCGAAGTGCGCGTCGTGCCCGACGTCCAGGCCGCCATCGTCGAGGCGGTGAACGCGCTGCGGGCGCGCAACGACTATCTCTTCACTACCGGCGGCATCGGACCGACGCATGACGACATCACCGTCGATGCGATCGCCGCGGCGCTGGGCGTCGGCGTGGTCGTCCACCCCGCCGCCCGCGCGATCCTCGAGCGGCATTATGCCGGGCGCGGCGGCGTCACTGAGGCGCGGCTGCGCATGGCGCGGGTGCCCGAAGGCGCCGGGCTGATCGAGAACCGCATGTCCGGCGCGCCTGGCATCCGCATCGGCAACGTCTTCGTGCTCGCCGGCGTGCCCCACATCGCCGCGGACATGCTCGCCGCGCTCACCGGCACGCTGGAGGGCGGGCGGCCCGTGCTCTCGCGCACCGTCGGCGCCTGGGTCGCGGAAAGCGAGATCGCCGACATGCTGCGCGAGGCCGAGCGCAGCCACCCCGGCACCGCGATCGGCAGCTACCCCTTTTTCCGCGAAGGCCGCACCGGCGCCAATCTCGTCATCCGCGCCACCGATCAGGCGCTGGTCGATGCCTGTGCCGAGGCGGTGATCGCCGGCCTCGCGGCGATGGGACACGCGGCGGTCGAAGGCGGGATCTGAGCACGGCTTGGTAACTCGCTCGCCACTTCCCCCGTTCGCCCTGAGCTTGTCGAAGGGCGGTTCTCCGCCTGGTAGAAGACGAGAGAAGGGCTACCCTTCGACAAGCTCAGGGCGAACGGGAATTTTTTACTCCGCCTCGACGGCTCAATGCGGAAAGCCGGGCAGGGCGCCCGGTTACTTCGCCAGCGTGGTGAGCAGCAGCTTGTAATAGGTGATCGACGGGGCGATCTCGCTCAGCGGCGTGCGCTCGTTGAGGCCATGCGCGAAGCTGTCCGATTCCTTCATGAAGATCGGACTGACGCCATAGCTCGGCACGCCCTTGGCGCGGAACCACATCGAATCGCTTGCGCCCGCGGACATCGACGGCACGATCGGCACATTGGGGAACCGGGCATGGATGCCCTTGGTCACCAGCGCCATCAGGTCCGGCCGCAGCGGCGAGGCGGGGCTGGCGATCGCGCCGGCAGTGACGTTGGCGATCTTGAGCGCGGGATCGTTAACGACCTTGGTCAGGGTCGCCTGCACGGCCTCGACCGGCGTGCCGGGGAAGATGCGGCAATTGATGTTGGCGGTCGCCCGCTGGGGCAGCGCGTTGGTGGCATGGCCGGCATTGACCATCGTCGCCACGCAGGTCGTGCCGGTCTGGCCGATCAGCCCCGGCTCGGCGCGCAGCACGGCCAGCGCCTGCGGGTCCTGCGGATTGGCGACGAAGGCGCGCATCGCCGCGGCGATGGTGGGCGAATCGGTGGTCTTGGCGCCCTGTTCGAAGCCAGCGCGAGTGATCTCGTTGATTTCGCCGGGGAATTGATAGGCTTCGATTTTCTCCAGCGCACGGGCGAGCTGGTAGATGGCGTTGGTGCGTGTCGGCGCGCTCGAATGGCCGCCGGGATTGGTGAAGGTCAGCTCGAAATCGGCATAGGTCTTCTCGGCGCCCTGGAGGCCGAAGATCTCGGGCTTGCCGCTCTCGTCGAGCGCGCCGCCGCCGCCATCGATGTTCAGCAGTAGCTCGCCGTCATGATATTGGTCGGCCATCGCCGCCGTCGTCTTCATGTCGGTCTCCTCGTCGCCGGAGGCGAGAAGGAGAATGTCGCGGCTCGGCTTGAAGCCCTCGCGCTTGAGCTGGATCAGCGTCGCGACCATCGTCGACAGGTCGTATTTCATGTCGGAGGCGCCGCGGCCGAAGATATAGCCGTTCTCGACGATCGGCGTGAACGGATCGCGGGTCCAGTCGGCGGGCTTGGCCTCGACCACGTCCATATGGCCCGAGACGTAGATCGGCTTGCCCTTTCCGGTGCCGCGATAGCGCGCGACGAGATAGGCGGTGTCGCCCAGCTTCTCGATCCGGACATCGGCGGCATCGAAGCCGCCGGCGACGAGCTGCTCCTTCAGATAGGCGGCATAGTCCGGCGTCTGGTTGCCCGGGCCGGCGACCGTGCGGAAGGCGATGCCGCGCTTGAGCAGCTCGAGCGCCTGTGCCTCGGCCTGCGGATTCTTCTGCGCCTGGGCCGCCGGGGCCGAGAGTGCGATTGCCGCCAGCGCCGTAAAGCCGAGAACCCGCATCCATTTTCTCCTGTTCGAACCCGGCTTCACGCTAGCGCACGCGTGGCGCGGGTCAACGGTGGAACGCTCAGACCGCGATATCGTGGGTGCGGCGCCCCTCGTCACCGAAGACGCGCAGGTAGCGGGCGATTTCCCCCGGATCGCCGGTGGCCTTGGCTGGGTTGTCGGAGAGCTTGACCGCGGGGCGGCCGGCGACGTGCGTCACCTTGCAGACCAGCGAGATCGGCTCGAGGCCATGGCCGCCATCGGGATCGCAGCCGCGGAAATCGTTGGTGAGGTTGGTGCCCCAGCCGAAGCTGGTCCGCACCCGGCCGTGGAAATGGCGATAGGCGGCCTCGATCGTATCGACGTCCATCCCGTCGGAGAAGATCAGCAGCTTGTCGCGCGGGTCGCGGCGCTTGTCGCGCCACCAGCGCAGGATCTGCTCGCCGCCTTCGATTGGCGGCATGGAATCGGGGCGGAAGCCGGTCCAGTCGGCCACCCAATCGGGCGCGTCGCGCAGGAAGGCGGCGGTGCCGAAGGCGTCGGGCAGGGCGATCAGCAGGTTGCCGCCATAATGGGCGCGCCATTGCTCGAGCACGCGATAGGGCGCGCCGGCCAGCGCCTCGTCGCTGTCGGCCAGCGCCGCCTCGACCATCGGCAGCTCGTGCGCATTGGTGCCGATCGCTTCCAGATCGGCGTCCATCGCCAGCAGCACGTTGGAGGTGCCGATGAACCGCTCGCCGAGCCCTTCCTTCAGCGCCTCGACGCACCAGCGCTGCCAGAGGAAGCCGTGGCGGCGGCGGGTGCCGAAATCGGAGAGGACGAGATCGGGGAGCTGCCGCAGCCGCTCGACCTTGTCCCACAGCTTGGCCTTGGCGCGCGCATAGAGCACATCGAGCGCGAACCGGCCCTTGTCGCGCATCGCGGCGCGCGAGCGCAGCTCGTTGACGATGGCGAGCGCGGGGATTTCCCACATGCTGGTCTGCGTCCACGGCCCGTCGAAATGCAGCTCATACTGCCCATCCACCTTGCGCAGGTCGTATTCGGGCAGCCGGAAGTCGGCGAGCCAGGCGATGAAGTCCGGCGCGAACATCTGGCGCTTGCCGTAGAAGCTGTTGCCGGCGAGCCAGATCAGCTCCTTCTTGGCGAAGCGGATCGTGCGGGCATGATCGAGCTGCGCGCGCAATTCGCCCTCGTCGATGACGTCGGCGAGGCGGACCGCGCGGCTGCGGTTGATCAGCGAGAAGGTGACCGGCAGATCGGGATGCAGGTGCCGGATCATCTGGAGCATCAGCAGCTTGTAGAAATCGGTATCGAGCAGGCTGCGGACGATCGGATCGAGCCGGAAATTGTGATTGTAAGTGCGGGTCGCGATATCGGTGACGGCCATAGCCCTCCCTAGCGGGCATTTGCGCCCAACGCACGGGGCGGGGCGGCGATGCCGGCTTGACAGCGGCAGGCAAAGCGGGGATTTCAGCGCGCCTTGCGGGTGTAGCTCAATGGTAGAGCAGAAGCTTCCCAAGCTTACGACGAGGGTTCGATTCCCTTCACCCGCTCCAATCCTCCCGAACCGCTGAGCCCTTTTCGCGCGTCGAGCGTTACGGGGGCGCAATGCAGACGCTGTGGTTCATCACCAATCCGAATTCGGGCACCGCGACGCGCAAGAAGTGCGACGCGCTCGAAGTCGTGTTCGAGGAGCGCGGCCTAAGCCTCGCCGGACGCACCGAATTTCCCGAGGAGAAGCTGCCGACCGCGCGCAAGCTCGATGTCGCGAAGGTGGACACGGTGGTGCTCTTCGCCGGCGACGGCACGATCAACGCGGCGCTGTGCGCGCTCGCCAAGTGGAAGGGGAGCTTCCTGATCCTGCCCGGCGGGACGATGAACCTGCTCGCCAAGGCGCTGCACGACGAGAGCGATCCGCACAAGATCGTCCATGCCGCGCATCGGGAGAAGCGCCGCGTCGCGCTGCCCTTCATCCAGGCGGGCAAGCATCGCGCGTTCGTCGGGCTGATCCTCGGCCCCGCGGCGGCCTGGGCCCGTGCGCGCGAGGCGGCGCGCAAGGGCAAGGTGGCGCGGCTGTTCGGCGCCGCGCGTGCGGCCTGGCGGCGGACGTTCGGCGAAAAGGGCATCCGCGTCGATGGCGCGCCGGGGCTCGGAGACCGGTACCAGGCGGTGTTCGTCACGCCCGAGCTCGGCCATCTCGACGTCGCCGCGGTCGACGCGCGCGATTGGCGCTCGATCACCGAGCTCGGCTGGGGATGGCTGACCGGCGACTGGGTGGCGGCGCGCGCGGTTTCGGAATCGCAGGCGAAGACGCTGTCGGTGCGCGGCAAGGGCGCGGCGCTGGCGCTGTTCGACGGCGAGCCGGTCCAGCTCGATCCCGGCGTGACGATCCGCGCCGGCAAGAGCCTCGAATCCTTCATCGCGACGCGCAAGGCCGCCGGATGACCCGGCTCTTCCACGTCAGCGACGTGCATTTCGGCCGCGAGGATCGCGCCGCGATCGACTGGTTCGACGCCACCGTGCGCGCGGAGCAGCCCGACGCGATCATCATGACCGGCGACCTCACCATGCGCGCGCGGGCGGCGGAGTTCAGCGCGGCAGCCAAATGGCTGGAAAGCCTCGGCCGCCCGGTGACGGTGGAGGTCGGCAATCACGACTTGCCCTATTTCAACCTCTGGGCCCGCTTCGTAACGCCGTACAAGCGCTATGTCGCGCTCGAGCGGATGATCGAGAAGCCGCTCGACGTGAACGGGGTCGCGGTAGTGCCGCTCAAGACCACGGCGCGCTTCCAGTGGCGGCTCAACTGGTCGAAGGGCCATGTCAGCACCCACGCCCTCCAGCAGTCGCTCGCGCTCGTCGAGGCGGTGCCCCCCGGCGGCCTCGTGTTCGTCGCCTGCCATCATCCGCTGGTCGAGGGCGGAACCCGGGCGACTTCTGAGACCAGGGGTGGGCACCGCGCACTCGATGCATTGGCGACAGCGGGTGCCGATGCGGTGCTGACCGGGCACGTCCACGATCCCTTCGACGTGGAGCATGTCGTGGGCGGCCGCAGCGTCAGGCTGATCGGCGCAGGGACGCTGTCCGAGCGGGTGCGCGACCGGCCGCCCTCGTTCAACGAAATCACAATCGACGGCGCGAGCTTCTCGACGCGCGCCCGCTTCCTTGGGGAGGCGAGCGTGGCGCTGTAAAGAAATCCTCCCCGAGCTCGTCTCGGGGAGGGGGGCCGCGCCCCGAAGCCGCGGGGTGGAGGGGTCGGCGCAGCGCGCCGCGACTTGCGGTAAAGCCCCTCCACCACCGCCTACGGCGGCGGTCCCCCTCCCCCAGACAAGCTGGGGGAGGATCTGGTTGGGTCAACGCTTCGAAATATCCTGGCCGAACACGATCATGTTCCCATCCGGCGCCAGCACCATCAGCTCGCGCTGCCCATACATCTGGTCGACCGGCCCATGGAGCTCGCCGGCATTGAGCCTGTGGATGCGCGGCTCGAGCTCCCGACAAACGGCATCGACATCCTCGACGTCGATATAATAGCAAGTGCGCCGGTTGCCCGGCGGCGCGCCGTCGTCGCCATGGTTCTGGAGCAGCCGGAACGCGACGGACTCGCGTTGGACATAGGCATAGTCCGCGGTGCGAAAGCGCAGCTCGAACGCCAGCGCTTCGGTGAAAAAGTCGATCGCCGCCTCGATGTCCGGCACGTGCATGAACGGCGTGATGCGATAGAGATTGGCCATCGTCCGCCTCCCCTAAAGGGCTGACCTTGGACCCGGCGGAGGATAGCGCAATCCCGATAGGGCGTTAAGCGCGAATGAACCAGATGTTGGCCACGAGGATGAGCTTCGGTCAGGGTTCCGGTGCTTCGGAGCACCGCAACCATAGCCAAATGACGGACAGGGGCGTCAGAACGACGGCGGACAGAAGCGAAAAGGCCTGGGAGACGCTACCATAGTCCTGGAACAGCCCGACGCCGCCGAAAAAAGTGAATAGCCAGGTCGCCGCCGTGGCGACGACAAGGGCGAGTCGTGCCGGGCGACGCGCCGTGATCACCGGGATCAGCATCGGAGCGATGCGCGCGAGGAAATGCGCGACCAGGACGAGCGACGGGACGAACAGAAATGGGAACAGCAGCCAGACGCTGATGTTCAGGCCGGATGCAGCGATCGCGATATCCGCATGCGTCGTTATCGCGCGAATGGGCACATAGCTCCACACATTGCCGGCGCACATCGTCATCAGCCAGAACAGGAAAGAAGCCAGTCCGATTTGGCGCGCGTCCAGCCGCCCGACGATCACGCCGAGGGCAATGTACAAAAGCGCGTTCCCGACATACGGCCCGGCGAGCGCGATGCTCGCCACGGCGAACCCGTGACCGCCGCTGAGGATCGCGTCATAGGGCACATTGTCGCCCACCTGCGCCAGCAGCACGATGTTCGCCGGGGAGGGCCCGCCATAATCAAGGGCCAGCGGGTTGGACATGAAGCCGAACGCCCAAGCCGCGAAACTATGGGAAAACTCATGCGTGAGGTATGCGATGGCATGGGTGGCGATCACGATCCCCACCGTGATCATGACAAAGCCGAACTCTCTCCCGACGGCGTGTCTCACCTGACCTCCCAGCGCGACCTCCACCGCCTTTGGGATAAGATTCGTCGCGCGGCAACCTAGGCGCGGAACAACCCTATGGGCCCGCGCCCGCCGGTGCTCCAGGTCGACCAATTGGGGAAGACATAGGGCATGTCGGCATCGGCGACGCCGTGCCAGCGGGCGATCGCGCCGAGATATTCTTCCTGCGCCACCGCGGGCACGAAGCGGCCCTCGCTGCTCACGTCGGTCGCGCCGCCCAGCACCGGATCGGGATAGGCCCCGAAGATGCCGCCGGGTGCGACATTGCCGCCCACGACGAGCTGGTTGCCGCCCCATGCGTGATCGGTCCCGGTCTGGGCGTTGCCCTTATAGGTCCGGCCGAAATCGCTCATCGTGAAGGCGGTGACATTCTCCGACATCCCGAGCGACTTCATCGCGCGGTAAAAGCCCGCCAGCGCCATGGCGAGATCGGCCAACAGATTGGCGTGCCCGCCGGTATCGTTGTTGCCGCCATTGGTCTGGCCGGAATGGGTGTCGTAGCCGCCCTGGCTGACGAAGAAGGTCTGGCGATTATGGCCCAGCGATCCGCGCGCATCGATCATCCGGGCGACGCGCATCAGCTGGCGGGCGACGTCGCTGGTCAGCGCCGCGCCCGTCGTCGGATTGACGAAATAGCCGTCGAGCGCGCTGGTCGCGGAGATGATCGTGTTGGCCGTGGTCGCCTGGTCGTAGCTGGCGTTGACCGCCTTGGCCACGCCCGCGGTGATGTCGCCATAGCTGCTGCCGTCGGCAAAGGCGCTGAGCGCATTGTTCTTGGCGCCGTTCGAACCGGCGGTGCTCGTCGAATAGCCCGAGCGCGAAAGCGTGCCGGTGGACGGCAGCACCAGCGCCGAGCTGGTCTTGCCGATCACTGCGAGCTGCGATCCGGCGATCGACATCATCGAGGGCATGGTGGTCGCGCCCATGCGATCGGCGATGCGGCCCATGAAGCCGTCGGTGGCGAAATCGCGGGCGCGCAGGCCCTGCCAGTGCGATTGCTCGTCCGAATGGCTCATCAGGTTGAGCGGGCGCAGGTCGGCGCGCGACTGATAGGTCGATTTGGTCAGCGGCGCGAACAGCGTGCCGGTGTTGAGGATCAGCGCCAGGCTGCCCTCGTCCCAGACCGACCGCAGCGCCGACATCGCCGGATGGAGCGCATAGCTGGCATTGGTCAGCGCGGTGAGCTGGCTGGCCTTGATGCCCACGCTGCCGCGCGCGGCGAGATATTGGGGATGCCGCGCATCGGTGGGGATCACCATGTTCCAGCTGTCGTTGCCGCCGAACAGGAACACGCCGACCATCGCGCGGTAGCTGCCGGAAGGGGCCGCCATCGCCGTGGTGCGGCCGAGCTGGCCGAGGGCCGCGAGCGCGCCGGTGCCGGCGGTCACGCGCATGAAGTCGCGTCGGGAGAGAGTCATGTCGGGCGGCTCCTCAGCGGTCGACCAGGAACATCGGGCTCGTCGCGGCGATGTAGAGCATCATCTGCGCGCGCCGCCGGGCCTGGACCGTGGCATCGGTGTTGGTGATCGCGGTCGCCGCTGCCTTGAGCGCGTCCTTCTGCGCCTGGGTCAGCGTATTGGCGAACAAGGTGAGGTCGATCCGCGAAACCATCGCATCGAGATCGGCGCCGTAAGCTTCCCAGCTCGACCAGAGCGGCTGGGTGAGCGTCGACATCGGCAGGCCCGAATCGAGCGCGAACTCGCTGCGGGTCGCGTCGCCCGAGACCGTCCAGTCATAGACGAAATTATGCCAGCGCAGCACGTTCGAGGTGTTGAGCAGCTTCGACACCGGGCTCTTCAGCGTGGCCGAGCCGGGCAGCGGGAAATCGTCCGGATAGAAATTGGACACCGAAGGCGCGCGGAACACCGGCTGGCCCAGGCTGGTGTCGCGCGTGACGAAGACATAGCCGTCGGTGGTAAAGCCGATCGCGCGGGCCAGCGCCGTCATCAGCAGCACGGGTTCCTTGAGCTTGCCGCTGGTCGCGCTCGGCGCCGCGCGCGCTTCGGGATCGAGCAGGATCGCGCGCACCACGGCCTTCAGGTCGCCGCGCGTTCCCTTGCCATTGTCCGCGAACACCTGGGCAATGCGGCCGACATAGGCCGGGCTGGGGTTGGCGGTGACGAGGTGGACGATCAGGTGGCGCGCGACGAACGGCGCGGTCGATGGGTTGTTGAACGCCGCATCGACCACGGCGGCGACGCTGGCGTCCTGCGAGGCGCCGGCAGCGACGCTGGTGCCCAGGAAGCTCTTCTGAGTCGTCTCGTAGCGCGACGAGACCTGGATCATCGGCTTCGAATAGTCCCGGGCATTGCCGTCGGTGATCGCGGCGCCGCCGACCCGGGCATAAGTCCAGCCGGTCAGCGCCTTGGCCACGCCCTTGATGTCGTCGGTCGTGTAGTTGGGAATCGCCGTGCCGCTCGCATCGAGCTTGGGCGTGCCGTCCATGTTGAGCTGGTCGGGGCCCATCGAGAAGAGCTGGAGCAGCTCGCGCGCATAATTCTCGGACGGGCCGGACTTGTTGCTGTCCGCCATGTCGAGATAGTCGCCCATATAGCCGCTGAGCGTCACCTGGGCGAGGATGTCGCGGTAGTTGCCGAAGGCGTTGGAAAGCAGGATCTCGTTGAACGCGGCGATGCCCGCGGCCGAATTCACTTCCTGCTCGGAAGCGACGATCATCTGGCCGAGCGCGAAGGCGACGCGCTGGCGGAGCTGGTCCGATCCTGCAACCGCATCGGCGAAGAAGCGCATCGCGACGGGGGTGCGGCTGAAATGCTGGCGGTTGCAGACCGTATCTGTGTTCGCGCAAAAGTCCCGGCGAACCTCCGTGCCGGCGATATCGGCATAGCTGCTGCCGGTGGTGCCGAGCTGCTCGTCGACCCAGGCCGCCGCGCCGACATCCTTGATGTGGCTGACCATCGACGTCGTCGGGCCGAAGCTGGTCTGCTTGGCGAGGCGCGCGGCATCGGCCACGGTGAAGGTGGGCGTCGGCGTGGGCGCGGGTGTGACGACGCCGCCCGCGGTCGATCCGCTGCCGCCGCTGGCACCCCCGCCGCCGCCATCGCATCCGGCCAGCACGAGCAGGCCCAGTGCCGCGCTCAGCGCGGCCGATTTCCGTCGATTGTCAAACACCCCGGTCCCCCGCCGCCGCAAAAGCGAACTTGCGCTTCGTTGAATATTTAGGACGCGCACGACCCACAAGACGGGTAAATACCTAAGAAAATCTTGCGCTTGCCGTGGGTTGCGCCAAGTGCCCGGAAAACCGCGGCTTGTTTCGCGGCTGCAATGGACGGCAATGCGGTGAGGTGCCCGCCCGGATCGGCGAACCGAATCGATTCGCCGAATCAAAAAGGGCGGCCGTTGCGGGCCGCCCTTCCTGAATCGTTCGCTGAAGAAGCGATCAGCGCTTCGAGAACTGGAAGCTCCGGCGGGCCTTGGCCTTGCCGTACTTCTTGCGCTCGACGGCGCGGCTGTCGCGGGTCAGGAACCCGGCGGCCTTGACCGGCGCGCGAAGCACCGGCTCGTACTTGGTCAGCGCCTGGGCGATGCCGTGCTTGACCGCGCCGGCCTGGCCCGAAAGCCCGCCGCCCTTGACGGTGCAGATCACGTCATACTGGCCATCCCGCTCGGCGATGCCGAAGGGCTGGTTGATGACGAGGCGCAGCGTCGGACGCGCGAAATAGATTTCCTGGTCGCGGCCGTTGATCGTGATCTTGCCCGAACCCGGCTTTAGCCAGACGCGCGCGACGGCATCCTTGCGGCGGCCGGTCGCATAGGCGCGACCGTACTTGTCGAGCTCCTGCTGGCGCAGCGGCGCGGGGTTCGACGGCGCATCGATCTGGCCGGCGAGATAGTCCTCGGCGCGGGTTTCGGCCGAAGCCTGGGCCTGGGTGGCAACGGCCTGCTCGCCGGCGGCGATGGCGCCCAGATCGGAAAGGGACTGGCGGTTGTCGGACATTATGCGCCCACCTTGTTCTTGCGGCTCATGGCCGCGATGTCGAGGACCTCGGGGTTCTGGGCTTCGTGCGGATGCTCGCTGCCCGCATAGATGCGCAGGTTGCGCATCTGCTGGCGGCCGAGCGGGCCGCGCGGGATCATGCGCTCGACGGCCTTTTCGAGGACGCGCTCCGGAAAGCGGCCTTCGAGGACCTTGGCGGCGGTGATGCCCTTGATGCCGCCCGCATAGCCGGTGTGCTTGTAGTACACCTTCTGGCCCAGCTTCTTGCCGGTGAAACGGATCTTGTCCGCGTTGATGACGATGACATTGTCACCGCAATCGACGTGCGGGGTGAAGCTGGTCTTGTGCTTGCCGCGCAGCACGTTGGCGATCACCACCGCAGCGCGACCGACCACCAGGCCGTCGGCATCGACGATGTGCCACTTCTTCTCCACCTCGGCCGGCTTGGCCGACTTGGTGGTCTTCATCAGCGCCTTCATGGGCTGGGACCTTTCGAGTATGAAACGCAAGCGCGCCAGCCCTTCGGCCAGCGCGGTTGCACGCCCTCTGACGATTCGATGGTGGAAAGTCAAGAAATGCGTGGGTTTGCTGACGGGTATCTGGATACCGCGGCAGCGCTCAATCGCTGCGATGGACGATGATCGTCACGATCCGGACGCTCGGCACGCCCGAGACGAGCGTTCGTGTCGTGCTGGTGCTGTGCTCGATCAGGCCCGTCGCGGGATCGCTTCGCACCTCGCGCTCGAGCGTCAGCTGCGCGTTGCCGGAGCCGCCCGGCGCGGGGACCTCGGCCGATGCGAGCGTGTGCACGATCTGGGCGCCGTCGGCGGCCCGGGTCACGCTTCGCGTGCCGTCGAGCGTTGCCGTGCCGCCGAAGGGCGACGCTCCGGGGAGGTGCACGGTTTCGCTGCCTGCGCCCGGCACATCGCGCTCGATGATCGCTTCCACGAGGGAAGCGAGAATGCCGCGCTGGCGCTCGGCGGGGAGGGCGCGCAGCGGCGCGGCGATGCGCTCGGCGAGACGGCTCCTGTCTTTCGGTGCCAGGCTGCGCCGCTCCGCAGCGAATTGCGCGACGCGGCTGCAGAACCGCTCCCATAACAGCGAGCGCGCTTCGACCTCGGTCACATGACCTTCCGCGTCGAGGTGAAAGCGGATCGGCTGCCCGGAAAAGGCGGCGAATCCAGCTTGGAACATGCCGGCGCTCGCGTCCCGCGCATCGCCTTCCGCGCGCAGCAGGATGACTTCCGCCTGCCAGCCCGGGCCTTCGCGCGTGAAGCGGACGAGTCGTTCGAGCCGATAGCGCCGCGTGTCGCCGTCACGCATCTCGGTCTCGACGCGAAGCGATGCGCCGGGGGGCGGGGAGAACGACGCACCGACCTGGAACAGCAGCGCCGCGAGCAGCATCATTGCGTCTCCGCCATGACCCACGCGGCCGCCTCGCTGCCCGCCTCCGCTTCCCAGCTCTCGATCACCGGAACGTCGTAGGGGTGCAGCGCGGTAAGGCGGGCGCGCAGGCGCATCGCCAACGTCGGACGCGTCTTGAGCAGCACCGGCACTTCCTCGGAGCGTTCGAGCTGGCGATGCCACAGATACAGCGAAGTGCAGGGCGCCAGGATGTTGGCGCAGGCCGCGAGGCGCTCCTCAAGCAACGCCTCAACGATCCGCTCGGCATCCGCGCGTGTCGGAAAGGTGACGTAGCAGAGCGAAAGCGTGTTCACCCGCGGCGGCCGAGGGAATGGGCTCCCCAGGTCACTGCGACCACGACCAGCGCGCCCGTTAACTGGTGCAGCGCGGCCAGCCAGATCGGTACGCCCGCCATGACGGTGGCGATCCCCAGCAGGATCTGCGCGCCAAAGGCGCTGTGGATCGCGATCGATGCCGGCCGGTCCGTCCTGCGCACCTTGCGCGCGAGCACCACCAGCATCGCGACCACCACCCACGCCCACCAACGGTGAATGAAATGGACGATCGCGGGATCGGAAAACAGCATATGGCCCAGGCTGTGTCCCTGCTCGGTCACGCCCGGAAAGAAATGTCCGTTCATCAGCGGCCATTGATCGGTGACCAACCCGGCATCTAGTCCGGCGACGAGCGCACCATAGAATATCTGCACCGCGAGGATCAGCAGCGCCGCGGCGCCGAGGGCGGTGAAGCGCGCCGGGCGCGCACCTGGCTTTCGCGCCAGCGCGAGCAGGTCGAGCGCGGTCCAGACGATGCCGCCTAGCGTGAACAGCGCGGTCATCAGGTGCGCGGCGAGCCAGAAATGGTCGACGGCGACGCTGGTCTTGTTGAGGCCGGAGCGGACCATCAGCCAGCCGAGCGCACCTTGCAGGCCGCCCAGCGCGAGCAGGGCGACAAGGCGCCAGCCATAACCGCGCGGAATCGCCTTGCGTACCGCGAACCAGACAAGCGGCAAGAAGAATGCTAGCCCGATCACCCGGCCGAGCAGCCGGTGAAGATACTCCCAGAAAAATATGGTCTTGAACTCGGCCAGGCTCATGCCGCGGTTCAGCTGCTCATACTGGCCGATCTGCCGATAATGGGCGAACTCGGCCTGCCATTGCGCGTCGGTCAGCGGCGGGACGGCCCCCGACAGTGGCTTCCACTCGGTAATCGACAGGCCCGATTCGGTAAGCCGGGTGATGCCGCCGATGACGACCATCAGAATGATCAGCGCGGCGACGGCGAACAGCCATTGCGCAAGCGCGCGCGGGCGGGCGGAGGCGGGAAGGGGGGTGATCTGGAGCACGGCCTGCTTTACCACGAGAGGCGGCAAAGGCGAGCTTCAAGGCGCATCACGCGCGAGTGTCGAGCGTCCAGCGGGTATCGCCTTCGAAGCCCATCGCCGTGAGATTGCCGGTCATATAGGCGCCGGTATCGAGGCCGATGCGGTGGGTGCCGTAGCTCACCTCGTCGAAGATCGTGTGCCCGTGCACCACGACTTTCTCGAGGGGGCCGGGATGGCTGAGGAATTCCTCGCGAATCCAGCGCAGGTTCTTGGGACGCTGTGCTGCCAGCGGGGATGCGGGATCGATGCCGGCATGAACGAACACATAGTCGCCCAGCACGATCATGTCCTCGAAGCCGTTGAGAAAAGCCACATGTTCGGGCGGAACGCGGTGTCGCAACTCGTCGCGCAATTCGGCATAGTCCAGCGCCGCGTAGCGATCCTCGTCGATTCCATAGCTGAGGATGGTTTCGCGCCCGCCGATTCGCGTGAAGAAGCGCAGCGACTTCTCGTCTTCGAGTGCGGCGAGAAACACTTCCTCGTGATTGCCCAGCAGGAAGCGCGTGCTGCCGGGTGCCCGAGACGCGGCCAGGTCACGCAGATAATCGATCACTTGGGCGGACTGTGGACCCCGATCGACGAGGTCACCGAGCAGAATGAGACTCGTTTTTGCGGCGGTCCGCGCCGAGTCGTCCGCTTCGATTCGCGCCACTAGCGCGCGCAGGAGGTCGAGCCGTCCGTGAATGTCGCCGATCGCATAGACGCGCTGGCCCGCAGGAAGGCTGGCCTTCGGTTTGGCTGGACGAGGGGCGGCGGCTTTGAACAGCTTGCGAAGCATGACGACCACTTGGCCAAGCCAAGTTCCTGATTGGGCCTTGCGGATGACCCGGTACGCTTAAAACAAAAGTGGCGGCCCAAAGGCCGCCACATCGAAACTCTG
>JAEXFD010000062.1 GCA_023400405.1 Pseudomonadota bacterium
CCCCCCCAATTCGTCGGGCCGGGGGGGGGGGGGGGGGGGGGCGGGGGCCGGTGCGGCCTCGAAATGCGCTCTTCCGCGCATTTCCAAACAGACACTTAGGGCTGCGTCGCCAGAAGGTAGGTCTGGCGCAGCGCGTCGATCGGCTTGAGGCCGTCTGCGGCTTCATAGTGCCAGAAGGTCCAGCCATTGCACGACGGCGCGGACTGGAGCGTCGCGCCGAGCTTGTGGATCGAGCCGGCCTGGCCGTCGCACGCGAGCGAGCCGTCGGCGCCGACGGTCGCGTGCCAGCGGCGCTTGCCGTCGGTGAGCACGGTGCCGGGGGCGAGATAGCCGTTCTCGACGAGCTGGCCGAAGGCGACGCGCGGCGCGGCCTTGGGCGCCTGCATCGTCTTCAGCGCCGATTCGTCGAGCGGCAGCGCCGCGGCGATGCGCTCCTGCGCCGCTTCGACATAGACGCCCTCGCGCTCGATGCCGATGAAGCGCCGGCCGAGCCGCTTGGCAACCGCGCCGGTGGTGCCGGTGCCGAAGAACGGATCGAGCACCACGTCGCCCTTCTTGGTCGAGGCGAGCAGGATGCGATAGAGCAGCGCTTCCGGCTTCTGGGTCGGATGAACCTTGGAGCCGTCCTTCTTCAGGCGCTCCTGGCCGCCGCAGATCGGGAATTCCCAGTCCGATCGCATCTGCAGCTCGTCGTTCAGGGTCTTCATCGAGCGATAGTTGAAGGTGTATTTCGCCTTCTCGCCGGTCGAGGCCCAGATCAGCGTCTCGTGCGCATTCGTGAATCGCGTGCCCTTGAAATTGGGCATCGGATTGGCCTTGCGCCAGATGATGTCGTTGAGGATCCAGAAGCCGAGGTCCTGGATCGCGCTGCCGACCTTGAAGATGTTGTGATAGCTGCCGATCACCCAGATCGAGCCATCGTCCTTGAGGATGCGGCGCGCTTCCGCCAGCCATTCGCGAGTGAACGCGTCATAGGCCTGGAGGCTGTCGAACTTGTCCCAATGATCGGTGACTGCATCGACGGCGCTGCCATCGGGCCGGTTGAGATCGCCGCCGAGCTGGAGATTGTAGGGCGGATCGGCGAAGATGCAGTCGATCGACTTGGCGGGCAGCGCCCGCATCGCCTCGATGCAATCCTGCTGGATGATGGTGTCATACGGCAGCACGTCCACCCAGGAACGTGCCGAAGCCGCACGCAGCCGACCTTTTTCGATAACCCCCAATTCACCACTCCGCTTGCCCGGATGGGCGGTTTCAGGTGTGAAACGGTGCGCCGTCAAGCGGAGATTGGTTAACGCGAAATGGTTCTAAATCGTTAACGAAGCAGAACATTTCCGGACTTTTCCACATGGGGAGTCCGCAAGTTATCCACAGGCCCAAGATATGGGGTGTGGCGGAAAAGACTCAGGTTGCGCGGCGGCGTTCCGTCGAGATGACGGCTCGGGCCGGAGTCGGGTCGGGCCGGTCGCCTCATGCCCTCCCCTAGCCCCCCGCGAAAGCGGGAGGGGGACTTTAGGAACGAGGGAACCATGAAAAAGGGGCCCGGTTTCCCGGACCCCCGATTCGTTCGGCGATGGCTGCGAACTCAGTCGTCGCCGCCGGTGAGGAACGCCGGCAGGCCGATATCCTCGCCGCCCTTGTCGTCGCTCGCTTCCGAGCGCTCGCGGCGGGGGCGGTCGCCCCGGTCGCCGCGGTCCCCACGCTCGCCGCCACGGCCACGGCCGCCGCGATCGCGATCGCCGCCACGGCCGCCGTCGCGACGACGGTCGCCGCGCTCGCCGCGATCACGATCGCCGCCTTCGCGCGGCTCACGCTTCGGACGGGTATCTTCGAGCTCTTCGCCGGTTTCCTGATCGACGACGCGCATCGACAGGCGGACCTTGCCGCGCGGATCGATCTCGAGGACCTTGACCTTGACTTCCTGGCCTTCGCTCAGGACGTCCGAGACCTTCTCGACGCGCTCGTTCCGGATTTCCGAGACGTGGACGAGGCCGTCCTTGCCGCCCATGAAGTTCACGAACGCGCCGAAATCGACGAGGTTGACGACCTTGCCGGTATAGACCTTGCCGACCTCGGCCTCTTCGACCAGGCCCTTGATCCACTTGATCGCGGCTTCGATCTGCGACGGATCGCTCGACGAGACCTTGATCACGCCTTCGTCGTCGATATCGACCTTGGCGCCGGTGGTGGCGACGATCTCGCGGATCACCTTCCCGCCGGTGCCGATCACTTCGCGGATCTTCGACTTGTCGATCGTGAAAGTCTCGATGCGCGGGGCGTGCGCCGACAGCTCTTCACGGGTGTGATCGAGCGCCTTGGCCATTTCGCCGAGGATGTGCGCGCGGCCTTCCTTGGCCTGGTTGAGCGCGGCCTCGAAGATCTCCTTGGTGATGCCGGCGATCTTGATGTCCATCTGCATCGTGGTGATGCCTTCGGACGTGCCCGCCACCTTGAAGTCCATGTCGCCGAGATGATCCTCGTCGCCGAGGATGTCGCTCAGGATCGCATAGTCCTTGCCTTCGAGGATCAGGCCCATCGCGATGCCCGAGACCGGGCGCTTGATCGGTACGCCGGCGTCCATCAGCGACAGCGAGCCGCCGCAGACCGACGCCATCGAGGACGAGCCGTTCGACTCGGTGATGTCGCTGGTCAGGCGGATCGTGTAGGGGAACTCCTCCTTCGACGGCAGCACCGGGTGCAGCGCGCGCCAGGCGAGCTTGCCATGGCCGACTTCGCGGCGGCCCGGCGCACCGAAGCGGCCGACTTCGCCGACCGAATAGGGCGGGAAGTTATAGTGCAGCATGAAGTGCTGGTAGGAGAGGCCGCCCAGCCCGTCGATCATCTGCTCGGCATCGCGGGTGCCGAGCGTGCAGGTCGCGATCGTCTGGGTCTCGCCACGGGTGAACAGCGCCGAGCCGTGCGCGCGGGGCAGGAAATGCACCTCGGCGACGATCGGGCGGATCTGGGTGGTGGTGCGGCCGTCGATGCGCTTGCCCTCCTTGAGGATGGCGGTGCGGACGATCTCGGCCTCGAGCTTCTTGGTCAGCTTGATGCCGGCCATGACTTCCTGCGGGGCGAGGCCGTCCTCGACGAACTGCGCCTTGGCCTTGGCCCGCGCCTCGTTCAGCGCGTTCGAGCGCGCCGACTTGTCGGTGAGCTTGTAGGCGGCGGCGATGTCCTTGCCGATCAGCTTCTTGAGCTTGTCCTTGATGCCGGCATTGTCGTCCGACGACGCCATTTCCCAGGGATCCTTGGCGGACTGCTCGGCGAGCTTGACGATCGCCTTGATCACGTCGCGGCAGGCGTCGTGCGCGAACATGACGGCGCCGAGCATGACCTCTTCCGAAAGCTCCTTGGCTTCGGATTCGACCATCATCACCGCGTCATAGGTGGCGGCGACGACGAGATCGAGCTCGCCTTCGGCGACCTGCTCGTCGGTCGGGTTGAGAATATACTCGCCATTGAGATAGCCGACACGCGCGGCGCCGATCGGGCCCATGAAGGGCACGCCCGAAATGGTGAGCGCGGCGGAGGCGGCGACCATCGCGAGGATGTCGGGCTCGTTCTCGCCGTCATAGCTCAGCACCTGGGCGATGGCGTTGATCTCGTTGTAGAAGCCCTCCGGGAAGAGCGGGCGGATCGGGCGGTCGATGAGGCGGGAGACCAAAGTCTCCTTCTCGGTCGCGCCGCGCTCGCGCTTGAAGAAGCCGCCCGGGATGCGGCCGGCGGCGCTGAACTTTTCCTGATAGTGGACGGTGAGCGGGAAGAAGTCCTGGCCTTCCTTGACGCTCTTCGCGGCCGTGACGGCGCAGAGCACCACCGTTTCGCCGAGGGTCGCGAGCACCGCGCCGTCGGCCTGGCGGGCAACCTTGCCCGTTTCGAGAGTCAGCGTCTTGCCGCCCCACTCGATCGATACAGTCTTCTTGTCGAACATTGGATTTCCTTCACTCCCGCTGCCCGATGCAGCGGGGGCCTATGAGTTGAGCCATGGTTGGCTCGTGGGATTGGCCGGATTGCCGATCCCCGTCGTGCCTCCGGCTTGGAGGCGGTTCGGCAGCGCTAGCGTGCCGAAATGACAAAAAGGCGACCCGAAGGCCGCCTTTCCGGTTACTTGCGAAGCCCGAGCTTCGCGATGAGATCGGTGTAGCGGCTCTCGTCCTTCTTCTTCAGATAGTCGAGCAGGCTACGGCGCTTGTTGACCAGCATCAGCAGGCCGCGGCGCGAGTGATTGTCCTTGGCGTGCGTCTTGAAATGCTCGGTCAGGTTCGAGATGCGCTCCGAGAGGATCGCGACCTGGACTTCGGGGCTGCCGGTATCGGTGCCGCCGCGAGCATGTTCCTTGATGAGCGCTTCCTTGCGCTCGGCAGTGATCGACATGTGTTTTCCTTCGACATCGCTTACAGGTTGAAGCCGCGAACGACCCGGACTTCGCCGGATAGCGCCTCTACCAGCGCGACGGGCGTCTCGCCCGACTGCGCGAAATAGTGGCCGTCGTCCGCATGCATCCCGACCAGAACCCGCCCCTGGCGGAGCAGCCCTGCCTGATCGGGGGAGAGGGATAGAGCCGGGATGTCGTCCAGCCCCGCCCTCAACGGCAGGAGGTGTTGTTCAAGGGTGCGGCCCTTAGCGGCTTCGCCCAATTTGTCCAGCGAAATCGCCTGGTCCAGGGTGAAGGGCCCGGCCTTGATGCGGCGGAGCCGGGTGACGTGGCCGACGCTGCCGAGCGCGCGGGCGATGTCGCGGGCGAGGCTGCGGATGTAGGTACCCTTGGAGACATGGGCCTGAAGGTCGATCTCCTCGACCACGGGTCGGTCGACATATTGGCCGGAGCCGGTCAGCTCGAGTGCGTGGATCACGACGTCGCGGCTGGCCAGCGTCACTTCCTCGCCGGCGCGGGCGAGATCGTACGCGCGCTCGCCATCCACCTTGAGCGCCGAATAGGCGGGCGGGACCTGGGCGATCGGGCCGGTGAAGCGCGGGAGGATCGCTTCCACTTCGGCGAGGGTCGGGCGGACGTCGCTCGTGGCGACGGGCTTGCCTTCGAGATCGAGCGTGTCGGTCTCGACGCCGAACGCGATGGTGAAATCATAGACCTTGTCGCTGTCGAGCATCCGCCCGGCGAGCTTGGTCGCCTCGCCGATCGCGATCGGCAGCACGCCCGTAGCGAGCGGATCGAGCGTGCCGCCATGGCCGACCTTGAGCTTGGGCAGCCCGGCGTCGCGCAGCGCGCGCTTGACCGCGCTCACGCCCTGGGTCGAGCCGAGGCCGAGCGGCTTGTCGAGGAGGATCCAGCCATGCATCGCGAGGGTCACTCGGCGGTCGCGGGCGCGGTGCGCTGCATGAAGTGGCGGCGGCACAGGGCGACATAGCGTTCGTTGCCGCCGATCTCCTTCTGCGCGCCTTCGCGGACCGGATTGCCCGCGGCATCGACGCGCAGGTTCATCGTCGCCTTGCGCCCGCACTCGCACACCGACTTGATCTCGATGAGCGAGTCCGCGAGCGCGAGCAGTTCGGCCGAGCCGGGGAAGAGCTTGCCCTGGAAATCGGTGCGCAGGCCGTAGGCGAGCACCGGGATGCCGACCTCGTCGGCCAGGTGCGCGAGCTGGCGGACCTGGACGGCGGAGAGGAACTGCGCCTCGTCGACCAGCACGCACGCGAGCGGCGCCTCGAAATGCGCCTGTTCGGCGATCAGCCGCAGATCGGTGTCGGCCTCGAACGGGACGGCAGAGGCACTGATGCCGAGCCGCGAATCGATCACGCCCTTGCCGCCGCGATCGTGCACCCCGGCCGTGAACAGCAAGGTGCGCATCCCGCGCTCGCGATAATTGAAATCGGCCTGGAGCAGCGTGGTCGATTTGCCCGCGTTCATCGAGGCATAGTAGAAATAGAGCTTGGCCATCTAAGCGAGAATCTCGATCGGGAGTGGGCTTTGAGCGCCGGCGAGGCGGGCGAGCTTCTTGTCGAAGGAGATGAAGCTGTCGGCATCGCGCGACGCGACGAGGTGGATCATATCCGCAAAGTCGGCGCCCGCCGCGAAGCGATGGATCGCCCAGCCGACCTGTCCGTCATCGACCGTGGTGATGGAGGGCAGTTCGAGCAGCGCTTCGAGCGCCCCGGCAATCTGCGTGCGCGCCATGCCGTAGCGCGACGCCAATAGCCAAACCGTTTCCAACAACACGGTCAGCGTCAGAAGGCATGGCTGCGCCAGCACCGCGTCCGAGAGCGGCACCTGAGCGGGATCGTCTCGCGTCAGATAGCGCACGAGGATGTTGGTATCGATTGCCTTCACTTGTCGTAGCGTGGTCCGCCAGAAGCCCACATGTCGGCAATCGCCTGATCCATTTCTTCAAGCGACACCGGCGGGCCCTGGTAATTGACGATCTTGCGTATTCGTTCGGTGATGGCTTCGAAGCTCTCGCCCGATTTGGCCCGCCGCTTGCGAAGCAGCACGCCATCGGCGCGTTCGACGACATCGAGTTCGTCGCCGGGGGCGAGCTTCAATCGATCCCGAACGTCCTTCGGGATGACGACCTGGCCTTTCGCCGAAAGCTTGGTGCTCGCGTTCATCACAGGTAAGATGCGTCTTACTTCGTGCCCCGTCAATCCTCGCCCAGATCGCGCGCGACGCGGGGTTGCCGCAGCAGTGCCTCGATATGGCTGCCTTCGTCGAAGCTCTCGTCCGCCAGGAACTTCAGCCTGGCGGCGTATTTCATCTTCACCCGGTGGGCGACTTCGCGCTGGAGATAGGCGGTGTTGGTGCGCAGCGCCTTGAGCACCGCTTCCTCGTCCTTGCCGAGCAGCGGCTTCACGAACACGGTGGCATGGCGCAGGTCCGGCGACATGCGCACTTCGGTGACGCTCACCATATGCTGCGCCAGCGTCTCGTCATGCACGTCGCCGCGCTGGAGGATTTCGCTCAGCACATGGCGCACCTGCTCGCCGACGCGGAGCGTGCGGACGGAGCGGGTTTCGTCGGTTTCCTTCTGGCGCATCTTGTGATTTCGACCGGTTCTTGCTATCTGAATGGCACTGCTACAGTGATGATTTGCGACATCACCTCCTGAGCCCGGGTGTTCCAGCGCCCGGGCTCAAATCATTTTGGGCTCCCGGCGTTCCAGCACCGAGAGCCCGCACTGGCTTACTTGCGGCTCAGCTCAATCAGCTTCACCACTAGCCCGAGCAGCGCGACGAGAAACGTCGCTACGCTCAGAACCAGAACTGCTACAGTCTGTATTTGCAATAAGACCACCTCCTTTCGACTGCAGGTGCAGCCGGAAAGGAGATGTATCACAGCCCATCAACCCGCCGAAGAACAAAAGGTGTCCATCGGCAAGTGGCAGGTTACAGCGTCCGTTCGCGCAGTTCGACTTCGAACGTCTCCAGATAATCCCCCGCCTTGATGTCGGTGAAGTTCTGGCTGAACGTCACGCCGCACTCCAGGCCTGCGCGGACTTCGGGGACGTCGTCCTTGAAGCGGCGCAGCGAGGCGATCTCGCCCTGGTAAATGATGACGTCGTCGCGCGTGATGCGGGCCTTGAGCGCCTTGCGGATCGCGCCTTCGGTGACGAGCAGGCCGGCCGCCTTGCCGTGCTTGCCCGCCGAGAAGACTTCCTTGATCTCGGCGCGGCCGACCACGGTCTCGAACGCTTCCGGACCGAGCTGCCCGGCCATGCCGGCGCGGATCTCGTCGGTCAGGTCGTAGATCACGTCATAATATTTGAGCGCGACCTTGTTGCGTTCGGCGATCTCGCGCGCCTTGGCGTTCGGACGGACGTTGAAGCCGATGATCGGCGCGCCCGAGGCACCCGCCAGCGTCACGTCGCTCTCGGTGATGCCGCCGACGCCCGAGTGCAGGATGCGCACCTTGATGTCGTCGGTCGAGATCTTGTTGAGCGAGCCGACGATCGCTTCGACCGAACCCTGGGTATCGGCCTTGACGACGAGCGGATATTCCTGCGCCTGCTTGTCCTTCAGCGCCGAGAACATGCTCTCGAGGCTGGCGGGGGCATTGGTCGTGCGCTTCTGGAGCGCGACGCCCGAGCGATATTCGGCCACTTCGCGTGCCCGCGCCTCGTTCTCGACGACCTGGAGCGGATCGCCCGACATCGGCACGCCCGACAGGCCGAGCACCTCGACCGGCATCGCCGGCCCGGCTTCCTTGACCTGCTGGCCCTTGTCGTTGACCAACGCGCGGACCTTGCCGCTCTCGGCGCCGACGACGAACACGTCGCCGACCTTGAGCGTGCCGCGGCTGACCAGCACCGTCGCGACCGGGCCGCGGCCCTTGTCGAGCTTGGCCTCGATCACCGTGCCTTCGCCCGGACGATCGGGATTCGCCTTGAGGTCGAGCAGTTCGGCCTGGATCTGGATCTTCTCGATCAGCGCATCGAGGCCGATCTTCTTGAGCGCAGAGACTTCGACGTCCTGGGTCTCGCCGCCCATTTCCTCGACGATCACTTCATGCTCGAGCAGGCGCTCGCGCACGCGCTGCGGATTGGCGCTGTCGAGGTCGACCTTGTTGATCGCCACGATCATCGGCACGCCGGCCGCCTTGGTGTGATTGATCGCCTCGATCGTCTGCGGCATCAGCCCGTCGTTCGCCGCCACCACCAGCACGACGATGTCGGTGACATTGGCACCGCGCGCGCGCATCTCGGTGAAGGCCTCGTGGCCCGGCGTGTCGAGGAAGGTGATCTTCGACTTGTCCTTCAGCGTGACCTGATAGGCGCCGATATGCTGGGTGATGCCGCCGGCCTCGCCGCGCACCACGTCGGTGCCGCGCAGCGCATCGAGCAGCGAGGTCTTGCCGTGATCGACATGGCCCATGATCGTGACCACGGGCGGACGCGGCTGGAGCAGCTCGTCGGCATCGGCAGAGGTATCGACCTGAAGATCGATGTCGCTGTCGCTGACGCGCTGGATGTTGTGGCCGAATTCGGTGACCAGCAGCTCGGCCGTGTCCTGGTCGATCGTCTGGTTGACGGTGACCGGCATGCCCATCTTGAACAGCGCCTTCACCAGGTCGGCGCCCTTTTCGGCCATGCGGTTGGCGAGTTCCTGGACGGTGATCGCGTCCGGCACCACCACGTCGCGGACCTGCTTCTCGCGCGGGGCCGACGAACCGCCATAGGCGCGGCGATGTTCCTTCTCGCGGGCGCGCTTCAGCGCCGCGAGGCTGCGGGCGCGCGCGCCGTCATCGCCGCCAAGGGCGCGATTGACGGTGAGCTTGCCCGACTGGCGACGATCGTCACCCTTGCGGTCACGCTGCTGCGGACGCGCGGGCTCAGGTCCACGACGGACCGGAGCGCCGCCCGACGGAGCCGGACGCGGCGCGGAGGGCGACGCGGCTGCGGCCGGACGCTCGTTGCGCAGATCGGGCTCGGGCTTGGGCGGCTGCGGCTTGGGGATTTCCGGACGCTGCACCGGGGTGAAGCGGCGCGGCGCGGGCAGGCTCGGATCGAGCTGCAGCACCGCAGGCGCGGGCGCGGGCTTGGGAGCCGGAGCAGGAGTGGGCGCAGGTGCGGCCGCCGGCGCAGCAGCTTCCGGCGCGGGAGCCGGGGCCGGTGCGGGAGTCGGGGCCTTGGCCGCTTCGGCCTCGGCACGTGCCTTTTCCTCGACGCGGCGCGCCTCGGCTTCGGCCGCCTCGGAGCGTTCGCGCTCCTCGCGGCGGCGCGCTTCCTCGAGCGCCTGCATGCGCTGCTCTTCGGCCTCGCGCAGCAGGCGCGCCTGGCGCTCCTGTGCGGTCTCGTTGGAGACGGGCGGGCGCGGGGCGGGTG
>JAEXFD010000037.1 GCA_023400405.1 Pseudomonadota bacterium
GATTTATCAGGTCTATCTCAACTATGTTGCCCCGGAGGATATTCACGTCTACTCCATTGATGAGGTCTTCATTGATGCGACGAGCTATCTCAGGACATACCGCCTGACTGCCCGTGAGTTTGCGATGAAGATGATCATGGATGTGCTGAGCAGGACCGGCATCACAGCGACCGCCGGGATCGGCACGAATTTATATCTCTGCAAGATCGCAATGGATATTGAAGCGAAGCATCTTCAAGCCGATAAAAACGGCGTCAGGATCGCCGAGCTTGATGAAATGAGCTACCGGAGGTCTCTTTGGTCGCATCGTCCTTTGACCGATTTTTGGCGGGTCGGCAGCGGCTACGCAAAAAAGCTGGAGGCCAACGGGATGTTTACGATGGGCGATGTCGCGCGGCGGTCTGTGACCGATGAATGGACGCTGTATAAGCTTTTCGGCATCAATGCCGAGCTGTTGATCGATCATGCGTGGGGCTGGGAGCCTTGTACGATTGCGGAGATTAAGGCGTACAGGCCAAGCACAAACAGTATCAGCTCCGGGCAGGTGCTTCACTGCCCTTATTCGTTTGAAAAGGCAAAGCTGATCACGCGAGAGATGGCGGACATGCTTGCGCTTGATCTGGTGGATAAAGGGCTGGTGACAGATCAAATTGTCTTGACCATTGGCTTTGATATTGAGAACCTGAGAGATCCGGCTATCAGAGGGCAGTATCACGGGGCGGTCACGACGGACCATTACGGTCGTGAAGTTCCGAAGCACGCTCACGGAACTGGAAATCTCGGAAGACATACATCCTCTACGAAGCAAATCGTGGAAGCTGCATCGGCGCTGTTTGACAGTATTGTAGATAAGAATCTGCTGATCCGGCGCATCAACGTGACTGCAAACCATGTCATAGAGGAAGCTGCCCTGCCTAAGGAGCCGGAAGCGGAGCAGCTTGACCTTTTCACCGATTATGCGGAGGAAGAAGCAAGGCGCAAAGCGGAGGAAACCGAGCTTGAGCGCGAGAGAACCATGCAGCTTGCCATGCTGACCATCAAAAAGCGATACGGCAAAAACGCGATCCTCAAGGGGATGAACTTCGAGGAAGGCGCAACCGCAAAAGACCGGAACAGCCAGATCGGAGGTCATAAAGCATGACGGATCAATACGATGACATCATCCATTTGCCTCATCACGTTTCATCGACCAGACCGCGAATGTCTGCCATTGACAGGGCGGCTCAGTTTTCTCCATTCGCTGCGCTGACCGGATACGATACATCGATCAAAGAGAGCGCGCGTCTGACCGACGCAAGGATAGAGCTTGATGACAGCCAAAAGGAAGAGATCGGCGAAAAGCTGAGGCTCATGACCGGACAGCTTGATGCTGAAATAAAGATAACCTACTTCCTTCCCGATACAAAGAAGACCGGCGGCAAGTATGTTCTTGCAGCCGGTGCAGTGAAAAAAGTGGACGAGTATGAGCGCATGATCATCATGGGCGACGGAAAGCAGATCCCGATAGATGAGGTCATTGATGTTGACTGTGATGTCTTCGGCGAGCCTTGCTGATTGTCGCTTTTCATGCGACCAAAGGGCATCCAACACCTCCTATAATGTGGCTGTAAGGTAAAGAAACCGGACAGCCACGTTTTATATGGAGGATTTGAAAATGAAGAAGAATTTAACCGAGATCGTGTTCATCCTTGATCGCAGCGGGTCCATGAGAGGACTCGAAACCGACACCATAGGCGGCTTCAATTCCATGATCGAAAAGCAGAAGAAAGCTGACGGCGACGCGATGATCTCCACCGTCCTGTTCGACAACGAAAGCGAGGTAATCCATGACCGTGTGAATGTGAAAGATATTCCGCCGATGACGGATAAGGAGTATTCTGTCCGTGGCTGCACGGCGCTTCTGGACGCAATCGGCGGGGCTATCCACCATATCGGGAACATCCACAAGTATGCCCGTCAGGAAGACGTGCCGGAGCATACGCTGTTCGTCATCACAACCGATGGTATGGAGAACGCAAGTCACCGTTATTCCAGTGATAAGGTCAAGCAGATGATCGAAAAAGAAAAGAGCAAATACGGCTGGGAGTTTCTGTTTCTCGGCGCGAATATCGACGCTGTTGAGACGGCAAAGCAATTTGGCATTGGGGCTGATCGGGCAGTCAACTATCACAGTGATCACGAGGGAACGCAGCTCAATTACGAAGTGGTCAGTGAAGCTATCTGTTCTGTCAGATGCAGCCGTCCACTCGGCAAGGCATGGAAGCAGCGTATCGACGAGGATTACGAAAGCAGGAAGAAATAAGGCTTATAACGGAAAGGCGATCAGAAATGAGCGCCTTTTTTATGTTCCATGTCAAAAAACTGCTCCGAAATGTCCGTTGTAAGATGAAGAGGAATTACGGGGAAAACCCCGCGCAGGAATACGATTTAGACGAATAGCAAGCAAATCCGGTGTAGCCACACACGGAGATTTTTGATTTAGGGAACCTCCCCTAAATCGAAAAAACCAGCTTGTTGGGATTCCCCAAACCCCTTTAATTTACGGCGAAAGGACAGACAAGCATGGCAAACAGGACAAGGCCAATAATCATACGATTTGCGGTAAGTGCGTATGAAAAAGAACTCATTGAAAACAAGATGGCGATCATGAAAACCCACAACATGGGTGCTTACCTTCGGAAGATGGCGATTGACGGTTACATCATTCAGGTGGACTACACGGAGCAGAAAAAACTCGCGGCTGCGGTCAACAAAGTCGGCGCAAACTTCAACCAAATCTGCAAGCGTGTCAACTCCACCGGACACTGCTACGAGCAAGACCTTGCCGAGATGAAGGAGCTGATGAAGCAGATATGGCAATTACTAAAATCAAACCAATCAGAGGAACTATAAGCAAGGCTCTTGCATACATCGAAAACCCGGACAAAACTGACGAGAAACTGCTTGTCTCTTCCTTCGGATGCTCCATAGAAACTGCGGCAAAGGAATTCGAGTGGACGCGCAGGAACGCCGAACAGCAGGGCATGAATCCGACAAAGATTATTGCACGTCACATGATTCAGTCCTTCGCGGTCGGAGAAGTCTCGCCGGAGCTTGCTCATGAAATCGGGCAGCAATTTGCCGACGAAGTTCTGCAAGGAAAATACGAGTATGTTCTTGCAACTCACATCGACAAGGGTCATGTTCATAATCATATTATCTTCAATGCCGTCAACTTTGTAGATTACCACGCATACAAGAGCTATAAAAAGATTTACTATGAAACACAGGAAATCAGCGACCGCCTTTGCAAAGAAAACGGGCTGTCGGTGATCCCGCCCAGCCAGAGCAAAGGCAAGAGCTACAAGGAATATACCGAGGCCAAGAACGGGACGAGTTGGAAACAAAAACTCAAGATGACCATTGACCGGAGCGTCATCACAGCATCCGGCTACGAAGACTTCCTGAAGCTGATGGAAGAAGCCGGGTATGAAATAAAACCCGGCAAATACATCTCCTTCCGTGCAGCCGGTCAGGAGAGGTTTACCCGTGCAAAAACAATCGGGGACAACTACACAGAAGAGCGAATCAAAGAGCGTATTAAGGGCAGAAGCTCACGGCGTATTGCGTTCCGTCGGGAAAGCAAAGGCATCAGCCTTATCATTGATATTCAGAACTGTCTAAAGGCTCAGGAGAGCAAAGGCTACGAGCATTGGGCTAAGATAAACAACCTCAAGCAAGCGTCGGCAACGCTCAATTATCTGACAGAAAACAATCTCCTGAAATATGCGGACATTGAAACAAAGATGGCTGACCTGACAAGCTCTTATCAGAAGACTGGAAGTGATCTAAAGAAGCTCGAAAAGAGATTGAAACAAGTGCAGCTTCTCATCAAGCACATCAGCCAGTATCAGCGCACCAAGCCGGTGTATGACCAGTACCGCAAGGCGAAAAAGCGGGATGAGTATTTCAAGCAGCATTCCGCCGACATCACAATCTATGAGGCGTCCCGTGACACTCTCAAGGCAATGCAGACGGGCGATAAAATCCCCAGCCTGTCTTCCCTTGCCTCAGAGCAGGAGCGTCTTGTTCAAGAGCAGCAGCGGCTCTATGATGAACGGCACAAGCTGGACAAGGATAGTAAGAAAATTGAGACGATGAAAAGGAATGTAGACAGCATCCTCGGCATCGGTCGGGAAAGTAAGGAGACCAACCAAGAAGTTGCCAAGGACAATAACAGAGAATAAAAAAACAGACCGCCGAAACCGGTTAATGGCTTCGGCGGTTTGCGTGTTTCAGCTTTCTTATTTTCTGAGATTGCCGTCTCTGCGCATGGTTGCCTTCGTGGACTCCATCATGTCTTTCAATGACTAACGGACTGTGCAGCGAAGATTCGGTGCAGAAAGCATACTGAAAAAGCATTCCCTGTGAAGGAGACCTTCTGATGCCGGAAGAGTTTATCGCTTACACTGCAAAGATAGTAAAAAGCAAATGCGAGACAAATAGTGACATGGGGAGTCATCGAGAAATGGCTTCCTAATGTTTGCGATTATATTTTTGTTGTCTCTGATATTTCGGCGAGCTTTAATATTTTATTAGCGTAATCAATTGTAAACAGGGCGTTTTTGTGATATAATTTCCTCTAGTGTTTTGCCACTACTTTTTTACGAGGTGAAGATCATGAAAGCAAGCTACAAAAAGCTCTTTAGAATACTCGTTGATAAGGATATGAGCAAGGTCGATCTTCGCAAGGAAACCGGCTTATCCTCAAATACTATGACAAAAATCCGCAGGGGCGAGTATGTGTCGATGGAAGCCTTAAATAAAATCTGTGTTGTTTTGAATTGCAACATCGGAGACATCGTTGAATTCGTTGAAGACGATGCCGAGTGAGTCCTGTTTTTGGGACTTAATTGCTGATATGATATGTTTGGGATTAGATATAGAATGCGCCCAAACGATCACGGAAAGGAGCAGGTATGGACTTCAAAAAGTCATCGTCCATAACGAGTGAAATGTTGATTCACAAACCGAATGGTATTCCGATAGTCTTATGTTCTTCTGCTCCGCGGGTAATGAGAAAGCTCAGTGAAGCAGGGTACATTTCGCTTAGTCTAAACAAAGAAGTCTCTTCTGCATTATTGAAGTTCAGCGTTGATGACCGACCGTCAAAAGTGCTGGATGTCATTCAAAACCTGCTGGAAGAAACAGCCGCGTCGGTCATCGTCACCGACTTTGAGATGCTGTTTGACCCACGTTATAAGCTCGATGTTCTCAAGGTGTTTTGCGATGCCGCCAGGACGAAGAATATTGCGGTGAAATGGTGCGGCTCGGTTACGGAAGACAGCCTGTGTTTTTCCGAGCCTCAGTACCCTGATTATCACAACTATACAATTGAACGATACACAATCATCTGTGTCAAATAGGAGGAAGCTCAATGAAATACGCCGACTTAATCAGCTTTAACCCCATAGAAAGCATTATCCAACTTACATCAGCCAACGATGTGGACAAGGAGGCAGAACTTGTCCGCAGTTATGTCATGTCCGATGATATGGCAGATAAGCTTAAAAACAACATGCTTTCACAGCTCCGGCTTGATGAAGTGGTTGACAACAAGGGCGTCCTTCTTGTCGGTAACTACGGCACAGGTAAATCGCACTTGATGTCCCTTATCTCTGCTGTTGCCCACGACAGTTCTTATTTGAACAGCGTCCAGAACAAGCAGTTTTCTGCTGATGCTGCTTGCATCGCCGGTAAGTTTGAAGTTCTCAGAATTGAGATCGGCGCTGTGCAGATGTCTCTTCGTAATATTATTTTGAATAAAGTACAGCAGGACTTCAAGGATCGTGGTCTGTCTTTCTCTTTCCCTGACGAACGAGACATCATCAC
>JAEXFD010000050.1 GCA_023400405.1 Pseudomonadota bacterium
AGCCGCAGCGCAGCGGCCAAGGCCGCACCGGCGCCGACCGAGTCCGCCGCGGCCAAGCCTGCCGCAGCCAAGCCCCGCAAGCCGGCCGCCACGGGCACGAGCAAGCCGCGCGCGACCACGCGCCGCAGCAAGTCGCCGCCGGCCAAGACGCCGCGCTGAGGGGCATTCCGGCCGTTCGACTTTGCCGGCTGAAGCGGTGACGGGACCGAGCGGCCGGCTCAGTAAAGTGGATAGAAGGCGCCGGCGATCCAGCGCAGTTCGGCGCGCAGTACGCCCCAGGCGCGCGCCGCCGCGCGGCTGTCCATCGCCTCGATGCCGATCCCGCGCGTCTCGAGCGCCGCGACCAGCGCACGCGGCGGGCGCACCAGCCGCGCGCCGGTGCCGAGCAGCAGGAACTCCGGCTTCGGGTCGAGCGCCAGCGCACCTGCCAGGTCGGCCTCGCTCAGGGCCGCGATCGGCGGCGGCGCCCAGCCGTCGGCGCGCAGCGGCGTGATCAGCAGGCCTTCGTAGACGCCGTCATCGACGCGGAAGCCCCGTCCCGAAAAGCCCGAGACGACCGGCCCCTCCGCCCCTTGCTGGCGGCGGACCTCCACCGCTCAGCGGCCTTCGCGCGGGCCCACCCGCTCGGCGCCGGTGGCGACCGAAGGCTTTTCCTCGCGCGGACCCGGCTTGAGGCCGAGCGTGATCAGCAGCGAGGACGAGACATAGACCGACGAATAGGTGCCGACGATGATGCCGAGCATCATGGCCGAGGTGAAGCCGCGCAGCACATGGCCACCCCAGATCAGCAGCGCGCCGAGCGCCAGCATGATCGTCAGCGACGTCATCACCGTACGCGGCAGCGTCTCGTTCACCGAAAGGTCGATCAGCTCCTTCATGCCCATCTTGCGATATTTGCGCATGTTTTCGCGGATGCGATCGTCGATCACCATCTTGTCGTTGATCGAATAGCCGATGATCGTCAGCACCGCCGCAACGATGTTGAGGTCGAACACCATCTGGGTCAGCGCGAAGAAGCCGAGCGTCATCAGCACGTCGTGGATGATCGCCACCGCCGTCGAGACGCCGAACTGCCATTCGTAGCGGAACCAGGAAAAGATCGCGATGCCGATGATCGCCAGGATCACGGCCAGAATGCCGTTCTGGATCAGCTCGCCCGAAACCTTGCCGGAGACGGTCGAATAGTTGCTGAAGGTCGCGCCGGGGAATTTGGCCGCCAGCGCTGCCTTCACCTTCTCGACCATCGCGTCGGTCGCCGCCGGGTCGCTCGAATGCGCCGGGGGCAGGCGCACGGTCACGGTGTTGGCGTTGCCCAACTGCTGGAGCGATGCTTCGCCGAGGCCGAGCGCGTTCACCGTCGATCGCACTTCGTCGAGCGGCGGCGGCGACACGAACTTCTCTTCGATCGACACGCCGCCGATGAAGTCGACGCCCATGTTGAGCCCGCGCGCGAAGACGAGCGCGAGCGCCGCGACGGTGAGCAGCGCCGTCACCGCAAAGGCGATGTGGCGAATGCGGACGAAACCGATATTGGTGTCGTCGGGGATGATCTTGAGGAGCCGCATGGTCTAAGAACGTCCCGTTAGATATGGATTTCGGTGGGCCGGTTACGGCGCAGCCAGATCGTGACGAGCATGCGGGTGAACACCACTGCAGTGAACACCGACGTCGCGATGCCGATCAGCAGCACGACCGCGAAGCCGCGCACCGGGCCGGAGCCCAGGATCATCATGATGAGGCCCGCGATCGCGTGCGTCACGTTCGCCTCGAAGATCGTGCGGCTCGCTTCCTTGTAGCCGAGCTCGATCGCCTGGGTCACCCCGCGCCCGCGCCGCCGCTCTTCGCGGATGCGCTCGTTGATCAGCACGTTGGCGTCCACCGCGGTGCCGATCGTCAGCACGAAGCCGGCGATGCCCGGCAGGGTCAGCGTCGCGCCCAGCATCCCCATCACCGCCAGGATCACCAGCACGTTGATGACCACGGCCAGCGTCGCATAGATGCCGAAGCGGCCGTAGGTCAGGATCATGAAGGCGATCACGGCCACGATCGCGATGATCGAGGCGGTGATGCCCGCCTTGATCGAATCGGCGCCGAGCTCCGGGCTCACCGTCGATTCCTGGATCACCTTGAGATCGACCGGCAGCTTGCCCGATCGCAGCGCGATCGCCAGCTGGTTGGCGCTCTGCACGGTGAAACCGCCATTGATCACGGCGCTGCCGCCGAGGATCGGCTCGTTGATCCGCGGGGCGGAGATCACCTGCTTGTCGATGATGATCGCGAACGGCTTGCCCGAATTCTCCTGCGTCACCTTGGCGAAGCGCCGCGAGCCGGCGCCGTCGAGCTGCAGCGTCACGCCCGGCTGGCCGGTCTGCGGATCGAAGCTCTGCTTCGCGTCGACGAGCATGTCGCCGGTGATCATCACGTCGCGCTGCACCGCGATCTGCCCGCCGCCTTCGGCATAGGGCAGCAGGATCGACCCCGCCGGCGCAACGCCCGGCTGGGTCTGCGTCGTGTCGACCAGGCGGAATTCAAGCTTGGCGGTCTTGCCGATCAGGTCCTTGAGCGCCTTGGGGTCCTGGAGGCCCGGCACCTGCACGACGATGCGGTTGGCACCTTCGCGCACCACCGTCGGCTCGACCGTGCCCAGCGCGTTGATGCGCTTCTCGATCACTTCGCGGGCATCGCCCATCGCAGTGTCGATCGCCTGGCTGATCCCGGCATCGGTCGGCGTCAGCACGAAGCGGCTGGTGTCGACCACCGCGATGTCCCACACCCGCTGGCCGGTGGTGCCCACGCCGCTGCCCGCGATCGCGACCAGCTTCTCGCGCGCCGCGTCCACCTTGGACGGATCGCGGACCATGAAGCTGACCTTGCCGCCCTGGATCGAGATGTCGCCGATGTCGATGCGCGGGTCGCGGCGCATCGCGCTGCGCACTTCCTCCTGCATCTGCGTCAGGCGCGCCTGGCGCACGTCGTCGGTATTCGCTTCCAGCAGCAGGAAGCTGCCGCCGGCAAGGTCGAGGCCCAGGTTGATCGCCGGCTTCGGCACCCAGCTCGGCCACTGGTCGCGCGCGCTCTTGGGGAAGAAGCTCGGGATCGACAGCGCGATCATCACGGCCAGGCCGACGAGGATCGTCGTGATCTTCCAGCGGGGAAAGTCGAGCATCAGTCGTTCGCGGGCTTGCCGGCGCCGTTGGGCATGACGCTGGTCAGCGTCGCCTTGACCGCGCGGACCTTGACGTTGGGCGCGAGTTCGAGCTCGACCTGTTCGTCCTCGACTCGCGTGACCTTGCCGATCAGCCCGCCGCCGGTAACCACCTGGTCACCCTTCTTCACCGCGGCGATCGCGCCCTGAAGCTCCTTCATCCGCTTCTGCTGCGGGCGAATCATCAGGAAGTAGAAGGCGACGAAGATCAGGACGAGCGGCAGCAGGCCGAGAATTCCGCCGGCGGCGCCGGCCTGTCCTGCCGCGCCTGCGGCCTGTGCATGGGCTGGGGTGATGAACATGATGTCCCGATATGACTAAGGGCGGCGCGGAACCCCGCACCGTTCAAGCGGGGCGCGCTATCATGCGTTAAGGGCAGGCGCAACTATTGTCGGGAGCGGCTTGCATCCCGGCCCGGACCGGCCTAGAGGCACCGCCCTTGGTCGGGGCGTAGCGCAGCCTGGTAGCGCATCACACTGGGGGTGTGGGGGTCGCAGGTTCGAATCCTGTCGCCCCGACCATTATTCGCGCAGCCTCAGCGGCCTGCGCCGTCGTCGCGAATCGCCGCGCGCTCCAGACAGCGAAAGCCGACCGCCCGCATCGCGGACGATCGGCCTTGCACATCTGCGTTCGGGATCAGCCCTCCTCGCCGCTCCCCGGCTCGGCCATGCCGCGATGGATCTGCGCCGGCACCGATTGCGGCAGCACGCCCGCCGCCGCCACCTGCAGCTTGTTCATCATTCCCGGGATCACGGTGGCTTTGCCGCTCATCAGCGCGTCCCAGCCCGCCTTGGCGACATCCGCCGGATCGGACTTCTGGTCCGATTGGCCGACGCTGGTGTCCATCATGTCGGCGCGCTTGAAGAATTCGGTCTCCACCGGGCCGGGCTCGAGCGTGGTGATCGTGATCCCCTCATGTTCCTTGAGCTCGTTGCGCAGCGCCGCGGTGAAATTGTCCACGAAGGCCTTGGTCCCGTTATACACCGCCTGGAAGCTGCCCGGCATCCAGCCGGCGATCGATCCGGTGACCAGCACCTTGCCCTCGCCCTGCGCGACCATGCGCTTGAGCACCTTCTGAAGCAGATAGACCGTGCCGGTGACGTTGGTGTCGAGCACGTGCCGCCACTCGGCCACGTCCTGCTCGAGGAACGCGCGGCCGAGCCCATGCCCGGCATTGGCGCAGAGCAGGTCGATCGGGCGATCGCCTGCCGCCGCGAGCAGCCGGTCGACGCCGTCGAGCGTCGAGAGGTCGATTTCCAGCGTCTGCGCACCGGGAATGTTGGCCGCCGCATCGACGAAGGGGGTGTCGGCGACGAGCAGCAGCTCATAGCCCTGCTCCGCCGCGATCCGGGCGAGGTGGGCGCCGATGCCGGTCGAGGCGCCCGTGATGATTCCGAACTTTGCCATGACGCGATTACTCCGCTGCGAGGGCCAGGCCGGGCTTGAGCACGACCTTGGTCACTTCGTTCTGGTTGTCGTGGAACATCTTGTAGCCGTTCGCCGCCTCTTCGAGCGGCAGCGTGTGGCTGATCAGGAAGGTCGTATCGATCTTGTCTTCCAGGATCGCGTTGAGCAGCCCGGGCATGTAATGCTGGACATGGGTCTGGCCGGTCTTGAGCGTCAGCCCCTTCTCCATGAACGCCCCGAGCGGGAACTTGTCGACGAAGCCGCCATAGACTGCGGGCATCGAGACGCGGCCGCCCTTGCGACACGCCAGGATGGCCTGGCGGATCGAATGCGGCCGGTCGGTGCCGAGGAAGGTGCTCGCCTTGATCTGGTCGATGATGTTGTCGACGAACAGCCCATGCGCCTCGAGGCCCACCGCGTCTATACAGGCATCGGGCCCGATCCCGCCCGTCATCTCCATCAGCGCCTCATAGGTCGCGCTTTCCTCGAAGTTGATCGTCTCCGCGCCGAAGCGCTTGGCGAGTTCGAGCCGGTGCGGGAAATGGTCGATCGCGATCACCCGCGCCGCGCCCATCAGGAAGGCCGATTGCACCGCGAACAGGCCGACCGGGCCGCAGCCCCAGACAGCGACGGTATCCCCAGGCTCGATCTCGGCATTCTCCGCCGCCATCCAGCCGGTGGGCAGGATGTCCGAGAGGAACAGCACCTTCTCGTCGGGCACCCCGTCGGGAATGACGATCGGCCCGACATCGCTGAACGGCACGCGGACATATTCCGCCTGGCCGCCCGAATAGCCGCCGGTCATGTGGCTATAGCCGAACAGCCCCGACATCTCGGTGCCGTACAGCTCCATCGCGATGTCCTGGTTGTCCGCCGGCAGCCCGTTCGGACAGGCCGAATATTGGTGCTTGCCGCAATGATAGCAGCTGCCGCACGCGATGGTGAACGGCACCACCACGCGCTGGCCCTTCTTCAGCGTCGATTTGGGGCCGGTCTCGACCACCTCGCCCATGAATTCATGGCCGAGCACGTCGCCCGCCTTCATCGTCGGGATATAGCCGTCATAGAGGTGGAGGTCCGATCCGCAGATCGCGGTCGAGGTGATCTTGATGATCGCGTCGCGCGGATTGAGGATCTCGGGATCGTCGACCGTGTCGACGCGGACGTCGTGCTTGCCGTGCCAGGTCAGTGCGCGCATGTCATTCGCCCTTCCGATTTTCGAGGTCGGCGCGCGTGCGGGCGCCCGTGGCGATTTCGCCGGTTTCCATGAGCTGCTTGAAGCGTCGGAGGTCGCGGCGCGCCTGGATGGCCGGCTCGCGCTGGAACATCTTGGCGATCAGCTTGCCGATCGTGCCCGCCGGCGGGTCGTAGAGGATTGTCGCCGTCACCACCGTGCCGCGGTCGCCCGCATCGCGAAACTCGATCCGGCCGCTATTGGGCACCTCGGCGCCTTCTTCCGAGGCCCAGGCGATCAGCCTGCCCTCTTCCTCCTCGGTGATCCGCGAGACCCATTCGACGGTCTTGCCGCCCGGCGCCTTGACCACCCAGCGCGAGCGTTCCGGCGACAGCGCCTCGACGCGTTCGACATTGTCCATGAAGGCGGCGAGGTTCGCGAAGTCGCGCCAATAGGCATAGAGCTCGGCGCGCGGGCGGTTGATCGTCACCGTCCGCCCGATCAGCGTGTCGGCATTGCCGTCCGCGGGCTTCTGGATCAGCGCGTCGGTCGCCGCATCGACCGCGGCGCCGGTTCGTTTCGAAGTGGCGAGCGGCGCATCGTCCGCGAGCCCCCGATCGATCGTATCGGCCATGGCGTGTTCCTTCTTGGGGGATAGAGCCAGAACGATGCGATACGCCGCCGCGTTCCGCTCGACCGGCCGCGCACGGCGTTCGCCTCGGCAGAAAATGCTCGAAATTAAAATAGGTTAAATCCGGCGAGCGCGGAGGCCTGCGAGTCGTTCTCAACGGGAACAAGCGCCCGAATGGCTCTTTGTAGCGACGTCCACCGAACAGGGAGGAAGTCCATGGCCGAACAGGAATATACCGACGCGATCACGCTGCTGAAGGCCGACCATCGCGAAGTCGAAGCGCTCTTCGAGCAGTTCGAGGAAGCGAGCGGCAAGGCCGCGAAGCAGAAGCTTGCCCACCAGATCTGCGTGGAACTCAAGGTTCACACGCTGCTCGAGGAAGAGATCTTCTACCCCGCCTTTCGCGGCAAGATCGAGGACGACACGCTCGACGAGGCCTATGTCGAGCATGACGGCGCCAAGGTGCTGATCAACGACATCGAGGCCGGTGGCCCCGAGGACGATTTCTACGATGCCAAGGTCAAGGTGCTGTCCGAAGAGATCGAGCATCATGTCCATGAGGAGGAAATGCCCTCCGAGGGCATGTTCGCCCAGTGCCGCAAGACCGATGTCGATCTGGTGGCGCTGCGCGACCAGATGCTCGCGCGCAAGGAGGAACTGATGGCTCAGGAAGCCAGTGGCGGACTGCCGCCGGCCGAGCCCCGTGCGGTCAGCCCTCAGCCGATCGCCTGAGCCAATGCACGCGCCCCGGGCCAGGCACCGCTCCGGGCAATCGGATCAGGGCGCCAGCCCGGGCGTCGTGCTGCTGCGCGAAGAGCTGCGCCGAGGCCGCATGCGTCTCGTCCGCAAGCTCGAATTCGGCGGGTACGATCTCAGCGTCGCGATCGGCCATGACGCGCTATGGGTAATCCTGCGCCGCTCCGGCCGGGGCGGGCTGGCGATGCGCGCCGCCTTCTTCCCGGCCGGCGCGGGCAAGGCGCGCGTGGTGCGCAAACGGCGCGGCGAGGCGCTGCGGGTGGAAGTCGAGACGCCGCTCGGCCGCCACCGCATCGCGATCGCGCACTACGAGGACGCTATCCCCGTACTGCGCGTCACCACCAGCCTGGAGCCCGAGGCTCCACTGCTCATGTCGTTCGTCCCGCGCGATCTCTATCCGCTCGATGCCAACGGCGATCCGCTCGGCGCGATCGGCCAGGTCGAGGCGGCGCAGCGCGGCTTCAACAGCGGCGCCGTCTATTTCCGCCTGACCGAGCCCGATTTCGGCAGCGCGCTCTATTTCCAGAACCTCACCGCCCTCAATCCCTATTTCAACGCCACCGGCACGAAACCGGACGGCGCGGTCGGCGGCATCTGGCCCGAGATCGGCTTCTTCCTGCCAACCCCGCCCCAGCGCGGCACGCCCGCCGCCCAGCCGCTCCCGGCGGGCGAGGAGACGGTGATTTCCGATGCGTTCCTGGCGCTCCACCGCGAGAGCAGTGGCGACGAGACCGCGATGGCGCGCCGCTATCTCTCGCTGCTTGGCGCCGTCCTGCGCCGCCTCGAGCGGCCGAGCGTCGGCTATCACGACTGGGTCGGGCGCGCAGAAGCCTCCCTGCGCGACTTGGCGGAGTCGCCCAAGGCAACGATCCGCCATTACGGCCATCGCTATGTCCATCCCTATACCGACGCCGAATATCCCGATTCGATGGTACAGCTCTCGGTGCTCGCGGCGATCCGCGACTATGAGATGTGGCGGCACGAAAAGGCCCCGATCGGCGCCGAGCTCGCCGCAGGCCTGAACAAATTTTACGATCCCAAACTCAAGACGCTACGCCGCTACCTTCCCAATGTCGGCGACGACAAGGACGCGAACGCGATCGATAGCTGGTATCTCTATCACCCGCTCTCGCAGCTCGGTCGTCTCGCGGCCGATGGCGACAAGCAGGCGCTCGACCTGTTCGAGAAGTCGATCGGCTACGGCATCAGGGCCGCCCGTCATTTCAAGTACAAATGGCCGATCCAGTACGACGTCCGCGACTTTACCGTGCTCCAGGAGGCGCGCGACGACGAAGGGCTCGGCCAGACCGATGTCGGCGGCATCTATGCCTATGTGATGCTCCAGGCCTTCGAGCTCACCGACGACAAGCTCTATCTCGACGAGGCGCGCAAGGCGATCGACGCCGCCAAGGGCATGCGCTTCGAGCTCAACTATCAGGCCAACCTCACCGCCTGGGGCGCCGCCGCCTGCATGCGGCTATGGCGGATCACCGACGACGAAAGCTATCTCCAGCAGAGCTACGTCTATCTCGCCAGTTTCTTCCACAACACGGCGATCTGGGAATCCGAGATCGGCCACGCCAGGCACTATCGCAACTTCCTCGGCGTCACCGCGCTGCACGATGCGCCCTACATGGCGCTGTACGAGTGCTTCGACAGCTTCGCGGCCTTCGAGCGCTGCCTCAAGGACAGCGGGCCGGACATCGACGCCTCGGCGCGGATGCTGCTCAGCGAATATTGCCGCTACGCGCTCGATCGCGCCTGGTTCTATTATCCCGACGCGCTCCCCGAAGAGGCCATCTCGCCGAAGCAGCGCGAACCCAACGGCCATATCGACCGCAAGCTCTCCTTCCCGGTCGAGGACCTCTATGTCGACGGCCAGCAGGCGGGTCAGGTCGGCCAGGAAATCTATGGCTGCGGCGCCGCCTTCGTCTTCGCGAGCCGCGCCTATCACAGCGTGGCCGACGCGCCCTTCCGCATCTTCTGCGATCATTTCCTGCTCGCGAGCGACCGCCCGGCCGACCGCGCGCTGAGCTTTGAACTCGGCGGCGCCTCGGGCTTCGAAGCCAGCCTCAGCCTGGTCCGCACCGGTCGCGCGAAGCTGCCGCGCTTCACCGTGACCACGCCAGCCGGCCCGATCCGCCCGCGCCGCCGCGCCGACGATCGGATCGAATATGCCGTCCCGGCGGACGGCAGCATCACGATCCGTTGGTAATCTCCGCTCCCTCGGAACGCGAGCGCGCGTATCGCGGGAGCCCGTCGCCCGCCTCCGCCCAGGCGATCCGGCTCTCGTAGAAGATGTGAAAGCCGGGCTCGACGCGGTCCGGCGCGTCGAGTGTCGCCAGGCTGAAGTCGATCGTCCCGGGCTGGTCGTCGGCGCGCATATAGAGCGGCGTGCCGCATTCGCGGCAAAAGGCGCGATGGCCGAAGCGGCTCGAGGCGACGGTGCCGATCGCCTCCGTTCCCGCCTCCACGAGATAGTCGCAGGCCGGTACCGAAGCGAAGGCCATGGCCGGGCTGCCCGAGTTGAGCTGGCAGGTGCGACAGTGACACCAACCCGCGTCGAACGGCACCGAGGCGAGCCGGTAGCGCACCGTGCCACACAGGCACCTGCCTGATATCTCCTTGTCGTTCATCCCGATTTTCTCCTCCTCGTCCGTTGCCAGGGGAACCCAGGCGGCTGGGCTTGGTTGGCTGGGCAAAGGAGTTTCGTCATGACCGATCTCGCCGAACCGCTCGCCCGCGACCTCGAAGACGCGCACACGGAAATGCGGAGCTTAGCCGGACGCAAGGCGATCGTCACCGGCGGCACCACCGGCATCGGCCGGGCGATCGCGGTGCTGCTCGCCTCGGAAGGCGCCAAGGTGTTCGTCTGCGGCCGCGATCCGCAGCATCTTCAGGACGGACTCGAGCGCATCCGCGAAGTCGGCGAAGGCGACGGCATCGATCTCGATCTGGCCGAGCCCGAAGCGGTCGACCGCTTCGTCGATGCCGCGCGAACCTATTTCGGGGGCGATTTCGACATTGCCATCGTCAATGCCGCGATCCCCGCGCAGGGCATTACCCAGATGAGTGCGGACGAACTGCGCTACGCCATCGCAGTCGACTTCACGGCCTATCTCACCACCGCCTACGCCGCGGCCGAAGTGATGAAGGACCATGGCGACATCGTCTTCATCGGATCGGTCGCCGGGCACCTGCTCGGCGCCCAATCGAGCGTCTATGCCGGCATGAAGGCGGGCGTCGCGGGTTTCGCGGAGGCGTTGCGCAAGGAGCTCGGCCCCAAGGGCATCAAGGTGTGCAATGTCGAGCCCGCCAAGACCGGTGCCGACTTCCAATATGAAAGCTTCACTGCCGAGGAGATGGCGGAGGAGAACCGCAAGGAAACGATGCTGCGCGCCGAGGACATCGCCGTCGGCGTGCACTATGTCCTCACGCAGCCACGCCGCGCCGTGGTCCAGCAGGTCGTCATCGCCCCCCGCGCCCGCGGCGACGAATGAGCGGCTTTCCGGTCGATCGCCTCGTCTTCGGTCCCGACGACGTCGATCTGGCCCGCTCCCCGCTGGCGGGACAGTTCGATGCGGAGACCTATGTGCTCGGCGCGTTCAACCCCGGGCTGACGCGGCTGCCCAACGGCAATCTCGCGATGTTCGTGCGCGTGGCCGAGGCGCTGCGCCACCCGGTGCGCGACGGCCAGGTCCGCTCGATCCGCTGGGACGCCGGGCGCTATGTGCTCGACGGTTGGCCGCTCGACCTGTGCGATACCGCCGATCCGCGCAAGTTCCTCGTCCGCGGCGGCAAGTGGAAGGTGATGGCACTCACCTCGCTCTCCTGGATCCTGCCCGTCGAGCTCTCGCCCGACGGGCTCGAAATCGTCGCGGTCCATTACGAAAAGGCGATCGCCCCCGCCCATTCCTTCCAATGCTACGGCGTCGAGGATGCGCGCGTCTCCAAGGTCGACGACCGCTGGCTGATGACGACCTGCTCGGTCAGCCCCGAGCGCCATTCGACCACGCTCTACAGCTCGGCCGACGGATTGAACTACACGTTCGAAGACATCGTCCTCGACCACCAGAACAAGGACATGCTGATCTTCGAAGGAATGATCGGCGATCGCTACTGGGCACAGACCCGCCCGCTCGGTGATCTCTATTTCGCCTATCCACCCGGCAGCGAATGGCGCGCCGGCCCGTCGATCAACCTCGCCACCTCGCCCGACGCGCTGCACTGGAAGCCGCACCGGGAGCCCGGCATCCGCCCGCACGCCAATACCGTCGCCACGGCGCGGATGGGCGGCGGCACCCCGCCTATCCCCACCGATGCCGGCTGGCTGACGCTGTGGCACGGCGTCGAGCCCAAGGAGATCGTCGGCGTCTATCGCACCTATTGGTCGATCCTCGACCGCGACGACCCCGCCCGCGTGCTGCGCACCGAACACGCCCCGCTCCTCGAGGCGAACCCCGAACTCACCCGCCCGCTCGAAGACAAGATGTACGTGCGCGATGTGGTGTTCACCACCGGCATCGCCGACGCGGGCGACCATTATGTCGTCGCCTCGGGCGAAGCCGACCTCGCCTGCCGGATCACCCACATCCCGAAGTCTGCCTTCGCCTGAGCGTCGCAATCGCTGCCGCCTGTGCTAAGGCAGCAGCGATGCCCCTCGCCCGCCTGCGCCCTGCCCCCGATCGCCTCCGCCTCACCCTGTTCGCCTTCGGCGACTTCGCGTTCAATCTCTACTGGCAGAGCGTCATGCTCTTCCTGCTTTTCTACTACACCGATGCGATCGGGTTGCGCGTGACCACCGCCGCGGCGATCTATACCGCGGCGTCGATCTGGGACGGCATCGCCAATTTCGCGGCCGGCGCGCTTGCCGATCGGCGCGAACCCAAGGGCGGCTATGGCCGTGTGCTGATCCTGGGCAGCGTGCCGCTGGGGCTGAGCTTCGTGCTCACCTATCTTCCGCCGCTCGGGCCCGGCCCGCTCGGGCTGATCACTGTCTTTGGCGGGCATCTGCTGTTCCGCACCGCCTATGCCGCGGTCAACGTGCCGTATCTCGCGATGAGCGCGCGGGTGAGCAGCGACAGCGAGGACCGCGCCTATGTCGCCGGGATGCGCATGGTGTTCGGCACGATGGCCAGCGTGTTCATCGCGCGCGGCACCGTGCCGCTTGGCGCGCTGCTGGCCGGCGATGCCGTGCCGGCGCACGCCTATCTCGTCGCCGCCGCGCTGTTCGCCGTGCTCGGCACGGTGATCCTGATCGTGGTCGGCGCCAATTATCGCGAGCAGATCGCGCCTGTGCGCGCCGCGCCGCCGGCGCTCGGCGCCAGCCTGCGCAGCCTCGCGGCGAACCGCGCCTTCGTCACGCTGTGCCTGGCGATGATGGCCGCGATCGTCGCGATCACCATGCTCAACAAGTCGGTGCTCTATTATTTCAAATATTTCCTCGGCGACGATGTCGCGGGGCAGAGCGCCCTCGCCTGGATGGGCGTGGTCGGCACGGCGGCGGTGCCGTTCTGGATGCTGCTCCAGCGGCGCGCCGGCGCGCGTGCGCTGTGGTTCGTCGCGGCGCTGCTCTGCATCGCCGCGCTGTGCCTTTTCGCAACCGTGCATATCGACGGCGCTGCGGCGATGCAGCTGTTCCTGGTGCTGCTCCAGGGCGTGATCGTCGGCATCCATTTCGTCTTCTGGGCGATGCTGCCCAACACGGTCGAATATGGCGAGCGCGTCACCGGGCTGCGCGTCGAAGGCGCGGTGTTCGGCATGGCGGCGCTGCTCCAGCGCATCGCGATCGGCATCGCGACGCTGCTGCTCGCCACCGGCTTCGATGCCTCGGGCTATGTCGCAAACGTGCCGCAGAGCGCAGGCACGCTCGCGGGGATGCGCTGGACGATCGCGCTGGTGCCGATGGCCTTCTTCGCCCTGTCCTGCCTGGCGATGGCGTTCAACCCGCTCGGCAAGGGCGCGCACGCCCAGATCGTGAAGGATTTGGAACGGGACTGAGCCATCCCGTCATGCCAGCTTTCGCGCTTGCGCTGGCATCTCTTCCCACAAGCGTTTCGCTCCGCGGCAAAAGGCCCCAGCCTTCGCTGGGGCGACGGCGGTGCCCCAATCACCGCACCAGCGTGAACTGCCCCCGCACCCCTTCGGCTTCCGCCGAAGGCGCGATCCACACGTCGAACAAGCCGGGCTCCACCGTAGGCTTGTCGTCCCGGCCGATGAACAGCAGCTGCTCGCGGCGCAACTTGAACGTCACCGTCTCGCTCGCCCCCGGCGCCAGCGCGACCTTGCGGAACGCCTTGAGCTCGCGCACCGGCCGCGTGATGCTCGCCGTGCGATCGTGGATGTAGAGCTGCACCACTTCCTCGCACGCCCGGCTGCCCCGGTTGGTCACGGTCGCCGAGACGCTGATCTCGCCATCCCACGCCAGGGTCGGCGCCACGTTCAGCCCCGCATAGGCAAGCTTGCCGTAGCTGAGCCCGTGCCCGAACGGGTACAGCGCCGAATTCGGGATGCCGCGATAATGCGCCTTGTACGGCTGGAGCGGCCCTTCAGGATTGGGACGCCCGGTCGGCTTGTGGTTGTAATAATAGGGCTGCTGCCCCGGCGAGCGCGGGAAGCTGCACGGCAGCCTTCCGGCCGGGCTGTAATCGCCGAACAGCACGTCCGCGATCGCATGGCCGCTCTCCGAACCCAGGAACCAGGTCACCAGGATCGCCGGCGCGTTCGCCACCGCCCCCGAAAGCGCCAGGGCGCGGCCGTTCTTGAGCACGACGACGATCGGCTTGCCCGTCGCCGCCACCGCTTCGGCCAGCGCCATTTGCGGCGCGGGCACCACGATCTCGGCACGCGACTTGGCCTCGCCCGACATCTCCTCGCTTTCGCCGATCGCGAGCAGCACCACATCGGCCGCCTGCGCCGCCGCGACGGCCGCCTCGATCCCGCCGGGCAGCGCTTCCTCGACCCCCGAACCGAGCGCGACGCGCACCGAAGCCGAGTCGCTCACCGCCGCGCGCACGCCGCTGGCGAGATCGATCGCTTGTCCATTGTCGCCATAGACCACCCACGGCCCATTGAGGTCGTGCTTGCCCTCGGCGAACGGCCCGATGATCGCGATTTTCTTGCCGCGCTTGGGCAGCGGCAGCAGGTCGCCCTCGTTCTTGAGCAGCACGATCGACTTGCGGCCCGCTTCGCGCGACAGCGCCAGCGCCGGCTTGGTGCGCGAGCGCGCCTTTTCGCGCTTCAGGTCGATGCGCCGGAACGGATCGTCGAACAGCCCCAGCCGCGCCTTCATCGCCAGCACGCGACGCACCGATTCGTCCACTCGCGCGATCGGCACTTCGCCCTTGGCGACCAGATCCGGCAAGTGATCGCGGTAGAAGCCCGAGCTCATGCTCATGTCCACGCCCGCCAGGAAGGCGATCTTGGTCGCCTCGCGCGCATCGGCCGCGAAGCCGCCTTCGATCATTTCCATGTCGCCGGTATAATCGGACACGACGAATCCCTCGAATCCCCACTCCCCGCGCAACAGCGTGCGCATCAGCCATTCGTTGCCGGTCGAGGGCACGCCCGCAATCTCGTTGAACGAGGCCATGGCGGAAAGCGCGCCCGCCTGGAACGCCGCCTCGAACGGCGGCAAATAGACTTCGCGCAGCGTTCGCTCCGAAATGTCGACGCTGTTATAGTCGAGCCCCGCCTCGGCGGCGCCATAGGCGGCGAAATGCTTGGCACAAGCCAGCATCGCGTCATTGTCCTTCAGGTCCTTGCCCTGGAAGCCCTTCACCCGCGCCGCCGCGATCAGCCGGCCGAGCAGCACGTCCTCGCCCGCGCCTTCCATCGTCCGGCCCCAGCGCTGGTCGCGCGCGATGTCCACCATCGGCGCGAAGGTCCAGTCGATCCCGGCCGCCGCCGCCTCATAGGCCGCCATCCGCGCGGTCCGCTCGGCCAGGTCGGGTTCGAACGAGGCCGCCTCCGCCACCGGCACCGGGAAGATCGTGCGGTGGCCGTGGATCACGTCGGCGGCGAAGAGCAGCGGGATCTTCAGCCGTGCCTCGGTCATCGCCACAATCTGCAGCCGGCGCGCCGCCTCGGCGCCATTGCCGTTGAACACGCCGGTCAGCCGCATCTTGGCGACGTCGCCCAGCTGCTCCTCGAAGCTCGGCCCATTGCTCGGCGGATTGAGCGCGGTCGCGATGCCGCCGCCCCAGGCACAGGGCAGCAGGGTCAACTGCCCCGCCTTTTCCTCCACCGTCATCTGCTGGACCAGCGAATCGACGAAAGCCGGCACCGGCAGCTTCGCCATCGCCTGCAGCATCGCCCGCGCCGGGCTCGCGACCCAAGCCGCCAGCGCGCCCGCTCCCATCAGCGCCGCACGCCGCGAAATCCTGGTGTCGATCATCTCGTCTCTCTCCCTGCGCGCCCGGAGTCACCGAACGCATTGATCGGCCGCCTGCGCAACTTTTGTGCTTGCCGCCCGCTTCCGTAACCGGTTACATAACGTGCGTCAGGCGGCTATTGCAATCGCCGATCGGCTCTGGAACGCAGGAAAACATGCGCAGGCCGCGAGGAAGGAACTGAATTGGGCGAGGCCACGATCCGCGATGTCGCGCGCCGCGCCGAAGTATCGGTCGCCTCGGTCTCGCGCGTGCTCAACGGGCTCGCCCATGTCAGCGGCGAAACGCGCAACCGCGTGCTCAAGGCGGCGTCGGAGCTCGGCTATGTCCCCCATGCCGGCGCGCGCTCGCTCAGCCTCGCCCGCGCCCATGCCGTCGGCGTCGTGCTGCCGGACCTGCACGGGGAATTCTTCTCGGAATGCGTGCGCGGCATGGACAGGGAGGCAAGCCGGCGCGGCTATGTCCTGCTCCTCTCCAACATGCATGACGATGGCGATCAGGCCGCGGCGGCGCTGCGCGCGATGCGCGGGCGAGTCGACGGGCTGCTGATCATGGCGCCGCACATCGCGCTCGATACGCTCGCGGCGGCGATCCCCCAGGCGTTGCCTGCCGTGCTGATCAACGGCCATGGCGACATTCCCGGCCGCCCGGCGCTGCGCGTCGACAATCGCGCCGGCGCCGAGGCGATGGTCGAGCATCTCGTCGCCCAGGGCTGCCGCCACATCGTCCATATCGCCGGGCCCGAGGGCAATGTCGATGCGCAGGAGCGCGCGCTCGGCTATCGCGAGGCCGTGGCGCGGCACGGCATCGCGCCGCGGATCATCGCGGGCGATTTCAACGAAGAGGCCGGCGAGCGCGCCGCCCGCGCGATCCTGGCCAGCGATACGCTGTGCGACGGCGTGTTCGCCGCCAATGACATGATGGCCTTGGGCTGTCTCCATGCGCTGCGCGCCGCGGGCAAGCGCGTGCCGGAGGATGTCGCGATCGGCGGCTTCGACGACGTTCCCCTCGCCCGCTATCTCGCGCTCAGCACCGTCCGCGTCGATATCGCCGAAATGGGCGCGCGCGCCGTCGCCCGGCTGATCGACATGCTTGAGGGCAAGGATCAGGTCCGTGCCAACGAGGTCCATGTCCCGGCCCTGGTCGCGCGCGCCACCACGATACGCGCCGCCGCCGCTCAGGCTGCGCCCGATGCCTGAACCGGCGCTTCCCCTTTTTTTGGCCGGCATTGTAACCGGTTTCAGTCCCAGCCTTTCCCGGCCATCCCCCCTGGGGGGCGGTGCTGCGTGCATCGCCCCCGCCTTTTTGGCTAGGATGACCCTCCGGGGAGACGCTTCGGGGCCCCCGATGAGGAAAGACCGATGATCGATCGCCGCGCATTACTCTCCGGCGCGCCGCTGGCCTTGGCGGCGAGCGCGCTGCCCGCCGCGGCCCGCCCGCGCGGCACGGCTTCGCGCAGCCTGCCGGCCTTCTACGCCGATCTCGAGCAGCGCACCTTCCGCTGGTTCTGGGAGACCGCGCGGCGCGACAACGGCCTCGTCCCCGATCGCTATCCCTCGCCTAGCTTCTGCTCGATCGCCTCGGTCGGCTTCGCCCTCACCGCCTATCCGATCGGCGTCGAGCGCGGCTGGATCACCCGCGCCGAGGCGCGCGACCTCACGCTCACCACACTGCGCTTCTTCTGGGAAGCGCCGCAGGGCCCCGAGCGCGACGGGCGGATCGGCCATAAGGGGTTCTTCTATCATTTCATCGGCATGATCGACGGTACCCGGTTCGACGAGACCGAGCTGTCGAGCGTCGACAGCAGCCTGTTGTTCATGGGGATGCTGTTCGCCGCGCAATATTTCGATCGCGCCGATGCGAAGGAGCGCGAGATCCGCGACCTCGCCCACAAACTCTATGCCCGCGCCGACTGGAACTTCTTCCGCGAAGACAGCCGCCGCGCGATCTCGATGGGCTGGCATCCCGGGCGCGGCCTGATCGAGCGCAACTGGGAAGGCTATAACGAGGGGATGCTCGTCTATCTGCTCGCTTTGGGCGCGCCCGAGCATCCGGTGCCGGCCGACAGCTGGGAGGTGTGGACCGCCCCCTATGCCGAGTGCTGGCGCGGCGAAGGGCCGACCCGCCACCTCACCTTCGCGCCGCTGTTCGGCCACCAATACAGCCATGTCTGGATCGATTTCCGCGGCATCCGCGATCGGGCGATGCGCGAAGCGGGCTTCGACTATTTCGAGAACAGCCGCCGCGCCACCTATGCCAACCGCGCCTATTGCACCGCCAATCCGCAAGGCTGGGACGGCTGGTCGAAGGACATCTGGGGCCTCACCGCCTGTGACGGCCCCGGCGACTATCGCATCGAGGCCGACGGCAAGACCCGCCAGTTCATCGGCTATTCGGCCCGCGGCCCGCTCGGCCAGCCCGATGGCCGCGACGACGGCACCCTCGCCCCCACCGCCGCGCTCGGCGCGCTCCCCTTCGCGCCGGAGATCGTGATCCCCGCCGCCGAGGCACTGCGCCGCGAGCATGGCCCCCGGCTCTACGGCAAATACGGCTTCTACGACGCCTTCAACCCCAGCTTCCGCTTCGCCGACAAGCGCGTCGAACGCGGCTGGGTCGATCCCGTCCATGGCTGGTATGACAGCGACTATATCGGGATCGATCAGGGCCCGATCCTGGCGATGGCCGCCAATTATCGCAGCGACTTCGTCTGGCGCCACATGCGCCGCTGCGCGCCCCTCCGCCGCGGGCTGCACCTCGCCGGCTTCACCGGCGGCTGGCTGGGCTGAAACGAAAAGGGGCCGCCGAAGCGGCCCCTCCCCGGGATCAGAACTTGTAGCTCATGCGGAACTGGATGCGCCGCGGCAGCGTCAGTGTGTTCGAGCCGACATTGGTGGGCCCGAGCAGATCCGGCGGCGTCGCGCTGCGATTGATGAAGGTGTCGAAGTCCTTGAAGTTCTTGTTGTTGAACGCATTGAGGACGTCGACCGCCGCCTCGACATTGCCGGTGCCGAACACCTTGAAGTCGTGCGCGAGCGACAGATTCACTTCGCAATAAGCGAACAGCCCCTTGATGCAGTTGGTCTGCGGATAGGCTGCCGTCAGCTTCAGCGCGCCGGTGTCGAAGCCGTTGCTGGCGTCGGTGACCTGATAGGCGGCACCGCTGCCGAGCGTGGTCAGCGTCGAGAAGCGGAAGCCGAGCGGCAGATCGACCATCCCCGACAGCACGATCCGGTGACGCTCATCGCCCGCCTTGGGCCGCCAGCCATAGGCATCCGGCGTCACGCCATCCAGGCTGAACAGGTCGCCGCCATTCTGCTCCGCCTTGGAGAGCGTATAGGCGATGTTCAGGCCCCAGCCCGAGCTCTTGGTGTAGTTCTTGTCGAGCGTGAAATAGAGCGCCTTGTAGCGGGTATCGAGACCGTCATAGCCGATCAGCACATTGGCATAGCCATACGGGATCACCGGCGCCGTGTTGCAGCAATTGCCCTGGCCATTGTTCTGCCGCGTTGCGAACAGGTTGGTATAGCCGTTGCGGCCGCGCTGGTACGATCCCGTGACCGAGGCCTCGAAGACGCCGAAGCGCTGGCGCACGCCCAGGCTGAACTGGTCGTTGACCGGCGGCTTGGCATCGTTCTTGACCGCGAACAGTTCGGGCAAGCCAGACCCGGCCGCACTGGCACGCAGCGCCAACAGGCCGTCACGGGTCAGGTAGGACGGGTTCCACACGATCGTCGGCTGGCCGGAACGCGGCAGCCCGTTGCGCGAGAAGCGGAACACGCCGATCGGGTTGATCGTGCGCGAAAGCTCGTCGACGGTGTTGTTGAAGTTGTTGCGGTCGTAATAGCGACCGGCGCCGCCGAAGATCACGGTCGAGCGATCGCCCTTGATGTCCCACGAAAAGCCGAAGCGCGGCGCGAAGGCGCCGGCGAACGGCTTACGGTCATGCCCGTCGGTGATGTAGTTTTCGGGGTTGAAGTACGAAGTCGTCGGCAGCGCGCGCAGTGCCGAAGCCGCGGCCGCGGGCGTCACATAATGGTTGTTGAAGCCGTTTGTCTCATAGTCCCAGCGCACACCGAGATTGAGCTGCAGGCGGTTGGTGATGTTCCAATCGTCCTGGATGTAGAAGCCGAGCTGCGTGTTCGACGCTGCGATCCGGCCACTGCCCAGGCCCAGCCGAGCCTCGGCCGGGAAGGAGAAGTCGGTATCGTCCGCCGGATCGGCGGTGCCCGCGGTATCGATGCGGAACGTGTAGCGCGGCTGGATATAGGCGTTGTTGTCGAACCGGATGTCGGTCACTTCGACGCGGCCGCCGAACTTGATCGCATGGCCTTCGAAGCCGGTGAAGGTGAAGTCGTCGCGGATCGTATAGCTCTGCTGCGTCTCGTGCCGCGTCGAATCCTTGCCGCCGTACAGGATCACGCCGGCATATTCATAGGACGGCAGATTCGGGTTCAGCGAGGTCGGGTTGAACAGATAGTCGAGATAGCTCGCATTGAACTCGTTGCTGAAGCTGTCGCCGTTATACGCCCATTTGAAGAGGTAGGTATCGACCTTGTTGATCTTGTTCTCGGCATTCTCGTACGAGGTGGTGCCGCCAAACCCTTGAATGTCGGTTTCTTCGCGGCGGCTGAACGAAAGGTCGAAGGTCTGGCGGTCGTCCGGCGTGAGGGTCAGCTTGCCGAAATAGAAGTCGCCGCGGAACGGGCTGACGAACGCGCCTTCGAAATCGCTCAGGCGGCGGCCCGAATATTGCTCGAACTGCTGAATGGCCGCGGGCGAGCCCGTGCTGTCCACGTTGAACGCGCGGTCCTGATCGTTGCCCTCATAGGCAGCGAAGAAGAACAGCTTGTCCTTGATGATCGGGCCGCCCAGCGAAGTGCCATATTGCTTGCGCTTGAAGGCGGGCTCCGGCCGGTTGTTCGCCTTGTCGAGATAGGCTTTCTCGGTCAGCCCCTTGTCGGTGTACTGGCCGAAGGATTCTCCGTGGAACTCGTTGGTGCCAGACTTGGTGATCGCCGTGACGATCGCTGCGCCGGCCTGCTCATATTCGGCTTTGTAGTTCTGGGTGAGGACGCGGAATTCCTGCACCGCGAGCTGGCCGAACGGATTGCCTCGGCTGTTCTGCTGGCCGGCAATACCGCCCTCGCGAACCTGGTTCTTCAGGCTCACGCCGTCGATGAACACATTGACCTGGCTCGCCGTCGAGGCGCCCGAGGTGAAGCCCTTGTCGGTCTCGCTGTCATTGTAGCGCACGCCCGGCGCCAGCGCGACGAAGGACAGGAAGTTTCGGTCGGTCTGCGGCAACCGCTCGATCTGCGTGGTCGAGACGTTGGTCGCGACTTCGCTGGTCCGCGTCTCGTTCAGCCGCAATCCAGTGACGACGATCTCGGAGCCCTCGACCGGCTGATCGGCGCTCGCCGTCGCGGCGGCGCCGATCGTCAGGTCGAGGCTCGCCGACTGGCCGACCGCGACGGTGACGCGCTGGTTGACCGTGTCCGTGCCCGCGGTGGCGATGATTTCATATTCGCCCGGGCGCAGGCCGTTCAGCGTGTACGCGCCGTCCTCGGCCGAGGTTGCGCGCCAGGTCTGGTTGGTGCCGGTGTTGCGCGCGGTGACCTGCGCGCCGGCGACGGGCGCGCCATCGGCGCCGCGGACCTGGCCGCTCACGCGGCTGGTCGTCACCTGCGCCGAAGCCGGCGCGGGCAGGATGACGGCACCGCTGGCGAGCATCGTCGCCGCGGCCAGAGATGCACGAATCACTTTGGAATCAATCACTTCAGTCCTCCCCTGTCACCCTGTAACCGGTTACACGTCCGCTCAAGCGGCTTCTCGTTACGATAGCGGTGGCAAAAGCGCCGATGCTCGCGGAAAGTCAATCCGGCCCATCGTGGAATTTGGACGACTGCGGCGCGGATGCCACACCCCCCAACTGCCGCCCCCTTGCGGCGCCCCGCCGCGGCTCCCCATATCCGTGCCATGAGCGAAACCAATGCGTGGCACGGCACGACGATCCTCTCCGTGCGCAAATCCGGAAAAGTGGTGATTGCAGGCGACGGACAGGTCTCCGCCGGCAACACCGTGATGAAGCCCAATGCCCGCAAGGTGCGGCCGCTGGGCGACGGCAAGGTGATCGCGGGCTTTGCCGGCGCCACCGCCGATGCCTTCACCTTGTTCGAGCGGCTCGAGGCCAAGCTCGAGCGCCACCAGGGCCAGCTGCTCCGCGCCGCCGTCGAGCTGGCCAAGGACTGGCGGACCGACAAGTACCTGCGCAATCTCGAGGCGATGCTGATCGTCGCCGACAAGGACGTGACGCTGGTCGTCACCGGCAATGGCGACGTGCTTGAGCCCGAAGGCGGCGTCGCCGCGATCGGATCGGGCGGCAATTTTGCCCTCGCCGCGGCCCGCGCGCTGGTCGATTACGAAACCGACCCCGAGAAGATCGCCCGCCAGGCCATGAAGATCGCCGGCGAGCTGTGCGTCTATACCAACGATCGGCTGACCGTGGAGACGCTGGATAGCGACAGCTGAATTCTTCTCCCCTCCCGCTTGCGGGAGGGGCCGGGGGTGGGCGACCGCCCTCCTCCAAAAGACATCGCCCGTGGATCGCGGGCGCCCACCCCTAGCCCCTCCCGCGAGCGGGAGGGGAATGAGAACGGAATGAACCAGAACCTCACCCCCAAGGCGATCGTCGCCGCCCTCGATTCGCACATCATCGGTCAGAAGGATGCCAAGAAGGCGGTCGCCGTCGCGCTGCGCAACCGCTGGCGCCGCCAGCAGCTCGCCCCCGATCTGCGCGACGAAGTCACGCCCAAGAACATCCTGATGATCGGGCCGACCGGCTGCGGCAAGACCGAGATCAGCCGCCGCCTGGCGAAGCTGGCCGACGCCCCCTTCGTCAAGGTCGAGGCGACCAAGTTCACCGAGGTCGGCTATGTCGGCCGCGACGTCGAGCAGATCGCCCGCGACCTCGTCGAGGAATCGATCCGGCTCGAAAAGGAGCGTCGCCGCGCCGCGGTGAAGGACAAGGCCGAGGAGGCGGCGATGGGCCGCCTGCTCGATGCGCTGACCGGCAAGGATTCGAGCACCGCGACGCGCGAGGCGTTCAAGCAGCGCTTCCGCGAAGGCAGCCTCGACAACAGCGAGATCGAAATCGAAGTCGAGCAGGCGCCGCAGATGCCGTTCGACATCCCCGGCGGCGCGCCGCAGATGATCAATCTCGGCGAGATGATGAAGGGCCTGGCCGGCACCCCGCTCAAGCGCCGCAAGATGAGCGTCCGCGCCGCCTGGACCAAGCTGGTCGAGGAAGAGGCCGACAAGCGGCTCGACCAGGACGAAGTCAGCCGCGTCGCGCTCGCCGATGCGGAGGCCAACGGCATCGTCTTCCTCGACGAGATCGACAAGATCGCGGTCAGCGACGTGCGCGGCGGTTCGGTGAGCCGCGAGGGCGTCCAGCGCGACCTGCTGCCGCTGATCGAAGGGACCACGGTCGCGACGAAGTACGGCCCGATGAAGACCGATCACATCCTCTTCATCGCCTCGGGCGCCTTCCACGTCGCCAAGCCGTCGGATCTGCTCCCCGAACTCCAGGGCCGCCTGCCGATCCGCGTCGAGCTGAAGGCGCTGACCGAGGAGGACTTCGTCGCCATCCTGTCGGACACCAAGGCCAGCCTCGTCGCGCAATATGGCGCGCTGCTCGGCACCGAAGGCGTGACGATCGACTTTGCCGAGGACGGCATCCGCGCCGTGGCGAAGATCGCCGCCGAAGTGAATGGCGAGGTCGAGAATATCGGCGCCCGCCGGCTGCAGACGGTGATGGAGAAGCTGCTCGAGGAAGTCAGCTTCGACGCCGAAGACCGCGCCGGCCAGACGCTGGTGATCGACGCCGCCTATGTCGACAAGCAGCTCGCCGGCATCGCCCGCAACACCGATCTCAGCCGCTACGTCCTGTAAGCCCGAGGCGCGCGGCGGCCTGCCCGCCGCGCGCCGATCGGATCAGCCCAGCCGGGCTTCGGCGAGCGCCTTGAGATCGACTTCGGCGCGGGCGCCATAATGCTGGATCACTTCGGCCGCGCAGATCGCGCCGAGCCGCAGCGATTCCTCCAGCCCCTTGCCCTTGGCCTGGCCGTGCAGGAAACCCGCCGCGAACATGTCGCCGGCGCCGGTGGTATCGACCAGCGCCTTGATCGGCTCGGCCCCGACCTCGACGCGCTCCGAGCCTTGCAGCGCGATCGCCCCCTTCTCGCTGCGGGTGACGACGAGCAGCGGCACCTTGCCATGGATGTGCGCCACGGCCGCCTCGAACTCCTCATGCCCGCACAGCGCGAGCAGCTCGTTCTCGTTGGCAAACAGGATGTCGATCAGCCCGTCGGCGATCAGCTTGCGGAAATCGTCGCCGTGGCGCGAGATGCAGAACACGTCCGAAAGCGTGAAGGCCACCTTGCGGCCCGCCGCGCGGGCGATCTCGATCGCCTTGCGCATCGCGGCGCGCGGCTCTTCGGGATCCCAGAGATAGCCTTCGAGATAGAGGATCGCGCCATTGGCGATCAGCGTCTCGTCGAGCGCCGCCGCGGGCAGGAACTGCGAGGCGCCGAGAAAGGTGTTCATCGTCCGCTGTCCGTCGGGCGTGACGAAGATCAGGCAGCGCGCCGTGGTCGGCTGGCCGGGGCGGACCGTCGTATCGAAATCGACGCCGACCGAGCGGATGTCGTGGCCGAAGATCTGGCCGAGCTCGTCGTCCGCGACCTGCCCGATAAAGGCGCACTTGCCGCCCAGCGCCGCGATCCCGGCGACGGTGTTGGCCGCCGAACCGCCCGAAATCTCGCGACCCGGACCCATCTTGGCATAGAGCGCATCGGCTTCTTCGGGCGAGAACATCAGCTGCATCGAGCCCTTGGCGACGCCGATCTCCTCGATGAAGCTGTCTTCGGCCTGGGCGAGGACGTCGACGATCGCATTGCCGATCGCGACCACGTCATAGGTCGGGCTGGTCAAATCTTTGGCTCCAATAGGTTGCGCGGACGCCTTAGGGCCCGTACCCGCTACCGGCAATGGCCGTGATCGCTCTGGGAAGGCTGCTGGCGAGGAGAGGCGCGCCGTCGCGTGGCGGCGCCCCGCGCAAGCGCCACGCCGCGGCCGGCGGCCGTCCCCGGGCGCCCGCCACGCGGCGGGCG
>JAEXFD010000001.1 GCA_023400405.1 Pseudomonadota bacterium
TCGTTGCCTGATGGATCCAACCCCTCCGCTGCTATAGTGCAGTCGGCTTCTGACGTTCAGTGCAGCCGTCTTCTGAAAACGACAACGGCCCTATCCAGACGCACGGGAGCCGGTTTTCAGGGTGTACGGATAGGGTATACCGCAACTGAACATCAGGCGAGCGGCCCACTCTGCGTCAGAGTGCGGCCGACTTCACCGGCTCCTGACACGTTCGTGTCAACCTCTATGACTTCAGCCTAACAGGCCCACCCTTAGCGTATGATTTTCCGTTCTCTCTATTCCCCCTATCAGGTCGAGTCAGCAGCGAAGGAAAAAGAGCATGCTACTACTAGGTGCTGAAGCACTGGGAATGACCCACAACCAATGCCTGTATCGAGCTGAGCTACTGAGCATCGATCATCTATCGCTGGTGTTTGCCGAATCCAGCCAACGTTAGAACTCCACACACAAACTTCAGATTATCACTGTGTAGCAAGAACGCCCCTACACAGTAAGGGTCGCATAGATTCTAATCAGCTCTCTTGGCGAACACACTGGTAACCAACAGCGTCCTAGCCGGATGCTGGGGCTCCTGCCCTCACTACCCTGACCAAGTAACTGGGCGCTTCTAGTTCGCGCACGGAGAGTAGCTGCAACCCGAACTTATTTTGGCTTCTTCGGTTTAGGCGGAGAGCTTGTAGACTCGACAAATTGGTGAAAGGCGCTGGTCAAATCCTCGACTGACGCCTTTGGCAAGCGAGGAGCACGAGGAGCCTTGGTCGACAGAGTAGTTTTCGAAGTGGCCTTCTCAATGTGATCCATAGCTGCCCGCTCGCTTTCATTAAGGGCTGAATCAAAGACTTTGGCTACGACACGGTTATCTCGATCTGCGCGGGCAAATGCCACAATGTTGGATCGGACGGTTACGGGAAGCTCAAACGGACAACGAAGATCTAACCGGCCACCTGTCCTACGATTCTGCAGCGCTTGTAGCTGCAGTTCCTCCACATCCTCCCGATTCGCCGCATATGCGACGGAGCGATATGCCTGGCTAATGTCTGACAGAGTCAGGGACTCACGTCCGGAGCTACGCGCTTCGATGTAGGCGTGCTTTATAAGTTGAACAACGAGCCGCTTGATTCCAAACGTAGACTTATAAATTTCGTGAGCGAGGTCATCAATTGATCCAGATATGTGGCCGCCCGACACCCTAACGCATTCAACAATGTAATTCCTCCACCCAGAGCTCTCTGGATCATCGGGTAGCATGATCCTCGGCTCCGAAAGCAGGCGCTGCTTGTCTTCGCTGTTGCGACCCAAAAGCTTGTGCAAAAGACTGTAGTTGGAGACAAACACCATCGGAGGGCCAATCGCGGCCAACGTTAACAAGATGTCTGTGACTCGTGAAACACCCTGCCCAGCGTTGATGTGCTGAGTTTCTTCTAGAAGGAGTAGCGATACACCATCTCTATTTGCCCGACGGCGGCACTCGACGAGTAATTTAGCAACGTTATGGCTAGTTGACCTTTGATCACCCAAAACAAAGTCCGCCAACATCTGCCTACCGCCAGCTTTGCCCCTGGCGCTCGCATACCAGTGAGAGGTCAACTTCAAGCTTCCCTCAAAATGGTTGCAGGCGAGGTCTACAGGTGGAGGCAAAACCTTCCGCAGAGCTGCTATGGTCTGGGTCTTACCTATTCCGGCTAGGCCCGTCAGGCAGATAGGAGCGACTTCCACGTCAGGGGGGTTATAAATTCGAGAAATGTATTCCACTTCACTCGAAAATAGTCTCTGGCTGTGCAGCGACGCCTTCGTTGCCATTTCCTTGATGAACGCTAGGGAAAAATCATTGGGTAGATAAATTTCCTTAAGAGCACCTTCGAGTGCTTCGGCAGCGACCAAAACGTCCTTGCCACCTAAATCTCTAACAGCACCGGGCTTTACAGTTACTCGCTCGCGAATACGCTCGACATCCAAGCAGCCGTCAAAACGGGTATTGATGACCTCGTTCACTTTGCCTTTCCTCTGAGGCGGTTGAAATCAGCCGTATCCCGCAGCGCCGCACCACCTTTAGAGGGTCGGCCTAGCTTTCGCTGACCGCTGTCCCATTCCTCTCCGGTTTCTCTCTCGAATCGATCCCTAAATTCCTGTTGAATCGCCGGCCTTTCATGTCGAAGATCTGCCGCAACTGCACGACGCATCTTGTCGATTTCTTTCAGATCATGCAGTGAAATATCGACACTACTTTCCGGTGTACTTGCAGGACGAATAAAGTCCAATTCGTATAGCAAACCTTCTACCTCGACCCAAATATGTCGCACGCACATCGTTAGTGCGAATGCAGAAACAGAAACTGTACCATTTCTGGCAATACGATCGAACACTCGGGTGTTTACTAGCGCCTGAGATCTATATTTACGACCATAAAAATATACGGCATCTTTTTTAATTGTAGCAGGATGCTCGGTTAGAAATAACCTAACAGCTCTATCATATGGCATACCAATAGCACTATTTCGACCGCGACTATCGAGATAGCACCAAATATTGTGAGGTGTAGGTTTGAAACCTGTCAGTAACATTTCCTCCGTCATCCGCATAGCCGCATCAGAGCTATGATTATCAGATAGTACACGCATGATCTCACGTCGAGCCATCTGTACGAAGTTCAACTTACTGTGAACATAGCTTGGCTGATCTAGCGTCTTCTTATCCCGTGGATGAGACGACTCCACAGTTGCCTTGGACTGTCCTGAAAAGGAAGGAGTTAACTCAAGACTTCCAAGCCAGCGTATTTCCGACGTGCAGTCGTAGCCAGCTCCAGGCCCTCTATCGAAAACGATACTACCGGAGAGTCCTATACTCGGCCACTCACCAGGCTTTATCACCAACCCAAATAATTCGCCAAACTTCACCTTATCAATAGCCATTGAAAACAGGGCCATCCTATAGGCTTCCATGTTTTCTCGACCCTCTGAAAAGCCGATGCCCAGTATGGCTCCCGATAGGCCACAAACCGCACGCACTACGCAGAATCCATCCACTGCACTGCCTTCAGTGATACCTGAAAGCTTTTCAGAGAGATTATAGCCATCGAACTCTACACGCTGATTCAAGTTAGTCAGGCTCTCAGCAAAGCTACCCTCTGATCCGGCTTGAGCTCTCGCTATATGGGGCCCTTTTAACTCATAGGCGAGCGCTTTCGGATTGATAAGTTTGCGTACCCAATATTTGAACTGCGTAATCGAAGGAAAAGGTTTTCCAT
>JAEXFD010000032.1 GCA_023400405.1 Pseudomonadota bacterium
CTTTGAAAGAGATTGAGGATCCGGCCAAGATAGGTCTTTCTAACGTTCTTTTTGATATTCTCAAACTCCGTCCATTGTTTATGGAGCATTTCCGGGTACTCAAGCAAAAAGCCTACGATGAACTTAAAAGTGCCCTTCCTAATGCTGGAGAAATAGACCGTCTCATGAAAACAGCTTCTTTATTTTTAGCAACATGCAACTTAATCGAAAATTATACAGATATGAAACTTCCATTTTCCTACAAAGATTTTTTCAAAATCGCTTGTAATAAAATTAAGTTCCAAGTAGAACTCATTAGCAAGACAGACAAGTTGGCCACCTTCTTCAAGGCTATGGATGTCATGGTAGACACTAAGGCCATCCGTGAAGGACGTGATTTCGCTATTGATACTCCTGACAAGCTTACCATTAAACTTCCTGGAGGGGATAAAAGAGAAGTACCAATTCCTGCAGGTAATCGGGTACTCTTCCTACGTGTTAGTAATATCTACACTCAATTTGCACGTTCTTCCTATAGCCAGGAAGAATCTACGCAATCCACCATTGAACAGAATCTTCGCTCTAACCCGAGTTACATCGGCTTCATTCACGCCCGTCGATTCACATGGAACGAAGTGGTCGAAGTTCCTCGAGGTGGATTTGAAGAGGATAACCCTAACGAAACCGGCATCGATATCAAAATCGATAATAATATGGTGAGGAAAGTCGAGAAACAAGGCACTAATTCGAGCTGTATAGCATTGAACTACGAAACTTTCAGAGAGCTCTATGGTATAGACTTTAAGCGTTCTGTAACCAAAGAATCATCTACTCCCAATCCGGACAATGATCCGATCGGAATGGCCGGCGCACCCCAAGACATTGAATTCTGATGGTGTCTGAAGTATCCCTATTCCCGCAATGCATTATTCCCGGTGGCCACCCCATCGGGAATAATTGCTTTTTTTATTCTGATTTGCGGACATTTCGTGCCTTATTCCTTAATCTATATTACTCTATTAACCTACATCTAAATCCCCCGTACCCCCTGAAACAAAAAAGGGAGCAAATAGAGCGAGTTTTGAAAGGAAAACTTTTCATAAATACCGTCCAACAGTCCAACAGTCCAACAATGAAAAACATTTTAAAATGTAACTCGCTGTTGTATAGTAGTATATATATTCTTTTTAATTATATATATATACTACAGAGTGGTTGTTTTGTTGGACGCTGTTGGACGTGTTGGATTGAGCATTTTCAACCGTCCAACAATCACCGTCCAACAAAAACAGCAAAAAAAGCCATTTGTTGGACGTGTTGGACGCCATCCAACAGTATTTTTCTAATAGTAAATTTTGCTAACTCAATAATAATCAGTAACTTTATATATGAATCCCCTCCTTTGTTGGACGGTTGGACGGTTGGAAGCAAAAATAACAAAAACTATTTCAAAAATATTTCTTAGAGGAAAAAGCTATGATTACAACGAGCATTATGATTACACCTTACCTTGCTGAATATCTGCGTGGAAAATATAATAATGGTGCAGATGAACCCATTAGAATTCCTGACAATACAGATTTGTATCACGTTATTTGGACCCTGATGGCCCGTCGTCATCAGAATCAATCTCCGGTGGACAATGGCAATCTTACTATTGTTCTCCCAGACCGACGGATAGGAAAGGACCCACAAGTCTATAATTACCTTTCTCCACGAGCTGCCAAGGTCATAGAGAATGAAGTGCGCCGTATGTTCAACCGTGACCTTCACACCGCTATGGATGAGAATGACTTGAACGGCCATGAGCTTAACAACCTCGATATTGTTCATAAATTCCTGTGTTCCTACTGCATCGACAGCATTACTGAAGATGCCTTGCTAAAAAACTTCTATCGGTGGCGAGAAAACATTCGAAAAAGAAAAAGACGTCGAGAGTACAAAAAGAAGTTAAAAAGGGGATGAAAAATCACCTACCGAACTATGCATTTTGTCCCAAAATGGCGGACAAAATGTCCTATGTGTGGCGAACTTATTGAATATCAAATAAATATAATCATTATGAGAGAACTATCCATCCAACTCAATGTATATCCCATCGCCAAGATGCGCCAGGATATCTATCGTTTCACTGCCGATGAATTTACTTTTTCGCCGGTACCGGAAGATTCCGAAGCCGGCAGGTGCTACAATTGTAATAAAGAGATTACAGTCGATCTTCCACCAGCTGACGTTATCCGTGATTTTTCTTCAGGCAATTTTGCCATTGTAGAATTTCGGGATACCCGGTACCGGAAGTTCAGCATCGGAGACAATAAGATACCGGCCATCGTTTCCATTTCTCCGAATCTTAACTCCGCAACTCTGAAAATAGAGTGTAAAATGCTCAAATCCCCGCTTCTGTAGCGTCCTTCACCCCCTTCCACAAGCTGCCTATCTTCGCTGAAAAGATATGCAATGAACAGAACTTTTCTCCGACAGCTTCTTTTATCAAACACTCAACAGCTTCTCATCTCGGCAGAGGGCTTCTCTTCTGCCATGATGGATGCTTTCCCTTTGATAGTAAATGACGTCCCCACGCCATCGGCTTTCTTCTTCGATGATAATCCGCCTACATATAAAGACTTAGCGGATAAAGCCCTCGCTAAAATCCAGCAACAACTGCATGTACTTTCCGAGTTCCAGGAAGTAACCCTTACCAGTGATTTTTCTTCCAATGAACTTCCTGAAGGTAGTATCGCTTACCATCGCATCTGGGGTTTTATCACCGCTGACAGTCGCTGGTACTTCTCTTCCAAGCAATTTGAACGGGATATCCTGGATGCTGAAGCTAATCCGGCTATTTCTTGCCACTTCATTCATGCCAACTCACCAGGTGGTGAAGCCTGGTATCTTGATAGACTCAGCGAGACCATGCGTTCGTTGAATAAGCCCATCATAACCCTTGTAGAGCAATGCGATTGCTCTGCCTGTTATTACATCACTTGCCATTCCAATGTTATCGCCGCACTTACAGCCAACGAAGTAATTGGCTGTATCGGTACAATGGTCGAGACCTATGACTTTAGCGGCTATTATGAGAAGCTCGGTATTAAAATCATTAGGCAAACCGCTGATAAATCAGACCTCAAGAATAAGAAGTACAACGACATGCGTGCCGGAAAACCGGAGCAATATGTCAAAGATGTGCTAAACCCGCTCACTGAGCAGTTCCTGAACGAAGTCCGTACAAGCCGTCCGGAACTGGGTGAGCTCCCGGAAGACGATCCTGTCTTCCGGGGCGAGACCTTCGATACAACTCATGCCATCGAAAAGAAACTCATTGATGGATCCATGACCTTTTTCGAAGCCGTTGCCAGCGCTGTAGACCTTGGCCGGAACTACACCAACTTGGAAACAATCAAAAAGAACGCTCTCAACTATTTATAACTTAATTTTTTCATTCACATGAATATTAAAGAAAGAATTCAGACCGTCCTGCAGAAATTGAAGCTGCTGGACAAAGCAAAAGCCAATCAGCTGACTGACGAAGAATGGAAACAGATTGTTGACTCTTATCAAAAAGAGTATCAATCAACTCTTCAGGATGACTTAGCCGCCGACATGGCAGCTCATGCTGCTACAAATACCCCTATCACTCAAGAGCAGATGGATCAGGTACAAGGCATTTTGGATAGTATTGTTAATCCAGGCCAGAATGCAACTCAAAGTGGAGAAGAAAAACCGGTAGTGCAGACTACTCAAACTCCGGCAACCGGAACCGACCTTGTACAACTTGCTCAAGCCGTACAAGGCCTGATCAATACGATGCAAAATAGTGCCACTGAAGACCGCCCCATTCAGACGGTAACCGCTACCACTACCAGTTTCACAGGTCCTGCAGATCGCACGAAGTTCTTGTTTGGTATCGAAAATTCCATGTTCTCCATGTCCGATCGTTGGAACCGTATTGCCGCTAATCCGGCAGCTGCAGCTTCATTCGGTGCCTGGGACGAAGAAACAGAAGGCGCTTCTTTCCGTAAACAGGCTGTAGCTTTCTCTCGCTCGTTGCAAAAACGCTATGCCTATTTGCACGCCAATGGCATGCTCGATGCCAAGAAATTGGCTGCCGGTGAATTTGGAACTAATTACGAAGGCGTTAATACTGCCGGAGTCGGTAACCAATTTGTAGTTCTCCGCCAAGATGCCTTGATTGCTCGTGTTCTCACGAAACGTGATCTCACTCAGTACTTCCCGGTACGCTACGGCATTCAGGATCATGATCTCGTTTTCAATGCTTTCTTCTCGGAAGTTTCCCAAGCCTACCAACAAGGTGAAATATGGAAGGGTGACATGAAGCTCGAAAACGAGATGGGACATGTTGACGATGCTATGATCAAGCTCAAGTTCGGTCCAATGAAAGAGCTGGAGCGCATGTACATCGGTTACTTAAACAAAGAGGGTTCTGATCCGATCAAGTGGAATATGATCGAGTTTTGTATTCTGAACTCATTGGAAACCGCCCAGGTTGAGCAAAACAAACGCCGTATGCGTGGTATCTATGTAAAACCGGAGACAGGCGTTGCAGGTAGCTATCTGAATGCTTCTACAGGTGTTATCTACACATTACTCCGCTACATTCATGAGTTTAAGATTCTTCCTCATGATGATGAAGCTTATCGTGGATATACCGATGCCGATATGTTGGATGCTGTTCAGGATTTTGTTGCCGACATCATTACTTCCTGCACGGAAGATATGGACATTGACAACCATGTTCTGTACCTGAACAAAACCCATCAGCCTTGGTGGATCAAGAACGTTCGTGCCAAATATGGTAAGGATATCGACTTCACCGGACCAGACAGTTATAAGTATGTTGTTCCTGATACGAACGTACACATCATTTGGCTTCCATATCTTGGCCAGCTCCCTCTCATGTTTATGGATGTACCTGGAAACATTCAGTTCCTGGAATACGTACCGGGTGAAATGCTGTCTATCAAGGTTAAAGAAGACATGGAACTTGTAAAAGCCTGGTCTACTTGGAAAGAAGGTTGTTCAGCTTCATTTACCGGCCGGCGTTTCGACAGCCTGGATAAACTGAAGGCAAACAACTACGAATGGCAGCAAATTTTCATGAATAAACCTGCTGTTGACATGGAAGCTGATGCCACCACCGTAGATGCTTCCAAAGGTTTCTGGCAAATCACTGTAGCCAATACTGCAGCCAAAGCCATTACCGATATCACTAATGCCAAAGCCGGTGTCGCTTATATCATCGAGTGTGGATCAACCGAAAATGCAACCACCATTGCCAAAGCCGGTAAGTTTGCCGATATCACAGAAGCATATACACCTACTAAGGTCGGTGACTACATTATGTTAATCTTGAATAGCAAAGGAAACTTCCTGGAACTTGAACGCCAGATAGCCGGTGTCCGCAAGGTCAACGCCGCACTACAGCCTAACATTCCAGGTGTAAGATAACCTTTGTTAGTCTGGTAATTAATTGTTTTTAGGTGACAGGGGCGGGTTATTGGCCCGCCCTTTTCTTTTTAACCCATCATTTTATTTAATATGAAAGCAA
>JAEXFD010000013.1 GCA_023400405.1 Pseudomonadota bacterium
CCGCGCTGGCGCGCGGCCCCCTCCACCAAGCCGCTGCGCGCCTTGGTCCCCCTCTCCGTTCCGGGGAGGAATTGAAGCGCCCCCTCATCACCTCCATCCGCAAAGCCAACCGCATCGAGATCGCCGCCGCCTGCCCGCAGGCCCGCGCGCTGGGGCTGGCGCCGGGCATGGCGGTCACCCAGGCCCGCGCGCAGGTGCCGGGGCTCGATATCCGCCCCGCCGATCCCGCGGGCGACGAAGCCGCGCTGCGTCGCCTCGCCCTGCTCGCGGCGCGGCGCTGGTCGCCGGGCACGGCGCTGTCGGGCAGCGACGGGCTGCTCCTCGACCTGACCGGAACCGCGCATCTGTTCGGCGGTGAGGCGGCGATGGCGCAGCGCATCGTCCGCCTGCTCGCCCGCGCCGGCTTCACCGCCCGCATCGCCATCGCCGACACGCCCGGCGCCGCCTGGGCCTTGGCGCGCTGGCGTGCCTCGCCGTTCGAGATCTGCCCGCCGGGCGCCCAGGTGCAGGCGCTGGCCGGCCTGCCCACTCCGGCGCTGCGCATCGACGAAGCCGCGGTCGAGCTGCTGCGCCGGCTCGGCGTCGATCGCATCGGCCAGCTCGCTGCGCTGCCGCGCGCGCCGCTCGTCCGCCGCTTCGGCGCGGCGACGGTGCTGCAGCTCGATCGCGCGCTCGGCCGCCTGCCCGAGCCGATCGATCCGGTGATACCGCCGGAAGCGATCGTCGCCCGCCAGCGCTTCGCCGAGCCGATCGCCACGGCCGAGGCGATCGACCATTGGCTGGGCGAACTCGTGCCCCGCCTTGCCGCCGCGCTGGAGGCCGAGGGGCTGGGCGTCCAGGCGCTCGAATGCATTGCCGATCGCATCGACGGCGTGCCCCAGCGCATCCGCATCGGCCTCGCCCGGCCGAGCCGCGATCCCGCGCATCTGGTCCGGCTGCTCCGCCGGCGGATCGAGGATGTCGAGCCCGGCTATGGCATCGACGCCATCGCGCTGCATGTCCGCCGCGCCGCGCCGCTCGGCCCCGAGCCGGTGGTCGAGCGGCTCGACGAGGAAGCGGCGCCCGACCTCGCGACGCTGGTCGATACGCTGGCGACGCGGATCGGCCAGCGCGCGATGTGGCGAGTGCGCCCGGTGGAGAGCGACGTGCCCGAACGCGCCGTCGCGCGCGATGCGGTGCTCGATCCGCCCGAGCGCGGCGGCGCCCGCGCCAGGCCCGACGATGTCCGCCAGCTCGATCGCAACCCGGCGCTGCATCCCTGGCACCCCGAATGGCCCAAGCCCGCGCGGCTGCTGCGCCGGCCCGAACGGCTCGACCATGTCATCGCCGAATTGCCCGATCATGCTCCGCGCCGATTCACCTGGCGCGGCCGTCCGCACCGCGTCGTGCGCGCCGACGGACCCGAGCGCGTGCATGGCGAATGGTGGAAGCACGCGGCCGAGGCCGCCCATGTCCGCGACTATTTCCGCGTCGAGGACGAAGAGGGCCGCCGCTATTGGCTGTTCCGCCGCGGCGATGGCGAGCAGAGCGTGACCGGCGATTTGAGCTGGTATCTCCACGGGGTGTTCGGATGACCTATTCCGAGCTCCAGGTGACGACGCATTATTCGTTCCTGCGCGGCGCCGCCTCGCCCGAGGAGCTGTTCCGCCAGGCCGCGCTGCTCGGCCTGCCCGCGCTCGGCATCGTCGATCGCAATTCGGTCGCCGGCGTGGTGCGCGCCCTGGTCGCGGCCGAGCAGTTCACCGAGCTCGGCGCGCCGATCCGGATGATCGCCGGCTGCCGGCTCGACCTGGTCGACGGCAGTTCGCTGCTGGTCTGGCCCGAGGACCGCGCCGCCTGGGGCCGGCTCACGCGGCTGCTCACGCTCGGCAAGTCGCGCGCCGATCCCCAGCATGGCGAGAAGGGCAAATGCTTCCTCCATTGGGAGGATGTCGCCGAAGCGGCCGAGGGGCTGGTCGGCGCGCTCGTGCCGGGCCTTGCCGATCCGGGGGATCCACTCGCGCTGCGCTGGATGGCGGACAGCTTCGAGGGGCGCGGCCATGTCTGCCTCACCCAGCATCGCCGCCCGGGCGAGGCGCTGCGGCTCCACCGGCTGGACGAGGCCGCCCGACGCTTCGGCCTCACCCCGCTCGCCACCGGCGACGTGCTCTACGACACGCCGGACAGGCGGATGCTCCAGGACGTCGTCACGGCGATCCGCGAGAAATGCACGATCGACGAGCTTGGCTTCCGCCGCGAGCGCCATGCCGATCGCCACCTCAAATCGCCCGAGGACATGGCGCGGCGCTTCCGCGACCATCCCGAGGCGCTGCGTGCTTCCGAGGCGATCGCCGAGCGCTGCACCTTCTCCTTGCGCGACCTCAAGCATCAATATCCCGAGGAACATGTCTTCGACGGGCGGACCGCGCAGGAGGCGCTGACCAAGCTCGCCTGGAACGGGCTGCGCCAGCGCTTCGCCGGCCGGCCCTCCCAGGCGCATCAGGACCTGCTCGTCCATGAGCTCGGCCTGGTCGAGCAGATGGGCTATGCGCCCTATTTCCTCACCGTCAATTCGATCGTCCAGTTCGCGCTGAGCCAGGAGATATTGTGCCAGGGGCGCGGCAGCGCGGCCAATTCGGTGATCTGTTTCGCGCTCGGCATCACGTCGATCGATCCGATCAAGCACCAGCTGCTGTTCGAACGCTTCATCTCGACCGAGCGCAAGGAGCCGCCCGACATCGACGTCGATTTCGAGCATGAGCGGCGCGAGGAAGTGATCCAGTGGATCTATGAAAGCTATGGCCATGACCATGCCGCGCTGACCGCGGTGGTCAGCCGCTTTCGTTCGCGGGGCGCCTTGCGTGAAGTCGGCAAGGCGCTCGGCCTGCCCGAAGACCTGACCGCGGCCTTGTCGAGCCAGGTCTGGGGCTGGTCGAACGACGTCGACGACGCCCATGCCGATGCGCTCAACCTCGATCGCAGCGATCCACGCCTCGCGCTGACGCTCGACCTCGCGCGCCAGCTGATCGGCACGCCGCGCCATTTGTCGCAGCATCCCGGCGGCTTCGTGCTCACCCGCGACAAGCTGCACGACCTCATCCCGGTCGAGCCCGCCGCGATGGTCGATCGGCGCGTGGTCGAATGGGAGAAGCTCGATATCGAGGAGCTGGGCTTCATGAAGGTCGATATCCTCGGCCTCGGCATGCTCGGCTGCATGCGGCGCTGCTTCGACCTGCTCGAAGCGCACAAGGGCATCCACCTCACCATGGCCTCGCCGCTGATGCAGGAGGATGACGAGGATACGTTCGAGATGATCCGCCAGGCGGATACGCTCGGCGTCTTCCAGATCGAGAGCCGCGCGCAGATGTCGATGCTGCCGCGGATGAAGCCGGTCAATTTCTACGACATCGCCATCCAGGTCGCGATCGTCCGGCCGGGGCCGATCCAGGGCAACATGGTCCATCCCTATCTCAAGCGGCGGGAAAATCCGGCGCTGGTCGACTATCCCTCGTCCGCGCTGAAGGAGGTGCTCAAGAAGACGCTCGGCGTGCCGCTGTTCCAGGAGCAGGCGATGCAGGTGGCGATCGTCGGCGCGGGCTTCACCCCGAGCGAAGCCGATCGTCTGCGCCGCGCGATGGCGACATTCAAGTCGACCGGCGGGATCGGCGAATTCGGCCCCAAGCTGCTCGCGGGCATGCGCGAACGTGGCATCAGCGACGACTTCGCAGAGCGGCTGGTCGCCCAGATCGAAGGTTTCAGCAATTACGGCTTCCCCGAGAGCCACGCCGCCAGCTTCGCCAAGATCGCCTATGCTTCCAGCTGGATGAAATGCCATCATCCGGACGTGTTCTGCTGCGCGCTGCTCAATGCGCAGCCGATGGGCTTCTATGCCCCCGCCCAGATCGTCCGCGATGCCCGCGCGCACGGGGTCGAGGCGCGGCCGGTGTGCATCAACGACAGCGATTGGGACACGCACATGGTCCCCGAAGCCCATGCCCGTCCAAGGCATGCAGCGTTTTGCGGCACCGAGGCGGATTGGGCGAGCCTCCAGCCGCTGCGCCTCGGCATGCGGATCGTCCAGGGTCTGGCGGAGGCCGATGCCGTCCGAATCCTGCACGCCCGCCGGCAGGGGCCGTTCGTCTCGATCGAGGATGTCTGGCGGCGATCGGGGGTGAAGCCCGCAGCGCTCGAACGGCTGGCCCGCGCCGATGCCTTCCAGGCGCTTGGGCTCAATCGGCGCCAGGCGCTTTGGGCGATCAAGGGGCTCGGCCAGGCGCCGCTCGACCTGTTCAGCGCCGCCGATGCCCGGGAAGGGCGCACCGTGCCGGAGAGCGTCGAGGCGCCCGTGGCGCTGGTCCCGCTCAGCGAGGGCCGCGAAGTCGTCGAGGATTACCGCGCTACCCAGCTGTCTCTCCGCGCACACCCGGTGACCTTCCTGCGCGATCGGCTGGCGGCGCGGAGGATCTCCCGCTGCGGCGACCTGATCCACTTGAAGGACGGCGCGCGCGTCGAAGTCGCCGGGCTGATCCTCGTCCGCCAGCGCCCGGGCAGCGCCAAGGGCGTCGTGTTCGTCACGCTCGAGGACGAGACCGGCATCGCCAATGCGGTGTTCTGGTCGGACCGGTTCGAAGCCAATCGCCGCACGGTGATGACCGCGACGATGCTCGCGATCCGCGGCCGGGTGCAGAAGGAAGGCATCGTCATCCACCTCGTCGCCGATGCGATCACCGATTTGACGCCCTGGCTGCGCGACGTCGGCGAACTCGACCTGCCGCGCTTCACTGCCCCCGGCGACGGCGCCACGCACGGCGGCACGATCGATCCGCGCGACCGGATCAAGCTCCCGCGCCAGCGCGCGCTCGAAAGCTGGCGGCCGCGCAACGAAGACAGCATCCCGATCAAATCGAGAGACTTCCACTGATGGCCACCAACCGCTTCCTCTTCGCCCTGCTGCCGCCGCCGCTGCCGCGCAACCTGATCGGCGTGCAGCGTGACCAGCTTGGGATCGCCGAAAGCGTGGTCGAAAACGAGCGACTGCACATCACGCTCGGCATCACCGAAGATTATGAGCAGCAACCCTATGCCGAAGTGCAGCGGCTGATCGAAATCGGCGCGCAGGTTTCGGCGGCGCCGGTTCCGGTGACGCTCGATCGGGTCTCCGCCAGCAACGAGACGATCGCGCTGCGCCCGAGCCGCAAGATCGATGCGCTGGCCGAGCTGGTCCACCGATTGCAGCAGGGCCTCGCCCGCGCCGGATTGCTACGGCGGAGCTGGAACTATCATCCGCATATGACCCTGCTTTACCGCAAGGGCACGCCCTTCACGCGCACGATCACGCCGATCGGCTGGGAAGCCATCGATTTCGTGCTGATCCACAGCCTGATCGGCGCGCACCGCCATGTCGAGCTCGGCCGCTGGCCATTGGTCGATCGGCAGGGCGCATTCGGCTTTTAGGGCGTGCGGTGCTAAGCCGTTTCTGCTCCCCGGCGAAGGCCGGGGCCCAGTTGCCATGTCGCCGGAGAGGCTGTCTCGCCTCTTTAATGGCCCGATACTGGGCCCCGGCCTTCGCCGGCGAACAGCTGTTTCAAGCCGGCAACCCTAGAATCCCAAACCCAGTTGCGGCAGGTCGCGAGTGACGACGCCGTCGCGCACCTCGACGCCTTCGATTGCCAGCATGAGCGCCTTGGAATAAGCGCCGCCCGGCGCAGAGAAGCCGCCGATCCTGCCGTTCGCGGCGGTCACGCGGTGGCAGGGAATGATCAGCGGCACCGGGTTGGCCGCCATCGCCTGCCCGACATCGCGGGCGAACTCCGGCCCCGCCTCCAGCGACTTGGCGATCGCGCCATAGGTCGCCGTCTCGCCCCAGCCGAGCGTCCGCACCGCGGCGTAGACGCGCGCAAAAAAGGGCTCCTGCGCCCCAAGATCACTGGCACCCGAGCGAAATCGACACGCTCCCCGGCGAAATAGCGCCGCGCATCGTCGATCACTGCCTGTACCGCGAGCGGCGGCGCCGTTAGCTGCGCATCGGGCAAGCGGCGGAGCAACGCCCGTTCCGCGTCCTGCGCCGTGCCCGCAGGTAGCCGGAAGCCGGTGATGCCCAGCGCATTCCAGCCGATCGCGGCGAAGCCGGCGCCGGTTTCGAACACGCTGCCGGCGTTCAGGCTCACCCCCCGACGGTCTGCTCGATCACGCCGAAGATCGGATGGTGACGATCGTCCTCGGCCCAGATCCGCACCGTATCGCCCGCCTTGAGGAACGGCGTCTCGGCCGCGCCGCCCCGGATCGTCTCGATCGTGCGGATTTCGGCGATGCACGAATAGCCGACGCCGCCCTCGCTCACCGGCTTGCCCGGGCCACCATCCGCATCGCGGTTCGAGACGGTGCCCGATCCGATGATCGTGCCCGCGCCCAGCGCCCGCGTCTTGGCGGCATGGGCGATCAGCGTGCCGAAATCGAAGGTCATGTCCTCGCCCGCCTCGGCGCGGCCGAAGGGCTGGCCGTTCAGATCGACCATCAGCTTGCGGTGGAGCTTGCCGTCGCGCCACCACTCGCCCAGCGAATCGGGTGTGACGAACACCGGCGAAAAGGCGCTGGCCGGTTTGGACTGGAAGAAGCCAAAGCCCTTGGCGAGCTCGCCGGGGATGAGGTTGCGCAAGCTCACGTCATTGGTCAGACCGACCAGCCGCACCGCCGCCAGTGCTTCCTCGCGGCTCGCGCCCAGCGGCACGTCGCCCGTCACCACCACCACTTCGCCCTCGAGGTCGCAGCCCCAGCTCTCGTCGGCGAGCGGGATCGGATCGCGCGGGCCGAGAAAGCCGTCGCTGCCGCCCTGGTACATCAGCGGATCGTGCCAGAAGCTGTCGGGCATCTCGGCACCTCGCGCCTGCCGCACCAGCGCGACATGGTTCACATAGGCCGAGCCGTCCGCCCATTGATAGGCGCGCGGAAGCGGCGCGGCGGCGAAGCGCTCGTGGAAGCGCTCGCGCGGGATCACTTCATGGTCGAGATCGGTGGCGAGGTTGCGCAGCGCACCTTCCGCCTGGTCCCAATTGTCGAGCGCCGCCTGCAGCGTCGGCGCGATCATGTCGGCACTGGCATACCAGGCCAGGTCGCTCGACACGACGACGAGCTTGCCGTCCCGCCCATGTTTGAGGCTTGCCAGTTTCATGTGCGCTCCTTCTCCTGTTTCGAATCCTTAGCCCTTGACGCGGGGCGCGGCCAAGGCCATTCGCGCCGCGCATTTGATGAAAAGCCCGGCCGCCGAGTCCTGTCGAAGGGCGGCCAGGGTCCGCTCGGCAGGCGGGGACGTGTATCCAAATGGCCAATGTCGCAGTGATCGGCGCCCAGTGGGGCGATGAAGGCAAGGGCAAGATCGTCGATTGGCTCGCCGAGCGCGCCGACATGGTCGTGCGTTTCCAGGGCGGCCACAATGCCGGTCACACGCTGGTGGTGGGCGAGGCGGTTTACAAGCTGTCGCTGCTGCCCTCGGGCATCGTGCGCGGCACGCCTAGCGTGATCGGCAATGGCGTGGTGCTCGATCCCTGGGCGCTGCGCGACGAAGTCGAGCGGATCCGCGCCCAGGGCATCGACGTGACGCCGGACACGCTGCTGATCGCCGACAATTGCGCGCTGATCCTGCCCTTTCACCGCGATCTCGACGGGCTGCGTGAGGATGCGAGCGGCGCCGGCAAGATCGGCACCACGCGGCGCGGCATCGGCCCGGCCTATGAGGACAAGGTCGGCCGCCGGGCAATCCGGGTGTGCGACCTTGCCCATCTCGACGATCTCGGGCCGCAGCTCGATCGCCTGACCGCGCATCACGACGCCCTGCGCGCCGGCTTCGGCGAGCCGCCGATCGACCGCGCCGCGCTGATCGCCCAGCTGCGCGAAGTCGCCGGCTTCGTGCTGCCCTATGCGCGCCCCGTTTGGCATACGCTCAACGCAGCGCGCGCCGCCGGCCGGCGCATCCTGTTCGAAGGCGCACAGGGCGTGCTGCTCGACATCGATCACGGCACCTATCCGTTCGTCACCTCGTCGAACACGGTGGCGGGCACCGCGGCCTCGGGCTCGGGCCTGGGGCCGGGGGCGGTGGGCTTCGTGCTCGGGATCGCCAAGGCCTATACCACCCGCGTCGGATCGGGGCCGTTCCCGACCGAGCAGGACAATGAGGTGGGTGAGCGGCTCGGCACGCGCGGGCGCGAGTTCGGCACGGTGACGGGGCGCAAGCGGCGCTGCGGCTGGCTCGATGCGGTGCTGCTGCGCCAGTCGGTCGCGGTCTCGGGGATCACCGGCATCGCGCTCACCAAGCTCGACGTCCTCGACGGCTTCGACGAGATCCGGGTGTGCACCGGCTATCGGCTGCGCGGCGAGACGCTCGATTATTATCCGGCCCATGCCGCCGATCAGGCCGCGGTCGAGCCGGTCTATGAGGCGATGCCGGGCTGGCACGAATCGACCGCCGGCGCGCGCAGCTGGGCGGATCTGCCCGCCGCGGCAATCAAATATATCCGCCGGGTGGAGGAGCTGATCCGCTGCCCGGTGACGCTGGTCTCGACCAGCCCCGAGCGCGACGACACGATCCTGGTTCGCGATCCCTTCGCCGACTGAGCGCCGGCGCCGCCCCCAAAACGGAGCGGCCCGCCCTTCGCTCCCGCGGCTCCCAAGCGGGAGGGCGGGGCCAAGGACGGGCCAGAACCGGTGCGAAACCCGCTTAGTGCTGCGGACCCTTCTTGCTGCGCTTGTGATGCTTCGGCTCGGTCGTCGCCGCCGGATCCGATGCCGGCGTCGCGCTGTCGGTCGGGCTCGGTGCGGTCGTCGCATCGGGGGCCGGGGCCGGGGCCGGGCTGGTGGTCGATGGGTCGGTCGGCGGAGCCGTCGTCGTGCTGCTCGACGGAGCGGTCGTAGTCGTGCCGGAATCGGGGGTGGTGCTTGGCGTGGTCTGCGCAAGGGCGGCCGGAGCGATCAGCAGCGCCGCAGCGCCGATCAGGGGTTTAACGAACATACCGGGCAATCCTCCTTCGGTTGTTGCCGGCCCCTGTTTGGCGCCTCCGATGTGTCCGCTATGTTTCCAAAGATTTCAGCCCGCCCCGGCCTGGGCTCGCTTCGTTGTCGAGGCGAGCCCGGGTCCGGACGAGCCGAAACAAGCGGTTACTTCGCCTCAGTCAGCCGACCTGGGCGCGGTGGAGCAGCTTCTGGTCGGCCAGCACAAGCGCGACCATCGCTTCGACCACCGGTACGCCGCGGATGCCCACACAGGGATCGTGCCTGCCCTTGGTCATGATCTCGCTCGCCTCGCCTTCGCGGGTGATCGTCTCGACCGGGGTCAGGATCGAACTGGTCGGCTTGAACGCCGCGCGCACTCGTACGGGCTGGCCGGTCGAGATGCCGCCGGCGATGCCCCCGGCATGGTTTGCCAGGAAATGTGGCCGGCCGTCATTGCCGGGCCGCATCGCATCGGCATTGCCTTCGCCGGTCAATGCCGCGGCGGCGAAGCCGTCGCCGATCTCGACGCCCTTCACGGCATTGATCGACATGACCGCCGCGGCGAGCTCGCTGTCGAGCTTGGCATAGAGCGGAGCCCCCCAGCCCGGCGGCACGCCCGTCGCCTCGCACGCGACGACCGCGCCGAGCGAAGAGCCCGCCTTGCGCGCGCCATCGACCAACGCTTCCCAACGCCGCGCGGCGGCCGGATCGGGGCAGAAGAACGGGTTGTTCCCGATCTCGCCCGCGTCGAAATTGGCATAGTCGATCGCGTCGCCGCCGATCGCCTCGACCCAGGCGGTGATCGTCACTTCGGGAATCGCCAGCCGCGCCACGGCGCCGGCCGCCACTCGCGCCGCGGTCTCGCGCGCCGAGCTGCGCCCGCCGCCGCGATAGTCGCGAAAACCGTATTTCGCGTCATAGGCATAATCGGCATGGCCGGGCCGATAGGCCTTGGCGACCTCCGAATAGTCCTTCGATCGCTGGTCGACATTGTCGATGTGCAGCGCGATTGGCGTCCCGGTAGTGCGGCCTTCGAACACGCCGGAAAGGATGCGGACCTGGTCCGGTTCCTGGCGCTGGGTGGTGAAACGCGACTGGCCGGGGCGCCGCTTGTCGAGGAAGGGCTGGATATCGGCTTCGGACAGGGAAAGCCCGGGCGGGCAGCCATCGACGACCGCGCCGAGCGCCGGCCCGTGGCTTTCCCCCCAGGTGGTGAACCGGAAGACACGACCGAAGCTGTTGTAGCTCATTCGGCGGCTTGGGCCGAGGAAGGCGTTTCAAGGCGATCGGCCAGCAGGCTTGCGATCGAAATATCCTCGTCCAGCGCTTCCCAATGGATGCCGCTTGGCGAAAGGAAGAAGTCGGCACGCTGCGCCGCGCTGCCCTTCAGCAGCCGCGGATACCAAGCGAGCGGCACGCCAATCGTCCGCCCGTCCTCCAGGCTCACCCACATCGAATCCTCGTCAAACTCAACGTGGGTCGCTTCAGGCGAAAAAGGCGTTCCATGCATCTTCAATTTCCTGCCGCCGCCGCGCGACGATCGCTTCGACCTCGCGCAGCTCGCGAGGGCTCAGTCTCCTGTTATAGGCGACGCGAACCTCCGGATACAGCCATAGCTTCGCATCGGCACCCGGCCGCGCCACATGGACATGAACCGGTTCGCGCGGATTGCCTTCGCTCGAATAGAAATGGAAGCGATATCCGGCTTCCCGAAAGACGACAGGCATGGCTTTTCCTCCGCACGCAGCGGCTTCGCGATCGGACCCGGCTCATTCGGCGGCTTCGGAGTCCCAGCCGCCGCCAAAGCGTTCGGCCATGTAGCGCGCGCTGCCGAACCTGCCGGCGAGCAGGCCCTCGACCGTCAGATCAACGTCCAGCGCTTCCCAATGCAGCCCAAACCCGGCGCCGGCGATTTCGACGGTGGCGAGCTGCGAGTCGCTGGCATCCTCCAGGCCCTGTGCGAGCCGGGCCGGGAAGGCGAAAACCGCACCGCTGACCAAGTCTATCACGACTTGCCCCGTATCCCGATCATAGCGAACCACACGCGCGCGCGGCTTGATCGCCAGGTCGATCTCGCCCCGCCGCACGGCCGCTTCGAATTGTGCCTGGGTCAGTTCACCCATGGATACGGTTCCACTGTTCGAGCAGGTATTCGCGCTTCTCTCGCACGATCCTGAGAGCGCGTCGACTCTCGCGGAAATCAGCTCCTACTGCGCGAACGAGCATCGGTTTGCCGTCGGCTCCGCCCAAGGCGATCTTGCTCTCGCCGTTGCCAAAGACATGCACATGGGGCGGCGGATGATCATCGGTGTAGATCACCACGCGCAATGCACCCTCGCGCAAGACCGTCGGCACCTGCTCAACTCAGCGCGATATCCGGCGCGTCCTCGGCCTTCATGCCGATCACGTTATAGCCCGCATCGACATGGTGGATCTCGCCGGTCACGCCGGCCGAGAGGTCCGAAAGCATGTAGAGCCCGGCGCCGCCGACATCCTCGATCGTCACGGTGCGGCGCATCGGCGAATTGAGCTCGTTCCATTTGAGGATGTAGTTGAAGTCGCCGATGCCGCGCGCCGCCAGCGTCTGGATCGGGCCGGCCGAGATCGCGTTGACGCGAATCTTCTCCGGCCCCAGGTCCACCGCGAGATATTTCACGCTGGTCTCGAGCGCGGCCTTGGCGACGCCCATCACGTTGTAATGCGGGATCACCTTCTCGGCGCCGTAATAGGTCAGCGTCAGGATCGATCCGCCCTCGGGCATCATCTCGCGCGCGCGCTTGGCCACTGCGACCAGGCTGTAGGCCGAGATGTTCATCGTCATCAGGAAATTGTCGAGCGTCGTGTCGTAATAGCGGCCGCGAAGCTGCGACTTGTCCGAAAAGCCGATCGCATGGACGACGAAGTCGATCGTCGGCCATTTCGCCTTGAGCGTCTCGAACGCCGTGTCGAGCGCGTCCATGTCCGAGACGTCGCAGTCGATCAGCGTGTCCGAACCCAGTTGCTCGGCGAGCGGCTTGACGCGTTTGAGCAGCGCATCGCCCTGGTAACTGAACGCCAGCTCGGCGCCATGATCGGCCAGCTGCTTCGCAATGCCCCAGGCGAGGCTCTTGTCATTGGCGAGGCCCATGATCAGCCCCCGCTTGCCCTGCATCAATCCCGTCACGACGCGTGTGTCTCCTCTTGGCGAGGCTCCTCTAGCCCGTTCTTCGGGGTTTCCGCCAGCGCCGCGTTCAACTCCGCACCGACGACCAGCCCCAGTCCGACGAAGAAGAAGAAGATCAGCGTGATCATCACGCCAGCCAGGCTGCCATAAGTGAGGTCGTAGCTGCCAAGCGTCGAAAGGATCGCAGGCAATAGTCCCGTGACCGCCAGCCACCAGGCGGCAGTGAACAGCGCGCCTGGCCATTTCGGGCATTTCGCCTTGCGATAGCGGCTGGGCGTGAGCGAATAGAACAGCATGTAGAGCGCGCCGAACAAGGCCACCGCCGGCGCGATCTTGGAAAGCGAGACGATCCGCTGCGCGTCCGACGCCCAGGGGAACAGCGTGTAGAGGAACTGCTCGACCGCGGTGAGGATCACCTGGAAGCTGAACGCCGCCATGGTGAGGATCACCGATCCGACGATCACGCCCATCGCGCCGAGCCGGTAGCGCCAGAACGGCGTGTTCGACTGGACGCCATAGGCCTGGCGCAGGATCCCCCGGATCGTCTCGATGAAGCCCGCCGTCGTCCACAGCCCGACGATCGCGCCGAACCACAGCAGATTGCCGGTCCGCGCCTGGAGCACGTCGTTGACCGGCTTGCGAAGGACCTCGGCGACCCCGGGGGGCACTGTGCGCAGAAAGGCCTCGAGCGTGCGCACACCCTCGGCGCTGTGCCCGAACAATTGCGTCACCGCCGCGGCGACGATGAAGAAGGGGAAGAGCGTGACGAGGCTCAGATAGGCGAGGTTGCCGGCATAGGTGAACCCCTCGTTGAACGTGCCGATCGCGACGCGCTTCACCACGGTGAAGAACTTCGGGCCGAGCCCGATCCGGCGCAGCCCGCCGCAAAACCGCCCCCACAGGCTCGGCTTCGGCGCCGTCGTCTCGCTTTCCCCTGTTTTCACGCGATCATGTCCTCTCGGACTCAGACGCCCATCCGGCCGCGCGGGTTCCCCTTGTTGCCCCAGCCCTGGACGAACTCGACCAGGGCGTCGTCATCGACCGGCAAATCGACCATCAACGTGACGAGCAGGTCACCCCGCCCGCCACCGCCCTTCTTGTGGAAGCCGCGGCCCTTGAGGCGCAGCACCTTGCCCGAAGTCGATCCCTTGGGCACCTTGAGCATTACCGCGCCGTCGGGCGTCGGCACCCGCACTTCGGCGCCGAGCACCGCCTCGGACAGCGTCACCGGCAGGTCGAGCCGGATGTCGTCGCCCTGCCGCTCGAAAAAGCGGTGCGGCTGCACGTCGATCGTCACGATCGCATCGCCGAAGCCGCCTGGGCCTTCCTCGCCCTTGCCGGAGAGGCGCATCTGCGTCCCCGTCTCGACACCGGCGGGCAGCTTGAGGTCGATCGTCTTGCCGTCGCGCAGCGTAATCCGCTGCGGCGCCAGCCTGGCGGCATCCTCGAACGAGACGGCCAGCCGATAGGCGACATTGGCGCCCTTCGCCGCCGGGCGCCGGCCGAAGCCGCCGAACCCGCCCGAAAAGCCGCCGCCGCGCCGTCCGGCGCCACCGCCGAACAGGCCTTCGAAAATGTCGCCGATATCGCCGCTCTCGCCGCCGAAATCGGGGCGGAAGCCGCCCTGCTGGCCGCCATAGCCGCCGGCGCCTCCGCCGAAGCCAAACGGGGCGGTCGGATTGCCGTCGCCGTCGATCTCGCCCCGGTCGAAACGCGCGCGCTTGTCCTTGTCGGTCAGCAGGTCATAGGCCTGCGTCACCTGGCTGAAGCGCTCGGATGCCTTGGGATTGTCCTTGTTGCGGTCGGGATGCAATTCCTTGGCGAGCTTGCGATAGGCCTTCTTGATCTCGGCCTCTTCCGCGCCCCGCGCGACTCCCAGAACTGCGTACGGATCGGTTGCCATCAAAACCCCTTCGAACGCTCCCGTATTTCGGCGCGCAGGCCCGCGAACGCAAGGGTTCAGGCGGGTTGTTCTTCCAGCGGCTCGACATCGACCGAGACCTGCATGTCCTGCGCGCCCGATCCGAGCACGATGCCGTCGATCGGCGCGATATCGGCATAGTCGCGCCCGATCGCGACGACGACATGGTCGCCCGCCATCCAGATGCCGTTGGTCGGATCGACGCCGACCCAGCCGAGATCGGGTCCCGCCCAGACGAGCACCCAGGCATGGGTCGCATCGGCGCCGACCAGCCGCGGCTGGCCGGGCGGCGGCAGCGTGCGCAGATAGCCCGAGACATAGGCGGCCGGCAGCCCCGCGGCGCGCAGGCCCGAGATCATGATCTGGGCGAAATCCTGGCAGACGCCGCCGCGCTTGGCGAAAGCTTCGTGCGGCGGGGTATCGACCAGCGTCGCGCTCGGATCGAAGGCGAATTCGCGCTGGATCCGCATCGCCAGCGCGATCGCCGCATCGAGCACGCCGCGCCCCGGATCGAGATCGGCCGCGCACCAGGCAGCGATCTCGGCATCGAGCGGGATCAGCGGCGAGGGGAAAAGATACGCCGACGGGCTCGCCGCCGAAGCGTCGCGGCTGTCGCGCGCCATCCGCGCGATCTCCGCCAGTCTCGGGTCGCCCGCGCCCGGCACCGGCACCGGACGATCGACGCGAACCTGCGCGCGGCTCTCGATCGTCAGCGCCCCCGCCGGCGCCTCGACCACGAGCCGCACGACATTGGCCAGCCCGGCCTCGGCGCGCGCGGGAAAGGTGCGCCCGCCCGGCTCGACCGAGAGTGCATAATCGAGCACCTCCTGCCCCGACCACAGGATCGGCTTGAGCCGCAGATTGCACCGCGCGAACTCGACCGGCTGGGCATATTCGAACCGCGTGACGTGGCGGATGCGATACAGCATCAGGCCAGCACCAGGCCCGCCGCGCGCAGCGGCTCGGCACCGTGCAGGAAATAGCGCCGCGCGATCGCATCGGAGAGGTTGGCCAGGCGATGCTCGAGCTCGGCGAGGAGCGGCTCGTCGATCCGCGTCGCGTGCGCGGTCACCAGCATCGCCGCGATCTCGCGCGCCTGTTCCTGCTGGGGCTCGGCCAACCCGTCATCGGAGAGCACCGGCAGCTTGTTGAGATGTCCCGAAATCGCCGCGACCTGGAAGGCCAGCCCGCGCGGATTGCCCGGATCGAGCGTCACCAGGTCGAGCACCGGCACGCGGGCGATCCCGGTCAGATAGCGCTGGCGATAGCTGATCTGGCTGTCGAACAGGTCGAGCAGCGTCGACAGGTCGTCCCCCGTCGCCTGCGCACCGCCAAAGGCACGGATGAAGCGCAGCCCGGCCATCGAGCGTTCGATCCGCCGGCCCATGTCGTGGAAGCGCCAGGCATCGGTGCGGCCCATATGCTCCGCGGCCAGCCCGGCCAGCGCCGAATAGCGCCGCTGGAGCGATCCGGCCTTGTCGAGCAGCGTGCCGCGGCTGGGGAACGGGGCATCGAGCAACCGGATCGTGTCGGCCGCCAGCCGCTCGCGCGAGACTTCGCCGATCAGCCGCGCCTGGGCGTTGGTCGCCTGGACCGAATGCCAGTCCGGATCTTCGAGCGCGATGCGCGCCAGCGCGGTCAGGTCGGCGCGCTTCAGCCCCCTCGGTTCGGGCGCGGCCCCCGCCGCGACGATCAGCCGGACGAGCTTCGCCACCGTATCCGCCGCCAGCGCAGCCCCGGTATCGGCACTGATCGAATGGCCGAGCAGCACCCGGATCACGCCAAGCAATGCCTCCCCGCGCTCAAGATAGCGGCCGAGCCAGAAGAGATTGTCGGCAACCCGGCTCGGCAGCGTGCCGGGGTTGCGCCGCAGCTGCGTCGAATCGCCGCTGGGGAGCAGCGATACCGGCTCGACCGGATCGGGGCCGTGCACGCAGACGTCGGCCGACCAGATGCCTTCGCCCATCACTGCGGCGCGGGCGTCGGCATGCTCGCCGATCCGCGCGAATCCGCCCGGCAGCACCGTCCAGCCGCCATCGGCACCGCGCGCCGCGAACACGCGCAAGGTGAAGGGCCGCGGCGCCAGCCGGTCCTCGGCGACCACGGGCATGGTCGAAAGCCGCACCACTTCCTGGCCGACATAATCCTGTGGCCGGCGCGCGAGGTCGGCGAGCAGCGTCGCGCGGGCCTCGGCATCGAGCGACGCGCCGAGCGCGGCCTTGCCGCCGGGCAGGCCGAGCGGCGGATTGCCGAAGGCAGGGGCGATGAGCAAGTCGTCGAGCGCGGCTTCGACATGCGCGCGCTCGGCCTCTTGCCCGCACCACCAGCTCGCGATGTTCGGCAAGGCGAGCGGCACGCCGTCGAGCCGCTGCGACAACGCCGGCAGGAAGGCGGCGAAGGCCGGCGATTCGAGCAGCCCCGCACCCGGCGCGTTGGCGATCACGACATTGCCCGCCGCCATCGCGTCGATCAGGCCGGGCACGCCGATCGTCGAGTGGCTGTCGAGCGCGAGCGGATCGAGCAGCCGCGGGTCGAGCCGGCTCCACAGCCCGTCGACCCGCTTGAGCCCCGCAATGGTGCGCACGTAAAGCCGATCGTCGAGCACCGCGAGATCGGCGCCTTCGACCAGCAGGAAGCCGAGATAGCGGGCGAGATGCGCCTGTTCGGCATAGCTGGGATTGAGACGGCCCGGGGTGAGCAGCGCCAGCCGCGGCTCGGCCCGGCGGCACGAGGCGGCGACGCCGTCGCGAAAGGCCGCGAAAAAGGGCGCGTGGCGGGCGATGTTGAGCCGCGACTGAAGCCCGCCCAGCGTGCGCGCCATCGCCAGCCGGTTTTCCAGCGCATAGCCCGCGCCCGCCGGCGCGCGCAGATGATCGGCCAGCACGCGCCACTCCCCGGTGGGGCCGCGGCAAAGATCGAAGGCGACGAATGAGAGATGGTGCCCGCCCGGCGGCAGCAAATGGCTGAGCGGGCGCAGGAAGAACGGGCTGCCGGTGACCAGCGCGGCGGGGACATGGCCCTCGGCGACCAGCCGGCCTTCGCCATAGAGATCGGCGAGGATGCGCTCCATCAGCTCGGCGCGCTGGGCGACGCCGGCGGCAATGCCGCGCCACTCGGCTTCCGGGATCAGCAGCGGGACCGGGGAGAGCGGCCAGGGCCGTTCCTCGCCTTCGCCGGCGATCCGGAAGCCGGTGCCGATGTCCTCGGCCTGGCGATGCGCGCGCTCGCGGGCGGCATCCAGGCTCTCGCCCACGCTCGCCGCAAGTTCCTCGAACACGGCCTGCCAGGCGCCGTCCTCGGCAGAGCGATCGCACAGCATGTCGGCGCTGCGTCCGGACGCGCAGTAATCCGCGATCCACCGGTCGGCGATCGTGCCCGCGTCGAACAAGGATGTGGCGGCGCTGGCCACGGATGCTTCCCCAAAAGTCCGGGCGACTTCTGGGGCAGAAGATGCTGCGTGGCAACATGCGATCACGCTTGACTCATTTCGATATTTAGCTAAATGTCTTCCCATGAACGCCGTCTTCAAAGCGCTGGCCGATCCGACCCGGCGTGCAATCCTCGAGCTGCTGCGCCGCGGTCCGATGACCGCGGGCGAGCTTGGTGATCGCTTTCCGGTGTCGGGGCCGACCATGTCGGCGCATTTCAACGTGCTCAAGGAGGCGGGGCTCATCGCCGCGCACAAGCAAGGCAAGTCGATCGTCTATCGGCTGCAGCTCTCGGTGCTCGAAGAGGCGCTGCTCGGCTTCGGCCAATTGTTCGGAATCGGAACGGCGTCGGCGCACGCCGCCGATCGCCCGCAGGAAGGATTACGCCCATGAAGACCGGTACCCGCCTCTATATCCTCTCCGCCCTCGCCATCCTCGCCGCCAGCCTGGCGCTGCGCGGGCTCACTCATGCCGGGCTGCTCGACGGCGCCACGGGCACGCGCAGCGTGATGGTGACGATCGGCATCATCGTGCTCGTCTTCGGCAATCGCGTGCCGAAGTCGCTGCTCCCGCCCCGCGCCACGCCGGCAGCCGAGCGCCGCACCCAGGCCGCGCTGCGCAGCACGGGCTGGGTGATGACAAGTGCCGGCCTGGTCTTCGCGGCCGCCTGGCTGCTCGCGCCCGAGCGGATCGCCCAGCCGCTGTCGCTGGCGGCGGTGGGACTGGCCTTCGTCTACACGCTCTATCGGATCGTTCGCTGCAAGCAGGGCGCCGAGGAGCGCTCCGCCACCCTCTGAGGGGTGTTTAAAGGTCCGGCAGCACCTGGTCGGCCTCGCCCCAGCCTTGCAGCGCCCGGCTGCCGGCGCGCTCCAAAAGTTCGGCGGCGTCGCGGATGGTGAAGTGCTTGGCGCTGTCGATGTCGCGAAGCTCCGTCCAGGTCACCGGGGCAGCCACCGGGGCGGTCTCGCGGGCGCGGGCGGTATAGGGGAGCACTGCGGTCGCACCGCGCTGGTTGCGCAGATAATCGATGAAGATCTTGCCCTTGCGGTTGACCTTTTTGAGGTTGGCGGTGAATCGGTCCGGCTCGGCGCTGCTCAGCGCGCGGGCGAAGCGTTCGCAGAAGCTCTTCGCCTCGGGCCATTCGGCCTTGGGCACCAGCGGCACCACCACATGGACGCCCTTGCCCCCCGACAGCAGCGGCCAACTCGTCAGCCCGATATCGGCGAGATGGTCCTTCAGGTCGGCCGCCGCCTTCTTCACCGTCTCGAAATCGAGCCCCTCGTCGGGGTCGAGATCGAACACCAGCCGATCGGGCTTCTCGACATCGCTGGCCAGGCTGCCCCAGCCATGGAATTCGATCGTCCCCATCTGGACGCAGGCCATCATCCCATCGGTATCGTCGAGATAGAGATAGGGCTGGACCGAACCGTCCTTCTCGCGAATCTCGACATGGTGGACATGGTCGCCGAAGCTGCCGGCGTCGTGCTTCTGGAAGAAGCAATGCTTGGCGCGACCCTGCGGGCAGCGGACCAGGCTGATCGGCCGCCGGGCCAGCCAGCGCAGCACGATCGGCGCGGTGGCGGCATAATAATCGGCCAGGTCGCCCTTGGTGATGGCCTCGCCGGGATAGATCACCCGGTCGCGATTGGTGATCTTGATCTTCGACTGCGGCGGATCGGGCAGGGCCGCGGGCTGTTCGGCGACGATCTCGGACGGCTTCTTGTCTTCGCGCAGCGCAATGAAGCTGCCATGGCGCACGACATTCTCCGCGGTGAATTCGGTGAAGGCCACTTCGGCGACGAGCCTGGGCTCGATCCATTTCGCGCCGCGCGCCTCGGCCCGCGGCACCTTGGCGGCGGGCTGGTCGGCGGGGATCGCGTCGAACTTCTCGCGCAGGTCGAGCAGCGTCTGCTGGTTGAAGCCGGTGCCGACCTTGCCGGCATAGACCAGCCCTTCGGGCCCGTTGACCCCGAGCAGCAGCGATCGGAAGCCGCGCCCCTTGGCGCTGGACGGCGTCCAGCCCAGGATGACGAATTCCTGGCGCTTGATGCACTTCACCTTGAGCCAGGCCTTGGTGCGCTTGCCGCGGTAGGGGGCGTCGGCGCGCTTCGCGACGATCCCTTCATAGCCTTCGCGGCACATCGCCTCGAACAGCTTTTCGCCCGCACCGATAACATGTTCGGAGAATTGGAGGCGCGGATCGGCGCCGGCGAGCAGCGCGCGTAGCTTCTCCTTGCGCTCGAGCTGGGGCAGCGCGGTGAGGTCGTGCCCATCCTGTTCGAGCAGGTCGAAGGCGAAGAGCGTGAGGTCGCCGGCGCCGGCCGACAGCGCCTCCTGCAGCGTCGAGAAATCGGGCTTGCCGTTCTTGAAGGCGACGATCTCGCCGTCGATCAGCGCCGATCCGGCCAGGCTCGCCGCGGCTTCGGCGATGGGCGCGAACTTCTCGGTCCAGTCGAGGCCGGAGCGGGTGTAGATGCGCGGCCCCTTGGCGCCGATCGCGACCAGCGCGCGATAGCCGTCATATTTGACCTCGTGGATCCAGTTGTTGCCGGCCGGCACGGTGTCGACCAGCGTGGCGAGCTGGGGTTCGTGGAAGGCCGGAAGCTTCCCGGCAGCGCGGTTCTTCCGGGCCGTCGCCCCAGCGGAAGCTGGGGCCTTTGCGGGGCCGGGCGAGCGCTTTCCGCCACTGCGCGAGGTGCCAGCCTTCGCTGGCATGACGTGCGCGGCAGCGCCCTCCGCGATCTCCTGCATCGTCCGCCCGGTCTTGACGCTGGTCAGCCCGGTCTCGACCAGTTCGTCGGTTGGCCCCGCGAAATCGTCGTCGATCTTGCGCAGCAGCCAGTTCTCGTTCTTCTCGCGCCCACGCGGCTTCAGGCGGATCAGCAGCCATTCGCCCTTCATCCGCTCGCCTTCGAGCCGGAAGTGGAGATGGCCCTTGTCCAGGTCCTTGGCGCTCTTGCCTTCGATCGGCGCCCAGAGCCCGTCGTCCCACAGCATCACCGTGCCGCCGCCATATTGGCCCTTGGGGATCGTGCCTTCGAAATCGGCATAGGAGAGCGGATGGTCCTCGGTGCGCACGGCCAGCCTTTTCTCGTTCGGATCGAGGCTCGGTCCGCGCGTCACCGCCCAGCTCTTGAGCACCCCGTCGATCTCGAGCCGGAAGTCCCAATGCAGCCGCGTCGCGTCGTGCTTCTGCACCATGAAGCGGCGGCCGGTGCCCTTGGCAATCGTGCCCGCCGGCTCGGCGGTCTTCGCGAAATCGCGCTTGGCATTGTATCTGGCGAGCGGATCGGTGCGCGTCGCCATGCTATGCCCGCTTCCTCGCCGGTGCCTTCTTGGCAGGCGCCTTGGCGGGGGCCGCCTTGGCCGGCTTGGTCTTCACCGCCCTGCTCGACTTGGCCTCGGGCTTCTCGAGCGACTTCTTGAGCGCCGCCATCAGGTCGACGACGTTCGAGCCGCGGCTCGCCGGCCCCTCGTCGGTCTCCTCGATGATCTTCTTGCCCTTGGCCTTCTTCTTGCGCTCGATCAGCTCCTTGAGCGCGTCGACATAGCGATCGTGGAATTCCTGCGGATCGAACTTCGCGACCTTCTTGTCGATCAGCGTCTCGGCCAGGCCGAGCAGCTCGGGATCGGGCGCGGTGTCGGGGATGTCGCGGAAATAGCCCTGCGCCTTGTTGACCTCGTCGGCATAGCGCAGCGTCTCGAGCACCATTCCGCGCCCGCACGGCTTCAGGCTCACCACATATTCGCGGCCCCGCAGCGCGAGCTGCCCCAGCCCCACCTTGCGCGTGCGCCTGAGCGCCTCGCGCAGCACGATGAACGCTTCCTCGGCCAGGTCGTCGGCCGGCACGACGAAATAGGGCTTCTCGTAATAGAGCACGTCGATCTCGTCGGCATCGACGAACTGGGTGAGCTCCAGCGTCTTCTTCGATTCGAGCTTCACCGCGTCGATCTCGTCCTGTTCGAGCAGGACATATTCGCCCTTCTCGACCTCGAATCCCTTGACGATCTCGTCGACATCGACCGGGCCGACGCCCGGCGCGACCTTCTCATACTTGATGCGCTGGCCGCTCGGCTCGTGGATCTGGTGGAAGCTGATCTGGGCACCCGATTTGGTCGCGGTGTAGATTTCCACCGGAATCGAGACGAGCGCGAGCCGGATCTGTCCCTGCCAAAAGGCCCGTGCGGCCATGATCGTCTCCATCGTTGCGAGGCCGATTCAATGTGCCAGCGCCGGAGTCGTTCCCGCTCCCCCTCGCCCGGCGGATTGTGTAGGGGGTGGCGCATGACGACCGACCCCTTTGTCCTGTTCGACCAATGGTTCGCCGAAGCCACTGCCAGCGAGCCCAATGATCCCAATGCGATGACCGTCGCCACCGTCGGCGCGGACGGCCAGCCCGCGGCGCGAATCCTGCTGCTCAAGGGGCATGGGCCGGACGGCTTCGTCTTCTACACCAACCGCGAGAGCCGCAAGGGCCACGAGCTGGCGCCCGGCGCAAAGGCCGCGCTGCTGTTCCACTGGAAGTCGCTGCGCCGGCAGGTGCGCATCGAAGGCGAAGTGGGCTTCGTCGATGACGCGACCAGCGACGCCTATTTCGCCACCCGCGGCCGCGATTCGCAGCTCGGCGCCTGGGCCTCGGACCAGTCGCGCCCGCTCGATTCGCGCGAGACGTTCGAGGCGCGCTTCGCCGCGGCGCAGGCGCGCTTCGAAGGCGGCGACGTGCCCCGCCCGCCGCATTGGGGCGGCTATCGCGTCACGCCCGCGCGGATCGAATACTGGCAGGACCGCGCCCATCGCCTGCACGAACGCCGCCTGTTCACCCGCACCGACAGCGGCTGGAGCGAGGGCCTGCTTTACCCATGAGGCGCGCGCGATGAGCAACCTCGCCCGCCGCGCCGCGATCGCCAGCGTCGCCTCGGCGTTGCTGCTCGGCAGCCTCAAGGCCTGGGCGGCGTGGAAGACCGGATCGGTCGCGGTGCTCGCCAGCCTCGCCGATTCGGTGCTCGACCTGCTCGCCTCGCTGGTCACCCTTGCCGGCGTCCATGTCGCCGCCCAGCCGGCGGACGACAAGCATCGCTTCGGCCATGGCAAGGCCGAGGCGCTCGCCGCCTTGTTCCAGGTCGTCGTCATCGCGATTTCGGGCTTCGCGATCCTGATGCGCGCGATCGACAGGCTGCTCCATGCCCAGGTCAGCGCCGATCCCGAATCGGGCATCGCCGTCAGCGTCTTCGCGATCGTCGTGACGCTCGCGCTCACCCGCTACCAGGCGCATGTCATCGCCCGCACCGGATCGATCGCGATCGGCACCGATCGCATCCATTACAGCTCGGACCTGATGCTCAACGCGGCGGTGATCCTCGCGCTCGGGCTCGATTGGGCGGGGATCGTCGGCGCCGATCCGCTCTTCGGCATCGCCATCGCCTTCTGGCTGCTGTTCGGCGCCTGGCGCGCCTCGGAGGCTGCGATCGACCAGCTGATGGACAAGGAATGGCCCGAGGCGAAGCGCCAGGCCTTTGTCGAGGTCGCCGCGCGCCATCCCGCGCTCAAGAGCCTGCACGATCTGCGCACCCGCTCCAGCGGCACCAGCGATTTCGTCCAGTTCCACATCGCGATGAACCCGGCGATGACGATCGCCGAGGCGCATGACGTGGTCGAGGCGCTGGAGGCCGAGCTCGCCGCCGAATTCCCCGGCACCGAAGTACTGATCCATGTCGATCCCGAAGGCCATGTCGATGCGCCCGACAATCCGATGATCGAGGCCAATCTGCTCAAGGATTCGGAATGAAGCTGCCCTTCGCCCAGATCGACGCCTTTGCCGATCGCCCCTTTGCCGGCAATCCGGCCGCAGTGATCCCGCTCCAGGCCTGGCTCGACGATGCCATGCTCCAGGCGATCGCCGAGGAGAACAACCTCTCCGAAACCGCCTTCCTCGTCCCCGATGCGAGCGGCGCCGCCGATTTCGAGCTGCGCTGGTTCACGCCCGCGGTCGAAGTCGCGCTGTGCGGCCATGCCACGCTGGCGAGCGGCCACCATATCCTCTCGGCCGATCCGGCGCGCGATCGCGTCACCTTCCGCACCCGCAAGGCCGGCCTGCTCGAAGTGCGCCGCGCGGACGGCGGCGAGGCCGCCGGCTATGCCATGGCGCTCCCCGCCTATCCGCCCGAACCGGCCGAAGTGCCCGGCCTGCTCGAAGCGCTCGGCGCCCGCGGCGAGACGCTGCGCCACGCCAATGGCTATGACCTGGTCGTGCTCGACAGCGCCGAGGCCGTGCTGTCGCTGCGCCCCGATTTCAAGGCACTCGCCGCGCTCGGCGACACGCTCAACATCGTGACGGCGCCCGGCACGGACAGCGACGTGATCAGCCGCGTCTTCGCCCCCGCCGCCGGCATCGACGAAGACCCGGTCACCGGCTCGGCCCATTCGGTGATCACGCCCTATTGGGCCAAGCGCCTCGGCCGCGACGCCTTCAGCGCCTTCCAGGCGTCGCAGCGCGGCGGGCATGTCGCGTGCAGGCTGGCAGGGGATCAGGCGATCCTGGGCGGGAAGTGCGTGACGGTGATCGAAGGGGTATTTGCGCTGTGATCGTTCAAAATGGACGGGTCTCCGATTAGTCTGTCAGCCCCGAACGTCTACTTTCCCTTCGTCAAGCATGGAGGGCCTGATGTCCGATTTACCAGCGGTTTCGACTGCCGTCGTTCCATCCACCGGGATAGATGTCGGCCGAGCCGAAACGCCTTGGGGAGGCTCTACTCGGGGAGAGGATAGGCGATGTGGCGATGGCGTTGTTAAGTGCGGCAGCGTGAGCGTCATTGTTGGTAATGGGGCGGCTGTGACCAGCGTTATTTTTGACGTTCGCGAACATCCTAATGGATCTTGGGAGGAGTCTGTAGGTTGGGGGACGTGGGAGACCCGTGGAGACGAGACCTTGCCCGACGGCCGGCGGCATATCTTCGGGACCTTCCGCAACTGGAGCGAAAGTATTGCGCGGGAAATTCGTTTACGCGTAGCTTAAAGAGTTTTGTAGGCATTTAACCCGTCAGCTCATCGTTGATGCCGCGCGACGATGTACCGGAATTTTAGGTTCTCGGCACTGGCGATGCCGAATGGATGCTCCCTGAAATCACGGCATGCTCGAGCCCGAACCGGGCGTGGGCTTCCGACACCGCGCGTGTCGTGAGCGGCGATGTCTCGGCCGAAGTGACCAGACTCTGGCGGGATCAAGGGGAGTCGCTGGAAATTCAGTACCGCTCGCAGCTGGCGGTAATGTGCGCAGTGTGCATTCGCTAGCTTGAGCGTTAAAGCGACGTCATATACTTCGCTCCGAAAGGGGAAGAGGCATGGATCGGATGCACCTCACAGTGGGCGATCGCATCGGCTCGGGTCGAACGAGATTCGCATTTTTCCCTCAGTTCGAACGCGACGTGTACTTTTCTCTCCGAGATCGGGCTCACCAAATAGAAGACAAATTGAGGTTTGGCCTGGTCGCACTTAATGCCGGCTCGATCCTCGCGCTTATTGCTTCCTTTTCTAAGGATGGATTGGCTGGTTCTCTCCACCTGTCGGTTACTTCGTTAGGAACAGCGATTGTCTGCTTTTTAGGAGGAGTGGTAGCCGTGGGCTCTTCGTTGTGGTTGCAGAAGTCCCACGATATCTTGCACGCGGCCGAAGCATTCGATCGTCTGATGCGCGCGACTACGGCAATGATATCGCTCGAGTTGCCTGACTCGCCAGAGGCGCGAAAGATGCACGAGGACGCCGTTGAAGCTTATAACAGTGCTCCTTTGGTAGGATTCAAGGCAAGCCGCTGGGTGAACTGGCTACAGGCTTTGAGCATGGGGTTCTGGGTCGGTGGAGTAGTTTCCATCGCTCGCCCAATCTTGCACATTTGAGTAGGCGGCGACAGGCGCGGATAACGACCGTTTCCACCCACAGAGTCCGCTACCTCCTCGTAGAAGAGAACGGCTGATTTCAGAATGGCGCGGCGCCAGAGAGAGCGCCCGTAACCTGGAGCGCCGCCGCTTATCGCGCGACTCCTATTTCACCGCCTGATGCGCATAACTGAGGATCCGCGCCACCCGCCAGCCATCCGGCGCCTTCTTCCAGAGCTGGACGAAGTGCGCCCGGCCGACCAGCTTTTCTGGCCCTTCGCCCTTGCGCTCGTAGAAGAAATGGTCGCCTTCCTCGATCGCGCCATAGCCGGGCACCGGATCGACCCGCAGCGAGGCGGGGAGCAGGGCGCGGCGGCTGCGCCAGGCGTCGGGCGCCTTCTTCGCCTCGCAGCCCTTGGCGTAAAGCGCGACAAAGGCATCGCCGCTGGTCGCCACCACGCCGTCCTTGTCGTGGTACATTTCGAAATCGGGCGTCACCATCGCGGCCAGCCGCTTGGGATCGCAGCGTTCGAAAAAGGTTTCGAACAGTGCCGCATCGGCCGCCTTCACTTGGGCGAGCAGCGCCGGGTCGGGCGCGGCGGGGGCGGACTGGAGCGACAGCAACAAGGCGGCGGCAAGCGGCATTCGAGTCTCCGATCGGGGTCATTCCGACGATAGACGTGCGACAAAGGCTGGCAATGTAGGATTTCGTCTGTTCTATCCTGGCGGATGCAGCCCGATCCACCTCGTCCGATGCCCGCGCCGACGCCTCCGGTGCCGATCAGCCGCGCGACCGCGAAGCGCGCAACGGCGATGCGGCAGCCGGCCGTGCCATTCCCCACCGGGAGCGCCGCCGAACGGGCCGCGGTCGCCGTGCGGAAGGCGGATTCGATGCGGACGTGCCCTAAACTTCCTAAACTTCCGCGGCCGAAAACGGCGTCCCCGTCAGGCCGGCGTCAGCTCGGCGCGCTCCGTCTCGGCGATCCAGCCGCCGCCGAGCACGCGCTCGCCGGCATAGAGCACCGCGGCCTGGCCAGGGGCGACGCCATATTCGGGCGTCTCGAACACCACGCGGTCGCCCTCGCGCCGGGCGGGGACGGGCTTGGCGAGGCTGCGCACCTTGGCGGTCATCGCGCCGCGATAATCGCCGCCCAGCCAGTTGACGCCCTCGATCCGCGCCGCGCGCACCGCCAGCGCGCGCTTGGGGCCGACGATCACGCGCTGGCTCGCGGGATCGAGGCGCAGGACGTAATAAGGCTCGGCCGCGCCGCCGATCTCGAGGCCGCGGCGCTGGCCGACGGTATAATGGATCAGGCCCTTGTGCCGGCCGAGCACGCGACCTGCCTCGTCGACGATCTCGCCGTCGCTGCCCGCTTCGGGCCGCAGCTTCTTGACCAGCCGGGCATAGTCGCCGTCGGGGACGAAGCAGATGTCCTGGCTGTCGGGCTTGCCGGCGACGCCGAGGCCGAGTTCGGCGGCGAGCTCGCGCACCTGCGGCTTGGGCAGGCCGCCGAGCGGGAAGCGCAGGAAATCGAGCTGGGCGGCGGTGGTGGCGAACAGGAAATAGCTCTGGTCGCGCGCCGGATCGGCGGCGCGGTGGAGTTCGGCGCCCTCCGGGCCCGTCACGCGGCGGACATAATGGCCGGTGGCGAGGCAATCCGCGCCCAGGTCGCGCGCGAGCTTGAACAGGTCGGTGAATTTGGGCCCCATATTGCACTTCACGCAGGGGATGGGGGTGCGCCCGGCAAGATATTCGTCGGCGAAATCGTCGATCACCGTCTCGCGGAAGGACGATTCGTGGTCGAAGACATAATGCGCGATACCCAGCCGGTCGCACACGGCGCGCGCGTCGCGGATGTCGCGGCCGGCGCAGCAGCTGCCGGCACGGCCCACCGCCTCGCCATGATCATAGAGCTGCAGGGTGATGCCGATCGTCTCGGCGCCCGAGCGCACGGCGAGCGCCGCGACCACCGACGAGTCGACGCCGCCGGACATGGCGACGACGATTCTTTTCGCCGCGATCGGCGGCTCGAGCTGAAAGTCTCCCGGAATCACACGCGCCATGTAGTCCCGCCGGCCCAGGCGCGCCAGTCCGGCGGATTCTGTCCCGCAATGGCGCAAACCTCTAACCGCGCCGGTAACCCGGGTTAAGTGTGCCTTTCCGGCGCCTTTACGCGACCTTCAACACTCAAGCCTAGAAGGGGTCATCCGCAACGGTATTGGGTCGGATGGGTAAGCGTGGATTTGAGTTTCGCCAGATTGGAACGCGACGTGGCGGTCACCGCCATGCCGACCGAGCTGGCCGTCCTTCTGGTCGGCGTCGCGGCGCGGCAGGCCGCCAGTCCCACGGCACGGGCGCAGGCCCGGCTGGCGTTCGTCGCGCCGGCCGAGCGGCTGCTTCACCCCGCGCATGGGGCGTTCCACCGCGCCGCGGCGCTCGCCCTGGCCCGATACCGGCATGAATGAAGGAAGCATTTACCTTGGCGTTTTAGCCGATGTTCAAGCGCCAGGAACTAGGATCGTTTCGCAATCGCGTAGAGTAACGGGGGCCCCCCGCCCCGATGAGGTGTAGATGATTGAGAACCAGAAGATCCGCCCCGCCAAGGTGATCGGTCCGCTTGGGGAACCGCTCACGCTGGATACGCTGCCGCCCGCGGACACCACCCGCTGGGTCGTGCGGCGCAAGGCGGAGGTGGTCGCGGCGGTCAATGGCGGGCTGCTCACCGTCGATGAGGTGTGCGAGCGCTACGGGCTGACCGTCGAGGAATTTGCCGGGTGGCAGCGCGCGATCGATCGCTCGGGCATGCCCGGGCTGCGGGTCACGCGCATCCAGCATTACCGCTCGCTCTACGAACGCCAGCAGAAGTTCTAACGCGCCCACTCCCTGGCGCCGATGCGGCCCGTCCCTTGATCGAGGGGCGGGTCGTTTTCGTCTTGGGGCTTCTTGCAAAAGTTCCCGAGCCGAGCCGAAAAATCGATACGGAACCAATATGAGTGCTTGCGTATTTTCTCCCCGTCGCCCGGCCCGTCGGGCTGAACAACGGAGGGACTTATGGTGGGTCTTATCGTTTGGCTGGTCATCGGCGGTGTCGTCGGTTGGCTCGCCAGCCTTGTAATGCGTACCGATGCCCAGCAGGGCATCTTCCTGAACATCATCGTCGGCATCGTCGGCGCGTTCATCGGTGGACTGCTGTTCGGCGGTTCGATCAACAGCGGCGTGATCACGCCGATGACCTTCATCGTTTCGCTGGTGGGCGCGATCGTCCTGCTCGCGATCGTCAACCTCGTCCGCCGCGGCGCCGTCCGCTAAGCGATCCAGACGAGAGAGAAAAAGGGCCGTCCCGGTTTTCGGGGCGGCCCTTTTGCTTGGCTTATTTGAGAAGGAAGCGGACCGAGACGTTGACCGTCAGCTCCCGCTCGCCCGCGGCGATCTGGGTATCCGCTGCCTCAGCTCGGCTGCGCGCGACCATCATCGGCATCGGCACCGGCGGCAGCGTGACGGCGCCGGCTTCCGAGATCGCCAGGATGCGGTTGACCGAAAGCCCCGCCGCCTTCGCATAGAGCTCGGCCCGCGCCTTGGCCTTGGCGATCGCATCGGTCCGCGCTTCGTCGAGCGCCGCCTCGGGCTTGTCGACGGTGAGGTTCGGGCCGTTGATGTTGTTGGCCCCCTCGCCGACCAGCGTATCGAGGATCTTGCCGCTGCGGGCGATGTCCCGGAAGCGCACCGATACCTGGTTGGACGCCTGATAGCCGGTCAGCACCGGCGACTGGTTCTGCTCGTAGCGATATTGCGGCGCCAGCGAGATCGACGAGGTCTGGATATCCCGCTCGGCGATGCCCGCGCGGCGCAGCGCGGCGAGGACCCGCGCCATCTGCGCGCCGTTCTGCGTCATCGCCTCGGCCGCGGTCGCTGCCTGGGTGGTCACGCCAGCCTGGATCACCGCCAGGTCGGGAACCCGCGTGCTGGTCCCCTCGGCAACGATGTCGAGCACGGTGCCGTCAAGCGGCACCGCCGTCGGCATGGTCTGCGCCGCCGCCGCCATCGGCAGCACGGCAGCGGCGGCGAGGGCCGCGAAGCTCAGTCGGATCATGGCATTTCTCCCATAGGACAAGGTCCCGCCCTCTTTGGCGGAGCGGGTCCGAATCGAAGCTGAACGAAAATCGGCTAAACGCGCCGGACGATCACCAGGCGGTACACCGCGAGCAGCAGCACCGCGCCGGCAGTGGCCGCCGCATAGGCCCGCCAACCGCGTTCGTCGAAGTGGAGCCCGAGCAGGGGGGCTAGGTAGAAGGCGAGCAGCGCACCCGCGATTCCGATCAGGATCGTTACGGCGATCCCGCCGGGATCCTTGCCCGGCATGATGAACTTGCCGAGCGCACCGGCCACGAGGCCGATCAGCAACCAGCCGAGTACTCCGTGCGGCATGCGTCCCTCCTGTCGCGCCCCGCCCCGGTAACGCTGCCAGAGCCTTGTCCGGTCCTCTCGACATTGCAACCGTTTCTTGCGGGCAACGATCCGGAAACGGGCCGGACACTTGCGCAACGCCTTCAAAACAGGCATTTCCGCGCCGCCTGTGAAACGGCTTGAAGCCGGTGATCTATTCATATAATACAGTGCGACCAGAGGGGCATGGACGGTCCGGGGGCCGCCACGTGGCGCACGCGAACAAAGAGGCAGGGATGTTCGGACGACAGGAGCGGCTTGAGTTTACGAGCGACGAAGCGCCGCGGCGGAGCCGGCGGTGGCTTTGGATCGCGATCGCCGTGGTGGTGGTGCTGCTGCTTCTGGCCTTCTTCATGATGGGCAAGCGCGACGGCGCGGCCACCCAGGGTGCCGGCAAGGGCGCTGCCGCGATCGGCAAGGGCAATGATTCGCAGATCCCGACCGTCACGGTCGCGGTGCCCGGCAGCAAGGCCATCCAGACGGTGATCACCGGCACCGGCACGCTCGCCGCCAAGCGCGAGATGCCGGTCGGCGTCGCCGGCGAGGGCGGACTCGTCACCCGGGTCCTGGTCGAACCCGGCACCTGGGTCCGCAAGGGGCAGGTGCTCGCGACGGTCGATCGCTCCGTGCAGGTCCAGACCGCCGATTCACTCGCCGCGTCGGTGCGCGTTGCCGAGGCCGATGCCAAGCTCGCCCAGGCGAATCTCGAGCGGGCCGAGCGGCTCGTCTCGGGCGGTTTCATTTCCAAGGCCGATATCGACCAGAAGACCGCGACCCGCGATCAGGCGCTCGCCCGCGTCCGCGTCGCCCGCGCCCAGCTCGCCGAGACCCAGGCCCGCAACCATCGCCTCGATATCCGTGCACCCGAGGAAGGCCTTGTGCTCACTCGCCAGGTCGAGCCCGGCCAGATCGTCGGCGCCGGTTCGGGCGTGCTGTTCCGCATGGCGATGGGCGGGCAGATGGAGCTGCGCGCGCAGCTTTCCGAAAACGATCTCCAGCGCACGCGTGTCGGCTCGACCGCGCAGGTGACGCCGACGGGCAGCAGCCAGAGCTTCGCCGGCACGGTGTGGCAGGTCTCGCCGGTGATCGATCCGAACACGCGCCAAGGCATCGCCCGCGTCCAGCTGAGCTACAATCCGGCGCTCCGCCCGGGTGGCTTCGCCAGCGTCAAGATCATCACCGGCGCGGAAAGCGCCGTGATCCTGCCGCAGTCGGCGATCCAGAGCGACCCGCAGGGCAATTACGTCTATACGCTCGACGCCAAGAACCAGGCCGTGCGCACCCCCGTCGTCACCGGCGAAGTGACCGATGCCGGCGTGTCGATCGCCAAGGGCCTCACCGGCAGCGAGCGCGTCGTGCTCACCGCCGGCGCCTTCCTCAACCCGGGGCAGAAGGTCATCCCCCAGCTGCTCAAGCAATAGGATCGGACGATGAGCTTCCGGAACATCTCGGCCTGGGCGATCCGGAACCCGGTTCCGCCGATCGTCCTGTTCCTGTTCCTCACGGTGGCGGGGCTGGTCAGCTTCAGCCGCATGGACGTGAACAACAATCCGGACATCGATTTCCCGATCGTCTGGATTTCGATCAGCCAGCCCGGCGCGGCGCCGAGCGAGCTCGAGACTCAGATCACCCAGCAGGTGGAAAGCGCCGTGCGCAGCCTGCAGGGCATCGACGAGATCAACTCGACGGTGACCGAAGGCAACAGCCAGACGGTCGTCCAGCTCGCCATCGGCACGCCGATCGACCGGGCGGTGGAAGACGTGCGCAGCGCGATCCAGCAGGTCCGGGGCAACTTGCCCGACGGCATCCTGGAACCGCAGATCGGCCGCGTCGATTCGGCGAGCGACAACGATATCGCGAGCTTCACGGCGATCGCGCCCGACATGACCGTCGAGCAGCTGAGCTGGTATATCGACAATACGGTGGCGAAGAGCCTGCTCTCGATCGAGGGCATGTCGGCGGTCAATCGCAACGGCGGCGTCAACCGCGAGATCCGCGTCCAGCTCGATCCCGCCAAGCTCCAGTCCTTCGGGCTGACCGCCAGCCAGGTAAATCAGCAGCTCCGCTCGGTCAACATGAACGCCGCGGGCGGCCGCGCCGAGATTTCGGGCTATGAGCAATCGGTCCGCGTGCTCGGCAACGCCAAGGACGCCTATACGCTGGGCCAGACCCAGATCGCGCTGGGCGGCGGCCGCACGGTGCGGCTGGCCGATATCGCCACGGTACAGGACAGCTATGCCGAACTGCGCAGCTCCGCGCGGTTCAACGGCCATTCGGTGATCTCGTTCGACATCCAGCGCGCCAAGGGCGCGTCGGACGTGGCGATCTATCACGACGCGCAGAAGAAGCTGCAGGAGCTCGAGAAGAACAATCCCAAGGTCCATTTCGAACTGCTCTCGAACTGGAGCAAATATGCCGAGGAGCAATATCACTCGGCAATGGAAGCGATGATCGAGGGCGCGATCCTCGCCGTCATCGTGGTGTTCCTGTTCCTGCGCGATTGGCGGGCGACGATCATCTCGGCGCTGGCCATCCCGCTGTCGTCGATCCCCGCCTTCTGGTTCATGGACCTGCTCGGCTTCACGCTGAACCAGATGACGCTGCTGGCGCTCAGCCTGGTGGCGGGCGTGCTGGTCGATGATGCGATCGTCGAGATCGAGAATATCGTGCGCCATATGCGGATGGGCAAATCGGCCTATCAGGCGGCGATCGACGCGGCCGACGAGATCGGCGTCGCGGTGCTCGCCACCACCATGTCGATCGTCGCGGTGTTCTTGCCGGTCGGCCTGATGCCGGGCATTTCGGGCCAGTTCTTCAAGAATTTCGGCCTCACCGTCGTCGCCTCGGTGCTGATGAGCCTCGCCGTGGCCCGCCTCGTCACGCCGATGATCGCGGCCTATTTCCTCAAGGCGCACGGCCATGCCTCGCATGGCGAGGGCTTTGTGATGAACGCCTATGTGAAGCTGCTGCGCTGGACGCTGCGGCATCGCTGGTCGGCGATCCTCGCCTTCTGCCTCTCGCTGGCGCTGACGGTGAGCTTCTTCTTCATCCTGCCGATGACCTTCCAGCCGACCCAGGACGAGGACCAGGTCACCGCCACGGTGGAGATGGTGCCGGGCACCACGCTCCAGCAGACCGATCATGTCGTCCATGTCGTCGCCGAGCGGCTGCGCACCGAACCCAATGTCGAGAGCGTCTATGAGCGCGCCGGCGTCGGCAACGGGCGCGTGCTCGTGAAGCTCAAGGACAAGCGGACCGAGACCAGCGACGAGTTCACGCGCCGGCTGGCGCCCGACCTCCTCAAGATCGCCGATGCCCGGGTGGGCTTCCGCGCCCAGGGCGGCTGGGGATCGAGCGGCCGCGCGCTGACGATTACGCTGGGCGGCGAGGATCCCGAGCTGCTCAACAAGACCGCGCTGACGCTGGTCGAGCAGATGTCGAAGCTGCCCGAAGTCGTCGCGCCGCGCATCGCCGGCGACCTCAACCGGCCGGAGATCGTGATCAAGCCGCGGCTCGACCTGGCCGCGAATCTGGGCGTCACCACCGCGGCGCTGTCGAATGCGATCCGCATCGCGACGCTGGGCGACATCGACCAGAACAGCGCCAAATTCTCGCTGTCCGATCGCCAGATTCCGATCCGCGTGGCGCTGCAGGAAGACGCGCGGGCCAAGCTCGACACGATCAAGAACCTGCCGGTACAGACGCAGAGCGGTGGATCGGTGCAGCTCGGCACCGTCGCCGACATCGCCTTCGGCACCGGGCCGACCAAGATCGAGCGGCTCAACCTTCAGCGCCGCGTCGTGGTCGGCGCCGATCTCGCCACCGACCCCAAGACCGGCAAGGCGGTCGTATCGGGCGTGGCGCTCCAGAAGATCCACCAGCTGCCGATCATGAAGAACCTGCCGATGGGCGTGGCCGAAATGACCGTGGGCCAGGCCAAGTGGCAGGGCGAGATGGTCAAGAACTTCGTCGTCGCGCTGATGTCGGGCGTGTTCCTGGTCTTCGCGGTGCTGGTGCTGCTCTATCGCCGCTTCATGTCGCCGCTGGTCAATATGGGCTCGCTGCTCAACGCCCCGCTCGGCGGGTTGATCGCGCTTTGGATCGCGGGCCAGCCGATCTCGATGCCGGTGCTGATCGGCGCGCTGATGCTGTTCGGCATCGTCGCCAAGAACTCGATCCTGCTCGTCGACTTCGCGCTGGAGGAGATGAGCAAGGGCGTCGACAAGTTCACGGCGATCGTCGATGCCGGGCACAAGCGCGCCCAGCCGATCGTGATGACCACCGTGGCGATGGTCGCGGGCATGATCCCCACCGCCTTGTCGCTCAACGGCGACAGCTCGTGGCGCGCGCCGATGGGCATCACCGTGATCGGCGGCCTGATCCTCTCGACGCTGCTGACGCTGGTGATCGTGCCCGCGCTGTTCAGCCTGGCGGTCGGGCTGGAGCAATGGCTCGGGCCGAAGCTCTCGCGCCGGCTGCTCACTTATCGCCCGGGCGACGATGGCAGCCGCGTGATCGGCCCGGCGCAGGGCGGCGGCGCGATCGAGCACAAGCCTGGGGACGACGCGCCGCAACCCGCAGAGTGAACTTGATCGGCTTTCGAGGATTGGGGAGCGTGTGACCTTGTTGCGCGCTCCCCGTTCGTTAGAGGCGGTACCGCCCGGCCTTCGCCGGATGCGGCTGGTCGCGACCGGCCTGCTGGTGCTGATGGCCGCGATCTTCCTCGCCGCCCGCGCACTCGACGGCGTGCATCCGGCGATCGGCTCTGTCCGTGCCTTTGCCGAGGCGGCGATGGTCGGCGGCCTGGCGGACTGGTTCGCCGTCACGGCGCTGTTTCGTCACCCGCTGCACCTGCCGATCCCGCACACCGCGATCATCCCGCGCAACAAGGATCGCATCGCCGACACGCTCGCCCAGTTCCTGCGCGATAATTTCCTGATCCCGAAGGTCGTCGCGCGGCGGATGCAGCGTCTCGATCTCGCCGGTGCCGCGGGGCGCTGGCTCGCCAACCCGACGCATGCCGATGGCCGGATCGGGCGCAGCGCCGCGCGGCTGGCCGCCGATTTCCTCGAATCGCTCGATCAGGAGCGGCTCGGCGGCATGGCCAAGGGCGCGATCGCGTCGCGGCTGCGCGCGATCGATATGGCGCCGCTGCTCGGCCAGGCACTGGGCGCGGCGATCGCCAAGGATCGGCACTTGCCGTTGCTCGACGGCATGGCGCGCTGGGCCGCCCGCGCGCTCGCCGCGAACGAGCATCTGATCCGCGAGATGATCCACAATCGCTCGGGCTCGCTGATGCGCTGGACCGGGCTCGACGAAACCCTCGCCAACAAGATCATCGAGGGGCTCGACAAGTTGCTTGCCGAAATGGCGGCCGATCCCGCGCACCCGCTTCGCATCAAGGCCGAGGAGGGTCTCGAACGCCTCGCGCACGACCTCCAGCACAAGCCCGAATTGCGCGACAGGGTCGAGGCGTTCAAGCTCGAGATGCTGGAGAACCAGGCCTTCCAGCACTGGATCGACGGGCTGTGGGAAACCAGCCGTGCTGCATTGCTGCGGCTGGCCCGCGATCCGGGCCGGGCGCTGGGCGGGCGGATGGGCGAGACGCTGCGCCAGTTCGGCGAGACGCTCCAGCGCGACCGGCGGCTCGCCGAGACGATCAATCGCTTCGCCCGGCGCAGCGCCGTGGGTGCGGCAAGCGACTATGGCGACGGCATCGTCCGCCTAGTCTCGGATACGATCCGCGGCTGGGATGCCAATACCGTCACCGGCCGGCTGGAGAACGCCGTCGGGCGCGACCTCCAATATATCCGGATCAACGGCACGCTGGTCGGCGGGCTGGTCGGCGTGGCGATCCACGCGATCGACACGCTGCTCTAAGCCGCGTCAGGCGGCGCTCTGGTCGATCCCGAGCTCGCCGAGCTTGCGGTACAGGGTGGAGCGCCCGATGCCCAGGCGGCGCGCGACTTCGGTCATCCGCCCGCGATAATGGCCGATCGCCAGACGGATCACATCCGCCTCGATCTCTTCGAGCGCACGCAGATTGCCGTCGGCTCGGAACAGCGTCACTCCCGCATTGCCGCTCGCCTGGCCGGGCTGCCCCGGCAGCTGCCGGCCCGCCGCGAGCTGCGCGATTTGCGGGAAGTCCGCTCGAGTGAGCCCGTCTCCGTCGCAGAGCACCGCGGCACGGAACAGGGCGTTCTGGAGCTGGCGGACATTGCCCGGCCAATCATAGCTGCCGAGCAGTTGCAGGGCGTCGTCGGTGATGCCGAGCGGCCTCAGGCCCGGCTGCTCCGCGATGCGGGCCAGCAGGTGTCGGGCAAGCGGCGGGATGTCGCCCCCGCGCTCGCGTAGCGGCGGAATCGTCACCTGGACGACGTTGAGCCGATAATAGAGGTCCTCGCGAAAGCGCCCGGCCTCCACCTCGGCCTGCAGCGTCTTGTTGGTCGCGGCCACGACGCGCACATCGACCTGGCGCGGATGGCGGGCGCCGAGCGGCTGGATCTCGCCCGATTGCAGCACACGCAGCAGCTTGACTTGCGATTCGAGCGGCATCTCGCCGACTTCGTCGAGGAAGATCGTACTGCCATCGGCTTCCGCGAAACGCCCGATCTTGCGCTCGAACGCCCCGGTAAAGGCGCCCTTCTCGTGCCCGAACAGCTCGGATTCGACCAGATTGGCGGGGATCGCGCCGCAATTGATGCGCACCATCTCCTTCTTGGCGCGCGGGCTCGCGGCGTGGATCGCCTCGGCGACCACTTCCTTGCCGACGCCGCTCTCGCCTTCGATCAGCACGGGAATGCGCGCGCGGGCGGCCTTGGCGGCGATGGCGAGCGCGGCGCGGAATTGCGGCGCGCTGCCGACGATCTCGTCAAAGCCGAGCGGCGCGGAGAGCTTTTCGGTGAGCGGGCGCAGTTCGCCGGCAGTCTTGCCGCCGATCGCGGCTTCGAGCGCGGCGAGCAGCCGCTCCGCGGCAAGCGGCTTGACCAGGAAATCGGTGGCCCCCGAGCGCATCGCAGCGACAGCATTGACGACCGAGCCGTTGGCGGTGAGCATCAGGATCGGCAGGCCGGGGCGGCGGGCGCGGAGTTCGGCGATCAGCGAATCGGCATCGGCATTGGGCGCGGAATGATCGAGGACGATTGCGTCGAGCGCCATCCCGTCGGGCGTGCCGAGCATCGCGATCGCGGTTTCGGAATCGCCGGCGAAGACCGTGCGCCACGTCCGCCGCGCGGCGATCGCCGCCACCAGGCGGCGCTGCGCCGGCTCGTCGTCGATCAGCATGAGGAGGCGCTGGCCGTTCCGCGTCATCCTTGTCCGAATCCTCGCATGTCCCGTTTCAGGCCGACCGGGATAGCGCACAGGGGTAAAGGTGAACTTAAGCGTCCCGCAGCGGCACCGGGGTTGAGGGCGGCGGCCCGCCCGGTTAGAGAAGGCAGGATTGCTATTCAGGGGAGATGAAGATGGCCGACGCGGTCGACAGCGCCACCGAGATCAAGGCGCATGAGCACACCTGGCAGGGCTTCAAGTCGATGATGACCTGGGGCACCGTCGGCGTCGCCATCGTCGCCATCGTCGTCGTCTGCCTGATCGCGCGCTGACGTGAAGATCGCGGTGCTCAAGGAGGCCGCCGCCGGCGAGCGGCGCGTCTCGGCGACTCCCGAAACCGTCAAGAAATTCGTCGCGCTCGGCGCCGAAGTCGCGGTCGAGCAGGGCGCGGGCAGCGCGGCTTCCTATGCCGATCAGGGCTATGCCGATGCCGGCGCGACGCTCGGCACGCGCGAGACGGTCCTTGCCGGCGCGGACATCGTGCTCGGCGTGCAGGGCCCCGACCCCGCGAACCTGTCGGGCGTGAAGGCGGGCGCGTGGATCGTCGCCGGGCTCAATCCCTTCGGTGAGCGCGCGCGGGTCGATGCCTATGCCGCGGCGGGGCTCGAGGCGCTGGCGATGGAATTCATGCCGCGCATCACGCGCGCCCAGTCGATGGACATCCTGTCCTCCCAGGCGAACCTGTCCGGGTACAAGGCGGTGCTCGACGCCGCGGCCGAATATGATCGCGCCTTTCCGATGATGATGACCGCGGCGGGCACCGTTTCCGCCGCCAAGGTCTTCGTGATGGGCGTCGGCGTCGCCGGGCTCCAGGCCATTGCCACCGCGCGGCGGCTGGGCGCCCAGGTCTCCGCGACCGACGTGCGCTCGGCGACCAAGGAGCAGATCCTCAGCCTCGGCGCCAAGCCGATCTTCGTCGAGAATGTCGCGGGGATCGAGGGCGAAGGTGCCGGCGGCTATGCCACCGAAATGTCCGACGAGTATAAAAAGGCACAGGCCGAACTCGTCTCGAGCCACATCGCCAAGCAGGACATCGTCATCACCACGGCGCTGATCCCGGGCCGGCCCGCGCCGCGCCTGATCAGCGACGCGCAGATCGCCTCGATGAAGCCCGGCAGCGTGATCGTCGATCTCGCAGTCGAGCAGGGCGGCAATGTCGAAGGCGCGGTCGCCGGCGAGATCGTCGAGAAGCACGGCGTGAAGATCGTGGGGCATCGCAACGTGCCGAGCCGGCTCGCCACCGACTCCTCGGCGCTGTTCGCGCGCAACCTGTTCAACTTCCTCTCCGCCTTCTGGGACAAGGAAGCCGGCAAACCGGTGCTCGACGAGGAGATCGGCAATGCCGTGCGCCTCACCCAGGGCGGCAAGGTGGTGAACGAGAGGCTGCTCGGTTGAGCGACGGACGCGCCAGCGCTCGGGCGAGGGCCTGAAGGTGCGCGTCTATCTTGCCGGGCCCGACGTCTTCCTGCCCGACGCGCAGGCCGTTGCGCGCGCCAAGCTCGCCGCCTGCGCGGATCGCGGCATCGAGGGTGTGTTCCCCTTCGACATCGAGGCGAGTCCGTCGGCTTCGGGCAGTTTCGAAGCCGGCTCTGCCATCGCCCGAGCCAACCTGGCGCTGATGCGCGGCTGCGACGCGATCCTGGCCAACGTCACGCCGTTCCACGGACCGAGCGCCGATATCGGCACAGGCTTCGAGCTCGGCTTCTTTGCCGCGCTGGGCCGGCCGATCTATGCCTATAGCGGTGACACGCGCAGCTTTGCGGCGCGCGTGCGGGCGCTTGCCGGGCTTGCGGACGATGCCGGCCGCCATGCCGATGGCGTGGCGATCGAGGATTTCGGCCATGGCGACAATCTGATGCTGTCGGGCGCGGCGGCGCTTTCGGGCGGCGCCTGGGTGGCACGCGACGAGCCCGGGCTCGCCGCGATGGAAGCATTTTCGGCATGTCTCGACATGCTGGCGGCGCGGCTGACCGCGGCCGCGGAATAGGAGGGGGCATTGGACTTCATTTCGATCCTGTCGATCTTCGTGCTGGCGTGCTTCGTCGGCTATTATGTCGTCTGGTCGGTCACCCCGGCGCTGCACACGCCGCTGATGGCGGTGACCAACGCCATTTCCTCGGTGATCATCGTCGGCGCGCTGATCGCTTCGATGGCGGCCGGCGCGGAGATCGCGAAATGGCTCGGCCTGGTCGCGGTCGCGCTCGCCAGCGTGAACATCTTCGGCGGTTTCGCCGTCACCGAACGCATGCTCGCCATGTACAAGAAGAAGGAGCGCTGAGATGCACCCCGCAGAAGTGGCCGGGGCCGCTCCCGTGAATCCCTGGGTGGCGCTGGCCTATCTGGTCGCCGGCGTCTGCTTCATCCTTGCGCTGCGCGGGCTGTCGAGCCCGGCGACGAGCCGGCGAGGCAACCGGCTCGGCATGATCGGCATGGCCATCGCCGTGGTCACCACCCTGATCACCCACCATATCGCGAGCCCGATCGAGCTCGGCATCGCCATCGTGCTGGGCGGCGCGGTTGGCTTCGTGACCGCGCGCCGCATCGCGATGACGGCGATGCCGCAGCTCGTCGCCGCCTTCCACTCGCTGGTCGGCCTGGCAGCCGTGCTCGTCGCCGCGGCCGCGTTCCTCAATCCCCAGGCCTTCGGGATCGGCGAGCTGGTGGTCCCGCTGATCGGAGATCCGTTCGTCAGCATCCACCAGGTCAGCCGGATCGAAATGGGGCTCGGCGTCGCGATCGGCGCGATCACCTTTTCCGGATCGGTGATCGCCTTCCTCAAGCTGAACGGCAATATGAGCGGCAAGCCGATCCTGCTGCCCGGCCGCCACGTCATCAACCTCGGCGTGCTCGCCGCGATCCTGGGGCTGATCGGCTATTTCGTGCAGGACCAGTCGCCCTGGGTGTTCTGGACGGTGACGGCGCTGAGCTTCGTCATCGGCTTCCTGCTGATCGTCCCGATCGGCGGGGCGGACATGCCGGTGGTGGTTTCGATGCTGAACAGCTACTCCGGCTGGGCGGCGGCGGCGATGGGATTCACGCTGCACAACACCGCGATGATCATCACCGGCGCGCTGGTCGGCAGCTCGGGCGCGATCCTGAGCTACATCATGTGCCGCGCGATGAACCGCAGCTTCCTCAGCGTGATCGCCGGCGGCTTCGGCGGCGATGCCGGCGGCGGCCCCGCCGGCCAGGCGATCGACCGGCCGTGGAAGCGCGGTAGCGCCGAGGACGCGGCCTTCCTGATGAGCCAGGCCGAGCAGGTCATCATCGTCCCCGGCTATGGCATGGCAGTCGCTCAGGCCCAGCATGTGCTGCGCGAGATGGCGGACAAGCTCAAGGCGCATGGCGTGCGCGTCAAATATGCGATCCACCCGGTAGCGGGCCGGATGCCGGGGCATATGAACGTGCTGCTTGCCGAAGCCAACGTGCCCTATGACGAGGTGTTCGAGCTGGAGGACATCAACAGCGAGTTCGCCCAGACCGACGTCGCCTTCGTGATCGGCGCCAACGACGTCACCAACCCCGCGGCCAAGACCGACAAGTCCTCGCCGATCTACGGGATGCCGGTGCTCGACGTCGAAAAGGCGAAGACCGTGCTGTTCATCAAGCGGTCGATGGGCGGCGTTGGTTACGCGGGCGTAGACAATGAATTGTTTTATCGCGACAATACCATGATGCTGCTGGCCGACGCCAAGAAGATGGTCGAGGAGATCGTCAAGGCGCTCGACTGAAGGGGGAGTGGCGAAATGCGGGCGACTGTCGGTTCGATCGTTGGCGGCACCTTCGGGTTGGTGCGTGCGCACCTCGCTACGATCGCGATCTGGGCGGTTCTCTACTGCGCGGTGATGCTCGCGATCGGGGCGATCACATCGCTGCTCCTCGTCGGGAGCGTGCAATTCGGCAATCCGGCGGCCATGGCCCCGATGATGCGGCCCGCCTATATGCCCGGCCTCTTCTTGCTGACCATGCTCCTCCAGCTGCTGGTCGCCGCGGTGATGGTCAATGCCGTGTTCCGCGCCGTGCTGCGCCCCGAGGAACGCGGATTCGCGTTTCTCCGCGTCGGAATCGACGAATTGCGGATGGCGGGACTGATCCTGGCGGTCGCGATCGTCGCGATCATCGGCATGATTCTGGCGGAACTGATCACCTTGTTCCTCGTCGCCCTGCTCGGATTCGTCGTCGGCAACGGGGATGCCGCCGGGGTGATCGCGGTCCTGCTGTTCCTGGCGCTGATCGGCGGCGCGATCTGGGTCGAAGTCCGGCTTTCGCTGATCTTCCCCCTCACCTTCTACCGCCGCCGGTTCGCAGTCGATGCAGGTTGGGAACTCGGACGGGGGCGATTCTGGTTGCTCTTCGGCGCCTACCTCTCGGTAGCCCTGATCCTGTTCCTGGTCTTCGGGCTCTATGTCTGGGCGATCGTCGGCGACTATATGGTCACGACGTGGAGCGTCCGCGGCAATGCCGAGCAGATGCAGGCGGCTGCCTTGGCCTTCCAGCAGCAGCAGGCGGCGATGGGAATCGGTGTCCGCCTGCTCATGATGGCCACCGGCGCGGTCCTTTCTGCCGTCGGACTCGCGCTGGGTCCGGGCGTGGTCGCAGTGGCTGTGCGTGAACTGCTTGCCGAACGAAGCGATCGGCCTCCGTCCGAGCCGGAACCGCAATCGGCGGATGCATCTTGATCCATTCCTGACGAAAACCAGATTTTCCGCCGCGCGGGTCGCCCCATAACCTCCGAACTGGAGGAAATCGGACTCAATGGTTCCGGAGCCTCGCGGCATCCCCGGAACAGAGGATGAACTCGAGAAACCGATGGCGAATCCGCTTTTTCCTGACATGGCCGAGCCGGCATCCTATGACCATGCCCAACCGACTGCGCTCGTCGTGGCCGAGCCCGGCAATGCGCGCGACGCCGCCATCCAGGCGCTGGTCAGCGCCGGTTGTCGCGTCCGCGGCCCGATCGGCTTCGGCGAGGCAGTGGAAGAAGCCGCGCATTTCTCCGCGCTGAACCTGATCGTCGTCGAGGCCGCGCAAGCTCCCGAGGCCGTGTTCGATCTCGTGTTCCAGCAAATCGACGCCCTCGCGGCCGCGCAGGGACTCGGCGTCGTCGCCACCGTGACCACGGCGCAGATCGACGCCGCCGCCGCTCAATTGCGATCGCCGCATGTTCAGCTGCTATGCGAACCGAGCGAAGCCGAGCGGGCGAGCGCGGTTGCCTGGGTCAAATGGCGGGCAAGGGCGAAGCTCCACGATGCGCGGCGAGACGCCGAGTCGATCCGGCTTCAGCGGCTGAACGAAGAAGTCGCGCGGATCGCGGACACGCTCGCGCGATTGACCCGCGGCGAGCCCATGGCACCGCGCGACACGCTGCGGGAGCCGAGCAACGGCTATCGCGCTTCGCCGGACGGCGGTGCGCCCGAAATCGACGCGAGCGAAATCCGGGCCGTCATCCGGTCGCGACGATTGCGTGCCCAGTTCTTCGATGGCGAGCTGTTCGCCGATCCCGCCTGGGACATGCTGCTGGACCTGTTCGCTGCCCAGCTCGAGCGGCGCCAGGTGTCGGTTTCGAGCCTGTGCATCGCTGCGGCGGTGCCCCCGACAACGGCATTGCGCTGGATCGGAACGATGCACGATGTCGGGCTGTTCGTCCGGCATGCCGATCCCAGCGATCGCCGGCGCGCCTATATCGGGCTGAGCGACAAGGCGATGCAGGGCATGCGCAATTATCTGAACGCGGTGCGGCGCGCCGGACTTTCGCTGGCCTGACGGCGCTTGCCGCTTGCCTGTGCGGCCGCGCTTTGGCATCGCGCCGCACAGGGGCGGTTAGCTCAGTTGGTAGAGCATCTCGTTTACACCGAGAGGGTCGGCGGTTCGAGCCCGTCACCGCCCACCAGATGCCTCAGTTCGCGGTGAAGCTCGTCGCTCCCGCGGCGGTCATCTTCACCGTGACATAGGAATTGTCGCAGACATTGAGCCCCGTCCACACCGCGCTGGTATCGTCGGCGAAGGTGGCCTTCACATCGTATTTGCATCCGGCGCCCTTGTCGAAATGCACCGTCATGCGCCCGCCGACCTTGACCGTCGGGTCTTCCTTCTTGAAATCGGGATCGATCTTGTTGGGTTGCCAGGTCGTCGTCCCCGACGCCGCGATCTCGACGGTCTTGATCGGCTTTCCGGCGTTGTTGATCAGCACGAAGTCCCAATCGTCGGCAAAGGCCGGACCGGCAGCCATGGACGCGGCGAGCGCCGCAATCATCATCTTTTGCATCGCATTTCCCCTCCTGCGAGAGCGGCAGGATGCGCCTTCCCTAGCGCTTCGGCAAGCGATCAGAGATTGCGAATCATCCGGATTGCCTCGGCGATCCACGGCGGATCGCTGACGACCTGTTGCCGCCCGGTGCCGAGCGGCAGCAGGTGGAGCTTGTCCCCGTCGCGGCCGATCAGTCGACCGAACAGGAAGCGCCCCGCGGGCCGCGGCACCAGCACGTCGCGATTGAGCGCGCGGCCATAGGCTTCGGGAGCGAGACTGCGGCACCAGATCTCGTCCCCGGCCCGATAATCGCCCACTCCGCCCGCGACGGTGACCGCGATCAGCCCCGCCTCCGCGCGCGGGGGGACGAGCGCCGCCGGCCGTCCCGGAGCGCGCGCGCCGGCCGCGTCGAGGATCGCAGCCACGGCGATCTCAGGTCGATCGGGGAGACGGACGAGATCGGCAGACTCGACACCCAGCGCCGCGGCGATCCGATTGAGCCAGCCGACCGAGACGGTCCGGGTGCCCGTCTCCAGCCGGCCGATCGTTTGCGCCGTCGTCGGCGGGTCGCAGCGCGCAGCGACGTCTTCGAGCGTCAGGCCCTTCGCGCGCCGCACTTCCCGAATCGCAGTGATCACGCCGGTCTCCTAACCAGTTTGGTTTTATCTCTGTCCTACAGACGCACCTTTATGGCAAGCCGCGACGAATCGGAACAAAAGGAGAATATCATGCGGGAGCTGATCGAGCGGGAGCTGGTGGAGGGCCATATCGTGCGGGGCGCGGCGCAGCGGGGCGCGCGCCGGACGGTGACCGTCAACGTCGCCGAATCGCCGCTGGCCTGGCTCGCGGCACGCGGACATGTCGATGCCCGCCAGCTCGAGGCGGGCGAGCGGCTTCGGGGCGATTACGAACGCGCGGCGCTGGGTCGCCATGTCACCATGCGTTGGGAGCCCCTGCCCCACGCCGCTGGCGCCCGCGGTGCCGAGGAGCCGCTCGACCCGACCCTGGCGCAGATCGACGCCAAGCGGCGGTTCGACACGGCGATCGGCGCGACTGGCCCGGGGCTTGCGGATATCCTGTGGCGCGTCGTCTGTGCCGGCGAAGGCATCGGGGCCGCGGAAAAGGGCCTGGGCTGGCCCAGCCGGGCAGGCAAGCTCGTGCTCGGGCTCGCGCTCGATCGTCTTGCGGATCACTATCGGCTGGGCTGAGGCAGGGGCCTTTTCGGGCAAGGATCAGTGCGGATCGGCCGCCGGCCTGCCCCCGGCCGTGGCACGCCCGCCGAGGAACCGGCCATAAGCCCAGCCGATGCCGATCAGCGCGATGCCGAGGCCGAGGAAGGACAGGATTCGCGCCACGCCGTCGAGCGCGGCAGCGTCGATCAGGAACACCTTGAACGTCACGCCGGTGAGCAGCGCCAGGCCGGCTACGCGCAGGTCGCGGGCGCCGCTGGCGATGCCCCGCCACAGCCAAAACAGCGCGAGGGCGAGTGCCACTGCCGAATAGCCGCCATTCTCGGCGGTGCCGATCGGGCCGGTCAGCCACGTGCCATGGCTGGCCTGTCGGACGGCCGCCAGCGCAGCGAGCAGGGTGAGCAGCGCGGCGCCCGGCCGCCAGCGCGGATCGGCCAGGGTCCAGAGCCAGAAGGCAGCGAGGGCGAGATGCAGGACCGCGGCGTTGAGCAGGGGAAACGCACCAACCGCTTGCGGCTCGACGAGCGGATCGAGGACCAGCAAGTCGAACCAGCCGATGCGAAACAGGCCGAGCAGCAGCAGCGCGCGACCGAGCCGCGGCAGTTGGCGACGGCGCAACAGCACCCAGCCGGCGGCGAGGCAGGCCTGGCTGAGCAGGGCGCGCTCGACCAGGCCCCATGCGGCGAAACGCGGGAGAGTCACGATCGCGAGGGGCTGCTTGGCGATCGCATAGAGCAGCAGGATGGCGAGGGTAACCGCGGCGATCGACGTGGCCCGGCGCACCCGACCGAACTGCGCGGGATCGAAGAGCAGTGCAAGGGCGATGGCGACCGGCAGCGCGAAGCTGCGCAGCAGCACGGGCAGGTCGGGCAGGAAGGGATAGGTGAGCCGCTCGCCGCTGACCGAGGCGAAGGCGAGATCGGCGAGCGCCCAGAGCGGTAGGGCACCCGCGACCAGCGCCGCCGCGAACGGATAGGCCGGCAGGTCATAGAGGCGCGGCGCACGCACATGGCGCGCCCAGAGCCCCAGCAGTCCGCAAAGCAGCGCAAGCGGAAGGCCGCACTGATCCAAGTCCAGGCCCTGGCACAGGCCCAGCCCGGCGAGGAAGGCCGCGGCCGCCGTCGCAGAAACAAGCAGCGGGTGCTGCGGATCGTCACGATTGCGCCACGCCAGGCTGAAAGCGATCGCCGCGGCGACCAGGTCGAGGGCACCCCATTGCCACCAGGCGAACGACTCGGGCTGGCGCAGTTGGAGCACCAGCAGCGGCCCCGCCGTGCCGAGCAACGCAATGGCGCCCCACAGGACATGGCGCCGCGCCAGCAGGTGGCCAGGAGTGGCGAAGAGCAGCGTCGCAGCGAGCGCGACCAGCGGCGTGAGCCCGGCGCGGACGTCCGCGGCCAGCATCTCCAGCACGAGCAGGAGCGCAATCGCGGCGAGCGCACCCGGCAGATAGACCGAATCCCGCCAGGCGAGCACGATCGTCGCGGCGGCGAGGACGAGATAGAAGCTCCAGCCGAGCGCATCGAAGTGAAGCGCCGGCGCCAGCAGCGCGAGTTCGACGCAGCCGGCGACCATCGGCGCGATGCGCAGCCAGCGATTGCGCGTGCCGGCGGCCGGCAGGGCCGCGCTCGCCCCCGCGGCGAGCAGCATCGTGAAGAAGCCGAGGCCGGCCAGGTCACCCGGACGATCGACCAGCATGACGATCAGGAAATTGATCCAGCCAAAGCCCAGCACGCACGCGGAAAGCGCCAGCCACTGCCAACGGCGATGCACCGCGAGCCCGAACAACGCCGCCGTGAACAGCGCGAGATATGCGAGCAACGGGCCGATCCCGGCGGCATCGAACCCGGCGACGAGCGGCGCGGCGAAGCCGCCGGCCAGCGCCATCACCGCCGTCGGCGGGCCCTGGCGGAACGAGAGGAGCAGCGCGAGCGCGGTCACGAGCAGGACCAGCGCGAACCCGGCGAGCGGGCCGACCAGGTGATAGAGCGCGGCCGCCATGTAGAGCGTGCCATAGAGGCTCGCCACGCCGGCGCCCGCGAGGGCCTGGCCGACTCGCGGATCGGCGGCGGCGAAGTCGAGCCGGCGGGCGGCTTCGCCGGCGGCGACCAAAGCCAGGCCAAACAGGGCGGCGAGCAGCGTGCGCGCCACGGGGCCGAGCAGGCCACTCTCGATCGAATAGCGGACCAGGAAGATGCCGGCGAGGACGAGCGCGACGCCGCCGATCCAGATCGGCAGGCGGCCGCCGATGAGCGTCTCGAGGCTGAAGGCCGGGAACGTGCCTGCGGGCTCGGGCTCGACGATAGAGGGCGCGTCGGGCGCTGGCGGTGCGGCGGCGGGGGCGACCGAGGGCCGCTCCACCTCGGCCGGCGCGGAACGGCTTGGGATTGGCCCGGCAGTCTCGGCCTGGACGCGAGGAGGAGCTTCAAACTGGGCAATCCGGGATTCGACATCCCGCAGCGCTTCCTCCAGACTCGCGACTCGCCGCAGCAGAGCAAAGCAGGCCGCCGCGGCGCCGAGGGCGAGGAGAAAAGCGAGGCCGCTCACCGGAGCACTCTTCGCACGGAAGATGGCGACTGTCGAACGCGAGGGCTCGCATTGCCGCTGGGGAGGATGTCATGATTTTGTTCGGGTCGACCCTGTCGCCTTATGTGCGCAAGGTGGCGGTGTTTGCGGCGGAGAAGGGGCTGGCGTTCGAGATCGAGCCTGCTGGCATGGGCCGGGGCGGCCCCGATTTCGCGGCGGCGAGCCCATTCGGGAAGATGCCCGGCTTCAAGGACGGCGACTTCCTGATCTCGGACTCGACCGCGATCGTGACCTATCTCGAAGCGCAATATCCCGAGCCGGCGCTGATCCCCGCCGAGCCGCGGGCGCGCGCGCGGACGATCTGGTACGACGAGCTTGCCGACACGATCATGATGGCCGCGGGCAGCGTGATCTTCGGCCAGCGCTTCGTGGTGCCCCGCGCGATGAAGGGCGAATGCGACCATGACGCGGCCGATGCCGCCGAGCGCGACGCGCTGCCGCCGGTGCTCGCCTATCTGGAGGGTGTGATCCCGGACTCGGGTTTCCTCGTCGACGACCGGCTGACCCTCGCCGACATCGCCGTGGCGAGCCCGCTCGCGACGCTCGGCACGATCGGCGTGTGCGCCGATCCGCGGCGTTATCCGCGGCTCGCCGACTGGCTTGCGGCGATCCTGGCCCGCCCGAGCTTCGCGGCGATCCTGGCAAAGGACGAGGCCGTGGTTGCGGCGATGGGCGGGCCGGTGGCGCGCGCCTAGCCAAGCGCGTCGCGTCGGCCTAGAGGCGCGGGCGATGCAGATCGCCTTCGTCAAATGTCACGGATCGGGCAACGATTTCCCGCTGATCGACGCGCGGGGGATCGACCTGCCCGATGCCGACTGGGCCGCGCTCGCCCGCGCGATGGCCGATCGCGCCGGTCCGGTCGGAGGCGATGGGCTGTTGTTGCTTCGCGACGGCAGGGATGGCGCGGCCTTTGCCATGGTGATGCGGAACGCGGACGGGAGCGAGGCGGAGACGTGCCTCAACGGGCTGCGTTGCGTTGCGCGGTTGGGGTTTGAGGTGACGGGGCTCGAGGCCGCGACGGTTTCGCTCAAGACCAGCACCGCCCGGGTCGCGCGGGCGGAGCCGATCGCGCCGGGGGTGACGACGATCCGGACCGAGGCGGGGCCGGCTTCGACCCGTAGCGGCGATGTCGGGCTGCGCATCGAGGCGGAATCCGTGATCGACTCGGCGATCCCCGGGCTGCCGAGCGCGCGGCGGTTCACGGCGGTGGCGATGCCGAATCCGCACCTGGTGACCTTTGTCGAGGCAGTGGACGAGGCGGAGCTGGTGGCGCTGGGCGACTGGTGCGAGGCGGGGCCGGGGCTGATCCCGGCGCGCGCCAACGCTTCGTTCGTCGAGCTGCGCGGACCCGACCTGTTCGTGCGCACCTATGAGCGCGGGGTGGGGCTGACCGACAGCTGCGGCAGCGCGATGGCTGCCTCGACCTATGCCGCGGGGCTGACCGGGCGCGTGCCGTTCGGGCAGGAGACGCGGGTGTTCAACAAGGGCGGGCTGGTCCGCGCCCGCGCCGAGGCGGACGGGATGGTGACGATCCTGGGCAACGCGACGTTCCTCTATGATGCGACGATCGAATTCGATCCCGAGACGGGGGCGATCGGGACGCCGCTGATCCATGCGCGGCGGGAGGATGAGGCGCGCGCCTGGGAGGCGGCGAAGGCGGCGCTGGGCTGAGTTTGCTTCCCCGCGGGCGGGGGGACGCGTTGAGAGCTGCCCTTCGACAAGCTCAGGGCGAACGGTTTCCCGCGCGTCCCCCACCAAATCTTGTGGATGACGCGCCCGCCGCACACTCGATTTTGAGCCACGTCAACTTTTCCGCGGACCCGCACGGGCAAGCTCTCCGTCCAGCACGATGACGGGGATACCCATGCAATTCGACACTGCGCTCGCCGAGGAAATCTGGACCGCGAAATACCGCTTCCGCCCGACGCCCGATCGGCCCGACCGCGGCGATGCCGATGTCGATGCGACGATCGCGCGCGTCGCCGAGGCGGTGGCGAGCGTGGAGGACGCGGTGTCGCGCCCGATCTGGCGGCAGCGCTTCGAGGAAGCGCTGGACGGGTTCCGCTTCATCCCGGCCGGGCGCATCCTCGCCGGTGCCGGTACGGAGCGGGCCGTTACCTTGTTCAACTGCTTCGTGATGGGGGCGATTCCGGACAGCCTGGAGGGTATCTTCGCGCATCTGCGCGAGGCTGCGGTGACGATGCAGCAGGGCGGCGGCGTGGGCATGGACTTCTCGACCATCCGCCCGGCGGGCAGCGCGGTGCGCGGGGTGGGGGCCGAGGCTTCGGGGCCGCTCAGCTTCATGGACTGCTGGGACGCGATGTGCCGCACGGTCGAATCGGCCGGGCAGCGGCGCGGCGCGATGATGGGCTGCCTGCGCATCGACCATCCCGACATCGAGGCGTTCATCGACGCCAAGCGCGACCCCGCGCGCCTCAGGAACTTCAACGTCTCGGTGCTCGTCACCGACGATTTCATGCGCGCGCTCGCCGCCGATGCCGACTGGCCGCTGGTCTTCGCCGGCGAGACGCACCGCACGATCAAGGCCAAGGCGCTGTGGGAAAGGCTGATGCGCGCGACCTATGAGACCGCCGAGCCCGGCGTGATCTTCGTCGACCGGGTCAACCAGGCCAACAACCTCGCCTATTGCGAGACGATCGCCGCGAGCAATCCGTGCGGCGAACAGATGCTGCCGCCCTATGGCGCCTGCCTGCTCGGATCGATCAACCTCGCCCGGCTGGTCGACCGGCCCTTTGCCGGCGACGCCGCGCTCGACGAGGCGGCGCTGGCCGAGCTGACGCGGACCGCGGTGCGCTTCCTCGACAATGTCATCGACCTGTCGCGCTATCCGCTGCCCCAGCAGGAGGCGGAGGCCAAGGCCAAGCGCCGGATCGGGCTGGGCATCACCGGCCTGGCCGACGCGCTGCTGTTCTGCGGCGCGGCCTATGGCAGCGGCGAGGCGATCGCGCTGACCCGGCGCTGGCTGGAAGTGATCAAGCGCGAGGCCTATCGCAGCTCGGCGCTGCTCGCGGCGGAAAAGGGCGCCTTCCCGCTCTACGACCCGGTGATGCTCGAGCGGCCGAACCTGACGAGCCTGGACGAGGAGACGCGCGCGCTGATCGCCGAGCACGGCCTGCGCAACGGCTGCCTGACCTCGATCGCGCCGACGGGGACGACCTCGCTGCTCGCCGGCAACGTCTCCTCGGGCGTCGAGCCCGTCTTCGCCTATGCCTATACCCGCCGCATCCGCCAGCCCGACGGATCGACGCGCGAGCAGCAGGTCGAGGATTATGCGATGCGGATGTGGCGCGCCGAGCGGGGCGACGAGACGCCGCCGCCGGCGCTGTTCGTCAGCGCACAGACGCTGACGCCTTCGGACCACCTAACCATGCAGGCGGCGGCGCAGGCGCTGATCGACAGCTCGATCTCCAAGACGGTGAACTGCCCCGAGGACATCGATTTCGAGGCCTTTGCCGACGTGTACATCGAAGGCTATCATCTGGGCTGCAAAGGGCTGACCACCTATCGCCCCAATGCGGTGACCGGATCGATCCTGAGCGTGACGCCGGCCCCCGCCCCCGCGGCCGATCCGACCCCGGCGCCCGCCCCGGTCCCCGCCGACGCGCCGCTCGCCCCGCGCGCCGAGGCGCTGGACGGCACCACCTACAAGCTGCGCTGGCCCGACAGTCCGCACGCCGTCTATGTGACGATCAACGATGTCGAGGGCGAAGCCGGGCGGCGGCCGTTCGAGATCTTCGTCAATTCGAAGAACATGGAACATTATGCCTGGACGCTGGCGCTGACCCGGATGATCTCGGCCGTGTTCCGGCGCAGCCCGGACGTGGGCTTCGTCGCCGAGGAGATGAAGGCGGTGTTCGATCCGCGCGGCGGGGCGTGGATGCACGGCCGCTATGTGCCCTCGCTGCCCGCGGCGATCGGCGGGATCATCGAGCGGCATCTGGGCGGGCTCGAGGTGCCCCATGCGGCGCATGCCATGGCGGAGCCGGCCCCGGCGGCAGTGCCGCAATGCTGCCCGCAATGCGGCGCGGCGGCGCTGGTGCGCAGCGAGGGGTGTAACAAGTGCTTGGATTGCGGGTTTTCTAAGTGTGGGTGATGCGCCCGCTCACCCCTCGCGATGCACCGCGAAGGCCTGCCAGCTCTGGTTGACCGGCATCAGCTCGAGCGAATTGATGTTGAGGTGCGGGGGCAACGTCGCCACCCACAGGATCGTCTCGGCAATGTCCTCGCCGGTCATCGGATTCACGCCGCCATAGAGCTTGTCCGAAGCCTCCTGGCTGCCGGTGCGCACCAGCGTGAATTCGGTCTCGACCATGCCCGGCTCGATCGAGGTCACGCGCACGCCCGTGCCGTGCAGGTCGGCGCGCAGGTCGAGGCTGAACTGGCGGACGAAAGCCTTGGTCCCGGCATAGACGTTGCCGCCCGGATAGGGATAGGTCGCCGCGACCGACGAAAGGTTGATGATCGCGCCTTTGCGCGCGACCAGCCCGGGCAGCAGCTTGTGGGTGATCGAGACCAACGCCGTGACGTTGGTATCGATCATCGTCTTCCAGTTGGAAAGCTTCGCCTCCGGCGCCGGCTCCAGCCCCAGCGCCAGCCCGGCATTGTTGACCAGCAGGTCGATGTCGCGGAATTCGGCGGGCAGCGAGTCGAGCGCCGCATCGCGCGCCGCCTCGTCGCGGATATCGAAGGCAAGCGTGTGGACGTTGGGCGCCGCGAGCGTCGCCAGCCGGTCTTCGCGACGCCCGGTGGCGATCACCTGCCACCCCGCCTCGGCAAAGGCATGGACGCACGCCTCGCCGATCCCCGCCGTCGCGCCCGTGATCAACACCGTTGCCATCGCCTGTCTCCTGCTGCCATCCTGCTCAACGGGATCGGGCAGCAGCCGTCAAGGCAGGAGCGACGAACGGGCGACTGCATCGCGCGCACGTTCGCAAACCTTCGGCCATCACCTCCTGCTCCCCGGCGAAGGCCGGGGCCCAGTTGCCGCGTCGTTCGTTGGGTTATCCCGACCAACGGATTGCGTGGAAGCTGGGCCCGCCCGTCGCCGGGGAGCCCCGCCCCCTATTCGTCGCCCTGCCAGGGTTCCTGATCGTCTTCGTAGATCGTCCGGCCTTCGCCCAGATGCCAGCGCTCGCCATCCCAGCGATCCTCGCGGTCGCCATATTGGAGCAGCGTGCCCGCCGGGCAGCCGAGCTCGGCGAGGTGAAGGCGGATCAGCGCCAGGCCGCGATCGAGCTCGGTCACATCGGCATCGATGATCGAATAGGCGATTTCCCAATCGCCGTCCTCGTCCTCTCCGGTCTGGATCTGCCAGCCGCCGCCGGCGCTGCCGAGCCCGGTCATCCGAAGCTCGGCATCGATGTGGAGTCCCCAGCGATAATGGCGCTCGTGCGGATCGAAGTCGCCGGGGATCAGGATCGGCGTGTAGATGTCGCCGGGATAGTCGTTGAGGGCAGTCAAGCCTTCGAGGAACCGGTCGATCATCCAGCCATCATAGCGATTCGCGCCGCGCTTGTCGAAGTGCGGCGCGAACCCCTTAGCCGCGCAGCGTCGCGCCGAGCTTGGCGGCAGCGGCGACCACCTTGTCGGCAACCGCCTTCAGCTCCTCGTCGGTGAAGCTCTTCACACCGGGCTGCAGCGTGACTTCGATCGCCAGGCTCTTTTGTCCCTCGGGCACGCCGGCGCCGGTGAAGACGTCGAACAGTCGCGCCTCGACGATCGCCGCCTTGTCGGCGCTCTTGACCGTGCGGACGAGATCGCCCGCCGCCAGCTCTGCCGGCACCAGGAAGGCGAAATCGCGGGTCACCGCCTGGAGCGCCGGCGGCACGAAGGCCGGCCGCATGAAGCCGGTCTGGCCACGCTTGCCCGGCAGCGCGTCGAGATAGAGTTCGACCGCGGCGACTTCGCCATCGAGGTCGAATGCCTTGCGCACGCTCGGATGGATCATCCCGAAGGCGGCGAGCACGGTCTTGGGCCCGAGCCGCAGCGTCGCCGACTGGCCGGGGTGCCAGACCGCGCCGGCCTCCCCCAGCACCTGCAGGTTCGCGGTCGGGGCGCCCGCCGCTTCGAGCAGTGCGAGTGCCTCGGCCTTCGCGTCGAATGCGTCGAAAGCCTGTGCCTTGCCGCTCTGCCAGCCGCGCGGGCGGCGCGCGCCGGCGAGCAGCAGGCCGAGCGTCGGGCGTTCGGCATCCGCCAGATAGCGCCGGCCGAGCTCGAACAGCCGCACGCTGGCCGCGCCGCGCTTCAGGTTTCGCTCGGCCGCGGCGAGCAGGCCGGGGAGCAGCGAGGGGCGCATCACCTTCATGTCTTCGCTGATCGGATTGGCGAGCGTCCAGGCACCGCCACCGAACGGCGCGGCTTCCTTCTCGGAAACGAAGCTCCAGGTCACCGCCTCATGGAAGCCGCGCGCCGCCGCGGTGCGCCGCAGCTTGCGTTCGAGCTTCTGCTCGGCGGTCGCGGTCGGCCGGGCGACGCCGGGCGTGCGGGCGAGCGGCACCGGCGGCACCTTGTCGATGCCTTCGATGCGGATCACTTCCTCGACCAGGTCGGCCGCACCGTCCACGTCGCGGCGCCAGCTCGGCGGGGTGACGTTCCATTCGCCATCCACCGCGAAGCCGAGGCGTTCGAGGATCGCCTTCTGCCGGTCGGCCGGGACGGCCAGCCCACCCAGCGTCTCGGCGCGCGCCGGATCGTAGCGATAGCTGCGCGTGCCCAGCGGCGGCGTGCCCGCGCGCGTCACGTCGCTCGGCATGCCGCCGCACAGGGCGAGCACCAGCCGCGTCGCGATCTCCAGCCCTTCATCGAGGAAGGCCGGATCGACCCCGCGCTCGAAGCGCGAGCGCGCGTCGCTGGTCAGGCCGAGCGCCTGGCCGGTGCGGGCGATATGGTCCGGATCGAAATAGGCGCATTCGATCAGCACGTCGGTCGTGGCTTCGGAGACGCCCGAATCCTCGCCGCCCATGATCCCACCGATATCGTGCGCCGCCACATTGTCGGCGATCACCGTCATCGTCTCGGCGAGCTTGTAGGTCTTGCCGTTGAGCGCCAGCACCTCTTCGCCCGATTTGGCCTTGCGCGCGACCAGCCCCCCCTGGAGCTTGGCGAGATCATAGACGTGGAGCGGCCGCCCGAGGCCGATCATGACGAAATTGGTGATGTCGACCAGCGCCGAGATCGGCTTCTGCCCCACCGCGACCAGCCGCCGCTGCAGCCAGTCGGGCGACGCGCCGTTCTTCACGCCCGACACCCGCTGGGCGTAGAAGGCGGGGCAACCCGCCGCGTCCTCGATCCGCACGTCCGGCCCCGCGCCCTGCGCCGTCACCGCCGGCAGCCCGCCGACGATCGCCTCGAGCGGGCGCAGCGTACCGAGCCCCGCCGCGGCGAGGTCGCGCGCGATGCCGCGCACGCCCATGCAATCCTGGCGGTTGGGCGTGATCGAGACGTCGATCACTGGATCGTCGAGCCCGGCATAATCGGCAAAGGCGGTGCCGATCGGGGCATCGGCGGGCAGCTCGATGATCCCGTCATGATCCTCGCCGAGCTCGAGCTCGCGCGTCGAGCACATCATCCCGTTCGATTCGACCCCGCGGATCGCCGAGACCCTGAGCTCCATGCCATTGGCCGGCACGGTCGCGCCCGGCAGGCCGAGCACGCCGACCAGCCCGGCGCGGGCATTGGGCGCCCCGCACACCACTTGCAGCGGCGCGCCCTCGCCCAGATCGACGCTGAGCACCTGCAGCTTGTCCGCCTGCGGATGGCGCTCGGCGGTGACCACCCGCGCAACGCGGAAGCCGCGCAGCTTGGCGGCGGGGTTCTCGACCCCTTCCACCTCGAGCCCGATGCGAGTCAGCGCCTCGGTCACCGCATCGAGATCGGCGGTGGTGTCGAGATGGTCCTTGAGCCAGGAAAGCGTGAACTTCATGTCAGAGATCCGTCACCCCGGCGAAAGCCGGGGTCTTGATGGGGCCGGGCGTGGCGCGCGCCACGGGGAGATCCCAGCATTCGCTGGGATGACGATCGGGGCTCATGCGCCGACGCCTCCGGAAAGAGTCGGCACGTCGAGCGCCGAGAAGCCGTAATGCCGGAGCCAGCGCAGGTCGCCGTCGAAAAAGGCGCGCAAATCGTCCATCCCATATTTGAGCATCGCCAGGCGATCGATCCCGCAGCCGAAGGCGAAGCCCTGCCATTCCTCGGGATCGAGTCCGCAGGCCGCGATCACCTTCGGATGCACCATCCCGCTGCCCAGCACTTCGAGCCAGCCGCCGTCCGCGGTATCCCCGCCGCCGCCGATCACGCGCTTGCCGTTCTGCCAGGTGAAGCCGACATCGACCTCGGCCGAAGGCTCGGTGAAGGGGAAATAGCTCGGGCGCAGCCGCAACACGATGTCGTCGCGCTCGAAGAATGCCTTGAGAAAGGTCTCGAGCGTCCATTTGAGATGGCCGAGCGTGATCCCCTTGTCGATCACCAGCCCCTCGACCTGGTGGAACATCGGCGTGTGCGTCGCGTCGCTGTCCGATCGATAGGTGCGCCCCGGCGCGATGATCCGGATCGGCGGCTTGCTGGAAACCATCGTACGGATCTGCACTGGCGAGGTGTGCGTGCGCAGCAGCATCTTGCGCTCGCCTTCCGCACCTTCCGGAAAATAGAAAGTGTCGTGCATCGCCCGGGCCGGATGGCTTTCAGGGATGTTGAGCGCCGTGAAATTGTGCCAGTCGTCCTCGATCTCGGGCCCGGTCGCCACCGCGAAGCCCAGATCGGCGAAGATCTCGGCAAGCTCGTCCATCACCTGCGAGACCGGATGGACGCTGCCCGCCGGCGCCGCCTCGGCCGGCAGGGTCAGGTCGATCGTCTCGCTCGCCAGCCGCGCCTCGAGCGCCGCCGCCTCCAGCGCCGCCTTGCGCGCCGCCAGCGCCTCGGTCACCGCCTCGCGACGAGCGTGGATCGCGGGCGCCACCGCCTGTCGCTCCTCGGCGCTCAGCTTGCCCAGCGTCTTGAGTTGCGTCGTGATGATGCCGGCCTTGCCGAGCATCTCGATGCGAAGCTCCTCGAGCGCGCCTAGCGTCTCGCAGCGGCCGATACGTTCCAGGATCGCTTCTTGGGGGTCCAACTCAGCCACGATGTACTCCGTCATCCCCGCAAGGGCAGGGAATTCATATTCGGTTCCGTCGTGGTGGCTCGAACCCTAGTCCGCTGGCCAGGTCAACCCATTGCGCGCCGCCTGGTCCGCTCTTCTACGTATGCTTCCGGCGGAATCAAGCATCCCTGCGCGCTGCGGTACGGCTTTGCGCGCGGCCCGCGATTCGCGGGTGACAAGCTGCAGGCCGAAAGGGAAGCTGTCGCGCGCGCCGAGAGGCTCGGCGTCATCGTTTGCCGGCGTCCCGATTGCGTTTCGGCAAGACCGCCTCGGCCTTAATCACATGCGCTCGGAGGCCAAGCGGCCCGGGCTGCGGCTATAGCCCATCCGCCGGAGCGCGGAGCTTTCGACAGCTCCCGGTCGGTGATGTCATAGCACCGACCCCACTAACTGCCGTGCGGGAAATCCACGGATCAGGCCGGCGGGAGACTGCGCGGCGCCTGCGCTCGTTTGTCGGGCGGGTTCTCCAGTACGCCATCTTGACCGGACGGGCCCAGATCAATCCCGCCCCGACGCTGACCCGCGTGCTGGCTGCCCCGAAGGAGAAGCACCATCCGGCGATCGTCGATGATAGAAAGCTGAGCGCCATCTTGAGGGCAATTGACGACTACCAGGGATACCCCTCGACGAGCGCTGCGCTGAGGCTGTCGCCGCACGTGTTCCAACGCCCGGGAGAGATCCGGACGACGCGGTGGGCGGACTTCGATTCCGACCGGGCGCGCTGGAATATTCCCGCGGCCACCTTGAAGATGCGAAGGGACCACAATGTCCCGCTGTCGCGCCAGGCGATCGAGATCATCCGATCGATGGACACAGCCTCGAGCGGCACCGAGTTCGTATTTCCCGCCTTCCACTCGTTCCGGAAGCCGATCTCGGAGAACACGTTCAACCAGGCGCTCCGCCGGCTTGGCTATGGCGGGGTAATGACGGCGCACGGCTTCCGGTCGACGGCCAGTACCTTGCTCAACGAGAGCAAGCGCTGGAGCCCGGACGCGATCGAACGTGCGCTGGCCCATGAGGACAGGAACGCCGTCCGAGCAGCTTACAACCGTACCGACTACTGGGAAGAGCGCGTCGAGATGATGCGTTGGTGGTCGGACCGGCTGGACGACCTCAAAGCGTCGGCAAAATGAGCCAAAACCAGTTGGGGGCCAGCTGATTTCAGCGCCCCCAAATTGGCCCCCAACGCCTCGAGGTTAGAGCCAAATTCAGGCGAACAGCGGTGGACAGCCGTTTCAAGTTTTTCGCTATTTTTCTGAGGCTTAGCCCCATCCGCGAATATCGCAGGATGGGGTAATGGTGCCAGAAGAGCTTGATCGCTGGGCAGCGAAGCGGTTGATTTCGCAGTCAAATCGTGGACTTGCGAAGTCGCCAGGGGCACCACTAGCATGCTTTAAAATCCTGGAAAAGGCTGGACGGTGATGGACGTAGCGGTTTGATTGCTCGCGCGGCCCGGCATCTGATCCTGGGGCGTTCCGGCCGTTCGGAGCTGACGGGCGGAACGGCAGCTTTTGTCTGGAGCAGACATTCGAAGTTTGGCTGAAAGGCTTTGCGTAGCGACCGAAGCTGGGCCGGAAGCGGTCTGTCTGTTCCCGGGATAACTGCGACCTAAAGCGACATGTCTCTCGCCGTCGAATCGCCGAATCGAACATGGCCCGCCGCGAATATCCCCAGAGGAATCCTGCGGCCCGATGTGCTTCTGCGTCGGCGGCCGTTGGTGTCGGTAGTACAAGTGCCACGGGGCCCTCCGATCAAACCTTCCGACGCCACGCGGCACTCGCTGCACCGGGCCAGATTCGGCTTTTCCCTCCGGTGCGTCCCCTAGGTCGCGCTCCCGAATGGTCGCGTCTACGGCGAATTCATATCCGGGAGCCTCCTCGAAACCCGTCTGGGGGCAACGCAATGAACTCCAAGAAGCTATGGTTGTGGCTGGGAGCGATTTTCCTCGTCTCGTTCGCCATACTCGGCCTGCTCGGCCGCGAAATCTATGTCCAGGCGCCGCCGGTGCCCGAGACCGTCGCCTCCGCCAAGGGCGACACCGTCTATAGCCGGGCCCAGATCGAAGCCGGCCGCGAGGCGTGGCAGACGCTGGGCGGCATGGAGCTCGGTTCGGTCTGGGGCCATGGCGGTTATGTCGCCCCCGATTGGAGCGCCGACTGGCTTCACCGCGAAGCGACCGCGCTGCTCGACATCTGGGCCAACAAGGAAGCGGGCGGGCCGTTCGACCAACTCCGCCCGGAGGCCCAGGCCGGGCTGAAGGAGCGCCTGACCCTCGAGCTGCGCGCCAATCGCTACGATCCCGCGACCGGCACGCTGAACGTGTCGGCGGAGCGCGCCCAGGCGATCGCGCAGGTGGCCGATCACTATGCCAAGCTGTTCAGCGGGGATCCGGCGCTGCGCCCGCTGCGGATCGACTATGCGATCCCCGAGCGTTCGCTGACCAATGCGAAGGACCGCAGCGACCTCGGCGCCTTTTTCTTCTGGACGGCCTGGTCGAGCGTGACCGACCGGCCGGGCGCGACGATCAGCTACACCAATAACTGGCCGCACGATCCGCTCGTGGGCAACACCCCCGCGGCGTCGCTCGGCATGTGGTCGATCGCCAGCGTGCTGTTCCTGATCGCTGGCGTCGCCTGGCTGACCTGGTACCAGGCGCGTCGGGGCGAGGAGGAACATGCGCTCGTGCCGGCGGCCGATCCGCTGCGGGGCATGAAGCCAACCGCTTCGATGAAGGCGACGACGAAATATTTCGTGACCGTCATCGGCCTGTTCCTCGCCCAGGTGGTGCTCGGCGCGGTCACCGCCCATTATGCCGTGGAAGGCCAGGACTTCTACGGCGTCGCGATCTCGGACCTGTTCCCTTATGCGCTCACGCGCACCTGGCACACCCAACTTGGCATCTTCTGGATCGCCACCGCCTGGCTCGCGACCGGCCTCTATGTCGCGCCGATGCTCTCGGGCCACGAGCCCAAATATCAGCGGCTCGGCGTCAACGTGTTGTGGGTCGCGCTGCTCATTGTCGTGATCGGCTCGTTCGCGGGCGAATGGATGGGCATCCAGCAGAAGCTCGGCCATGCCCAGAATTTCTGGTTCGGCCATATGGGCTATGAATACGTCGATCTAGGCCGCTTCTGGGCGATCCTGTTGTTCGCCGGGCTGATGATCTGGTTGACCCTGGTCGGCCGGGCGCTTTGGCCGGCGCTCAAGGCCCCGTCCGAGAGCCGCGGGCTGATCGCGATGGTGTTCGTCTCGACCATCTGCATCGGCTTGTTCTACGGGGCGGCGCTGACCTGGGGCCGCCACAGCTCGCTTTCGATGATCGAATATTTCCGCTGGTGGGTCGTCCATCTGTGGGTCGAAGGCTTCTTCGAAGTGTTCGCGACGGCCGTGATCGCGCTGATCTTCGCGGGGCTCGGCTTGGTCCGCGCGCGCGCGGCGAACACCGCCGTCGTGTTCTCCACCGCCGTGTTCCTGACCGGCGGCATCCTCGGCACGCTTCACCATCTCTACTTTTCCGGCACGACCACGCCGATCATCGCGTGGGGCGCCATGTTCTCGGCGCTCGAAGTAGTTCCGCTGGCGCTGCTGGGCGTCGAGGCGCTGCACAATTACCGTATGACCAAGGCGGCGCCCTGGGTTCAAGCCTATAAATGGCCGATCCTGTTCTTCGTCGCAGTCTCCTTCTGGAACTTGGTCGGCGCGGGGATCCTCGGCTTCTCGATCAATCCGCCGATCTCGCTCTACTATATCCAAGGCCTCAACATGACGCCGAGCCACGGCCACGCCGCGCTGTTCGGAGTTTATGGCATGCTCGGCATCGGCCTGATGCTGTTCTGCCTGCGCACCGGCTTCCGGAGTGCGACTTGGTCGGACGCGATCCTGAAGCCAACCTTCTGGGCGCTCAACCTGGGCCTGGCGATGATGGTGTTCCTCAGCCTCGTGCCCTCGGGCCTCTACCAGGCCTATCACAGCGTCACGACCGGCTTCTGGTACGCCCGCTCACCGGCGGTGGTGCATAGCAAGGTGATGGAGACGCTGGTCTGGATGCGCGTACCCGGAGACATCGTCTTCGGCTGCGGTGCGATCCTGCTGGCGCTGTTCGTTGCGCGACTGCTCGTCGTGCGGCGCAGTGGCGGCATCGCGGCCCGGCATCCAGAACTGGTGCCGGCCGAATAGCACACCCCATGGGCCGGCCTGCTAACCCCGCAGGCCGGCCCTTTCTGTTTTTCGCGAAAGGGAGTTGGCGAGATGAGGGCCGAGGACGAGCGTTTCCGCAGGCTGATGCGGCTGCCGCCGGTATTGCGGGGCGGCTTCCGGCCATTGTTCTTCGGCGGGGCCTTCTGGGCCGTGGTCGTCGTGACGCTATGGGTGCTCGCCTTTGCCGGCAAGCTGACATTGCCGAGCGGATTCGATCCGCTCGCCTGGCATCGGCACGAAATGCTGTTCGGCTATCTCGGCGCGGTGATCGCTGGCTTCCTGATGACCGCCATTCCGAATTGGACCGGGCGCCTGCCCATCGCCGGGGCTCGGCTGGCGCTGCTTGCCGGATTGTGGCTCGCCGCGCGCGTGGCGGTGCTGTTCTCCGCCGTGACCGGCCTCGCGCTTGCCGCACTGCTCGACATCGGGTTACTGGCGACACTGACCTTCGTCGCGTCGCGCGAAGTGATCGCGGCGAAGAACCGCAACGTGCCGGTCGTCGCCGCGGCGGGCCTGTTTACCCTGGCTGACGCGATCGATCATGCCGAGCTGTTCGGCGCCGCGGTGCCCACGGGCCTGGGCTGGCGGCTGGGCTTCGCGATTGTGCTGCTGCTCGTCTCGCTGATCGGCGGGCGGATCATTCCGTCCTTCACGCGCAACTGGCTGGCCAAACAGGGGGGCGAGCGCGGACTGCCGACCCAACCCAATCGCTTCGATCTCGCGGTGATCGCCGCGACGGCCGCAGCGTTGTTCTGCTGGACTGCGCTGCCGGACCAGGCGGTGAGCGGCGCGCTGCTGGTGCTGGCAGGGCTGCTCCAGGCAGCCCGCCTCGCGCGCTGGTCTGGCCTGCAGACGATCCGCGAGCCGCTCGTCCTGATCCTCCACCTCTCCTATGCGTGGCTGCCGATCGGCCTGACGCTGCTCGGCGGCAGCTATTTCGTCTGGTGCATCCCCGCATCGGCGGCACTGCACGCGCTCAGTGCAGGCGCGATGGCCTCGATCACGCTTGCGGTGATGACCCGGGCGACGCTCGGCCATACCGGACGCACGCTCCGCGCCGATGGCCCGACCCGCGCGATCTACGTGCTCGTCACGCTGGGGGCCATTGTCCGCTTCGCCGCGCCGATGCTGGCGGTCGACTATGTCCTCATGATCGCGCTGGCGGGGTTGCTCTGGGGCGGTGCCTTTCTGCTCTTCCTCATCGCCTACGGCCCGAAGCTGCTCGGCGCGCGGCCCGATGGCAGGCCTTGAGCCGCGATGCCAATCGAGTTCGAGCCAACTCCCAATCCAGACGCGCTACGGGTGACGCTGGGTGTCCTCGTTTCGCAAGGTCCGCCCCGGCAGTTTAGCGGGCCGGGCGCCGCCGATCCGCTTGCCGTGGCGTTGCTCGCCATCCCCGGCGTCGCGCGCGTGCTGATCGGGGGCAATTTCGTCACCGTGGTGCGCGCCGGGCCCGAGCATGACTGGGCGATGATGCGCCCCGAGATCGTCCTTGCCCTGACCGATGCGCTCGAAAGCGCCGCGGCGCCGTCGCCCGCCCCCGAAAGGGCCGTCCCGGCCGGCGACATCGCGCAGCAAATCGAGGAGGTGCTCGATCGCTGGGTCCGCCCGCTGCTCGCGGCGGACGGCGGCGATGTGGTGCTGATCGGCTTCGATCCGGCCGACGGCACCGCGACGGTGCGCATGGAAGGAGCCTGCGGCGGTTGCCCGTCGGGGGCGATCACGCTCAAGCGCGGCATCGAACAGTCGATCCGGCGCTGGGTGCCCGAAGTCTCGCGCGTCGTCGCCGCAGCCGAGGAATCCCCGACAGCAGATCCCAAGGCGCGCTTTCGCAGCTGGGTCGCGGCCAAATGGGGACGCGGTTAGAGCGGCTCAGGCGAGCTTGGCGATCATCACCATGCGTACCAGCTCGGAAAGTGTCCGGGCGCTCATCTTGGTCATCACGTTGGCGCGATAGACTTCGACGGTGCGCGCGCTGATATCGAGGTCATAGGCGATCACCTTGTTCGCCTTGCCTTCGATCAGCCCCTCCATCACTTCGCGCTCCCGGCCCGAAAGGGTCGCCAATCGCTTGTGGATCGCGTCGCGCTCCTGCTCGATCTCGCCGCGGCTCTGCTGTCGTGCCAGCGCGGCACGCACCGCGAGCAGGATCGCTTCGTCGCTGAACGGCTTTTCGATGAAGTCGGAGACTCCGGCATGCAGCGCCTGGATCGCCATCGGCACATCAGCATGGCCGGTGATGACGATCACGGGATCGGGCACCCCCATCTCGCGGAGTCGTGCGACGAGATCCAACCCGCTCATCTCTGGCATGCGCACGTCGGTGATGATGCAGCCATGGGCCATGTCCGGCACAGCCTTCAGGAACTGGACCGCCGACTCATAGGTCTTTGCCTCGATCTCCGAACATTCGAGCAGGAAGGCGAGCGAGCTGCGGACGCCTTCGTCGTCATCGACCACATGCACGACCGGCTCATTCGCCATGATAGAGATCCTCCTTGCTCACCCGCGGCACCGTGAAGCGGAAGACGGCGCCGCCCCCTGGATTGGCCTCGGCCCAGATTCGGCCACCATGGGCTTCCACGATCGTGCGACAGATGGAAAGCCCCACGCCCATGCCGGTGCGCTTGGTCGTGATGAAAGGCTGGAAGAGCTGATCGGCCACATCCTCGCGGATGCCGGGTCCGGTATCGGCGACGAGCACCAGCGCCATCTCGTTCGCCTCGGGCGTGACGCGCACGATGAGTTCGCGGCGATCGCTCTCGATCATGGCGTCGATCGCGTTGCGGATCAGGTTCAGGATCACCTGCTGGACCTGCACCTTGTCGACCAGCACCAGATCGACCTGCGGACTCACTTCGATCCGCACCCGGACGCCATGTTCCTTGGCCCCTACCAGCGCCAGCGCGCTGGCTTCCTCGATCAGCTTGGGCAGGCTCTCCACGCGCCGTTCGGTTTCGCCGCGCGAGACGAAGTCGCGCAGCCGCCGGATGATCTCGCCGGCGCGCAGCGCCTCGCTGGCAGCCCGCTCCACGGCGTCGGCGACCTTGTCCTGCGGCACCTGGTCGCGTTTGAGCAGCATTCGACTTCCCGACAGGTAATTCCCGATCGCGCTCAGCGGTTGGTTGAGCTCGTGCGCCAGCGCCGAGGCCATTTCGCCCAGAGCGGTGAGCCGCGAGACATGGACCAGTTCGCTCTGCAACTCCTGTAGCCGCGTCTCGGTCCGCTGGCGCTCGGTGAGGTCGCGAACGAAGCCGGTGAAGAAGCGGCCTTCCGCGAGCCGCATCTCGCCGACTGCGAGCTCCATCGGAAAGGTCGAGCCATCCTTGCGCTCGCCGACCACGACGCGGCCGACACCGATGATCCGCCGCTCGCCCATCTGGTAATAGCGTTTGAGATAGCCGTCATGCGCCTCGCGATAGGGGGGCGGCATCAGCATGTTGACATTGCGGCCGGTGACTTCCTCCGCGCTCCAGCCGAACTGGCGTTCGGCCGTGTCGCTGAAATCGCGGATCAGCCCGGCCTCGTCGATCACGATCATTGCGTCCGGCACGGTCTGCAGGATCGAACTCAGGTGCGCCTCGCGCTCGCTGAGTTCGCGCCGAACAGCCGCCTCACGTCCGCGTGCGTGCTTCAGCCAGCCGCCACCAAAGGCGATGACGCCGCCGATCGCCAGGAACACGCTTGCCGCTACCCAGTCGCCGAACAGCAGCTCGCCGGTCAAGGCATCGGCGGTGACGCCTGCGAGCGCTCCGAGTGCGGCGGCCAGCATCGCCGGCCAAAAGCCGGCAAAGGCGGCCGCGACGACGCCAGGAACGAAGAAGATGAACGTGGCGCGCTTGTGCAGCAGCGGGTCGAGCCCCAGCCGGGCGGCGAAGCCCAGGCCAATCACCGCCAGCCCGATCGCGAGGGCCGAGGCGGCGCTGATCCGCGTCGCGCGCGGCACCGGCCCGGGCCCCTTCAGCGTCGGGCGAAAGGCCGGGTTTGCGCTCTGCTCGCCTCCGGTGCGTACCCTAGGATGAAGACCCAAATTTCCGCTCCCGCCCGCGCCGCCTAGACCGCTACGCGACACTTGCCGTGCTTCAAGTGCCGTAGCGAAAAGGCGATTTCAACATGACAGCTCCCCAAATCGATCTCACCGTTCATCACGCGCCGCGTGATCTTTCGGACCGCGTCGCGCTGGGCTTCACCAAGACGCTGCGTTGGATCGCCGATACCTTCTTCGCCGAGCGCTACGGCCATCGCGCCGTGGTGCTCGAGACCGTCGCCGCGGTGCCAGGCATGGTGGGGGCGACGATCACCCATCTCAAATGCCTGCGTCGGATGTGCGACGATCGCGGCTGGATTAAGACGCTGATGGACGAGGCGGAAAACGAGCGGATGCACCTGATGACCTTCGTGGAAGTGTGCAAGCCGACCTGGTACGAGCGAGCAGTGATCATCGGCGTGCAATGGGTGTTCTATCTCGCCTTCTTCGCGCTTTACCTCATTAGCTCGAAGACGGCTCACCGCGTCGTTGGCTATTTCGAGGAAGAGGCGGTGATCAGCTATACCCATTATCTCGCCGAAATTGAGGAGGGCCGCTCCGCCAATGTCGCTGCACCGGCAATCGCACGGGGCTATTGGGGGCTCGACGAGGCCGCGACGCTGCGCGACGTCGTGTTGGTCGTGCGTGCCGACGAGGCGCATCATCGCGACGTCAACCACGGCTATGCCAACGTGCTGGCCGGCCAGCCTGAGGGGGCGATCGCGCCCTGTCCGCCCCATGTCGCGCTCGAACCCGCCTGGAAGCAGGCGGCTTGATCCGGAACGGCGGCGGGCGCGATCCCGCCGCCGACCGGAGCCCGTCCATGGCGCGCCCCTCCATCCTTCTCGTCGATGACGATCCCGCCGTCCGCTCCTCGATTGCCTTTGCCCTGGGCGTCGAGGGGTTCGACGTCGCGGCATTCGAAAGTGCCGAGGCGCTGCTCGCCGACGATCCCGGTGCGGCGCATGCCTGTCTTGTGCTCGATCATCGCCTGCCGGGGCTCGACGGGCTGACGCTGCTCGCCCAGCTCCAAGCGCGCGGCGACGACGCCCCGGCGATCATCATCACCAGCAACGTCTCGCAGGGCCTGCGTCAGCGGGTCCGCGAATCCGGCGCGCAGCTCGTCGAAAAGCCGCTGCTCAGCGACGCGCTCGCCGCGGCGGTGCGCGCGATCGTCGCGCGAGGGGAGGCGATGCAATGACCGAGGCATCATGGCGCGGGGAACAGTTCTGTCGCGGACCGGGCCTCGAGATTGCCGCAGGAGCAGCCGGCAGCCTTGCTGAACCGGGTGCCGCGCTCCGGATCGACGATCGACAGATGGTTGCGCAGCGCCTGGATGCTTTCCGCCGGCGGCGCGCCACAGTCGATCACCTGGCGGATCGCGTCGCAGCCTTGCGTCACCGTGGCGGCCTCGAGGGTGATCGCCAGCTGCGCACGGCCGGGCGCAGTATGGCTCATTTCCATCGTCCAGAAATTGTCGACCAGCATCACCCGGCCCAGCCGCTTCCAAGGCTCGACCCGGTAGCCGGCCAGCCCGACGATGCCGCCATGCGGCGCTCGCAGGCCCAACAGGGCACCGGGCTCAGCCCGGCCGCTCACGAAGCGCGCCCACAGCTCCGCTGGCACTTCGGGCGCCAGTGTGCGCACCAGTACATAGGCCTCCTCGGCCTGTTCGGCACCGATGGCGATGACCGTGAATTGCGACATTCGGCGCCTCCTTATGCTGGGGCCATGCCGTTTCTAGGCCAGCGCGACGCCCGCGCCTTGACCTGCCTCACTTTCGATCTTGGCCGGGAGGAAGCTCATGTACGTCCGTAACCTGGCCGCGGCCGATCCTGATCTCGCCGACGAGCATCCGTGCAGCGGCTGCCCGGTGCGCCAATTCGCGGTCTGCAACGCGCTGACGCAAGTGGAGCTCGCCGATTACCGCCAGTCGGGGGTCGGCCGCCGGCTCGCAGAGGGGGAGGCGTTGTGCTGGCAGGGCGACGCGGCGACCCACGTCTATTCGGTGGTGCGCGGCACGCTGCGCCTGTCGAAATTGCTCGCCGATGGGCGGCGCCAGGTCACCGGCTTCGCCTTTCCCGGCGACTTTCTCGGCGTGACCATGGAGGACGAACACCCTTTCACGGCCGAAGCGGTTTCCGACGTCGAACTCTGCCAGTTCAGCCGTGCGCGGTTCGATAGTTTCGTCGAAGCCCACCCGCACATGGAGCGGCGGCTCTATTCGGCCGCCGCGCGTGAGCTTTCGGCGGCGCGCGAGCAGCTTGTCCTGCTCGGCCGCAAGACCGCGGCTGAACGGCTTGCCAGCTTCCTGCTCCAGATGGCCCAGAAGGGCGAGCGGCCGGCGGATCCCCAGGCCTGCGCAACGCTGCCGATGTCGCGCAGCGACATTGCCGATTATCTCGGCCTTCGTATCGAGACGATCAGCCGCGAGATCGGTGCGCTCAAGGCCAGCGGCCTGGTCCGCATGACCGGTACCCACGAATTCCGCATTCTCGATCGCGCCGGGCTCGAACGTCGCGCCGCCGGATGACGTGATCCAGGTCAATTTCGCGGGCCCGGCCGGCGCAATTGATCGGGCGCAACCCGCCTTTGCCTAAGATGCCTAGCGAGGTTCCAGGCAACTGAAGAAAGGGTTTGGTCGAATGTCACGCAATATCATCTGGCTCGCCGCCGGCGTCGCGCTCGCCGCGCTCGCGGCGCCCGCATCCGCCGCGTCATGGAAGGATCATGCAGGCCACGCCGGCGCTGCGGCAGCGGCTGCGGCTGCGGCGAGCACCCCGGCGCCCGCTCCGGCCGAGATCTCGCGCTCGGTCACCGATCTGCCGCCGCCGATCGCTCGCCGCAATCCCGAGACGGTGCGCGTCAATCTCGACACCACCGAAGTCACCGGGACGCTCGATGACGGCACGACCTATCGCTACTGGACCTTCAATGGGAAGGTGCCGGGACCGTTCGTCCGCGTCCGGGTCGGCGACACTGTCGAAGTGACGCTGCACAACGGCGCCGATTCGACGATGATGCACAACGTCGATTTCCACGCCGTCACGGGCCCCGGCGGCGGGGCGGTGGCGACGATGGCCGGCCCGGGCGAGAGCAAAGGCTTTACCTTCAGGGCGCTGAACCCCGGCCTCTACGTCTATCACTGCGCGACGCCGATGGTGTCGCAGCATATCGCCAATGGCATGTACGGCCTTATCCTGGTCGAGCCGGCCGACGGGCTGCCGAAGGTGGATCGCGAATTCTACGTCATGCAGGGCGAGATCTATACCGATCAGCCCTATGGCACCAAGGGCGAGCTCAACGAGAGCATCGACAAGCTGCTCGCCGAAACGCCGGAATATTATGTGTTCAACGGCGCGGCCGAGGCGCTGGCCAAGCATCCGCTCCAGGCCAAGACCGGCGAGACGGTGCGTATCTTCTTCGGAGTCGGCGGCCCCAATAAGACCTCGAGCTTTCACGTCATCGGCGAGATCTTCGATCGGGTCTGGCCGCTCGCCTCGATCACCTCGGCACCGATGACCGACGTGCAGACGATCACCGTCCCGCCCGGCGGCGCGGCGATGACCGAGTTCAAGCTGGAAGTGCCGGGCAAGTTCGTGCTGGTCGATCATGCGCTGTCGCGGATGGAGCGCGGGCTCAAGGGGCTGCTGGTCGTGGAGGGCGAACCCCGTCCGGACCTCTTCAAGCCGCACCAGCCCGCCGATCCCAAGGCCAAGACCGGCCACGAATAAGCGGGCGTCGTCCCCACGGCCCGAAGGGAGCGGCAGCGGCACGCCCGCTGCCGCTCTACTTTTGTCCCCGGACCGCAGGCGGACCAAGAAAAAGGGCGCCGGCGAAGCGGCGCCCTTCTGGCTGCGCGGGGAAAAGCCGCGGGGTCAGTGAATGGTGGCGAGCAGGCCGTTCATCACTTGTTTCGCGCGGCCGGGCAGGCTTACCGCCTTCGCCTGGGCGAGGTTGACCGGGCTGCCGACTATAACCAAGCCGACCATCCCCATGCTGAAATGCGGGTTGCACTTGAAGCCATAGACGCCCGGCTTGGTGAAGGTGACGGTGATCGGCTTGCTCATCGTCCCCTTGAACGGGACGGCGCCGGCCGGGGCCATGCCGGGGATGCTCTCGGCGTCATGGCCCATGTCCGCGGGCACGAAGGTGACGCTGTCGCCCGGCTTGATGCGCAGGATGTTCGATTCGAACACCATCATGCCGCCGCCGCTGCCCTTGTTGAGCATCTTCACCGTATAGTTCTTGCCGGCCGGCGCCGGGCCGAAGCCGATGGCCGCGGCGGGTGCCGCCATCGCCAGTGCCGCCGCAGCAGCGATCATTGTCGTCGGAATACGCATGGGAGACCTCCATTCATCGTCGGTCGGGCGCTTGCCCGGTCGCCGATCCGGACTACGCGCCGCCCGATTGCGCCGCGATGAGATGCCTCAAAAAGTGCAGCCGGAGCATCGGTTTGCGCGAAGTCAACGGCACGCGAAATCGCTCGGTGCACATGCAGAAATGATGTGGATCACTGCTTCACCCCTCGGGCGGTGCCAGATCAGGGGCGCAGACAATCTGGTCCGCGATCGGAGACGAGCGATGCGCGCCGCGGGACGCACCGAAGGGCTGAATGTCGCCTTCTGGCTGGCAAGCCTTTCGCTGTTGCTGCGCGCATTGCTCCCGGGCGGCGTGATGCTCGCGCCGGCCGATCGCGGCTGGGGCGCGACCATGGTGCTATGCCCCGGCACGATGCCGATGGTGAACGCCGCGGCCGTCCAACACACGCGCCATGCCGATGCCGAAAAGCCGGCTCCCGCGCCGCGCGGCGCCGATCCGGGCACCTGCCTGTTCGCCGGTCTCGCCGCGCCGCATCTGGCACCGGCGCCCGCGCCCGAGCCGTTCCGGCGCCAATGGTCGGCGACCGATCCGATCGAGGCGCGGCCCGTCGGCCGGTCGCCCGCGATGGGCATGCCGGCGCCGCCCCCGCCGAGTCAGGGTCCGCCTCGGGCCTTCGCCTGAGACTCGCCACCCGCAACGAGTTCCAACGGGCCGCTCTGCGCCGCTCGGTTCGTGCACCCTGACTTCGCGACGCCCGGCGCCGCCATTTCGAGATGATCCATGACCCAGCTTTCCCTCCACGCGCGGTTGTTCGCCACCGTCGCGCTTTTCGCTCCGCTTCCTGCGCTCGCCCAGCAGGCGACTGCGCTGCCCACCATCGATGTCAGTTCCGACCAGGGCGAGGCTCAGGCGGGCGAGCATCGCGATCGCGCCCAGTTCGCCAGTGATGCGGTTCGTTCCAGCGATACCGCCGCGATCCTGCGCGAATTGCCCGGAGTCAGCGCGTTCGATGCCGGGGGTCTCGCCAGCCTGCCGGTGATCCGCGGCCTCGATTCCGACCGCGTCGCGATCCTCGTCGATGGCGTGAAGATCGACGATGTCTGCCCAAACAAGATGGCGCCGCCGCTCTCATTCACTGATCCGCAGACGGTGCGCGCGGCGAGCGTGTTGACCGGTGTCGCACCGGTCAGCATGGGCGGCGACACGATCGGCGGGGCGATCAGCGTCGAAACGCTCGCGCCGCGCTTCGCCGCGCCCGGCGCGACGCTGTTCACCGGCCGCGCCAGTGCCTTTTATCGCAGCAATGGCGATGGCTTTGGCGGCGCGCTGTCGCTCACCGCGGCGAGCGACCGGCTGAGCCTCAGCTATAACGGCTCCTATACCCAGGCCGACAATTATCGCGGCGGGGGCAGCGACGGCGTGGTGCGCTCGTCCGAATATGCCAAGACCGATCACGCGGTCGCGCTCGCCGCCAGCACCGGGGCCGGCCAGTTCGAACTGCGTGCCGGCATCCAGCGCGCCCCGCGCGAGGGGTTTCCCAATCAATATATGGACATGACCGACAATCGCTCCTGGTTCGCCAGCGGGCGGTATCGCGGCCTGCTCGATTGGGGCGATGTCGATCTCACGGTCCACTATCGCGACACCGATCACGAGATGAACTTCCTCGCCGACAAGGGCGGCACCGCCAATGGCGGCATGCCGATGCTCACCGAAACGCATACCGCCGGCTACGCCCTGAAACTGCGCGTCCCGGTCTCTCCACGCGACACGATCGGGCTCGGCAGCGAATTCCACCACCAGTGGCTGAACGACTATTGGCCCCCGGTCGCCGGCAGCATGATGATGGGGCCGAACCGCTATGTGAACATCGCGGGCGCCAAGCGCGACCGGCTGGGCAGCTATCTCGAATGGGAGCGCAGCTGGAGCCCTGCCGTCTCGACCGTGATCGGCGGCCGCAACGACCAGCTCTGGATGAATGCCGGCGCGGTGCAGCCTTATTCCACCGGCATGATGAACATAGCCGACGCATCGGCAGCGACGGCGTTCAACGCCGCCGATCACCACGCGCACGACAGCAATTGGAGCGCGAGCGCAACGGCTCGCTATGCTCCGTCGAAGCAGTTTGCCGCCGAGCTCGGCTATGCCCATAAGGTTCGCTCGCCGAGCATCTATGAGCGGTACAGCTGGGGCCGCGGATCGATGTCGAGCCGGATGATCGGCTGGTTCGGCGACGGCAACGGCTATGTTGGCAATCTCACCCTCGCACCCGAACGCGCGGACACGGTCAGCGCGACGCTCACGCTTTCCGGCAGCGGCGAGCATCCATGGACGCTCAAGCTGTCGCCCTATTTCACGCATGTCGCCGATTACATCGACGTGGTGAAGCTCAAGGACTTGGCCGATGCGATGGGGCGGCCGACCGGCTTCGCCCAGCTCCAGTTCGCCAATGGCGAGGCGCGCTTCTACGGCCTCGATCTGTCGGGAGCGCTGCATTTATGGCACACGCTCCAGGCCGGCAGCGCCAGCCTGTCCTTCGCCGCGAGCTGGGCGCAGGGGGACAGTCTCGCGGACGGCGGCGCGCTCTATCACCAGATGCCGTTCAACGCGAAGCTTCGCCTCGATCACAAGCTTGGCGGCTGGGAGAACCGCGTCGAACTCGCCTGGGTGAGCGACAAGACTCGGGTCGATACGACCCGCAACGAGCCGCGGACCGAGGGTTATGCGCTGGTCAATCTCGGCACCAGCTATGGCTGGAAGGGCGTGCGGCTCAGCCTCGACGTCGAAAACCTGCTCGACAGCGCCTATGCGCTGCCGCTCGGCGGCGTCTCGCTCGGCGACTATCGCGCGACCGGGCTGGCGCGTCCAGTGCCGGGACGCGGCCGCAGTTTCGATTTCGGTGTGAGCCTGGAGTTCTGACGCCATGAAACTGCTCACTGCTACCGATCGCGTCTGGGGCCTGGCGATGACCGGCGCCGTCTACGGAGCGCTTGGCCCGGCGCTGCTGATGCTCGGCACAGGGATCGGCCATGCTCCGGTTCGGCACGGCGTGCTCAAGACCTTTGATGTGGCGCTGCCGCGCACGGAGCCCGATCCCACCCGCGCGGCGCCAAATCATGCGAAGCGCCGGATGCCAAACCCGCAGGAACCTGCCAAGGCGGCGTATTCCGCAAGGCGATCACCGTCGCCGGCAAGCGCCGCTCCCGCCGAGTTGGCGGTACCTAAGCCGATAATGCCAGACAGGTCCCTCGCACCGCCGATCCTCCTCATGGCCCCGCCCCCGCCCCCGCCCCCGCCCCCGCCGCCGGAGGCGCCGGGTGCAGTACTCGATACCTATGCGAAGCGCCTTTGGTCCCATATCGCCGCGAAACGTCCGGCGGGAGTCCATCTGGAAGGAACGACCGGGATCGCCTTCAACGTCACGCGAAGCGGCGCTGTCGAAAATGTATCGATATCGTCACGCAGCGGCAATCCGGTGCTCGATCGCCTCGCAGTCCGCGTCGTGCGTCAGGCAGCGCCACTGCCGGTTCCGCCCGACGAATTGGGGTTGGACGAGCTGCACTTCACGATATGCTTCGATTTCCGCTGAAACCTGACATGCAGCGCGAATGGCGACGTCGGGGTCGACGCGAATATGCTCAAAGAGCACCAGCCGTGTGAATGGCCGGTTCTTCTTCATAACTGCTCGCCTAGATACAATATTGGCAAACGGCTTCTTCGGCATCGACCTGGCGTGCTTTGTTCGACCCAGGCGGAACGCTTATCAGACCAGTCTCGTACTCCATCGACGCCGAGCGTCACGCAGATAGTCGCCGATCGGGTAGTCGGGCTCCAGAGTCGGTCAGCGTGCCACAAGGGTGTGCAGGCGAACGCAGATGCCGTTAACAAGCGCGACGCGTGCGGCGGTCACGCGTGCCTGCCATTCGTCTATCGAGTGATAGTCGCGCCGGCCGCCCCAACGATCCGGCGTCATCGGATTTACGGGAAATCCCTGCAATTGGGCCTTAGTGACAGCCTTCTAGAGTGAGGAGCGAATGACTGCTTTTGGGTGAAGCCGCAGGGGATCCGAACGGCAAGAAATGAGGCGCTTTCGCGACGGTCCGCTACACCGCAGTCCATCGGCAGGTTCTTTCGGGATGAGACATTCGCGGTGGCTGATTTGAACGACCGGCTCTTGGTCTGAAACAGCCCCGAAGCGCCGCTCACCGATGGCAGCTGCGGTAACGAATGAGACGCCTCAGAAGGGCCCCTCGGGGGAAGTCGAATTTTCTCATAATGCATTGAACTCGTTTGAACATTAATCGGCTCAGCACCACCAGCCCACCACTTCTCCCACTGTACGTGCGATCTTCCGGCCCGACATGGCGCAGCTTGCGACCGGCTAAGAGCCTCAAATTTCAATCATTGGCGAATTCAACTTCCGGTCCTCAGAGACGCCGTTCACTCGGTCCCCGGCTGAGCACTCATCGCGGCGGCGGAGATCGCTAATATTGGACGCCGCGTTGCTTCGGGAACCCGCTTCAGAAAGCTAGGCCCAGCTTGGAACGAGATCCGATTCGCCAAGATCGTCCGCGCCCGAATCCTTCTCTCGTTCACGGTCCGGATCCCCCAGCAAATATCAAGCGCGTCGATACGCTCCTCGATCGCAGTCTGTATCGCAGCGACGAGTTCGGTGCGGTTGAGCTTAGGTGGCGGGCTCGGAGATGGACTGGGCAGAGGCAGAGAGCCGCGGCGATCACGCCGACCCCTCGAACCCCCTCTTGCTCTCGAACTCATAAATCCACCTCGTGATCAGAGCCGCAAGGCAGCTTCCGGAGCATTTGCTGTGCCCATCGACGCATGAGGTCGTCGGCCCGACGCGTCAGGGAGAGAAACGAACGACGGCCGTCCGTGCCATCGGCGATCCGAGAAACGAGTCCCAGATCTTCCAGGCGCCCGATCCATCGTAACGCCGTGGTCGGCGGGCATTGTGACGCGATGCAGGCACTGGATATGCTGACCATGCGTCCTTCGATTCCCGAGACAAAAAGATCGAGTAAGATTTCCCATGCGGGATCGGCGAAAAGATCGGGAGGGAACAGTTCGTCCCGTCGGCGCCGAAGAGCGAGATAGTCGCGGATGCGCTCGGCAAGCACCTCATCGCTCGCGGTTGCAGACCGGGTCTCCGGGGAAGAAGGTCTGGGCTCCGGAAACATGCTCCCAAGGCCCTCGAGCAACTCGCTGGCGAGGCTGGATAGATGTTCAAGTTCGTTCCGGGATCTCGATATGCTTGCGTAGGTGTGGGTCGCCATCGCGGCTCTCCCTCGTATCGGCAGAGCGATCAAGCGCGATCCCGGTGATCATCGCGATCAGCACGGGGATGGCCCAGAACGTCTCTGCCGCAAAATAGACCTTCGCCACGAACCGGGGCGCCAGCAGCGTACCGAGGTGGGAGAACACCGCCACTAGATGGAATCCCGCCATCCATATCGGCCAACACCTGAGGCTGCCAAGCGCCAGCAGGTACAGGCCGACAAGAAGCCCTAGATCCACGCTGAAGACCGCCGGTTCGAAGCGTCCGAACCGCGGCCCGAGCAGGGAGGCGGGGATCGTCAGGAAGCAGGCACCTATGATCAGACCCGCCGCCCAACGACCCTCCTTCCCGCCGCAGACCCACGCATAACCGCACGCCAACGTCGTCAAGAGCCAGAAGAGGAATGCGATCATCTCCGCCTTCCGTCCACTCCACGCGACATGCGGTCAAGGGATCGACTTCAGGCGGGTTCGACAGCTCGCACCTCATCGAGCGACCCGGAGGGTACCCAGCCGGCGGGGCATCCGAAATCCTCGGGTGCGAAGTTGCTTTCCCCCTTGATTTTGACCAGGAGCCGCAGCGTAGAGACGAGCTCGGAACGACCTGCGACGATGCCGCTCAGGCCGGCGTTCAATCCGGAATAGAGGCGCTGGCTCTGGGCCGAGGGGAGATTGGAGCCCTTAGCCGATTCCAGAACCGTGGCGAACATTCGCACGCTTTGAAGCAACGCGTCGTCGACCGCCGCAAAGGTGTTCTGGGTGTCTGCGGCCACGAGCTGCCCGACGCCTGGGTGGAATTTCAACATCCTTGCATCTCCTCGCGCCCCATCGGCGCTTCTCATCGGTTGGCGACAAGAGGTCAGCGAAGAATCCGATAAAAGCCAGCAATGGTCAGCGTCAGCCCCACCATCAGCGCGGCGAATAGCACCGCGATCTGGAGGATGTGCTGTGTCTTCTCACCCCAGCTATATCGGCGCTCCTGCCCTCCCATCGGCGGGAGGGGCAACCATATGCGCCTCCTGCCGACTGGGGCGACTGATGACAGGGGTAGGGCCGGCGGCGGAAGCTCGCCCGGTGGTGATCCCAATTTTTGGGAGGTGGCGGCGTTGGCGAAAACCCGCGCGGCATCGCGTCGATTGTTGACGCCAAGTGCGGCCATCGCCTGCTTGAGATAGGTGTCGACGCTCGCAGGAGCGAGACCTGTGCTCCTCGCGATCTCCTTCGACGACATGCCTTGGGCCACCAGCTGTAGGCATATGCGCTGACCCTCATGCAAACGTGCGATCTGCTCGGAATGTCCAGCGGGGCGAACTACCGTCGGAGCAGATTTCGAGGGCTCGCTCAATGGGAGGAAGCCTCGTCGATGCCATTCACGACCGCTTCATTTAGCGGCACTTCGCCGCGTAAAAGGTCTTCAGCCATCTGCAGATAGCAGGCCGCCTGAGAAGCTCCGATCTGGTCGCAAATAGCGATGGCAACATCAATGTGCGTGACCGCGTCCAGTTGCAGAAGCCGGATCGTTTCGTCGCGCATGATGCCTGCTAGCGGTTGGAGAGCAGCAGCCTACAGCGCATGATTATGGATTAAAACAGATTTACGAGCATGCGGCAGAGTGGCACCGCGATGCCCAGAGCGACGAGAAAGCCCGTCACGCCGAGCCACCACTTGCTTTCAGGATCAGCGTCGCGTGGGTCTGGCCAAGGTTTCATCTCACCAATCTGAACCAAAGCAGACCATTTCGTCCAATCTGCGGGTGATGTTCGACGACAACGCACCTCAGAGTCTGATCGATTTCTTTGAAAATTATGCGTCTGTGACATGATCAAGTGCCGGATCCGGCCTTTGAGCGACGACATCTCCGACTTGCCATCTATGCTCATCGGGGCTTAACGGCTGCCCGGGACCAGAGCCCGCAAGGCCCGTCAAGGCCGAGCACTGGCTCCGCTGATCGGCACCAGCGTGGCTTCACCAGGATCGAGAGCATGCCGGCTCATCTCGCCCTCCCCTTGCTAAACACGCGATCGCTTTCGAGGAACGCGGCGAGCATCGCCGGAATGAGATCCGCGACTGGCTCCTCCCGGCCGTAGGTCTGGGCGTAGAGCGCCGCATATTCGACGAGCGCCTGATGGAGGTCCGGCATCACCGAGATGCCGAGCTTGACCGGCGTGCGGTCGGGAAGTTGCGCAAGCTTGAGGTCGGGCATGTCATTGCTCCTGGCCGGGCCATGGCGCGAGGACGATGTCCTTGTGCACCACGACGCGGAGTGGCCAGCCGGGTCGCACCTTCACGGTCGGCTGGACGTTGAGGTTCTTGGTGACGATCTGGTCGCCGGCACGCGAGGTGCCCTGCTGTGCGGATTCGCGAATCGCGCGGACAAGGTCGCTTTCGCTGTCGCCTAAGCTCAGCTCGGTGCCGACGCCGAGCAGCGTCGACAGCGCCACGCCCTTGAGTAACTGCCAGGTATGGGTATCGACCTTGTCGGCAAGGCCGGCATAGCCGGCCATGTCGGTCGCGGGCACATTGTCGATCCGGATTGAGCTGCCGTTCGGCAGGACGATACGCTGCCAGACGACCAGAGCCCGGCTTTGCCCATAGGCCAGGACGCTGTCGTAGCTTCCGATTAGCCGGGCGCCCTGCGGAACCAGCAGGATATGACCGGTGGCGCTGTCATAGGCGTTCTCGGTAACCTGCGCGGTGACGAGCCCGGGCAGGTCCGAGTTGAGACCGGTGATCAAGCTGGCGGCGATGATGCTGCCGGCGCTCAGGGTGTACGGCGAGACCTGCGCCACCAGCGCGTGCGGGTTGATGTCGCCGGTCTGGTCCTTGCCGGCGAGGAAGTCGGCCTTGCGCTGCTGGTTGCCCGGATTCCGCGCTGGATTGACTGCGATCGTTGTCGGTTGCTGTTCTCGACCCGGAATGGCGGTCGGCGCAGCAGAAGCCTGAGCAGCACCGGCTGGGTGCTCGGTGGCGCCGAGCTGCATCATGATCCCAGACTCGCGGGCCGCCTTGCGCTCGGCGAGAAGCCGCTGGCGTTCGGTCTCGGCCGCCTGCGCAGCCTGGTTCGAAGAGCCGGCGGGCGGCAATCCGCCAAGCGCCTCCTGCCGGCGCAGGATCGGACGCCCGAGATCGCCGGGGAGCGGCGGCCCGAGCCTGGGCACGTCGCCATAGCTTTTCGGCGCGCCGGCGAGGGCCTCGTCGGGCGCATGGTTGGCGATGTCCTTTTGGTCCTCGGCACCGGCGACGATCCGGAAGGTTGCGGGCTTGAGCGCGACCCAGGTGACCCCGACGATCGCCGTCGATCCCAGCGCCGCGATCGCGATGATCGCGCCGCGACGGAAGCGGATGATCCGGTTCGGGCGGCCGCGCAACACCAGCGTCTCGGGATCGACTTTGGGCGAGGTCGCGGCATCGGGCACGGTATCGCTCATGACGCCCTCCGCTGCCGACGACGCTCGATGCCGATGCGGGTGATGCGCACCACCGCCTGCTTCTTTGCCCCCAGCCGCAGCTCGGCGGCGTCGAACAGCCGATCGACCACATAGAAACGGCCGGACATGCGGTAGTTGACGAGCTGGACATCGCCCCCATCGCCGATGACGAACAGCGGCGGCACCTCACTGACGCCGACGCGCGCCGGAAACTCGACGAACGTCTGCCGCCCGTCGTCGAACGCGCGCAGCGGCCGCCAGGCCGGCCTGTCGCCGGTCACGACATAACCGAAGTCGAGCCGCTCGACGGTCGGCCCCGAAGCGACCGGCTTCGCGGCTTCCGCCGACGCCTGCTGGCGGCGGATCGCGATCATCTCGTCCTGCGGATAGGTCCAGGACAAGGCGGCCATGGCGATGGCCGGCGTGCTGTCGAGCTGCAGATGATAGGCGCGCCGGTCGGTGGTTATGACGGGATCGACCAGGATGTCGGCGATATTCTGGACGTCGCGGACCTCGTCGGCGCCGCGTCGGACCTCGAGCAGCGGATTGTAGCGCGCCGAGCGTACATCGGTCGGATTGAAGAGCAGGCAATGCGAAAAGCGCGACCGCCAGCCGGCGGTCAGTTGCCAGTTCTCGCCCTTGATGTCGTGGACGACCGTGGAGCCGGTCCAGCCGAGCAGCGTCGGCACGACGAGGCCGACGCCCTTTCCCGAGCGCGTCGGGGCGAAGGCCATGACGTGCTCAGGTCCGTCATGGCGAAGATAGTGCGAAGCGGCGCGGCCGAGGAACACGCCCGCGTCCGCGCTCAAGCCGGCGGCGCGGATGTCGCGCGGGCCCGCCCAGCGCGCCGACCCGTAGGTCGTGACGTTGCGCTGCTGCCGGGCCCGCCAGACCGAACCGGCCACCGCGGCACCGCAGCCCAGCAGACCGCCCGCAGCGGCGATCGCGCCGGCCTCGTCAAAGACGACCGGGGCATAAGCATCGAAGTGAAACCACCAGGGGAAGATCGACCAAGGCGGATAGACCGGCGTAGTGCCGAGCCGGAACCATGGCGTGCCGAGCTCGGGCTGGTAGGCGAGCGACGCCGCCGCCCACTGGGTCGCGAACGAGATGCCCGCCATGACGATCGCGGCGACAACCAGCATCTGGCCAAGGAGGAGCTTTGTCGGTGTCATGCGGGCCTCTGCCCGCGCGACTCAATGTCCGGGGCTCGGCCTCAAGACTCGCTCGATTTTCAAACCGGCATCAGCTCCTCGCTGGTGACTCAAGGTGCCTCGCTGGTGCCATTGCGACCCTGTCTGCAACTGGGCCGGGAGCGGAATGGCCGCTTGGAGGGCCACGGTCCACAGAAGCCGCCATGGATTGGACGACAATGCGATCGTCATTTGGCAGCCGGAAGCCCTTTGGCGCGCTGTCGGAGGCAGTCTAGTCGAGGCCAGTCTTGCCCGGAGCCCAATAGGCTCGGGTCGCGATCCGCCGCGACGGCACCTCAAGAGCCTTCAGCGCTCGGCGTAGGCGCTGAATGCTTCCGGCTCTGCCAGTAAATACGAAGGTCGCGCCGGCGTCCGCGAGAGCTGGCAGGGCGGATTCTAAGTCGGGCATATGCAGATCCTCCGCCTCCCGACCGACGAGCGTACAATTTTTGAGATTGAGTTGCGCCGCCACCGACCGGCTGGCCTCGATATCGTCGACTTCCAGAACGGTCGTAACCGCCTCTCCTCCGCCGCCGTGCGCAAATGCATAGGCAAGCCCGAGCGATGTCTCGTCCCCGAAAATCGCGAGTGGCGCGCCGGGCTGACCGACGTCGATCGACGCACGCGGACCGAAAATGTCGCAGCTCGAGCTGGGAGTCGCAGCGCGCAGCCAGTCGCTCCCCGGCCCCGCCCCATGCGCGTAGCCGAGGATGCAGGTGCGTCCATCGACAGCATTCCACGTCATGGGCGTATAGGTGCGCGTCACGAACGCCGATCCCATCGCGATCTGAATCTTCTGCCCCGGCGTCCAGGCGACGTCGCGAAGTGCCGATCCTTCGAGGGTTATCAGCCGGAATCGGTCGGCCAACGCTTCGTTGGCGGTCACCCTCGCGGGCTTCATGATCAAGCGGGTCAAGGCACGGCTGAGCCGGCCGGACGCCTTCGATGCGCGCGGAGCTGGCGCTTCCATCGCCGCCATCAGCCGACCCACACGCTGAAATCGTTGCCGCGCCCGGCGTCAATCGCCAGCGTCTGCGACAAATACCTGTTGGCGGGATCGCGGACATAGGCCTGATACTCGGGATCGAACGCATTCTCGCCGAGGATGATCGCGCCCGGGCGCAGGTGCGGCTCGACCAGCCTGAGCACCGGCAGGTAGAGCGAGAAGGCGCCGTCGAGCAGCAGCAGGTCGATCTCGCCCTCGATATCGGCGAGCGTCTCGCGCGCGTCACCCTCCCGAACCTCGACGAGGTCGGACAGCCCGGCGGCGTCGAGATGGTCGCCTGCCCGCGCGACCTTGCCGGGCTCGAACTCGCTGCCGATCAGCGTGCCGCCGCCATTGTCGCGCAATGCCGCGGCGAGATAGATCGTCGAAGTCCCCATCGACGTGCCGAATTCGACGATCCGGGAAGCCTTAGCGGCGCGCGCCATCGCGTAGAGGAACCGGCCGTACTCGGGCGAGACCGACAGGAAATGGTCGGCATAGCCCTGATAGACCGAGCGCAGGCCGGCTTTCTCGTCCTCCAGCAGCTTTGCCGCCCACTCCTCGGCACCCTGCCCGGAGGCCTCGATCTGCGCCATCACCTGTTCGAAATGCGCATGATCGGCGTCGTGCGCGGCCTGATGCAGCTCGGCGAGCAACGTCGCGACGATATCGGTATCCAACGTGTTCACTGGTGACGCCCTTTCGGCTCGATTGATCTGCGCCGAACGATAGGCGCGCGCTCGAATGGCGTCATTGCGAAGCCTGGACATTTTGTTATTCATTCCTGCCACCCCAGAGCAAAAGGCGGAACATGCCAATCCTCACCGAACTCAGCGACGAAGCGGATTGGGTCGAGCCAGACGACGTGCCGCGGGCGGTGGTCACCTACGGCTTCATCGCGAAGGATTTCGGCGGGCTCGAGCTCGACCTGCACCGGCATCGCAAGGCGCAGGTCGTGCTCGTGCAGAACGGCGCGCTGAGCTGTGAGGTCGAGGGCGGCCTGTGGATCGTCCCCCCGCGCAGCGCCGTGTGGATTCCGGGCGGCGCGCTGCATTCGATCAAGGTGAGCGGCACGCTCGAAGGCTATGGCGCGTTCGTCGATCCCGAATTCAGCGCCGGCCTGCCGACGCGCTGCTGCGCGGTATCGGTGACGCCGCTGCTGCGCGAACTGCTCACCCGCGCCGCGCATCTGCCGATCCTGTACGAAGAAAGCGGCGTGAATGCGCGGCTGATCGCGGTGCTGCTCGACGAGCTTGCCGCGGCGGAGGTCGAGCACCTGCACCTGCCGATGCCCAGCGACACCCGGCTCCGCCGGATCGTCGAGGAGATGATCGCCGCGCCCGCCGATCGCGGCACGCTCGATCTCTGGGCGAAGCGCGGCGGGCTCAGCGAACGGACCCTGGCGCGCGTCATCCGTCGCGAAACGGGGATGAGCTTCGGCCGCTGGCGACAGCAGCTGAGCATCATGCTCGCGGTCAAATGGCTTGCCGGCGGTGCCTCGATTCAGCAGGTCGCGGACGACCTTGGCTATGAAAGCGTGCCAAGTTTCGTCACGATGTTCCGCAAGGCGCTGGGGACCTCACCGGGCCGTTACATGGCCGAACGCCACGCAGGCGCAAATCCTCGGCGTCTCGATGACTAACGCGCACTGCCGCTCGACAGCGACCGCTTTGGAGATCCGCTGACGCGCGACCGAACGGCTGAAATCGGGGCGCAGTGCGGATCGGCCGCTTTCGCTAGCAGCAGACCTTCGCCTTGTGGGCCGCCAGCAGTCAGTCCGCTTGTGGCTGGAAAAGCAGGATAGCTGCTACGTGGCGCTGATCCGCATCGACGCCCGCGCGCGCCTGCGGTCAGGTGAGTCCCCGTCTGCGAGCCTCCAGCGCCGCTTCAGCCCGCGAACTGATCTCGAGTTTGCGATAGATCGCCTTCACATGGGTAGTAACGGTTTGCTGGCTGATCCGCAGCACCTCGGCCACTTCTGTCGATCTCAGGCCGCGGCCGATGAGGCGCAGTACCTGGGTTTCTCGTGGAGACAGCGCCGCAATGCTCGGCGGCTCCTCTCGGAAGTGCAGGAGCAGGCGACGTGCGATGGCCGGGGAAATTGCCACCTCGCCATGCTCGATCGCGGCGAGCCTGCGTGCAATCTCGCTGCCGTCACGATCTTTCAGCAGATAGCCTTGCGCCCCCGCCGCAAGCGCCTGCATCAGCCACTGATCGTCTTCGTAGATTGTCGTGACGATAGCGATAGCGGTCGGGTCCTCGCGGACGATCTCCTCGATCAGGCGGGTGCCGTCCCCATCCGGAAGCCCAAGGTCAATCAGCGCAAGCAGCGGCTCGCCGAGCCGACGTTCGTTGCGCAGCCAAGCACGCGCGGCGGCCAGGTCCGCGGCGCCGTAGGCCGCCGCGCCGAATATCTGGCGCACATTGCCAATCAGCCAATCACGCGTCTCGGCGATATCCTCCACGACAAGGTACTGGCGCGTCGGTAATTTCATGCAATTGACGGTATCTGCGCGCCGACATGGGGGCTATCCCCCACATTGGGGAGTGGCAGGACCAGAGTAACCGTCAATCCGCTCGCATCCGACTTCAGGTCGAAGGTTCCCCCCAGCTCGCTCGCCCGGCGATGCATATTTTTCAGGCCCTGTCCTCGGCACGCAGATTGTGCGTCGATCCCGCGGCCATTGTCGCTGATTGTCACGCGCAGCGCGACGTCTTCGATGTCCACAACAACCATCGCCGCGTTGGCTTGTGCGTGACGCACGATATTGCTCATGCTTTCCCGAATGATCGAGATCAGATGACGGTAGGTCGTATAGCCGAGAGATCGCCGATCTTCGCACGCCGAGGTGATCGGCCATGTCAAAGAAATTCCCGCCACCTCGAGCCTGGTCTGCGATTCATATCGGAGATCGGCCAGCAGTGCATCGAGCGCACATGGAGCACCGGCTAATCCGCTAACGATCGTGCGGATATCCGCAATCGCATCGCGCACGTCGTCGCTCATCGTCTCGCGATCACGGCGGTGAAGACTGGTCATCAGCCGCGAACTGACGTCGTCGTGCAGGTCGCGCGCGATGCGCTCGCGCTCCTCGGCTGCGCCGCGGACATAGCTGTCCCGCGCCTCGATAAGGCTGCCAACCAGGCTGGCGAACTGTTCGGCCGCACGCAGATCGTCCGCGTTGAAGATGCGCGTACCCCTGCCGGCATAATGGAGCAGGAGCGGCGTTACCCCGCTCACCGCCGGAAGATACAGCGACTTGCCGTCTTCAAGCACGGTCGGAGTTTCGCCGGCGCGTTCGACGACTTCTACGTCGAGCGGCTCGAACAGCGCGCTGATGGCCGCATGCCAACGCAATTGCAAAGACTCGCTGTTACCGGCGAAGGCAAGGTCGCTGGCGAGCTGAAGCAGCCGACTCGTCTTAGCCTCTCGGGCGCGGGCTCGCCTGCGAAGTATCCACTCCCGCAAGGGAACATAGGCTAGCGCGAACACCATTGCGGCAGCGGCAATGGCAACGTCAGGCTCGCTGGTGACCGTAGCCAGGAGCAATACGTCCGTGAGGAGGAAGACGAGCATCGCCCCCGCCGACAAAAGGATGCCGAGCGCCCAGCCTCCCAGCGCGAACGCGCTCGTCCGGCGCACCGCGACCCCTAGGCCTAGGTAGATGAGCAGCAGCAGCGGGGTCGCCATATCGGGCCCTACCGTGGTCGGCCCACCGGCAAACTGGGGCGCTATCGCAAACACGCAATAGAGCGCAGTCGCGATGCCAGTACCCGAAGCGATCGGCAGTAGCGCGGCTCTGCTCACCGGGTCTCGGCGTGCACCCCAGCATTGCGCAGCGATCGTTCCGATCACGAGCGCACATAAGGCCACTATGGTTATGATACCGAGCCCGATGGCGTCGGGAATAACGTCCAGAAGGACGACTGAAGCCGGTATCAGAGCGACAATGCCTGCTACGCACACCGCACGTTCGCTGACCAGCGGCACCGGAAATCGAGCGAAGATCGCCGCCAGCGCTCCTGCAAACAAAAACGCGCTCGCATAATTGACTGCGACCATGAGTCGATCGGCGGTTCCGGACAGCGACAGCCCGGTTGAGGCCAGCCACGACAGCGTCACGCAGCCAACAAAAAGCGCTACGCCACTGAGGGCGAACATGCGCGGGGCCCAATCGAGCGGGCGCAACGCCCATACCCAAAGTCCCGCGAGCAGAGCGAGGGCTCCCGACGCTAATGGCAGCCAAAAATACAACCCCAGGCTACCCAGCGTACGAGCACGGGTCTCGAGCGCGAGGTGTTCGTTCCCGGCGCTTGCCCAGACGGGTCCATCGGACAACGCCGCCGCCACCCAATCACGGGCCCGCTGATACTCGCGGTTCTCTGCCGGATCTCCGCGAGGCTCGGCGATGTTGGGCGTCATGTCTGCCGTGAGCACCGCACCTGCCGCGCCGCCCGCACGTGCAAACTCGATCCGCGTGTGGGGGGACACCACAAGGGTCCGGGATGCATCCGAAAGGCGAATGCGGCCGTCAGTCTCCGGGGTCGCCACAAGCGAAACCGTAGGTACCCGCAGGATGGCGATAACCGCACCGCCAACCACAAGCGCGATGCCAAGCGCAATCAGCGGCAACAGCAGCGTAGGTCGATGCTGGAACGCGGAGCGTCGTTTCGCGTAGCTGCCGTTTTGCCGCTCGATCATCCCGGTCCCCCGCCCGGCACATCGCTATCGGCGCCGGCGCCGGCTGTCGATCCTGCTTTGCCACGCTGAACCGATAATGCTCGAAGTCGCGGTAAGACGACCATTTTGCGAAGCTAGCGCCGACCTACGCGCAGCGGCTACCTGCGAACTTCGCAGGCCTTCAAGGCGTTGAGGACCGTCCCAATCTCGCCGAGCTCCACGGCCTCGATTTTTCGGTCATCATAGGTAAAGGCGACGGCCGTCGATCGCGAGAGCTCCTCGAACAATCGGTCGGACTCCATGCTTGCCATAGCGCCGACAAAGTCGGATTTGTTGATCGCCGTGAACGACACCTGGCCGAGACTGTCGACCGACTTGCCGTTCTGCAACAGGACCATTCCGAACCGGTATTCCTTCGCATCCTCGAAGGTTCTAAGCGCCTGCGAGCGGAGGTGGAGAACCGCCAAGCTCCTGCGTGCCTCGTACGCGATGGCCAGCGTCGAGGTCTGATATTGCGCGATGGCCCGGCAATAATCCGAGTATCGGTACACGCCCCAATTCTGAAACTCCCTGTACAGAACCGGTTCGTCCTGCGCATGCGCTGCGGTCGCAAGCAATAGCGCCGCGGCCGCAGCTGTAGACACTCTTCTCATTGTTGCATGCCTTGATCTTGAACCGCGCTCGTAGGTGGGTCGCCCCATCGCGGGTGAACAGCCTACTTGGCCATCTCCGTTTTGAGATTGTCGAATGCGACCGTGAACCATTCGAGCGTGTCGGTGAAGAGTTCCGGGCTCATGCCGCCGACATCGAGGTTGAGGTCGTACTGAAGTGTCGGATCTCCGTCGGAATCCAGGAAGGCCCTGCCGAAGCGGTGCTGCGCGTTCCACTTGTTGACGGAGCTCAGATCAATCGTCTTCGCCGCCTTCGTAGCGGCATAGAAGGAAACGGATTTGCAACCCACGTTGTTCTTGCAGCCGAAGAACAGCACCATCATCTTATAGCCTTGCGCATCGATCATCAGTAGCGGATCGCCAGTGCCGTCTTTCTTCATCTCCGGCTTGTAGCCGCCGCTCTGCAATACAGCCTGTACGGTTGCGGGGTTGTTTGCCTCGACCTTTTGCGCGGCGGCCGGTGTAGCGCCCAGCATGGCCAAGGCCCCCCCGAGGATCACCAAACCTGATTTGTACACGATGCCCTCCTTGGATGTTGTGAGGACGTGACTTACCTGATCTGGAAGCGCAGCCTATCCCCTGTTCAGGGTAGGCTGCCCCGATCAGCGCTTGCACTGCTGGTCAACCGCGATCTGCAGCATATCGGCGATATTCCTTGCGATCGGCTCGGCCCGGGGAGCTTCGGGGACGGGCGTGGCCTTGCGCAGATTCACGATCACCCGCTTGGCGTCGCTGCACTGCATTTTATTCCCATAAGCCCGGTTGTCCTTGAGGGTGGTGCAGACCTGGATCAGGGTTTGCGCCCAGTACGGGAACTGGAAACCCTGCCCGATCACGGTCCCGGTGACGCCAGTACAGGCCTCCTTGATCTGCGGCTTGAAATTCTCCTCCCCGCTCTGAATTGCCGCTTCGATCCGTTCGGCACGCTCGACCCACTTGGCCCAACCGGCGGCCTTATCCCCGGCGAGCGCGGGAGTGGTCACGAACATCAGCAAGATGGCAGCGGGGTGCAGGCGCATAGCGTTCCTCGTTACGAACTGCCGGCTGATTCCGGCGCCGAGGACTAGCTAACGCAAGCCACATCAAGAGAGCATACCCTGTTCAAGGGAGGTTCGCTGTTGCGCTCACGGCTTCGCCCCCCCGGGTGAAGGTCGCCAAGTTGTCATAATGTGGGCTGCTCGCGTCGACTTTTCTCCTAGACCACCCGACACTTGAACGGCCGCTTTCGCGACCGTGCAAGATAAGCCTGAACGGCTGATGCTAGGGCGCGAAGCCGCCACTGCTTCATCAGATCTGCGGGCCGTTCCTGCCCCGACCAAACTGCCAGTTTATCCCGTCGCCCCGTACGATCCCTGCGACCGGCTTTCCCAGTTGCCGTTCCAGCACGGGTCGCCACGGCACCAGGGTAAACTCCCGGCTGCGCTCGACCAGCGCGTAGCGCCCACCCTCCGCCTCGATCCGCCTCGTCAGCCGCCCCTCGATCCGCGCGCCGCGACCGACCTCGACATGGGTCTTGCCGAGTTCGTCCGCCAGTTCGCCGGCGATCCGCAGCAGTTCGCGTCGCTGCAGCAGGGCCATCGTCCCCCGCTTCAGGTTGACGCCGCTCCCCGCCTCGTCCGCCAGGCCCTGCTCGACTAGCCATTGCCGGCGCCCGGCCAGCGCTTCGCGAATCTCCCGGCCGAACCCGGCGTCGCGCGCGACGAGCTTCTCCTCGCCGGCAAGCGTGCGGTCGAGCCAGGTGGGGCCATCGGCACCGGCCAGTCGCGCGATCGGCGAGGTTGACAGCGTCTCGATCGCAACCGGCCGGTCCCGCAGCTGCCGCGCCTCGTAGGCAGCCGCGCGCTCCGGATGGTCGTCGGCGATCCGCCAGGTGCCATCGCCAAGCCGTTCGACCAGCCCCGCACGCCGCATCGCTTCGAGGCGGCGGACATGGGCCTCGGCAAAGGCCCGGCTCGCGTCTGGATCGTGCGCGAGGTGGCGATCAATCGAATAGAGCCCCCCTCGCGCCCGGCCGACCGCGGCAATCGTGCGATCGACCTCCCGGACTTCGGCCGTCCGCGGTGCCACGCGGACGATGGCGCCCTCCGGCGTCGGCTCGCTCGCCGTAGCACGACCGATGTCGAGATAGTGCGCGCGCCCGTCGATCCCGTCGACGATCAGGTAGTGGCGGTCGCGATGCTCGTCGGAGAAGCCGCGCCGGAGGACGCGACCGATGACCGGTTCCCGCAGTTCTCCCTCGATGACCCGGTCGGCCTGCGCCCGCTCGAGCCGACGCGAAATCAGTTCGCGCTGCATCAACCGGATGATGTCGCCGCGTTCGCCCATATCACGCAGCGTCTCCTCCAACCCGTCGGCGAGCCGCCAGCGGCCACCGCCCTGGTCCTCAGCCAGGCCCATCGCGGCGAGCTTGCGCAGCCGTCCTGTCGCCACCGCGTGCTGGAACGGATCGTTGTGCGCGGGACCGGTGATCCGGTCGGCATCCATCCTTCGCAGCAGCCGGCGGTCGATCGCGGTCAGCCGTTCCTGCTCGACATCGCGGCGCAGGCGGTCCTGGATCTCGCGGTCGGTGCGCGGGCCCAGGTCGAGCGTGGCGAGCTCGGCGGCGCGCTCGCGAAGCCCGTGCGCGATATATTCGCGCGCGATGACCAGGTTCTGGCCCTGGTCGTCGACGCCGCGCAGCAAGATGTGGGTGTGCGGATTGTCGGTGTTGAAATGATCGACCGCGACCCAGTCGAGTCGCGTGCCGAGGTCGTGCTCGGCCTGCGCCATCAGCCGGCGGACATAGGGCTTGAGGTCAGGATATTCCGCGCCGTCTTCGGCCGAGACGATGAAGCGGAACTGGTGGCGGTCGCCGGGGCAGCGATCGAGGAACGCCTTGCCGTCGGCGGCATCGCCGTCGCGCCCGTAGAGCTCGCCGGGATTGCCCTCGCGCGTCACGCCGTCGCGCTGGATGTAGCGCAGGTGCGCGCGCGCCGCGGCGAGGCCGCTCCCGGCCATCCGCACCAGCCGCACCTTGACCATCGCCCGCCGCGTCCGGGCCCCGGCGAACCGGTCGCGGCTCGACAGCAGCCGGCCGATGCTCGCGCCGCGGCCGATCCGGCTGCCATCGAAGCGCCGCGAGCGCACGCCGGTCTTGTTGCCCGCCAATCGGGCTGCGGCAAGCACGCGCCCGCCATATTTGACCAGGCGCTTGCCGTCCTTCGCGCCGGGCTTGCCCAGCTTGGGCGTGAACTCGTCCTCGCTCACCGCCGGCCTCGCGGAGTCTCGCGGAAAGGCACCAAATACGGCGGATTTCCGCCGGTTGCCAAAAGCCTGTCTCGCGCCGCCGCCGCCAGCTCTCGCGAAAAAAGGATGTGCAGACAGTCACTTGAGCAGGGTCGCGAGACACTGCCTTTATCTTGTTTTCCCTTATCCCCCTTCTGCCTTCTGTCCCGGAGCAAAAAGAAAGCCGGGACACGCTGCCGATCCGACAGCGCATCCCGGCTTCGACAGGCGCGACCTTTACGCATCCGCGAATGCCGCGCGCGCCCGTTTCGCAGTTCTGAAGCTGCGCTTGCCGAGCATGCCGTGCGCATTGCCGTCGCCGTCGACGACCATCACCGCGACGAACCAGTGCCCATCGATCCGGCCGAGCACACGCACCCGATCGAGCTCGAATTCGGCTTCGTCGCCCCCAAGATAGCTGCCGAGCCAGCGCTCCTGGAGCCGCGCATCCCAGTGGAAATCGACTTCCTCTGCTTCCAGGAAGCGTGCCGCCAATGCCGCGCCCGCCTGTCTTCCGAACTCGATCTCGAGCCCCGAGATAAGCGACGCCATCACGCGATCTGCCGCGTCCGAGAGGGTTAGAACCAGTGCCATGACCTGTCTCCGCTTGCGGTCCCCAACATCGAGGACGCCCTCATGGGGACGGTCGGCGGAGCGGCGGTCAGGGCCGCCGGAGCGCAAGCGCAGGCGCCGCGAAGCGGACATGGGGGGAACCGATTTGCGGAGCAAATTGGGGGGCACCCATGGGCCTTGAGGGCCGCTTTGCCGCCCGTCATGCTGGGACTTCACGACGAGCCCTCCCACCCCCGCCATGTCACGGAACCTCGCGGCGAAGCACGAACATCGCCGGCGCCTGGCCCGTAGCAAGGGACTGGCGCGTCACCGCAGGTGCCTCCCGGCGAACGAGGAACAGCGTCTGCGGCGGCATGGTCGCGACCTCGGTCGGTGCCGGCGCAGTGGCGGTGACGCGCCGCAAATAGACGATGGTCTCGGCCGGCAGCTTCGCCTCGCCGGCAAGCCAGGCGGCGTAGCGTGCCGGCCCGACATTGTACGCGCCGAACAGCCCAGGATAGCCGAAGCGGTCGTACATGCGCCGGAGATGGCAGGCGCCGGCGACGATATTGTCGGCCGGTTGGTCGGGATCGTCGCCGAGCCCAAGCTCGCGCCGAAGGTCGGCCCAGGTGGCCGGCATCAGCTGCATCAGCCCGATCGCGCCTTTGGGACTGCGGATCGGCCGCCCGTCGATGGTCGTCCGGCCGGCGCTCTCGGCCCGCATCACCCGCGCGATCCAGTGCCGAGGCACGCCGCAGCGTGCCGCGGCGGCATCGATCTCGGCGGACCAGCGCGATACCCGACTGGCCGGATCGGCCAGGACCAGCGCGCCGGCGAGCGCGAGGACGCTCAGCGCCGCCATATCAGCCTCGCCCGGCCGACCAGATCGCGCCCCGAACTGATTCCGAAATAGCGCCCGTCGAACGAGCCGGGCGCATCCATCAGCAGCAGATATTCGCGGGCGAGCAGCCGGCGGCAGCCCTGCCACCAGGGCAAAGCCCGGCCGCTCGGATCGCGGGCGAGGCGGGTCGCGACGCGCACGCCATTGACCGAAACCTCTGGCCCGAACGCGCAGACCAGGTCGCCGCGGACGGCGGCGACGCGCTTCACAAGCGGGACATTGGCGGGGAGGTAACGGCGCTCGGCGGCGAGCGCGCGCCAGCGCGGCGGCGCCCAGGCGATCGCCATCTCGCCGCGTGCCGGCGCATCGCCCGGCCATACCCAATAGAGCCCGATCGCCGCGCTGGCGCTGGCATTCCACACCAGCCGCGGCGCCGGGCCATAGACGGGCGGCACCGCGAGCAGGACCAGCGCCGCGCCGCCGAGAATGGCGAGGCGCAGCCGGCGGAGCGCGCGCTGGCGATGGACGTGGCGCGCGTCGCCCCAGGCGAGCAGCGGCGCATCGGCGGCGGGACGACGACGGCTCATGGCCGGATCCCGCGCGCGCTATGCTCGCGGCTCCAGGCGTCGAGGTCGTCGATATGGTACTGGACGAAGCGGCAATGCCGGCGGAACACGGGCCCGTCGCCGCGCACCCGCAGCCGCTTCAGCGAGCGGCTCGACAGGCCCAGATAGGCCGCCGCCTGCTCGGTGTTGAGGAAGGGCGAGCCGCGTCTGGCGCTGCGTGCCCGGTCGATATCGTCGCCGTCCATGCCGCAACTCCTCGAGTGCTTCGAACGGCACCGGGGATGGCGGGAGAGACACCCCGCGAGGAGTGTCGAAAACCGATCCATGCGATTTCGACACCCCCTGCAAGGCTGCGTCCCGCGCCGGGGCGGCGCGGGACGCGAGGGGCTCAGCGCGACCAGATCAGATTCTGCGTGCCGCCCTCGCCCTCGACCAGGGTCGCGTAGATCGGTGCGGGCAGCGAGGGATCGTCGAGCTTGACCGAGACATAGGGCCGGTCCTCGCGCGAGGTCTTGGTCCAGCCGGCGCCGAACTCGACGCCCGCCGAGGTCGTGACGCGGTAGTCCGGCGCCTTGTCGTGATCCTTGCTCGAGGGCTTGATGCTCGCCTTGGCGTTCAAGGTCAGGGTCCGGATGGTGCCGGTGAACACGCCGTTATCGTCCTTGGTGAAGCTGCCGATGGTGGCCATGATGCGTCTCCTAGTGCCTCGAAGCCGCGCCAGTGCGGCCTCGATGGCGTCGATCCGGCACCGCCAGCGGCCGGCATGCACCCGGCCCGCCGGGCAGGGCCGCAGCGTGAGCGGAGGACGGCCAAAGCCGGTTTTCTTGCCTCGCGAGGAAGGCGTGGGGGCGTGCGCCCCAAGCCGGGGAAGAAAGCCGGCGACGCCGTTGCTTGCGCGAGGCCGCGCGGTGCCAGACGGCCATCGTGAAGAGACCGCATGCGGCTTGCTCGAAGACGAGGAGATGCCGAAACTCGCCCATCGGCACGGCTCACCGCGACATTCTCGGCTCGCCGCACCCGGGGCTGCCTCACGCGGATGCGCGCGCTACAAGATCCGGCTCAGGGGGGAATGACATGACGGTATTGGACCAGGTGCGGGGACTGATCGAGCGGCTGTCGCCCGAGCCGGTATGCGACGATTGCATCGCCGAGCGGCTCGGCCTGAGTATCCGGCAGCACGCCAACCACAAGACGCGCGAGCTCGCCGGCCAAGGCGGATTCGAGCGCAGAAAGGATGTCTGCTCGCTGTGCGGTGCGACCAAGGAAGTGATCCGGCGTGGGGCGCATTGAGGTGTTCGCCGTCGCGGCGCTGATGCTGATCGCCGCCGCGCCCGCCCCGCAATCGGGTGTCGTCGCCTGGGTGACCGATGGCGACACCTTCCGCCTGGAAAGCGGCGAGCGCATCCGCATCGCGGGGATCGACGCACCCGAGACGCAGCCCGGCAACGCCAAATGCCGGGCGGAGCTGGCGCGCGGCAAGCAGGCGACTCGCGCGACGATCGCGCTGATCAAGGGGCACACCGTCGAGATCGAGCGGGTCGGCCGCAGCTACAACCGCACCGTCGCCCGGGTCCGGCTCGATGGCCGGGACCTCGCCGCGACGCTGGTCGACAAGGGGATTGCCCGCTGGTGGCCGCGCGGGAAAGCGAAGCCCGACTGGTGCCGTAGCTGAGGAAAAAGGGGCGGCAGGGCGCCGCCCCTTAAAGGTCAGGCCGCCAGCGGCTGGGGTTCGGGCGCGTGCGCGGCGAGCGCCGCCTCGACCTTGGCACGCGCCTCGACCGTGCCGACGCCCCCGCGCGTCGTATAGGCCGAGGGCGGGAACGCCATCCAGCGCGGCACCCAGTTCTCGACCTTGGCTCGGCCCCCGGCGCCGGCCAGATGGTCTGCGACGATCCTGCGGAGCGTCTTGCCGGTCTCGCCGGCATTGGCGCTGGCGACGGTCACGCCGGCCACGTCGGCGACGAGGCAGCCCAGCACTTCCTTGTCGCGAACCAGGTCGAGGAAGGCCTTGTCGGCTTGCCACCACTCGGCCATGCGGACGCCAAGCTCGCCGCCGACCGCCTCGACCGCCGCGCCGCTAGCGGCGAGCGTCTCGCCCATCAGCACCGCGATGACGTCCATGACCTTGGAATCGGGCAGGTCGAGCAGGGTCAGGAACACGCCGACCACGCCCTGCTCACCGTGCCCGTCGCAGAGGGTCGGCGCCTCCGGATCGAAGCCGAGTACGGCCAGCATCCGGCGACGCTTGGCGTCGAAGACGGTCTCGCCCCGGCAGGTCTCGACCGACTCGGCGATGGCGTCGCTGCGGGCCTCCTGCGGCTCGACGCTGACTCGCCACAGATGCGAACCGGCGATGACGTGGGCGACCATCAGCCGCAGCGCGACCTTGGGACGAGAGAGCAGAGCCGCGCGCACGGCGGCGTGGCGATGCAGGTCGATATAGGTCTGCATCGGGCCGCTCACCTCGGGGCGCACCGGCTTCGGCACCTCGGCCTCGGGCAGTTCGCCGCGCTCGATCCGCTGCGCGCGCGCTGCTTCCATGCGAGTCAGATAGCCTTCGTGGAACACGACCTCGCCACTCGCGCGCACGTCGATATAGACGCGCCCGCCCTTGCGCTTGGGCGTCTTCTCATGCTCCCAGCCCTGATATTGCTCGGACGGCCCGACGATCTCGACGGCGCTCCAGCCCGCCTCCAGATAGGCCGCGCGACGCTGCTCGATCGCGGCGTTCTGCGCGGTCCAGAAGGCATCGGCGTCGGCGATGTAACGCTGCTCGGCGAACAGGTCTGCGATGAGGGCAAGCCCGCTCGCCTCGACGTCGAACAGCGCGTGATGGGCGCTGATCGCCTGCCCGCCCAGCAACCAGCCGCGCAGCTGCCAGCCCATGGGACAATGCGCATCGGGTGAATCCCACAGCGCCAGCCAGTCCTTCTGCCGCGCCTTGGTGGCAAGGGTCAGCTGGCGGACGGTCTGCGAGTCGATCTGCTCGCGGCGGTAGAGGTCGCGGATGCGCGGCAGCAGATTGCCGAGCGCGAGCGTGCGCCTGACCGCGAGCACCGGCAGCGCGAACGTGTCGGCGATCTCTTGCGGAGACTGGCCTTCCCGGACCAGCCGCACGAAGGTTTCCCAGCGCGTGACCTCGTCGGGATCGAGGCGCGCCATATTCTCGATCAGCGAGGCCTCGACGGCGGCGGCATCGTCGCCGGCCTCGAGGATCGCGCAGGGGAAGAGGAAGGGCTCGGCCTCGCCGTTGCCGACACGCTCCTCCGCGATCAGTTGCCCGGCGCGGAAGCGGTGGGAACCGGCGAGGATGCCGAAGCGATCCTCCTCGCCGGGGCGGACGATCAGCGTCTGGAGGATGCCGCGCTTGCGTACGCTCGGCAGGATGTCGGAGACGTCCGGCGGGCGCTTGGCGAAACGCATGTTGGCCTTGTCGACATAGAGCTTGTCGAGTTCGATGAACTGGAGTTTCATGGGACTGCTCCTTGTGAGTGCCGGGCCCGTTTCATGAGCAAGTGGGGCGGGACCGGCTTTCGGGATTGCGGCGGAAGGCGCGCCGCGCGCCTTTCCTTACCGTCACCCGGACGGCGGAAACCGGTCGGCAATGTCGGTTGCGGTGTGCCGCGCCCGGCGCAACAGCGCCTCGCCCTCCGCAGCATTCCCGCGATGCTGCGCATCGCCGGAGCCTAGAAGCTGCTCCGCCCAGAGGATCGACCCCGCCTTTCGCGCCCAATCCGCCCAGACCGACAGGGGCAGATCGGTCGCGAAAAGCAGGTCGCACTCGATGCGCAGACCGAAGGGCAGCCGCAGCGACTCGATCTCGGAAATCGAGAACCAGCCCAGTTCCGGACAGCCAAAGCCGAGATCGGCGAGGCCGAACAGCGTGTCGCCGTCCTCGGCCAGCTCGCTCGCCAGCCATGTCGCGGCGGAGAGCGGGTTGAACAGCTTGACCAGCGGGCGCTTGTCGGCGGCCTCGCTGTCATACTGCGCGCGGAGCGCGGCGCGAAGCTCGGGCGTGAGGAGGATCATGCCGCCACCTCCGCCGCCTGAGCCTCGGACTGGAAGGCGAGGAGATAGTCGGCGGCCTTGCTGGCAAGGCTGGCAGCGCGGAAAATCGCGCGATTGTCGGCGCGCAACACCGCCAGCCACGAGCCCAGATAGTCGGCATGGCGGACGGTCGGTTGAATCCCGAGCGCGGCGCAAAGGAAGGCCGAGGCAAGCTCGGCGACCAGTTCCTCGCGCGCATAGCCCGCGCTGCCGAACGGGTTGGACAGGTCGCGGCCCAACCTGCTGGCGTGGCCGGTCCAGTGACCAAGTTCGTGGAGCGCGGTGCGGTAATAGTCGATCCGGTGCCGGAAGGCGGGTTGCGGCGGCACCTGCACATAGTCGCCGCCCGGCGAATAGAAAGCCTCGGCCCCGCCGATCCGGAAGTCGGCGCCGCTCGCCGAAATCAGCGCCTCGGCGACGGGCACCAGCTCGCGCGGCGGCAGCGGCGCGGCTCGGCCGAGCATCCGCTCGGGCAGACCGTCGCACTGCGCCACGTTGAACAGGGTGAAGCGCTTGAGGAACGGCACGGCGCGCGCCTCGCCGCCCTCGGCGGCGGCGCGCTCCTTTTCCGCCTCGGGGGTGAACCGGTCGGCATAGACCACGCCGACGCCATGCTCGCCCTTGCGCACGCACCCGCCCGCCTCCAGCGCCTGCCTGAAGGTCAGCCAGCCCTGCGAGGGATAGCCGCGCATGATGACCTCGCCCCAGAGGATCAGCACGTTAATTCCCGAATAACTCCGCCCCGATCCGGCGTTACGCGGCAGCCCCGGCATGGCCGCGGCGCTGTCCCATGGCTGCACCCAAGGGAAGCGCCCCGCTTCCAGCTCGGCGACGATCCGTCCCGTCACCTCGTCATAGAGCGACGCCCGCGGCTCGCGCCCGCCAGCCTCGCCACGCATCCGACGTCCGCCATCCCTGCCCATGACCCGGCCTCCTCATCCCAAAATCCGCACCCGACCCCGGAAAGCGGGGTGGGCGGCGAGGAAGCCCGGACGGGCCCGCGGCTTAAGGGCGGGGCGCACCGCAGGCTGGAACGAGAGTGGAGGACCCGGGGCGAAGCCACGGGTTGCGCCGCGCCCGAGCGGGCCCAGAAGGGCGCGCCGGCCATCCCGCGCATCCGGGATCGGCCACCAAAAGAGCCGGAGCGCGAAGCGCAGCGTCCGCAGCAACAGCGCCAGCGATCGTCACCGAAGGCCGGGACGCACGCGGCCCGGCGGTGCGAAGCGCCGTAGAGCGCGGTCGCGCAACAGCGATGCCAACAAACAGCGCACTCTTGCCGACACCGCCGGCGCGGCGGCGTGCGCGCGGGCCAAGTGGGCCAGCCGCCGCCGTGCCCCAGGTCTAAGGCAAGTGTGCTGCGCGGGTGAACAGACGCGCGAACCCTGTGGCTGCCTGCCAGCCGCAGTGCGCGCACCGCAGATCCGCGCCCCGTCATGCATCGCCGCGAGGCGCCCGCGTGCTGCGCCGACAGGCACTGGCCACGGTTCACGCAACCTAAACGGGTGCGCTTTAGCCTGGACGGATGACCATGACCCGGAACGAGGCCGAATGGGCCGCGGTCTTTCTGGCAGCGGGCGAGCTGACCCGGCGCGGCTATTCGGTGAGCCTGACCCTGGGGCCGAACGCACCGCTCGCCGATCTCGTCGTGCGGGCGCCGAGCGGCGCGAGCTTCATCGTGGACGTAAAGGGCAAGTGCAAACCCGGCGCCTGGATGGTGAAGCCGAAGCAGCCGACCCCCGGGCTATTCTACATGCTGGTGCGCCTCGGCATGAGCCCGACCGGCATCGACCGGACGGCCGACCGCTTCTACATCATGCCGCAAGCCGAAGCCCTGCGGCTCACCAAGACCAATCACAAGCATCCCGGACTGAGCGGCTTCACCTCTGCCGCAGCGGCCGGATCACTCGATGCCTGGTCCTGCCTCCCGGTGTAATCGCTAAGTTCGCCCTGCGACGCGTGACGGGCGTCCTTCGTCCGGATGAGCGCTTTCGTCGGCTGCCCAATACGAGGCGATCATGCCCGGCTAGACGTCGGTCCTGTTCAAAAGCGAGGCGGCAAGGCAATGTGGTGCGGATATCGGTCAGCGACAGGCGGAGGCAATGGGCGTAGCGGCGAGGCGAAGGGCAATCTGGGATGGCGCTTCTTTCGCCGTGTTGGACCATGAGCGCTTCGCGGTAGGGTACAAGCATCATCTCGATCACGTCGAGACCAATTCCGGCGAGACGACGGTCTTCTACAATTATCGCGCCCGGACCCGTGAACGCGATGGCGATGGCAAAGCCTGGGAGTGGGGTACCGAGTTCGCGGACACGGTCAGGCGCTCGGGCAGAATGATCATCGCAGAACCGGAATGGAATGCTGGCCGACTTCACTCGGTCGGATTCATGGACTGCAGCGGTGAGAAACTCACAATCGAGATACTCCGCGAACCGGTCGAATTAGTCGGCATCGCGCAGTCAGGCGAACCACGCTGGTGGCAACCGGAAGGCTACGCAGACCCCGACCATGTTTTCAATCATCCGGACGCTCGAAGCTGAGCGCTAGGCGTCGCCAGGCGCCCACTTAGGCCCTAGCTCCAGTCAGATGCGAAACTTGCCGCCAACCCGGCCAATTGGGTCGGGAGTTGCGTCTCGCACGTGATGCCAAGATAAGTCGCGGCCCGGGTAGCTCCCACATACAGATACTTATCGAACAGGGTTGGCTTTGCCGCTGCAAGCTTGTCGATGCTGACAAAGAACACCGCCTCGAACTCCAGACCCTTGATGTGCTGCACGTCGAACACGCGGATCTCGTCGTCGCTGCCGATGATGCGTCCGTCGACGCATGCGATCGCCCGCAGGTTCGTCTGCTCGAACGCGCGATTAAGGGCATCGGTCATCGGCCGAACGGCTGCCTCCTCATGCACGAGCACCGCGATCGTCGGCAGGGCCTCCCCCTTCATCTGGTCCTCGATCTCGCCGATGCGCGCGGTAAGCCACGTGGCGACGTCGTCGAGGCTGGATCTGTCCGTCAGCAATATCGGATCAACTGCGTCGTTGTTGGTCTCGGCGGGAAGCTCGACATCGCCCTGCGTATCGAAAAGGGCCGCAAGCGCACGCGCGAAGTCAAAGAGCTGCTGGCTCTGCCGATAGGAGATGGAAACGGGTCGGATCTCGATTCCCGGACTAACCCATTCGAGATCGGACCGCCGCTTGCTCCCCCAGGGCGTGATGCGCTGATCAAAGTCGCCGCACGCGAAGAACGAGTTTGTAGAACGGGAAGCAAGCAGCCGCATGCAGCCGAGCTGCACGGGCGAAAAGTCCGTGGCCTCGTCGACGAGAATCTGGTTCCGCTGCGCACCGACGACCGACCCCAAGGCGGAATAGGCCGGTTCATCGATTGCACGGCTTATGCGACTGTCGGCGAGGAGCACGCCTGCCGAGCGGAGAATCGCCAGCAGGATGATGTCGATCTCGAAGTCATTGGCCAGCCGGCCGCTGCCCGCCTCGGTGTACCACTTCTCCTCGCTCCGGCGAGCACGCCGGAAGCGCACGTACCGCGAAGGAACGCCGCGAACGTACGAGCGGACCGGGTTGGAAAAGCGACGAAGCGACCGCACCAGCAACAGACGTTGGCCAACAGCCTCACGATCCTCCTCGGCAAATCCGCGATCGCCGAGCCATTCGAGAACCTGCGCGGCCAGACTCCGCCCGGGGCGACGGCGCGTGACGTGCTGGCGAGCCTGTCGGCGCAGCGCGTCGTTCAACGCCTTGCGGGCAGCGGCTGGACCGGTGACGGGCCGCGCGAGCTCCTCCTCCTCGTCGTCGTCGTCGTCATCCGCGTCGTCCGTTGCATCGGCAACGTCGGTGATGCCGTCGATAAAGGTCATCAACGAAGCGAAGAAACCGGGGTCGGTACGAAGCTGGGCGGAGAGCGCGCTCTTGTATGCGTCATCGATCTCGGCGTTAAGCGCCTCGACCTGCGTCCGGACTTCATCAATGAAGCCGACGAGTGCGAGGATGGTCGAAGGGACGTCGGACGAGCCGACCCGGTCGAGCACAGCGCCTAGCCGCGTGCCGATCGAGCGGGCATCATCGTTCGTGGCAGCGGCGAGGAATTGGGCGGCCGCGGACAGATCCGTCCAGAAGGCGTCCGTCTGCCACGTCTGAAAATCCTCGAACCAAGCGATCTGGTCGGTCGCATCCTCGCGCAGGGTAGGCGCGTCATCGCGAGCGACGAAGCGCCCTCCGCTGCCGCCTACTCGAAGCAGGCCGAAGGTGTTGCGCGCGAGGTCATGTCGGTGGGCGGTCCATGTTCGAATGACGTTGTCGCTGGCCGGGACGTCTTCGCGATTGAACGCTTCCTTCAAATACGACCGCAGCAGGTCGGTGGGCGTGAACATTAGCCAGCTATTTGCGTGCGGTAGTGCCGACGCGGCGTTGTCGATCGTCGCCTTTTCCTCGTCCGGAAGCTGAATGTAGTTGAGCTTCTGGCCGAGCCGGCGGATCAGCGTGGTAGTCTTGCCCGTTCCCGGACTGCCGAGGATTACGAGCTGCCGATCGATGGGCAGACGAAAGATCTCACTCTGATAGCGATCGAGAACGGCTTGGTCGCGCAGCTCGGCCTTGCGCAGGATCCGCCGGACCCGGCCCTCGATTACGTTGTCGCCTTCCTCGGCATCGGCGATCATTTTCTCGATGGCGGCGAGCGGATCGTCGGTCTGCAGCGCGTCCCCGAGCAAGCGGAGCAGCGACTGGATCGTGACGGTCCGGACTCGCTCGGCTTCGAAGGCTTCGAACTCGTTGTCGAACGAATCCCAGCCAGAGCTGGTGTCTTTGGGATGGAGCAACACACGCTCCACGACCTCGAGCGTGACGACCTCGCCGCCTTTCACGAGGTCGAGAGTCTCGCCAGGCGGAATGGACGCGAGCCCACCCGCTGGAGCGTAGTGGCTGCAATAGTGCTGATTACCCTCCGAGCGCATCGACGATGCGCCACGAGAGATGAAATAGATGGACTCGTTGTTATCCTCGTCCACGGCGACGACCCGCGCGATGGCAGGCTCACTCGCCAAGCGCTCGGCGTTCTCGAGCACGTCCCGGGCGATGCGGTTGAAGGAATTGGTGGTCTCGGGACTGTTGAGAGTGTTGCCCTGAGCCAGCTTGTCGGTAGAGATGGCGCTGCGCTGATGAAGTTGCGCGCGCGCCGTCTCGGCGATCCGTCGAAGTATCTGCAGAATCCCGGCCGAAAGCTCCTTGATTCGGGCCTGCCGCTTCTCTTCTTCGTCCATCATCCCCCCCGTTTGTGGACAGATCATGGGACGACTGGCCTTGCGAAGCTAGTCGCAATTGACAGGTCCCATTGTCGTTGGTGCCGAAGTCCTTCCCAAAGGATCCTTTGCTCACGCCCGCAGCAGTGCTCGCCAGCCGCCCGCCGCCATCGCCCGAGCCTCGGCCACCCGTCGCCGCACGCGCGACATCAGGAAGTCGGACCGTCCCTTCCACTCCGCGCGGACCCGTTCTTCGCCATAGAGCGCAATAGCCATCTCGCGATAGGAGGCACCGTCCGCTAGCGCGTCTCCAACCCGCAGGGTCTCGAGGCGCCGCGGAACTCCCGGCTCCGGTGGATAAAGCATCCGCGTGAAGCGTCCGGTGCGCCATAGCCCCAGCATGCGTTGCAGGGTCAGCACATGCGCATCGACCCGAGTCAGTCCCGACAGCAGATAGTCGAGACGCGCCGGCCCCTCCTCCACCAGCGTGCCCTCGACCACGTCGATCCGGATGCGGTGCCAGCCATCGGACAAGGCGACATGCTCCCGATCGCCGCCCCGTACGATCGTCATCCAGCGCGCCAGACGGGCCAAATCGATCGCCTCGGGATCCGAGCCCTCCGCTGGCACGGCGCGGACCTGCAATACGAACGGGTCGAGGTCCGCATGCCACAAGAGGCGCGCGGAAGGCGCAGGCCGCCCCGCGTCCTCGGCGAAAGCACAGCCCGAATTCCCGGGCGTCGGCCTCCATCTCGAGATGGGCGGCAACACCAACGCCGAAGCAGCGGAGCCGCGCGCTCAGCGCGGCATAGGCCGGGTCGCGGCGCAGCCATTCCCAGGCAAGCCCAGCGCGATCGATGCCGATCAGCGCGCGATAGGGCGCGCTGTCCCGCCAGTCCGGACGGCCCTCAGGCGCCGGCCCCATCGCCGGCCCGCCGGGCCAATGTCCATGGATGAGAGGCGTCTGATCGCAACTTCTGAGACGCAAATTTGCGCGACAGTCGTGAACACATTATCAGCGTCGGACTCTCGATCCGGTCGCGGCGCCGATGGAAAAGCGGCGCGCGCGGGCACGGCATGGCTGGGGCAAGGACGCAGTGGCTTGGCGCGCGTCCAGCAACGGCATGGCGTCGCTTATGGTCATCGCAACCGCCCAACAATTCGCATCTGCAGTCGAGGCCGCGGAAAGCATCGACGATCTCGCCAACCTGCTCGACGCAATCGCGCGCGAGATGGGCGGCCAGTATTTCGCGTTGTCGCACCATGTCGACGTGCCCAGAGCGCCGCAACCCGCGATCCGCATCCACAATTATCCCGGCGGATGGGAAGAGTTCTTCGACGCCGAGCGGCTCGGCCCCTCGGACCCAGTGCACCGGGCAAGCCACCTTACCAATGTCGGCTTCGCCTGGTCGAAACTGCCGCAGCTGATCATGCTGACGCGTCGTGACGAGGAGATCCTCGCGCAATCCAGGCGGGTCGGTCTCGCAGACGGTTTTACGGTGCCGGCCCATATACCCGGCGAGTCTGCGGGCTCCTGCTCGTTCGCGACGGTACATGGGCGGAGCCTCCACAGAGAATGGCTGCCGCTGGCGCAGTTCGTCGGGGCGACCGCCTTTGAAGGTGCGCGACGGCTGTCGGGCGTCCGCCGTATCGATCCCGACCGCCCGAGGATCAGCGACCGGCAGCGCGACTGCATCTACTGGGCAGCGCGCGGCAAGTCGGACTGGGAGACCTCGCAAATCCTCGGCATCGGGCATGACACGGCGTCCCAACACATGAAGGAGGCCCGAAAGCGCTACGGGGTCACCAACCGGACCCAGCTCGCGATCCACGCCCTCCATGACGGAGTGCTCACCTTCACCGATGCGCTGAAGCGGTAAACTCCCCAGTTCTGGGGAGTGGTCACCGCCCGCGGCCAGGCACAGCATCGTGGCTCCACCACAGGAGCACCGCCATGCTGTTCACGCAAGACGATCGCAGCGCCGCCAGCGACGCAGTGATGCGCGCGATGTTCGAAGCGCGGAAGCGCGTGTTCGTCGACCTGCTCGGCTGGGACGTGCCGGTCCTCGCCGGCAAATATGAACTCGACCAGTTCGACGATCCTCATGCCCGCTACCTGATTCTCGCCGACAGCGACCAGAAGCACCTTGCTTCCGCGCGGCTGCTGCCAACGACCCGGCGGCACATTCTCGACACGCTATTCGCCGAGCTGTGCGACGGAGCGCCTCCGACGGGCCCGCAAATCTACGAGATCACCCGCTTCTGCCTCGACCGCGACCTCAGGGCCGCGGAGCGCCGCCGCTGGCGCGACGCGCTGGTCACCGGCCTCGCGCATTATGCGCTCGAGCACGGCATCAGAACCTATACCGGCGTCGCCGAGCAGGGCTGGCTCGAGCAGATCCTCGCGTTCGGCTGGGACGCGAAGGCCCTCGGTCCTCCCAGGACCATCGGCGGAATGACGCTCGGTGCGCTGAGAATCGAGATCCGGACCGAGACGCCCACGCTGCTCGCCGCCAAGGGCATCCTGCCGCCGAGCCACCTTCTCGAAGCGGAGGCCGCATGATGGCGACGCAACCCCTGCAGCCCACCCAAACAGACGCGGCCAGCGACACCCTCCGGCAACTGCGCGAACACGGCTATGCCGTCATCAAGGACGTGCTTCCCCGAAGCACCCTCGCCGACCTCGACGCCGACCTAGCCGACGCCTTCGCGCATACACCCTTCTGCCAAGGGGGCTTCTATGGTGAGCGGACCAAGCGCTTCGGCAGGCTGCTCGCGCGCAGCCCCTATGCCGCAGCCCTCGTCATGCATGCCGACATACTCGCCGTCGCGACCGAGATTCTTGGCCCGTGGTGCGATTGTCTGCAGCTCAACCTCACCCAGGCGATCGCGCTCCACCCCGGCGCGCTGCCGCAACTGCCGCACCGGGACCAGGATATGTGGCGCGGTGCGATCGGCGAGACCGAGTATCTGCTCAACGTGATGTGGCCGTTCACGCCCTATCGCGAACGCAATGGCACCACGCTCATCTGGCCGGACAGCCACGGAAGCAAGGCGCTCGATCCGAACCCGGACACGCAGCCGATCGCCGTCGAGATGGACCCCGGCGACGCGCTGATTTTCCTCGGTTCGACGCTGCACGGCGCCGGCGGCAACCGCAGCTTCACCACGCGCCGAGGCGCGATCGTCAGCTACTGTCTCGGCTGGCTCAAGCCCTACGAGAACCAGTGGCTCGCCTATCCGCCCGAAACAGCGCGCGACTTTACGCCAGACCTCGCGCAGCTCGTCGGCTACCGCCAGCACCGGCCCAACCTCGGCAATTATGAAGGCCAGTGTCCGTCGATCCTGCTCATGGGCCAGCACGATCAGCCAATCGGCGCAGTCGACGCTCTCCGCCCCGACCAGCAAGATCTGATCGAGGCGCACGTTGCCGGGCAACGGGGCTGAGGGCACGATGAGCCCCGGGGTGACCTTCGAGCGGGTCTATAACGAGCTCAAGCGCATGCTCACCGAAGGCGAGCTGCCGCCCGGAATGCCGATCGAGCCCGCAATCATCGGCAGGCAGATCTCCTCCAGTATTACGCCGGTGCGTGACGCGCTGCATCGGCTCACGGGGGAACGCTTGGTCGAGGCACCGAACCACAACGGCTTTCGCGTGCCGTTGCCAACCGAAGCGGCCCTGCGCGATCTCTACCGGTGGAACGGGCAGCTTCTCGGGCTGGCAGTCAAATCTATACGTACTGGAATGCCCGACATAGCAGTCATCACGGTGCCGAATGTCCACATTGCAGTTGCCACCGCCGAATTCTTTCTTCGCATCGCGCAGGAGAGCCGCAGCGGCGAGCAGGCCGATGCGGTCGCGCGGCTCAACGCTCGTCTCGGCCCGTATCGCCTGCGAGAAAAAGGGTTGCTAGAGGGTCTGCAGGCTGAACTTGAGCATCTAAGCGCGGCGGGCGGGAGCCCCGCGCGGCTTGCTAAGGGGATAACAGCCTATCACCGGCGGCGGATCAAAGCTGTACCCGATATTCTGAGGTACGGCGGGTAGTTACTGTTCGCTCGTGCCGAACTGCAAGTACAGGTACGGGACCCGTCCCGCTGTGGCCGCAAGGGGCGTCGAGGCTTGCACCCGCGACGCGCGCAGGCGCTAAAGCCTATGATCTGGCTCTCGCGTTTGGCCTTATCTTGCCGGCGGCGGTGCTGGCAGCACATCGCGCCCGACGGGCTCGAGCAGCTTGCGAGCTGGTCATGTCCCCAACCCGGCGACTTACGGTCGTGTCAGCTACGAACGTCAGGTGGCTGACCACTTGCGAGGGCAAGGCGCGTGGTCGGGCAGGATGTTGCAAGGGCCTTGCTCAACAACCTGCTGTGTCAGTAAGCCTGTGGTATCACGAGCGAGATGCTCGAAAGAATTGGGGGCAAGTTGACCAGCGAAAAGATGGTGAGGGAAACGCTGGCGCGCCATCGCGACCAACCCGCGATCGCCCTGCCACTCACCTTTCCGATCAATTGGCAGATGGACCCGGATCTCGGCGAAATGCTGAGTAAGGATCTAAGTGCGACCGGATCCACTTGGGAAGTGCGTCGCGCGACGCCGAGCCTTTGGCAAATGATACCGGCAAAGACGGGCCTATACATGTTTGTATATCGCTCCCACCTAAAGCTAGATCTCGACGATCAGCAGCGCCACCAGGCAACCTGGGTTCTCTATGTCGGCCGTGCCGGAAGCTCGGATAGTGAGCGGACTATTAAGGATCGATACAAGAGCGAATACTGCAAGTACGTTGGTGGCGATCCTGAACAACTCTGGGGCGATGAAGCGCCCTCCGGACGTGCCGCGATGTTGCGACGGTATCTGTCTATGTGGCCGACGGAATACTGGTTTCTCGTGGTCGAGGACCGCAGCAAAATTCCAGAGTTGGAGGATCGTCTGATCAAGCTTTTTGCACCACCTCTAAACCGCAACGGACATCTACGGCTTCGCAAAGGCCTCGCTCAACCAGCATTCAGGAACAGGTAATGACCAACAAGACCTTCATCCCGGCCTTCAAAGCATCGGTAGGCGACTGGGAATATTATATCTGCATCATGAAATATGCCGAGGTCGCCCGACAGGTCGGCTTTGCATATGAGATCGGCGGCAACTCAGACCTCAATACAATGATTCAGCGCGGGTTGAGCACGCGCACTGAGGAGATCAAGGACTATCTCCTTAAGAGCGAACATCGATTCTTGGGTGCACTTATTGTCGCAGCTTGGGGCGGCGCGCCAACCTACGTCGATATCTCGATGGATGATCCAGACGGGTTGCTTTCAGGTATCGACCGCCAGTTTGGCGTTCTAACCTTTGATGGCACCCAGCAATATTTTGCACTTGATGGTCAGCATAGGTTGAAGGCGATCAAGGAGTCGATCAAAGCCAAGCCTGAACTCGGACGCGAAGATGTATGCGTCATCATGGTCTCGCACTTCGACACTGACGAAGGGAAAGTGCGCACACGCCGGCTCTTCACCAACATTAACCGGAATGCCAAGGCAACCACTGGCGCGGAAAACATCGTTCTTGATGAAGATGACGGCGCAGCAATTTTGACTCGCCGCTTGCTCACCGAGCATCCGTTCCTCTCCCGAGATGGAATCGTCAAGGTGTTCACCCGACAGGGGGAAGAAGGCGATCTGAAGCTCGCGGCAGGCAACGTGTCGCCCGGCGACAAGAAAGCCGTGACCACGATCGCTAACCTTTACGATATTGTGCGTACGCTAAGCTTCGACTTTGATCCTTCGATGCGAGCGAAGGGCGCGAGGCCGACGGATGAGGTCCTCGAGGAAAGCTACCAGGTAATCTCGAAGCGGCTTGACGACCTTCTGGGCAATGCGGGAGATCTGCGCACAAAGATTGAGAGCGGCGAGAACATAAAGGATTTGCGGGCCACCAAAGGCAAGGAGTCAGACGGTGCTCCATTCATGCGGCCAGTCGTGCAGAAAGCAATTGCGCGCGCGATCGCCGATATCGTGTCGCAGGGAGTTCTGACCTGGGATGAATTGATGGCTCGGCTTCGCAAGCTCAATTGGCGGATTGGCGAGGCTCCGTGGCTTTCAGTGTTCAACACCTCGAACGGCAAGATGGTCGGAGCGAAGGAGAATGCGGACCTCCTACGCGATCTGCTGCATGTTCATCTGGCGGCCGCAAGCAAGCAGTCCATCACCCGCGCTCGCAAAGCGTATAAAGACCTGAAGGGTAGCGCCTATCCTGTTTCCGAGGAGGTACTTGCGCAGAGCTTGACCCCGCATACAGAGGTTAAGCTGCCGGATTCTGACCTTGTGTCATCTCAGAATACTTCCGACGCGGATGCGTGAGATTTTCAGGGCTCGCGTCGTCACGCCGTGCGGTGCGAGCCCAGATTGGTCCCAATGTCGGGCGCCCGCATCGATCGCTATTTATGGCAGATAACGCAGCTGCTCGACTCTTCATCGATCCCGTAGATATCATCGATGGATTCGCCGGTATTGGCCGATAGCGGATTGACGCGACGATTGCGGCGTAGTCGCTCTCGCCGCTTCTCATAGTCTGATTTGATCTGCGCGACCCGTTCCGGTGCGATTAGTTCGGTAAGGCTCTCGCCTTGGCTCCAGGTGAACGGCGAGCCGTCGCGAAGCGCCGTCTTTTCGTAGTCGACCGCTTCTTCAAACCGGTCGGGGTGATTCTCCGCCAGGCGCACCCATTCGATCTTCTGCTGGAAGAAGCAGAAAGTGCAGCCCGAGCGTGACCGCCATTTATAATAATCTGGTTCGCCGACATCAGACTGATCTAGGATTTCGAGCACGCCCGCCCGATCAATCCCAGCTTCACGCAGCGGCAAGTGGACGCGCATATTAGGATGTGTCGCCTGATAGCCTTCGCGGCTCGGCTCATCTGCTCGGATCGCCACATATGAGTGAATCACCACCCCCGCCTCGAGATCCGGCTTGAGCCAATGTTCGAGCGGACGAAGTTTCAGCTGACGCGTGCACCACCTCGTTCGCGGCGACGGCAGGAAATTTCCATACTCATCCAACCAGAAGTCGAAGTCGCGGTCCGGGTTCAACCGCTGGATGGGCCGCCCTAGAAAACCCTCAAGCTTGTCGAGAAACTGGTAGACCTCAGGCAGTTCTTTACCGGTATCGGTGAAGAAGTATTCAAGCGGCAGCGAGGGGTGATGCTGGCGCATGTAGACCGCGAGGGCGGCGCTATCGCGTCCCCCTGAGACGCCGAGGATATGCCTTTCGGCGCTCATGCTGCTTCCACCTCATCTTCGCTCTCGGCAGCCAGCATCGCGACGGCGCGAGCGAGTGCGGCGAGGCGAAGGCGCCCTTCCTTGTTGTCCGAGCGCAGCGACGCGACCAAGCGGTCGGCCATACCTGCGGCCGCATTCTTCTCTGCCTCGGTTAGGACGAAGCTGCGCATCAGCGGCGGAGCCTTCGGGTCGAGGCCCACCACCAGCGCCAAGGCTTCGGTGTGGGAACGGCGATCGCGCACAACCGCCAGGGCCTCCAGTTCGCGAAAGCGCCGGCCATATCTTGCGATCTCGGTCAGTGCTTCCTCGCGGTCGCGATCCGACCAGTTTCGTGCCGGTTTGTGCAGCAGGACGCTGACCAGGCTCTCGATATCACCTGAACCATCTTCGATCGCTGCTGCACGATCGATGAACGCATCGAAATTGTAGTCGTTGGTCAGGCCCTTGATCGTGGCAGCGCGTTCGCCGATCCCCCCGAAATCGTCTGGGCTGATCCCAAGTGCGCGACCCAGGGCGACACGAAGTTCGACGAGGAGCTGCGGATAAGCTGCTTCCACCGCCTCGAGAGCATTGAAAATTGCCTGCGGCGTTAGCGCATCGCCCAATGCGGCGGGCAGATCGTCGAAGAGCAGCTTCTCGGGATCATCCGACTTGGACACCACGTTCCGAACTGTTCGTGCATGCTCCTCAATGCGCGAGGTTCGCCGCGCGAAGGGCGCCAAGGCCTCGAACCGCTGGAAGAGCGCGGCGGCCACCGGCAGCGATGCGTCGCCTTGCTCGACGTCAAGCAATTTGGCGAGCCCGCTCAGAAATGCCAATTCACGAACCGAGCGATCGATCTTGCGGAGCCGGAAGCTCCCCGGCTTTTGTAGCAGCTTGTCCACGACGACATCGTCGATGGCGGTCTGATAGGATCCGTCGATATACACGGCCACTGTGGCGCGCATCGCCAGCATATATGCGAGCGCAAGCGCGGGCATCACGCCCGCCTTCATGCCATAAGGTGGCGCAGCCCAGACCGAATAAACCCAAGCAAGACTCGCATCGCCAGCCTCATCGATAACCTGCCAAGCCGCCTTGAGAGACTTCCCGGCTTGGCTGTCGTCCGGACCGAAGAAATCATAAGCACCGTCCGAAACCTCGCGGTGGAGCCCAAATGGCTTGATGACGGTTAGGTATAACCCGAGCTCGGCTGGGTACTGCGTCATGCCCAGTTGCTCGTGCGCATAGGCATTGACCATCGCGTGGGCGAGATCACGCAGAGCTGCCATCGAGTTGGACGATGGCTTATCCCTTTGCAGCAACTCGCTCTTGAGGATCGGCGCCTTCTCAAAGCCCTTGTCGGCCAGCACGCTGGCGACGACGGAGAGAGGTTCACTATACGCCTTGCTCGGCGCCGGAGAGAGATACCAGTTGGCGCCCTCGAGCGCGGCTTCGAGCGTGCGATGCAGCTCGTCAATGCAACGGGACTGGCGCGCCGCGATCTCGCGGCGAGCGATCCGATCACCTTCAAGCTGCGGATGCTCGCGGAACACGCGCTCCACAGCGAACAGTTCAGCCGCCGCCGTCCGCAATGCGAAACTCTCGCTCGCACCGCCAACGGCGACAATCGGCCCCGTGCCTTTCAGCGCCTTGGCCGTGCTCTTGGCGAGCGCATCGACTGCCGGGCGCGGCATATTGCCATCGCCCAGCGTGAGAAGCAACAGGCCGCTCCCCTTCTGCGCACGCGCCCGAATACGATCTGCCAGCCGGTCTGCAGTTTCGTCCGGCGTCACGACCTGGAGGGCGATTTCAAATGTGCGCAATGCGCCGGTGACGAAATAGTGCCGCTTAGCCGTGGCAAAGCCGAAACCAACGCGGTGCGGGATGCCCTCAAGCTGGAGGTTATCGACCGGCAGGACAGCGCGGCCGATGGCTTCTTCCAGATCGAAGTCGCTGCCAGCGAAAAGCGCATAGCCTCCGAGGCGCGGCTGCTTGATCAGGATCGCCCAGTCCAGCAGGTCCTTGACCGCAGCGCTGACGGCCAGAGGGCTTGCAGAGGGTATCGACGCTTCGAGGAAATCGTCTGATAGCGTCACGCCGGAACCGTTCCGGAAGAACTCGATCACCGCCGCGGATTTCGTAATCGCAACATGCAAAGCGGTGCCCTTGGCTCCCGCACGCTCGATGGCCTCATAGGCCAGGCTGAACCGGCTGCCATCGCTGCCGCCCGCCAACGCCATGCCGAAGTTCGCGGCGAGATAGTCCCACAGCATCGCAGGATCGTAGGTCTGGCCGGCGACATCCGCGCTTTCGAGAAACTCCTGGAAGCCGAACGGCTCTGCCGAGCTCAGAAAGCCGAAGACGCTACGCTCATTCTGGGCGAACCGCGCTCGCGATACGGGACCAAGCAGCAGCGCGGTTACAGGGTTGAGCGGCCAGGTGTCGGCGAGCGCCTTGGCGAGTGCATCGGTCTCGGTCGGGCGTCGCTTCGCTACCGCCTCCGCAATCACGCGCGCCTGTTCGACAGCGCCTTCTGGGCAGGCGGCCGCAATAGCGCGCCCGAGCAGCGCGACGGTCTCATCCGCTCCCGAGAGGAACGCGATATCTTGGAACCGGCCTTGAACCTTGGCCCATTCCTGGCGCGCGTCGCGAGCCGCGCGGGCAGCATATTGATCGAACGACTGGTGAAGGATGCCGATAACGACCAGCCGGCCGTCGCTTCGCGTCGCATGCTCGGCCAGATCTTGTAGAAGATGGACGTCGCCACCCTCGAGGGCCTCATGCTCGAGCAATTTGCCAAGCTCGTCGAGGATCAGAAGAGTCCCGCTCGACGCCGACGCACCGCCGGCAACGAGCGCCGCAATCATTCGCTCGTCGCTCGATCCAAATTCCACGACTTCCTGCGGTGTCCACGCGAACGTCGCGGTGCCCGCATCGATGATAGCATCGCGCAGTCGCACGCGACTGCCCGTGACCGCGACAACCTGCCAGCGGCCCGCCGGTTCGGGGAAAGCCTTAGCGTAAAGGTCGGACAGGTCAGCCCCGGCGAGATCGCGCGCGATTTTACGGTTCTCGTCGCAGCCTGCAACAAGGTTGGCGAGCAGCAGTGCCGCGCTCGACTTTCCACCGCCATAAGGACCGGTCCAAGTATAGGCGCCTTGCCGGCTTTCGCATTGGCTCTCGCCCAAGGTCTTCAGCGCCTTGGCAACGCTGGCTTGCAACACATATCCAATAAGGGGCGGCGTGCCGTTCAGATCAGCGTCGAGGCGAGCGGACCGGGCAAATCGCCGGTCGATCGTGACATGGTTGGCGAGTTTGCTCATGCCGCGGCTTTCAACGTGTCGAACCGGCCATAGGCGAGCGGCAAAGTCGTCATGTGGTCGAAGTCGTCAATGCGCTGGATCTGCCTCAGCCCCGCAGTATCAACCCATTTCCATGCGTTGTCGGTGAGGTCATCGAGGCGCATCAACCGCGTGATGACGCTATCTTCGTCGAGCTTGAAGACCCGTCCCGGCGATCCCGGCGCGTAGCAAATCTGTTCTGCGGTCAGGGTCGTGGAACCACCGGAACGGTTCCAATACTCTCCAAGCGCATAGGCAAACACCGCGTCATGGAGGCTGGGCTTTGGACCGCGCACAAACTCATACCAACCGCCGAGCCGTGCTTCGCGAATGATTGCGAGTTCGGCGAGCAAGGGTTCGGCGGCATCTTCGTTGAGCGCATCGCCGCGACGCACATAGCCGCGCAGGAACACCTCAATGTCGCGCTTGAGGGTGCCGCGCGTCGCGCGCCAGCCATTCTCTTCGACCAGTCCAAACAGCTCCTCCAGGAGCATCGCAGGATCGAACTCGATCGCGCTCAAATGGTTGAAGGCGTAATAGGCGGTGGTCGTCATGTCAGGCGTACCGGCGATTTGCCAATGCGCCAGCCACACCGTCGATGCGTGCTCGAGATAGGGGTCGAACCCCTTATCGGCGAGGATCGCCTTTCCAAGCGGCGTCGCTTCGATCGTCTTGCCCTGCTCCGCGAAGAAGCGCGTAGCGAGCGCCCAATAGCGAATGGATGCCGCCATATTGCGACCCACGCCGAAGCGTGCAATAGCGTCTTGTTCGTGGAATGTTCTCGCGTCAGCGCCGTCGCCTACCGCGTCATAGGCCTTCTTCAGCCAGAGAAGGCGCAGCGGGAAGGTTTCGTGACCCGCAAACTGTCCTCGTGTTTCAAATTTAACAGATCCCTGCTTCATGGAAGAAGGCTACTGGCGAAGCTCTCCAGCCGCAAGCTGAGATCGACCGGCGGCGGCAAGAATGTGCTCGACGGCGGCCTCTATCTCATCCCGCGTCTGATATCGATTGCAAAAAACCCGAATTACCTGGCGCGATTCGTAATCAGAAAGTCCAATGTTCTCAAGAACATGAGATTGCTTAATCTGCCCGGACGAGCACGCGGATCCGGTGGATAGGGAGACGTCGCGCGCCGCAAAGGTGCAGAGCCGATCAGCGTCGATTCCGAAGAGCTGGACTGCTGCGCCGCCCGGCACGACAGGCGCCTCACCAGTGATCATCCGAAACCGCAACTGCCGGGCCGCGAGCCCGTCAAGAAGACTAGCGATGAGCTGTTTCCCGTGGTCGCGATCGAATTCCATCCGTTCACGCGCCACTTCAGCGGCGGCTCCAAAGCCCGCGATCAGCGCTACTGGCTCGGTCCCCGGGCGCACGCCGGCTTGCTGCCCGCCGCCATGGACGAGCGGAGTTGGTTTGGGAGCATGGGCGGCGACATAAAGCGCGCCAACTCCCATCGGGCCATAACATTTGTGGCCGGACAGACTCAGATAATCGAGGTCGAGCTCCAGAACATTGATCTCAATCTTGCCGGCCGCCTGCGCGGCATCGCTGTGAATAAGGCCTCCGGCGTTATGGACGAGCGCCGCGGCTTCCGCGATGGGCTGAATACCGCCGGTTTCGTTATTCACGAACATCAGCGAGGCGAGAAGCAGGTCGTCTCCCATCAGCGCTGCCAACGCATTTAGATCGATCCGACCATTGCCATCGACAGGTGCCACGCTGATCGTGAAGCCTTGCTCCTCAAGAGCCTTGGCGGGCTCGAGGACAGCTTTGTGCTCGATAGCGGAGACGATGACGCGCCGCCGCTTAGAACCTAGACCTGCGGCCCGCTTGGCGGTTCCCAACAGCGCGAGATTGTTAGCCTCAGTCGCTCCGGAGGTGAAGATGATCTCAGACGGCGCTGCGCCGATCAGCGCCGCGACACGCCCGCGACCTCCCTCAACGATGCGTGCGGCGCGCTCGCCCGAGGCATTCGGCGATCCAGCGTTCCCTGGTTCGGCCCATACCGACAGCATCGCGTCGCGCGCCTCCGGCGCCAATGGGAGCGTCGCGAAACCGTCTAGGTAGATAGGCATGTCGACGCTCAATCGACCCACCGGGCGCTTCGCTCAGATCCACCGTGCGGGGATGCGGGGTACATTTTGGTCACCACGTAGGTCATAGCGGCGCCACGATGGCATCAGAAGGTCATTTTTCGCACTGCCTGGGTTGTATCGAGCTACCACGTTCAAGTGAGGTGTTGCTCGCCGATCGGCGGGTTCAGGATCACATAATTTCGACGCGCTCAGATGCCGAGCTTACGTCCGATGTGTCCGACTAATGCATGCCGTATCGGGTTGTCTACGAGGAGAAGATGCAGCCTGTTCTCGCCGGGCGCATAGTCGGCGTGAAGACTGAACAGATGTGTTCGGCCGCCATCATCCTCGAAACGGGTGAGCTCCTCGCGCCCTTCAGGTTCGCGTCGGACCCAAAAGGGCCACGGCGGCTTCTCAGACCTGGTTTCGCGCCAGATCCCGATCGCCCGGTCCAATTTTATCAGCATATCTAGGACCACATCGACCAGCGGGTCGCCGTGCTGAAGGTGCTCGAGTTGGCGGCGTGTCCGCGGTATGAAGTCTAAGTTGCGGAAGATTTCAGCACGCCTTGCCCAAATCTCGGCCCCATTTGCGGCCTGCGGTCGCACAAGCAACTGAAGGTGATCGATATGGTGCGCGATTCCGTTGGCGCCTGCTGCATTTCGCGCGGACACGCTCGCAGCCGAGATCTGAAGATCGGCATCCATTGACTCGCGCACGAGCCCGATTGTTGGTGCGTCCCAAGCGGGGTGAGTAGCAAGACTGACCGCTATTCCGCCGAGACTGTGCGCGAGTCCCAGACCTTGGGCACTCTCGTTTGGCTTAACGGCCGCGGTCGTCGGCATGCGGTACTCCGGGCCGCCGGCGATTTGGTCCTCCTGCTCCGAGCGCGCATGCGCGAATGGGGATCTGTCCTGCAGCCTCTGGAGGAACAGGCCGGCATCCTTGCATTCGGGCAAGTTGCGGAGCTGGGCGAGACTCCAGTTCATTCCCATGCTGAGTTGGGAGAGCGGGATGGCCGAATCGACGAGTGTCGTCGGATCTATGGTGAACACCGCACGGAACACCGCCACTAACGCATTGAGCCGGTCTTTCGCATCGAAGAGCCCGCATTCCTCGCTCGGGAACGAGAGTTCATTGACGAAGAGCCGCAGCGTCATATCAGGCCAGAAGGGCGTCGAGGCTACGTTCCCACTGGTCGAAAAAGCCTTCCGGCCAGAAGGAGAGGCGCCCATCCCCGTTTATCTCCGGGGTGACGTGGTATGCTGAACCGCCAGGGTGCCGCGAGAAGAAGTGGAGGCGCACATCGGGAGTCCGAAGCCGACCTTCCTTCACGGCAAGGCGAATTCCGTTCAGCACGTGATCGCTGTGGGTTTCGACGACGACCTGTGCCCCATTGCCGGCCGTGAGAGCGAGAAGGCGCCCGAGCGCCGCCTGCCCGCGCGGATGTAGCTGAGCCTCCGGGTTCTCGATCACGACCAGATCGCCGGCCTGCGCAGCGAGGCAGGCTGTCACGACGGGCAACGCGTGCGTCAGTCCGAAGCCGACATTCGTTGGGCGAAGCGCCTCGCCGAACGACGACTTGCCTTCTTGGAAGCTATATTCGAGGCGGGTCATGTCGGTCATGGAGACGTTAGCGGACTTGACCCGCACGCCCGGACTGAATTCGCGAAGCCACGCATTAACCTGCGAGTTGAGGGTCGGGCCAGTCTCGCTTGCATGGCGCAGCAGCTCGGCTACCCTGAACTCATCACCGAAGGCGAGTAGGAAGTGCGCGGTGTATTCCCCGCGCGGCCCTAGCGTCCGAGCATTCGCGATTGCGTGCCGAGAGCGCGGAAATATCACGGAAGGCACGATCCGGTCGGCGCGGAGCAGATTGAAACCTGGCCTGAAGAGGTTGAGTTCAGAGATCTCGTCGTGCCCCGGGCTATTACTGCACGAAAGCACATCGGCATCGGGGCTCACCGCCGCGGACCAGGTTCGCTTCCCACCCGACCGTATTCCGAGTTCGATCGAGACTCCCTGTTCCTCGAAATACTGGTGCAGCAGGTCCTTACCCGTGCCGATTTCCACGAGAGGACCGTTGAGAAGAAGCTCGCCGCCCGCCAGCGCGCCTCCATCATTGGACTGTCGCAGTAGGCCGAGGGCCTGCACGACGGAGCTCTTGCCCGAGCCGTTCAAACCGGACAGGAGCGTGAGCGCACCCATCTCAAGGTCCAAGTCTCGAAAGGCCTTGAAGTTGACTAGCCGGACCGCATCAACGTGCACGGATCACCTCCGAAAAGAGTTGGCGGACGTCGTGGAAGCGTCGCCGAACTTTCGCCACGTCGGACGTGCCCTGCGTGATGGCGGCGTCGAACTGCCTGTCGGCGCAAAGCGTCATCAGGTCAGCGCGTACTCGCGCCCCTTCCTCTATCAAAAGTTCACGCTCGCGCGGTCCGAGCTCTGCTAGATTGACCGCGATCGTCTCAAAGAGGCCTTTATTGATCGGGTGGCGCCAATCCTCGCCGCTATGCCGCTTCCGGAAGGCGTCGTTGCCGAAGATTGCCGTGGCGGCGCCCATAGCTTCTATGAATTCAATCCTAAGGTCATCTAACTCATGGTCCTCTAGCTCGTTGATTAGCGACATCGCGTTCAGGAGGAAGCCATCCATGTCGCTCTGCCGATAGCCCGCCGAACCGAGCACACGGAAAGCTAAGAAGCGCAGGACTAGTTCGCGGTCCGCCATCCGAGTCGGACTGACGCTGGCATCGGTTGCAGTGACGAATGCTTCGGAAGACGCCAGCTCGCGAACGAATTCTCTAGCCTGGCCGGGCGTGATGGCATGTCTGAGCTCCTGATTTGTAAGCTGCACCCCGCCGCTGTTGATCCGCGCGAAGATGTTGAGCTTGACCTCGGGCGGCGTCTGCTTGCGGATCACGTTGATGACGAGCTCCGTCTCAAGAAGCCTCAGCTGCAGCCGCTCGCTCAACTGCTCGAAGGTGAGCCCGTCGTACTCGCGAAGATACTCCAGCGACGTGAGCCGCAGCGGAGCCGCCCCGACCGTGCGCGGCCGAATGAACTTTGCAATGCTCGTTAGGCGTTGAATGCCGTCGACGATCTCCCATCGATCTTCGTCATCCTCGGCAGCGTAGAGAACGGGAAGTGGAATACGAAGTAGCATGGATTCTATAAGGCGGCTCTGCCGACGCTCGTTCCAAATGCCCATGCGCCGTTGAAAGTCGGGCTGTAGGTCAATCATGTTACGCGCCACTCTGCGCAGGAGCAGGTCGACCGACAGGGACTTCGTGTCCATCTGAATCGTCTCAGGATCAAACGGCGTGCCAATTCGTCCGACGTCTGGGTCACGCTCCTCCTCAATTCCAAACAGATCCGGCTGCGAATTGGGCAAACCGAAACGGATCGGCAGCTCCTCTTCAGGTAGCCACTCGTCGGGGCGGAAGGCCTTTGCGGGATCTGCGAGCTGACGGGCAAACGGCCTGATTGTCTCATCGTCCTCCGCAAGCATCGCCAGCATCTCGTTGCGGAGCTGCCGACGGAGAGCTGGCGAAAGCCAAGGCTCCACGTACCGATCCGCCACTATCATGTCATCGAAGGAGGAAAGGAATTGCGTCCTGCCGCCCGGCTTCTCGTCCGGGAAGTCAGCAGCGGTCAACTCGCGGCCGTCTCGGACAAACGTCCAGAGGCCGTCCACGCTTAGATGCCAAAGCGGACGCCACGCCTGCCCCGATCGAGTTGGATGGACTACCTCAACGTAACGACGGAATCTGTTCTCAATCGCGCGCGCGTCAAGTCCGACTGCGGCACGCCCGCGCTCATCCGCGAGATCTATCGCGCTTATCACGCAGACGGGTTTAAAGAACCGAGCGCGGTGCGCTCGGTGGCTCCGGATCGAAGCGACGAGATCTTTCCATGTTGGGTCAGTTGGCGGCAGCATTTCCGCAACCCTCTACGACAATGCACGCCGTTGCGCGAACGAAAGCTTGTGTGTCGGTGTGAAGACGGATCATCTCCGAACCGTTCGAACCAATGAGTAGGTAAGGTGGTGAACCCGAGATGGAGACAGTGGCCGACGCCCGCTTAAATGCTCTGGAGGGGTTTGCGCATCGAGCTGAAAGTCATCAGGCAGCCGCGCTGCGCTCGAGTGCGGCGAGATGTTCCTCACACACGAGTTGAACGATGCGGCCCAAACCATCGACGCGCTCTCCGAGCCAAGCCAGCTCCTCGGCACTAATGCGATAGTGCTTGGAGTAGCGCGCCTTGACGTAAGCCTCCTTCAGCTTTTCAAATCGAGCCCTGTCCACGCGGGTATCGCGCGGCCAAACATCGATCAGGCGCGGGTCAATCCTCTCAGCTTGGGTACGGAGGAAGCCAAGATTGTGCACGTGTGGCGTGTAGAAGGTGCAGACCAGCAAGACGCAGTGGTAGTAGCTCTCAGTCGCCTGATGAAGGAGGAAGGCGGCCTTCTTGTTCCAGCCGCGATTGCCGCTGAATTGCGCAGTGGCGAAAAACTGCTCGCCGCTCGGCAACCACTCCTCAAAATACTCCTTCGCCATAGCCAGCGCCTGCTGCGGCGTCTTCGGCTTGGGCTCGTGCAGCTCGGTGCTGTCGCTCTCGTAGAGCGCGATCCCATCGCGCGCGACATCCATGAAGAAATAGCGGCCATGCGCGAGCCCATCGTTCACCTCACGCAGCGTGTGGACGATGAGATTCACTGGCGTGCGCAGCGTCTTGGTCACCGCCAGCTCGCGGTTGAGCCGCTCTTCGGCCGTCGTCCAGAACTGGGCGCGATCGGTGAGCTTCTCGTTGTTGACGATGATCAACAGGTCGAAGTCGGATTGATAGCCCTTGGCGGTGTGCGGCTCGTCGACCCAGCCGCCGCGCGCATAGCTGCCATAGAGGATCACCTTGAGGATGCGCGCCTGGCGCTTCCACTCCGCGGTGGAGAGCGCGACCGCGTCGCGGAATTCCTCGAACAGGATCTGCACCACGCGCTCGAGCTCGCGCTGCTTGGCGGGCGGCAGGTGATCGAGATCGGTACGCATCAGCGCGACCCTAGCCAGCGCAGGAGGCGATGCAACCGGTTGGTGCGGCGCTTTGCGCCGGAACCGACCCGATTGCGGGCGCGGGAGGCCATGTCCAGGTGGCGGCGGATCGAGAGCAGCGCCGAGGCGAGCTGGCGCTCGACGTCCGCGATGCCGATGCCGAGCCGTTCGGCGATCTCAGGGTAATCGAGCCCGTCCACCGCGCAGAGCTGGAACACGGCACGTTCCAGCGGCTCCAGCTCGCGGAGCGCGGCGATGAGTGCATGCGGGTCGGTTGTCGCGATGACAGGGTGCCGAGACATAAGGTCGCTCCTCCAGGCCGGCCAATCGGGGCCGGCGGCGGCGCACACCGGGCGCGCGGGGAGCGGTGGCCCGCACCGCAGGGCGAAGCGCCAGCGGAGCACCCGGCCCGGCCGGGTTGCGGGCCAGTGCGGCGCGCCCGACAAGCCGCGCCCGGTCCCGGCCGGCTCGGAGGAGCCATGGTCCGGCACCCTCCAGGCGGGTGTTGCAAGGACCTGCGAAGTGACGCAGACTCGCACGTGCAGCGGGGCAATGCCGGCAGTCCGCTGCGGATTTGACCGCCAGGCATCAAGCACGCCCGCCCGACCCGGCCGGGCGCCATTCCCGAGGCAATGCCCGGCGCGAGACAGGCTCTCGTGCGATCGTGTTTCCATGTCCGCGTGCTGCGCGGCGGCCGCTGCTTGCAGTAACGCATGCGGCGGCCCGGCGACGACCCCTGCGAGGCGCCCGAGCGCGACGGCCCCGGCCAGCCGCGCCTCGACGACCTGTACCGCGAGCAGGCGCCTCGCCTGCGGCGCTGGCTCGACGCGCGCCTGCGCTCGCGCGAGGAAGCGAACGATATGGTGCAGGATGCCTTCGCGCGGCTGGTCGGTTCGGATACCCGCGACGAGCTTCGGCAGCCCGAGGCGTTCCTCAACCGGATCGTGCGCAACCTGCTGATCGACCGGTCGCGCCGCCTCGCCAACCGCACGCCGCATGTCCCGATCGACGAGACGAACGCCCCGGCCGCGCGGGCGACCCAGGAAGACGGAATCGAGGTTTCACAGATGCGGGAACGCTATCGATCGGCGGTGGCCGCATTGCCGCCGCGCACGCGCGAGGTGTTCGTGCTGCACCGGGTCGAGGGTCTGGGCTACAAGGAGATCGCGACTCAGCTCGGCATCAGCGTCCGCACCGTCGAATGGCATATGGGCGAAGCGCTGCTGAGGATCGGCAGGGACCTGAGGCAATGAGCATCCCAGAAGACCAGAGGGAGGAAGGCGACGACGCGCTCGCTCGCGAGGCTGCGCACTGGTTCGCGAGGCTGCGCGGTCCCGACGCCGAAACCATCCGCGCCGAATTCGAGGCCTGGCTCGCCCGGGGGCCGCAGCACCGGGCCGCCTATAATGACGCCGCCGAGGTGTTTGCGATGGGCAAGGTGCTCGCCGAGCCCGGCGAGCCTGCTCCCGCGCCCGCGCCCCAGCTCTCGCCACCGCCCGAGCGTTCCCGGCGCGGGAGCTTCGGCGCGGTGGCACTGGCCACGGTGGCAGCCTGCGGGGTCGGGGTCGGCGCATGGGTCGTCACGCACAAGCCGTGGCCCGGCGCGGACCGGAGCGAGGCCATCGCTGCGGCGGAAGACCATCGGCGGATTTCCACGCTCGGCGGCGCAGCGAGCCTGGTGCGGCTCGCCGACGGCTCGACACTCCGCCTCGGCGCCGGAACGATCCTGGACATCGACCTGGACGGCCGGCAGCGGCGGCTGAGGCTGTTGCAAGGACAGGCGCGTTTCGAAGTCGCGCACGAGCCGCGCCCCTTCATCGTCTATGCCGGCGGGGGGAGCGTCACGGCCCGCGGCACGGTCTTCGAGATCGCCTTGGCGCATTCGGGCAAGGTCGCCGTGCGATTGCTCCAGGGCGCGGTCGACGTCGCGATGCCACGCCAGGCACCGAGCGGGCCGCCGGCGACACGCCGGCTGAAGGCCGGCGAAGGCCTCTCGTTCACGGCGCAGCCGGAAGTCCGCATGCCCATCGGCGCGGCCACCGGAGCGACGGACGCCCCCTCGGCCGCCGCGCGCGATTTCGACGGAACGCCGGTTGCGGAACTGGTGGCCCTCGCCAACCGAGGAGCCGCGCGTCCGATCCGACTGGCGGACGCATGGCTTGCGCAAGAGCGCGTGTCCGGACGGTTCCGCATCGACGACACGGAGCTGCTCGCCCGGCGGCTCGGCACGCTGTTCGGCACGGGAGTCGACCTCGGCCGGCCGCGTGAGATCCTCCTGGAAGGCGAGCCCGGTCCACGGGGCGAGGCGCCGCCTCGCCAAGAGCGCCCGGCCCCGGCGGGCATTCACGACTAGAAGCCCGGTCGGATGCTGCCTGCGCGAGCCGCCCCTCAGTCATCCGCGCAGCGAGCGGCGTGAGGGAGCGCGGTGGCGGCCATCTTCCTCTAAGCGAACGACGAGCCGCGTTGTAGTTGTACCCCAATCGGTTCGCGGCGCGGTCTCCGGCCTGAGTAATGCCCTCGGTTCGGCACGAGCGACGAGCGGTAGCGGGGTGTAATCAACTAGCTTGTCGATCCGCTTCGGCAAGATCAGCTCAGATCCTGAACTTCCTGATCCGCCCGGTGATCTGAACATTCCGCAATGTTGGACAGTCGCCGGCTGAATCAGCATATGTTCGCGCGAACGAACCCCTAAATTCGCGAAGTCGATAAGAATGGCGAACTGCGGCGCACCCTGATCGGCTTCGACGCCGTTTCGCAGCCACTTTCCGTACGGACCATCATCGGTGAGCATCGGTTCGCCACCAAAATGGTCCTAATTGATCGGCGCAACAACCGCAGGCTGAGCCGATTTGACAAAAATATATATACGACTCGCTTCAGATGAAGTATGAGTATCGCGACTCGATGCTGTTAATCGCAATAGTTCTGCGACACGGCGAGAGATCCGGTAAACCATCATCTGAAAATGCTAGTTAGTCTGATTGCGAATGATTTGTCTCGTATTCTAGCGGGGTGAACATGACTCGCGCGCGAGAATCCGTTGACAGGACGGCTGATGTCGTCCTGATCATAGGGGCGGGACTTGCCGGGTGGCTGGCAGCGCTCGCCGCCAAAGCAGCGATGCCCTCGAATACGCAAGTAATAGTCGTCGCGTCTGCGACGCGGCCGGTGATTGGTGTGGGCGAGAGCTCCACAGGAGCCTTCACGCAATTTCTCATCGATCATGATATCGCCACGCAGGACTTCGTCCGCGCGGCCGGTGCGACGTTCAAGCTCGGCGTCGAGCTGGTTGGCTGGAGGCGGTCCGGCCATAGCGTGTTTGCGCCGCTCGACAATCCCGACGCCATGGTGGGATTCCAGCCGTATGAAGGAACCTGCCTCAGTCAGCACGCAGCGCTGGCGGATGGTTGCGCGGTGGCGCAAGCCCATCTCCACTATTGGCTCGCTCGCCGGAACCGGGTTCCCGCGAAGTGCACGGAGGGTGAAATCGACTTGCTGGGCACCCATGCCTGGCATTTCGACGCCGGCCGTGCAGCCGATTTCATTGCGCGGTGCGCTCGCGAACGTGGCGTCCGACTAATCGAAGGCGACGTCGCCACGCTGTCGCGGAATGCGAACGGCGAGATTGAAGCAGTCATCTTGCGTGATGGCCGCAACCTCTTTGCGGATTTCGTTATCGACTGTTCGGGCCAGCATCGGGTGCTGATCGATTCCGATCGCCCCGATTGGACTAGCCTCGCCAGCATATTGCCGGCGGACCGTGCCGTGGCGGGGACGATGCCGCAGACGGGGATACCGGAGCCCTCCACCAGAGCCGTCGCCAAGGCGGCAGGGTGGATCTGGGAAATTCCGGCCGCCGGCCGGGTCGGCGTCGGATACGTCCACGCATCCGCCCATGTTGATGAGGAAGAGGCATGGCGGACACTGGCGCGGCACGCCGGTGCCGATTTTCGGCCAGGTCCGTGCATCCGCTTCGAGCCAGGCTTCCGTCGCGCGCCTTGGCAAGCGAACGGCGTCGCGGTGGGCATGGCGGCGGGATTTCTGGAACCGCTCCAGGCGACGACACTCCACCTTACGGTCATTCAGATCCGCTGGGTCGTTGCGGCCCTGTGCGCCATCGCAGCAGGAGCGCCGGGAGGCAGCTGGGCAGCCCGGTACAATGCGTGGATGGTCGAGTATCAGCAGGATCTCGCCGATTTCATCCTCCTCCACTATGCCGGGACGCGCGGAGGCAGCTTCTGGCAAAGTGCAGGGGACCGTGCCCGGTCGTGCGCACTCTTCCAATCGGTCCTTGAGTTTAATTTCGGCGCTGGCGGGGGACTCCTGCGGGGGCGTTCGGGCGCACTGTCGCCGAATCTCGTGCTCCCAGTGGCTGGAGGGCTCGGCCTGTTGCGGGCGACCCCGCCTGCGCTGTCCTCCGCGCAACGCCGCGCCGCGCGTGCGATGCGCGCGCTGCATCGGGAATATGCAGGGGCGGCGCTGGATCATGCGGAGGCCCTGGGTCTGCTCGGCAGCGAGCCTAACGAGAGCTGGAACACCAGAATGGGAGACATGACATGCACGACACCTCCGATCAGCCTACGATCGAGCTCTACATGTATTCGCTCAACCAGGAATTCCCTGCCGGCAAGGGCCATGAAACCTACCTCAAGCGCTATTCCGAACTGAAGCCAGATTTGCGCGGCGAACTGAATGTCCATGCCTCGGTTGAATCCCAGATATATCGCACGGTGGCGACCGAAGGACTTCCGGTCACGCTTCCGGTCGACTGGTCCGCTCAATGGCTGGAAAATCGCTGGATCGAGAACCACACCAAAGCGGCCGGTATCGGCATTCGCGAGATTACCGATCCGCTGGCGAATGCCATCCTTCGTGAGGAAGAGTTCGGCGCCATCCTCTTCGAACCGACATCGGATCGCGTGTATAAGCTGAACAAGGCCGGCCTGGCCATGTTCAAGCGACTTCGCGAGGCGCGGAAGGACGGGCGCCATATCGACGAAGCGCATCTCGAAGAGGACGCGGCTGGCTTTCTCCGGTCGATGCGCGCCGCCGGGCTCATTCAGTCGTGAACTCGGAGGTTCTGCGCGCGCCGTTCACGGTTTGCATGTGGGTCACCGACTATTGCAACCTTGACTGCGTCTACTGCTACGCCAAGCCCTTCTCAGGCGCGCGCATGGCCTCGGGCCGTGCGATCGAGCTGGTGGAGGAATTCGGGCAGCTCGGCGTATTCGACATAACCTTCGCCGGCGGTGAACCGCTGTTGCATCCCGAGATCGTAACAATGATAGAACGGGCAACTGCCGGTGGCATGCGTATCGGTTTGCTCTCGAACGGCGTTGCCCTGCCACAGAGTCGGATCGATGCGCTGGAGCGAGCCACCACCCGTCAGAACTTCATCATCCAGATATCACTCGACTCGATTGACCCCGCGATCAACGACCCTGTTCGAGGAAAAACCGCGCGTGTGTTGGAGACCCTGGAACGACTCCGTCGCTCCACGCTCGATGTCCAGCTTGCCACGGTCATCCACAAAGGTAACGTGAAGACGGCTGAGCGCATCATTGAGCGCTACTATCCGGATATAAAACGCTTCCATTTCCTCAACATCCAGCGGACCGCTTCTGCACTTCGTTATCCCGAACTTCTTCTCGATGAGGCTGAGACGTTCGATTTCTGGATGCGCCTCAACGAATATTCTAGGACATTCCCGGAAGATCTGTTCTTGCCATCGCTCCGAGTGCAACTTCGTGCCATGGGACAGGCACGCACCGACCCGGAGGCTTCCCTACATCGCCGGGCCAGCTTCGATTGTGGCGTCTGTTCCGCTGGTTGGACCCACGTCAACATCACGTCGACGTTCGACGTACTCGGCTGCGACATCGCGAAAGAGCATTCGTGGATGGGCAATTGCGAACAATCCAGCTTTGCCGAAATCTGGCGTTCGGCCGATGCGGACGCGGTCCGGCAGCAACCCTTTCCTGGCTGCTACAAGATCGCCGGTCCAGATGGCGAGAGGCTGCGAGACCATTTACGCGCCGAGTTCACCTGAACTCTCCGACGGCCACGTGACGACTACCCGCGCGAATGCCCGGCGCTGGCTGCCCGCCGCTAGGCCAGTCTGGAGTGGATCGCTCGCGCCAGAAGATCGTGATGGTGTTACGGCTTTCGGCCGCTCATACGTCGAACCCCATATGGTCGATGACGATGCCCTACGTGCCTGGTTCGCGACGGACGTGCTTCCGTTCGAGCGGGAGCTGATGCTGTTCATCTCTCGCCACAGCCGGCAAAGCGAGGACGTCATCGACATACGCCAGGAAAGCTATGAGCGTGCGCTGAGCGGTGCGCGGGGCGGCCTGCCAGCCTCGGCCCGCCGCTATGTCTTTGCCGTCGCGCGCAACGTTCTGATCGACCGTGCGCGGCGCGCGCGGGTCGTCTCGTTCGAACAGGTCGCCGATCTCGAGAGCATCGCGATCGAGGGAGAGGCGCTCTCTCCCGATCACCAGCTCGAGGCGCGCGACGAACTGCGCAGGGCGTTGGCGGGGCTGGAGCAACTGCCGCCCCGTTGCCGCGAAGTGGTCAGGCTACGCCGGGTGGAAGGACTGAGCATCCGCGAGACCGCAGCGCGGCTGGGCGTGGGCGCGCACACCGTCGAGCGCCAATTGACACTCGGCCTGCGCGCACTGGTCGACTATATGCATGGGGGCGCTGGGCGCATCGACCGCAAGCCCAGGCGAACCTCGCCGCATCAGCAGGTGGAGCGATGAGTCGCGCCCGCGAAATCGAGCAGACCGCCGCCACCTGGCTGGTCCAGCGCGAGCAGCCGGAATGGTCGGCCGAGCAGCAAGCCGCCCTCGAGCTCTGGCTCGCCGAAAACATGGCGCACAAAGTCGCGTTCTGGCGGTTGGAGATCGGCTGGGCGGCGACCGAGCGGCTCGCCGCGGTGCGTGCGCCGGGAACGCCCGAACGATCCTGGTTCCGCTGGCTGGTTCCTGCGCTGGCGATCGCGGCCTCGTTGCTGATCGTCTGCACGATCACGGTATTGGCGCTGCGCGGCAATGACGGAGCGACAAACGATCTCGTCAAGGTGGCCACTGCCGTCGGCGCCCGCGAGCAAGTCGATCTGGTGGATGGCAGTCGCGTCACCCTAAATACCGCAAGCGCGATGCGCGCTTCGGTCGCCAAGGGACGGCGCGAGGTCTGGCTGGATCGCGGCGAAGCGTTTTTCGACGTGGCGCACGATGCGCGCCGGCCCTTCACCGTGTTCGCCGGCGGACGGAAAGTGACCGTGCTGGGGACCAAATTCTCGATCCGTCGCGATGGCGACGTCACCATTGTGACCGTCGCCCAGGGCCGGGTTCGCGTGGAGGACGGCGCGGCCGCCGACGATCAGCGCGCGGCCGTAATCACCGCGGGGGACGTGATCGTCGCGCGCGGCACGTCGATGCTGCTGACCAAGCGATCGGATCAATGGGTGGAGGATTCGCTTTCCTGGCGCCAGGGCGTGCTGACTTTCGATCAGGTGACGCTCGATGACGCGGTCCGCGAATTCAACCGCTATAACAAGCGTCAGATCCGCATCGGCGATCCGCAGGCTGCCGCGATCCGCATCGGCGGATCATTCGATGCGCATGACGTCGACGCCTTTGCGCGGCTGCTTCGCACGGCTTTCGGGCTGCACGTCACCAGCGACAAGGATGCGATCACGATTTTTTCCTGATCGCGCGTTGGGGATTCGCGCACCGTCCTCGTCGTGACGAGCGAGCGGCCGAAACAACGGCCGCCGCGACAAGGGGAAGAGGATGACCGGAAAGTTCACGCTCGCGTTGACGATTTCGACGCTGGCGATCGTCGCGACAGTGCCCGCGTCCGCGCAAGCGGAGCTGCGCACCTTTCGAGTGGAGCCGGGCAGCATGAAAGCCGCTCTGGAGGCCTGGTCGCGGCAATCGCGCCGGCACATCCTCTATCGCAGCGAAGAGGTTCAAGGGCTCCGGTCCCCGGGAGTGCATGGCCAGATGGACGAGCGCGCGGCGCTGCGTGCGATCCTTGGCCGCTCTGGGCTGGTGGTGCACAGCGACGCCTCGGGCGCCGTCGCCGTTTCGCGAGCGACTGCGGTCGCTGCCAATGGCGGAGCGACCATGCCGGGTGCGTTCCCGGTGGCACAGGACAGTCCGCCTGCCCCCGCGGCCGACGACCCCGCCCTGCAGGACATCGTCGTCACGGCGCGCCGCACGGAGGAGCGCGCGCAGCGGGTTCCGGTTGCGGTCACGGCATTCACGCAGGATTCGATCCGCGAGAAAGGCATCAACAACGGCACCGATCTCCAGAATTTCACGCCTTCGCTGTCGGTCGTCGGCGACGTCGCGCGCAACCAGGAAACCTATACGATCCGCGGCATGGGCGGCACCGGAGGCGCGGGAACCGGCAGCGGCCCGGGCGTGGTGGGCTATTTCGCGGAGGTCCCGAGTTCGGTCAGCGGCCCCGGCAATTTCTACGACCTCGCCTCGCTCCAGGTCCTGAAGGGGCCCCAGGGAACGCTGTTCGGCCGCAACACGACGGGCGGCGCGGTGCTGATGGAACCGGCACGGCCGAAGATGAACGCGATCGAAGGCTATGTCGACCTGACCCTCGGCAATCTCGCGCGCAAGAGCGGCCAGGCCGCGCTCAACGTGCCGATCGTCGACGACGTGCTGGCGGTGCGGGTCGCCGGCCAGTTCGATACGCGCGACGGCTATGTGCGTGATGTCAACACCGGCCGCGACTATCTCAACCGCAACAATTTCAGCCTCCGCTTCGGGATCCAGTTCAACCCCAGCGATACGCTGAGCAGCTACACCGCGGTGAGCTATCAGCAGGTCGACGAGCATGGCGGCGGCAATGTCCTGCTCGCGGTCAACCCGGCGCGGCCCTACGCAGCCCTGCTTCAGCCCTATCTGGCCCTGCAGCAGGCGCGCGGCGTCCGAGAGACGGCGCTCAGCGTTCCGACCTTCGAGAAGGCGAAGAACTTCCTCGTGCTCAACAATACCGAGTGGCGCCCATCGTCGACGATCACGATCAAGAACATCTTCAGCTACGCACGCACCCGGTCGACCAGCGCCACCGACCGCGACGCGACGCCGTTGCCGGTCGCCGACCTGCTCGGCGCTTATCCGGGAGGCTGGAACAACAATCTGCGCACGATCACCGAAGAACTGCAGCTGCGCTATGACGACGGCAAGCTGCGCCTTCAGGCCGGCGGCTTCTATCTCGACCAGAACACTCCCGCACCGCTGACTTTCCAGACCGTCAATCCGATGCAGGCAGCCGGCATCCTTGGCGGGGGCCCGCTCGTCTTCCCGCAGGCGCTGTGGCCGGCACTGGGCCTGAGCGGTCCGTTGGCGCCTGCACTCAGCCTTCAGCCGAGCGCGCATGTCGATGGTCGCAGCAAGGCGCTTTATGCGCAGGCGCAATATGCGTTGACGCCGGCCCTCACCGCGACCGCCGGCTTTCGGTGGACCTGGGACACGTTCGGGGGCGACATTCAGGCCTATCAGGATCCCGCGAGCTACCAGATCTTCACTCGCCTCGCTGCGCTCGGCCTGATTTCGCAGGCGCAGGCGACGCAGGTCATCGGCCTCAATGCCGGCCTGTGCACCTATGATGCGTTCAAGGCCGTCGCCGCAGGCGGTTTCCCCACGCTCAAATATCCGAATTGCACGTCACCGACCTTCCGGGGCCGGAGCGACGGACCGACCTGGCAGCTGGGACTGGACTGGCGGGCCGACCCCGGCACCTTGCTCTATGCGGTGTCGCGGCGCGGCTACAAATCGGGCGCGAGCAATCCGATCGTATCGCTGTTCCTCGGCGAACAGCACCCGCTTTTCGCGGTTCGTCCCGAGCAGGTGACCGACGCGGAAATCGGAGTGAAGCGCGACTGGTCGTTCGGCGACGTGAAGGCACGAACCAACATCGCCGCCTTCTATACCTGGTATGACGACATCCAGGTGATCCAGCGGGCCGCGATCGCCGGCTCGGACATCCTGACCAACGCCCAGCGCGCGCGCGTAATGGGCCTCGAGTTCGAAGGGATGCTCAAGCCGACCCGCGCGCTGACGCTCGGCGCGACATATTCGTATAATTCCGCCAAGTATCTGGAGTACAGGACGATCGCGATCCCGGCGATCCCCTCTGCACTCACCGCCGCGCAGCCCAGCCGCGACCTTGCGGGTACGCCCTTCTCGTTCGTGCCGAAGCACAAATATACGCTGAGCGGTGAACTGGCGCTGCCACTGCCCAAATCCGAGGGCGAGATGAGCGTCTCCGCGCTCTGGTCCTATCAGTCGAGCCAGCGGGTCACCCCCGAGAGCCAACCCTTCGACACGATCGCGGGCTATGGCCTGCTCAATTTGCGGCTGGATTGGCGCAACGTCCGCGGCGCCCCGCTCGACCTCGCCATTTACGGCACCAATGTCCTCGACCAGGAATATCGGGTGACGGCCAACCCGGGATATAACAATTCCGGGTTCGTCGGATCGATCTATGGCGAGCCGGCGCAATATGGCGTCCAGCTCCGCTACCGCTTCTGAGGAGGCGGAGAATGCGCATCGCAACCCTAGTGTCGCTGGCGGTGCTGGCAACCGCGACGGCTGGGGCTCGACCTGTGGCACAGGAGGCGGCGTCCCGAGCCGCCGTCTTCGCGCCGTCGCAGACCCAGGCCGAATTGCTCGCAAAGGCCCGGACGGCAGGCGCGAGCGAACTCGTGCCAAGCGCGGGTCCCAACGGCGGCATGATCGTCAACGGCAAACTCGCCGGGCGGGCCTTCGTGCTGGCACTGCCGGCCAATTGGACGGGGGAGATGGTCTTGTTCGGGCAAGGATATGCCCTGCCCGGCAGCACCCCGACCGTGCCGAGCGACCCGATCGCAAAGGATCCGGGCGGCGGCCTGTTCAAGCACCTCTACGCCGAGGGCGTGGCCAGTGGCATCGCGGCCTTCGACAAATCCGGCATAGCGACCGAAAGCGGCGCGAAGAACAGCATGCGGCTCCGTGCTCTGGCGACGAAGATCGGCGCCACCCGCTTCTATGCAGTGGGTGGTTCGATGGGCGGCAGCATCGTGATGGCGCTCATCGAACTCTATCCGCGGGATTTCGCCGGCGCAGTGTCGATGTGCGGCGTCGCCCAGGGCTGGCTCCCGCTCGTCCAGCAATTGGCGGACATGCGCGGTGCCTATGACCTGCTCACCGAAGGCACGCGCTATGCGCTGCCCGGCGGAAAAGATGTGACCCGCTCTGCACTTCCGGTCGTTCCGCCGGCCGGCGATGCAATGTCGGGAGACGCTTTCCGCGAAGCGCAGAAGATGAAGGTGCTGCTGCCGATCCTCGCCCTGTTCCAGGCGGCAAAGGCTAATCCCGACGGACGAGAAGCGAAGATCGTCCGTCAGGTGGCCGCGGTCGGCGGCTTCGCGCCAGACCCTGCTGCGCTCGGCGCACCGCTCTATTCCGCGCTGCTCGGCATGGACGACATCGTCGCAACGATGGGCGGACTGCCGATCGGCAATATCGGCAAGGTCTATGATCCACCTGAGATGAGCGCCGAGGGGAAGGCCGAGTTCAATCGCCGGATGCAACGCTATGCTGCGGACCCGAAGGCGGTCGCCTATGCTATGCAATGGCATCAGGCCACCGGCCGCTTCCGCGTGCCGCTCGTCACCGTACACCAGACGATCGACGCGCTGGTTCCCTTCGCCCAATCGCAGGGGCTTGGACGCGTCGTCGCACGCGCCGGAAATTCGGCCCGTCTTGCACAATATGCGGTGCCACCGACCCGATTCCCCCTTCCAGGTGGGCTCGAAGGCTACACCCATTGCGGCTTCACGCCTGCCCAGAACATTGCCGCGTTCGAAGCGATGCGGAGCTGGGTGAAGACCGGCCGCAGGCCCGGGCCCGAGGCAGTGAAGTGACCTTGGACCGGCGCGGCATGATTGGCCTCGGCATGGCCGTGGGAACGGCGATGGCGCTCCCCGCCCGTGCCGCCGCATCCGATTCGTTCCTCTGGGGCGCGGCGACCGCGGGGCATCAGGTCGAGGGCAACAATGTCTCGGCGGACATCTGGCTGCTGGAGCAAGTGAAGCCCAGTGTTTTCGCCGAGCCTTCGGGTGATGGCTGCGACAGCCTTCACCGCTGGCGCGAAGACGTCGCGATCGTCAAGGCGCTGGGTCTCAACTGCTACCGCTTCTCGATCGAGTGGCCGAGGATCGAACCGGCCAAGGGACAGTTCAGCCAGGCCTTTCTCGATCATTACAAGGCGATTGTCGATCATTGTCGCGATCAGGGGCTGGCACCCGTCGTCACCTTCAATCACTTCACGACGCCGCGCTGGTTTGCCGCGGCGGGCGGGTGGGAGCAACGTGACGCGGCCGACCTGTTCGCACGCTATTGCGACAAGGCAGCGCGCGCCATGGCCGGGGGCATCAGCCATGCGCTCACCTTCAACGAGCCCAACCTGGCGCTCGGCGGCCGCTGGGCGATCAGCCCGCCGCCCGCGGATTTCCTAGTGAAGATGGCAGCCTGCGTCGCCGCGGCCGCCAAGGCAAGCGGATCGGATCGCTTCTCGGTGCTCAACGCCGGCGACCCCAGCCCGATGATCCCGGGAATCACGGCGGCGCATGTGGCCGGGCGGGCTGCGATCAAGGCGGCGCGCGGCGACTTGCCGGTCGGTCTCAGCCTCGCCATTCCCGACAATGTGCCGGTGGGCCCCGACAGCGGCATCGAGCGCAAGCGCGCGGAGATCTACGGCCCGTTCTTCGCCGTCATGGACCGCGATGATTTCGTCGGCGTGCAGACCTATGGCCGCGCCTTTGTCGGTCGTGATCGCGACGTTGCGGCGCCGCTCGACGCCCCGAGGCGTGGCGACGGAAAGGAATGGTATCCCGCCGCGGTCGGTAATGTCGTGCGCTACGTCCACCACGCGACCGGAAAGCCCGTACTGGTGACCGAGAACGGCATCGACGCGAGCGACGATTCGCTGCGGACCCGTTTCATTCCTGAAGCGATCGCCTCGGTCGAACGCGCGCGGGCGGACGGGGTACCCGTGCTCGGCTATATCCATTGGTCATTGCTCGACAATTTCGAATGGCTGTCCGGCTACGGACCGAAATTCGGCCTGGTCGCCGTCGATCGAAGCAGCTTCAAGCGCACGCCCAAACCCAGCGCGAGGCTGCTCGGCAGCATTGCGCGGGCTGGCGGAACCCTCCGGTGATCGGCGAACGATCGGCCTTCCTATGGGGCGCCGCGACCGCGGGGCACCAAGTCGAGGGCAACAATGTCAACGCCGACATCTGGCTGCTCGAGCAAGTGAGGAACACCGGTTTCGTCGAGCCCTCGGGCGATGCGTGCGACAGCCTCCATCGCTGGCGCGAAGACATCGCGCTCGCCGCATCATTGGGGCTGAACTGCTTTCGATTTTCGATCGAATGGTCCCGAATCGAGCCGGAGCCGGGCGCGTTCAGCCAAGCCTGGCTCGATCATTATGCACGGATCGCTTGGGCGTGCCGCGAGGCCGGCCTGGCGCCGGTCGTGACGCTCAGCCACTTCACCAGCCCAAGTTGGTTCGCGCGCCTGGGGGGATGGAACGATCCCGAAGCCACGGGGCGCTTCGCCCGCTTTGCCGAGCGCGCAGGCCGGCAGCTGGCGCCGGTGGCGTCGCATGTCGTCACCTTCAACGAGCCCAATCTGCCGTTGATGGGGCGCTGGGTTTCGACGCCGCTCGCCGACGCGGCGCGCGCCGGCCTCGATGCCATGCTGGCCGAGGCCGCGCGCGCGAGCGGGTCCGATCGTTTCGACGTGTGGGTCTATTCGCGCGGGGAGGATGACGCGCTTGCCCATCTTCTCAATGGACACCGCGCCGCCTGCCAGGCCTGGAAATCCGAGCGCGCGTCGGTCCTTGTCGGCATGAGCCTGGCGCTTCCGGACGCGCAGCCGGTCGATGGCGAGAGCGGGCTGGCGGCCTATCGCCGGCTTGCCGAAGCCCCCTTTTTCGAAGCTGCGCGGGCCGACGATTTCATCGGCGTCCAGACTTATGGCCGGATCCGGGTGGGCACCGACTCCGTGCTGCCGCCCCCGGACGGCGCCGAGCGTACCGAGAGCGGCGATGAATATTATCCGCAAGCGCTTGGCGCCGCGATCAGGCATGCGCATGAGCAGACCGGTCGCCCGGTGCTCGTCACGGAGAACGGCATTGCCGCGGCAGACGACGCCCTTCGTGCCCGCTACATCCCGGCGGCGCTCGCATCTCTCGATAACGCGCAAGCGCAGGGCATTCCGGTCCTCGGCTATATCCACTGGTCGCTGCTCGACAATTTCGAATGGCGGCGCGGCTATCGCCAGCATTTTGGGCTGTTCTCGGTCGATCGCGCCAATTTCAGGCGCGCGCCCAAGCCTAGTGCGGCCGCTTATGCCGCGGCGGTGAGGCGCCGCCGATGATCGCCCGTCTCGCACTCATTCCGGCCTTGTTCGCCGCAAACTCCGTTTCGGCGCAGCAGATCAAGGCGCCATGGCCCGCCTGGTTGTCTGCGCAGGCACGCGCCGGACTCGCCGCGGACGAGGCCCGCCAGGGCGGCCCCAACTCGATCGAGGCCCGACGCGCGCGGGCGGATGCCATCCAGCAGGAGGTCGGCCAACCCCGACTCCGGCGCTACGGCGTGCGGATGGTCGAGACGCGTATCGGCGGCGTGGCCGTTCGCATCTTCACGCCAAAGGCAATGCGTGCCGATGCTCCGATCCTGCTCAACCTCCATGGCGGGGGCTTCATGGTGGACTCGGGCTCGATCACCGAGAACGCCGCAGTCGCAGGACTCACTCGATACCGAGTCATCGCCGTGCGCTATCGCCTCGCGCCCGAACATCTCTTTCCGGAGGCAGTGGACGACGCACTCAAGGTCTATCGCGCGCTGCTGGCGGAGCGTCCTCGGCGAGCGGTGGGAGTCTACGGCACGTCGGCCGGCGCTATCCTGGCCGCGGAGCTAGTTGCACGGCTACGGGTTGAAAATTTGCCGCAACCGGCTGCGCTCGGCTTCTTTTCGGGTAGCGCCGATCTCGCCCGAGCCGGTGACAGCATGGCGCTGTTCCTGGATCCGGCCGCCGCCGGCGCGCTGGTCGCGCTCTATGCAGGAAAGCGGGACCCTGCGGATCCCTTGCTGTCTCCGGCGCGGGGCCAACTCGCCGGCTGGCCGCCGACGCTCTGCCTCGCCAGCGAAAGGGACTTCCTGATGAGCGCCACCGCCGACTTTTGCCGATCGCTCGATGCAGCGGGGGTGCCGTCGAACCTTATTCTGTTCGACGGCCTGCCCCACGCCTTCTGGAGCTATATCGATGCCCCGGAGACCGATGCCGCCTTTGCAGCGATGGCACGCTTCTTCCGGGCACGGCTGGAGGAAAAACGATGAAAGCCATGCGTGCAGCCTTCTTCCTCGGACTGACCGCCTCGCCGATCGCAGCGCAGGAAGTCCACGTCCCCGCCTTCACGCTGCCGCCGTCCAACCAGCTCAGCGCGGAGGCACAGCGCGTGCTCGCGCAGATGAAGAGCGAGAGTGCACCGAAGGAGATCGCGAACGATCTTCCGAAGCAGCGCGCTTTCTATCAGCGCTGGAACGACCGCCGACTCGCCGAGATGCGTCGCCGTTTCGCAACGCGTTCCGAGCGGCGGGCGATCGGCGGCATCTCGGTCGATATCGTCACGCCCGAGGATGGGATCGCGCCCGCGAATGCCAATCGGATCCTGATCAACGTGCATGGCGGCGCGTTCATGTGGGGGGCGGGCAGCGGCGCGCTCGTCGAGGCGATTCCGATCGCGGCGACAATGAAGGCGAAGGTCGTGACCGTCGATTATCGCCTCACCCCCGAGCACCGCTATCCGGCCGCTTCGCAGGACGTCACCGCGGTCTATCGTGCATTGCTCAAGCAATACCGACCGGAGAATATCGGCATCTATGGCTGTTCGGCGGGCGGCGTGATTACCGCTCAGGCCACGGCATGGATCCGGAGCCAGGGCCTCCCCCGTCCCGGCGCGATCGGCACCTTTTGCGGCACCGGGGCGGCCTATTCGGGCGATAGCCCCTACCTCGCCGGTCCGATCACGGGCGGAGAAGTGCTGCTGGCTCCGGCCCTGCCGGCGACGATCCCCAATCCCTATATGGCGGGCGCCACCGCAGACGATGCGCGCGCCTATCCGCTCGACTCGGACGCCGAAACCAAAGCGATGCCGCCAACCTTGTTGCTGGCGGGCGGACGCGACTTCGCGGCGAGCGCGCTCACGCTGGCGCATCGCAGGCTCGCGGCGGCGGGCATCGACAGCGAGCTCCAGCTGTTCGACGGACTGCCGCACGCCTTCTTCATGTGGCCGGACATGCCCGAATCGATCGAGGCCTACCGCCTGATCGCCAGCTTCTTCGGCCGTCACCTAGGCAACCACCCGCTGAAAAGGAATGCTCGATGACACGCCGCCGCCTCGCGATCGCCTTCGCCCCGCTGCTCCTCGTCACGGCAACCGCGCTCGCCGCCGAGGCATTCCAGCCCCAGCTGACCCCGGCTCAGACGACCCTGGTCGATCAGGCAAGACGATTGGGGGCCACCGATGTCGCGATCGCCGCTGCGCCGAATGGTGGGTTCATCATCGACGGCAAGCTTCAGGGCAATTCGTTCGCACTCGCCATACCCGCGGGGTGGAGGGGCGACGCACTATTGTTCGCCCATGGCTATTCGACCCCGGGGACCCCGGTGGCGGTTGCGTCTGACCCCGTCGCCAAATCTCCCGGGTCGGGCCTCCTCGGCGACGCCTATGCCCAAGGCTTTGCCGTCGGCCATAGCGCCTATGACAAGGCCGGGCTGGGCGTCGAGACCGGAGTCAAGAATACCAAGCGGCTGCGCGACTTCGTCGCCTCGCTCGGCGCCAGGCGGATCTATGTGATGGGCGATTCCATGGGCGGAGGAATCGTCGTCACGCTATTGGAAATGTATCCCCGCGCCTTTGCCGGCGGCTTCGCCCGCTGCGGCGTCGTTGCCAGTTGGCAGGATCTGCTCGGCCGGCTGATCGACATGCGGCTCGCCTATAACGTGCTGACCAAGGGCACCCCCTACGCCTTGCCCGGCGAACAGGACGTGCGTCGCAACGCGATCGCCCCCGAGCCGCCGGCCGGCACCCCCGACGCCCTCGCCCAGGCTTATGTCTTCGGTCAGATCGGCAAGGTCGGGACACCCCCGCTCGCGCTGTGGACCGCCGCGCAAAAGGATCCGAGCGGACGCGAGGCCAAGATCGTCCGCGCGGTCACTGCGATCGGCGGCTTCGAAGAAGACGCAGCTGCACTCGCCTTTCCGCTGGTGACCGCAGCGCTCGGCGCTGAGGACATGACCGCGACCGCCGGCGGCTGGGTCTATGGCAATATCGGCAAAGTCTATTCGGCGCCCGGCCTCTCAGTCGAGGAACAGGCTGCGCTGAATCGCGACATCCAGCGAGTCTCGGCGGCGCCCCGCGCGCTCGACTATCTGAAGCGGTGGCACAGCGCTACCGGCCGGATAGCGACCCCGCTGGTGACAATGCACAACCGGATCGATTCCTTGGTGCCTTATGCGCAGGAACAGGCGCTCCAGGCCGCCGTCGCCAAGGCCGGCCGGACGCGCTACCTCGTGCAATATGGGGTGCCCGCCACCAAGGCGCCTTTGCCGATTGGCGGCACTGCGGGCTATACCCATTGCGGCTTCGACAAGACGCAGACCCTGGCGGCGTGGAATGCGCTGCGCCATTGGGTCGAGTCCGGCGCCAAACCGGCGGCGAGCCTGCAATGAGCGAAGGATATCGATTCGCCCAACCGGCCCGCGAAGCCTATGCCTATCCGCTCCTCGTCCGGCACCTCCTCCAGAGCGCTCTCGACACCCGAAGCCGCAACGAGATCGTCGGCTCCGACGGCGGCCGCCGCAGCTATGATGAACTGGCCCGACGCGTTGGCCGGCTAGGCTCGGTGCTTACGCGGCTGGGGATCGGCCCGGGCGACACCGTGGCGGTGATGGACTGGGACAGCCATCGCTATCTCGAGGCCTATTTCGCGGTGCCGATGCTGGGCGCCGTGCTCCAGACGGTCAACGTTCGGCTTTCTCCCGCGCAGATCGCCTATACGCTACAAGACAGTGGCGCGCGGCTTCTGCTCTTCCACACCGATTTCGCGAAGCTGGTCGCAAGCCTTAGGCAAGACATCCCTGGCATCGAGCGTTTCATCTCCATGGATGACGGCGGGGCGAGCGAATCCGTCGTGAGGGACGGTGAATATGAGGCCCTGCTGGCGGCGGGCGATGATCTTCACGCCTTTGGCGACTTCGATGAGAACGCCCTCGCCACGACGTTCCACACTACTGGCACAACCGGACTGCCCAAACCGGTGGCGTTTAGCCATCGCCAACTCGTTCTGCACACGCTCGCCGTGATGGCGGCGTTCGCGAGGCGTCCCGAGCATCAGAAGCTCACCCATCGCGACGTCTACATGCCGCTCACACCGATGTTCCATGTTCATGCCTGGGGCCTCCCCTATGTCGCTACGCTGATGGGCGTGAAGCAGGTGTATCCCGGACGATATGTGCCGGACCGGCTGATCGCGCTCCAGCGGCAGGAAGGCGTCAGCTTCTCGCACGGTGTGCCGACACTGCTCCAGATGTTGCTCGCCGGCCTGGAGGGCCGCGTGTTGTCGAATCCCTGGAAGATGATCGTCGGCGGCTCGGCGCTTGCGGGTACCCTACGTGAAGCTGCATTTGCGCAGGGCATCCACGCCTTTGCCGGCTATGGCATGTCCGAAACGGCGCCGGTGATATCGATTGCCCGGCTCGACGCAGAAGAGGCGACGGATGCCGCGGACCGAGCGCGCCTCGCCGGCCATCCGATCCCCCTGGTTCAAGTGCGCGTGGTCGATTCCGAGCTTCGCGATGCTCAGGAGGGCGAACTGGTCGCGCGCGCGCCTTGGCTGACGATGAGTTATGGTTCCGACTGCGAGGCTTCGGACCAGCTCTGGCGTGGCGGCTGGCTCCATACACAGGACATTGCGCGGATCGACGATCGCGGCGATATCGAAATCCGCGACCGGCTGAAGGACGTGATCAAGACCGGCGGGGAATGGGTTTCCTCAGTTCAGATCGAGGAGCTGGCGATGCAGCACCCCCAAGTGGACAGCGCCGCGGTGGTCGGAGTGCCGGACCCGCATTGGGGCGAACGCCCCGTCCTGTTCGTCACGGCCAATAAGGAACAGCCGACGGTCGACACTATGCGTGCGCATTTGTCGATCTTTGTAAGCAGGGGCGTCATCAGCCGTTATGGCATCCCCGATCGGATGATCGTTCTCGCCGAACTGCCGCGGACGAGCGTCGGCAAGATCGACAAGAAGGCGCTGCGCGTCGTCGCGGGAGCCGCCTGACATGCCCCGGTGCTGGCTGCGGTACGCCGCGCTGCTCAGCCTGCTGTTTCCCCTTCTTTCCCCGGCCACCGCGCGCGACGTTCCCTTTACCGCACCGCCACTTGCGGTCGGCACTTCCTGGTATCCGGAGCAATGGCCGGAGGAGCACTGGGAGGCGGATCTGGCGCTGATGGAACGCGCGCATTTCAGCGTAATCCGGATCGGCGAATTCGCCTGGGCGCGGATGGAGCCTGCCGATGGCCGGTTCGATTTCGCCTGGCTCGACCGGGCGATCGCCGCCGCCGCGCGGCATGGGATGAAAGTCGTCCTCGGAACCCCTAGCGCCGCACCTCCGATCTGGCTGACGGATGCCCATCCGGACACGCTGCGGATGGACGAGGATGGCCGCGTCCAACCACATGGCGAACGCCAGCAGGGCTCCGGCGCGAGCGCGACCTATCGCCGCTATGCGACACGCATCGCGGGAGAACTGGCGCAGCGTTATGGTCGCAACCCGAATGTCGTCGGCTGGCAGATCGACAATGAGTTTGGGGTCGAGACCTTCGATTCCGATGCGAAGGCGCGCTGGGCCAAATGGCTCGCTGCCCGCTATGGTACGATCGACGCCCTTAATCGGCGCTGGAGCACCGAATATTGGAGCCAGCGCTATCAGCGATTCGAACAGGTCCGGCTGACGCTCGGCCGGGATCAGAACCCGGCGCTGGTACTCGACGCGCATCGCTTCTTCACGGCGCTATGGACATCTTTTGTCGGCGAGCAGGCCGCCGCCATTCGTGCGCATGCCGACCCGCGCCAGTTCGTCACTACCAATTCGACGCTTTGGAACAACCGCTACGACGCCTATCCCGTCCACGCCGCGCTCGATCTCGCGGCTTGGGACGCCTATGTCCCGGACGGGCGGCCGGACTGGACGGGGCTGGCGCTCCACCACGCGGTCGTGCACGGCTTCAAGCAGCGCAATTTCTGGTTGATGGAAACCCAACCCGGCTGGGTGAACTGGGGAGCGAACAATCGCGCGCTCGATCCGGGTCAGACACGCGAACTGGCATGGCAGGCGGTAGGGCGCGGCGCGGACGCTGTGCTCTACTGGCAATGGCGCAGCGCGCCCGGCGGCCAGGAGCAATATCATGGCACGCTGGTCGGCGCCGATGGGAACCCGATGCCGGTCTATCCTGAGATTGCCAAGCTGGCTGCGGAGTTCGCCAAGGCAGGCCCCCTGCTGGCTGGCACCGTTCCCAAAGCGACGATCGCGATGCTCTATTCGCGCGAGAGCCGCTGGGCGGTCGAGCAGCAACGGTTCGCGCGCGATTATGACCCGATCGCGGTGATGACCGACTGGTATCGCCCCCTGTTCGCCGCCAGTGAAGCCGTTGACGTGCTGCCCCCGGACGCCAACCTGTCGCGCTATCGGACGGTGCTGGCGCCGTCTCTCAATGTGCTTGACGCCGCGACCGCCGCGGCGCTCGAAGGCTATGTACGTGGCGGAGGACATCTGGTGCTGGGCCCGCGCTCAGGCCTGAAGGACGGCGACAATGCGTTATGGCCGCTGCGTCAACCTGGGCCGCTCGCCGCCTTGCTGGGCGCGCATGTCGATGCCTTCTACGCGCTCGATGAGGCGATCCCCGTTATGGGGTCAATCCACGGCAACGCGCGAACATGGGCAGAGACGATTGCGATCGATCGGCCCGACGTCGAAGTGCTGGCCCGCTACGCGCGCGGCGGCTGGCTCGCGAGCAAGCCGGCCATCGTGACGCGCGCGATCGGACGTGGCCGGATCACCTATGTCGGCGCGATGCTCGATGCAGACGGACAGGCAATGCTGGAACGAATGGGCGAAGCACACACCTCCGATGAAATTGAGCTCATTGTCCGCCAAGGCAGCGGACGGCGATTGCTTATCGCGATCAACCATGCCGATGGCGCGGCAGCCTTCGCGCTCCCGAATGGAAGCAAGCTGCTGCTCGGCGACTGGAAAGAAGGTCATTTGGACGCCCATGGCGTCGCACTGATCCAGCTCGCCCGCTCCAAACCCGAGACGACGTCTGCTGATCCCGCCATCCGTCGAGATGAATGATGATGAGACGTACATTATGGACCGCGCTGGCCTGCTTGGGGATGATCTCGTGGCTGTGCCCCGCGGCTATCGCCCAGCAGACGCCCGCCGACCTGTTCGCACCGCTGTTCGCCGAGGTGCAGGAGAAGCGCGTCTTCCCGGATGGCAAAACCTTCGCGGACGCCGTGCCGAAACGCAGACGCGAGGAAATCCTCGCCGACTATAAGCGGCTCGCGCCCGCCGACCCGACGGCGTTGCGCGCGTTCGTGCTCGCCAATTTCACCGTTCCGGGCGTCAACGACCGAAGCCCTGCCGACCTGCGCGCACATATCAGAGCACTCTGGTCCACACTGGTCCGCCAGCCCGAGGCGGTGCCTGCAGGTGGCTCCGCGCTGCCGATGTCCGCGCCGTACGTGGTGCCGGGTGGCCGCTTCCGCGAGCTCTATTATTGGGACAGCTTTTTCACGATGCTCGGCTTGAAGGTGGATGGGCAGCAGCCGCTGGTCGAGTCGATGCTTGCCGACTTCACCGCTACGATCGAGCGCTATGGCCATATCCCCAACGGGATGCGCAGCTATTATCTGAGCAGGTCCCAACCGCCCTTCTTCGCGCTGATGCTCGACCTCTCGGACGACGGCGATTCAGCCACTGCCGCAAGGCGTCTCGCCGCGCTTCGGCGAGAGCATGATTGGTGGATGAAGGGCGCCGATTGCCTCGGCGCGTCGGGCGCCTGCCTGCGAGTGGTCCGGATGCCCGACGGGACCTTGCTCAACCGCTATTGGGATGATCGCCAGACGCCGCGCGACGAATCCTGGGCCGAGGACGTCGCCACTGCCAAGGCCGATCCGTCGCGCGAGGCCGCGATCCTCTATCGCCATCTGCGCGCTGGCGCGGAGAGCGGATGGGACTATAGCAGCCGCTGGCTGGCGGACCCGCGCCGGCTCGCATCGATCCACACGACGGACATCGTTCCCGTCGATCTCAACAGCCTGATGTTCGCAATGGAGGAGCGGATCGCCCGCCGGTGCGCCAGTGCGGGAGATAAGGGCTGCGCGCAGCGCTTTTCGAGTCTCGCCGCGCGGCGGCGCGCTGCGATCGACCGCTATCTCTGGCTTCCGACGCAGGATCGCTATGCCGATTGGGACCGGATGGCGCGATTGCCGACCGCAGTCCTGTCTGCGGCGACGGCCTATCCGCTGTTCGTCGGTGCCGCGTCCGCCTCGCAGGCGGCAGCGGTGGCGCGCACGATCCGTGCGCAGTTGCTCGCACCGGGCGGCCTACGCACGACCGCGGTGCGCACCGGCCAGCAATGGGATGCTCCAAATGGCTGGGCACCGCTGCAATGGATCGCCGTTGCAGGGCTGGGCCGCTATGACGAGAATGCGCTCGCCGACGACATCGCCCGGCGCTGGCTGTCGACCGTCGACGCCACCTTCGCCGAGACGGGCAAGATGCTCGAGAAATACGATGTCGAGGAACGCCGATCCGGCGGCGGCGGTGAATATCCGACGCAGGACGGGTTCGGCTGGACCAACGGCGTCGCCAGCGCGCTGCTCGAACGTTATCCACGTCACGAGGCCCATGCTGGATCGCCCGCTCGTGCTCCGTGACTGTGGCGGACCAAGGCAGAGCCGAACGATTAGCCTCCGCATCCCGCATTCGCGTTGCGTTCGCGATAATCTCCGATTGAAGCAAGGGCTAAACAAGCAACTTGTCGAAAACACAGGTTGAATGACGCGGGAAATACATCATCGGGAAACAAAAGTACCCGATAGTTAGGTCAGGCCGGGTAGCCGCCACTATGTCCAGGCTTTGCAGCTAAAGGTGGCAGCGCATGTCCAAGCATGCTTTTCCCGCCCGGCTCGGGTCGCGCATCGATCCGTTGAAAACAATCGGATTATAACCGGATTATAATGTTCTCATAATCGCCGGGACCGCTACGTTGGTCTGGTCATGGCCATGACGTTTCTCGTGAATGGAGGAATGCCATGAATATCGAACAGACCATCGAGCTCGGTGTCGTGAGCACCGACACCAAGGGCCTTCCGGTCGGCGCCGCCGATACGGAGTTCGGTCACCGCAAGCAGATCGAGCTCAGCGACGACTGACGGACCTGGCGCGTGCCCCATGGGCACGCGCCCTTCCGGCGCATCCTCATGTCGCTCACGCTCCGCCCCGGCCTGTCATGGTGCCTGTGCGCTGGCCGGGCCGTGTTCATGGACCTGGCGTCCAATCGCTATTTCTGCCTGCCCGAGAAGACTGACGGGCTCTTCCGCCGCTGGGCCGCCGGCGAGATGCTCGTTCCCGACGAGCTGGCGCCGCTCCTCGGTTGCGGGGTCATCATGACTGGGGAAGGTGGCCGCAAGGTGGCTACGACGCATCCCGCCGCTGCGCAGGACTACGCCCTCGGCAACGCACACCGCGGTGCGGCCATCGACGTGGTGGCGGCGGTCACCGGCCAGCTTCGCGCGCGCTGCTGGCTGAAGCTGCGGCCGATGGCCAGCATCGCCGCCCGTCTGGCGAGCGAGTGCCCCTCCGCTGCTGTCGACGCGCAGGACGAGGCACGGCAGCGCCGAGTCGCGGGCGCGTTCGTGACCAGCGCGATGCTGCTGCGCGCGGACGACCAGTGCCTGCCCCGGGCGATCGCGGCGCGCCGGCTGTGCCAGCGCCACGGCCAGGAGGCGGCATTGGTCTTCGGGGTCCGCCTCGAGCCCTTTGCCGCCCATAGCTGGGTCCAGTGCGGCGATGCGGTGATTGTCGGCGAGCTGGAGAATGTGCGGCTCTACACTCCCATCCTGGTGCTGCCGTGAGGCCGCGCTATCTCGTCCTCGTCTCGACCGGCGCCGAGGTCGCCGAAGGCGCGCAGCGCATCGCCAGACAGACCGGCCTGCGGCTCTCGCGCTGCACGCCGCGCTTCGTGGCGCTGGTCAACCAGGCCTGCGGATGCCTCGAGATCGATGACGATGGCGTGGTACTGGGCACGCTGTTCCACCGCCACGGACCGGCGCGTGCCATCCAGGCGCTCGGCGACGCCGAGCGTATCGTGCTGGCACGAGGCGGGACCGAGGCGCTGCTCAAATCCTATTGGGGTGGCTATCTCTCCGTTCGGGCGAATGGCGAAGCGGTCGAGATCTTGCGCGATCCTTCGGCGGCACTGCCCTGCTATCGGGCCCAGGCGGGCGGCATCGCGATGTTCGCGTCCGACGTCGAACTGCTGGAGACGGCCGGGAGCGCACCGGAGGGCATCGCCTGGGATGCTCTAGGACGGATGCTCTATTCCTGCGGCCTGCCGACGTTCGAGACCGCGCTCGGCGGTATCACGACGCTCTTGCCGGGAAGCTGTGTCGCGCTCCAGGACGGCGCCGAGCGGCCCCTGCCGGGCTGGTCGCCCTGGGACTTCGTCGCGCCAAATGCCGGGGAAGAGACCGCCGCCACGGCCGAGCGCCTGCGCAGGGTGGTGGAGCAGTGCGTCGCCGGCTGGGCGTCGCTCTACCGCCACCCACTGCTCAGCCTGTCCGGCGGCCTCGACTCTTCGATCGTCGCGGCGTGCCTCGCCCGCGCCGGTAGCAGCGCAACCTGCATGACTATGTACACCGACGATCCGATCGGCGACGAGCGCGGCTTTGCTGAGACTGTCTGTACCAGCCTCGGCCTGCCGCTCGTCGATGCCCGCTACGACCTCGACGCGGTCGATCTCGGCCATGCGCTCGGCGCGCATCTGCCACGCCCCCTGGGGCGGGCCGAGGCGCAGGCTTATGAGAAGGCGCTGCGCGAGGCCGCCATCCGCATCGGCGCGGATGCGTTCTTCACCGGCAATGGTGGCGACAATGTCTTCGGCTTCTCGCAGTCCGCCGTCGCACTGGCGGACCGCGCCCTGCAAGAGGGTCCCGGTGCAGGGGCGTTCGCCACGCTGCGCGATATCTGCCGGCAGACCGGCGCCGGGCCGCTCAGGGTGACGCGCGCGGCGGTGGCCATCGCCAGGCGGCCGCCCGCGTATCAGTGGAAGCCGAGCCCGTCCTTCCTGCACCCCGACCTTGTCGCTTCGCTCCGGGGTCTCGAGCTCTCACATCCCTGGCTCGAGACCCCGCCCTGGGCGCTGCCCGGCAGGGCAGTCCATATCGCCGGCCTGGTGCGCGCGCACCCGACGCTCGAGTCCGATCGCAGCCGGATTGCGCCGGTAATCAATCCGCTTTTGTCGCAGCCGATCATCGAGGCCTGCCTCGCCATCCCGAGCTGGCAGTGGCGCGAGGGCGGTCGCGATCGCGCGATGGCGCGGACCGCTTTTGCCGGCCGACTTCCGGCCACGATCGTCGAGCGCAGGGTCAAGGGCACGCCGGACCCGTTCTGCAGCGAGATCGTCCGGCGCAGGCGCGACGAACTGCGCGAGCGGCTGATGGACGGGCAGCTGGCTGCCCATGGAATTCTCGATCCCGGCGCGATCGAGGAGGCTCTCCGGCCCGGGCGACCGACCGCCAGCGAGCAGAATGTGCGCCTGCTCGAACTGGTCAATGTCGAGGCATGGGCGGCCCTGTGGTCTTCCCGTCGCCCCGACACGTCTGGCCGGCTCGAGCACCAGTGACTGCACCTGCAAACTGGTAAATAAAGAAGCGTATTGAGGACAGGAAGCTCGTCGAGCTCGGTAGCGCCAGCGTCGGTTTCGGTAAAAAATGGCTTATACCATTCATAAAAAAGATAGCGTGTTGATGAGGACCGTCTGGTACCATGAGTCCCTCGGCCTGATTTTATCGCGTTGAGCAGGGAAGGGGCAACTGTCACACCGGAGCTTAGAGGAAAGATCACTCTTCCGAATCTTTGGGAGGACTGTTGCTCTTATAGACGCCAAGAAGGGTGAGCATATCGTCAGCGTCCGATCGCAGCCCGCCTCGCTGCGACCATCGCGCCGAAAGTGGCGGTACGCATGGATTAGTCCTGCAGCGTCGCTTGGCGTCGCAAGCCCGCCGCCTGCGCGTATGGTTGTGTCCATCATGCGCAACGGCGCGGTGATACAGGTCGCCGAGTAGCAAGCAACCACGGCCAAAATCGTCTCGCGCATATCGTTCGCCGATTGTCCTTTGATGCTGTCCGCGCGAGTGTCTCGACATGGGCGCATATTTCGAATCACTACGAATCCGTCGCTACCCGGCGCGATCCGCAATGCCCGAACATGTCCATGACGCGCCCAGCCTCTGCATCCTGATTTCCGGAGGCTATGAGGAACATATACGCGGACGGCGGGATGCGTATCTGGCGGGAAACGTGTCATTCTGCCCGGCGCATGCGCCGCATTCGCAATCCGTCGGTGGATCTGGCGCGGCGAAGCTGCTGCTGAATCTCACACGCTCCGGCATGGACTCGCTTTCCTCCTGCGCCCAGCTCGACGATGCGCCGGCGATCCGTGCCGATACGGTCGCGACGATCGGTCGCCGGATGGTGGCGTCGATCGATGGCGAACATCGCGCCAGATGGGATGCCACATCCAGCGTAAGAGGAGACGAACCGTTATGAAGCGCAGTTTCATTCTGGCAGTTACGGGCCTCATCGTGGCCGTCGCCCCTTATCCGGCGCAAAACGGCGCGGCGCGACCCCAACAGTCCAATGCCGCCGCAAAAACTTCGCAGGCCGTATATGACGAAGATATCGCGCGTTTCTGGCGGGCGTTCGATGCGATCACGGCCACCACAGATCCGGCAGAACGCCTTCGTTTGATCCAAACGATCTACATCGACCCCGGCACGCCGGGGCTCCACGCGCTCATGACAGCGCGTCGCTATACGGCGCAGCAATATGTCGATGCGATCGTCAAATGGCCGAAATTCTGGAAGTCTATCAGGCCCCTGACCGCGCGCGCTCAATTGGCGGCGTCGACCCTAAAGGGCGACATCGCCCGCTTCCGGCGTCTGTATCCGGAGCTCCGCCCCGCGACGATCACCTATGCGATCGGGGTTTTGCGCACCGGCGGCACGACGACCGGTGACAAAGTCCTGATCGGGGCAGAACTGGCGCTGGGGGATGAAACGGTCGATGTGTCCGAGTTGCCAGAGCCCCTGCAGAGCCGGCTGCGCATCTTCTTCCGCTCCCGCCCCTTTGCGAACAACGCACAGAATAATATCCACGAATATGTCCATACGCAGCAGCAGGAGACTCAAGGAACCCTGGCACAACAGGCACTGCGGGAGGGCGTCGCGGATATGGTTGCTGAATTGATCACCAACCGGAAGCCCGCATTGCCGGTATATACCTACGGGCCTGCCCATGATGCTGCCATTCGGCAGCAGTTTCTGGCAGATATGCGGGGCACCAGCTATGACAACTGGCTGTGGAACGGGCCGAATAATCCGTTCGGGGTAGGCGACCTGGGCTATTATGTCGGTTATAGTATCGCGCGCCGCTATTATGACGGCGCGTCCGATAAGCTTCGTGCGATCCGCGAACTGATCGAATTGCCCTATGACGACTCAGCGGCGGTGAATGCGTTGATCGAGCGTTCGGGATACCTGACCAGCAACATCGATTCCGTTACGCATGGAGCGTCCAGTACGCGCAATCGTCCCACTGCCTTCGCCGGCGTCCGCCCTTGAATCACGCGAGCTTCTGGCGGGGGCTGGAGTTCGCGCTCCTGCCGCGCCGAAAGCGCAAGATCGGAACCGCCGGAGCGATGCGCTATTGTTGCCGAATATCACCAATCCCGGCGCGCCCCCCGCCGCCTTCTGGCGGGTAACGCTGCCACACTGCTGGTAGCTTCTCCAGATGGTCTGACTTACCGCGCAGGCACTTTAGACATAATTAACGCTCACCCGCGCGATGCGGCTCCGAACAGGTCGTCGGCAAACAGGTCGATCACGTCTTGCGAAACGCCGGTGTGGTTGAGCAGCACGATGCTTTCGCGCGTGTCGTAGCGATCCGTGAGGAGCTCGCGTCGTCCCGCTGCCCTGCAGCAGATGCGGGCGTTGGCAGCAGGGCCGTCATTCCTGCCGCCAGGCCGCCTTGGAGCAGCATCCGCCGATCCATCGTCATTCGACACCTTGCGTCGACGATGTGTTTTCCTCCCGATACGTCGTCTCGAGAAGGGCGTCGGCGAAGTCGCCAAGCTTCTGATAATCCCAGCTCGCATTGTTCAGGACGATCACGCTATGGCCGTCCGCCAGCACGCGCCGGGCCACCATGCGGAAACCACCGTTGCTGCCATCCTCCCAGGCCAGATCACGGAGCGTGCCGCCGACCCTGGTGGAACGCATGCGTCCGCCCAGCGCGTAATGCTGTTCCGGCATCTGGATGGTCGTCAGCGCCTTGCGGCTTTCCGGGCGGAGCAACTTGCCGCTCAGCACCGCGTCCATGACGACGAGCAGGTCCGGCGCCGTGGTGTAGAAGCCTCCGGTCATCGCCATGAACCCGGGGATCGGATTGGGCTTTGGCTGCGGCGTGGGCGACAGGGTGGAATAACCCACTGCCATGCCGGCCTGTTCTGCCGAATCGCCCGCATAGATGCCGCTGTCCGCCAAGCCTAGTGGTCGCACCAGCAGGCGATCGACCAGCGCCTTGTAATTGGCGCCCCCGACGCGCTCGACCACTGCCTGCACCAGGATCCAGTTCGACTGCGAATAATCCCATTGTGTCCCAGGCGTGAAGGTCAGGTCGCCACTGGCATAGCGCCGAACCGCCTCTCGCGTGTCCAGTTCCACGCCCCGGCTCGCCGGATCGGCCTGTCGCGCCTTGAGAATGTCATTGGGAAGCCCGCTCGAATGGCTCATCAATCGCCGCAGCGTCAGCCGCGCGCCATTGTCGGCCCGATAGTCGGGCAGGTACCGGGCGATCGGGGCGTCCAGATCGAGCTTGCCCTGATCGACCAGCTTCAGCACGATGACGGAGGCGATCCATTTGGACATGGAACCGATCTCGAACCGCGACCTGTCGGACAGCGGAACGCCACGGGCCGCGTCTGCCACACCGATCGCGGCGACATGGTCGATCGTCTTTCCCCGCGCGGTCAAAGCAACGCCGTTGAACCCTTCGTTGCGTGCGGCGTCGATCACGTCACGCCAATTCGCCGTCGAGACCTGCGGGCCGGGTGTCGCTGCGGTCGCGGTAACGGCCGTCACACCGGCAGCCGCCTCACGTGCCGGTGGCAGTCGCAGCGCCTTGAGCAAGGCATTCACCGACGCGACCGCCGAGCCGTCGCCGGTCAGCGCGACGGCGGCGAAGGCGTGGTCGGCAGGTGCGTAGGTGACGAGCGCGCTGGCGCCCGGGGTCCCACCGGCATGGCCGATCCACAGCAGTCGTCGGTCGCCATCGGGTACCTCGAACACCATTGCGCCGAGACCATAGAAGGTGCCGGGATCGAACATCGGATATAGCGTCCCGGTCATTTCCTGCACCAGCGACGGCACAATCAGCCGGCCATCGAGCAGCGCGGACCAGAAGCGCACCATGTCGCTGGCCGACCCGACGATCGGACCGGCGGCACCAGCCCAGCTCGGATCGATCGGTGTCGCCTGCGCGGAGACGAGCGGCGCCACGCCGTCCGCCCCGCCGCCCGGCGGCAGTGCCCGCAGCGACGTGAGGCCGAGTGGCGTGGTGATCCGCGCAGTAATGGCTGCATCGATCGACCGGCCATCGACTCGCCGGACGATTTCCCCGAGCAGGTCATAGCCGGTATTGGAGTAGCGCCAGTTCGCGCCGGGGCAGAAGAGCGCACCATGCTTGCGCGCGATCGCCAGATTTTCAGCCGGATCGCGGTAGCGCGGCGCGGCATGGGCCTTCTTGTCCTCGTTCGCGCTGAACAGGCCGCCTGTGTGCGCCAGCAGATCGCGCACCGTCACGACCGCGCCATTGGGAACGCCAGCAATCCATTTGGAAACCGCATCGTCGAGCGACAGCTTGTGCTCCTGCACGAGTTGCAGGACGACGACGGCGGTGAAGGTCTTGCCGGCGCTTGCCCAGAACATTGGGCGTTGGCCAGCCCCGTCGCCGGTCCACACCCCTCTGCCTTCGACTCCCACTGCCGCCGTGATCGACGGCGCATCGGTGGCCGCCTTGATCGCGGCGAGGGCCGCATCGAGCTGCGCGGTCGTTGCCGGATCGAGCGCGCCATCCGGAATCGCCGCGGGCGGGGGCACGGCCACCGCTGCATGCAGGGGCCGGCCGGCATAGGGTGCATGCCGGGTGCAGACGACGGGCTTGTAGTCCTCGGCCCGCGCGAGGGCAGGCGGCAGGCAGGACAGAGCCACGATGATGCCACCGGCCCTTAGGAAGCGGCTGTGCGCTCGCGTGATGCGTACGGGCAGGTTCAGCATGGATAAGCCTTGTCATAGCAGCAGATCAGCCGGTTGAGCACATCGAGACTGGACGGACATGGGCCTGTGTGCGCCGCGATAGGCGGCCAGCAGATCGGCGATTTCGGAACCGCATTGACGCTGATCGAACCTACGCCATCCGTCCGACAGGTCCTGATCGGACGCCGCCAACCTCCCCTTCCGAGCCGGGCGATCGTACTCGCGAAACCTTGCGCCTCCACAAAGGCATCGAGCTCTGCATCATTCCGATGACTCGCAGCTGCCACGGGCGTTGGCAGCAAGGCAGCCATCCCTTTGGCCAGACCGAATTGCAGCAGCATCCGTCGAACCATCACGCGAAAACCACCATTCCTGCCACCTTCCCAAGCCAACTCGCGCAACAAGCGGCCAAAGCTATTCAACCAGCGCCGGGCAAGCCGCCGATGTGCCTAGTGGGTCCAGTCTTGTGCAAAATCTGCAGCCTGCCACCCGTTTCAAAGAAAACGCAGATCAACAGCCTAACTCGGGACGCTCGAAGTCCTCAATCTGCCAGCCATAGGCCGCGCGACGTGCGTAAAAGGTATAGAAGCACTTTCGCTCCCCGGTTGTCGTCGGCGAGTATTCAGTACGATTCCGCGGGTGACCATCGCCGCCGCGCTCGACCCTTGTGGTGGCATCGCCCCCGCTCGTTTCGAATTCGCTCTGCATCCACTGATAGGCACGACGGCCGTCCGGCAGGTCGCGGACATCGACCGGCGGGCCGTAGCGTGCCATCACGGCCTCGGGAGGCCGGCCAACATAGCCACGCATGATATCCGCGGCGCAGCCGGAGAGAGCCAAGGCGAGGGCGAAACATCCGGGCAGGGGGCTGCGGCAACGCAGGACCGGAAGAAACGAATAGCGCTTCATACGCAAACTCCAGTGGAAAGCCGCACTTGTTTGCGCTGCGAAGATTGCGTCAGCCTTGCGTCCACTCGGCGAACTCGAGCCGGATAATCGTGCCGCCCGAAGGTGCTTCTATCGCAGCTACCGATCCGCAGTGCCGTGCCATGACCTGGCGAACGAGATGGAGACCGAGACCAGCCCCCGTTGCCCGTGGACGCAGGCGATGGAAGGGTTCGAATATCCGTTCGCGTTCGTCGGCGGGAATGCCCGGACCGTCATCCTCCACCTCGATTATTCTTCCCGCGATCCGCACGATGATGCGCTGCCCGCCATGCTCCATCGCATTTTGGAACAGGTTCGCGAGCACACGCGCAATCGCCGCGGTGTCGCCGCAGACTATCTCGCCGCCGAGATCATCGACCTCGATCGCGACGCCGGCCACAAGCACCAGCGGCGCCAGATCCGCCGCAACCTCCCGCGCGACCCCTGCGAGATCGACCGTCTGGCGCAACGGCGCGTGCCGGTCGATGCGTTGAAGATCGAGCATCTGCTCGGCGAGGGTGGCGAGACGGGCAACGTCACGCTGTAGCCCTCGTCCCAACTCCGTGTCGGGCGCTGCATCGATCTTAGCCTGGAGAATGGCGATCGGCGTGCGAAGCTCATGCGCGGCATCGACGAGAAAGCGCTGGTGCCTGTCATAGCCGTCGTCGAGGCGCCGGAGGGCGCCGTTCATCGCCTCGACCAGCGGCACAAGTTCTACCGGGAGGTGGTCTGTCGGCAGTCGAGCACCGCGGCGATCGATGTCGATTCCGCCCGCCTTCTCCGCAATCATCGCTAAGCCATGGAGTGCGCGCCGCACGATCACTGGCGTCGCAACGATGGTGATCAATGCCAATAGACCGAGCACCGGGATCATCATCAGGTTCGAAAGAAACAGCACGACGAAGGTCGCGCTGAACAGGCTGCCTTTGCCGAGCACGGTCAGTTCTCCGGCAGGTCCAGAGGCGCGCCGTACGATGGCCAGATACTGAAACGGCGGCTTCGTATCGCGGATATCCGCAAAAGTGATGGAGCCGAGGTTACGCGCCAGCGGACGATATAGCGCCGGCATCTCGCCGAAGGTGATCGTCTCACCGCGATCGCTTCGCGCCACGAACCAGAGGTCGGGGTTAGCGGCACGCAACGCCGCGAACTCCCTCGTCTCGACGATATGGAGCCGGCCATCCGCGCCACGCGTGACGGCACGCGCCGCTACTTCGGCGAACCTGGGGCTGACCAGCACGCCCCCCTCGTCGGTGAGAACCAGATAGCCGACGAAGGCAAAGCCGAAAAGAAGCACGATGCTGATCTGAAATCCCAGCAGCCGCCCGATCAGGCGGCGCTTGAGCGAGCCGGGCCGCTTCGTTGTCAATCTTGCCGTCGCAGCAGGTAGCCGACGCCACGAATGGCATGGATCTCGACCTCAGCGCCTGCTTCCGCGAGCCGCTTCCGGAGCCGGGAAACATGCGAATCCAGCGTATTCGACTGGATCTCATCGTCGAAGCCATAGACAGCGGCCTCCAGCGCGGCACGCTGCACCGTCCGCCCGCGCCGCCGCATCAACGCCGCGAGCACGCGCAACTCGCGGCGCGGCAGGTCGAGCCTGACGCCACCGACCAGCGCCTCGTCGTTCGCCATGTCGTAGACCAGTTCACCCAATTGCACCTCTTGGAGCTGCAGTGCAGTCGGGCGCCGGCGGACCGCACGCATGCGCGCCAGCATCTCCTCCATCGCGAAGGGCTTTGCGAGGTAGTCGTCGGCACCGGCGTCGAGCCCGGCAATGCGATCGATAACGTCGCCACGCGCGGTGAGGACGATCACCGGCACGCCGGGATTAGTGCGCCGCAGCCCGGCGATAGCGTTGAGTCCATCACCGTCAGGGAGCGTGCGGTCGAGCAGCACCAAATCACTGATGGCAAGCGTCGTCGCTTCATGGAGTTCGGCGAGCGAGGCGACATGGTCGACAACATAGCCCTCGCGCTCCAACACCGCACGGACCGCGATCGCCATCTCCGCCTCGTCCTCGACCAGCAATATTCTCAATGTCACCGCCCTCCCAGGGCCGGGCAGACGGTCGGCCCGGCCGATCGCCTGCCCTTCCGCCCATGGGTCAAAAGCCGATCGACATTCCGATCTGGACCTTCGACGAAGTCAATCCGCGACCATAGTTCACGCGATTATATTCCGCGCGCGTGAAGACTCCGGGGAGGAGCGCGACCTCGGCACCGCCGCCCCACAGGAAGCCGCTCTTGGTGCTGCTTGAATTGACATCGGCAAGGTTCGTCGCCCGGAAATCCGTGGCCTCGCGGGTTCGCAGCCAACCATACCCCGTCCGACCATACAGCAGCACGCGCGGCACAGGCAGCACACCGATACGACCGGAGATGTCCCAAGCCCACCTTGGCTTCAGCGCATAATCGCCGACGGTGCTCGCGGCCTTGAGCGTGCCGCCGCCGCGGCCGATCCCGCCTTCGCCGCCAATTACCAGCACGTTGCCGAGCTGCACATCGTAGCCGACATGACCGCGATAGCCGATCACGCCCCTCTTCTCGTCGAGCATCGAGGCGATCCGAGGCAACGCGTAGTCGCCTTCCTGCCAGCGATAGTCGACTGATGCACCGATCTTGACCCCCGTAAAGGTCACATCATCGAGCGATTGCGCACGGCCGGCAGTGGGTGCGAGCGCTAGGGCGCAGAGCAGCAAACAGATACGCTTCATCACAGATCCCTTTGATCATTCGAACGACTGCCCCAAATGCAGCCGAACGCCCGGATGGAGACGGAACCTTGTGTCAGCATTGCGGACGCCGGATCCGGCGATCAAAGCCGCGCTCGGCAGCCCATGCCTGCCGCCTGATCTCTCCCAAAATTAGGCGCCCGCGCATGGATCGCCTTGCGGGCTACACCCTCCAGGCGTTCCCATGCTCGCTGTCCCGCTGGACTACATTTGCGCCGCCTGCTGTCACGGCTGCCGACTTTTCCACCGCCATTGGCGGTGCGTTTGGCTTGACCCATCTCCCCGCCATTCCAGAGGGGAATATGCGCAAAGCTCTTGGCCTGGCTGCTGTGGCCATCGCGGCCGTCCTTTCAGGCGGGGCCACCCTGGCAGCGGACACCTCACGGGGCCGGTGATCGACACCCACGCCCACCTGCGGACCAGCCAGACCAACGGTTTGCAGAGGAAGCGTCGCTCACTAGTCCCGCCGCGGTATGCCGCAAGCCGCGGCAACGTCCGGCTCCTCCACGTTGTTTCGGCCCTGCGCGTGCAGCTGCCTCCATCGGCAGGACTGTCGGTTCGCTCCTGCCGCTCCCCGCCCTTCCGGCGCCGGTTGCGGTGTTTTGGAAAGGCGGACGGACCATGGGTGTCAGTACGAGAACCGACCGAGCCTTTATGCCGAGGTGATGGGACGGGTGGTCGCCGCGCTGGAGTAGGATTTGGCTGCCCTGGGTCCAGCCTGGGATGCTGCGGCGTGTGGCTGCATGATGCCGGCCAATGCGGTGACCCTACGACACCCGCGGAGCCGTGATGGGTATCTCAGATCACGAGTTGGGCTGGATGAAGCCCACCGGCCTGCACGACGATTGACGCGGGGCGGGCGGGCGCCCCGCGCCCACTCGGTCCTGCCGGCTTCACGGCGGCGGGGCGGTCGCCGAAGCACTGGCGGACCCCGACAGGCCGCGGCGCAGCGCCTCCCAATGCGCGATTTCCTGCGGGCGCCCGGGCGCCATCACACCGTTCAGCCAAAAGTCGAACCAGTCGATCGCGCGGGTATAGACCGCGAGCCGGTGCGCCGGTTGCCATTTGACGTGATGCTCGTCCGGAAAGACATAAAGATCGACCGGGCGGCCCAGTTCGCGCAGCGCCGTGACGCTCTGGAGCGCGACCCAAACTTCGTCGTCCGATACCTGGGCGAGGAGCGGCGCGTGGATGTCCCGCGCATTCCGGGAAACGGAGAATCCGCGCCAAAAGGCCCGGGCGGCCGCGTCGTCGTCGACGGTCCTGGGGTAGCCCATCTGGTGGAACTGCCGCGCTGCCATCGGGCCTACCCGAAGCGGCAGGCTGGTGTCCCAGCAACAGCTGCTCATCGCAAACGCCGAGAACAGCTTGCTGTGCAGCATCGCATACTGGACCGTGGACGAGCCATCGCTCAACCCCGTAATCCCGATCCGCGCGGGGTCGGCGATGCCGCGCTCGATCACCGCTCGTACCAGGCTCTCGATCGCCTCAAGCACGCTGCGCCGGTCGCAAAAGTCCTTGAGGTTGATCCTCTCGGCCTCGACGGGGTCTGCGGTGAACTTGCGGCCGACGTCGCGCGGCCGGTCGAAGCTCAGTACCGCGAAGCCACGATTGGCGAAGGCCTGGATCGGATAGTCGTCGCCGGTCCCGCCGCGCAGGAACCCGCGCGAGTTGTACTGGACGACGACAAGCGGATAGCGGCGCCCAGGCACATAGCCGACCGGCAGGACGAGGTCGGCGAAGGATTCCATGCCGAAGCTGTTGCGCGCGTGCAGCCGCTCGACCCGGCCCAGCTTGAGGCTCGCGAACTCGGGGTTCGGGTCGAACAGCAGTGTGCGTCGTCCGCTGACCGGGTCGAGCCGCTCGAGCCGCCGGGGCTGGAGCGATCCCTCGCGCAGACAAATGAGCGTCGCATCCGTCGGTACGCAGCCAAGGAAAAGGTCCTCGGTCGCGTAGAGCCGGCGCACGCCGGCCGTGCCCGGCTTCCACTCGTAGATCGCGGTGACGCTGTTGGCCCAGCCCTCACGGCGAACGAAGCGGACCTTGCCACCGACCCACCAGGGCTGGTGCGCCTCGCCGCATTCGGGTGCACTGCACGACATCGTGCGCCCGCGCTTCGTCACCACCAGCCGGCCTCGCGAGGAATAGAGTGTCCTAGCCGTGGCCTGCAGCCATGCCCGGCCGCCGACCGCGGACGTCGCATCGCTCCAGCTGCCCTCCTGCATCACGCTCTTGTCGAGCAGCGCGGCCTCCCCGGGCGTCGCCGGGCGCACCGCCCGGCTGGCCAGGTCGAGATACCATGCCGCCCGCGCGATCGGCGCCAGCGGAAACGGACGATTGCTCGCCGCCGGCACGAAGCGGTCGTCATAGTGGAAGCCCGACAGCCCCTCCTTGTCGATCGTGGCCAATGCGTCGCGCAGGCCGGGCTGGGTCGCATAGACGAGGCCAAGGCCGTCGGCGGCAACCCGAAAGTCGTCCACATCGTCGATGCTGTCCGTGACGGCTTCGCTGCCGCTGCCGTCCGCCCGGGCGCGCCACAGCTGCACGGCACCGCGGTCGCGGCGGCGATAGACGATCCATTTGCCGTCGGGCGACCAGCGCGGCGTGATCGGGTCGGCGAACCCGCTCGGGAAGCTCGCGACGCCGCGCGCATCGAAGCGAAGCCGGATGAAATCCCCGCCGCGATCGACCACGCGCACGGCGCCGGTACCAAGGTCCACCACCAGCATCGCCAGGCAGAAGCCGTTGGTGGCGGGATCGCCGCGCCGGAGCTGGAACGCGGCGTGTCGGCCGTCCGGCGAAACCGAGAACAGTCCCTCGTCCTGCTGGTTGGGATCGACCGGCCCGATGTCGCGCAGGCGGACCAGATCCTCCGGCACCAGATTGCGGGCGGGGAAGCGTGCGCCGGACGGCACCAGGTCGGCGCAGTCCGGGGCGGCCCAGGCCGCCGCTGGCGCCAGGAGCGAGGCGATGACCGCGAGCGCCATGCGAAGGCTCACCATTGCTTGGTCACCGAGACGCTGACGAACCGCCCGATCGGCGACTGGTTGGTCGAATCGAACGGAATCGACGCCGCCGACGAGTTGCGGATCGGGTCGGGCTGCTCGCCCAGCAGGTTCTGCAGATTGAGCCGGAATTCCAGGTTGGCAAGCGGGCCGTGCTCTATGGCGGGGCGAAACGCCCCGCTCAGGTCGAGCGTGGTGAAGGCACCGATCGTCTCGACCTGGGGGAAGCGATTGTCGAGGGTGCTGCCGACATAGTTCACCGAGGCCGAAACCTGATATTCGCGGCCCTGCCAGCTCGCCGAGCCATGGGCCCGGAAATGTGGCGGGGTGAAGATCAGGCCCGCACGCCCCTCATAGGGCTGGCCGGCGACCGGCTGACGCTTGCCGTCGAGATAGCTGGCGGACGCGGCAAGCTGGAGCTGGCTGCCGCCCCTGAGCACCGTGCTATAGTCGATGGCGAGATCGACGCCGCGGGCATGCTCACGCGCGGTGTTGCGCAGGCTGGAATCCACTACCGCTGCGACCTGCGCCGGGTCATAGGCCTGGCTGCTCTGGTTATCGAGGCCGAGCGGCGCCTGCGCGATCAGCTGCTGCACCAGGGACGCGCTGGGGGCGAAGGTCACGAAGTTCGCGGCGACCGGATTTGTCAGCGCCGTCGTGAAATCGCTCACCGCTTCGGCGATCCGGCCGCGATAGTCGATGTCGAACCAGCTCGCCTCGATGCGCAGGCCCTTGAGGAAGCGGGGCTTGAACTCGATCGATAGTGTCGAGCTGGTCGCCCGCTCGGCGCGCAGGTCGGGATTGCCGCCTGCCAGGAGCAGCACGGTCGAGCCTGGAGGAAGCGCCGGGACCGGCTGCGGCGAGAACTGGTCCTCGTCCAGCAGGATCGCTTCACGCGACTCGTTGACCTGTTGCAGCGTCGGGATCTTGAACGATCGCCCCCAGCTATATTTGAGGGTGACGTCGGGATGGGGCGCATAGACCAGGCCGAGCTTGGGGGTCGCAACCGCGTCGATCCCCTTATAGTCCTCGTAGCGGACAGCGGCGCTGAGGCGCAGTGCGTCGACCAGCGGCATGCGATTGGCGGCGCCGACCAGCGGCACCGACAGCTCGCCATAGCCAAAGCGGCTTTCCCGCCGCTCGACCGCGTCGCGCATCACCTGGGTGACGCCGCCGCTGGTCGCCCGGACATTGAACGCGAGCCGGAAGCGCCGGTAGCCGCCACCCACAGCAAGGCGCACGTCTCCGCCGGGCAGGCGCACGAGCGGGCCCTCGGCACTGGCCTCGAAATTGGTGAGATAGTCGTCATAGGCGGTGCGGCCGACCAGCAGCGCGCCACCCGTGTAGCGCCTCGCGGTGCTGACGGTGGCGCTCTCCCCCTGCGTCGCCTCGAGTGTTGCCTCCCAGCCGCCGCCCGGCCGCAGATGCAGCGATGGGGTGATCGCATAGGACCGCACCGCCGGCAGGTTGACCTGCCCGAAATAGGTCGCCGGGTCGTTTACCGAGAAGGCGTTGGTCTTGCGCGCGCGGCGATCGGCGAGCTGGGCGTCGAGCTCCAGCGATGCCCAGCCGGCAAGGTCCTGGTGCGCGGCAAGCACGCCGCTGACCTGCCGCCCGCCGCTCGCGATCATCTGCGAAGGATGAAGGCCGCGCGAATAGTCGCGCTGGTCGGCGTAGATCGGCGTCGCCTTGCTATAGTCGAGCGCGGCCATGAACCCGCCGCCGGTCCAGCGCTTGCCGCCGACCCCGGAATATTGCTGCTGGACGTTGCCGCCTTCGGTCGAGGCGCCGAGACGGGCGCTGGTCTGGAGGCCATCATAATCGCGGCGCAGGATGAGGTTGGCGACGCCGCCCACGGCGTCCGAACCGTAGAGGGCGGAAGATCCGTCGGTGATCACCTCGATGCGGTCGAGCGCTGCCAGCGGGATGATCGAGATGTCGATGCCCTGGTTGACGGCGTCGTAAGGGAGGCGGTGACCATTGATGAGCGTCAACGTCGCGTCCGAGCCCAGCCCACGAAGGTTGAGCGTCGTCGAGTTATTGATGTTATTGTATCCGCCCTGGTCACCGCCCCCAGCGACCCCGGGGTTTTGCCCACCGGTGAAATTCTGCGGGATGATCCGCGAAACATTTGCCATGTCGGCAATGCCTTGGTCTTCGAGCCCCTGCCGGGTCAGGACCGTGATCGGCGACGGACCCGTCGCCCCGCGAATCCTCGTTCCGGTCACGGTGATTCCGCTATCGGCGCCCTGCGGTGTTGCGTCCGGATACGATCGGGGCCGCACCCGCACGACCAGCGCTCCGGCATTCTCCTCGACGATCAGTCCGTTGCCGTGGATCGCCTTCCTGACCGCCTGTTCGGTAGTCAAGCGGCCCTGGACTGCCGGGGCCCGCAATCCGCGCACGGCCTCGTCCGCGAACAGGATATCCTTCCCCGCCTCGCGACCGATCTCGCGCAGCGTCTTCGCCAGGTCCTGCGAAGGCAGCGCATAGGTTCCCGTGGATTGCTGTGCCCGAGCCGGCAATGCCGCCATGCCCACATGCAAAGCGGTCGCCGTTAGTAGCGCCGACCAGAAGCGCTTGTTCGAGATTTCCATTCTTCCCTCCCATTGTCCGGCCTGAACCGGGTTCCGGGGGGTTGACGCAGCGCCATCGAAATCACGGGGCCCGCCAAATATTTTTTCTGCAGTGCGCACTAGCAGCGGTGGGTCGCGAGTGTTCGATGACGGAGCTCTCAGATCGACAATTCGATCGCGGTACTGCTGGGATTTGACGGGGAGGGGTGGAGTGCCAAGCCTCGCCGGATCCCGATCGAGAAGCTTTGCGTGCCCGCAGCGGGCAGGGCGTATCGGGCGACGTTCGAGACGACCCAACAGCAGCTGTCGGCGCGCACTTGTCGGGGTTCGCAGGCATGGTCGCACCGGGTCGGGCGATCATCGCTTTCGACGGACGGCCCAGACGAGGCTAGCGAAACTCGTCACCAGCGCAGCCATCCCCAACAGCACAGACTCGTTCAAGATGATCATGACATGCTCCTTGGTAAGCGGAGCTAGGGCATGTTCACCTTATGTTCCTACAAGGCAAGAGCGATTCTATTTGGATTTCGATAAACAGGGGGGACGTGGGGCAAAATTCTTGGAACGGTCCAAGGAGAGTCACGAAAACGTCGGTACCGCTCGATTGGAACGCCGCCGCCCGTCCAGTGGGGCGGCGGCCTTCCGCTTAGGCTGGTTTAGTACCCGGCGTACCACACTTGGCGAATCTGCCCTTTGCATCCTTGCATTTGACTGTCTTGGCTGCCGGCTTTGCGGGGCATTTGACAAACTTTCCCTTGGCATCGCGACACGGTGCCGCAAATGCCGGGGCAGCAGCAAACGAGAGCGCTGCGCAAGCGAGCATCATACCTTTGAGCATGTAATTTCCTCCTGCCGATTGAGGCGGCCCCAGATTATACGCTCAGCCGGCTCATTGAGCCAGCGCGGCCTGGCTGGCCTTCTGCCCGACCAGAGCAGGAAGGCGTCGCAGGCCAGCCGCCACCTCGCCTTCCGGCCGCATTGAGCGTGTCACCCGGAGAATGAAAGCGCTGCGAACCCTGGCGGCCGCAGCAATCCGCCAGCGACGCTCCTCGGAAATCGCGTTCCAGTTCCGCCTAACGCCGGTGCTTCAGCGATCGCAACCCGGATGGACCGAGACGCGAAGCGTTTTGGCGCCGCGGTTCGCGGCGGACGGAGCAATCTCGGCCCACCGAAATTCCGAGTGCCCCCAGAAAGGTGCTCTGCGTCATCGGACAGCGTCTAACAGCTTCATAATTTCTTCGCCAAACCTGTCGTCACGGAGACGTGCCAGCGGATTGTGGCATCGACGGTCGAGGTGGAAATGATCGAGCGGCCATGGGAACAGAAGATCGAGCCGCTCACGGTGCGTATCGCGACCGCCGTCCGCATCACCGGCCTCAGTCGCTCGCGCATCTACGAACTGATCCAGTCCGGCGAACTCGACACGGTGAAGGTCGGCAGGGCGACGCTGGTCCAATATGCCAGCCTCAAGCAGCTCACGGCGAACCGAGCCGTGCCCGACATCGGCTGAGGGCAACGATCACAAAGACGCTGTCCCATTCAATCAGGATTGTAGCTCAAGGGGAGAGGCCATGGCTCTCCCCCTGAAGGCCGCCGATTCTATGCCCTGGATCGCTTGGCCCCGAACTCAGGCCGCAGGATCTTTCCGCCATCTCGAAGCTCGTCGAGATAGTCCGACCAGCGCTGCATCATCACGACCCGCTCGTCCCAATGTTCACCGCGAACATAGGCGCGCCGGACCTGGTTCGTATCGACGTGTGCGAGCTGACGCTCGATCGCGTCGGGGTTCCATTCTCCCGTCTCGTTCAGCAACGTCGCGCCCATCGCCCTGAACCCGTGCGCGGTCATCTGGTCCGTCGTGTAGCCGAGCTTGCGCAGGCCCTGGTTCACGGCGTTCTCCGACATGGCCTTGCGCGGCTTGCCGAGGCACGGGAACAGGTATTTCCACCAGTGCGTGTGCTCGTGCAGTTCCTTGAGCATCGCGGTCACCTGCCGCGACAGCGGCACTCGGTGCGGCCGCCGCATCTTCATGCGTTCCGCCGGGATGTACCAGACGGCCTCGTCGAGATCGATGTCGGTCCATTCCGCCTGCCGCAGCTCACCTGGGCGAAGCAGCACATGCGGGGAGAGACGCATGGCCATTACCGTCACCTTGTGTCCAGTGTAGCCGTCGATCGCTCGCAGCAGCGCGCCGACTTCGGACGGTCGCGTGATGGCCGCGAAATGCTTGACCTTGGGCACGGCGATCGCGCCGCGCAGGTCGGCCGCGACATCCTTGTCGCAGCGAACCGTAGCCACTCCATAGCGGAACACGCGACTGAGGACGCTGCGCATGCGCCGCGCACTTTCGTAGGCACCGGTCGCCTCGATCTTGCGAAGGACGGCGAGGACCTCATGGGGCGTGATCTGCGCGATCGGGATGGTGCCGATCAAGGGATAGGCCTTGGCGAGAAGCCAACGGATCTTGTCGACGGTCACCGGCGCGAGACCGTCCCGCTCGCATTTGACAAGCCATTCCGCGGCAACCGCCTCGAAGGTGTTGGCAGCAGCGTACTTGGCGGCGAGCCGCGCGCGCTTTTTCTCCAGTGCCGGATCGATCCCCTCGGCAATCTTCTTCTTGGCTTCGTCGCGTCGGACGCGTGCGTCGGCGAGGCTGATCGTTGGCCATCCTCCGAGATGAAGATTCTTCTGCTTGTCGAGAAAGCGGTATTTGAAACGCCAAAGCTTCGAGCCGTTGGGCTGGATGACGAGATAGAGGCCTTGAGAATCGGAAAGGCTCCAAGGCTTCGTTCTTGGCTTAGCGGCATTGATCTGAATGTATGTCAGCATGGTCGTTTTCCCAGCTAAGCCGGGTCGATCCGGGAGCACCAAAAAGAGCAACATTTTGGGGCTGCTGCTGGTGCTCTTAGCCGGATTTCGCCGGACGGTGTCTGGCGATTCTCGGTCTGAAAATGCTGTGAAACCAGCCGCTTACTGGACGCTTCTGGACGTATCCAGAGCCAGTATTGGTGCCCAGAAGAGGACTCGAACCTCCACGGCCTTGCGACCGCCAGCACCTGAAGCTGGTGCGTCTACCAATTCCGCCATCTGGGCACGGGGTAGGCGGGCGCCTCTACGGGAGGGGTGGGGCGCTTGTCAACTGCATAGGCGGCTTGCCGTTTCGGCGCGCGCGCGGCATGGGAGGGGGCTCGCGCGCGACCAGGAATTGCCAGGACCAAAGCCCATGAAGGACAAGCTCGTAACGCTGATCGGCGGCGGCGGATTCGTCGGCCGCTATGTCGCGCAGGAACTGCTCGCCGCCGGCGCGCGGCTGCGGATCGCGCAGCGCCGCCCGCGCGATGCCTGGTTCCTGAAGCCGCTCGGCGGCCTGGGCCAGACCCAGTTCTGCACCGCCGACGTCACGCGGCCCGAAAGCCTCGCCGCCGCGGTGACCGGGGCCGATGCCGTGGTCAATCTGCCGGGCGCGCTCAAGGGCGACCTGTTCGCGATCAATGCCGAGGGCGCGCGTAACGTCGCCGCGGCAGCGAAGGCCGCGGGCGTGCAGGCGCTGGTCCATTTCTCCGCGCTCGGTGCCAGCGCCGACTCGCCCTCCGCCTATGGCCGCAGCAAGGCCGCGGGCGAGGCGGCGGCGCGCGAAGCGTTCCCGAACGCGACGATCCTGCGGCCTTCCTTCGTCTTTGGTGCCGAGGACGCCTTCACCAATCGCTTCGCCGCGATGGTTGCGGCGCCGGTCGTGCCCGTGCTGCGCGCCGAGGTGAAGATGCAGCCGGTCTATGTCGTCGATATCGCCCAGGCCGTCGTCGCCGCGCTGCGCGATCCCGGGACGCATGGCGGCCAGGCCTATGCGCTGGGCGGCCCGGACGTGCTGAGTATGGCCGGACTGTTCCGCTGGCTCGCCGATGCGACCGGGCACAAGCCGGCCTTTGTCGAACTGCCCGATGCGCTGGGGTCGATGATCGCGGCGTTCGGGGCCTTCCCGGGCGCGCCGATCACGCGCGACCAGTGGCTGATGCTTCAGCAGGACAATGTCGTCGGCGCTGCACCCGGTCTACCCGCGCTGGGGATCGAGCCGACGCCGCTGGCCGGCGTCGCGCCGGCTTGGCTGGTGCGCTATCGCAGGCACGGCCGCTTCACCAAGCTGCGCGAGACTGCTTGAACGACCATCTCGCGCCCGCGTGGCGCCTCGCTGGGGAATGTGACGCCGCATGAACGAAATGCTGGTTGCGATCCTGCTCGGCATCGTCGAGGGGATCACCGAGTTCCTGCCGGTCTCTTCGACCGGCCATCTGATCCTGGCGAGCGAGTTGCTCGGCTATGATGCGGCCACCTGGGCGATGTTCAACGTCGTCATCCAGCTTGGCGCGATCCTGGCGGTGGTGGTGCTCTATTGGCGTACCTTCTGGGCAGTCGCGGCGGGGCTGATCGCGGGCAATCCGGTGTCGTGGCGGTTCGCGCGCAACCTGCTCATCGCCTTCATCCCGGCCGCGGTGATCGGCCTCGCGCTCCACAAGAAGATCGAGGCGCTGCTCGGCGAGCCGATGGTGGTCGCCTGGGCGCTCGTCATCGGCGGCATCGCGATCCTCGCCGTGGAGCGGCTCGCCAAAACGGCGACCGTGCATGGCATCGCCGAGATTCCGCTGGTCCGCGCGATCGGCATCGGGTTTGTCCAGTGCCTGGCGATGATCCCGGGGGTGAGCCGCTCGGGTGCGACGATCATGGGGGCGCTGTCGCTCGGGGTCGAGCGGCGGACCGCGGCGGAGTTCAGCTTCTTCCTCGCCATCCCGACGATGCTCGGCGCCACCGTGCTCGAGCTTGCCAAGAATCATGAGGCGATCACCTCGGGAAAGGTCGGCTGGACGCAGATCGGTGTGGGCTTCGCCACCGCCTTTTTGGTTGCGATCGTGGTGATCAAATGGTTCGTCGGGATCGTGTCGCGGCGTGGCTTCGCGCCATTCGCCTGGTATCGAATCGTAGCGGGCATCGGCGCTCTGCTCTGGCTATCGTTGAGATAGGCCCGTATCGGCCGTAAAATATGCGCAATATTATTGCGAATTTTCAGATTAGCGGCTCTAGACGATAATTAAGGCAGCATCACTGTCTTTTTATTCTCGGCCATGATCGATAGCGGTCGGGCATGGCCGAGAAGATGCTCCAATTCGTGCGCACGACGCAGGCATATCCTTCCAAGCGCGCAGCCGAACTGCGCGCGGAGGACTTTCGCGAGATCGCTGAGCGCTACGGCGTCCCTGCCGCGGAGGAACAGGCCGGGCGCTGTTCGCAATGCGGCGTGCCCTATTGCACGGTGCACTGCCCCCTGCACAATCACATCCCGGATTGGCTGCGCCTGACCGCCGAGGGTCGGCTGCGCGAGGCCTATGAGCTCTCCAACGCCACCTCGACGATGCCGGAGATTTGCGGCCGCATCTGCCCGCAGGACCGTTTGTGCGAAGGCAATTGCGTCATCGAATTTTCCGGCCATGGCGCGGTCACGATCGGATCGGTCGAGAAGTTCATCACCGACAAGGCCTGGGACGAGGGCTGGATCGAGCCGGTGCAGGTCGGCCCGGAGCGCGGCCAGTCGGTCGGCATCATCGGCGCCGGACCGGCCGGCCTTTCCGCCGCGGAGTATCTGCGCGGCCATGGCTATGAGGTCCATGTCTATGACCGGCACGACCGCGCCGGCGGGCTGCTGACCTACGGCATTCCGGGCTTCAAGCTCGAAAAGCATGTCGTGATGCGCCGCGTCGATCGGCTCGCCGCGGCGGGCATCGTCTTCCACCAGGGCTTCGAAGTCGGCCGCGACGCGACGCTCGACGAATTGCGCCGCCGCCATGACGCGATGCTGATCGCCACCGGCGTCTACAAGGCGCGGGCGATCAAGGCACCCGGGGTCGGCGCGGCGGGCGTGGTCGAGGCGCTCGACTATCTCACCGCCTCGAACCGCAAGGGCTTCGGCGACGAGGTGCCGGCGTTCGACGACGGCAGCCTCGATGCGATGGGAAAGCATGTCGTGGTGATCGGCGGCGGCGACACGGCGATGGACTGCGTGCGCACCGCAATCCGGCAGGGCGCCGCTTCGGTGAAGTGCCTCTATCGCCGCGACCGCGCCAACATGCCCGGCTCGCAGCGCGAAGTCGCCAATGCCGAGGAGGAAGGCGTCGAGTTCGTCTGGCTCTCCGCGCCCGAGGCATTCGACGGCGGCGACCGCGTGACCGGCGTGCGTGCGACACGGATGCGGCTCGGTGCGCCCGACGCGAGCGGCAGGCGCTCGCCCGAGCTCGATCCGAGCGGCGCCTTCCACGTCCAGGCGGACCTGGTGATCAAGGCGCTCGGCTTCGAGGCGGAGGACCTGCCGAAGCTCTTCGGCACCGAGGCGCTCGGCGTCACGCGCTGGGGCACGCTGCGCACCGACGGCAAGACGATGATGACCAGCCTCGACGGTGTTTTCGCGGCCGGCGATATTGTCCGCGGCGCGAGTCTGGTGGTCTGGGCGATTCGCGACGGCCGCGACGTTGCGGCGCACATGCATGCCTGGATGCGCGCCCGGGCCCGCGCGGCCCAGGCTGCTTGAGGAGGTCATTCCGATGAAGCCGTTCCTTGCCGCACTAGCCCTGGGCACCGCCATTGTCGGGTCGGCGCCTGCATCTGCGAACGCGGCGGCCGTCGCCCCCGCCGACGCCAATCTCGACAGACTCGTCGCGCTGATCGCGCCCGAAGAGGCGATCCGCCGTCTCGCCGGAAAGGCTTTCGATGCCGGCATGGATCAGCAGATTGCTGCCGACCCGAAGATGAAGGCGGCCTTCGACGCCAATCCCGACCTGCGCGCGCAGGTCGGCGGGCAGTTGCGCAGCCAGTTCACGGGAATCCTGGTGGCAGCGCTCCCCTCGCTGCGCGCCGAGCTGAACGGGATCCTCCAGGCGCAGCTCACGGCGTCGGAGATCGCGGACACGCTGACATTCTTCTCAAGCGCGACCGGGAAGAAGCTGCGCGCGCAGGTTTATGAATCGATGGGCAGCGCGCCGGGCCAATCGGCCGAGCAAGTCCAGCAGGCGGCGATGGCCGCGGTGATGGCGAAGATGACGCCGGACGACTATCCGGCGTTGCTGGCGTTCGCCGGCAGCCCCGCCTCGCAGAAGATGCGCATCGTGAACCCGCAGATTCAGGCGGCGAGCACGGCGTGGGCGCAAAAGCTGGTCGAGGCCAATCGCCCCAAGATGGAGGGGCTCGCGATCAGGCTGACCGCGGACTATCTCGCGAAGAAGGGCGGCAAGTGACGCGCAACCTCCTTTTCGCGTCGGCGGCGTCGCTGCTCTGCCTGACGGGGATCGCCGCGGCGCAGACCGCATCGCCTTCTGCGCCGGCAGCGACCTCGGCGCCGGTCGATCCGGCGCGGCTGGCTGCGGCCCAGCAGTTGATCGCAGTGATGATGCCGCCGGAGCAGCGCGAGCAGCTGGTCGAGAACATGATCCGGCCGATGATGGCGAATGCGCGCAATTCCTTGCAGAGAACCCCCGGCTTCGCTGGCATGATCGGCGGCGATTCGAAGCGAGCTGCTGCGTTCGAGAATTTCATGAAGGCGCAGGAGGAGCGCACCGTCGAGACGATCCGCGTCGGAATGCCCGGGATGATCGAAGCGATGGCGCGCGCCTATGCACGCAACTTCGATGCGCGGCAGCTTGCCGAAATCCGCGCCTTTTTCGAAACGCCCACCGGCCGCATTTACATGAGCCGGGTCACGACGATCATGAGCGATCCCGACATCCAGGCCTGGCAGCGCGATCTGATGGCACGCTCGATGATGCATGTTCAGGAAGACATCGCCAAGTTCGTGGCCGATCTCTCCGCTTCCCAATCCTCCGAACAGAAGTGACGACTATGGAATCCGAGCGCATCCGCCTCGCCCGCGACGGCATGTACCGCCCCGAATTCGAAGGCGATGCCTGCGGCGTGGGCATGGTCGCCGCGACCGATGGCCAGCCGTCGCGCCGCGTCGTCCAGTCGGCGATCGATGCGCTCAAGGCCGTGTGGCACCGCGGCGCGGTCGATGCCGACGGCAAGACCGGTGACGGCGCCGGCATCCATGTCGACCTGCCCGCGCGCTTCTTCGACGATGCGATCGCCGCGGGCGGCCACCGCGTCCGGCCGAACCGGCTCGCGGTCGGCATGGTCTTCCTGCCGCGTACCGATCTCGGCGCGCAGGAGGCGTGCCGCACGATCGTCGAATCGGAGATCATCGAATCGGGCTACACCATCTATGGCTGGCGCCAGGTGCCGGTCGATGTCTCGGTGATCGGGATGAAGGCGCAGGCGACGCGCCCCGAGATCGAGCAGATCATGATCGCGGGCCCGATGCCCGGCGATGTCGATGCTGCCGAATTCGAGAAGAACCTCTACCTGATCCGCCGCCGGATCGAGAAGCGCGTGATCGCCGCGCAGATCAGCGGCTTCTATATCTGCTCGCTGTCGTGCCGCTCGATCATCTACAAGGGGCTGTTCCTCGCCGAGAGCCTGTCGGACTTCTATCCCGACCTCACCGACGAGCGCTTCACCAGCCGAGTCGCGATCTTCCACCAGCGCTATTCGACCAACACCTTCCCGCAATGGTGGCTGGCCCAGCCCTTCCGCTGCCTCGCGCATAATGGCGAAGTCAACACGATCCGCGGCAACAAGAACTGGATGCTCAGCCACGAGATCAAGATGGCGAGCATCGCGTTCGGCGATCGTTCGGAAGACATCAAGCCGGTGATCCCGGCCGGCGCGTCGGACACCGCCGCGCTCGACGCGGTGTTCGAGGCGATCTGCCGCTCCGGCCGCGACGCGCCGACCGCCAAGCTGATGCTCGTCCCCGAGGCAATGGGCGACGACACGCCGCAGACGCATCGTTCGATGTACCAGTATCTCGCAAGCGTGATGGAGCCTTGGGACGGCCCCGCCGCGCTGGCGATGACCGACGGGCGCTGGGCCGTGGCCGGCATGGACCGCAACGCGCTGCGCCCGCTGCGTTACACCCAGACGTCGGACGGGCTGCTGATCGTCGGCTCGGAGACCGGCATGGTCCAGGTTCCCGAAAGCTCGGTGCTCGCCAAGGGCCGGCTCGGGCCGGGCCAGATGATCGCGGTCGACCTCGACGAAGGGCTGCTGCTCGACGACCTGGCGATCAAGGACCGGATCGCCGGCGAGGCCGACTATGCCGCGATGATCGGCAGCTTCCTCACCATCGACGACCTGCCCGCGCCCACGGCCGAGCCGCTTCGCTTCGATCGTGCCGAACTCACCCGCCGCCAGGCCGCGGCTGGCCAGACGCTCGAGGATATGGAGCTGATCCTCGCCCCGATGGTGGAGACCGCCAAGGAAGCGATCGGATCGATGGGCGACGATACGCCGCTCGCCGTGATCAGCGACAAGCCGCGCATCGTCAGCCAGTTCTTCCGCCAGAATTTCAGCCAGGTCACCAATCCGCCGATCGATCCCTTGCGCGAGCGGCACGTGATGTCGCTCAAGACGCGCTTCGGCAATCTCGCCAACATCCTCGATGCCGAGGGCGGTGGCAGCCGCGTGCTCGTGCTCGAAAGCCCGGTGCTCACCAATGGCGACTGGGACCGGCTGCGCGCGCATTTCGGCGGCCAGCATGCCGAGATCGACTGCACCTTCCCGGCCGGCGACGATCCCGAGGCGCTGCGCGAGGCGATCAAGCGCATCCGCTACGAGGCCGAGCAGGCCGTCCGCGCCGGCTGCACCGAATTGTTCCTCACCGACGAGCAATGCGGCCCCGATCGCGTGGCGATCGCCGGCGTGCTCGCCGCCGCGGCGGTCCACACCCATCTCGTCCGCCGCGGCCTGCGCTCCTATGCGAGCGTCAACGTGCGCACCGCCGAATGCCTCGACACCCATTATTACGCGGTGCTGATCGGCGTCGGCGCGACGACGGTGAACGCCTATCTCGCCGAAGCCTCGATCGCGGATCGCCATGCCCGCGGCCTGTTCGGCGACCTGTCCCTCGAAGATTGCCTCAAGCGCCACCGCAAGGCGATCGACGAAGGGCTGCTCAAGATCCTCTCCAAGATGGGGATCGCCGTGATCAGCTCCTATCGCGGCGGCTATAATTTCGAGGCGGTTGGCCTCAGCCGCGCGCTGGTCAACGATCTCTTCCCCGGCATGCCCGCCAAGATCTCGGGCGAAGGCTATGCCTCGCTCCATCTCTCGGCGATGATGCGCCAGACCGCGGCCTATGACACGCCCGCCGCGGCGCTGCCGGTCGGCGGCTTCTATCGCCAGCGCTTCGGCGGGGAGACCCATGCCTATTCGGCGCAGCTGATGCACCTGCTGCAGACCGCGGTGTCGACCGACAGCTATTCCTCCTATCTCGCCTTCTCGCGCGGCGTGCGCGACATGCCGCCGGTCTATCTGCGCGACTTGCTCGAATTCAATTTCCCGGATCAGGGCGTGGCGATCGACCAGGTCGAGGCGATCACCGAGATCCGCAAGCGCTTTATCACCCCCGGCATGTCGCTCGGCGCTCTGAGCCCCGAGGCGCATGAGACGCTGGCGATCGCGATGAATCGGATCGGCGCCAAGGCGGTGTCGGGCGAAGGCGGCGAGGATAAGCGCCGCTACACGCCCTACGAAAATGGCGACAACGCCAATTCGGTGATCAAGCAGGTCGCCTCGGGCCGGTTCGGCGTCACCGCCGAATATCTCAATGCCTGTGAGGAGATCGAGATCAAGGTCGCGCAGGGCGCCAAGCCCGGCGAGGGCGGCCAGCTGCCCGGCTTCAAGGTCACCGAATTCATCGCCCGGCTGCGCCACGCGACGCCCGGCGTGACGCTGATCAGCCCGCCGCCGCACCACGACATCTATTCGATCGAGGATCTCGCCCAGCTCATCTACGACCTGAAGCAGATCAATCCGCGCGCGCGGGTTTGCGTCAAGCTGGTGAGCTCGGCCGGCATCGGCACCGTCGCCGCCGGCGTCGCCAAGGCGCATGCGGACGTGATCCTGGTCTCGGGCCATGTCGGCGGCACCGGCGCCTCGCCGATGACCTCGATCAAATATGCCGGCACGCCCTGGGAAATGGGGCTGACCGAAGTGAACCAGACGCTCACGCTGAACGGCCTGCGCGGCCGCGTGAAGCTGCGCACCGATGGCGGGCTCAAGACCGGGCGCGACATCGTCATCGCCGCGATCCTCGGCGCCGAGGAATTCGGTATCGGCACGCTCAGCCTGGTCGCGATGGGCTGCATCATGGTTCGCCAGTGCCATTCGAACACCTGCCCGGTCGGCGTCTGCACCCAGGACGACAAGCTGCGCGCCAAGTTCGTCGGCACGCCCGAAAAAGTCATCAATCTGATGACCTTCATCGCTGAGGAAGTGCGCGAGATCCTCGCCAAGCTGGGCTTCAAGAGCCTGGACGAAGTGATCGGCCGCACCGAGCTGCTTCGCCAGGTCAGCCGCGGCGCAGAGCATCTCGACGATCTCGATCTCAATCCGATCCTCGCCAAGGTCGATGCCGATGAGAGCGAGCGCCGCTTCAGCCTGGGCACCTTCCGCAACGAAGTGCCGGACAGCCTCGACGCGCAGATGATCAAGGATGCCGCGCCGGTGTTCGCGCGCGGCGAGAAGATGCAGCTCACCTATACGGTGCGCAACGTCCATCGCGCGGTCGGCACGCGGCTCTCGTCGGAAGTCACGCGGCTGTTCGGCATGTCGGGGCTCAACGACGGCCACGTCCATGTCCGCCTGCGCGGCTCGGCCGGCCAGTCGCTCGGCGCCTTCCTGTGCAAGGGCATCACCCTCGAAGTGTTCGGCGACGCCAATGATTATGTCGGCAAGGGCCTTTCGGGCGGGATGATCGTGGTGCGCCCGATGGTCAGCTCGCCGATCGAATCGTGGAAGAACACGATCATCGGCAACACCGTGCTCTATGGCGCCACCTCGGGCCGCGTCTATGCCGCGGGCCAGGCCGGCGAGCGCTTCGCGGTGCGCAATTCGGGTGCCGACGTGGTGGTCGAAGGCTGCGGCGCCAATGGCTGCGAATATATGACCGGCGGCACCGCGGTGGTGCTCGGCGAAGTCGGCATGAACTTCGGCGCGGGCATGACCGGCGGCATGGCCTTCGTCTACGATCCCGAAGGCAGCTTCGCCCGCCGCGCCAATCCGGAAAGCATCGTCTGGCAGCGCCTCGCCTCGGCGCATTGGGAAGCCAAGCTACGCTCGATGGTGGAGGCGCATGCCGAGGCGACCGACAGCAAATATGCGCTCGGCCTGCTCGAGGATTGGGACCGGACGGTCGGCCATTTCTGGCAGGTGGTGCCGCAGGAAATGCTGACTCGGCTGAGCCATCCGCTCGACGATGCCGCGGAGGCTGTGGCGGCGGAATAGCTAACCCCCCTCTCCCTTTGGGAGAGGGGAGGGGCCCGCCGCCAAAGGCGGTGGGAAGGGTGAGGGTGATGAGCCAAGCCACCCTCACCCTTCCGCCGACTGCGTCGGCTCCCTCCCTCTCCCAATGGGAGAGGGCTCTCGCGCCCAACGGCTCGCCGCAACCCCCTCCAAATCGCTAACCCCTTATGTTATAAGCCCACATCCTGATCCGACTCGGGGTTGTATCCATGCGTCTTCTCTTCTCCGCCGCCGCGTTTTGCGTCGCCGCCGCCACGCCCGCCTTCGCGCAATCGGACGAGCAGGCCCAGGCCGCCGCCAAGGCGCTCCAGAACCCGCTGGTCCAGGAACTGGTCGCCGGCATGGTCGACAATCTCGCTGGCGCAGTGCTCGACACCCAGGTCGGCCCGCTCGCCCGCTATGCCCCGCGCGATGCCGATATCCGTCCGAACGACACGCTGCGCGACGTCCAGCGCCGCCGCGATCCGGGCTTCGAACAGCGGCTGCACGCCAATGCCCGTCAGGCTGTCGCCACCGCGGGCGTCGTCGCTGAGGATGCGATCGCGATGCAGCAGTCACTGCAGCAGACGTCGGACCGTCTCCGCGCGGCCCTTGCCCCGCTGCGCGCCGCGCTCGCCCCTAAATAATCAGCCGATGATCGTCGCGCTCATGCGCGGCGGCGGCGGCAACATCAGGATTCCGAAGAAAAGCGTTTTGGCGATGCGCTCGCCGAGACTTTCCCGCAGCATTGCTTCGTCACGCTCCGCCGCCTCGTGCAGCAGTGCCCGTGCTTCGGCGGCGTCCTCGCGCACTACTCGGATCGGAATGCCGCCCAACGCGAGGGTGATCGGGCAATCGATCGGCACATGACCCAGATTCGCCGCATAGGCGAGCATGCCGTGCCATTCGAATAGCGAGAGTATCACCAGCGCCTGGGGCTGGCTATACGCGATCGCTACCGTTTCGAAGGCGTCTTCCCCCATGCGATGAAGCTCTCAAATGCATGGGGAGACCGCAAGCGCTTTACGCGGTCGGATGCGCGCGCCTAAAGCTCGGCGCATGTGGCAGCTCTATCAGTTCCCGTTGTGCCCCTTCTCGCGCAAGGTGCGGCTCCTGCTCGGCGAAAAGGGCGTCGGCTATGAGCCGGTGCGCGAATCGCCTTGGCTGCGGCGCGACGAGTTCGTCGATCTCAATCCCACCGGCCAGGTGCCGGTGATGGTCGATACCGAGCGCGGCGTGACGCTGATCGATTCCTCGGTGATCTGCGAATTCTTCGAAGAGACGGTGAACAAGAGCCCGATGCTCAACGGCACCGCCACCGATCGGGCCGAGATTCGCCGCCTCACCATCTGGTTCGACACCAGCTTCTATGCCGATATCACTGCGCCGCTGCTCCAGGAGCGGATGCTCAAGCGCATCGTCTACCGGCAATCGCCCGACGGTCAGGTGCTGCGCGCCGCGATGAAGGCGGCGGTGAGCCATCTCGACTATATCGACTATCTGCTCGATCACCGCACCTGGCTGGGCGGCGCAACCATGAGCCTCGCCGATCTCGCCGCTGCGGCGCAGATCTCGATCGCCGACTATCTGGGCGGGATCGACTGGAAGAGCCATGACGAGGCCAAGGGCTGGTATGTGCGGATGAAGAGCCGCCCGAGCTTCCGCCCGCTGCTTAGCGAGCGGATGGAAGGCATTCCGCCGCCTGCGGATTACGAGAAGCTCGACCTCTGAGTTGACCCCGTCCGCGCGGGACCTTCCAGCCGTCTCGTCGGTTCACCGGATGAGGAGGCCCAAGATGCTCGAACACGTTCCCCATTGGCTCGGTCGCGCGCTGAGCCCGTTTCGCGCCGGCGCCGACAAGCTGGCGATCGTCCATCCCGAACTCGGCAGCTTCGACGTCCTCCAGCTCGCCAGCCCGGCTTTCGCCGATGGCGCGCGGCTGCCCGAGCGGTTCACTGCGGACGGCGAGGGCGTCTCGCCGCCGTTGTTCTGGACCGGTGTGCCCGAAGGCACGCAGCAACTCGTGCTGATCGTCGAAGACCCCGACGCGCCGACGCCGCAGCCGCTCGTCCACGCGCTGGTCTGGGGCCTGCCGGTCGAGGGTGATCTCAAGGAAGGTGCGATCCGCGCGGACGGCGACGGCGATGCCGCGGGCGCCGACGTCGGCCGCAACAGCAGCTTCGCCGAAGGCTGGCTGCCCCCCGATCCGCCGACCGGGCACGGCGAGCACAATTATGTCTTCCAGCTCTTCGCGCTCGGCCCGGGCGAGGATCCCGCCGACAATCCCGGCCGCGGCGCCGCGCTTCACGCGATGAAGGGCCGGGTGCTCGCCGCGGGCCTGCTCACCGGCACTTATTCGCGCGGCGAGGAAGCGCCGGTCGGGCCGATCGGGAGCGCCGCGACCGCCTGATCGGCTCGCGCCTCCCACTCAGCCGTTGACCACGGTGCCGCCATTGGGATGGAGCACCTGGCCGGACATGTAGCTCGAATCCTCGCAGGCCAGAAACAGGAAGGCCGGGGCGACTTCATTGGGCTGGCCGGGGCGGCCCATCGGCGTATCCTCGCCGAACTTCTCGAGCTTTTCGGGGCTGGCGCCGCCCATCGGATTGAGCGGAGTCCAGATCGGGCCGGGCGCGACGCCGTTCACGCGGATGCCCTTCTCGATCAGGTTCATCGACAGGCTGCGGGTGAACGCGGTGATCGCACCCTTGGTGCTCGAATAGTCGAGCAGTTCTGGCTCGCCCTGATACATGGTGATCGAGGTGCAGTTGACGATCGCGGCACCTTGCTTGAGGTGCGGCATCGCAGCCTGGACCATGAAGAACATTCCGAAGATGTTGGTCTGGAAGGTGCGGCGGAGCTGCTCCTCGGTGATGTCGGTGATGTCCTTGTCAGGGTGCTGCTCGCCGGCATTGTTGACCAGCACGTCGATGCGGCCGAACGTGTCGATCACTTCGCGGATCGCCGCCTCGCAGAACGCCTTGTCGCCGACGTCGCCGGCGATCGTGATCGCCTCGCGGCCTTCGCTGCGAACGATCTCGGCGGTCTTCTTGGCATCGTCATGCTCGCACAGATAGACGATCGCGACATGCGCACCTTCGCGGGCATAGAGCGCGGCGACGGCACGGCCGATGCCACTGTCGGCGCCGGTAATGACCGCGACCTTGTCTCGCAGGCGGCCGGAGCCGGGATAGCGGGGCTGCCAATCGGGCTTGGGCTCGAGCGCGCTCTCATGGCCGGGCAGCGCGTCTTCGTGAATCATTTCGACGGTTTCGCTCATCGGGTTGGTCCTCATGTCGGAGTACCCTGGCGAAACCGGTGCGGAAGGCCGGTTGTTCCGCAGTTTCAATCGCTTCGTGGCCGCCTTCCAGGCGGCTGGGCAGGGTTCAGCCGATCAGGCTGGAACCCTGCAGGCCGGTGATGACGATCATTCCGGCAGTGAGCGCGAACGAGGCTGCGCCGACCATCAGGCTGCGTATCATGCTGATCCTCTCCCTTCCGTCTTCGCCGCCGCGGGTCACGCGATCGGAACCATGGGCGTCGAGAAGGCGACGAGCGCGACGGTGAAGAGCAGCGAGCCGAGAATGGCGACGGTGCGCTGGAGCGAGTCGAGATGTGCGGTCATGATAGTACTCCCTGAATTCGGCGTCCGGACCATCCGGCGGCCGATGCCCAGAGCTTTGCAGGGAGCGTGCCAATTTGCTAAGCCATTGAAATCACGTCGGGTGACGCCAGCGGCCAAACCAAGTTGGGAAAATTCACGCCACGATATGGCGAAATTCACCAACCAAAAGCGAACATGCACTGTCCGAAAGCGATCACTCGCTGCGGACGCAGTTCCGCCCGGCGCTCTTCGCCGCATAGCAGAGCTGATCGGCACGGTTGAACAGCATCGCCGCGGACTCGTGGTCGCGGGCCCGGGCGAGGCCGGCCGAGAAGGTGATTTCGCCGAGCGGCGCGTCGGTCTCGCGCAGGCGATAGCGCTTGGCGGAGACAGTGAGGCGCGCAGTATCGAGCGTCGCCCGCGCTGCATCGAGATCGACGCCGGCAAACAGCACGACGAATTCCTCGCCGCCATAGCGGGCAACGAACTGGCCATGGCAGGTCTCAGCCAGCGCCTCGGCCAGCGCCTTGAGCACGCGGTCGCCGACCACATGGCCGAAACGGTCATTGACCGACTTGAAATGATCGACGTCGCACACGGCCATCAGCATGCCCTCGCCCGCCGCCGAGCGCGCCTCGAAGATCTCTTCGAACGCACGGCGATTGGGCAAGCCGGTGAGCGGGTCCTTGCGCGCATTGTCCCGCGCTTCCTCGAGCTTGCAGCGCAGCTCGCTCGCCTCGCGGGTGACGCTTTCAAGCCGCGCCTCGGCGGTTCGGACGCGGGCGAGCATCGCCGCGGTGATCTGCGGCACGTCGTCCTGATGGTTCATCGCCTCGGCACGGGCGGCGAGGTCGCGGCCGAAGTCCTCGGTCTCCGCACGCATCGCATTGACCATGTCGTGGAAGCCCTCGACATGCATCTGCGTTTCGGCAACCAGACCTTGCGCTTTCTCCACCGCGGCGGTGCCGCCCCCACCTAACGGCTGAAGATCGCAGCCGAGCGATTCGATGTCGCGCCGGGTCAGCCGCACCCCGCCATCGGTCAGCATGTGCACCGCGCGGGCCAGCGGGCCGTCGGGATTGGCCAGCAGCTGATAGGCGAAGGCATAGTTGCCGGGATCGGGATCGAGCCGCTGCTCGACCAGGAATTCCCCGATCCGATCGTAAAGACGACGCGCGGCGCTATCGCCACCTGCCATCCGGACGACCTTCATCCCGATCATCTGCTTCCTGCCCCCAGTCCAGCTTTGCTTCGATGCTGCGCAAGCTAGGGGGCAACTGCTAACATCCGGTGAGCGCCGCGGCGCCCCAAGAAAAAATCAGCCGCGATGCGCAGCGCGATACTTGCGGACGGCATCGAGCGAGAGACGGATATGATCGCCAGGCTTCATGTCGCTATAGCTGAAGATCACGCGGCCGTCCGGCGCAATAACGTAGCTGGTCCGGCTGGTCAGCGTCGTCTTGCTGCCGTCGGGCTTGGTCAGCTGCACGTCGTAGCCGCGGATCACCTCGGGGCTCGCCGCCGCCACCGCGAACTTGCCGGCACAATGCTCGCTCGAGAATTTGGCAAGCTGATCGACATTGCCCGCGGTCATGCCGATCACGGTCGCTCCGGCCTTCTGGAAATCGGGCAGCGCCTCGGCAAAGGCATGGGCTTCGGCATTGCAGCCGGCGGTGAAGGCGGCGGGGAAGAAATATAGCACCACCGGCCCCTTCTTCAGCGCGGCGGCGAGATCGACCTTGACCGGCTGCCCGGCGACGGCCCCGTCGGCCTTGAACAGCGGTGCCTTGGCGCCCTTGCCCAGTTCGGCTGAGGCGGGGGCGGTCATGGCGAGGGCGGCGGCGGCGAGGAGGACATGGGCACGCATCGGGCATTCTCCCTTGATCGTTCGAGCCTTGTTACGCCCCTCGGCGCGCCGCGGCTAGCGGGTCAGCGCGATGCCGAGCCGGGCATGGGTGTCGTTGCGGCGATACTGGTCGAGCGCCTCGCCATAGCCGGTATAGGCCTGGCCGAAGAGATAAAAGCCGACACCCTTGGCGATCCGGGCGATCGGATAGGAGACGAACAGCTCGCCTGCGCCCTTGCCAGTCTCGAAATTGCCGTGGCCGGTGAGCGAGAGCTTGAGGCCGTCGTCCTGGCCGATCGCGGCGGTGAGCGACGTATAGCCATAATAGTCGCGCACATCGCGGGACGTAGCGGTGCGGCCGATATAGAACCAGGCCTGGGGCGCAACATCGAGATGCCAGTCGCCGCCCAGGTCGAAGCGCTTTTCGGCCCGCAGGAAGACGCGGTTGAGATCGACCGAATCGAGCTCGCCCCGGCCGTTCGAATCGTGGCGATAGCCGAGCGCCACTTGTGTGCTCTCGTCGAAGGGGATGTCGGCGTAGATCTCGGGACTGTAATTGGTCGAGCGAAACGGACCCGACGGCTCGTCGATCGCCCAGAACATCGTCTGGGTATAGGCGAAGCGCAGATTGCCGAGCTTGAGCGGCGCGTTTTCGGCAAAGGGGCGGAAGGCGAAGCTGAGCTGGAGCTTGCCGCCCGAATCGCCCAGGCCGAAGGCGCCATAGACCGGCTCATGCGGAGTGAAGCGATCGAGGAACGCGGCCGAGCTTCCGGTCTCGCTCTGTACCACCGTTTCGCCCTGCGGCATGTCCGCCGCGGCGTGCTGTTCGACCGGCGGGACGGCACGGCCAGCGACGCCAACGGGGACGTAGCGGGCCTTGGCGAAACCGTGCGGCGCCACCGTCGGCACCGGGCCCGGAGTCCGCTCGAGCACCAGCCGCGTGCCGTCCACCGCCGTGACTTCGATCTGGCGCGGCCCCTCGGCCGTGACCGGCGCCTCGCCCTCGTTGACCAGGAACACTTCGACGCCGCGCAGCGCTTCGGCTTCGGAAGCCGGCGAGGCGGGGACGGCGCGCAGCGACTGGGCGGCGGCGGGGGCGGCGGCGAGCAGGGCGATCGGAAACAGCAGGCGGCGCATCGGCGGGTGGAGTGGCAGGGCTTTGTGACCTTGGCGAGTCAAAATCGCCGGTCTAGGGCTGGGCCATGGCCGTGACCGACACCGACATCGTGCTTGCCGAGCGCCTCGCCGACGCCGCGGGCGCCGCGATCCGCCCCTATTTCCGCGCCGAACATGGCGTCGAGGCCAAGGAGGACCTCTCCCCGGTGACGCTGGCCGACCGCGCCGCCGAGGAAGCGATGCGCCGGCTGATCATCGCCGAACGGCCGATGGATGCGATCCAGGGCGAGGAATTCGGCAGCCGGGAGGGGAGCAGCGGGCGAACCTGGGTGCTCGATCCGATCGACGGCACCCGCGCCTTCATCGCCGGCCGGCCGATCTTCGGCACGCTGATCGCGCTGATCGACCAGGGCTGGCCGCTGCTCGGGGTGATCGACCAGCCGATCAGCGGCGAGCGCTGGATCGGCTTGATGGGCCGCCCCACTCTGTTCAACGGCAAGCCCACCCGCACTCGCATCTGCCGGGATCTGGGCCAGGCCATCCTCGGCACGACCAGCCCGGCGCTGTTCGGCGACGACCAGCTTCACGCCTTCGAGCATCTCGACGGCGCGGTGATGAGCACGGTGCTGGGCGGCGACTGCTATAATTATGGCTGCGTCGCGAGCGGCTGGATGGACGTGGTGGTGGAGGCGGGGCTCAAGCTCCACGACTTCGCCGCGCTGGTGCCGATCGTCGAAGGTGCGGGCGGCCGGATGTGCGACTGGCAGGGCGATCCGCTCCACGCCGGCAGCACCGGCGAAGTGATCGCGGCCGGCGACCCGGCGCGGATCGAGGAGATCTTGGAGGCGCTTGCCTGCCGGGGACATTGACCGGCGGCATTTGATACGGCCCCCTCAGAATATCCCCAAAAACTTCTTCCGCTGCTGCTTCCGCTCGTCCTTGCCCGGCTTGCCGCTTTCGGCCTTTGCGGTGGTGCCCTTGCCGACGTCGTCGCGCGGGCGGCCCTTGGTGTCGCGCTGGGCCCAGGCATGCGCGCCCTGGAGCACCGGGCCGCAATCGGCTGCCTTGGCATCGCCGACATCGACGAATGCGATGATCGCGGCGAACGGGCTGGCGACGAGGCCGAGGCCGAGGCCGGCGCCGGCGCGGCCGACCAGCTCTGGCGAGATGACATTGAGGCTCGGCTGGGCGAAATAGCCGCCCAGGCCGACCGGGGACTGGCCGGCGAACAGGCTGAACTTCTTGCTGTCGGCGCGCAGGGCGAGGTCGATCGTCTCGTTCTTGAAGCTGAACCCGCCGCGGCCGAGGATCACATTCTTTTGCGTATCGATCAGGATCGGATCGGCCGCAGCGATGCCGTTCTTCACCGAAAAGCCGATCAGCCCGCAATTGATCTGCACCGGCTCCTTGAGCTTCTTTTCGAACATCTTCTGGACGAAGGTCCCGATGTCGATCTCGGAAAGTTGGACGTTGCGCGTCCACAGGCTGCCGCGCGGCAGGATGATCGCGATGCGGCCGTTCGAATGGCCAAGCGATTCGCGCACGCTGTCGCCGAGCCCGGTCATCTGCACCCGCGCCTTCACCGTGCCGCTGGTGCCGCTCTGCTCGACGCCGAATCCGGCGAGCAGCGTGCCCATCGGGGTGGGCGAGAGGCGGATGTCGTAATCGGTGACGACCGGCTGGCGGCGCGCGTCGATCGCGATGTCCGAACTGACCGTGCCGCGCGCCATCGAGAAATTGAGCGGGGAGAGCTTGAGCAGCCGATCGTTCAGGTCGAGGCCAAGCTCGATGTTCGAGACCGGGAAACTCTGCGCACGGACGTCGCGCACGGTCCAATGGACCTTCGCGTCGAAATTCTTGAGCGCTTCGATGCGCAGCTTGGCATCGGGCAGCACGCGCGGGGTGCCGCCGACCCGCTCGATCGCGCCGGCGGCGCCCTGGGTTTCCAGCTTGTGCGGATTATAGCCGATGAACGGGCCCGCATCGACGATGTCGAGCGTGCGGGTGGCGAGTTCGGCGGTGAGCAGCAGGCGCGGCTCGCCGAGTCGGACGGTCATCTTGCCGGCCAGGTCCGAATCGCCGAACCGGCCCTTGAGCCCGGTGAAACGCCATTCGCGGCCGCGCTTGGTGACTGCCGAGGCGAGCCGATAGGTGCGCGTGTCCGGCACGGCGATGCCGGCGAGCATGAAGATGTCCGCCAGGTTCTCGCCGCGCAGGTTCATATGCAGATCGGCGCCTTCAATCTCGGTCGCGCCGGGCAGCGTGCCCGAAACGTCGATCGCGGTGCGCACGGCATTGGCGTGGAGCACCAGCTTGTTGCGCCCGCCCGAGACCGTGGCGTTGGGGCTGAGCAGGGCGCCGGCCAGGGTGAAGCGCGCGCCGCGAGCGGTGCCGTTGCCGTCGAAGCGAATCGCGCTGGCGAATTCGGTGTCCTTCGCCTCCACCGTGTGGACGCGGATCGCGGCGGCGACCGGCATGCGCGGATCGACATAGCGCAGCATGGTGCCCTGGACGAGCGCGCGGCGGATCACGGGCAGGTCGAGCGGCTCGCCCTTTTTCTCGCTGAACGTCCAGGTGTTGCGCTTGCCGGCCTGATCCCATTGCAGGTCGACATGGCTGTCTTCCAGGCCGAGCCAGTTGATCCGGCGATTGCCGGTGATCAGCGACCAGGTGGAGATCCGCGAATCGATCTTCTTCGCTTCGAAGAAATTGCCCTTGCCGGCCCATTGCGGATTGGAAATGGTGAGGCCTTCGGCGAGGAACTTGAGGTTGAACGGGGCGAAATAGAGCTGGAAATCGCCGTTCACCTTGACCTGGCGATGCGTCTGGCCGGCGACGATCCGCTCGAACGGATGCTTGAGGAAGCGGCCCTTGGCTACGAACAGGATCGTCCAGGCGAGGACGATCAGGCCGAGGATCGTGGTGACGACGGCGATGACGCTGGCGAGCGGCGTGCCGAGCGCGCGGGCCGGCCGGCCGGTAGCGCTGCCCGCGGCAGGGGCCGGTTCCGTGGCGGCGATGGGGGCGTCACGATCGGCCATCCCAGGGAAAAGCTCAGGAGGCCCAGGAGGTTCCGCCTCCCGAATCCCCCTCCCGCTTGCGGGAGGGGCGTGAGATGGCCAGACTCGCCTTGCATCACGGCGCGTCTCCCGCTAAGGGCCCCGCTTTCCGCGATCGAGGGATACGCCGGCCACAAGGGCTGCCGCGCGCATCCGCAATCGTCGAACCATAAGGAGACGAAAATGCCCAAGCTCAAGACGAAGAGCGGCGTCAAGAAGCGCTTCAAGTTCACCGCCACCGGCAAGGTGAAGCATGGAGTCGCCGGCAAGCGCCACCGCCTGATTTCGCATAACGCGAAGTATATCCGCCAGAATCGCGGCACCTCCGTGCTCGCCGACGCCGACGTGGCTCACGTCAAGGCGTGGGCGCCCTACGGTCTGAAGTAAGGAGGGCCTGAACCATGGCACGAGTGAAGCGTGGTACGACCACAAAGGCGAAGCACAAGCGGATTTTGGAGCAGGCGAAGGGCTATTATGGCCGTCGCAAGAACACGATCCGCATCGCGCGCCAGGCCGTCGAGAAGGCCGGCCAATATGCCTATCGCGACCGCAAGGTTAAGAAGCGCACGTTCCGCGGCCTGTGGATCCAGCGCATCAACGCCGGCGTGCGGGCCGAGGGCCTGACCTATTCGCAATTCATGCACGGCCTGAAGCTCGCCGGCATCGACCTCGACCGGAAGGTCCTGGCCGATATCGCGATGCATGAGGGCGAGGCGTTCAGCGCCATCGTCGCGCAGGCGAAGGCAGCACTGCCCCAGGCCGCCTGAGCGGTCCTGCGAACACGCTGAAAAGGGGGCGTCGAGGCACTGGCTTCGGCGCCCTTTTCCTTGGGATTCCGAAGGGAGGACGAGCGCATGGCGATGAAGACCTGGTGGCTCTACGTCACCGCCGTGTTCTTCGTGTCGATGACGCCGGGCCCGAACATGCTGCACGTGATGGTGCAGAGCATCCGCGAAGGCGCCGCGCGCGTGCTGCCGACCACGGCGGGGCTGATGAGCGCGAACCTGATCTGCCTGGTCGCCTCGGCAGCGGGGCTCGGCGCGCTGCTCAAGGCATCGCCGATGCTGTACGACGTGCTGCGCTATGCGGGCGTGGCGTATCTGGTGTGGCTGGGGATCAAGGCCTGGCGGGCGCCGGTAGCTGCGGCGCAGGCCGACGCGGCGCCGGTCGCGCGCCAGTCGGTGCGGGCGCGGTACCTGACCGGGCTTGGGACCGGCCTCTCCAATCCCAAGCTGATCGTCTTCGCCGCCGCGCTGTTCCCGCAGTTCCTCGACGTACACCGGCCGTTCCTGCCGCAGCTCGCGATCCTGATCCTGAGCTTCGTCGTGATCGAGGCCTTCTGGTTCTCGGTCTATGCGCTGGGCGGCCGCTCGCTCGCTACGTGGCTGGCGCCACCGCGCCGGCAATTGCTGTTCAACCGCGCGACCGGCACGCTGTTCATCGGTTTCGGCGCCGCGCTGCTGGGCAGCCGGATGTAGCGAAGGGCGCGAGCCGACCGTCGACGCATTTCACCTTCCGCCGTCGCGACACGGCCTTGAGGAGTAGGGAAAACCCCTGAGCTGCGGCCGACGTCGAGCCGGGCTATGGGCGATGAGGATCGAGGGGAGTCGCTGATGGTCGATCGTGCCTATTTCGCTCGACGCGCGGAGGCGGAACGCAACGCCGCGCTGAAAGCGAAGGAACTTGCGAGCTTCCGCGCTCATATGGGCATGGCCCAGGAGTATGAGCGACGCGTCCGCGGTTTCGCCACGCGCCATGCCGACAAGGTCGTTCTGGATTAACCCCGATCGCGCGGCGCCGACCCGGGCTTGCTGCGATCCTTTAGCGACGGTGCCCTTTTTCTAGCGTCGCCATCCCGCGAAGAAGTCCGCCCGGATCTTGCGGATGTCTCGCCCGCCTCTCCACGACATCCCGATATCTGTCGCCGTGGCACCCGGCCCATGGGAGCCGATTTCCGCGAACCTGGCCTGTTGAGGGCGAAACACGTCGGTCATGGTGCCATTGCGCGCGGTGCCGTTCATCGTGGCCCAGTGATCGGGGTGGATGTGGCGGTCCATGAAGCAATCGATGAAGGAGACCTGCCCGATCGCGGCGGGATCGGCATAGCGGCCGTCGGCGAAGCGCGTCGTCGGGTGCCAGGGTCGCGCCAGCGCGACGGCGCCGTCCGGAACCTCCGGCTCGCGCGTCAGGCGTGCCCGGTGGAAGACGATGCCGTATTGCTGGGCAAGCGAAGTCGATGGCGCTGCGACGAAGGATTCGAATTCTCCCGCGCGATAGGGCGCAGCGCGCCGTCGCGACCGGATCTCGCTATCCTCGATCAGCAATCGCCCGTTGCCGAAGATGAAATCGACATTGCCGGCGATCAGGCTGTTGCGGATCCACGCACGGCCGCCATTGGCGAACAGCGTGTCCTGATATCCCATCAGGCGCACCCGATCGAGCTGCACGCGATCGCTGTGGATGTCGAGCAGCAGCGCCACGGCCTGGGGATTGCCAATCTTGTCGGGGTCGCCATCGGCCAGCCGGTCGTTCGCGAGATAGGCGAAGTCGTTTTCCACCGACAGGTCGGTGACGACGACGTCCTTGGCGTCGATCGTCAGCGTTGCCGATCCCGGCGTGCCCCATCGCGCGCGGTGATAGGCCTGGGCGGTCTGCGCGACGGCGTCGAAGTGGAGCCGAGTGGTCGTCGCGCCGCTGCCGACCAGCCGAACCCGGTCCCGCACGATCCTCGGCTTCTCCCGATAGTCCCCAGGCGCGACGCGGATGGTCACCCAGAGGCGCGGCGCGCGGCGCGCGGCCGCTTCGAGCGCGGCGCTGATCGAGGTGTAGCAGGGCACCACGCTCCGATCACAGACCGCGCGCACCGAGAGCGCGACGGAGCCGCGTGCAAGCGCGACCGAGGGCTGCAAAAGCGCGAAGGCGGCCGCGAGCCTGGCAAGGACCTGGCTTCTCATTTCGCCTTCCGATCGAGCCGGAAGAGAAACGCGTCGATCTCTTCGGCAACCTTGGGAAGCCATGGCTCGAACAGCCAGAAATCGTGGGGCGCGTTGCCGAATGTGAACTCGCGATGCCCGATATGGTGGCGATCGAGTGCCGCAATCACGCGGTCCTTGCCCGAGGTGAAGCGCGGGATGCCGCTGCTCACGATCAAGGTCGGCACCGCATTGGGGCCGACATGGCTGGCCGGGCTGGCCTCGCGCCACTGCGCAGGCGCGCGCGCATAGGCGCCGCCCAGCCAACGCGCCGCCGGCGAATCGTCGCCCGCCGCATCCTCGTATTTCAGGGTTTCCGGAAGCGTGAAGTCGAGCACCCCGTCCAGATCGATCAACGCGTTCGCCTGCCGCTGCGCGCCGCTTCCGAAAAGCCCGGCAGGGCCGGCATAGGCGAGGAGCGACGCCATCTGTCCGCCGGAGGACGCCCCGCCAACCGCGATTCGACGCGGATCCACGCCATAGTCCGCAGCATGCGCCCGCGACCAGGCGAGTGCGTCGCCGATATCGATCATGCCGGCGGGATAGCGCGCTTCGGGGGAGAGCCGATATTCGGGCAGGAAAACAGTGTAGCCGCGTTGTGCCAGGCGATTGGCGAGCGCGTAGAAGTGGCTCTTGTTGCCGCTGCTCCAGGCGCCGCCATGGACCAGCAAAATGCCCTGCCGCCTGCGGGGCCCTCCGCGAACCGCCTCGAAGATGTCGACATGCAGGTCGCGCGTGCCGGTGTTCTTGTACGGCCGATCGAAAAGCACCTTCTGGCCCTGGCGCCAGGCGATCGGGGCCCAGGCGATGCCCGGATATTTGCCGCGATATTGCTCGAAGCGCTGGCCGATCGTGTAGCTGTCATCGACCACGCGCGGGCCGGCCGCCTGGGGAGCGCCGATCGCGGCAGCCAGGGCGAGGGCGAGGGCGGTCAGGATCAGGTTCGGCACGGTCGCGCTCCGGAAGCGAAAAAGAGGACCGCCGGCGGGAGACTGCCGGCGGCCCCGAAAGGTCTCAGAACTGGTAGCGCGCGCCCACGAACCATTGGGCACCCGTCTTCGAAAATTCGCGGACCAGATATTGGCTGCCGTCGCCGGTGCCGTAGATCCGCTCCTTCTCGTTGGTGATGTTGATGCCCTGGACGTTGAGGCTCAGCCGCTTGGTGAGGTTGTAATAGGCCGACAGATCGACCTGGGTCGGTCCGTATTTGCGCTCCTGGACATGGCCGTTGCCGCCAGGCTCGCTGAGCAGATAGTCGTCGCGCTTGTTGACCGAGACGCGCAGCCCCATCGTGCCCGTGTCGAAATAGCCGGTGAAATTATACGAATTCGGCGAGAGACCCGTCGAATCCCGCGCGGAGACATGCGTGTAGTTGGACGCGAAGCCGAGATACGACAACGCGCCTGGCAGGAAGGTGAAGGGCAGGTTGAGCGTCGCTTCGAACCCGGTCACGCTGTTCCCGTCCGGCGTATTGATCGTCTTGTAGAACGTATATTGCGCCGTCTTCGGATCGGCCTGGTAGGACGGGCTGTAGCGCGGGTCGGCGTAGATCGCCGCCCAATATTCGCTCGGCACCATCTGCTGGACGACCGAGGTGGTCAGCGAGCTGATGATGTTCTTCTTGAACCCGCCGATCGCGATCAGTCCGCCCTTGCCGAAATACCATTCCAGCCCTGCGTCGAAATCGTTCGAGAGATAGGGCTTCAGGTTCGGATCGCCGAGGTTGCTGACCGTGCGCGTCGTATATTCGAAGACCGGGGCAGCGATGTTGAGATTGGCGAGCCCCGGCCGGGTCATCGAGCGGGCATAGGCGAACCGGGCCACCACATTGGGCGTGATATTGAGCGCCGCGTTGAACGACGGGAGGAAATTGTCATAGTGCCGCTTCACCGAAACGGGCGAGGCGGCGATCACCGCGTTCGATTCCACATCGGTGCGCACATAGCGCACGCCGCCGTCGAGCCGGAGCTTCATCGCGCCGATCGGAACCTCGCCGGTGACTTCGCCATAGCCGCCGGTGGTCTTCTCGACCACTTCCCACCCGGCGGCGACATTGGTCGCATAATTGTTCGAGATCAGCCCCGATTTCCCGATGGCGTCGAAATCGATCACGGCGAAGGTCGGCAGGCCACCCGAGACCACGCCATCGCCGAAATGGGCGATCGGAAAGGCGGTGAGATAGCTTTGCGGGGCGAAGCCCGGCAGGTCGCCCTGCGCCTCCGAATAGCGTACGAGGCGGCGGTTGTGCGCGGCGCCGATTTGCGCCGTGAACGCTCCCCGCTCGAATGTCAGGTTGGCCTTGGCGGTGAAATTGTCCTTGACGACATTGTTCAAGCGGTTCGCCGGGGTGATGGCGTCGATGAAATTGTTGACGTTATTGGGATCGTAGCTGCCATAGTTGACCTTCGCGACATCGATGCTGTCGCGATAGTCATAGGCATAGAAATGCGGGACCGACCGCGCATAGAAGCGCAGCTCGGTGCGATCCGCGGCATCGCGCGCGGTGCCGACCATCGCGTCGAGCTTCAGACTGTCGGAGATCTGATAGTCGCCCGACAGCACATATTGCTGGAACTTAGACGTCGATGTCTGGTGTCGGCTTTCGTACCAGGACGTGATGTCGTTGAACGAGGCTGCGACGAGTTCCTTGCCGTCCGGCGCGATCGTGAACGAGACTGGCGTCTGGCCAACGAAATTGCCGGCCGGGCCATGGGTGAGCAGCCACTCCATCGAATTGTAGCTGAAGCGATCGTTGTCGAGCTGCGAATAGAGCACGTCGAAACTGATCTTCATCCCGTCCACGGGCTTGACCTGGATCGATCCGGTGAGGCCCAGGCGCTTCTGATCGTTGCCGAAAAAGTCCGCCCGCGGGAGCCGCGGCGCCCACAGGCAGTCCAGCCGGTCCGCCGCCCCGCAATTGGTGGGCGTGCCGGTGACGGTGGGATTGGTATCCGCCCAGCTGTCGCCGTTGACATAGGGCGAGGTCCAGCGAACGCTGGCAAAGCCTTCTTGATAGACGGTGCGCTTCGAATAGGCCGCCGAGAGCAGGATGCCGATCGTATCCCCGGCAAAGGTGTCCGAGATCATCAGCGTTGCGCGGGGATCGACCTTGCGGGTCATCGCATTATAGCCGCCCTGCGCCGAGCCGACGACGCGCAAGCCCTTGAAATCGAAAGGCTTCGCCGAATAGAGATCGACGGTGCCGGCGATGCCGCCTTCTTCGATCGACGCGCGCTGGGTTTTCTGGACGTCGATCCGGTTGAACAGCTCCGACGCGAAGACGTGGAAGTCGAAGGCGCGGCCGGCGTTGATCGTGAACCCGCCAGAATCGAGGCCGTCGCTGCTGGCGGGCACTTCCATCCCGTTGAGCGTGGTGCGCGTGAAATCGGGCGAGAAGCCGCGCAAGGTTATGTTCCGGCCTTCGCCGCCCTCGCGAGAAATCGCAACGCCCGGCAGGCGCTGGATCGATTCGGACAGGTTGAGGTCAGGCATCTTCGCCATGTCCTCGGCGAGGATGCTCTCGGTGAGGTTGATGGCCTTGCGCTTGAGGTCCTGCGCCTTTTCGAGGCTGGCGCGAAAGCCGGTGACGACGATGTCGCTACCGGCGACAGAGTCGTCTTGGGTCGATGCCTGCAGGTCGGCCGGCGTAGGCCCCGCCTGCTGCGCGGTGACGGCACCCTGGCCGGCGGGAGCGGCGACCGCACTCACCGGCGTGCTCGTGCGCGGCTGGAGCGGAGGCGCCTTCGCAACGATCGCATAGGAGGTCGGGCCCGTCCGCTTCGCCATGAGCCCGGTGCCCGCGAGCAGGCGCGAAAGCGCCTCATCGACGCGCATCTCGCCGCGCACCGCATTGGTTCGCACGGCCTGAGTCAGGCGGCGCGCCGCGATGATCTGGATATCGCCCTGGCGTCCAAGCTGGCTGATCGCCGTTGCAGCGGATTGGGCCTCAATCGAAAACTGCCTTATCTGCGCTTCTGCGCGAGCAGGCGAAGCCACCGCACACACGATTGCAGCGGACGCAAACAAGGCTCCACGAAAAGTGGATGTATTCATTGTCCCTCCCCACCATTATATTCGACGGACTTTTTTGCCCGTGCTCTTGGTTAGATACCTGGCTTCGAAAAAACCTTCTGACACCGGTGGACTTTATTCGGATTTTTTTATCCGGATCAACTCGGGATCGCTGGCATCAACGGCAACGCCGAGGCTGGCCTTCACCGCTTCGGCGAAGCCTTCGGGATCGTTGACGCGAAACAGGCCATCGAGTTGCTCGCGGGCGATCCGCGGATCGGCGATGATGATCTGGCGCGGATTGTAGCGATTAAACTCCTCCGCCGCGTCGGCGAGCGTCCGCCCGTTCAGGTCGATCATCCCGCTGCGCCACGCCAATGACCGGTCGAGCGACGATGGGATGCCGGTTTCGTAGTCGATCACGGCATGCGAGCTGATCATCGCCCGATCGCCCGCGGCCAGCCGCATGTGCGGTCCGCGCTCGCCATCGGACCAAGTCTCGACGGCCCCTTCCGTCACCTGCACTTCGACGCCCGTCTCCCGCCGACGCACCGAAAAGGCGGTGCCGACCGCACGCACCCGCACCTCGCCCGCCGCGACGACGAACGGTCGCCGCGCATCCTTTGCCACTTCGAACCAGGCCTCCCCCTGGCTGAGTTCGACCTCACGAGCCTTGTTCGCCATGGTCACGGTCAGGTTGCTGCCCGAATTGATCGTCATGACCGAACCGTCCGAGAGCGGCAGCCGGCGGATTTCGCCCATCCGCGTCGCATATTCGGCAGGTCGCTGGTTCCATCGCGCGATGCCGAACGCCAGCACGGTCGATGCCGCCAGCCCCGCCAGCACGCCGCGGCGTCCCCATCGCGGCGAGGCGGCCTCGCCTTCCTGCTCCTCACCTTCTTCCTCGATCCGGACTTCGGCAGACGGGGGCGTGAGCGCCAGCCAATGTGCCTGCAGCTGGAGCAGCAGTCCCTGGCGCATCGGATCCTCGTCCAGCCAGGCCCGGAGCAGGTCCTCGTCGGCATCGCTCCAGTCGCCGGCATCCATGCGCGCCACGAAGCGGGCCGCCGTATCCCTGGCCTCGCCCTGGTCGTGCATCACCATGATCGGGCCCCGTTCCGCTCGGCGCTCCGCATCAGGCCTTCGCTGCGTGTCTCCGCTTCGGCCCATGCGTCGCGCACCGCGCGCACGCCCACCCAGACCTGCTTCTCCACCGCCTTCTCGCTCATGCCGAGATGCGCGGCGATTTCCTTTTGCGACCAGCCTTCGATCTTGCGGAGTTCCACCACTTTGCGGCAGCGGTCCGGCAGTCGGCGGATGATCGCCAGCACGCGCTCGTAGCTCATCCGGCTCGCTGCCTGCTCTTCGGGGGTCGGGCTCGCCTCGTCGCGCCAATTCTCGACTTCGGTCAGCGCCTCGAACACGACGACCTGCTGGCGCCGCAGCCGGCGCAGCAACAGGTTTCGAGTCGTCGCGAACATGTAAGCCAGGGGCCGATCGATGTGATCGACAGAGGGCAGCATGGCGATCCGGCAATAGGCTTCCTGCATGACTTCGTCGATATCCTCCGGCGACAGACGCGAGCGCGCGAGCCAGCGACGAACCCGTGCTTCATAAGGCACGATCTCGCGCGCGACCCAGCCGGCCACTCGACGCCGTTGCCCAAGCTGCTCGTCTGCCGTTCCTGGCGTGACCCCCTCCTTCGCCGAGATTGATTCCCGTTCTGCCATGGATGAGACCTGGCGCGGGAATTTCCTGCACCAGCGATGTGATTTTTCCGAATGCCGGCGCGTACGAGGCTAACCTCGCGAATCCAGGCCGAGGTTCGGTCCGGCGTCGATGGCTAGACGCGTCGCAGCGTCGTCTCAGATGATCTGGGTGCGATCCACCGAGCGATAGGCCCAGGGCCGCTCGCCCGCATCCCACGCGCGAAAGGCCCGGATCGCCTCGGCGAGTTGCAGCGTCTGGGCGATCGGATCGCGGCCGGCAAGCAGGGCGTCGCGGGCATCTGCATCGATCTCGAAGCGCCAGCTGGGGCCGCCCGGCAACGCGACGCGCTGAGCCTCCAGGTCGACGGTCACATGCGGCGTGGTGGCCACTGCCGCCAGGATCTGCTCGATCGCCGCGCGCTCGAGCACCACCGGCACCACGCCATTGGCAATGCAATTGCCTTGGAAGATCGGATTGAACGACGGCGCCAGCACGGCCCGGAAGCCATATTCGGCAAGGGCCCACACCGCGTGTTCCCGGCTCGACCCACAGCCGAAATTCGCACCGGTCACCAGGATTTCCGCACCGGCGTAAAGCGGCCGGTTGAGCACGAATTGGGGCTCCGGTTCGCGCGTGCCGATTGCGGCGTAGCGCCAGCCGGCGAACAGGCCGTCGGCCAGGCCTTCCTTGGACACGGTGCGCATCTCGCGCGACGGGATGATCGCATCCGTATCGACATTGTCGCGGTCGAGCGGCGCCGCGACGGCAGTGATCCGAGTGAAAGGCTTCATGCGGCGATCCGGCGCGGATCCGCGATGCGTCCGGCGATCGCCGAAGCGGCGACGGTCTCGGGGGAGGCGAGATGGGTCCGCGTGCCGGGTCCTTGCCGGCTTTCGAAATTGCGATTGGTCGAAGAAACCACGCGCTCCTGCGGACCGAAGCTCTCCCCCCCGGCGAAGAAGCACATCGAGCAACCCGATTCCCGCCATTCGAACCCGGCGGCAAGGAAGATCGCGTGCAGCCCCTCCGCCTCGGCCTGGTGCTTTACCTGAGTCGAGCCGGGGACGCAGATCGCCTTCACGCCCGGTGCGACGCGGCGCCCCTCGAGCAGTGCGGCGGCGCGGCGCAGGTCGCTGATCCGGCTGTTGGTGCAGGAGCCGATAAAGGCCGCGTCGATCGGCAGGTCGGCGAGCCTCTGGCCGGGCTCGAGCCCCATATAGGCGAGCGCCCGGGCACGGGCATCGGCGCTGCCCTGGCCGTCGGCGGGTACGGCGCCGTCGATCGGAACCACTTGTTGCGGACTCGTGCCCCAGGTCACCATCGGCGCAACGTCCCCGGCATTGAATTCGAGTTCGACCTCGAATTCGGCATCCGAATCGCTGACGAGGGCCAGCCACGCCTCGGCCGCAGCATCCCAGTCCGCGCGGGCGGGGGCGAACCGGCGCCCCTTCAGATAGTCGACCACTTTCTCGTCCGGCGCGATGATCGCAGTGAAGGCGGCGAACTCGGTTGCCATGTTGCACAGCGTGAGCCGGCCTTCGACATCGAGTGCGCGGACCGCGCTACCGGCATATTCGACGACATGGCCGGCACCCCCGCCGACCCCGAAGCGGCCGAGCAGGGCGAGGGCGAGATCCTTGGGGGTCACGCCGGGTGCAAGAACACCGTCAACCTTCACGCGCATCCGCGGCGGGCGGCGGACGCGCAACGTCGACGTCGCCAGCGCATGTTCGGCCTCGGTCGAACCGATCCCCCAGGCGAGCGCCCCGAGCGCGCCCTGCGAGCAGGTATGGCTGTCGGGGCAGACCAGCGTCGCGCCCGGCAGCACGATGCCCAGCTCGGGCGACATGACGTGGACGATGCCCTGCTGCGGGTCGTCAAGGTCGAACAGGCGGATATCGGCGCGCTTCGCCGCGTCGCGAGTGGCGACGATGAAGTCGGTCCCGGTCGGCATCAGCGTCCGGTCGGTTCGGCCGGGGCGCGTGTCGACGATATGGTCCATCACCGCAAAGGCATGGTCCGGCGCGAAAACCGGCAGGCCACGCGCGTTGAGTCCGCGCAGCGCGATGCCGCCGGTCCGCTCGTGCAGCAGGATCCGATCGATGAGGATCAGATCGAGCCCGCTCGGCGTCTGCAGGATGCGATGCGCGTCCCAGATCTTGTCGAAGATCGTGCGGTTCAACGCGGCCCGCCCTCCCCGAAGCCTTCGCCGTCATGCGCGCCCGGCAGCGGCAAGTCGCGGCGCAGGCCCGGCTTCTCGCCATCGATCTCGATCGGCAGAGCCGGCAGCATGGCGGTGCGGCCATTTTCCAGGGTGACGGGTATCAGGCCCTCGCTCGCCAGCAGGTGCGGATCGTCGAACAGATCCTCCGGCCGCGTGATCGGGGCGAAGGGAAGGCCGGTCGCCTCGAGCTTGGCGACGATCTCGGTGCGCGGCATCGCCGCGAACATCTGGCGCAGGACCGGCAGGATGCGGTCGCGCTGGAGCACCCGCTCATTGTTCGCCGCGAGGCCGGCGTCGGCGCCGAACTCCGCCAGGCCGAACGCCTCGCAGAAAGCCTTCCATTGCGGATCGCTGACCACGCCGACGAAGAGTTGCTCGTCGGGCCGCGCCGTCTCGAACACGTCATAGACCGCCCAGGCCGAAATCCGTGCCGGCATCGGCGGCGCCGGCGTGCCCGTCACGGCCAGCTGTGCCATATGCTGGCCGACGAAGAAGGCCGTCGTTTCGAACAGCGAGCATTTCACTTCCCCGCCTTCGCCGGTGCGGTGGCGGCGCTCGAGCGCGGCGAGGATGCCGATCACCCCGAACATGCCGCCGGCAATGTCGATCACCGATGCACCGGCCCGCAGCGGCCGTCCCGGCGGACCCGTCATATAGGCGAGGCCGCCCATCATCTGGGCGACTTCATCAAGGGCGGTGCGCTGCTCATAAGGGCCGGTGAGAAAGCCCTTGGCGCTGCAATAGATGAGACGCGGATTGCTCTGCTTGAACGCGTCCGGACCGAGTCCGAGCCGCTCGAGGGCTCCGGGCCGGAAATTCTCGATCACGACATCGGCTTCGTCGATCAGCCCGCGCGCCGTCGCCTTGCCTTCCTCCGACTTGAGATCGAGGCACAGGCTGCGCTTGTTGCGATTGAACATCGGGAAATAGCCGGCGCCAGAGCCGAGCAGGCGGCGGGTATGGTCGCCGCCTTCCGGCTCCACCTTGATCACGTCCGCACCAAGATCGCCCAGGATCAGCCCGATCGAGGGCCCCATGACCATGTGCGTGAATTCGACTATCTTCAGTCCAGCCAGCGGTAACGCTTGCATCATCCTGTTTTCTCGCCCCGGACGTCTCTGCGCCTCGACAACCCGGATCGATTTGATATAGAAATAGGACAATAAAGCAAGCAGAGGTTTGATGGCAGCCGAGATTCTGGTGAGCGAGGTCGGCCCGCGCGACGGCCTTCAAAGCATCAAAAGCACCATGCCGACGGCCGCGAAAAAGGCCTGGATCGCGGCCGAGGCGGCCGCCGGCGTCCGCGAGATCGAGGTCGGCAGCTTCGTGCCGGCCAAGCTGCTGCCCCAACTCGCCGACACGGCCGAGATCGTCGCCTTCGCCAAGACGCTGCCGGGGCTGACCGTGGCGGTGCTGGTACCCAATCTGCGCGGTGCCGAGGCGGCGATCGCGGCCGGCGCAGACAAGATCACCCTGCCGCTCTCGGTGTCCGAATCGCACAGCCTCGCCAATCTGCGCCGCACGCACGCACAGGTGATCGACGAAGCGCGCGCGATCGCAGCGCTCGTCGCCGCCCAGCCCAAGGGAAGGCGCCCGCATTTCGAAGGCAGTCTGTCGACGGTGTTCGGATGCACGATCGAAGGCGCGATTCCGCTGCCGCAGATCCTGCGCCTTGCCGAACAGCTGATGGCGGCGGGGTGCGACGAGGTCGGACTGTCGGATACTACGGGCTATGCCGATCCCGCCGCCGTCAAGGCGATGATCGCGGCGGTGCGCGGTGCCGTGGGCGACGCGGCGCTGACCGGAATCCATCTCCACAACACGCGGGGCCTGGGCCTCGCCAATGTGCTGGCCGCGCTCTACATGGGGCTGGACACGATCGACGCGTCGTTGGGCGGCATCGGCGGCTGCCCCTTCGCGCCCGGCGCAAGCGGCAACATCGTCACCGAAGACCTGGTGTTCATGCTGCAGGCGATGGGCTTCGCCACGGGGATCGACCTGGCGGCGCTGCTCGAGGTCCGCAAGATCGTTGCGGCGGCGCTGCCCGGCGAACCGCTTTACGGCTTCACCCCCGATGCCGGGCTGCCGCTCGGCTTCGTCCCCGAATCACGCGCGCACGGCTTGGAGGCTGCGGAATGACGATCGGCACCAGAATGATCCGGGAAGACAAGACCGCCCGGCAGATCTTCGAAGAAGTCATGGCCAATCCGGCACGGGCCAAGTTCGGCTTCGGCGACAAGCTGGCGATCGTCAATGTCGACTTCCAGAACGCCTATACCCGGATCGACGAGTTCAAGACCGCCTACGAGACCGATCCGCGCCAGATCGAGTACGCCAACACCCTTTCGCGGCTCGCCCGCGCCAAGGGCATGCCGGTGATCTGGACCCATGTCGCCTATATGGACGATGCCAGCGACGCGGGCGTCTGGGGAACGCGCACCGACACTCCGGATTCGCTGCAGAACATCAAATACGACTCGCGGCGGCACGCCTTTGACGAGCGCTGCGAGATCGACCCGGCCAAGGACGCGATCTACACCAAGCGCATGCCGTCGGCCTTTTTCGAGACGCCGCTGCAGAGCCTGCTCGTCTGGCACAAGGTCGATACGGTGGTCGTCACCGGCGGTTCGACCTCGGGCTGCGTGCGCGCGACCGCGGTCGACAGCCTCAGCCGCGGCTATCGCACGATCGTGCCGATCGAGACCTGCGCCGACAAGCATGAGAGCTATCACTTCGCCAACCTCACCGACCTCCAGCTGAAATATGCCGATGTCGAACCGGTGCAGACGGTGATCGACTGGCTGGAGGCACGCTGATGCGCGCGGGCGAAAAGGATCCCGGCCTTTACGACTTCCGGCCGTATCGCGACCGCGCGAAGCTGGAATGGCCGGAAGGCAAGGCCGTCGCCGTCTGGGTCTCCCCCAATCTCGAATTCTACGAGATCGACCCTCCCGCCAACCCGCAGCGCAAGAGCTGGACCAAGCCCCACCCCGACGTGGTCGGCTATGGCCATCGCGACTATGCCAACCGCATCGGCCACTGGCGGATGGCCGAGGTGATGGAGAAGCACGGTTTCAAGGGATCGGTCTCGCTGTCGGTGGCATTGTGCCAGCACCATCCCGATGTCGTCGCGAACGCCAACCAGCTCGGCTGGGAGTTCTTCAGCCACGGCATCTACAACACGCGCTACAGCTACGGGATGGACGAGGCGCAGGAGCGGGCGATCATCGAGGATTCGATCCGCACCGTACGCGACGCCACGGGCCAGACGATCAAGGGCTGGCTCGCCCCCGCCCTGACCCACACGCCGCGCACGCTCGACCTGATCGCAGAATATGGCATGAGCTATACCTGCGACCTCTATCATGACGATCAGCCGGCGCCCGTGCACGTCAAGGCCGGCAAGCTCGTCTCGATGCCGTACAGCATCGAAGTGAACGACCATTACGGCTTCTTCGTCTACAATATGAGCCCGCGCGAATATGCCGATACGCTGACCCGCCAATATGAGCGGCTCGCGGCCGAGGGGGAGCGCAGCGGCACGGTGATGTGCATCCCGCTGCACAGCTACCTGATCGGCCAGCCGCACCGCATCGGACCGTTCGAGGAGGTGCTCCGCCACATCGCCGCCGATGGCCGCGCCTGGATCACGCGATCGGGCGACATCGCCGATCATTTCCTGTCGAGCGGCCAATATGACGCCGTCGCCGCCGACGCCGCCCGCTATGCAAAGGCCGACGCATGAGCCTCGATCCCGCCTATCTCGACTATCCGAAGCGCCGCGCGGGCATGGATCACGATCTCTACCCGCCCGCGCCGATGCCGGGCCGCAAGCCGGTCAGCTGGCCGAACGGCAAGCCGGTGGCAGTGACGCTGCTCGTCAACCTCGAATGGTTTCCGATCACGCCGGAGGACAAGCCGTTCCGCGCGCCCGGTCACATGGTCACGCCCTCTCCGGATTACCGTCACTACACCGCCCGCGAATATGGCACGCGCGTCGGTTTCTACCGGCTGCTCGATGCCTTCGCCAAGGCGGGCGTGCACGCGACCGTCGCCGTCAATTCGGCGATCGCCGAACGCTATCCTTCGATCCTCGCCGACATCCTTTCCGCCGGGCATGAGATCATCGCCCATGCAACGGACATGAACGCCACCATCGCCACCGGGCTGGCAGAGGAAGAGGAGCGCGCGATCATCGTCGGGGCGCGGGATACGCTCGCCGAGGCGATCGGCACGGCGCCGCGGGGCTGGCAGTCGATCGCGCGCTCGCAAAGCTGGAACACGCCGCGGCTGCTGGTCGAGGCGGGATTCGACTATATGTGCGACTGGGTGAACGACGACCTGCCTTATGTCGCGACGACGGCGGCGGGCACGATCGTCAGCGTGCCGTTCAACCACGAACTGTCCGATCGGCAGATGATCGGCGTGCAGCAACAGTCGATGGACAGCGTCGCGCAGCAGATCGAGGACGCGCTCGACTGGCTGAAGGCCGAGGCGGTTCAATACGGCGCGGGCCGCGTGCTGCCGTTCACGCTGACGCCGTACATCACCGGCCTGCCCTATCGCATGGATGCGTTCGAGGCGCTGCTCGGCCGGCTCGCCGACGACGACGCCACCTGGTTCGCCACTGCCGGGCAATTGGTGGACGCTTGGCGGCCGCAGGCCTGAAAGCGAGGCGTCCGCAAGCGCTGGCCCTCAGGCCGGCGCCGACTCGCCCTGGACTCGGGGATCGAGGAAGATGCGCAAGGCCCGCATCAGCAGCGCTTCCATCGCCTCGCGGCGCTCCTCGGCGGCGAGGCCGTCGGGATAGCGGAGGTCGCGCAGCGCCGAGACGGGCTCGCCGCGCAGCTCGGCGACGAGCCGTTCGAGGCGGTCGATGCGGTCGTTCGAGGCGGAAAGCTCGATCAGCAGCGCCAGCGCGACGTTCAGCACGTCTTCGGCCTCGGCACAGCCCAGGCTCTGCGGACGGTTCCCCCGGGCCGCGTAGATCAGCGAGGCAAGCGCCTCGGGGCTGGAAGTCATTCGGCGGGCTTCCGCGCGCTGATCGCATACCAGCGATTGTTGGCGAAGCCCTGAAGGGCGGCGAGATCGTGCTCGACCACCCCATCCTCCGAGAAGCCGGCAGCGATCATGTCGGCCTTCAGATCGGCGTTGGCATAGGTGCCCCAATGCACTTCGCCGTTGAAATGCGTGTCCCAGTCGCGCTCCACCTGATGGACCACGGAGGGCAGGTTGCGGATCGCGACGTCCTGATGGACGACGATGCCGCCGGGGCGAACGAGGCGCCGCGCCTCGCGGATCATGGCGCGGCGCTTCTCTTCACCGATTTCATGCAACAGGTTGTGCGAGACAACCAAATCGAAGCTGTCCTTTTCGAACTTGAGCTCCGAAGCGTCCATTTGATGATAATGGACGGCGACGCCAAGGGACTCCGCCCGCGCATGCGCGTAGCGGAGCATTCCAGCACCGATGTCGACCGCGTGGACATCGGCGTCGGGATAATGGGCGGCATAGGCCGCCGATGCGGCACCGGCGGAACAGCCGATGTCGAGGATGCGCTGCGGCCGGAAGCCGCCGAAATGTTCGTCGAGCAGGCGGACGACGACGCCGGCCTTGCTGTCGCCGCGGCCGATGCCCTGGCCGAAGGAAAATACGTTGCCGCCGCACTCGTAGAGTGCGCCGGCGGTCACGTCGTCGGGGCCCAGGTCCATCGCGTAGCCGCCGGGCTGCAGGTGGATGTCGACATCCGCCACTTCAGGCGAAGGAGCATAATCGGGATCGAGATCGACGCTGCCGCGCCGGTCCGGCGCCGCCATCAGCGCGCGCGCCGCGCCGCGCATGCGATCGAGATCGCGGTAGATCGGCTCGCCGACCGAAACCCAGATCATTTCCTGCGCCGCGCGATTGGCGGCGCTCCAGCGACGATAGCTCGGCGAGAGCAGGAAGGCCCGCTGGATCTCGTCGGGCGATTGCGGTGCGCGGCCCTCGCGCTCGACGAAGGCCGGCAATGCCTCGCGCTCGAAGGCGGCGACGTTGCGGGGACGGACATGCGTGTTGAGAAGGCGACGCAACGCGACCACCGCCTCCTGGCGGCTGCGCTGATCGGCGCTGGTCTCAGGCAGCAAGGCGTGCTGCAGATCGCGAACCTTCATCTCGACTCCTGTCGAACGGCTGGCCGGAGAAAATCACGGAGGCCGCTCGATTGCAAGTGATTTGATCTATCTTAGATACAAATCAACCGGCCTCGATCAGCTCGAGCAGCTCGCCCGCCGGGCCGAGCAGCGTGCAGGCGCGCCGATCGCGATAGATCGGCTCCGGATGGGCTGCCGGCGGCGCGATCGCGAGCGCGGCGAAGGCGTCGAGATCCTCGACCTCGAGGCTCACCAACGCGTTGCCCGGCGGCAGCATGCCGGCATGCCGAAGCCTGGGGCCGGCGATTCGCCCGGCGCCGTGCGGATAGCCATCGAGCTCGAGCAGATTACCCCGCTCGCGCATGCCGATCGCGCTGAGCTCGATCTCGTGTTCGGCGGACAGGCCTTGGGCGCGCTGGAGGATATCGACCTTGCTTCGCCGCACCGGCCGCTCGCGCAGGGCGAAGCGATCCACATACCATCGCAGCATCGCCGTGAAATCGGGTCCGCCGCTAACGACGATGAAGGTTCGCCCGACAAAGCCGCTCGGTGGCGGCAGGATGGACGTTTCGCGGTCGCCGCTCTCCATGGTGAAATAAAGGCATTCGCCGCCGGGCCCGATTGCCTGCATCGCGACGATCGACGGCATGAATTGCAGCGGCTTGGGCTTGCCGATGATCTCGAAGGGGGAACCCGCCAGCCGTGCCGCGAGCGTTGGGACATCATCGACGATGATCTCGAACGCGTTCCAGCCGAAGCTGGTGAGCGGACGGTAGCCGGCGACCGCGGGGGCCTCAACCAGGCGGACGAACGTGTCGCGCTCGCCGGCCGCCCGTAGCGTGCTGCAACGCTGCCCGGCCGTGGCCGGCGCCCCCCATGCCTGCGCGAGCGCGGCGCCGACGGTTCTCCGCGCGACGACCTGATACTCGAGGAACTGCGCGTAGCAGGCCTCGGCCGCCTCGAGGTCGGGCACGGAGGCGGTGGTCGCGACGATCCGCAGCAGCTTGGGATCGGTGAAGCTCGTCCAGTCGCCCATCGCCGTCCCTCTTCCGCCTGGCGTGATCGCGATGGCTATAGCGCTTGTTTTGTACTATCTCTATATCAAATGGTCGATCAGAGCAGCTGCGCGGCCGAGCTGGGCGAATTGAGATCGAGGCGGATCTGGTAGCGATCGGAACGATATTGGGCGAGGATGTGCTGGACCGGGCGCCCGCCCTTGTCGAGCACGGTGCGGCTGACGCGCAGGATCGGCGAGCCGATATCGACTTGCAGCGCTGCGGACAGCGCAGCGTCGGCGAGCGTCGCGGAGATCGTCTGGCGCGCCGAGCCGATCGTCGCGCCCGCCTCTTCGAGCAGCGCCAGCATCGGCGTCGACTTGAGCTTGGCGCGAGTCATGCCGGTGCCCAGCGCCGCGGGGATGTAGCTGACGAAGTGGCCGACCGGCTGGCCGTCAAGCCAGCGCACGCGGACCACGCGCAGCACCTCACTATGCGCGGGCAGCTCCAGCGCTTCATCGATCGGCGGCCGCGCCGGGACGGTTTCGACTTCGAGGAGGGTGACCTTGGTCGCCCTGCCGAAGGTGAGCAGCGAATCGAGCGCCTGCTCGATGCTGCCCTGGATCGGCTTGGCCGGCGAACGGAACACCACCGTGGTGCCGACACGGCGCTTGCGTTCCACCAGGTGGTTATCGGCAAGCTCGTCGAGCGCGCGGCGCGCGGTGATCCGCGACACGCCAAACTGCGCCGAAAGCTCCTGCTCGGTGGGCATGCGCGAGCCGTACGCGCGCTCGCCGCTGGTGATCTCTTCGCGCAACTGGAGGAAGATCTGGTGGTAGAGGGGGACCGCCTGGCCGCGATCGACGGCGACGACTTCTTCCGGTTCGGCAGTCAACGATGCTTCTCCCCCTTGAACGGCTGAGCCCGCCTATAGCAGCGGCGACGGCCGTGGCTCCCCCGAAAGTCTCGCCTGGCAGAAAGGTTCGGTTCCAATGCAGCTCAAGTCAATTGTCGATGCCGCCGATGCGCGGTCCGCACTCGATGCGGCGCTCGCCGCCGCGGCGCAGGCCGGCCTGGCGATGAGCGTGGCGGTGGTCGACGCCGGCGGCTACCTGATCGCGCTCCAGCGGATGGACGGCGCCGGCCTGCTGACGGCCGATGTCGCCGCCCGCAAGGCGCGGACCGCCGCGTTGCTGCGGGCGCCGAGCCGCGTGCTCGCCGAGCGGGTGCCAGCCGACCCATCCCTGCTTGCCCTCGGCGACTACCTGCCGATGGCCGGCGGGCTGCCGATCGTTGTGGATGGGGCCGTCGCCGGCGCGATCGGCGTTTCGGGCGGCAATCCGGAGCAGGACGAGCGCATCGGCAATGCCGGCATCGCGGCGCTCGCGCCGGGGCCTCGCGACGGCGACTGAGCCGGGCTCAGTGCATCTCCTCGCCGCCGGAGACATTCATGGCCTCCCCGGTGATATAGCGCGCCTGCCCCGAACAGAGGAACGCGCAGGCATTTGCGGTGTCGCTCGGATCGCCGACACGACCGAGCGGGATACGGGCGCGCATTGCAGCCATATACTCGTCGAGGCTCTGGCCGCGCGCCTTGGCCATGAAGTCGTTCTGCCAGCTGCCCAGCCCCGTGGTGACATGGTTGGGGCAGACCGCGTTGACGGTGATCTCTTGCGGTCCGAGCTCGATCGCGGCCGAGCGGGTGAGGCCGACCAGCCCGTGCTTGGACGCGATGTAGGATGACGTCAGCGCCGATCCCGACTTGGAGCCCCGGCTCCCGATCGAGACCACACGGCCGCGCCCCCAGCCCGGCTGCACGTCCTGGGTCAGCATCTGGCGCACGGCATGCTTGGTGGCGAAGAAGGCGCCGCGCAGGTTCACGTTGAGCACCGTGTCCCACATCTCCTGGGTCGCATCGACGAGCGGGCCGAACAGATAGCCGACCCCGGCATTGTTGACGAGGATGTCGAGCCGGCCGAAGCGTTCGGCCGCATAGGCGACAAGGGCAGCAACCTGTGCTTCCTCGCGCATGTCCGCCTGGAAGGTGGCGATATCGGGATGGATCGCCCGCAGGTCGTCGGCGACGGCCGCCATCTCCTCGGAAGCGCCGATGCCGTGCGCCGGCGCCATCGCCCCCTTGGTTTCGCCCAGATCGTGGATCACCAGCTTCACGCCGTCTTCGGCGAGCTTGCGCGCGATCGCTTCACCCAGGCCCTTGCGGCGTCCGGCGCCGGTGACGATCGCGACTTTGCCTTCCAAGTCCGGGTACATGCTCGACTCTCCTAGATCTCCATCGCCGCGCGATAGCCTTCGGCGGTGGCAGTGAGGACGATGCGCGGCGCCTTGCAGTCGCCGATCGCGCGCACGTCGATGCCGATCGCGCGCAGCGGCGCGGCAAGCCCGTCGTTCGGCAAGCGGGCCGTCGCATAAGTGAGGAAGGCGACGTCGCCCAGAACGTCGCGGGCACCGCTATAGACATTGGCGAAGGCCAGCTCGCCTTCCTCGATCCGGGGATCGGGCAGGGGACGGACCGACGTGACGATGCGCACGCCCTTGCGGTAGAGGCGATGATAGACGCCCTGTCGCACGACGAGCGATTCGTCGCTGGCGATGCGTTCGCGCGGCGTGAGGATCGCCACCGCTTCGAACCGCTCGGCAAGGAATTCGGCCGCGTCATAGGTGAAGGCGCCATGATCCTCGTCCCAGATGACGGCAGTTCCGGGATTGCGGCCCGGATAGCCGGCAAGCTGCTGGACCGCTTCCCGCAAGTCCGGAACGAAGCCTTGCTCGCGCCATGCGATCGGGAGGAAATCGGGCCAGGCCGGAGTCGAGCCGGTGGCGAGGATGACGACGTCCGGCGCGAGGGCCGTGATCGCCTCGACATCGGCATGCCGACCGAGGTGGAACCGGGCGCCGTGGCGCCGCGCGGCGAGCTGCTGATAGTCATAGATGCTGCTCAGCGCTTCCCCACCGGGAAGCCCGGCATGGAGGCGGGTCTTGCCACCGGGTTCGTCGGACGCGCCGAAGACATGGACCTCGTGGCCGCGCGCCGCCGCGACCCAGGCGGCTTCGAGTCCCGCGATCCCCGCACCGACGACCACCACCCGGCGCGGTTGCGCGACTCGCTCGGGGCGCCAGTCGGCCTCGTCGGCCGCACCGACGCGGGGATTGTTGTCGCAGAGCAGCCCCCGTCCCGAGCTGATCATCTGCCAGCAGCTGTTGCACGAGACGCAGTAGCGGATCTCGGCCTCGCGTCCTTCGCGCGCCTTGATGCCCCAGGCCGGATCGGTGACCAGCGGCCGCGCCAGCATCACCAGCTCCGCAAGGCCGTCGCGGACCAGCCGCTCGCCTTCGTTCGGGTCGGTGATCAGGCCCAGCGCCCCGAGCGGCACGCCCGGCGCGGCGGCGCGGCCGAGCCGGTGGATCGTCTCCACATAGGGCATGCGCGGGCCGTGATTGTCGGGGAGATGGGTGTAGAGCGTGTCCGAATGGCTGCCCCAGCAATAGGTGAGATAGTCCATCGCACCATCGGCGTGCAGCCGCGCGGTGATCCGCTCCGCTTCCGCCTCGTCGATCCCGCCTTCGCTTCCATCCCAGGCGGGCAGCTTGACGCCGACGAGGAATCCCTTCCCGCACGCCTCGCGGATCCCCCGTATCAGCAGGCGCAGCAGCCGCGTGCGGCCGTCGAGATCCCCGCCGAACGCATCCTCGCGGCGGTTCGAATGCGCGGAAAGGAACTGGTGGAACAGGTGCCCGTGCCCAGCGGAGATTTCGACGCCGGCGAACCCCGCCTCGGCAAGGTTCGCGCAGCTTTCGACGAACGCATCGATCATCGCGTGGACCTCAGGGGTGTCCAGCGCCTGCGGCACGGTCCAGCTGAGATCGTCGGGCAGCGCGGATGCGCCACGCGCATGGAGGTTGCGGAACCCGGCGCGGAACCCCCGGCCGCCGTCCTGGACCTGGCCGAGCATCTGCCCGCCCGCGTTCCGCACGCCCTCGGCCCAGCGGGCGAGCGCGTCGCGATTGACGCCCGAAAGCACCTGAGGGCGCGTCGGCAGCGTCTGCCAGGGCAGCATGCCCATCGGCTCGCTCACCAGCAGCGCCGCCCCACCCCGGGCGCGATTGACATAATAGTCGATCACGCGATCGGTGATGCGGCCATCCACGCAATAATGCGTCGAGGTCGAGGCATGGACGATCCGGTTGGGCAATGTCAGCTCGCCCACGCGCACGAGCGAGAAGAGATGGGGATAGGCGGTCACGTCAATCGGGATCGTGGAGGCGCATCACTCGACGGATGAAGCCGTTGTTCCACGCGGAGCGTTCCGCCTCGACTTCGGCGGACGGCGTATAGGCCTCGATATCGGCGCGCGTGACCGCTCCCTGTTCCTCCAACAGCCGCTCGACCGTGTCCTGGCGCTCGCGCAGCGCCGAGACCTCGGCCATCAGTTCGAGCATGCAGGTCATCACCTGGTCGATCGCGGGATCGTCGAAGAAGCGCGAACGCTTGCCCTTGCTCACCCGAGGGAGCTTCACTTCGGTCTGCTTCGAATCCGTCATCGCTCTCCGCCTCGCGCGGAAGCGAGGAGGCACACCCTCCTCGCCTCGCATGCCTGCCGCTCAGAAATTGTAGCGCGTCCGCACCATCCATGTCCCGGGATTGTTCAGGTACGGATAGATCAGGAACGAGGTCTTGTAGGTGTCGTTGAAGCAGTTGCTGCACTCGACTCCGATCGACCAGCCAAAGTCGGACCGCAGCGTCAGCCCTGCATTGAAGATGCTGTGCGCGTCCTGGTAGCCGCGCGGATCGTTCGAAGTCGCGACCCAGTCGCTGGAAACGTAGTTCCAGTTGCCGCTCGGCTGCAATTGCCAGCCGCTGCCCAGGTCGAAGGCATAGTTGATGCCCACGGTCGAGGTCAGGCCCGGCGCGCGGGTCGGGACGGCGATCGTCCCGTTCGGCGTGACGATGCTCTGGTTGCAGTTCGTCGCGGTCGCGATGCCGCCCCGGCAGTTCGCCATCTGGGTGAGCGTCTGCTGGTTCGGATTCTTGTACTGCGCGTGCTGGAGGCCTAGGCTCCAATAGAGGTTGAGCCGATCGACCGGGGTGAGCGTGATTTCACTCTCAAGGCCGTAGTTCTGGAGATCGGCGACGTTGCGCGTCAGGTAGATGATCGTGCCGGTCTGCGGATTGAGGCCGCCGCCCGGAAGCTGCGCGTCGTAATCCATATAGTAGAAGCCGGTCAGGTTGACCTTGAGCTTGCGGTCGAAGAATTCCGAACGAACGCCCGCCTCGTACGACCAGATCGTCTCCTTGGTGAAGGCGGCGGCGCCCCCGGCATAATAGGCGCGCGAGTTCCAGCCGCCCGACTTGAAGCCCTTGGTCGCCGAGGCGAACACCATCACGTCCGGCGTGATCTTGTAGTTGAGCGCGAAGCGCGGCGTCCAAACCTTAGCATCGAGCTCGATCGGGATGCCGAGGTTGACGAGGTCCTGCTCGGTGAAGGGCTGGTTCGCCGCCGCCGAGCGCGCAAGCGGATTGGCGTTGGGCCGGAAGCGGATGTTCTTGTGCTCGTCGGTGTAACGGATGCCGGCCGTGAAGGTGAGCTCCGGCGTGAGGTGGAAGTCGCCCTGGAAATAGCCGGCATAGGCCTCGGTATCATTGTACATGATACGATCGCCGCTCACCGTCGCCGCGCCGGTCAGCGGCAAGGTGATGTTGGCGAAGTTCGTCTTGTTGCGCTCGTTGATATAGTAGAAGCCGCCGACATAGGTCAGGAAGTTCGAGAAGGCGTCGCCGGTGAACTTGATTTCCTGGCTGAACTGCCGATGCCAGCTGTCGTTGACCAGCGGCGTCGAACTGCCCCGCGAACCCGAGACGAAGTCGGTGCCGTTCAGCACCACGGTCGCGCTGCTGAGGCCGGCAGTGCTGTCCGACATATAGGCCTGGAACAGGTCGCGATAGCCGGAGATCACGTTGATCGTGACGGCACCGGCATCGATCTCGAGGTTCGAACTCAGCGAATAGGATTTGGCGGTGTTGCCGAGCGTGTTGTCGGCCAGGCCGGCCGAGACCAGGCCGGTGCCGAGCCCGGTATCGCTGCGCAGCGGCGTGAAGGCGATGCGGTCGCCGGTCTTCGGATCGTAGAAATTGGGCAGGTTGGTCACCGACGACGAAGTATAGTCGGCCACCGCGTCCCAGGTGACGTCGTCCGTCAGCAAGGCCCGCACGGCGCCGCGGACGCCCCAGCTTTCCTCGCCGTTGAGCAGTTCGCCGGTGACACGGTCGTGCACATAGCCGTCCGAACGGACATAATAGGCCGAAATCTTGGTCAGCAGCTTCTGCGTCGCGGGCAAGTCGACCGAGCCGCGCAGCTGGACGCGATTGTAGCTGCCATAGCCCGCATCGAGATAGCCGGTGACGTGATCGCTCGGCTTGCGCATGATCACGTTGATCGCGCCGCCCGTCGTGTTGCGGCCGAACAGCGTGCCCTGCGGCCCGCGCAGCACTTCGATCCGCTCGACGTCGAAGAAGGAGAAGTTGTTGGCGCCCTGGCGCGAGATGTAGATGTCGTCGACATAAGTGCCGATCGGCGGATCGAAGGTCGAAATCGACTCGGTGTTCGCCAGCCCGCGCAGCGCATAGGTGTTCGCCGTGCCGAGCGCGGTGTTGTTGTGGCCGATCAGGTTCGGCACGTAATTCACGATGTCGAGCGTATTGTTGATCTGCCGCGTCTGCAGATCCTCGGACGTGAGTGCCGTCACTGCGAGCGGCACGTCCTGCAGCCGCTCGGAGCGACGCTGCGCCGTGACGACGATGTCGCCGCTAGTGGTGGTCGACGTCTGGCCGTCGTCGGCGACGGGTTCCGACGGCTGGCCCGTCTGAGGCGCCGTCTGCGCGATCGCGGAAGTCGTGGCGAGCAGCACCGCCCCCACGAAGAAGCAAAGCTTGTGAGCGTCCCTAAGCATGATCGACCCTACCCTCCCTGAATTCCAAGCGTTCGCGGGGCGTCTTCGCCCTTTCGCGAACCGACGATCGTGTCCGTCCTGCGTCGTCTTTATTTTGTTATATATGTATATCAAATGGGCGGCTTGTAAACCGGGTTTTCGCGGGCCTCCGCCGGAACGATCCGGTTGAGGAATTCCTGCACCGGGACGATCCATTCGGCCGGGCGATCGAGCACCATGCCGGGGCCGCCGGGCAGTTCGGCATATTCCCAGTCGGGACGCGCCCGCGCCAGGCGCGCGCCGGACTCGAAGAGCGGATCGGTGCGGCTCGCGAGGATCAGCGTGGGGGCCAGGATGCGCGGCACGTCGGCCTCGAAATCGTGGCGCGGGATCGCCGAATGGCCCTGCTCCTTCCACGGGCCGTGCGCGAAATAGGTGATGACCGAGATGTGCACCGTCTCGTCGCTCCAGTCTGGGTCGCCGAAGCGCCGAACCCACGCCCAGCGCTGGCCGAAATGGCTGCCGTCGGGCGCGATCGCCTGGTCGTCGGGAAAGCGGCCCAGGCTGGCCGTCCGTTCCTGAGCGGTGCGGAGCGGCGCGTTGTCGAGAATCAGGCCGGCGACGCGTTCGGGCCGCTCGGCGGCGAGGTTGCCGGCCGCCAATCCGCCGCCGCGATGCCCGATGAAGATCGCAGGGCCCAGGCCGAGCCCGTCGGTCAGCGCCGCCAGGGCCCGGGCGTAGACGGGGATGCCGGGCTCGGTCGGCGGATCGGACATGCCGTGTCCGGGCAAGTCGATGGCGATGGCGTCATAGCCGAGCGCGGCGATCGTCGGCAGCACGTGGCGGAACTGGATCGACGCCCAAGGCGCCTGGTGGACCAGCACGACCGGGGGACCGGCACCCATGCGGCGATAATGGATCTGCCCCTCGCGCCCGTCGACATAGCCGCGCCGCTCGCCAGGCAGCGCCGTCAGGATCGGCAGCGTCATCGTCCGCGGCCCCATCGCGTTCCGACCGGAATCGCTCGAGCTTCGTTCATCCTCGCCCTCCGCTCAGTAGGTGATGCCCTTAGCTGCCAGCCGGGCGTGCAGCGCCGGATCGACGGCGTCCTCATGCGCCTTGCGGACCTGGATCAGCGAGGCGAGCGGGCATTCGACATAATGGATCGCGCGCCAGCCGTCGGGCTTCCGGCGCAGCGTCATGCTGATCCGCACCGGCCCGCCGAATGGCTTGGGATAGAGCCGATTGCCGGGAAGATAGGTGCTCCAATTGGCGTGATAGAAGGCGATCGCCACGTCCTCGCTGGCCTGCACTGCCGTCAGGTCGTGCCAGGTCAGCAGGCGCTCGGCCTTGGAGCGATCGACGCCCCAATAGGCGAGGATCGCGTCCCAGCCGATATGCGGCTCGCATTCCTCGGCGAGATAGATCGCATTCGCCTCGCTTTCGTCCCACAGCGCCCGCATCGCCGGCACGTCATATCGGTTCCAGGCGGCGAAATAGGCGTCGAGGAAGGCGCTCAACGCGTCGTGCAGCGTGGTCATCGTTCAGGCTCCAAGCTTGCGCAGCGTCAGCGGGCCGCGCGGGATGCTGACCGCCTTCTGGCGGGTGTAGAAGGCCTCGGCGGCGCGGCCGCCCTCGGCGCCGACCCCCGATTCGCGATAGCCGCCGAACGGCGCGCGCAAATCCCGGAACATCGGCGTGTTGCACCAGATGGTGCCCGCCGAAATCCGCTCCTGCGCCGCCATGATGCGGCCGATGTCGCGCGACCAGGCATAGCCGACCAGGCCGAAGCGCGATTCATTGGCGAGCCGGTAGGCATCCTCGTCGGTGTCGAACGGCATCATCGCCGCGAAGGGCCCGAAAATCTCCTCCTGGCAGAGGCGGTGCGCGTTCGAATCGACTTCGGCGATGGTCGGCGCGAAATAGAAACCGCGTTCGAAGCCCGGCGCGCGCCCGCCGCCGACCAGGATCCGCGCCCCGCGGTCTTCCGCCGCGGGCACGAAGCCCATGACGTGCTGGTAATGCTGGCGCGTGGCGAGCGGGCCGACCTCGGTGACGGCGTCGCGTGGGTTGCCGACGCGGACCCGGCGCGTCCGCTCGACGAACGCCTCGACGAACTGCTTGTAGATGCCGCGCTGGACGAGCACGCGGGAACCGGCGAGGCACTGCTGGCCATTATTGGTGAAGATGCCGATCAGCGCGCCGTCGAGCGCGGCTTCGAAATCGGCGTCGTCGAAGACGATGTTCGCCGACTTGCCGCCGAGCTCCATCACCGAAGGCTTCAGATGGGCGCCGGCCGCCGACATGATGATCTTGCCCGTGCGCGTGCCGCCCGTGAAGGAGACGCAATCAATGTCGGGATGGCGCACCAGTCGATCGCCCACGCTGGCGCCGAAGCCGTTGACGAGGTTGACCACGCCTTCGGGCAGCACGCCCTGGATCGTCTCGACCAGCAAGGTCAGCCCCAGCGGGTCCTGCTCGGCAGGCTTGAGCACGCAGCTATTGCCGAAAGCGATGGCGGAGGCGACCTTCATCGATCCCAGCGCCAGCGGCGAGTTCCACGGCGAGATCAGCGCGGCGACGCCGACCGGCTCGCGGCGGACATAGGTTAGATAATGCGGATCCTGCTCATAGAGCTCGGCGGTCGACTGGCCGATATAGTCGGCGAAGAACCGGAAGTTGCCGGCCGCGCGCACCGCCTGGCCGTTGCGCACCTGGGCATAGGGAATGCCGGTATTGGCGCACTCGATGTCGGCGATGCGGTCGGCGGCGGCGTCGATCGCGTCGGCGCAGGCACGCAGCGCCGCCTGGCGCTTCTCGACGCTCATCGTCCGCCATGCGCCGCGCTCGAAGGCGGCGCGGGCGGACGCGACGGCGCGGTCGACTACCGCTTCCTCCGCCTCCGGCACCTCGGCGATGGTCTCCTCGGTGGCGGGATCGACGACGGTGATCGGCGTGCCGGTCCCGGCGAGCGCTTCGCCGTCAATGATCGCGGAGGCGTGGAGTGTCATCGGGGCTCCTTGGGGCAGAGGGCTTCGGCGAGGCGCGGGCGCCAGGCGTTCGCGTCGGGGGCGGGAAGTCCGAGGCGGCGGCACAGCGCATTCGCCAGGCAGAGATTGGAGGAGAGGAGCGGCGGTCCCGGGGGAGGATCGCCCAGGAGGGCGAGCGACGGCATGCCGGTGCCGCTCAGCAGCACGGCGTCGACCTCGCAGCCGGCAAGCGCCTCCGCCGCAACGCGCGCGTCGGCGCTTCCCAGCGCATAGATGCTGCGGGTGTCGCGGCTGCCGGTGTCGATCGATCGAAGCGCGACGACGTCATAGCCCATCGCGCGCCAATAAGCGGTCGCCGCGTCCTGAAGCGGCGCAGGATAGGGCGCCGCGAACGCAAGGCGGCGCGCGCCCATCCGCTGGAGTTCCTCGTGGATCGCGCCCACCGCGGTGAGGATCGGATAGCCGAACCGCGCCTCCAGTTGCGCGACCAGCGCCCGTTCTCGCGCCGGCTCCATGACATAGGACGAGCCGGTGCAGGCGAAGCCGAATGCCGCCGGCCGGAGCGTGTCATATTGCTCGAGCGAGACGTGAAGCCGATCGAGATAGTCCCATAGGCGCGCAACCGGCTTTTCCTCGGCGCTGACGAGGCGCGCCACCGCGATCAGCATGTTGGGCGGCATCAGGATGCGCATTTCGGCCTCGACGGTCGGGTTGGCCTGGGGCGTGCCGATGCCGACGATTCCCGCCCGGCCGTAATCGTAGCGCGCCACGCTCATGCGATCTCCGCCGCCTTGCGCAGGCCCGCAATCATCGAGGTCCGCAGCAGATGGGCACGCGCCGCCACGGGATCCTCGGCGGTGCGCTGGAGCGCGTCGAGCGTGTCGCGGCGCCGGATCGGATCGCGTTCCTGCATCCGCGCGCGATTGCGATCCGCCTGCGTCAGGATCTCCTGGAGCGCGATCGGGCGGCGGCGGCGGGTGTAGCGATCGAGATGTTCGAGCGGCGCCCCGTCCAGGACGTCGGCGAGCGTCGCGACCAGTTCGAAGGCGTCGTGGATGCCGCCGTTCATCCCCATTCCGCCGGAGGGCGAATTGACGTGCGCGGCGTCGCCGGCGAGCAGCACGCGGCCACGGCGATAGTCGTCCACGATCCGCATATGGATGCGATAGGGGCGGATCTCCTCCACGCCATGACCATCGGCGCTCGGCACGATCTCCTGCAGCTTGCGGGCGATGCTGGCCGGCGTGACCGCATCCTCGATCGTCTCGTCGCCGTCGGGATAGAGGCTGCAGCGCCAAAGGTCGGGCAGGCGGAGCAGGCTGAACGTGCCCTTGTCCTTCCAGACGTAGTTGACGTTGGAAAGGCCGGGCAAATGTTCGTGGAACGGAAAGCGGGTGGTCGCGAGGATCGTCGTTTCGGGATAGGTCTTGCCTTCGAAGCCGAGCGCGAGCGCGCCGCGCACCGTGCTGCGCGAACCGTCCGCGGCGATCAGGAACGCGCCGGTGAAGCGTTGCGACACGCCTGCGGCGTCGCGGGCGGCGATCCAGACGCCGCGCTCGTCCTGGCCCAGCGCCTCGAGTCCCATGCCCATCCGCACATCGCCGCCTTCCGCCAGGACGGTGTCGAGGAGAATGCGGCAGAGCACCGATTGCTTGCACTGGAGACGATAGGGGTGGCCGGTGGCATCGGCAATCGCGGCAAGGTCGAACAGCGCTCGTTCGCCGCTCGGGTGCATGCGGACCTGCCAGGTCGGGCTGATCAGGCCCCGGGCGATCAGCGGCGCGGCGACGCCCAGCGATTCGAGCATGTCGAGCGTCGGCGGATGGAAGGTCGAGGCGCGCAGATCGTCGGGCAGCTCGGTTTCGCGCTCGACCAGCGTGAAGGGGATTCCGCGCCGCAGCAGTAGCAATGCCGCGGTGAGCCCGACCGGCCCTGCGCCTGCGATCAACACCCGGTCCATACCCCTCGCGACCCCCGCTGCGATTGCGTTTGATTTGTACTAGATATAGGACTATTCAGCGGTCGTAAACGTCCTCTTGCCCATCGTCGATCATCCAGGGAAAGTGGACGCGAACCCCCGGCAATGGCGCCGGGACGGAGGGTGGCGATGGCTTCTGACGCACTGCTCGACCGACGGAACTCCACGGTGCCCGATATCGAGGCGCTGGCGCGCCCGACGCTTGAGGAGCGCGGCCGCCAGCGCTTTTGCAGCGCGCTGCGCCGCTACGCGATCCAGGACCTGCCCGAGATCGTCCGCAAGGATTTCGAGACGCGCGTGAAGCCCCGCTCCGAAGCGCATGGCGAGCCGCTCGATGGCGCGCGTGCGATCGAGGCGGCGATGAAGCCGGAGCTTTCCTACCGCTTCTATTCGACGCTGCGCTACAACGCCCAGGAGATGTGCTTCCTCTCGGTGCAGGACAGCATCGAGCGCGCATTGCCCGAGATGATCGAGGTCGCCCGCGACGCCGCCGAGCGCAGTCCCGCCGGCGGTTCGCTGCGCCTCGACCCAGGCATGGCGATTCCCCGCTATGTCTCCGCACTCGACGTGCATCTGACGCCGGGCTGCTTCCACAATGAATGGATCGAGGACGATGTCGCGCAGGGCGCCGTGGTCAGCCTCGGCGCGCGCGTGTTCTCGGCGACGATGAGCCATCGCAGCTGGGGCGGCGTCGCGCGGGTAATCAGTCGCTGGATCCGGCATGAGCGCCCGGACTTCCGCCCGCTGCGCATCCTCGATCTCGGCACGTCGTCAGGCAAGAACCTGATCCCCTATGTCGAGGCGTTTCCAGGCGTCGAGGCGCATGGCGTCGACGTGGGCGCGCCGCTGCTGCGCTGGGGACATGCGGTTGCCGAGCACGAAGGCGTGCCGATCCACTTCAGCCAGCAGAATGCGGAAGCGCTCGACTTCCCCGACGGCCATTTTGACCTGATCGTCTCGAGCTTCTTCTTCCATGAGATTCCGGTGAAGGCGACGCGCAACGTGCTGAAGGAGTGTCGCCGCCTGCTACGCCCGGGAGGCCTGATGGTGCACCAGGAACTGCCGGCAACGGGCCTGGTCGATGCCTGGGAAGACTATTTCTGGAACTGGGATACCGACAACAACAACGAGCCCTTCTACACGGCCTTTCGCGCGCAGGATCCGATCGCGCTGATGTCCGAGGCCGGGTTCGATGCCAGCCGCAGCTTCGCGCAGATCCTGCCGGACGTGAACGCCTATCCTCGCCGCCACCACGCCTTCGCCTGGGACGAGCCCGGGCGGCCGCGGCACGGCAAGGGCGGCTGGTACGTGTTCGGCAGCAGCCTCGCCGAATAGAATTTAGTCGAAGATCGAAGGGGGATGCCGGTGGAGACCAAGGGAGCATTGTACCGCTGGTATGTGGTCATCCTGCTGCTGCTGGTCTTCATCCTCTCCTATTTCGATCGCTACATCCTCTCGCTCGTGGTCGAGCCCATCAAGAAGTCGATGGGGCTGAACGACTTCCAGGTCGGGCTCCTGATGGGGCCCGCCTTTTCCTTCTTCAACGTGCTGGTGACCCTGCCGCTCGGCGTCCTTGCCGATCGGACGAGCCGGAAATGGCTGCTGATCCTCGGCATCGTCATCTGGTGCACGATGACGACGATGAGCGGTTTCGCGATGAGCTTCCTGCCGCTCTTGCTGTTCCGCTTCGGCCTGGGGCTGGGCGAGGCGGTAGTGAGCCCGTGCTCGGTCTCGATCATCAGCGACTATTTCGGCCGCAAGGAGCGCGCGCACGCGATCAGCGTCTATATGGCGGGCCCGTATCTCGGCGCGGGCCTGGCATTCCTGGTGGGCGGCTTCCTCGTCTCGGCCCTGCACGATGCCGGCCCCACCCATGTGCTGGGCATGGGTCCGTTCCAGCCCTGGCAGGTCGCGTTCCTGCTGGTGGGGGCGCCGGGCCTGTTGTTCGCGATCCTGATGCTTAGCGTGCGCGAGCCGGCCAAGACCGAGATCTCCGCGGGTCCTTCCGGGCCGCAAGCGAGCGTGGTGCGCTATATGCTGCAACGCTGGAAGGGCTTCGGCGTGCTGACGCTCGGCGCGACCTGCAACTTCGCGATGAGCACGCTGACGCTGTGGAACGTGCCGCTGTTCCAGCGAGTCTATCATTGGAACGTGGCCGAGATCGGCGCGGTGACCGGCCTGTTCTACTTCACCGCCGGGCCGATCGGCACCGCGCTCGCGCTATGGGCCGGGCGCACGCTTGGGCGGGGCAAGGAGGACAGCGCGATGCGCGTGCTGATCCTGGGCCTGCTGATCACCGTGCCCGCCAGCGCGCTGTATCCGATCATGCCCAACAGCACGCTCGCCGTGGTGCTGATGTTCATCGCCTTTATCGGCAAGTCGGCAGCGACCGCGGGCGGCCCCGCCGCGCTGCAATTGATCACGCCGGGCGAAATGCGCAGCCGATCGGTGGCGATCTTCAACACGGTCATCTCGCTCGTCGGGCCCCTGCTCGGACCGCCGCTGATCGGCGCGGCGACGGATTGGATGGGCTCGCCCGACACGATCGGCATCGCGCTCAGCGGGTTCGTCGTGATCATCGGCACGCCGACGCTGATCCTGGTGTGCCTCGGGCTCAAACATTATCGCGCGCTCGCCCAGCAGATGGCGGGCAGCCTGAAGGACGGGGCCGATCAGGCCAGCCCGGCAACCGCCGCATCGGCTGCGGGCGCCGTTCCTGCCGGCAGATGATCCCTGCCGGCGGCCCCGCCAAAGGGGGCGGGCGCATGTCTTCGCATGAATGAGATCGGCTCGACCGGCCGGCCCCGCGCGGCTCAGCCGAGGCCGGGAATCGGCTCCACCTTCGCTTCGTCCGCTTCGAAGCTGGCCACCGGATAGGCGCAATAGTCCGCGGCGTAATAGGCGCTCGGCCTATGGTTGCCCGAGTCGCCGAGCCCGCCGAACGGCATGTTGCCGGCGGCGCCGGTGGTCGGGCGATTGCGGTTCACGATTCCCGCGCGGCTTTCCACGACGAAACGATCCCACAGCGCGTCATCGCCGCTGATCAGGCCGGCCGAGAGGCCATAAGCGGTATCGTTCGCAGCGGCGATCGCCGCATCGATATGCTCGACGCGGCGGACGGTGAGGATCGGCGCGAAGATTTCGGCATCGGGCAGCGCGAGCCCGGTCACGTCGTAAAGGGCCGGAGTCACGAAGGTCTCCGGCCGCCCGTCGACCGTCGCAAAGCGGCGGATCGGCCGCGCGCCGAGCGCTTCCATGCGCGCCACGGCCTCGCGTGCGCCCGCGGCCGCGCGCGCCGAGACGAGCGGTCCCATGAACGCTTCGCCGGGCTCGTTCCATGCGGCGATGCGAAGGCGGTCCATCGTCGCGGTCAAGGCTTCGATCATGGCCTCGCCGCCCGCGCCTTGCTGCACGACGAGCCGCCGGGCACAGGAGCAGCGCTGCCCCGAGGTGACGAAGGCGGACTGGACGGCGATCCCCGCCACCGCCTCGGCATCGCCGTCCCACGCGATCAGCGGGTTGTTGCCGCCGAGCTCGAGCGCGAGGATGACGTGGGGCCGATCGACGAACGCATGGCGAAAGACGCGGCCGGCGGCAGCCGATCCGGTGAACAACAGCCCATCGATGTCGGCCGCGACGAGCGCGGCGCCGACGTCGCGGCCGCCCTGGGCGAGGGACAGCACGCCTTCCGGCAGGCCGGCATCGGCCCAGGCCTGCGCCATCAGTTCGCCGGTCCACGGCGCTTCCTCGGAAGGCTTGAAGACGACCGTATTGCCCGCGAGCAAGGCCGGAACGATGTGCCCATTGGGGAGATGCCCGGGGAAGTTATACGGGCCGAGCACGGCCATCACCCCATGCGGTTTGTGCCGCAACACCGCACGGCCGAAGGGCATGGCGGAATCGCGGGTTCCGGCCCGCTCGGCCTGCGCCGCGATCGAAATGGCGACCTTGCCGACCATCGATCCGACCTCGCCCCGGGTTTCCCACAGCAACTTGCCGGTTTCGCGCGAGATCGCCTCGGCCAGCATGTCGCGGCGTTCTTCGAGCAGGGCAGCATAGCGGCGCGCGACCGCGACTCTCTCCTCGAGCGGCGTCCGGCTCCAGTTCGGCAGCGCGGCGCGGGCCCAGGCCACCAGCTCCGCGCACGCGCCGGGATCGGTCGCTTCGCCCTCCCAGGCAATCGAGCCGGTGGCGGGATCGATCGAACGCAGCTTCGTCATGTCATGGCCTTTCCATAGCGCGCCAGCCCGGCCTGCCAGAAAGGCGGTCCGGACCGTCGCAACCGTATCGGGGCCCATATGGGCAATTCAATCCCGATTGGCGATGCCCCTGTCAGCCGTCGCGGGGCGCCGTCGCTGTCCGCCGCAACGATCGGCTCCGAAGGAGTCGCCAGCGCTCGAATCCGCGGATAAAAGACCTTCGATGCCCCGTTGCCGCGCACCGTCTTGCAGCCTCCGATCGAAGGCGCGGTGGGGATTGACTGAGTGACAATACAACATATCCTTGGGGAGGATAAGGAACGACCCCTCGGGTAGCGACGATCAGATGACGGCAAAGGGTGACACGAGCGCGCGCGCGAAGCGGCCGGGGTGGCGCAGCCACACTCGGTCGCGCGCCCGCGTCCGGCCCGGCCGCGGCATCTTGCCCGAACGCCTGCGCGCCCGCTGGACGTCGCTGGTCGTTGCCGCGCTGCTCGCGTTCACGTGGCAGAGCTTCGTCGCGCAGACCCACATGCACCCGGTGCAGGGCGCCAGCCAGGTCGGCTCCGGCGCGGCTTTCGTCACCGCACTCGACACGTCGGGCAACAATGCGCCCGACCTGCCGGCCAATTGTCCGATCTGCCAGGAAATCGCGCACGCCGATTTCTATCTCCCGCCGGCGCCCATCACGCTCGACGTGCCCGATCGGACGCCCGACTGGCAGCCGGCAAGCGCGCCGCTGGTCTCTGCCCTCCGCCAGCGCTCGCATGCGTGGCGCAGCCGAGCGCCGCCAACGCCTTTCCAAGCCTGAAAAATCGAATGTTCGCGAGCGAGGGGCACCGCTGCCTCCGCCTCGCGACCTTTGGGATTCCGAAGATCGGACTCCCTTGCCAAGGTCTTGGAGTATCATTGCATGCGAAATCTCTTGCTGGCCGGCGCCGCCACCGCCGCGCTGCTGCCCGCCGTCGCTCAGGCGCAGGACGGCGCCCCCAAAGCTTCCGACAACCGCGAGATCGTCGTGACCGGCTCGCCCCTCGGGTCCGAAACCCCGACGATCGTGGCGACCGTCGATCGCGACAAGATCCTTCAGAATGGGGGCGGCAACATCGCCGACGCCCTCGCCGACGTGCCCGGAATTGCCGGCACCGGCTTCGCCTCGGGCGCCAGCCGGCCGATCATCCGGGGCATGGACGCCAATCGCGTCCGGATGCTCGAGGACGGCAGCAGCGCCTCCGACGTCTCCGACATCGGTCCGGATCATGGCGTTCCGATCGATCCGCTCTCGGCCCAGCGGATCGAGATCGTCCGCGGCGCCGCGACGCTGCGCTACGGCAGCCAGGCGATCGGCGGCGTGGTCAACGTCATCAACAATCGCGTGCCCAACGATTTGCCGACGCGTCCGATCTCGGGCGAATGGACCGGCAGCTACGCCACCAATGCCGATACCTGGCAGACTTCCGGCCTGGTCGATGCGCGCACCGGCGACCTCGCTCTCCATGCCGATGCGTTCTACCGCCATTCGGGCGACTATGAGACGCCGCTTGGCACTCAGGAGAATTCCTTCCTGCGCGGCTGGGGCGGATCGCTCGGCGGCTCCTATTTCTTCGGGCCTGACGAGGGCAGCCATGTCGGACTGTCGGTGATCCATTACGAAGCGCAATATGGCATTCCCGCCGACACCGCATGGATCGACATGCGCCAGACCAAGGTGCTCGGCCGTTCGCTGTTCACGCTCGGCGACGGGACGCTTCGCTCGCTCGCGATCGATACGAGCTACGGCAATTACAGCCATGACGAGAAAAATCCCGACGGCTCGATCAACACGACGTTCAAGAACAAGGAGCTCGACAGCCGCGCCGAGCTGCTGTTCGGCCCGATCGGCGTTTTCGACAAGTCGGCGCTGGGGGTCGAGGTCCAGCATCGCGACTTTTCCGCGATCGGCGAGGACAGCGCCTATCTCGCGCCCGCCACGTCGCAGAGCGAGGCGGCTTACCTGTTCACCGAAGCGCCGATCGGATCGGCACTGCACCTCCAGGCCAGCGGCCGGATCGAGCATGTCCATATCGAAGGCACGCCCGCCTCGAACCTGTTCACCAAGCTCGACTTCACCCCGGTCAGCGGCGCGTTGGGAGCACTGCTCGATGTCGGCCCGGCCGTGAAGCTTGGCGTGACCTTTTCGAGCACCGGCCGCGCGCCGGCGATTACCGAGCTGTTCGCGCGCGGCGGCCATGACGGGCCGCAGACCTTCGAGACCGGCGATCCGGCGCTCCGCATCGAGCGCGCCAATTCGCTGGAAGGCACGATCCGCGTCCATTCGGGCCCGTTCCAGTTCGAGGGCAGCGTCTACACGACCTGGTTCCACAATTATATCTTCGGGGAACTGACCGGGCGCACCTGCGACGACGACGGCAATTGCGTGGCGGGCGAAGGCAACGAGCTCAAGGAGCTAAACTATGGCCAGCAGGGCGCACATTTCTCGGGATTGGAGGCCCAGGCGCACTATCAGCTGGTGAGCACGGCAACCGGCGGCCTCCAGGCGCGGGTCCTCGGCGATTATACCCGCGCGAAGCTCGATGACGGCAGCAACGTACCGCGGATCGCGCCCTATCGCCTGGGCGGCGGGCTCGACTGGAAGAGCCGCGCCTTCGATGCGGGGGTGCTGTTCCAGCATTATGGCCGCCAGGACAAGGTCGGGCTCTTCGACACCCCGACCGATGGCTATAACGCCCTGAGCGCGCAGCTCGCCTTCCGTCCCTTCAAGGATCATCAGGGCCTGGAATTCGCGATCGTCGGCCAGAACCTGACGAACGACGTCCAGCGCAACGCCTCCGCCTTCAACAAGGCGGATGTGGTGATGCCCGGGCGGACCGTGCGCTTCGTCCTGCGCGCCGCCACCTTCTGAACCCGGTGGCCGCCGCTGCACGCAACCGTGCGGCGGCGGCACCTGACCGAGGGCAGCGACATGTCCCATCCCGATCAGATGTCCGCCGGCGCGACGGCGGCTCGCGCCGAGACGCTGCCGGCGCGGATCCTGCGCCTTCTCCAGGCAGGCCACTCCCCTCTCACCGGAGTTCAGCTGACCGAGGCGCTCGCCGCAGAAGGCCATGCCGTGCAGCTCAGTGCCGTCTTCCGCGCGCTGAGCGCGCTCACCGCCCGCGGCAAGATCCGCAAGATCGTGCTCGCCAGCGCCTATGCTCCGGTGGGCAAGGGCTTTGCCATCCCGTTGCTTTGCCGGGAATGCGGCGCGGTGCAGGAAGTCGACGGATCGCCGATCCGCGACGCCCTCGTCCGCCGCAGCGGGGCCGCGGGGTTCGTGGCGTCGCACTGCATCGTCGAGGTCCCGGGCACCTGCCCGCGTTGCCAGGCAGAGCCGCCCGGCGGGCGCGCATCCACCCGCAAGGCCCAGCGTCGGCGCTAGCTCACCGCCATCAGGCTGGCATTGCCGCCCGCCGCAGTGGTGTTGACGGAGGTCGATACTTCCTCGACCAGCCAATCGACGCGATAGCCCGCCATCGAGGCCTGGGGCAGCACGATCGCGTCCGGGAGAGCCGCCAGCTCACCCAACGCGGCGACCAGACCCTCGCCCTCCGCTTCGATCAGCGCACCCGCATAACCGTGTGCGCCGCGCCAGTCGTCGGTCCAGGCCACACGCGCCGCCACGGGGTCGGGAAGCTCGATCCGGCCCGATGCGAGATGGTCGAGGGCGATCACCGGATCGTTGCCGCCGGCGAGCGCCGCGCCGAGCTGCGCGAGCAGGCCGTCGCGCGTGCGCGGCAGGAGCACCACGCGGCCCCGCGGATGCAGCGCATAGAGATTGCGTTCGCCGACCGGCCCCGGCAGCTCGGCGACCGAGCCAACGCGGGACGCGGCGATCGCCGCGCGTACGCGCTCCGCGCCCTCGCTTTCGCCGCGCCGGTCGAGCCACGCCGCGAGCGCCTGCGCCGCGGGATCGGGCGCGCCCTGCGGCAGCGGCGCCAGGATCGGCCCGCCGGTGACGATCCGGCCCAGATAGAGCGGCCCGCCAGCCTTGGGCCCGGTGCCGGACAGCCCCCGGCCGCCAAAGGGCTGCACGCCCACGACCGCGCCGATGACGTTGCGATTGACGTAGAGGTTGCCTGCCGCGATGCGGCTGGTGACGTGCGCGATCGTCTCGTCCAGCCGGGTGTGCAGCCCGAAGGTAAGGCCGTAGCCGGTCGCGTTGATCTGGTCGATCAACGCGTCGAGCCCGTCGCGGCGATAGCGTACGACATGGAGGACAGGGCCGAACACTTCGCGCTCGATCTCGGCGATGTCGCTCAACTCGATGATCGTCGGCGGCACGAAGGTTCCGTGGGCGACCTCGCCGGCAAGCACCGGCTGCTCGACGCGGTGGCCGCTCGCCCGCATCCGGGCGATGTGCGCGTCGATCGTCGCCTTCGCCTCCGCGGTGATCACCGGGCCGATATCGGTGGCGAGCCGATCGGTGCGCCCGATCGAGAGCTCGTGCAGCGCACCCTTCACCATCGCCAGCGTCCGGTCCGCAATCTCTTCCTGCAGGCACAGGATCCGGAGCGCCGAGCAACGCTGGCCGGCACTGTCGAAGGCCGAGGCGATCACGTCCGCCACCACTTGCTCGGCGAGCGCCGAGGAATCGACGATCATCGCGTTCTGCCCGCCGGTCTCCGCGATCAGCGGGATCGGCGCACCGTCGGCAGAAAGCCGAGTGGCAAGTTGCTTCTGGATCAGCCGCGCGACTTCGGTGGAGCCGGTGAACATCACCGCCGCCGTTTCGGATGCCGCAACCAGGGCCGCGCCGATCGCGCCGTCTCCCGGAACGAGCTGGAGCACGTCGGCCGGAATTCCTGCGGCATGAAGCAGCGCGACGCCTTGCGCCGCGATCAGGGGGGTCTCCTCCGCGGGCTTGGCCAGTACGGCGTTGCCCGCGACCAGTGCGGCGGCGACCTGGCCGGTGAAGATCGCGAGCGGGAAGTTCCACGGGCTGATGCAGGTCACGACCCCGACCGGACGGTGACTCGGCGCGAGCGCGGCCCGAGCCTGTTCTGCATAGTAACGCAGGAAATCGATGGCCTCGCGCACTTCGGCGATCGCGTTGGGCAGCGACTTGCCCGCCTCGCGCACGATCAGCGCGAGCAGTTCGGGCATCCGCTCCTGCATCGCATCGGCAGCGCGTTCGAGCATCGCCGCACGCTCGGCAGCCGGAACGGCCGCCCAGCCCGGCGCCGCGGCCCGAGCCGCCCGTGCCGCCGCTTGGGCTTGCTCGACCGACATTTCGCACACCGTGCCGACCCGGTCGCGATGATCCGCCGGATTGAGCACCGGTCGCGCCTCGCCCGCGCTGCCCGCGTGCCATGGGCCCGCATTGCGCATCGCCTCGCCAAGCGAAGCGAGTGCGCTTTCGTCGCTGAGGTCGATCCCCGCCGAATTGACGCGCGCGCCATAGAGGTCGCGGGGGAGGGCAATGCCCGGGTTCTTCCCGCCCGGCACCGGCATCGCGCGGACCAGCTCGGCTGGATCGGCGACGAGATCGGCGATCGCCACCTCGGGGTCCGCGATCCGATTGACGAAGGACGAATTGGCGCCGTTTTCGAGCAGGCGGCGCACGAGATAGGCGAGCAGCGTCTCGTGCGTGCCGACGGGGGCATAGATGCGGCATGGCCGGTTCAGCCGGTCGGGACCGACCACTTCGTCGTATAGCGGCTCGCCCATGCCGTGCAGGCATTGGAACTCATAGTCGCCCATGGTGAAATCGAGCCCAGCGAGATGGTAGATCGTCGCCAGTGTCTGCGCATTGTGGGTCGCAAATTGCGGAAACACCACGTCCTTCGCCGCGAGCAGCTTGCGCGCGCAGGCGACATAGGAAAGATCGGTGTGGAGCTTGCGGGTGTACACCGGAAAGTCCGCCAGCCCATCGACCTGCGCGCGCTTGATCTCCGCGTCCCAATAGGCCCCCTTGACCAGCCGCACCATGATCCGCCGCCCCGAGCGGCGCGCGAGATCGACGATCCAGTCAATGGCGAACGGGCATCGCTTGCCATAGGCCTGGACGACGAAGCCGAGCCCGTCCCATCCGGCCAGCTCGGGATCGGTGGCGAGGCTCTCGAGCAGATCGAGCGACAGTTCGAGCCGGTCGGCTTCCTCCGCATCGATGTTGAGTCCGATATCGTGATGCTTGGCGCGCAGGGCCAGCGCCTTCACCCGCGGCAGCAGCTCGGCCATGACGCGCTGCGCCTGGGCACGCGCATAGCGGGGATGGAGCGCGGACAGCTTGATCGAGATGCCCGGTCCTTCATAGATGCCCCGCCCCGCCGAGGCGAGGCCGATCGCCTCGACGGCGGTTTCGTAATCGCGATAATAGCGTTCGGCGTCCGCCGCAGTGGTCGCCGCCTCGCCGAGCATGTCGTAGCTGTAGCGGAAGCCCCGTGCCTCGAGGCGGCGCGCGCGCTTGACGGCCTCGTCGATCGTCTCCCCGGTGACGAACTGTTCGCCCATCATGCGCATCGCCATGTCCACCCCACGGCGGATCACCGGTTCGCCGGCCCGAGCGATCAGCCGGGTGAGCGCTGCCGACAGGCCGTTCTCGCTCACGCTGGCGGTGAGCTTGCCGGTGACGACCAGGCCCCAGGTCGCGGCGTTGACGAACAGCGAGCGCCCATCGCCGACATGCGCGCGCCAGTCCCCGCCCGCGATCTTGTCGCGAATCAGCGCGTCGCGGGTCGCGGTGTCCGGAATTCTGAGCAGCGCCTCGGCAAGGCACATCAGCGCCACGCCTTCCTGGCTCGACAGGGCGTATTCCTGGACCAGCCCTTCGACGCCCGTGCCCTTGTGCTTGGCCCGCAGCGCTGCGACCAGCTCGGTTGCAGTCGCGGCGACCTTCGAGCGCAGTTCCGCGGGCAGCGTGGCTGCTTCGAGCAGCGGCGCGACGCACTCGGGCTCGGGCCGTCGATAGGCGTCGGTGATCGCCCGGCGCAGCGCATTTTGCGGCCGGACCGGCGGAGCGAAATCGGCAAAAGGCGCAAGCAGATCGGACATGGCAGGACCTCGCAGGGGTTCGATGTCGAACATAGTCGCTCTTCCGCTGGCAATCCGCCTGATTTCACCGCATATTCAGCCGGAACGAACTAGATTATTGAGCGATGACAGATCATATTGGTAGAAATGCCGGCCCTTCCGGTCGAATCGACGCGTTCGACCGCCGCATCATCGATGTGCTGCGCGGCGATGGCCGAGTATCGGTGACCGAATTGGCGAAGCGCGTCGGCCTGTCGAAAACGCCCTGCCAGGTGCGGCTCAAGCGCCTGATCGACCAGGGCTATATCCTCGGATTTCGTGCCGTCATCGACCCGGCCCGCCTGGGCCTCGACCATGTCGCCTTCACCGAAGTGAAGCTATCCGACACGCGCGAGGCGGCGCTGGAGGAATTTCGGCGCGGCGTATTGCGCATTCCCGAGGTTGAGGAATGCCATATGATCGCGAGCAGCTTCGACTATCTGCTGAAGGTCCGCACCCCGGATATCCGCCGCTATCGCGAGATCCTGGGCGAGCGCATCTCCGCCCTGCCGCACGTCGCCAGCACGTCGACCTTCGTCGCGATGGAGACGATCCGCGACGCTGGGATGTGACGGGCGACAGCCTTCTCAATCGTGATGGCGGAGCGGTCGGGATCGCGCGGCGGCGATCGCGGCCTGGCCCAGCGCGAGCCCTCCGTCGTTGGCCGGAAACAGGCGCGGCTCGATCGCCTCGACACCTTTTGCCGCGAGTTGCGTGCGCAAAAGCCCCGCGAGCAGGCGATTCTGGAAAACGCCGCCGGAAAGCACCAGCGGCCCCGCCGAGGCAACCGCGTCCGCCAGCATCGCCGCGAGCGTCGCGTGAAAGCGCGCGGCGATCGTCGGCACCGAGATGGCGGCCGCACGATCTTCTGCGATTGCGCGCCACAGCGCCCCTAAATCCAATCCGACGATCGGGTAGGCGACGCTCTCTCCGGGCGCGCATCGGGCCGCCGCTTCGAGGCGCATCGCCGCTTGTCCCTCGAAGCTCGACACGCGCCCGGCAAGGCCAAGCGCGGCGGCGACGGCGTCGAACAGCCGGCCGGCCGACGATGCCGACGGCGCATTGGTCCCGGCCGCGATGAGTTGCTCGATCACCCTCACCTCGCCCTCGTCGGGCAAGCTGGCGAGCAACGGCGCGGCCGCCCGGCGCCACTCGGGTCCGAAAGCTGCGCTGAGATGCGCGACGAGATTGCGCCAGGGCTGGCGGCTGGCGGCGTCGCCACCCGGCAACGGCACGGCCGGCAGATGCGCTACCCGCTCGAGCCCGAAAAAGTCCGCGCGCAGGAACTCTCCGCCCCAGAGCTGCCCTCCTTCCCCCATCCCGAGACCGTCAAGAATCCATCCGGAGACGGGAGCCGCGTCGGCGGCGGCCTCCCGCTCTGCAAGGGTCGCGGCGAGGTGGGCGTGATGATGCTGCACTCGAACCAGTCGCGCACCGGTTTCGGCGGCGATCGCCTCCCCGAAGCGCGTCGAGTGATAGCCGGCGTGGAGGTCCACCGCGACGATGGTGGGTTCGAACCCGTAGATGTTGCGGTAGAGCGCGACCGCGCGGCGATAGTCGCCATGCGTCCGCGCCTCGGCCAGGTCGCCGATATGGTGCGAGACCACGGCCTGTCCGCCGGCGAGCATGCAGAAGGTCGATTTGAGGTCGCCGCCCATCGCCAGAACCGGCGGCGCCTCGGCAAAGCCCGGGCCGAGGCGAAGCGGTGCCGGCGCGAAGCCGCGGGCCCGGCGCAGGACGGCCGGCGCGACCGGATCGGCGATCACCACCGAATCGTCGAGCCGATTGACGATGTCGCGGTCGTGCATCAGCCACAGGTCGGCGATGCCGGTCAGGTCGCGCCGCGCGGCGGCGTTGTCGATGACCTGCGGCTCTTCCGACCGGTTGCCAGAAGTCATCACCAGCGGGCCACCGAACGCATCGAGCAGCAAGTGATGGAGCGGGGTGTAGGGCAGCATCACGCCCAGCCGATCCTGGTCGGGGGCGATTTCCGCGGGCAAGGCTCCTGCCCGCGCCGGCAGCAGCACGATCGGCGCAGCCGGCGAAGCGAGCGCGGCCAGCGCCGAGGCATCGGCTTCGGCAAAGGCGGCGATGTCGCCGGCTCGCGCCATCAGCGCGAAGGGCTTGGCGTCGCGATGCTTGCGGACCCTGAGCGCCGCCACGGCGACAGGGTTGCAGGCATCGCAGGCAAGATGGAAGCCGCCGATCCCCTTGATCGCGACGATCCGCCCTTCTGCCAGCGCTACGGCAGTGGCCGGGATCGGGTCGCTCGCGACTTCACCGCTTTCATCCTCCAACCATAGCCGCGGCCCACAATCGGGGCAGGCATTGGGCTGGGCGTGGAAGCGACGGTCGCGCGGGTCGCGATATTCCGCGGCGCACGCCGCGCACATCTCGAAGGCGCGCATCGAGGTGTTGGCGCGGTCATAGGGAATCGCCTCGACGATCGAGAGCCGCGGCCCGCAGTGCGTGCAGTTCGTAAAGGCGTAGCCGCGGCGGCGATTGGCCGGATCGGCGACTTCGGCGCGGCAGGCGGGGCAGGTCGCGGCATCCGGCACGATGCCCGCGCTGCGCGCGCCGTCGCGGCTCTCGCGGATCGCGAAGTCGGCCGGAGCCGGTCCGGTGAGCAGATCGACGGTGAGTGTGTCGATCCGGGCCAGCGGTGGCGCCTCGTGGTGCAGCCGGCCCAGGAAGCGGTAGAGCGAGGCAGGTTCGCCCCAGGCCTCGATCCCCACCCCGGCGGCGTCGTTCCACACACTGCCCCGGATCGCGCCTTGCTGCGCCAACCGCCAGACGAAGGGGCGGAAGCCGACGCCCTGCACCAGCCCGGCAATGCGGATCGACAGCGCGCTCAATGGACGGTGCAGACCATGCACGGATCGAAGGAGCGCACGACGTGCTGCACCGCCACCGGCTCTTCTTCGCAAGGTTGCACCGGCGTCTCGCGCAGCGCCTGTTCGAGCGGGCCGGGCACGCCCGCGGCATCGCGCGGCGAGAAGTTCCAGGTCGTCGGCGCGATGATCTGATAGCCCGCGATCCGCCCATTCTCGACGCGCAGCCAATGGCCAAGCGAGCCGCGCGCCGCCTCGGTCAACCCCGCGCCGGTGCCATGGCGGGGCTCGCTGCCGTGCTCGATATAGGCGCCCGGCCCGGCCAGTGCCGCGAGCCAATCCTCCATCAGCAACAGCGTCCGCGCCGTCTCGACCAGCCGCGCGACGGCCCGGGCCTCGGCATTGCCGCCGCGCCGCGTGACGAAGTCGACGACCAGCGGCTGGCGATCGACGAGCTGGCGGGCGAGCGCGCCCACCTCGACCGGGCGCCCGTCGAGCCGAGGGGCCTTGCACCAGCTATAGGCCGCTTCATTGTCGATGCTCGGGCGGGTCTGCCCCTGCTCCGGCGCGCCGCCGTCCTCGGCGCCGTACCAGCTGTGGCTGACATCCTCGGCGACACGATCGAGCGGCAGCGGCGCGGGGACCCCGCCTTCGATCAGGCCGCGGGCAAAGCCATGGCCGCCGGCGCCGTCGGGATAGGCGCCGAAGCTCATATAGCGGCCGATCGAGCGACCGAGCAGGCCGAGTTGCGTCGCGCGCGCGATCGCCAGGAAGTGGCCGAAGTCGCTGGCGCGATGAGCCTCCCCCCAGGCATCGAGCGCCGCGACGGTGCCGAGTTCGGCGACGGCCTCCAGTCGATCACCGTACAGCGTTCGTTCGAGGAACCGGCGCAGGCCTGCGAGCAGCCCGGCGATCCGCGCCAGTTCCCCGACATCGAGTGCGCGGGTCGAACCGCCCGGCTGGATCGACAATGTGTGCGGCCATTTGCCGGCCAGCACCCCCATCATCTGCATCCATTGCGCCCGCGCGGGCAGGAAATCGGCGCTCGCCGTGCCGCGCACCGCCGCGAAGCGAGCGGCCGCCGCCGCGTGCCACGGTGCCCCGGAATAAACGGCACGGGCGAAATCGGGCATGAAGAACAGGTAGAAGTGCGTCAGATGATCGGCGACGTTCTCGACGGCGTGGATCAGGTTGATCGCCAGCCGGCCATGCGCCGGCATCCCCCGGCCGGCGGCCTCGGCCAGCGCCGCGGCGGCGGCGACCGATTGCGAGACCGAGCAGATGCCGCAGATCCGCGGCGCATAGACCAGCGCATCCGCCGGCGCGCGGCCGACCAGCATCGCCTCGAAGCCGCGATAGAGCGGCGAGACCACCCGCGCCTCGCGTACGCGCCCGCCTTCGATCTCCAGCCGCACCTCGAGATCGCCCTCGACGCGATTGAACGGACCGACGACCAGCCGCGTCACTTGCGGTTCCGATCGACCGGATCGACCACTGGCTGCTCGGCGGTGGCGTTGGCGCGGAGCCGCGCGGGTGTCGCCGCCTTGGACAAGGAGGCGAGCGCGACGAACCACGCCTTGGGCATGTCGGTCGGCAGGCCGATCGGAATCCCCGCGACCTTCGGCGTCTCGACGAAGACGTGCCCCGGCTCCTCGAATCCCGGCGCGGTGCAGTTGATGCACGGATAATTGCCCTTGAGGCACGATCCAGAACCGTTCCAGGGCCGGATATTGCAGTCGGCGCGCGCCTGGGTGCCCTTGCAGCCCAGATTCTCCATCATGCAGCCGAGCTGCGACAGCGCCTCCGCGCTCGCCTTGAACTCGTAGAATTCGTTGCGCGCGCAGCCATGGTGGACGAGGTGCGAGGTATAGAAGCGCGGCCGCTCCCATTCGTCCAGCTGGTCGGGCGTCAGCGCGCCGCGGGCGATGAGGTGCAGCGTCTCGACCAGCCAACCCGGATGGATCGGGCATCCCGCCACGTTGATCACCGGCAGGCCGGCGCCGGAGCGGAAGTCGCGGCCCATCAGTCCCCCCGCCGTGCGGCCGTCATAGGCGAGCCCGCAGGCCTCGACGGCATTGCCGCCGCCCGCAGTGATCCCGCCCCAGGCGGCGCAGCTTCCCACCGCGACGACGTGCCGGGCCACCGCCGCCACCGCGCGAATGCGATCGACCATCGGCGTGCCGGTGCCCGGCGCGAGGTGGAACCGGCCGGTGCCGTCCGGCCCGTGGATGACCGCGCCTTCGAGGCAGAAGATGTCGCAGCTTCGCTCCCCGGCGATCACTGCATCGACGATCGCGCGCGCCTCGGCGCCGCTCGCCTCGCTGAGCGAGGGATGCCAGAGCAGGTCGATCCCGGCGGCGTCGAGCGCAGTCAGCAGGTCGGGGCCCTCCGCGCCGAGCAGCGACAGCGAGCAGCCGCCGCAGCCCCCCGATTGCAACCAGAGCAGGCTCAGCCGCTCAGCCATCGCGCGCGTCCAGCGGAATCGACAAGGTAAAGCGGGCGCCGCCGAGCGGGCCGGCATCGGCGGCAAGCGTGCCGCCGAGCTTCGCGGCGAGATTGTAGCTGAGATAGAGGCCGAGCCCGGTGCCGCTGCCCACCGGCTTGGTGGTGAAGAAGGGTTCGAAGATCTTGTCGCGGATCTCGGCGGCAACGCCGGGGCCATTGTCGTCGACCGTCAGCACCGCTCGGCCCTGCTCGGCGCGGGCCGCCACTACGATTCGCCCCTCGGGCCGCTCGGCGATCGCGTCGGCGGCGTTCTCGAGAAGATTGACGACGATCTGGTGGAGCGGCCCCTGGCGACCGACCAGCTCGAGGCTTTCGGGCAGGTCGAGTGCCAGCTCGGGCGGCGTCCGGCGGGCCTTGGCCACCCAATCGGCGGCGGTGACGATCAGCCGCACGGCGTCGAACCGATCGGGCATCTCCTCCTGGCTCGCCGAGAAACGGCGCAGGTCCTGGACGATGTCGCGAACCCGCTCGGCACCTTCGAGCGTGCCATCGACGAGCGGGCCGATATCGGCGAGGATATGATCGATCTTGAGGCTGCGGCGCAACGAGTCGCGAGCGGCTGCATCGCTCTCGCCGTCGAGCGCGGCGAGATAGGTCGTGATCGCCTGGCCATAGCGCCGCAGCGCGTACATGTTGCCGAACACGAAGCTGATCGGATTGTTGAGCTCGTGCGCGACCCCGGCGACCAGCCGACCGAGCGCCGCCATCTTTTCGGAGACGAGCAGCTGTTCCTGCGTGTCCTTCAGCTTGCGGTGCGCGAGGTTGAGCGCGCGATAGGCGCGCTGCAGTTCGCCGATCGGCCGGCCGACGATGACGAAGCCGGCCAGGCGACCGCTGGCGTCGTGGCGCGCGGCTCCTTCGATCGCGACGAGGCCCTGGTGCGGCGCCGCCCCGGCGAGGCGCACTTCGCAGGGTTCGGGCGGGCGACGGTGACGCAGGGCCTCGATCAGCGCGGCGACGGCGCCGCGATCGGCGGGGGCGAACAGATCGCAGAGCGGCGCGCCGATCCAGTCGTCCGCCGGGCCGCCGACCACGCCCAGCATCGCGGCATTGACCTGCTGGACGCGCTGCCCGGCGTCGCAGGCGACCAGCACGTCGGTCATCGCGCCGAGCACCGATCCGATGAAATCATTGGCCTCCTGCAGCCGCTCGCTGCGCTCTTCGAGCGCGCTCTGCGAATCGACGAGATCGGCGTAGACGGCGTCCATCTTGTGGATCACGTCGATCCACATCGCCTCGCCGGCGGGTTCCTCGCTCGGGCCCGACCAGCCGATCACAGCGCGCGCCGATCGGGCAGAGGCTGGATATTCTCCAGCCCATAGCGTTCGAGCTTGTTGCGCAGCCCGACCCGCGACAGGCCGAGTTCGCGCGCCGCCTTGGACTTGTTCCAGCGATGGCGGGCTAGCGTCTCGCGGACGATCGCGGCCTCGAGCCGCTCGACGCGATCCTTGAGGAGCCCGCCAGCTCCGGCAAGCCCGTCGAGCAGCGAATCGTCCTCGACCCGCGGGTGCTCGGCGAGGATGTGCGGCGACATGACGTCCACGCCCAGCATCGCGCCTTCGCGACCGCGCACCAGCATGCGCTGGAGTTCGTTCTGCAGCTCGCGGACATTGCCCGGCCAGCCATGCCGGGCCAGCGCCTCCAGCGCCTGGGGCGTCACGCCGGCGACCTTTTTACCCAAGGCGGCCTGCGCCTTGGCGAGCAGCACTTCGACGAGCAGCGGCAAGTCCGCCGGACGCTGGGCGAGCGCGGGCAATCGGATGATCATCCCTGCGAGGCGATAGAAGAGATCAGCGCGGAAGCGCTTGGCGCGCACCTCTTCCTCCAGGTCCTTGTTGGTCGCGGCGATCACCCGCACGTCGACCTTGCGCGTCTTGCCGCTGCCCAGCGGGCGGATCTCGCCCTCCTGCAGCACACGCAGCAGCTTGACCTGGAACGCCGGCGAGACCTCGCCGATCTCGTCGAGGAACACGGTGCCGCCATCGGCCCGCTCGAACAGGCCGATATGCTCGTCGACGGCCCCGGTGAACGCGCCACGCTTGTGGCCGAACAACTCGCTCTCGAGCAGCTCGTCGGGCAACGCGCCGCAATTCTCGACCACGAAGGCCTTGTTCCAGCGCGCGCTGTTATAGTGGAGCGCGCGCGCCGCCAGCTCCTTGCCGGTACCCGAAGCGCCGAATAACAGCACGGCAATGTCGTAAGGCGCGACCTGGCGCAGCCGCGCGCAGACCTCGTCCATCGGGCCGCCGGGCGCGCGGACGATGCCGTCGTCCAGGTCATAGGCGCGGCGCAGCCCGTGCTTGCGCGTGGAGACCACTGCCTGCGCGGCCTGGGGAGACATGCGCAGTTCGACCGCGAGCAGCTCGTTCTGGCGCTGGAGTTCCTGAAGGCGGCAGGCGTTCTTCAGCGTCAGGATCAGCCCTTCGGGATGCCAGGGCTTGGTGATGTACTGGAAGATGCCGGCTTCGTTGATCCCGTCGATGATGTCGTGCGCGTCGGTGTAGCCGGAAATGATCATGCGGATCACGTCGGGCCACTGCGCCTTGACGAATTTGAGGAACTCGACGCCGCTGCGATCGGGCATGCGCTGGTCGCACAGGATCAGCTGGACGTTGCGGTTGGCCAGCAGGTGCGCGGCGTCAGCGGCATTGCCGGCGGTGAGCACGTCGAACTCGTCGGAAAGGATGCGGCTCAGCGCCTCGCACGAGCGAGGCTCGTCGTCGACCACCAGGATGACCGCGGGCGCGCCCATCGGCTCAGCAGATCCTCGGCAGTTGTTCGCCGGCGAGCCAGTCGACGATGCGGCGTCCGCCGATTGCCGTGGTCATCTCGATCATGCCGGGCACTTCGGCAGTGACGGTGCCGATGATCGCGGCATCCCGCCCTTCCGGCCGGCCCCGCATCGCGGCGAGCAGCGCGGGGGCATCGGCGGCGTCGCAGATCGCCACCAGCTTGCCCTCATTGGCGATATGAAGCGGATCGAGGCCGAGCAGCTCGCACGCCGAAGCGACTTCGGGACGGACGGGAATCGCGCGCTCGTCGAGCGCCATGCCGACGCCGGCGGCGCTGGCAATCTCGTTCAGCGTCGCGGAGAGGCCGCCGCGCGTGGGATCGCGCAGCATTGCGAGCCCGGGCACGGCGGTGACCATCGCCGCGACCAGCCGGTGCAGCGACTGGCTGTCGGATTCGATGCGGGTCTCGAACGCGAGGTTCTGGCGGTGCGCGAGGATCGCCACGCCATGGTCGCCGATCGTGCCCGAGAGCAGCACTGCCTGGCCCGGCCGAACCCGGTGGGTGCCGATCTCCACGCCGTCCGGCACCACGCCGATGCCGGTCGTCGCGATGAAGACGCCGTCGCCCTTGCCCTTCTCGACGACCTTGGTGTCGCCGGTGGCGATCGGTACCCCGGCCTCGCGGGCGGCGGCGCCCATCGCAGCGGCGATGCGATCGAGGTCGGCGATGGGATAGCCTTCCTCGAGGATGAAGGCGGCGCTGAGTGCGATCGGCACGGCGCCGGCCATTGCGACGTCGTTGAGCGTGCCATGGACGGCCAGCGCGCCGATGTCGCCGCCGGGGAAGAAGATCGGCGAGACGACGTGCGCGTCGGTGCTGATCGCGAGGCGGCCGGCGGGGCGCGGCATCACGCTGGCGTCATGGCCTTGGCCAAGCAGCGGATTGGCAAAATGGCGCTGGAACAGGTCGCGGATCAATTCGGCGGTCGCGCGGCCGCCGCCGCCGTGCGACAGGTCGATGCGCTTCATGCTGCCGCCTTGCGCCGGGCGATCTCGGCGAGCGTCTCGGCGCGGCGATAGGTCCAGTAAGCGGCACAGGCGCCTTCCGACGACACCATGCAGCTGCCCATCGGGCTTTCGGGCGTGCAGCCATTGCCGAACAGCTTGCAGTCCGCCGGCTTCTTGACCCCGCGCAGGATCGCCGGGCACTCGCACGACTTGGTCTCGCGCGATTGCTTGGGCGTGAGCGCGAAGCGCCGCTCGGCATCGAACGCGGCATAGCCGTCGCGGATGCGCAGTGCGCTGGCAGGCACCGAGCCGAGGCCGCGCCATTCGAACTCGGGACGCAGCTCGAAGATGCGCTCCACCAGATCCTGCGCGCGGCGGTTGCCCTCGGGCGTGACGACGCGGCCATATTCGTTCTCGACCGCGATCCGCCCTTCGTTGACCTGGCGGATCAGCATCAAGACCGATTGCATCACGTCGAGCGGTTCGAACCCAGCGATCACCACCGGCTTGCGGTAGCGCTCGGCGAGGAATTCATAGGGACGCGATCCGATGACCGTGCTGACATGGCTCGGGCCGAGGAAGCCGTCGAGCCGCACGGCCTGTTCGGGATCGATCTCGGGCGCCTCGAGGATATGGCGGATCGCCGGCGGCGTGAGGACGTGGTTCACGAAGGCGGAGAAATTGCCCAGGCCCTCGATCCGCGCCGTCTCGATCGCCAGCGCGGTCGGCGGCGTGGTCGTCTCGAATCCGATGGCGAGGAACACCACTTGCCGATCCGGATTGGCGCGGGCGATTTCCAGCGCGTCGAGCGTCGAATAGACCATCCGGATATCGGCGCCGTCGGCCTTGGCGTTGATCAGCGATCGGCGCCCCGATCCGGGCACCCGCATCATGTCGGCATAGGAACACAGGATCACGCCATGGCGCTCGGCAAGTTCGATCGCATCGTCGAGTCGGCGCATCGGCAGGATGCAGACCGGGCAGCCCGGGCCGTGCACGAAGCGGACATTGCCTGGCATCAGGTCCTGCACGCCATAGCGGAAGATCGCATGGGTGTGGCCGCCGCAGAATTCCATGAAATGATAGGTGCGCACCGGATCGGCTTCGCGGGCGATCGCGCGGGCAAGGCCGGCGGCGAGCTCGCGCGAGCGGAACTCCTCGATATATTTCATCGCGAAACCCCCAGTTCCTCGGCGGCGAGCAGCCCTGCCTCGGCCATCATCGCCAGCGTGCGCTCGGCCTCCCCCTCGCTCAGCTTGTGCAGCGCATAGCCGACATGGAGCAGGACATAGTCGCCCACCGCCGGGGCCTCGATCAGTGCGACCGAAACCTGCTTGCGAATGCCTTCGATCTCGACCCGCGCCATGTCGCCGGGTTCGAGTGCGACGATCCGCACCGGAATCGCGAGGCACATCGGATCAGGCCCCTGCCCGCCGCAGACCGGACCCGGCCATCATCCGCGCGCCTTCGATCCATGCGAGCCAGTCCGCCATGCCCTCGCCGGTGCGCGCCGAGACGCGGATCACGCGGATCGCGCGGTTGACCTTTCGGGCATTGGCAACGGCGAGATCGATGTCGAAATCGAGATGCGGCAGCAGGTCGATCTTGTTGACCAGGACGAGGTCCGCCGCGGCGAACATGTCGGGATATTTGAGCGGCTTGTCCTCCCCTTCGGTGACCGAGAGGATCGCGACCTTGTGCGCCTCGCCCAGGTCGAAGGCGGCGGGGCAGACCAGGTTGCCGACATTCTCGATGAACAGCACCGACCCGTCGGGCGGCGCGAGATGCTCGGCGGCGTGGCCGACCATATGCGCGTCGAGGTGGCAGCCTTTGCCGGTGTTGACCTGGATCGCGGGGGCGCCGGTCGCCCGGATACGGTCGGCATCCGCGCTGGTCTGCTGGTCGCCTTCGATCACGCATACCGGCGCGCCGCCCGCCATCGCCTCGATCGTGCGGCACAGCAATGTCGTCTTGCCCGACCCCGGGCTCGAGACGAGGTTGAGCGCCAGGATGCCGCGCGTTTCGAATTGGCGGCGATTGACCGCCGCGTAGCGATCGTTCTTGTCGAGTACGTTGCGCTCGATCTCGATCAGCCGCGCCTGGCGGATCCCCGCCACCGAGACACCCGCCGGCCCCGCGCCATAATCATGCGTGCAGTCGGCGCGATGGTGATGATGGTCGTGATCGTGATCGTGATCGTGATCATGATGATGCCCGCCGTCCTCGACGGTGGCGTCGCCGCATCCACAAACGGTGCACATCAATTGACCTCCATGGATTTGATGGTGAGCGCGTCGCCTCCGCTGACTTGGAGGTGATGCGAGCCGCAATGCGGGCAGGGATCGTAGCGCTGGTCGATCCGCACCGGCTTCTCGCACGGCAGGCACCAGGCCGTGGCCGGCACTTCGAGGATGTCGAGCACCGCGCGTTCGGCCGGTCCGCCCTGCATCGCCACGTCGAAGCCGAAGCGCAGCGCCTCGACTTCCACGCCGGCGAACTGGCCGACTTCGACCGTGACGCGCTCCACCCGGGTGAAGCCGACGCTCGCGGCTTGTTCGTCGATGATCGTGCGGATGCTCTCGCACAGCGCCAGCTCGTGCATCAGGCGGCCTCGATCGTGAAAGGAAGGCAGGGGTCGAAGGCGCGGACGATCGCTTCGAACCCCGCGCGCGGCCCCGCCGCGGCTCGGCACAGCGCCCTCGTCGCGACTCCGTCGGGGCCAAAATGTACTTCGGTCGGGCTCTCGATCGCATAGGTGGTGATCCGCCCACCGGCCATGTCGCAGCGATGGGCCAGCCGCCCGCGCGCGGTCCACACGCCCCCCTTGGGCAGCACGCCCTCCACCGCGGCGACCAGATCGAGCAGTCGGGCGAGAAACCGTGCGGCCAGCGCCGGCACCGCCGCCAGCATCGGGGCGCCCCGGTGCCGCATCCAGGGCGAGACCTCGCGCCCATCTGCGATCCCGGCCTCGTCGAAACGCGTCATCCCCGCGATCACCCGCGCCGGCATCGTTGTCGCCGCCGCCAGCCAGGCGCGGATATCGCCGCGGAGCCAGTCCGCCCCGGCCATGCCGAGCAACGGGCCGATCGCCCGGCGCCGCGCCGCGTCGTCGCCCGCGCGCATCCACCCTGACGCAGCGGCCATATCGGGCGCCTCGCCGATCAGCCCCGGCCAATCGAGCGCGATACGCATCCCCTGCTCGCGGATCGCTTCCGCGCGCGTCGCCGCCGACAGCACCGCCGATCGCGCTTCGGGCAACGCCACGTTCGACGCCGCCGCGATCGCCCGCTCGGCCGCTTCGACATGCGCGTGCGCGCACAGGCTGTGGACCGGGCCGACCAGCGCGACCGCCTGTTCGGGCGTGCGACCGATCAGCGCCGGCGCCACGGCCGGCGCTTCGGCGAGGCGCACCGTCAGGCGAGGCAGCAGCGTCGCCATCAATCCGCCCGCGTCCGCAGGCGGAGCAGCGCGCGCCGTGTCGGCATGGCGGGCTCGGCGGGATCGTCGTTTGCCGCTTCCGCTGCTTCGGGCTCGGGTGCGGGCTGCCAGGCGGCGGCGATCGCCCGCTCCTCGGCATCGGGCAGGTCGCCGGCGGAGAGCAGCGTGTCGAGCGCCGCCTCCGCCGCCGCCATTGCGGTCGCCTGATCGGCCAGCTCGAACACCGGCGACATCAGCGAGCAGGTCCAGAAGCCGCCGATCCCCGGCTCGTCATGCGCGACGAACGAGAACCAGCCGGCCGGCAGCCGCACCCGCCGCTTCTCGCCGATCTGCGCCGGGGCGACATCCGGCGCTGGAACCAGCACTGCGCTCATGAACCACGGCGTCACCAGCACGCCCAGCCGCTCGCCGCCCACCATACGGTCGAATCCGATCGCGTCGACGGCCAGTGCCGGGTTGCAGATCGGCACGTCCGCCATCCGCGTCGCCGCGACGTCGGCATAATGGGCGACCAGGCGGGCGCGTAGAGGGAGCGCCGCCGCGCTCATTCGATCACCAGGAAGCCGCTGCGATCGGCATCGCAATTGGGGCAGGTCCAATGGTCGGGCAGCGCGGAGAAGGGCGTGCCCGGCGGAATCTGCCAATAGCTGTCGCCCTCGGCCGGGTCATAGACGTGCCAGCAGATCTTGCATTCCAGCCGCGCGCCGTCGGCCAGGCGCGAGGCGTCGCCGCCATAGCTCCCCGCGAAGAAATGGCCGCTCATCGATAGATGTCCATGATCTCGGCCAGCCGCTCGCGGCTGTCGGCGAGGTCCTCGGGCGCCGCCACCGCCACTTCGGGCAGACGCGACAGCTCGATCGAATTGAGGATCAGCGTGTCCTGCGAATTATAATAGCGCACCCACCACAGGTTGCGCGTCGCAGTCGCCCGGATGCGGCAATTGCCATAGCCGCGCGACAGGATGATCAGCGGTCCCGTGCCGAGCAGATCGTCGAGATAGGTCAGGTCCTCGGGCGTATGCGGCAACAGCGAGAGATTGACGACATGGCTCGCCAGCGCGCCCTCGGCGATCGTCGGCAGGTGCGCGTTGATCTCCGGGATCAGCGCCGGCGCGTTGAACACGTTCTCCGGGAAGGTCTCCGCCATCGGCAGCGCCTCGGCCGCGCCGGCAAAGGCGATGGCGAGCAGGCTCGGCGGGAAGGGCGCGACTTCGACCCGCTCGTCGACCAGGCCACCGGCCGGGTCGGTCTCGCGCACGTACCAGACGCCCGCCAGCACCGATTCCTGCGCCTGCAGCGTCGCGCCGCCGATCACCGAGACTTCGCCTTCGCTGAGCAGTTCGCGGACGAAGGCGCGCTCTTCGCCGCTGAGCCCGGCGAGCGGGACCATCCGCGGCGCGCGGTCGGCGCACCAGCCTTCCAGCGCGGCGAGGATCGCATCGCCGGCCGCAATGCCGCCGCCCAGCGCCGCCACTGCCTCGGGCTCGGGCAGATGCGCGGCCGAGAAAGTGGTCATGCCGGACGGCATGCGCAGGATCTCGATCGCCTGGCCGTCATCCTCGCCGGGCTGGCTGCCGGGGCCGACAAGGGCGGAAATCGGGCTCTGCATCGGGCGGGCTCCTTTCACTGCAGCGGTGCGGCGCTGGGCGCGCAGTGGTCGGGAAGCCGATAGGCCGGCGGCGCATGCGGCGTGCGGGCCAGGATCTCGGGCAGCTCGGCCAGGTAATCCTGCCAATCGAGCACGCGCTCGATGCAGCCGAGATATCCGCCGTCCCGCAGGAAGACGAGCGCGGGGAAGGCCGTGAAGCGGAAGCGGCGCTGGAGCGTGCGCTCGTCGCCGCGCGCGGCGATCAGCGGCACCACCCGATGCGCCAGCAGCTTGTCGAGCTCGACCAGCACCACCGCGGCGTCGTCGCTCTCCCCAAGCCGCTCGGCATCGCCTGCGAAGAACAGCATCGCCAGCGGCAGCGCCCCGGCCACGGCGTCCAGCGTATCGACACCCACGACGCGATAGCCGTTGCGCTCGATGATGCCGCGCGCAAGCGGCGAGAAGGCGGAGAGATCCTCGGTCACGTGCGGGGCGCCTCGGCAAGGAGATGATCGGGAAGCTGCGGTTCGCGGCCGACCAGGTCGGCGAACAGCGCGTCGAAATCGGTGGCCTCGCCGCGCATCGCCGCCTCCAGCGCGGCGATCGCATCGAGGGTACGCTGGGCGGTCTCGGCGCCGATCGGCTCGCGCGCCGCGCCCAGGAAGGTCATCAGCCAGTCCCCCGGCGAGACCGCGCCGACCAGCGCGGTATCGATCCAGCAGGCCTCGCCCCGCGCGGCGCACCAAGCGCGGCCCGGTTCGGCGGCGATCACCTGCATCGGGATGCCGATGCACATCAGCGCGTCCCCGCCACCAGCCGCGCCATCTCGGCGTCGAAATCCTCCGGGCCCAGCCACCGCCCGCCGACCAGGATGCGATCGTCGCCCGCGCGGAACGCCGCCGCCTCGGCCGGGCGTTCGCCTTCGTAGAGGTCGATCGCAGTCTCGGGCGTCCCGATCGGCTCGGGCGCGGCTGCCACGGGCTTGGGATGGATGCCGAACCCGGCGAGATAATCGAGCGCCACTTGGATCGCTGGCTCGATCTGCGCCTTCACTTCGGGGCGCAGGCTGCCGCCATAATCGTCGAGCTCCACCGGCTGGACACCGATCAGCAGCAGGTGCTCGGGCTTGTCGCCCAGCATCTCGGCCATGGCGAGCACTTCCTGGAAGCCGGTCTGGTGCAGCGACACTTTCTTGACGCCCAGGAACTGCGGCACCTCGTCGTCCTCGACGCGCTTGAGCGTGCCCGGCGCCAGCCCGTAATCGACCGCGTCGAACACGATCAGCACCTCGGCCTCGCGGATCAGCTGGACGAGATAGATGCCCTGCGTACCGCCATCGACCAGCCGGACATGATCGGGGAAGACATAGGCCGCATGCATCGCCTCCAGCGCGCGCACGCCGAAGCCTTCGTCAGCCCAGAGCAGGTTGCCGATGCCGAGGATCAGCACGCTCGGTCCGCTGGTCACGCCCTTTCCTCTCCCCCGTCCACGGCGCTACCGGCCGCTTCGCTTGCAGAGTGCAAAGCAACCCGCGTGCCATCCCGCCGAACCCACGCAATCGCGTCGGTTTCGCCACGATTGGTGCGGCTGGGTATGGAAAGCGGCTTTCCAGGGGCAGGGAAATGCGGAAACCTACTTATCGCCGGCCTGGCCGGCGAGCACGCGGCGTCGCATGTGGCGCAGCCCGAAGAAGCTCGCGATCACTACAAGCGGAGTCAGCGCCGAAAGCGCCGTCTCGGCGGGAAAGCCGTGCACGGCATGGCCGATCCCGTCGAGGACATGGCCGATCAGCCCGATCGCATAATAGCTGATCGCCACGACCGAGAGGCCCTCGACCAGGTGCTGCAGGCGCAGCTGGGTCGCCGTGCTGCGTTCGAGCGAAGCGAGCAGGTGGCCGTTCTGATTCTCGATCCGCGTCTCGATCCGCGTGCGCAGCAGCCCGGTGAACTGGCCGGCGCGCGTCGCCACCTGGCGCTCGCGCTTTCCGAAGGCGGCGCAGGTGCGCACGGCGGGCAACAGCCGGCGTTGGGTGAAGTCGATCAGCGAGGGATAGCCGCGGATCGCCTCGGGGGCGAGGTCGTGCAGCCGCTCGTCGGCCAGCTGGGCATAGGCGGCGGTGGCGCTCATCCGGTAATTGGCCGAGCTCGCGATCCGCGCGATCTCGAGCGACAGCGCGGAAAGATGCGCCATCAGCTGGTCGTCCCGCACGTCGGTGCGCACCAGCTCTTCACCGAGCTGGCGCAATTGCGCCTCGGCTTCGTCGAGCAGCGGCCAGCAGGCCTGCGCGACCGGCAGGCCGAGCAGCGCCAGGTTGCGATAATTGCCGAGCTCCTGGACGCGCTGCACGGCCCGGGTGAGGTCGCCGCCGTCGAGCGCGTTCGCGGCGATCAGCAACCGGCCATAGCCATCGCCGGCGATGCGGAAGTCGGACCAGATTCGCGGGGCGCCCGCGACATGGCACGAGACCAGGTCGTCGGGCTCGAAGCCGAGCGCGGGCAGCATCGCCGCGGCCGCGCGCTCGTCCTCGACGATCAGGATGCGAGTCGCCCGCAGCGTCGTGCCCGGCAGCGATTCGGCCCAGCCGATCGCCGCCGCCAGCGCCGGCTCGTCGCCGCCGGCCGCGAACAAGGTCGTGCTGCTTGCCTCGCTATGGCGCTCCCAGGTGAAGGCGATGCCGCCCGGCAGCGTGCCGGCGATATGGCGCTTGCCGGCCTCGGGAGCGATCTTTCCTCCCGCGGGAAGCGAGAGCACGCTGGCGAACTCTGCCTCGCGGGCCTCGGCATCGACGAGGCGCAGCGCCTGGACGATCTGCATCGGCGCATGCAGCGCCGGCCATCGCCGCAAATGCATCTCGCCGACGAGGTGGCGCCTCAGCTCATGTTCGCGCAGCATCCTTCTTCCCCCTTGTCGCTGGTGGCCGCTGGGCTGGTTCCGGGAGGGGAGGCGCGGCGAAGATAGCCGGGCGGCCGGCCGCGGCAAGGGGGGTGTCGGGCGGAAAGAGAGCAGCCACATCGGCAATCCGCTTTCCAGTCTTGCCGCATCCACGGGAGCGGGTTTCACCGCCGTCGCTCACCATGGCCCCCGACCCGAGGTCGCCTGGCACGCTTGTTGCTGAAGGGATCGAAAGGCGCAGCCAAGGCGCCGGCGGGGAGGATTGCGCGGGGCATGACCATCGAGACCTTTTACGACGTGATGCGGCGCCAGGGCATTACCCGGCGCAGCTTCACCAAGTTCTGCAGCCTCACGGCGGCGGCGCTCGGCCTCAGCCCGGCGCATGCGCAACAGATCGCCACGGCGATGGAGACCAAGCCGCGCATCCCGGTGCTGTGGCTCCATGGCCTCGAATGCACCTGTTGTTCGGAAAGCTTCATCCGCTCGGCGCATCCGCTCGCCAAGGACGTCATCCTGTCGATGATCAGTCTCGACTATGACGACACGATCATGGCGGCGGCCGGCCACCAGGCCGAAGCGATCATCGACGAGACGATCGCCAAATATGACGGTAACTTCATCCTCGCCTGCGAAGGCAATCCGCCGCTCAATCAGGAAGGCATGTCGTGCATCATTGCCGGCCGGCCCTATCTCGAGCAGCTCAAAAAGGCGGCCGAGCATTGCAAGGCGATCATCAGCTGGGGCAGCTGCGCGTCCTGGGGCTGCGTCCAGGCCGCGCGGCCCAATCCGACGCGCGCGACGCCGATCCACAAGGTCCCGGGCCTGGCGCCGAAGCCGATCATCAAGGTGCCGGGCTGCCCGCCGATCGCCGAAGTGATGACGGCGGTGGTCGCCTATATCCTTACCTTCGAACGCTTCCCCGAGCTCGATGCCCAGGGCCGGCCGAAGATGTTCTATTCGCAGCGCATCCACGACAAATGCTATCGGCGCCCGCACTTCGATGCCGGCCAGTTCGTCGAGGCGTTCGACGACGAAGGCGCGCGCAAGGGCTATTGCCTCTACAAGGTTGGCTGCAAGGGGCCGACCACCTACAATGCCTGTTCCACGGTGCGCTGGAACGGCGGCCTCTCCTTCCCGATCCAGGCGGGGCATCCGTGCATCGGCTGCTCGGAAGACGGCTTCTGGGACAAGGGCGATTTCTACAACCGGCTGTCGCGGATCAGCGGCTTCGGGATCGAGGCGACCGCCGATCAGATCGGCGGCACCGCGGCGCTGGTGGTCGGCGCCGCGGCTGCCGCGCATGCCGGAGTGAGCGCGGTCAAGCGCGCGCGTGAGAAGACGGGAGCCGAACAATGAATGCAGTGACCACGCCCAACGGCTTCCAGCTCGATGCCAGCGGCAAGCGCGTCGTCGTCGATCCGGTCACCCGGATCGAAGGTCATATGCGCTGCGAAGTGAATCTCGACGGCGACAACGTGATCCGCAACGCCGTTTCCACCGGCACGATGTGGCGCGGGCTCGAAGTGATCCTCAAGGGTCGCGATCCGCGCGATGCCTGGGCCTTCGTCCAGCGCATCTGCGGGGTCTGCACCGGCACCCATGCGCTCACCTCGGTGCGCGCGGTCGAGGATGCGCTCAAGATCGAGATTCCAGAGAACGCCAACTCGATCCGCAACATCATGCAGCTGTCGCTGCAGGTGCACGATCACCTGGTCCATTTCTACCATCTGCACGCGCTCGACTGGGTGAACCCGGTGACGGCGCTCAAGGCCGATCCCAAGGCGACTTCGGAACTTCAGCAGATGGTGTCGCCCAGCCATCCCAATTCCTCCCCGGGCTATTTCCGCGACATCCAGTCGCGCCTGAAGAAGTTCGTCGAATCGGGGCAGCTCGGGCCGTTCAAGAACGGCTATTGGACGAATCCCGCCTATGTGCTGCCGCCCGAGGCGAACCTGATGGCGGTCACGCACTATCTCGAGGCGCTCGACTTCCAGAAGGAAATCATGACCGTCCGGACGATCTTCGGCGGCAAGGACACCCATCCCAACTGGCTGGTCGGCGGCGTGCCCTGCGCGATCAACATGGATGGGCCGATGGCGGCCGGGGCGCCGATCAACATGGAGCGGCTCAACTACGTCTCGAGCATCGTCGATCGCACCATCGAGTTCGTCAACAACGTCTACATCCCGGACATCATCGCGATCGGCGGCTTCTACAAGGGCTGGCTCTATGGCGGCGGGCTGTCGGGCAAGTCGGTGCTCGCCTATGGCTGCATCCCGGACAAGGCGAACGACTATTCGCCGGCGAACCTGATGATGCCCTCGGGCGCGATCATCGACGGCAAGCTCAGCGAAGTGCATCCGGTCGACCTGCGCGATCCCTCGCAGATCCAGGAATTCGTGCCGCACAGCTGGTATCGCTATCCCGACGAGGCCAAGGGGCTGCATCCGTGGGACGGCATCACCGAGCCCAATTACGTGCTCGGCCCCAATGCCAAGGGCACCAGCACCGCGATCGAGGAGATCGACGAGAACGCCAAGTACAGCTGGATCAAGGCGCCGCGCTGGCGGGGGCATGCGATGGAGGTGGGGCCGCTCGCGCGCTACGTCGTCGGCTATGCCAAGGGCGATGCGCACATCAAGGAGCAGGTCGATCGCACGCTGGCGACGCTCGGGGTGCCGTTCGAGGCGCTGTTCTCGACGCTGGGCCGCACCGCGGCGCGCGCGCTCGAGGCGCAATGGGCGGCGGAGAAGCAGCGCTATTTCCTCGACAAGCTGATCGCGACGATCAAGGCTGGCGACAGCAGCACGGCCAACACCGCCAATTTCGATCCGAGGACCTGGCCCGACGAAGTCAAGGGCGTGGGCTTCAGCGAAGCGCCGCGCGGCGCGTTAGCCCACTGGATCCGCATCAAGGCCACCCGGATCGAGAGTTACCAGTGCGTCGTCCCCACCACCTGGAACGGCAGCCCGCGCGACAATCAAGGCAATATCGGCGCCTTCGAGGCGGCGCTGATGAACACCAAGGTCGCCCGCGCCGAAGAGCCGGTCGAAATCCTGCGGACGCTGCACAGTTTCGACCCATGCCTTGCCTGCTCGACCCATGTCATCGGCCCCGACGGGCAGCAGATGGCCGACATCACCGTACGCTGAGGGGACCCAGAATGACGCGATCCATCCGCCTTGCCGCCGCTGCGCTGGCAACGAGCTTCGCCGCCGCGCCCGCGATCGCCCATCCCGGCCATGGCGGCTGGTTCGACGGGCTGGCCCATCCCTTCACCGGCGCCGACCATCTCGCCGCGATGCTCGCCGTCGGCCTGTGGTCGGCTACCCGCGGTCCAGGCCGCGCCTGGCAGGGCCCGGCCGCTTTCCTAGCCGCGCTGCTGCTCGGCGCGCTTGCGGGGATGGCGGGGGGTGAGCTGCCCTTGGTCGAAGCCGGCACCGTCGCCAGCCTGGCGCTGTTCGGGGCGATGCTGCTCGCCGGGCCGCGGCTCGGCGATGGCGCCGGGCTCACGCTGATCGGCGCGGCCGGGCTGGTCCATGGCTATGCCCATGGCACCGAAGTGAGCGGCAGCGTTCCCGCCTTCGTCGCGGGCTTCGTCCTCTCCTCGGCGGTGCTCCATGCCGGCGGCTTCTTCGCCGGGCGGCGACTGCTCACGCTGCGCAACGGCATCGCCGCTGCGGCGGGGCTGCTGATCGCCGGCTCGGCGGCGCTGGCCTTTTCCTGAGCCGATCACGATCAACCGGGGGAGGGAAGTCGATGGCACCGCACCAGCCGAAAGAGGAAGTCCAGCAGGCGGTCTATGTCTACGAGGCGCCGCTCCGTCTCTGGCACTGGATCAATGCCCTGGCGATCGTGGTGCTCTGCATCACCGGCTATCTGATCGGCTCGCCGCCGCCCGCAGTGGGCGGCGAGGCTTCGGACCATTTCCTGTTCGGCACCATCCGCTTCGCCCATTTCGTCGCGGCCTATGCCTTGATCATCGGCTTTCTCGGCCGGGTCTATTGGGCCTGGGCTGGCAACGACCACGCCCGCGAAATCTTCCTGCCCCCGGTGGCGCGCGGCCGCTTCTGGCGCGAGATGTGGCACGAAATCCGCTGGTACGCGATGATCGAGAAGGCGCCGAAGCGCTATACGGGGCACAATCCGCTCGCCATCCTCTCGATGCACCTGCTGTTCGTGTGGTGCGCGATCTTCATGATGGTGACGGGGCTCGCGCTCTACGGCGAAGGCACTGGCCCGGGCAGCTGGCAGCACCGGCTGTTCACCCATTGGGTGATCCCGCTCTTCGGGCAAAGCCAGACCGTGCATAGCTGGCATCATCTCGGCATGTGGGTGATCGTCTGCTTCGCGATCGTCCACATCTATGCCGCGGTGCGCGAGGACATCATGTCGGGCCAATCCATCATCTCCTCGATGTTCTCGGGCTGGCGCACCTTCCGCTTCGGCAAGGATTGAAGCCTCGCGTCCCCGCCTGATCGGGCCTGGCCCTCATCCTGCTTCGCGAAGAAGAGCTGGACCCTCGGCCGGCGCGCCCTACAATGCCGGCCGTGCTTCCTGAAACCGAAACGACCCCGATGAATTCTACCCTCGACGCATTTCCCGAGGGCCGCCTGTGAATTCCGATACCCGCGACGACCAGGATTCGACACGCCAGGAAGCGACGGGCGAGCCCGCCGGGAACCTGAGGGACGACGTCTCCTACAGCCCCACCGGCAACAAGCCGCATCAGCATTGGCGAAGCTCCACCGTGGTAGAGCCAGGGCTCGACCAGCGCGGCACGGTATTCTTCGCCGCGCTGCAGATGACGCGGATGCCGATGATCCTCACCGATCCGCGGCAGCCCGACAATCCGATCGCGTTCGCCAACAAGGCGTTCCTCGACCTGACCGGCTATGCGGAGGGCGAAGTCGTCGGCCGCAATTGCCGCTTCCTGCAGGGAGCCGAGACGGATCGCGGCCATGTCCGCGAGCTCCGCGACGCGATTGCGCGCGAGGAAGCGATCTCGCTCGAAATCCTGAACTATCGCCGCGACGGCACGCCCTTCTGGAACGCGGTGTTCATCGCGCCGGTATATGACGACACCGGCGAGCTGCTCTACTTCTTCGCCAGCCAGCTCGACGTGACGCGCCGCCGCGCCTCCGAACAAGCCTTTCGCCAGGCGCAGAAGATGGAGGCGATCGGCCAGCTGACGGCGGGCCTGGCGCATGATTTCAACAATTTGCTCCAGGTCGTCGCCGGCAATATCGAGATCGTGCTCGGCGATGACTTGACCGATCGGCAGAAGCGCCTGCTCGGCAATGCCGGGCGTGCGGCCGAGCGCGGCACCCGGCTCACCCGCCAGTTGCTCGCCTTCGCGCGCAAGACTCGGCTCGAGCCGCGGCGCACCGATCTCAATGCGCTGATCCACGATTTCGGCGACTTGCTCGAAAACACGGTCGGTGCCCAGATCCGGCTGGTCACGACCCTCGAACGGCGGCTGCCGGCCATCGAGATCGACCCCACGCACCTCGAAATGGCGGTGCTCAACGTGCTGCTCAACGCCCGCGATGCGATGACCCAGGGCGGCACCGTGACGATCGAGACGCGGCTGTGGAAGCTCAACGGCAATGCCGCGGCCCATCAGCTGCCCGAAGGCGATTATGTCGTGCTTAGCGTATCGGACGAAGGCGCCGGCATGAGCGAGGAAGTGCGCCAGCGTGCGACCGAGCCGTTCTTCACCACCAAGGGCAGCGAGCGCGGGACGGGACTTGGCCTCGCGATGGTCCACGGCTTCGTCCAGCAATCGCGCGGCCGGCTGGAGATCGAATCGACGCCCGGCGAAGGGACCACCGTGCGGATGCTGTTCCCCGTTGCAGGATCGGAAGCCATCGAAAGCGCGCCGGCTCCGCGCGGTGCGGTGCAGGGGAGCCGCGGAGGGTCAGAGACGATCCTGCTCGTCGAAGACAGCGACGACGTGCGCGCGCTCGCACAGGAGCAACTCGCCGCGCTCGGCTACAAATTGATCATCGCGTCGAGCGGAGAGGATGCGCTTGCCCAGCTCGGCGACCAGCAAGTCGACTTGCTGTTCACCGATATCGTGATGCCGGGCGGGATGAGCGGCCTCGAGCTCGTCGAGCGGTTCCGTGCCCTGCGGCCGGAAACCCCGATCCTGATGACCACCGGCTATAACGAGGACCTCGTCGCCGACATTCCGCGCGGCACCCGGCTCGACGTGATTGGCAAGCCCTATCGGCGCGAGGAACTGGCCGATCGTGTCCGCGTCGCGCTCGAACGCAAGCCGGGACCGGAGGGCCAGGCCGAAAGCGCGTTCGGCGCCAAGGAAGGTTGAGCGGGCCCATCGCGCCGTCTCGGGGATTCCGACGCCAGCGAAGCCAATCGCGGGCTGCGTCGTTGTCGCGATGATGCTGGTGTTCCTCGACTTCGAAGCGTCTTCGCTCGGCAAGCGAAGCTATCCGATCGAAGTCGCCTGGGTGTTCGAGGACGGGACATGCGAAACCCACCTGATCCGCCCCGCCCCCGGCTGGGACGACTGGGATCCGGCGGCCGAGGCCATCCACCGCATCGCCCGTGCCACGCTGCTCGGTGACGGAGAGCCGCACGAGGCTGTCGCGCGGCGGATGCTCGAACGGCTTGCCGGCCACGACCTGCGCGCCAGCGCACCGTCCTGGGACGGCAAGTGGCTGAGCACGCTGCTGCGCGCCGCCGGCCTTCCCCGGCACGCGCTGCGGCTTGGGAGCAGCGATGCGGCACGGCACAGCGCGGCGGGCGAGATTCTCGCCGATCGCATTGCCGCGGAGGCGCTCGATCCCACGGTCGATGCCCTGCTCGCCCGGTTGGAAGCGCCGACCGGTCCGCCGGCCCATCGCGCGCTGGCGGACGCGCAGGCGGATCGCGATCGGTGGCTCGCGGTCCGCGCGGAAGCCCGGCGGATCGCCGCGGCGGTGGACCAGAGCGATCGAGCGCCCGACGGCCAAACCCCGCGCGCTTGACGCCGCCGGTATTGGCTTCAATAGTCGGACTATAGAGCCGGGCACGAACGGCGGGCGGAGAGGGATCGGGCATGACAGCAACGCCGACTTCACGCGCGCAGCGTCCCGCCGCGAGCGCCGGTGCGCCGCCACGCCATAGTCCCGCGCTCGCGCTGCTCGCGTCGCTGTTCTTCATGTGGGGGTTCATCAGCGTCATCAACGGCACGCTGCTGCCGCACCTGCGCAGCGTGTTCGCGCTCAGCTATTTCCAGACCGGGCTGATCGAATCGGTGTGGTTCATCGGCTATCTCCTCGCGTCCATCCCCGCCGCCAAGCTGATCGAGCGGATCGGCTATCAGCGCGCGCTGACCACCGGGCTCGCCGTGATGACGGTCGGGTCGCTGGGCATGATCCTCGCCGCCGCGCAGGGTTCCTATTGGATCACCATCGCCTCGCTTTTCGTGGTCTCCTGCGGGATCGCGGTGCTCCAGGTCGCGGCGAACCCCTATGTCGCCGCGATCGGCACGCCGGAGAGCGCCGAATCGCGCCTTACGCTGGTGCAGGCGTTCAACACGACCGGGGACGTGCTGGCGATCCTGTTCGGCAAATATCTGATCCTCGCGCGCACCACCGGGGGCACCGTCGCACAGGGCACCCAGCTCACCCATGACCAGCGCATCGCCGACGCGCAGGCGACGGAGCTGCCCTATCTGATCGTCGCGATCGTGCTCGCGATCCTCGCGCTGCTCATCGCACGCGCGAAGCTGCCCAAGCTCGGTGCCGCCACGCAGCGCGTTTCGGCCGAGGCGCGCCGCGGTCTGTCGCTCTTCGATCACCGCAACCTGATCCTCGGCTGTGTCGGCATCGCGCTGTGCGTGCTCGCCGAGATCGGGGTGGGCAGCTATTTCATCAATTTCGTCTCGCAGCCGAGCGTCGCCAATCTCACCCAGGCGCATGCCGCGACCTATCTCACCTTCTTCTGGGGCGGGATGATGGTCGGCCGCTTCCTCGGCGCGGCGCTGATGCGCAAGGTCGCACCGGAGCGTGTGCTCGCGCTGTTCGCGCTGGTGGCGATCGGCGGCTCGCTGGTCGCGGTGTTCGTGCCGGGGCCGGCGGCGATGTATGGGCTGATCACGGTGGGGCTCGGCATCTCGATCATGTTTCCGGCGATCTTCGCGCTGGCGATCCGCGGGCTGGGGCCGCTCACCGAGGAAGGCTCGGGGCTGCTCATCATGTCGATCGCCGGCGGCGCGCTCGCCTCGATCCAGGGACGGATCGCCGACGCCTATGGCCTGCATTGGGGCTTCCTGGTGACGGCTGCCTGCAGCCTCTACGTGCTGTTCTATGCGCTATGGGGGTCGAAGCCCGCCGCTATTCCGGCAGCGTGACCCCGCTCGCCACGTCGAACGTCCCCGCCTGGACCGGCACGCCGGTTTCCGGCTGCCCCGATCCCACCGTGACTCGATAGCGCCCCGCCAGCACCTTGCTGACGCCATCGACGGTGACTGCGCTGAGGTCGCGCGGGCTCAGCTCGAAGCGGATGCGCCGTGCCTCGCCGGGCGCGAGCGCCACCCGCTGGAACCCCCGCAAGGCGATCCGCGGGGCGCCGGGATCGTCGGGAAAGCCCAGATAGAGCTGCGCCACTTCCTCGCCGGCGCGGTCGCCGGCGTTGCGCACTTCGGTGGTGACGCGGATGCCCTTGGACGCCCCACCCGTCACCGGCGCCACATCGAGCGGCGCATAGGCGAAGCGCGTGTAGCTGAGGCCATAGCCGAATGGATAGACCGGCGTTCCGGCGAAGTAGCGATAGGTCCGCCCCGCCATCGCATAGTCGCCGAACGGCGGCAGATCGTCGACGCTGCGATAGAAAGTAAGTGGCAGCCGGCCCGAGGGATTGGCCCGGCCCGACAGGATATTGGCGATGGCGAGCCCGCCCGACTGGCCGGGATACCAGGCCTCAAGGATCGCGCCGGCATTGTCCTTGGCCCATGCAAGATTGATCGGGCTGCCGTTCATCGCGACGACGACCAGCGGCTTGCCCGTCGCCTTGGCGCGTTCGAGCAGCGCTTGCTGGTCGGCCGGCAAGTCGAGGGTGGTCCTGTCGCCGCCCTTGAAGCCCGGGATCTGCACCGGCGATTCCTCGGCCTCCAGATCCGAAGTGAGCCCGACGACCGCGATCACCACGTCCGCACTCCCAGCCGCGGCAGCGAGGTCGCGCTCGGGGCTGGCCGAGATGCGCTTCCACACCAAGCCGACGCCGGTGGTGCCGGTATGCGCATCGCCGGTGACTTCGATCGGATAGCGCCGGCCCTTTTCCAGCCGTACCGTCTTCATCGTCGGCAGGCTGCCCCAGGGCGCGTCCTTCAGATCGACGAACGGCTTGCCCTGGAAGTTGAGCGTCCCGCTCATGAAACCGGACAGGCCCAGCCTGTAGCTGCCGCTCTCGGGCGGGACGAGGAAGCCGCTCCAGACGACGCGATGATGGTCCGAAACCTGGGCGAGATCGAGGCTGCGGCCCTCGACTCCAGGCTCGACCCGGCTCACCACCGGCGCATCGGCGAAACGGGCAGTGCGCGCGAAATCGGCGAACGTGCCCGGCGCAAACCGGGCGGGAGGCGACCCCAGGATGTTGTAATAGCGCGCGAGCAGGCCCGGCCGGCCGTCGGGAGACCGCAGCGCCAGGGTGGGCACCGGATCGCCGTCGGTGTAGCTCTCGCCGAACGGGGCATAGGTGATCTGCGCACCGGGGAAGGTCCGGCGCAGCCCGTCGAGCACCGAAATCGGGGGCGCGGAATTGGGCGAGGAATAATTGCCGCGCAGCACCCGCGTCGCATCGCCGAGCGGACCGACCACCGCGATGCGCAGGCTCGGGCGAAGCGGCAGCACCCCGTCGTTCTTGAGCAGAACCAGGCTCTTCTCGGCCGTCGCCAGCGCCAGCGCACCATGTTCGGGCGCACCGATCTTAGTAAAGTCGCCGCTCGGCTTGCGGATACCCGGCAAGTCGCCATTGCGCAGCCGAGCCGAGAACAGCCGGACGAGCGTCCGATCGATATCGCCTTCGGTAATCAGCCCGCGCTTCAGCGCCTCGCGATAGCGATCGGCCAGGCCCGCAGTGTCGGAGAGCGTGCCGGTATGGCATTCATTGTCGACCCCCGCGCGCATCGCCGCCGCCACTGCCGCGGCGGGATCGGGCGCGTAGTGATGATTGTCGCTGATGTCCTTCACCGCGTCGCAATCGGAGACGACATAGCCGCTAAAGCCCCAGGCGCCGCGGAGATGCTCCTTGAGCAGTTCGTCGCTGGCGCAGGCGGGCTGGCCATCGATGCGATTATAGGCGCACATCACCGATCCCGCCTTGCCTTCCACGATCGCGGCGCGGAAGGCGGGAAGATAGGTGTCTTCCAGATCGTGGCGCGAAATGAAGACGTTGGCGCTGTGCCGAGTCGATTCGGGGCCCGAATGGACCGCGAAATGCTTCGGTGTGGCGATCACGTTGGGGAGACCGGGCTCGGGGCCCTGCATCCCGGTGACGAAGGCGACCGCCATGCGCGCGGTCAGATAGGGATCCTCGCCATAGGTTTCCTGGCCCCGCCCCCAGCGCGGATCGCGGAAGATGTTGATGTTGGGCGACCAGGTATCGAGCCCCGTGCCGATCCGCCCCATCCGCCCAGTCTGCCGCGCCAGCGCATGGAGCCCGCGCACTTCGCTGCTGATCGTGTCGGCGACGCGGTTGACCAGCGGCGCATCGAAGGTCGCGGCGAGGCCGATCGGCTCGGCGAAATTGGTGGTCGGCAGGCTGCCGATCGCGCCGTGGAGCGATTCGGTCCACCAATTATAGGCGGGGATGTTCAGCCGCGGGATAGCCGGCGCGGTGTTGAGCAGCTGCTCGACCTTCTCGTCGAGCGTCAGCCGGGCGACCGTCTCGCTCGCCAGCTTCTCGGCGGCCGTCTGGGCGGAAGCGACGACCGGCAGGCAGGCCACGCCGGCAAGCAGCAACGCTCCGAATCGCAGTGTCGAATTGGCCATATCCAGGGTTCCTCTCGCCTGTGCCCGGCCGGATTACTCCGAGCGAATGGTAGCGTAGTTCGTTCGACCGGGGAGCCTCAATAGCACCACGACTAAGATCTTAGACGCCGAGGCGCGGATTCACTCGTCCGCCAATAAGCAGACAAATTCGGACGAAGGAGGCGAGGGATGCAGCGCGGGAGACGGCTTTGGCCGATCCCAGTCTCTACGCCTGAGGTCTTCGCTAGCCCATCGGGCGGCGCGGCATCACATCGAAGAGCGCGTATCCTCGAGCGCGAGTTCGACCAGGGCGCGCATCGCCTCGCTCGCCGCTTCGGCGTCGCCCGCGGCAATCGCTTCATAGACGCGGACGTGATCGGGCAAGGGATCGCGCGGCAGCGCTCGCGCCCGCTGCTTGAACTGCGTCGTCCAGTTGACCGCAGCGCCGATGCTCGCGCTCAACGCGATCAGCGCGTTGTTGTGGGTCGCCTGGAGCACGGCGTCGTGGAAATCGCGGTCGGCGGCCCGGCCCGGTTCGGTCGCCAGGGTAAAGCGGCGCATCCTGGCGAGCGCGTCCTTCATCGCCTTGAGATCGGGCTTCTCGCGCCGCTCGGCCGCGAACCGGGCGGCGGCGGGCTCGACGACCGCACGCAGCTCGAACAGGTCGCGGACGAAATCCAGATCGGGTTCCCCCGAAAAAGCCCAGCCGAGCACGGCCGGATCGAGCATGTTCCAGCGATTGCGCGGCAGCACCCGCGTCCCGGCCTTGGGACGGCTTTCGACCAGGCCTTTCGCCGTCAGCACCTGCACCGCCTCGCGATAGGCACTGCGCGAAACGTCGAGCGCCTCGGAATTGGCGACTTCCCCGGTCAGCCGCTCGCCCGGCGCGATCTGCCCGGAGACGATGGCAGTGCCGAGATAATGGGCGACGGCGCCGCGCAGGCGGCGGCCCGACCCCTTGGGAGAAGGCGTCAGCCGGCCGCCGGGCGGGAGCGCAGGGGAAAGCACCGATGCCTTGTCCTTTTCCGATGCCATCTCCCGGTGCTACTCCCGTGTTCTCGCGGCATCTTATCGACGCAAGCAGGCGCGCCATGCAAGTTGCGTTTCGGCCGGTCCGAAAATATGTCGGACTAATCAGCGGGAGAGACGGGCGTGCGCCTATTGCAGCATCGGGACGCCGACGGCACGCGCCGGGTGATCGCCGCCCGGGCGGAGGGGGCAGGCTTCGTGGTCGGCGTGACGGACGTCCGCCGCCTGGCGATGCGCGCTATCGAGCGCGGTGAGACGCTGGCCGAGGCAGTGGACGCGCTCGGCGTCGACGGCAGCGTCGATCTCGGCGCCGCGCTCGACGCAGGCGAACTGCTCGCCCCGATCGACCATCCCGATCCGGCCCACCTGATCCTCAGCGGCACCGGGCTCACGCATCTCGGCTCGGCCGAAGGGCGCGACAAGATGCACCGCGAAGCCGTGGCCGCCGAGCAGCAGACCGACAGTATGCGGATGTTCCTGGAAGGTGTCGCCGGCGGCAAGCCCGCGCCCGGCGCGATCGGCCAGCAGCCCGAATGGTTCTACAAGGGCAATGGTCGTCATCTTGTCGGCCCCGGCGCCCCGCTGGTCATGCCCGGGTTCGCCAAGGACGGCGGCGAGGAGCCCGAACTCGCCGGCATCTACCTGATCGGTCCGGACGGCACGCCCTGGCGGCTCGGCCTGTGCCTCGCCAACGAATTCAGCGACCATGTCACCGAACGGCACAACTATCTCTGGCTCGCCCATTCGAAGCTGCGCCACGCGGCGCTGGGCCCCGAGCTGCTGACGGGCACGCCGCCGGCCGATGTGCGCGGCACCAGCCGGATTCTGCGCGACGGCGCGGTGCTATGGGAGAGGCCGTTCCTGTCGGGCGAGGACAACATGTCGCACGCGCTCGCCAATCTCGAGCATCACCATTTCAAATATCCGCTGTTCCGTGTGCCCGGCGACGTCCATGTCCATTTCTTCGGCACCGCGACGCTGTCCTTTGCGGACGGCGTGCGGACAGCGCCGGGCGACCTATTCGAGATCGAGGCCGCGCCCTTCACCCTGCCGCTGCGCAACCCGCTCGCGCGCGCCGAAGACGAGGGCGCCCGCCGCGTCCGTACGCTCTAGTTGGCCGCCGTCACGGCTCGATCTGCACGACGGCGATTGACTTGCCCGGCAGGTCGAGGGCGATCCCGCCCTTGTCCGGCATTCCGGCGAAGGCGCGCGGGCTGACGATCGCGGGGCTGTCGAAGCTGTTGACCGAATCCACGCGCGGGGCGGTCAGCAGCGTCCCGCGGGCGGCGCGGGCCTGCACGCCGGCGAAGCGCGCGGCAATCCGCACCGGCCGCTCGGGATCGAGATTGGTCACCGCCAGCCACAGCTTGCCCGAAGTGTCACGCGCCGCAATCGCATCGACCCGCGGCAGCCTGACATCGCCCTGAACATAGCTTCCTGTCTCGAAGCGCACCGGAACCGACCGCGCGCCCTGGAAGGGCAGGTACATCTTGTAGACGTGGTAGGTCGGGGTGAGGACCATCCTCTCCTTGTCGGTGAGGATCATCGCCTGGAGCACGTTGGCCATCTGCGCGATGTTGGTCATCCGCACGCGATCGGCGTGGCGGGCGAAGATGTTGAGGTTGAGCGCGGCGATGATCGCGTCGCGCATCGAATTCTGCTGCTGGAGGAATCCGGGGTTGCTGCCCGGATTGGGCGCGAGCCAGACGCCCCATTCGTCGATCGCCAGCGCGATCTTCTTGTCGGGATCATATTTGTCCATGATCGCCGAATGCTTGGCGACGATGGCTTCCATGCCGAGCGTCTCCTTGATCAGCCTGGCATAGCCGGTCGCGTCGAAGCCGGTGCTCGGATAGGAAGGCGGCCAGCCGCCCGTGGTATAATGGTGGAGCGACAGGCCCTCGATGTTCCAGCTCCAGTCGTGCGCCTTCCAGGCCTTCATCACGCCTTCGGTATAGGCGGGGTCGTCGTCGCTGGGGCCGACGGCGATGCGCTGCATTGCCTCGGCGCCGGTCTGGGCCGGGTTATAGTTGCGCACGAAGCGCGCGAACGGCTTCATTACATCGGTATAATGCTCGGGCGTCATCGCGCCGCCGCAGCCCCAGCTTTCGTTGCCGAGCCCGAGGAACTTGACCTTGTACGGCGCGGCATGGCCGTTGGCGGCGCGTTCCTTGCCCGCAGTCGTCGCCGGGTCGGCGGTCATATATTCCAGCCATTCGGCCGCCTCGCCCGCCGTGCCCGAGCCGAGATTGACCGAAACATAGGCCTCGCTGCCGATCTGATCGACAAAGTCCATGAACTCGTCGGTGCCGAAGCTGTTGGGTTCGGTCGCGCCGCCCCAGTTCGAATTGATCGTGATCCGGCGCCCCTTTTCGGGCCCGATGCCGTGGCGCCAATGATATTCGTCGGCGAAGCATCCCCCGGGCCATCGGACATTGGGCACCCGGATCGCCCGCAAGGCCGCGACCACGTCCTTGCGGATGCCGCGCACATTGGGGATGGCCGAGCCCTTGCCGACCCACACCCCGCCATAGATGCCGGTGCCGAGATGCTCGGCGAACTGGCCGAAGATGTTGCGATCGATCGTGCTGCCGCTCGTGCCGGCATCGACCGTCACTTCTATGGGCGATCCGGGGAGCGATTGTGCCGAGGTGGGCATCGCAGTCCAGGCGAGTGCCAGCGCGCCGGCGGCGGCCCGGCGGGCGAGATCGATCATGATTCTTCCTCTCCACCGCCCGAGAGCCGGCCGGCCGAATTATTTTTAGTCGGACTAATTAATCGGTCAAGCGCACGTCTCATCACCCGCCTCCGGGCGCTTCGGCGGCCGCGCGGGATAGTAACTTCAAGAGCAGACGCGAGCAGCGGCGCTGTCGTGATGATTTCGTGGAAACGCTTCCAAACAAGCTCGCCGCGCAATTGCAGTTGCCGGCAAGTTAAAATGCCATGCACCATGGCTGTCGCAGATCGGCCACACTTGCAGAAATTGCGTTCGAACGAGACGAAGCGCGAGTTGACAAGTGCCGCAAGAATGATAGCGATAACATCGGGCGAGCATCGGGCTCACCCACAATAATAACGATCCGCGCCGCACAACGGCCGGCAAAAGGAGGGGATATGAAGAGTATTTCGCGTGCGCCGAATCTCGTGCGCTCCGCATCCATTCTCGCACTCGCTGTCGGGCTTGCCGTGCCGACCATGGCGCAGGCGCAGGCCGACAACGCTGTCGCCCCGCAGGCCGATGGAGCCGGGCAGGACGACCAGGCACCCGACATCGTCGTCACCGGCATCCGCGCCTCGCTCGAACGCTCGATCCAGATCAAGCGCGAGGCCCCGGGCGTCGTCGACGCGATCTCGGCCGAGGACATCGGCAAGTTCCCGGACACCAACCTCGCCGAATCGCTTCAGCGCATCCCCGGCGTTTCGATCAACCGCACCAACGGCGAAGGATCGCTGGTCACGGTTCGCGGCTTCGGCCCGACCTACAATCTGGTGACGCTCAACGGCCGCCAGCTCGCGGCGTCGAACGTCTCGGTGGTCGGCGGTGACGAGAACGCCGACGGCGCCCAGGGCACGACGCGCTCGTTCGACTTCTCCAACCTCGCGACCGAAGGCGTGCGCACGCTCGAAGTTTACAAGACCGGCCGTGCGGCGATCCCCTCGGGCGGCATCGGCGCGACGATCAACGTCGTCTCGCGCAAGCCGCTCGACGACCATAATACGGGCCTGACCGGGAGCATCGGCGCCAAGGCAGTGTACGACACCAGCGTCGATGGCTGCCTCGATTGCGGATCGAAGGTGACACCGGAATTCTCCGGTGTGGTGAGCTGGAGCGATCCGGAGCAGCGCTTCGGCGTGATGCTGTTCGGCAGCTATCAGAAGCGCAACTTCACGTCGATCTCGGCGACGTCGAACGACTGGAACATCATCCCGTACAGCACTTTCATCACCGGCGGGTTCGCCCGAAGCGGCGGTGTCTGCCCGACGACGACGCCGACGCCGACCTGCACGGTGGTCAACAACGCGCCGAGCAATCCGAACCAGCTCGTCGCGATCCCGAACGACAGCCGCTATCACTATGCCGAGGGTTCGCGCGAGCGCATCAACGGCCAGGCAGTGGTCCAGTTCAAGCCGACCGATTCGCTGACCATCACGGCCGACGCACTCTACGCGCAGAACAAGCAGCGCGAGACCCGCTCGGACCTCTCGAACTGGTTCAGCCGCCCGTTCGACGTGGTGACCTTCGACGGCGATCCCACCGTCGCCACGGCGACCTATCTGCATGAGACGATCAACGGCCAGAAGGACGAGGGCTTCGAGGCGCAGTCGCGCGCGCAGAAGGGCAAGCTCGAGGACTACGGCCTCAACTTCGACTGGCAGATGGCGAGCAACCTGTCGCTGCGCCTGGACGGGCACATCTCGACCTCGTCGAGCACGCCGGACAACCCCAATGGCGTGAGCTCGACCCTGGTCGGCATGGGTGCGAACGTCGTCGCGGCGCACTCGGTCGACTATTCGCACGGCATTCCGCAGCAGGACATCACGCTGGGCGCCGCGGGCCCGCTCGACATCAACGATGTCGGCTCGCAGGTGGGCCGGACCAATGCCTCCACGCAGCGGCAGAAGGTCAAGGAACTGCGCGCCGATTTCGGCTGGGACCTGGGCGGCGAAAGCCGGTTCGATTTCGGCGCGAACTATCGCAGCTCCGACATGCACCAGACCTTCGTCTCGACCCAGCAGACGCTGGGCGACTGGGGCATCAACAATCCGGGCGACGTCAATCGGCTGGCGCCGGGCGCACTCCAGGCCTTCTGCCTCGAATGCAAGTTCAGCCAGTATAATCCCGGCGGCGATCCCGACTCGCAGCTCGCCTTCCGCGGCGTTGCCTCGACCCTGTATCCGATCCTTTCGACCTATTATGCCGGCCGCGGCAATGCGGTGGGGGTGACCGGCAGCCAGGACAATCGGGTCAAGGAAGAGATTTGGGCAGCCTATGGCCAGGTCACCTGGAAGGGCGATCTGGGCGGCGCGCCGGCGCGATTGGTCGCGGGCATCCGCTACGAGCACACCAAATCGACGACGACGTCGCTCGAAGCGATCCCGGCTGGCATCGCCTGGGTCTCGGACAACGACTTCACCGTGTCGATTTCGAACCAGACCCAGTTCGTCAAGGACGGCGGCAGCTACAGCAACCTGCTGCCCCAGGTCGACTTCCAGGTCGAGCTGAAGCCCAACCTGATCGCCCGCCTCTCGTACAGCAAGACGAACGCGCGTCCGAACTACAATAACCTCTATACTGCGACGACGGTAGGCGGGCCGCCGCGGCCGACCAACAATGGCGGCATCCCCGGCGCTTCGGTGGGCAATGCCCGGCTGAAGCCGATCGAATCGGACAATTTCGACGCGTCGCTCGAATGGTATTTCAAGCCGGACAGCTATGTGTCGGTCGCCTTCTTCGACAAGCGCGTCCATAATTTCATCGGAAACGGCCAGTACACCTCGTCGCTGTTCGGGCTGCGAGATCCGAGCTCGGGTGCCGCGGGCAGCCGTTCGGGGCAGGCCAAGGGCGCGCTGGGCGGCCTCGGTGCCGATGTCAGCGACGTCAACCTGTTCGTGATGTCGGCGCTGATCCAAGCGACCGGTTCGGTGGCCGCAGCGACGGCGCAGTTTACGGCGCACTATAATCCGGCAACGCGCTCGCTCGACGACGATTACGTCAAGCAGATCAACAACACCTACGATTTGGCTGGGATCGCCAGCGATCCGCTCTACCAGTTCCAGGTGACGCAGCCGATCAACAACAAGGATGCCGAAATCTACGGCATGGAGCTCGCCGGCCAGTACTTCCTGGGCAATACGGGCTTCGGCATCGCGGCGGCCTATACGTTGGTGCGCGGCGATGTCGGCTTCAACCGCGGCGCGAGCCCGGCGGAAGACCAGTTCGCGCTGCTGGGCCTTTCGGACACGATCAGCGGCACGCTGATCTACGAAAAGAACGGCATCTCGGCTCGTGTCGCCTATAACTGGCGCGACAAGTTCCTGTCGGGCATCAACCGCCAGGGATCGCGCAACCCCGAGTTCACCGCGCCGTTTGGCCAGCTCGATGCCACGCTGAGCTATGAGATCACGCCGCATGTCGCGATCACGCTCGAAGGCATCAACCTGACCAAGGAAAGCGTGCGGACCTACGCCCGCGACGAAAAGGAACTGTGGTACGCGCAGGAGCTCGACCGCCGCTTCCTGCTCGGTGCGCGCTTCAAGTTCTGACGGATCCGCGGCGACGCGGTAAGAGGGGGAATGAGGGCCGTTGTGCTGAAAGGTGCAACGGCCCTTTTCTTATCCCGTTGAGGCCCTCCCCGCTTTGCGCCAAGATGCCTTTACCAAAGGATTTGTTCTTCCGATGACCCGTCCGGTCGCCCTCGACAATGTCGCCCATCACGACCTCAAGGTCGCGCTGCGCCACGGTGCCACGTTCGGCGACGCGGTCAACCAGCTGCCGCTCTTTCCGAGCGAATTCGAAGACGCCCAACGCGACTTCCCGATCCTGTTCCGCCGCGCCGAGGCGGAGGGCTTGCAGGCCGTGGCCCTGCTCGGCCTCGATCGCGATGAGAATCTGTTCCTCGATGGCGATCGCTGGACCAGCCGCCACGTCCCGCTGATCGCACAGCGCGGGCCGTTCCTGATCGGCCTGCCCGGCGATGGCGCGGCCCCCGAGTCGGGCGCCACGGTCCAGGTCGATCTCGACGATCCGCGCGTCGGGGCGGCCGATGGCGAGCCGCTTTTCCTCCCGCATGGCGGCAATTCGCGCTATCTCGACCATGTCGGGCGCGTGCTCGGCGCGATCTATGCGGGGATGGAGCGCGGCCCGGCGATGGTCGCCGCGTTCGAGGCGCAGGGCCTGCTCGAACCCGTCGCGCTCGAACTGATGCTCGACGACGAGACGCGCTACGTGATCCGCGACTATCTGCGCGTGTCGCCCGAACGGCTCGCCGCGCTCAATGCCGGCGCGCTCGACGCGCTCAACCGCGGCGGCCATCTCGGGCCCGCCTTCCTGCTCGCCGCCTCGATCGGCAATTTCCAGCGGCTGATCGAGCGCAAGAACGCCAAGCGCGCCGCGGCATGACCCACGCCGCCGCCTCGGCCCAGCGCGTGCGCGAACGGCACGATGTCGCGATCGATGCGATCCCCTATGCCGATCTGCTCGCCGGCCAGGCGCCGGTGATCTTGCGGGGGGTGGCGCGCGACTGGCCGCTCGTCCGGCAAGCGCGCGAAAGCGACGCCGCGGCGATCGATTATCTGCAAGGCTTCGACAGCGGCCAGCCGGTGGTCGGCTTCACCGGCGCCCCTGAGATCGGCGGGCGCTTCCACTACGACGCGGCGCTCACCGGCTTCAATTTCGAAGGCGCGCGGGTGGGGATGACGGCATTCCTCGAGCGGCTGCGCGAGGCGCTCGACACGGCAGAGTCGCCAAGCTTCTATATCGGCTCGACCGATCTCGACCGCTATCTCCCTGGCTTCCGCGCCGAGAACGACGTGCCGCTCGACGATCCGATGTTCGCGCACGGCGTGCTGGCGAGCATCTGGATCGGCAACCGCACCACGGCCAGCGCGCATTACGACATGTCGCACAATCTCGCGGTGTGCGCGGCGGGGCGGCGGCGCTTCACCCTGTTCCCGCCGGATCAGGTGGCCAACCTCTATCCCGGTCCGCTCGAGCCGACGCCGGGCGGCCAGGTGATCTCGATGGTCGATTTCACCGCGCCGGATTTCGACCGCTTCCCCCGCTTCGCCGAGGCAGTGGCGCAGGCGCAGGTCGCCGAGCTCGAACCCGGCGACCTGCTCTTCTATCCCGCGCTGTGGTGGCACCATGTCGAGGCGCTCGAGCGCTTCAACGTGCTCGTCAATTACTGGTGGAACGAGACACCCGCGTTCATCGACACGCCGCAGACCACGCTGCTCCACGCGATGCTCAGCCTGCGCGACCGGCCGGTGCCGGAGAAGGCGGCGTGGCGGGCGCTATTCGATTATTATGTGTTCGGCCCGGCCGGCGAAGCCGCGGCGCACTTGCCCGAACATGCGCTTGGAGCCCTCGCGCCGATGGACGAGACCGGCGCCCGTCGGCTGCGCGCGATGCTGCTCAACCGGCTCAACCGCTGAACGACAAAGAGGGGGGAGGAAGATCATGGACCAGCCGCCGGTACGCCGGGTCGTCATCGCCGGGGGCGGCACGGCCGGTTGGATCGCCGCCGCCGCGCTCGCCAAGCTGCTCGAGCCGTTGATCGAAGTCACCTTGGTCGAATCGGACGAGATCGGCACGATCGGGGTCGGCGAAAGCACGATACCGACCGCGCGGACCTTCCACCAATTGCTCGGCATCGACGAGCGCGCCTTCCTGCGCGAGACCAGCTCGACCTTCAAGCTAGGCATCGCGTTCGAGGATTGGGCGCGCCCCGGCGATCGCTATGTCCATAGCTTCGGGCAGAACGGCCGCTCGACCTGGATGGGCGAGTTCCATCATTTCTGGCTGGAGGCCCAGGCGCAGGGCTGGGGCGGCGCGCTCGGCGACTATTGCCTTGAGCTCCAGGCGGCCGAGGCGGGCCGCTTCGCCATTCCGGCCGAGGGCCAGGGGCATATCAACTATGCCTATCATCTCGATGCCGGCCGCTATGCCCGCTTCCTGCGCAGCTTTGCCGAGCCGCTCGGCGTCACGCGGATCGAGGGCAGGATCGAGGCGGTCGAGCAGCATCCCGAGACCGGCTTCGTCACCGCGCTCAAGCTCGTCTCGGGCACGCGGATCGAAGGCGACCTGTTCATCGACTGCACCGGCTTTCGCGGGCTGCTGATCGAACAGGCGCTGGAGGCCGGCTATGACGATTGGCGGCACTGGCTGCCGACCGACAGCGCGCTCGCGGTGCAGACCGAGGCGACCGGTCCCGCACTCCCCTATACCCGCGCCGCCGCGCACCAGGCCGGCTGGCAGTGGCGCATCCCGCTCCAGCACCGAGTCGGCAACGGCCTGGTCTATGCGCAGGACTTCCTGTCCGATGAGGACGCCCGCGCGCTGCTCGATTCGCGGATCGAAGGCGAGAAGCTGATCGAGCCACGGCTGATCCGCTTTGCCGCGGGGCGGCGGCGCAAGCTGTGGGACAAGAACGTCGTCGCGCTCGGCCTCGCCAGCGGCTTCGTCGAACCGCTCGAATCCACCAGCATCCATCTGATCATGATCGCGACGACCCGGCTCGTGCAGCTCTTCCCGTTCGGCGGCGTGAGCGAGGGTGTCGCGGCGCGGTTCAACGATCTCGGCCGCAACGAGATCGAGCGGATCCGCGACTTCATCGTGCTGCATTACCGGCTCAACCAGCGCGAGGACGGCGGCTTCTGGGACCATTGCCGGACGATGCCGATCCCCGATACGCTCGCCCAGCGGATCGAGGCGTTCCGCGAAGGCGCGATCGCCTGGCAGGCTTCGGACGACCTGTTCCGAGTCGATAGCTGGGTGCAGGTGATGCTCGGCCAGCGGCTTTCCCCGCGCAGCCACCACCATATGGGCCGGATGCTCGGAGAGACTCAGCTGCGATCGGCGCTGGGCGACCTCAAGACCGGGATCGCCCGCACGGTGGCGCGGATGCCGAGCCACCAGGCGTTCATCGACCATTATCTCGCCGCCTGACCGACTTTGCAAAACCGGGGCGGGGCGATCCGCAAACCGCTATTCGGCAGGTCGCCCCCGCCGCGGCGCGAAGTTGAGCCGGCGCGTGACGTTATAATCGAGCACTGCCATCACGAAATAAGCCGCGACCTGCTTGAGCCGCGTCCAGGGGCCGGTGCGCGCGCGGTGGAGTTCGGCGGTGATCCGCTCCGATTGGGCGATCTCGCCTTCGACATAGCCGCGGACATGCTGGGCAAAGGCGCGGTCCTCGATCCTCAGCATCAGCTCCAGATTGAGGAACATCGATCGGATGTCGAAATTGGCCGAGCCGATGTTCACCACGTCGTCGAGCACGAACAGCTTGGTGTGCATCTTGGTCGGCTGATACTCGAAGATCTGCACGCATTTACGCAGCAGCCCGGCATAGGTGAAGCGTGCCGCCCAGAGCGCGGCACCATGATCGAGCTTGGACGGCAACACCAGCCGCACCCGCCCGCGCCGCCCCGCCCGATCGAGCCGGCGCAGCATCGCCGGATTGGGGGCGAAATAGGCGGCCATGATGTCGATCGACTGCGCGCGCTCCATATCGCGCTTGACTACCCGCGCCCAGGGCGACAGCCGCCGCATCGGCCCGCCGAGCAGCCAGCGGGTCGCGCCTTCGGGCTCGCTCCACGCGCGCAATGTCCGCCCCAGACGGCGCAGCGACGGGCGCGGGCGCTTGGCCCAGTTCGACAGCGCATCGAAATAGCCGACCAGCCGCCCCGCCGCGGGGCCTTCGACCAGCAGCCCGAGGTCGCGCCAGGCGGCTTCGTCGATCGTGCCGAAATAGCTGTCCTCGATGTTGAAGCCACCCACGATCACCCGCGCCTCGTCGGCGAGCGCGAGCTTCTGGTGGTTGCGCAGCAGATAGCGCCGGCCCCAGCGCGGCACGAAGCGACACATATCGACTCCGGCCTCACGCAGGGGATCGAAGAAATGGTTGGCCTGGGCATGTTCGCTGCCGAGCCCATCGACGATCAGCTTGACCGCCACGCCGCGCCGCGCCGCGGCGATCAGCGCCTCGCGCACCGCGGCACCCGCGGCATCGTCGACATAGATATAGTAGAGCACGCGCAGCGTCCGCTCGGCCGATTCGATCAGGTCGAGCAGCGCCGACAGCCGCTCGGGCCCGTCCGGGAGCAGGGTCAGGCGATTGCCGTCCACCGTGAAGGTCGGTTGCGAGAAGCGTTCGCCCATCCGAGCTTGATGGGCGGGCGGCGCGGCGGGGGCAAGGGGGGCGGCCAGGGTCAAAATCGCGGTTCCCGTCATTGCGGAGGCGTTCTCAACGCGCGGGAGCCCGCGATGGTTCGGCGGGGGCGCGGCGATTTCCTTGACTTTGCGGGGCCTGCCGCCTAAGTCCGCGCCTTTCCCGGACACTTGTATTTCTAAGGAAGCGTAGATGGCGCGCGTCACAGTCGAGGATTGCGTCGACAAGGTTCCCAACCGGTTCGATCTGGTGCTGTTCGCGGCGCAGCGGGCCCGGCAGATTTCGGGCGGCGCCGATCTGACGATCGATCGCGATCGCGACAAGAACCCCGTCGTTGCGCTGCGCGAGATCGCCGAAGAGACCGTGCGCCCGACTCACCTCGAGGAAGCCGTGGTGTCGAGCCTCCAGCGCGTCCAGATCGACGACGAGGAAGCGCCGGACGAAGTCGGCTCGATCGCGGCCCAGGCCGAGGCGCTCCGCCTCACCGCCGCCGCGCCGCCGCGCAACCAGAATCTGGGCGGCGACTACGACGGCTGAGCCGCTCGGCAACCCATTCGAAAAGGGCCTCGGAGGCGATTCCGGGGCCCTTTTGCTTGGCCGCACTCAGTCGAGCGGCAGGAACAGCGCATTGACTGCCTCATGCTCGGGCACGTCGGGGAAGAAGGCGATGCGCTGGCAATAAAGCGGGAAGTCCCGCGGCCGCTCGCCGCTTTCCGGCAGCCAATCGCGATAGAGATACAGGGCCGCCGCAGTGAGGTCGTCCCCAATCACGTCCAGCCGCGCACAGCGGCCGGCCGGGATCAGCCCGGCCTCGACGCCCGCCGCGTTGGGCGCGATCGGCCGATCGGTCGCCGCGCACAGGTCCATGCGGAAATCCTCGGGCGTGACCGTTTCCGGATTGTCGTGAAAGATCGTGTAGGTCGCGCTGATCGCCGGCCGCAGCCCGACCGACTTGCGCCAGGCGATGAAGCGGCGGATCGTCTCGCCGATCGTGGCGGGATCACCGCGATGCTCCATCAGCGCGACGGGAACGGGCGGTACGTCGACAATGGCGACCTGGTCGGGGGAAAATGCAGGCATGATCTGGATCCTTATCCGGGAGAGCGGCGCGAAGGCCGAGGACCACGGCGCCCAATCGGGCGACTTCCGGAACTCCGATGGTGCCTGCCCGAAGGTGCGCCGGAAGGCGCGGGCAAAGGCGTCGGGCGCCTCATAGCCGGCCTCCAGCGCCACATCGGTGACGCGCGCGCCATCCCGGAATGCCAGCCGGTAAGACGCCCGCTTGAGGCGCGTCAGGCGGACATAGCGATCGAGCGACACGCCGAAGGTGGCGGCGAATTGCCGGTGGAAGTGGAAGCGGGAAAAGGCGGCGACGCGGCTCAACGTCTCCAGGTCCAAATCGCCATCGAGATGCCGATCGACATGATCGAGAACTCGCTGCATCCGGGCATGATAATCCTGCCGCGCCGAACCCATCCCGCATCCTTCCGTGGTGCGTGTGCGCTAGCCCGGCGCGGCGCGCCCGCGCTCGACCGATCTTGCTATTCTCGCCCGAACCGCCGCCACGCCATCAGCGGCACTGCGATCACCACGAAGATCATCAGCAGCGAATAGCCGAACAGGCCACTGCCATCGCGCGAGAGGATCGCGATCACGATCAGGCACGGCACGGCCAGCAGCGGCGCGATCTTGGTCGCCCACCACAGTGACCGCCCGCTCCGATCGGCGAAGCGCGCAGAGGCGGGCCGCGCAAGCAGCACGAGCGTCGCCACCACCTTGAGCGCCAACAACGCGACCACGACGGCCCAGAGCAGGGTGGCCGCGAGGCTCACGATTCCCCCGACGCGGGCGCCGGGCGCCCCTTGAAGCCCTGCGCCACGACATACCATTCGACCGAGCCCTTGCGGCTCGCCGGCGGCTTGGCGTGCTTCACGGCGGCGAAGTTGCGCTTCATCTCGGCGACCAGCCCCGAATCGGCGCCGCCTGCAAAGACCTTGGCGACGAAATCACCGCCCGGCGCCAGCGTCTGCACCGCGAAATCGAGCGCGGTCTCGACCAGGCCCATGGTGCGCAGCGCATCGGTCTGTGCGTGGCCGACGGTGTTGGCGGCCATGTCGGACAGAATGAGGTCCGGCGCGCCACCCAGCTCGGCGATCAGCCGATCGGGTGCGGCATCGTCCATGAAATCCATCTGCAGGATCGTCGCGCCGTCGATCGGATCGACCGGCAGCAGGTCGATGCCGACCACCGCCGCCTTGGGCAGCCGCCGGCGCACCACCTGGGTCCAGCCGCCCGGCGCGATGCCGAGATCGACGACGCGCCGCTTGCCCTTCAGGAAATCGAACTTCTCGTCGAGTTCGGTGAGCTTATAGGCGGCGCGGCTGCGATAGCCCTCCGCCTTGGCGCGCTTGACATAGGGATCGTTGAGCTGCCGCTCGAGCCAGCGCGTCGATTGCGCGCTGCGCCGACGCGCCGTGAGCACGCGGGTATGGCCGCGCCCGCCGCCGCGGCTCATTGCCCCGTGCTCCGGCTCGGCGGGTCGATGCGGCCAGTCACGAGCTTTTCTCCCCCCATCAATCGTCGCAAGATGCCTTCGCGGATGCCGCGATCGGCGATGCCGAGCCTTTCGGCCGGCCAGAGATCGAGGATCGTCTCGAGGATCGCGCAGCCGGCAACCACCAGATCGGCGCGCTCATTGCCGATGCACGGCACCTGGGCGCGCTCCTTGATCGTCATGGCCGCGATCCGCTGGCTGACGTCGCGCATCGCTGCGGCGGGCACGATCAGCCCGTCGATCGCCGAGCGATCATAGACGGCGAGGCCGAGATGGACGCTGGCCAGCGTCGTCACCGTGCCCGACGTGCCGAGCAGCCGCGGCGTTCCCTCCGGCTTGCGCAACCGGCCGGCAAAGGGCGCAAAGCTTTCCGCGACCTTCGCGCGCATCGCGGCATAGCGCGCCACGCGATCATCGTCCTCGATGCCGCCGCACGCCTCGGTGAGCGAGACGACGCCCCAAGGGGCGCTGTGCCAATCGAGGATGCGCGGGATCGGACCGGTCGAATCGACCAGCACCAGCTCGGTCGAGCCGCCGCCGATGTCGAACACCAGCGCCGGACCGTCGCCAGGCTCGAGCAGGGCATGGCAGCCGAGCACCGCGAGCCGCGCTTCCTCCTCGGCGGTGATGATGTCGAGCGCGATGCCGGTCTCGCGATAGACGCGCTCGATGAATGCGGTGCCGTTGCTCGCCTGGCGGCAGGCCTCGGTCGCCACCGAGCGGGCGAGCGTGACGTTGCGGCGCTTGAGCTTCTCGGCGCAGATGCGCAGCGCGGCGAGCGTCCGTTCGATCGCGGCGTCGGAAAGCTGGCCGGTGGTGGCGAGCCCTTCGCCCAGCCGGACGATGCGCGAAAAGGCATCGATCACGGCAAAGCCCTTGCCCTGGGGCCGGGCGATCAGCAGCCGGCAATTGTTGGTGCCGAGGTCGAGCGCCGCATAATGGCGCGTTTCGGGCCAGCGACCGCGCGCGGCGCGCTCCGGGGAACGATCCGGGAGCCGGTCCACTGGCAGCGCTGCCTGCCGGCTTCTGCCGGCGCCGCGGCCGCGGGGCATGTTGGCGGAGCCATCCCCCATCGTCTTCAACTCGCTTATGTTTTGTTCCGTCACGGCTTTTCGCCGCCGGTGCTTGGACGCGAGGCTAGCGGAGACGGACGCGCAGGGCAAGGCGTGCGGGGATTCGCAGCGTTGACAGCCCCCGCCCCCCGCCTTATTGCGCGCGGCCTGCCGGCATGATGCCCCGTCGTCTAAAGGTAAGACTACGGACTCTGACTCCGTCAATTGAGGTTCGAATCCTCACGGGGCATCCAAGCTCGCGCTAGCCATCGAAAATGTCCGGTTCCAGTGACGAGGCCATGACCAACGCCGCCCCTTCGGACGGTGAGACGATGGTTGCCTGCTAGGCAATGCGTGCGGAACATGGCGTTCGAGCAGCGAACTCACCGCTGATTGGCCGAATTGAAGCGGCCTCACCGAACAAACAACGTTTTATCGCGTGAGACGTCGCCGCCTGTGCGATTAAAGTCATAATTATCCTTTGGAAACATGCCGTTACTCGATCTTCCGGGGTCATGGACAGCAGTGGTCGCGCCGCGCTAGCCCCGTTAGCCGGCAAGGCCGGGCGCTTTCCGCCCGCCCTTTCGCGCTTTGGGAGATGTCGTGGCTGCTGCGATCCGAACGAACCGGCGTCATTTGCTGGCAAGCGCGGCGGCAGCCGCCCTGACTTGGTTCGCGGGCAGGGTCGCAGCGGCAACCGCAAGCGGTCGGTGGCCGGCGCTCCCGCCGCCCAAGGCCCCGCGCGTCGATCATTGGATTACGCAGCTCGGCCGGAAACGCAACGACCCTTATTCGTGGCTGAAATACGTCCCCGCCAAGGGCAGCCGAAGCTTCGAGACGCTGCCGCCGATGGTGCATGACCAGCTTCAGGCGGAGGCGGACTATGCCGCCGCGATGCTCGCGCCGCTCCAGCCGGAGCGCGAGCGGCTGCTTGCCGCGATGCTCGCGCGGGCGAGTGGCGGCGTGGCGGAGCCGCCCTTGCAGCGCGGCGCGTGGCGTTATGCCAGCCGCGTGCCCGAAGGCGGCGAACATGCCCTCCATTACCGCATCGGCGCGGACGGCAAGGAGCAGGTGCTGGTCGACGAGGCGCAGCGCGCCAAGGGCCATGCCTATTACCGGACGACCGGCCACCAGCCGAGCCCCGATCATCGCTATTTCGCCTGGGCCGAGGACGTGATCGGCAACGATCGGCACCGGCTCTGCGTGCTCGATACCGCGACCGGCAAGGTCTCGATTCCCGTGGAGACCGATGCCTATGGCTATGGCGGACTGATCTTCGCGCCGTCCTCCGCCTGGCTGTTCTGGATCTGGCGCGACGCGCACAATCGGCCGACACGGCTCTATCGCTCGGCGCTGGCCGGGGGCGATCCGGTGCTCGCCTATGAGGAAGCCGATCCGGCGATCTTCATGCAGGTCGGCCGCACTGCGGCGGACGGTTTCGTGCGCCTCACGCTTTCGGGCCCGGACACGGCCGAAGTCCGGCTGGTCGCCGCGGCCGACGAGGCGGGCGCGCCCAGGCTCGTCCGCGCCCGCGCCAGGGGCGTGACCTACGATATCGACGAGTGGCGCGGCGCGCTGCTGATGGTGACCGACGAAGGCGGCGCGTTCGATCGCAAGATCGTGTCGCTCGATCCCGCCACGTTGAAGGCCGGGGCCACGCTGGTGGCGCATCGCCCCGGCGTGCCGATCCTGTCGATCGCACCGTTCGAAAGCGCGCTGGTCCGCCTCGAGCGCGAGAACGGCCTCCACCGGATCGTCGTGCGACAGCCCGACGGGCGCGAACGGACGGTGGACTTTCCCGAGGCCGCCTATGCCCTCGGGCTCCCCGAAGGCCAGGATTATCGCGCGCCCAGCGTCCGCATCACGCATGAATCGCCGGTGCAGCCGCGCCGCTGGCTCGATATCGACCTGGCCACCGGCAAGCAGGCGCTCGTCGCAGCCGAGGAGCTGCACGGCTTCGACGCGAGCGCCTATGTCGTCGAGCGGCTGAGCGCAAAGGCTCCCGACGGCGTCGACGTGCCGATCACCCTGGTTTCGCGCCGGGATGCGCCGAAGGACGGGCGCTCCCCGCTCCTCCTCTACGGCTATGGCGCTTATGGCGTGCCCAGCGACCCCCTCTTCTCGCTGCCGGCGACCGTGCTGATCGACCAGGGCTGGCGCTATGCGATCGCGCATGTCCGCGGCGGATCGGAAAAGGGCCGCCGCTGGTTCCTCGACGGGCGCTTGTTCGCCAAGCGCAATTCGATGACCGATTTCGTCGCCTGCGCCCAGGCGCTGTGCCGTGGAGGCTATACCGGGCCCAAGCGCGTCGTCGCGTTCGGCCTGTCGGCCGGAGGCCTGCTGGTCGGCGGCGCGATGAACCTGGCGCCCGAGCTCTGGGCCGGCGTGATCGCCAAGGTGCCGTTCGTCGACATGCTCAACACGATGAGCGATGCCGATCACCCGCTGGTGCCGCTGTTCCGCCCCGATTGGGGCGATCCGCTCGCCGATCCCAAGGCCTATGACTATATCGCCTCGATCTCGCCCTATGAGAATGTCCGCGAGGCACCCTATCCGCCGCTGCTGTGCACCGCCGGGCTCAAGGACGATCGGGTGAGCTATTGGGAGCCGGCCAAGCTCGTCGCGCAGGTGCGGCGCCGCTCGACCAGCGGCAATCCGGCGATCCTGCTGGTCAATCCCGATGCCGGCCACCAGTCGAGCGGCGACCAGCGCGCCGAGTTCGACGAGATGGCGAAATTCTGGGCCTTCGCGGAGAATTGCGTGGCTTAGGCGCCGGGCTTCTCGCGCGCGGCCGCGATCCTAGTCACGGCCATGTCGGCCGTGACGTTGCCGACGGTACGAAAGATGTCGGGCACCGTCTCGACCGCGAGCAGCAGCGGCAGCACGTCGAGCGGCACGCCGAGCGCCAGGCAGACCGGGCCGATCGCCGTGAAGAACGACACCTGGCTGGGCAGGCCCACCGCGGCGAGGCTGACGATCGCGGCGACCAGCGCCCCCATCACGATCTGCGCGGGTCCGAGATGCACGCCGTAGAGCGACGCGACGAACAGGGCGACGGCGATGTTCGCGGCCGAGCTTGTCACCCGGAACAGCGACACGGCCATCGGAAGGACGAGATTGCGCACGCGCTCGGGCACGTCGAGCCCCTTGTCGATCGCGGCGATCATCGCCGGCAGCGAGGCGATCGAGCTTTGGGTGCTGAAGGCGATCACCTGCGCGGCGAGCGCCCCCCGTGCGAAACGGGCGATGCCGATGCGTCCGAAGATCGCGACCACCGGATAGATCAGTAGCGTGACGCTGGCGCAGGCGATGACGACGAGCGTGACATATTGCGCCAAGGCGCCGGCAGTGGCGAGCCCGCCCCGGCTCCCGGCGACGAAGGCGAGCGCGAACACGCCGATCGGCGCGAGCACCAGTACCCAGCGGACGAGCACCAGCATGGCGTCGACGATGCCGTGGAAGAGGTTGAGCAGGGCCTCGCGCCGCTGTTCCGGGATGCGGGTCACTGCGAAGCCGAACAGCAGGGCGAAGACGACCAGCGGCACCATTTCGCCCTGTGCCGCGGCGCTGACTGGATTGACCGGGATGAAGCTCAGCAGCCATTCGGCGGTGAGCCCCACCTTGACGTCGGGCGCCAGCGCGCGGCCGCCGAGTTCCGCCGCCGCGCCGGCAGGCACCGGCCAGATCGCGAGCAGCGACGAGGTCAGCGCCGCGCTGAACAGCGCCGCCGCGACGAGGCCGATCGCGAAGAGCAGCAGAGCCCGGCCCGCCGCGCTACCCGCCCGCGCCGCATCCGCCGCGGAGGCGACGCCGGTCACGAGCAGGGCGAAGACGAGCGGCACGATCGTCATCCTGAGCCCGTCGAGCCAGGCGGTTCCGATCGTCTGCGCGACCGCATGTGCATCGCCGAGCCAGGAGGGATCGAGCCGTGCGATGCCGATCCCGGCGAGGAGGCCGGCGACCACGGCGATGAGGATGCGGACGGTGAGGGACAAGGTCATGCTCCGTCGAGAGAAGGTGCCGGCCGCCCTGCCGCGCGCGTTCATGCGATGGCGGCGTCGTAGCTGGCAAGGAAGGCCGCAAGATTTCTCGGCAGCGCCGGGCACAGATAGCCGCCCTCCTGGATGATCGCCGTGGGCTTGCCGAATCCGGCGATCAGCGCGGCCGCGCGCTCAAAGCCTTCGGTCGTCACCGCCATCGCCCCGATCGGATCGTCGATCGCGGCGTCGAGGCCGAGCGACAGCACCAGCGCCGGCGGATCGAAGCGCGCGATCCGATCGAGGCTCTTGGCGATGGCATCGAGGAAGACGTCGTCCGCGGAGCCCAGGGGCAGCGGCAGATTTTGGTTGTAACCCTGGCCGGCGCCCTCCCCCGTCTCCTCGGCATAGCCGGTAAAATAGGGATAATAGTTGGACGTCTCGGCATGGAGCGAGACGAACAGCACGTCGGGGCGATCGTAGAAGATCGCCTGGGTGCCGTTGCCATGGTGGACGTCGATGTCGAGGATCGCCGCCGATCCGCGGGCCGCGACGATGCGCTGGGCGGCGACTGCGGCGTTGTTGAGATAGCAGAAGCCGCCGGCATGCGCGCCCGAGGCATGGTGCCCCGGCGGCCGGGCCAGCGCATAGGCCGTGCCGCCGCCCAGCGCCGCATCGGCGGCGTCCACGGCGGCATGCGCCGCGCCGGTGATCGCCGCCCAGGTACCGGCGCGCAGCGGGGTCGAGGTATCGGTCATGTGATAGCCGAGTTGGCCGAGCAGCCCTTCCGGGCGGCGATGCGGCGTCCAGGGCGCGAATTGGGTGGGCAGGATTTCCTCGATGCCCGGCTCGGCCGCTATCGCGCGGTCCCAGCCGCCCGAGAGCAGTTCTAAGTAACCTGAATCGTGCACCGCCGCGATGGGCGCGAGGTCATGTTCCCTCGCTTCGACCACTCGATGGCCGCCCTCGGTCACCGCCGCCTTCAGCACCTCGTAGCGGCCGACGGATTCGGGATGCTCGATCGGGCGGCCGCGGCGGTAAAAGCTCTTGGGGTCGTGACGAATGGCGGCGGACGAATGGTAGACGAGCATCGAACGGGGTTCCCCTGCTGGGCGTTCCCGAAACGCTAGCGCCGGCGAGCGAGCCCTGTCCACGAAGCCGCCGGAGCGCCCAAGTTACTGATATTCATATTCTTTGAGCAGATGCATCGAACAACTGGCGGCCGGGGCGGGAAAATCGCGTCGATTGTTCGACGCGGGCGGTCAGATCAGCGGCTTGGGTCGAAAATCGAGCGGTGCGCGCGGGTCAGACGCTGCTAAGCAACAGGCTCGTCTCGCTATTGGCAACGCCGTCGATCATCCGCACCTCCCGCAGCACGCGATCGAAATCGGACAGGCTCTTTGCCTGGATATCGGCGACGAGGTCCCAATTGCCGTTGGTGGTGTGGAGGCTGCGGATCTCGGCGATCCCGCGCAGCTTGTGGATCACCTGCGTCGTCGATTTGCCGGTGACTTCGATCATCATCACCGCGCGGATAGTCAGCTCGTCATAATCCTCGCGCACCCGCACGGTGAACCCGAGCAGCGCGCCGGTTTCGAGCAGCCGGTCAAGCCGGTTCTGCACCGTCCCGCGTGCCACGCCCAAGGCATCCGCCAGCTTGGCCAGCGGCGCGCGACCGTCGGTTCGCAGATGGGCGATGATCCGGCGATCAAGGTCGTCGGGGATGAACTTGGCGATACTCATCCTAAGCCCTGCAGTGACGATTCGTTCAATTCGGCTGCGCAACATTACCAAAGGCTGCGCAATTTTGAAGCTGGATTGCGATTTCGGCAGAGCAGGCGTCACGCATAGGCTTTGGCCGCCAAACGCAATCGAAAAGGTTCCGAAATGCCGCCAGCGCCGTCTGATCTCGCCTATATTCCCTTCGTCAGCGTCGAGAACATGATGCGGCTTGTGCATCATTACGGCGTCGAGCAGGTGCTCCTCGAACTCACCGACGCGGTCGAGCAGGACTATCGGCGCTGGGAGCTGTTCGAGAAATCGCCACGCCTAGCCTCGCATTCGCGCGAGGGCGTGATCGAGCTGATGCCGACATCGGACGGCGAAGTGTTCAGCTTCAAATATGTGAACGGCCATCCGAGCAACGCCGCCAAGGGCTATCAGACGGTCGCCGCCTTCGGCCTGCTCGCGCGGGTCGACACCGGCTATCCGGTGATGCTCGCCGAGATGACCTTGCTCACGGCGCTACGCACCGCCGCGACCTCGGCGATGGCGGCGCGCCATCTGGCGCCGCGCGGCTCGCGCGTGATGGCGCTGATCGGGAATGGCGCCCAGGCCGAATTCCAGGCGCTGGCGATGAAGGCGGTGATCGGGATCGAGGAAGTTCGCCTCTACGACATCGATCCGCGCGCGACGGAGAAGACCGCGCGCAACCTGGCCGGCAGCGGCCTGCGCATCGTTTCCTGCGCGAGCTCGCAGGAAGCGATCGAAGGCGCCCAGGTCGTCACCACCTGCACCGCCGACAAGGCCTATGCGACGATCCTCACCGACAACATGGTCGGCGCCGGCATCCACATCAACGCGATCGGGGGCGACTGCCCCGGCAAGACCGAGCTGCACAAGGACATCCTCACGCGCGCCGACACCTTCGTCGAATTCGAGCCCCAGACCCGGATCGAAGGCGAGATCCAGCAGATGGACGCCAGCTATCCGGTCACCGAATTCTATCGCGTGCTCGACGGCAGCGCGCCGGGCCGCCGCGATGCGCGGCAGATCACCCTGTTCGACAGCGTCGGCTTCGCGACCGAGGACTTCTCGGCGCTGCGCTACATCCACTCGAAGCTGGAAGGCACCGACTTCTTCCAGCAGATCGACATCCTGGCCGATCCCGACGATCCGCGTGACCTGTTCGGCATGCTCCAGCGCGCGGCCTGAGCCGCCGAGTCTGTTTGGAATGCGCCTGACGGCGCATTCCGGCACCGGCCCGCTTCCCCACCCGGCCACCCATTAAGGTAGTCTGGCTGGGTGGCGGGGTGGGGGAGCGGGCCGGTGCCGCCGGGAAAAAGAGACCCTCAGCGCTGGGGGATTGGATAGCCGCTGAACGGCTTCAGTTCCTGCATCACGACATGGCTCACCATCTTCTCGACCTTGTTCTGCGGGGCGAGGAGACGGTGGGCGAAGCCCTGCCATTCGCGGATGTCGGCGAGCAGGAACTTGACGATGTAATCGAACGGCCCGTTGACGCGCAGCACCTCGATCACTTCGGGGGTCGAGAGCAGCAGTTCGTCGAACCGGGCGATGTCGTCGGGAACGTGCGAGGCGAGCGAAATCTCGGCGACCATCACGAAGGTCGGTCGCACGCGGTCGATCGCAATCGCGGCATGATAGCCCAGGATATAGCCTTCATCCTCGAGCTGCTTGACGCGTGTCACGCAGGCGCTCGGCGACAGCGCGACGCGATTGGCCAGCTCGCGATAGGTGATCGTGTTGTTCGCCTGCAGTTCGTGCAGAATCTTCAGGTCGCGCTTGTCGAGGTTCACTCCAACCCTTTCCCCGGGACGCCGCGAGTGCGGGCGCACGCATCTTCTTCACCCGCGTGCAGCGCAGCAAGCGCAAACTTCCCCGAATTGCGCCCGCCGTCGAATAAGGCGCCCGGGCGTGATCGGCTCCGGCCGACGCGTGACGAGGTGGAGGTGCTGCGCCGTCGCGCCAGCGGCGTTACGCCGCCGTCCCGCCCACGGTGAGCCCCTCCACCAGCAGCGTCGGCTGGCCGACGCCCGCGGGCACCGACTGGCCGCCCTTGCCGCACATGCCGACGCCCTCGTCGAGCGCGAAGTCGTTGCCGATGCCGGTGACGCGGGTGAGCACCGAAGGGCCGTCGCCGATCAGCGTCGCTCCCTTGATCGGCGCGCCGAGCTTGCCGTTCTCGATGCGGTAGGCCTCGGTGCAGGAAAACACGAACTTGCCGGAGACGATATCGACCTGGCCGCCGCCGAAGCTCTTGGCATAGATGCCCTTCTTGACGCGGCTGAGCAGCTCGGCGGGATCGTCCTTGCCGCCCTTCATGAAGGTGTTGGTCATGCGCGGCATCGGCGCATGCTGGAAGCTCTCGCGCCGGCCGTTGCCGGTCGGCTCGACGCCCATCAGCCGGGCATTGAGGCGGTCCTGCATATAGCCTTTAAGGATGCCGTCTTCGATCAGGATAGTCTCGCGGGTCGGCGTGCCTTCGTCGTCGATCGACAGCGATCCGCGGCGGTCGTGGAGCGATCCGTCATCCACCACCGTGACGCCCGGCGCCGCGACGCGCTCGCCGATCCGGCCCGAAAAGGCACTGGTGCCCTTGCGGTTAAAATCGCCTTCGAGCCCATGGCCGACCGCTTCGTGGAGCAGCACGCCCGGCCAGCCCGGACCGCACAGCACGGTCATGTCGCCTGCGGGTGCATCGACCGCGTCCAGATTGACCAGCGCCTGGGCCAGCGCCTCGTCGATCGCGCGGTTCCAGGTTTCGGGGCGGAAGAGATTGTCGTAGAGCGTGCGGCCGCCCAGTCCGAAGCTGCCGGTCTCGCGCCGTCCGTTCGCCTCGACCACGATCGAGACGTTGAGCCGCACGAGCGGACGCACGTCGGTGGCGAGGAAGCCATCGGGCCGGACGACCTCGACCACCGCCCAGGAGCCTGTGAGCCCGACCGACACTTGCGCCACGCGCGGATCGCGCGCGCGGGCGGCGGCGTCGATCGTCTGGCACAGGTTCACCTTGTCGGCGAAGGGGACGAGGTCGAGCGGGTCGGCATCGGTGTAGAGATGTCGGTTGTTGCCCTGGGGCGGCGGCGCCTTGCCCGCCTTGCCCGGCTCGATCAGCGCCATCGTCTCGGCGGCGCGGCGGATCGCGGCGGGGCTGATCTCGTTGGCATGGGCGAAGGCGGTGGTCTCGCCCGAGACCGCGCGCAGCCCGAAGCCCGACTGGGTGTCGAACGACGCGGTCTTCAGCCGCCCGTCGTCGAAGCCGAACGCCTCGGTCTTGCGGTACTGGAGATAGAGCTCGCCATCCTCCGCGCTGTGGAGCGCCTCGGCAGTGAGGCGGATCGCGCTCTCGGGATCGAGGCTGTCGCGATAGAGGAAGCGGCGCGGATCGAGTTGGGTCATGCCCTGGATATAGGCATGCCGCGCGCGATGTCGAACCTCGCGCGCGGCACCCCCTGCGACCCGATCAGACGATGCGGGCGTAGACGAAGGTCTGGTTGAGCAGCTGATAGGCGATCTCGCCGAACGTGATCGGCCCGGCGACGCCACCGATCGCCTTGCCCTCGAGTTCGCCGAACAGGAAATTCAGGATGCAGTTGCACGCGAACAGCGTGTCGTCGTGCGGCACCGCGGCGAGCTTCGCGCGAAAGCTCTCCGCATAATCTCCGATCGGTGCGGCGAACCGATAATCGACCCCGGGGAATACCGGGGCATAGAGCGTCGCCTCGTCCTCCTCGACGCTGCGAAGCGAGGCATTGACGTGTGCGCCGCCAAAATCCCCGACCAGCGGCAAGCTGCCATCGGCGCGACCTCGGCGGCGGACATAGTCTGAAAAGAGGATGCGCTCACCGCCGACGATACAATGGCGCGGCGAGAAACTGGCCTCCTCGAAATGGATCACATCGCCATTGTCCGGTGCGAACAGATTGACGATCCCGAGCTGCGCCAACGCGCCATCCGCCAGCGTGACATGGAGGGCCACCGCGCGATCCTCGTGCATCGTTCCGGTTCGCCCGTCATACACGCAGGCGCGCGCTGCCGGATCCGCCAGGTCGACACCGGCGATCCAGCCCACCGTCGGCTTGAGAAACGCCTGGGGGTAGCTCGCCGCTTCGGTCGCGAAGCGCGTATGGCATTCGGAGCCCGCCGGGATGATGACGAGGGCAAAGCCATGATCGGGCGCTTCGCCCGAGATCCGCTCGAGCGAATCGGCCGCGAAGCTGGAGACCGAGACTTCGGCTGCCCAGGAGAAATCGGTGACGAAGACCTGGCCGTCATCGACGATCGCGCCCCCCTGGTCGGTCATGAAATAGGGCGTGCTGCCGCCGATCCAGCGGCCCGGCGGCAAGGCGGCAAGCGCAGCAGGCCGGCCGGCAATGGCAAGTGCTGCGCCGCCCCGGATCAGCGCCGCGGCGTCGGCGAGGGGCAGCATGCCGTTGATGCGGCTGCGATCAAAGCTGTGCGAACTGGGCGATTTCATGGGTGAGGCTCCCCTGCCATTTGGCGAAGAATTCATGGATTTCGGCGGCCTTTTCGACCGGCGCGGCGGGACTGCGCTCAAGGCGCTTGGCGAGCATCTGCAGGCCGATATTGTCGGTGCGGATGCGCATCAGCCCGCCGCCGGCAAGGCGCTGCCAGCACGGGGCGGAGGGTGAGGGAAGGGACATTGCGATGGCTCTCGACGAACGGGCGCAACGATCCGGCGCCCGGCTGCGAACGTGCCAGCCGATGCTTATCGGGCGGTTTTCAACCGGCCCTGCAAAAACCCATAAGGGAACACCCCGACCGGGCGAACGTCAGATGCTGGCGCCAGCCGGGTGATCGGGTAATTGCCCCTGATCGGCGCCGTCGGCCGGGCCGCCGATCAGCACGAAGCGCCGGTCGCAATAGCCGCAATCGACATAGCCATGCTCGTCGATCTGGAGAAACACGCGCGGATGGCCGAGCGCGGCGGGCAGGCCCGGGCCGGTGCCGTCACAGGCGACGCGGGCAGTGGCGGTGCGGATGATCTCGGGAAGCGGCGCGGTCATGAGTCGCCGAATAGCAAGCGCGCAAGAGGCTCGCAATCTCTCCCCTGCCGGTGATAAGCACGCGCCATGACCCAGGCTGCGATCGCGATCGACTCCCTCTGCAAGACCTATCAGGGCGGCAAGCGCGCGCTGGACGGCGTGAGCTTCGACGTGCCGCGCGGCCAGATCTTCGGGCTGCTCGGCCCCAATGGCGCGGGCAAGTCCACACTGATCAACATCCTCGCCGGGCTGGTCAACAAGACGAGCGGCGCGGTCTCGATCTGGGGCTTCGACATCGACGCCCATCCGCGCAATGCCAAGGCAAGCATCGGCATCGTCAACCAGGAGATCGTCTTCGATCCCTTCTTCACCCCGCGCGAGACACTGCAGATCCAGGCCGGCCTCTACGGCGTGCGCAAGGGCGCGTTCGACGCGATGGCGCTGCTGCGCGCAGTGCACCTCGAGGACAAGGCCGATGCCTATTCGCGCACGCTTTCGGGCGGCATGAAGCGCCGGCTGATGGTCGCCAAGGCGATGGTCCATTCGCCGCCGGTGCTCGTGCTCGACGAACCGACCGCGGGCGTCGACGTGGAATTGCGCCAGCAGCTCTGGGCCTATGTCCGCCAGCTCAACCAACGCGGCGTGACGGTGGTGCTGACCACCCATTATCTCGAGGAAGCCGAGGAGCTGTGCGACCGGATCGCGATCATCAACCACGGCAAGCTGGTCGCCAACAAGCCCACGCGCGAGCTGGTGGGCATGGCGCAGGAGAAGGTCGTCGAAGTCACCGTCGATCGCGTGCTGAACGGCATGCCCGACAATCACTGCTTCCAGAAGATCGAAGCCAAGGGCGAGCGCACGCTGGTGATCACCTATCGCAAGGACCAGGCGAACGCTGGCGAAGTGCTCGGCGCGGTTCAGCAGGGCGGCTATGGCATCGTCGACGTCTCGACGCGCGAAGCGGATCTGGAAGACGTGTTCCTGAACCTCACGCGGGCGGCGTAAGGGGGGATGACGGAAATGCAGCACTGCCCGATTTGCGGCAGCGAGGTGATCGCAAATCCCCGCTATCCCCGTTATCTGTGTCGAGCCTGCGCGTCTCGGGCGGCGGCACCGGACGGGCGCCCACTGACCTTCTACAATATCGATGCCAGCGGCGGCTTCCAAGCCTTCTACGCCGATACGGACCAGCCCTATCCGAGCCATGATTGCCAGGTGGACGGCATCGCCTGCCGGGCCGACGAGGCGCGCTTCGGCGGGATCGTGATTGAGCGCGCGGACTGACGCCGGCCGCGGCTGCGAGCCGTAGATTATGAATCCATCGGCTATAAAAACATCAACGCCGCCGATGCCTCGCGAAGAAGGCCCACATCGCCTCGTTATCGGCGGTCCACACATGGCCGGCGCCGCGCGTGATGCGGCCCACCACTTCTGACCCCGAGCGGCAATCGGTGTAGCCCACCTCATAGAGCGTGGCGGAGAGATCGCGCTGCACCGGCCCTTGGCGGCAGCGATCGAGATCGGACCAGCGGGCGAGCGCCATCGCCATCGTATAGCGCCAATAGCCCGCGCCGCCGCCCTGGATCGGGTTGGTCGTATCGGCATCGCCGGCAAAGCCGATCACCGGCACTGGCCGGGACGGGCGGCAGCTCGCGGGATCGGGGACGCGGGGGTCGCTGGCCAGGGGGTTGCCGGCGCGCAGGCCGACCACCGGCGCGATTCCCGCGAAGCGGTCCGCGGCGACGCAGCCGAGCCACGAGGTCATCCGTCCGCCGCCCGACAGGCCGGTGGCATAGACTCGCGCCCGATCGACGCAGCGCTGTGCCGCGAGCCAATCGATCGCAGCGCCGAGATAGGCGACATCGTCGGGATCGCCGGGGCCGGGCACGCGGCCGCTCACCGTCGGCACGCCGGGGATATTCCACACGAAGCCCCGCTCATGCGGGATGCCGGCATCGGGCGCGGCGACGAGAAAGCCATGCGCGTCCGCGGTGGTCGCCAGCTTCGATTGTTCGAGAATGGCCGCCCCGGTGCCGCCGCTGCCATGGAGCAGCATCACCAGCGGCAGCGCTCCGCGTCCGGCGCCGCGCGGAACATGGACCAGCATCGTCCGGCCGGTATCTCCGACCGAGACGCGCACGGTCGTCCCGGGCGCTCCGAGATTGCACCCGGCCGCCGCGGCGGGCAGCGCCCAGACCAGCGCGAACATCGCTCCCAGCAAAGCCAGGCTTTGGCGCCGCATCCTTCTCTCCCGTTGCCAGCACCCCCGCCTAGCGCTTACTCCCGGCACGGACCAGCGGAGACCTTAGCGCAAGACATGGCGAACGACCCTCATTTGAGCGACATCCTCGTCATCGGATCGGGCGCGGCGGGGCTCACCGCGGCGCTCAACCTCGCCCAGCGCTTCAAGGTGACCGTGCTCGCCAAGGGCGGGTTCGCGGAAGGATCGACTGCCTGGGCACAGGGCGGCATCGCCGCGGTGCTGGAGCCCGGCGACACGTTCGAAAGCCATATCGAGGACACGATGATCGCCGGCGCGGGGCTGAACGACCGCGCCACGGTGGAAATGGTGGTTGAGAATGCCCCGGCGGCGATCGCGCGGCTGGCCGAGCTGGGCGTGCCGTTCAACACCGAGGGCGGCGCGCTGCACCTCACGCGCGAGGGCGGGCACAGCCATCGCCGCATCGTCCATGTCGACGACGCCACCGGCCTGGCGGTGCAGACCGCGCTGCTCAAGGCGGCGCAGGCCAATCCGAACATCACGCTGGTGCCGGACATGGTGGTGATCGATCTCGCCACCAGCCGGCACGAGGAACGCTATTCAGGCGCCGGCACCGTCTGGGGCGTCTACGCCTTCAATCGCGCGACCAACCGCGTCGAGCTGTTCACCGCGCGCGCGACCGTGCTCGCCACCGGCGGGGCGGGCCGCACCTATCTTTTCTCCACCGCGCCGCGCGGCGCGACCGGCGACGGCATCGCCATGGCGTGGCGCGCGGGCTGCCGCATCTCGAACATGGAGATGATGCAGTTCCACCCGACCTGCCTCTACAATCTCGAGGTCAAGAATTTCCTGATCACCGAGGCGGTGCGCGGCGAGGGCGGGCAGCTGAAGAACCCCAATACCGGGCATCGCTTCATGCCGGAGATCGACCCGCGCGCCGAGCTCGCGCCGCGCGACATCGTCGCCCGCGCGATCGATGCCGAGATCAAGCGCTTCGGCCTCGACTATGTCCATCTCGACATCAGCCAGATGGGCGCGGAGTTCGTCCAGCACCATTTCCCGACCATCTATCACCGGCTGCTCGACCTCGACATCGACATGACCAGGGAGCCGATCCCGGTCGTCCCCGCCCAGCATTATACCTGTGGCGGCGTGGTCGTGGATCGTGACGGGCGCACCGACCTGCCGCACCTCTATGCCGCCGGCGAAGTCAGCCAATCGGGGCTGCACGGCGCCAATCGCCTCGCCTCGAACAGCCTGCTCGAATGCTTCGTGTTCGGCGAAGCCGCGGCCAACCACATCGCCGCGCATTGGGGGGAGCTCGCGCCACCGCCGGCGATCCGGCCCTGGGACGAGAGCCGCGTCACCGATTCCGACGAGGAAGTGGTGATCAAGCAGAACTGGACCGAGATCCGCCGCTTCATGTGGAATTATGTCGGCATCGTGCGCACGACCAAGCGGCTCGAGCGCGCGGCGCACCGGATCAAGATGCTGCGCGACGAGGTCAGCGACTATTACGGCCATTTCCGCGTGACGCCGGACCTGATCGAGCTGCGCAACCTGCTCGAAAGCGCCGACCTGATCGTCCGCTCGGCGCTCCACCGCAAGGAAAGCCGCGGGCTGCATTACACCCTGGACTATCCCGAGACGCTGCCGGTGGCGGTCGATACGGTGCTCGTCCCCTGAGCAGGCGGGCGATCTTCGGGGGGGCGATCGCGCTGGCGGCGCTGCTGCGCGCGGCGGCGGCAATTCCGTTCGCAGTCAATTGGTTCGACGAGATCTGGCAATATCTCGAGCCGGCCTGGCACCTGGTCGAAGGGCCCTGGGTGCAGACCTGGGACTTTCGATCCGGCATCCGCAGCTGGCTGATCCCCGAGCTGCTGAGCGGGCCGATGGCACTGGGCCATGCGCTGGTGCCGGACGGGACGCTGCATTTACTTGTCGTCCGGCTCACGCTGACGGCGCTGTCGCTGGTGATCGTCGGCGCGGCGACGGCGCTGGGTCTGCGCCTGTCGAAGCTCCACGGCGCGATGGCCGGACTGGTCGCCGGCACCTGGTTCGAACTGGTCTATTTCGCCCCGCGCGCCCTGTCGGAGCCGATCGGCTTTGCCGCATTGATGGGGGCCGTGTGGCTGCTCGTCGCGCGGCGCGATCCGGGGCCGCGCCAGTTCGCGCTGGCCGGGCTGCTGATGGGGCTCTGCTTCGTGGCCCGCATCCAATATGCGCCGGCGCTGTTCGTGCTGGCGGCCTTCACTGCCCGGCGGGACTGGCGCGGCGCCTGGCTGCCGCTGGTGGCGGGTGGATTGGGCGGCCTCGCCGCCGATGCCGCGGCCAATCTCGCGATGGGCGCGGTGCCGTTCCGCTGGATGATCGAGGCGGTGCGGATCAACGTGATCGAAGGCCGCGCCAATGCCTTCGGCGTGATGCCGCCCTTCTGGTATCTCGGACGGATCGGCAGCTATTGGCTGGTCGCGGCGATTCCGATCCTGCTGCTCGCCCGGCTTGGCGCGCGACGCTATCCGGTGCTGCTGTGGATGGCGCTTGTCCATTTGGGCTTCCATTCGCTGATCGCCCACAAGGAATATCGCTTCGTGCTGCTCAGCACCGCGCTGACCGTGATCCTGGCCGCGATCGGCACCGGCGATGCGCTGCGCCGGGTGCCGCGGCAGCGGTTGGCGCGGGCCGCGGCCGGTGCGGGGCTGGCGTGGGTGGCGGCATCGATCGTCCTCTCCTTCGGACCCTTCCGGCCCAATTGGACGATGGAAGCCGATCTCGCGGCCGCGCTCGATCGCGCCGGCCGGCCGCGCCAGACCTGCGGCCTCGCCGTCACCTACGAGCCGCGCGACACGGTGACCGCAGCCTATGCGCTCTATCGCCGCGACACGCCGCTTTATCTCGTCCCCGCGCGCGAGACGGCGCGGTACGCGAGCGCCTATGACGTGATCGTCACGGCATCGACCAATTTCGCCACGCTGCCCAAGGGGTACCGGGTCGAATATTGCGCGGAACCCGGCAACACCGGCGCCCCCGGATGCGTCGCCAGGCGCGGCGGAGGCTGCACCGCCGGACCGGCACAATTCGAAGTGAACGCAGTGTTGCGAGCGAACGGCAACTGATCGCCAATCTGCCCCCTTTCGTCGCGCGGCGTCCCATGATTTCGGTCCTGTTCACGATTCGTCGCTATGATGCAGTTATTCGTCGCAGTTTTTCCGCACCGGACTTTCGCGGGAAATGCATCGGCAGCATGGTGTCGCGAGCGGCAAGGGGCTGAGTAAAGCGTGTTGAAGTTCGAGGATTTCTCGACATTCCAGAAGGCGGTGACGGTCGCGGGCCTGGGGCCTGCGATGCTGGTGGGCTGCACGGTGCAGGGCACGCCCATGCTCGGCGCCTATTTCCCTGCGTCGTACAGCATCAGCCTGCCCTTCCCCACCGCCAAGGCTGCGACGGCCGCCTGGCGCCCGACTGCGCCGGCCCCACAGCCGCTGGTCAGCGCGATCGACGCGATCACCCGCAATTTCGATGGGCTGGTCGGCGTCGCCGTCACCAGCATCGACGATGGCTGGCTCGCCACCTCGAACGATGCCCGGCGCCCGATGCCGCAGCAAAGCGTCTCCAAGCTCTGGGTGACGATGACGGTGCTCGACCAGGTCGATCAGGGCCGCATCCGCCTCAGCGATCCGCTCACCATCACCAAGGGCGATTTCACGCTGTTCCACCAGCCGATCGCCGCGCTGGTCAAGGGCGATGCCGGCTATACCAGCACCGTCGGCGAGATCGTTCGCCGCGCGATGCAGATGAGCGACAATACCTGCAACGACAAGCTGCTGCGGCTCGTCGGCGGGCCCGACGCGGTTCGCGCCTTCCTGGCGCGCAAGGGAATTAGCGGCGTCCGCTTCGGCCCGGGCGAGAAGCTGCTCCAGGCCGGTACCGCGGGGCTCGAGTGGAAGCCCGAATATTCCTATGGCAATGCCTTTGCCGTCGCCCGGTCGCGCCTGTCGCCCGCAGTGCGGCTCGCGGCCTATGAGGCCTATGTCAAGGATCCGCCCGACGGCGCCGCCGCCGCTGGCATTTCGGTCGCGCTGGCGCGACTGAAGCGCGGCGAACTGCTCTCGCCGACCTCGACCGCCTGGCTGATCGCGACGATGGACGGCGCCAAGACTGGCCGCGCCCGCGTCCATGGCGCGGTGCCGCCGGGCTGGGTCTATGGCCACAAGACCGGCACCGGCCAGGATCTCGGTGCGCGCACCGCCGGGTTCAACGATGTCGGCATCCTCACCGCGCCCGACGGCAAGTCCTATGCCCTGGCGGTGATGATCGGCGACACGCGCCGCCCGGTCCGCGAGCGCCAGCTGCTGATGCAGGCGGTCGCCCAGGCGATCGTCGCCAATCACGGCATCTGACCGCCTCGCGGCGGGGTGACGCGCTAGGCCCGCGCTGCTAAGCCGCTCCGCATCATGCCGCATCTCTATCTGGTCGACGGTTCGGGCTATATCTTTCGCGCCTATCACCGGCTGCCGCCGCTTACCAACAAGCATGGCGAGCCGGTCGGCGCGGTCTATGGCTATACCACCATGCTCTGGAAGCTCGTCGATGAGCTCCACAAGGCCGAGGGGCCTACCCACATGGCGGTGGTGCTCGACAAGTCCGAGCATACCTTCCGCAACGCGCTCTACGACCAGTACAAGGCGCACCGCCCGCCCGCGCCCGAGGACCTTGTCCCGCAATTCCCGATGATCCGCGACGCGACTCGCGCCTTCTCGCTGCCCTGCCTGGAAGAGCAGGGCTGGGAGGCCGACGACCTGATCGCCAGCTATACCAAGGCCGCGCTCGCCCAGGGCTGGCAAGTGACCATCGTCAGTTCCGACAAGGACCTGATGCAGCTGATGACCGATCCGTCGGTCGACATGCTCGATACGATGAACAACCGCCGGCTCGGCCCCGCCGACACCGAGGCCAAGTTCGGCGTCGGGCCGGAGAAGCTCGGCGAAGTGCTCGCGCTGATGGGTGACAGCGTCGACAATGTCCCCGGCGTGCCGGGCGTCGGCCCCAAGACCGCGGCCAAGCTGATCCTCGAACATGGCGATGTCGAAGCGGTGCTCGCCGCGGCGCCCTCGATGAAGCCGGGCAAGCTGCGCGACAATCTGATCGAACATGCCGACATGGCGCGCCTGTCGCGCCGGCTGGTCGAGCTCGAAAGCGACGTGCCGCTGCCCGAGCCGCTCGAAGCCTTCGAGCTGCAGGGCATTCCCGATGCGCCGCTGCGCGCGTTCCTGGAGCATCACGGTTTCCGCACCCTGCTCAACCGCCTCTCCGCCGTCGCCGACGCGCCGGTCGAGACGCACGAGACGCCGGGACTGGAGGAAGACCCGCCCTGCGATCACGATGCCTATGAGACGGTGGTCACCGAGGAGGCGCTCGATCGCTGGATCGCGGCGGCACGCGCCCAGGGCTGGGTGGCGGTCGATACCGAGACGACCGAGCTCGACGCGATGCGCGCCGGCATTTGCGGGTTCAGCCTCGCGCTGGCGCCGAACAAGGCCTGTTACGTGCCCCTCGCCCATGGCGGCAGCGACATGTTCGCCGAAAAGCCGGTGCAGCTCGATCCTCAGCTGGCCCTGGCGAAGATCAAGCCGCTGCTCGAAGACCCCGCCGTGCTCAAGATCGGGCACAACCTCAAATACGACATGGTCATGTTCGCGCGGCGCGGGATCGAGGTCGCACCCTATGACGATACGATCGTGATGAGCTTCGATCTCGATGCCGGCCTCCACGGCCACGGCATGGACGAGCTCGCCGCGACGCACCTCGCGCACAGCTGCATCGCGTTCAAGGACGTGGTCGGCACCGGCAAGAAGCAGCTGGGCTTCCACGAAGTCGATCTGCGCAGCGCCACCCGCTATGCCGCCGAGGATGCGGACGTCACGCTGCGGCTGTGGCGCCGCTTCAAGCCGCGGCTCGCCTATGAAGGCTCGACCCGGGTCTATGAGATGGTCGACCGCCCGCTCGTCTCGGTGATCGCCGCGATGGAGCGCGAAGGCGTCAAGGTCGATGCCGCCGTGCTCGCGCGCCTCTCCGACGATTTCTCGAAGCAGATCGCCGGGCTCGAAGAGGAGATCCACGCGATCGCCGGCTTCAAGTTCACCATCGGCAGCCCCAAGCAATTGGGCGACGTGCTGTTCGACAAGATGGGGATCAAGGGCGGGCGCAAGGGCAAGTCGGGCGTCTATTCGACCGACGTCAACGAGCTCGAGCGGATCGCGGCGGACAAGGATTCGCCCGGCCGCGAGATGGTGGTGAAGGTGCTCGACTGGCGCCAGCTGTCCAAGCTCAAATCGACCTATACCGATGCGCTCCAGGCCCAGATCAATCCCGAGACCGGCCGCGTCCATACCAGCTACAGCCTGACCGGCGCGCAGACCGGGCGCCTCTCCTCGACCGATCCCAACCTCCAGAACATCCCGATCCGCACCGAAGTGGGCCGGCAGATCCGCGACGCCTTCGTCGCCGAGCCGGGCAACGTGATCCTCGCCGCCGACTATTCGCAGATCGAGCTGCGCCTCGCCGCGCATATCGCCGACGTGCCGGCGCTGCGCACCGCGTTCGAGAATGGCGACGACATCCACAACATGACCGCGATGGAGCTGTTCGGCGAAGTCAATCGCGACACCCGCGGCCGCGCCAAGACGATCAACTTCGCGATCCTCTACGGCATTTCGCGCTGGGGCCTGGCCGGCCGGCTCGACGTGACGCCGGACGAGGCGCAGGCGATGATCAATCGCTATTTCGAGCGTTTCCCGGGCATCAACCGCTATATCGCCGACACCCTCAACGAAGCGAAGGCGCGCGGTTACACCACCACCCTGTTCGGCCGGAAGACGCATTTCCCGCGGCTCAAATCGTCGAATCCCAACGAACGCGCCGGCAGCGAGCGCGCGGCGATCAACGCGCCGATCCAGGGCACCAGCGCCGACATCATCAAGCGCGCGATGGCGCGGATGGGACCCGCTCTGGCCGAGGCCGGGCTGCCGCGAGTCAAGATGCTGCTCCAGGTACATGACGAACTGGTGTTCGAACTGCCCGAGGAAGACGTCGAAGCCGCGCGCCCTGTGATCGAGCGGGTGATGGCGACCGCCGCCGAGCCCGCGGTCAAGCTCAGCGTGCCGCTCGCCATCGATATCGGCGTGGGCCCCAGCTGGGGCGCCGCGCATTGACCGAGGCGGCGGCGGCGCAATCGCAGGACATCGCCACGCTCGCCAAGGGCGGGCGCACCAACATCCTGGGCTTCATCCTGCGGCTCGGCGCGCGCATCCCGTTCCTGTTCATCGCCGGCCGTGCCTATGGGCCCGACATTGTCGGCCGTTATGCGATCGCGGTGCTGGTGATCGAATTCGCCGCGCTGGTCGCGACGCTCGGGCTCAAGCGCGGCATCGCCCAGGCATTGTCGACCACCGACCGGCCGCACGCGCATGTCGTGTTCGATGCGGTGGTGGTGGCGATGCTCGCCTCGGCGGTGATGGCGGGCGTGCTGATCCTGTTTCCCGAGGCGCTGTTCCCGAACAGCCCGGTGATGGGGCTCGAGCGCTTCCTGCCGCTCGTCGTCTTCGCCACCGCCGCTTCGGACGTGACGCTCGCCGCGCTCGCCTATCGCGGCAATATCGGCGCCTCGGTCACCGCGCGCGCGATCGTCGAGCCCTGGACGATCAGCCTCGCCGCCTGGGGCTTTTCCTATGTCTCGACCCGCGACGGGCTGGTCTTCGCCTATGTCCTGTCGATGAGCGCGGCGCTGGTCGCCTCGGTCGTGCCGTTCGTGCGCGAGTTCGGGCTGCCGGCGGGCTGGCGGCCGCAACTCGTCCATATCTGGGGGCTGGCCCGGCGCAACGCGCCGCTCGCCGGGGCGGACGTGATCGAATGGGCGACCCGCAATGTCGATCGCTTCATCCTGGCGCTGCTGTTCAGCCCCGCAGTCGTCGGCATCTATTACATGGCGCAGCAGGTCGCCTCGGTGCCGCAGAAGCTCAAGACCAGCTTCGATCCGGTGCTCGGGCCGGCGATCACCCAGGCGCTCGCCGCCGACGATCGCAAGGCGGTGGCCAAACAGGTCTGCCAGGTCGGCTTCTGGGTGACGAGCGCGCAGGCCGCGCTGGCGGTGATGGCCTCGATTCCCGCCGAGGGCGTGATGGGGCTGATCGGCCGGCAGTTCGTCATCGGCGCGACGGCCTTGTGCGTGCTGCTCGCCGCCGAAGTGCTCGCCGCCACCGGCGCGGTGTGCGAAACCGGCCTCGTCTTCATCGCGCGCCACCGCAATCTCGGCATTTCGGTCTGCGTCCTGCTCTTCCAGATCGCGCTGACCTTCGTGCTGCTGTTCCTCGCGCGCGATCATCACTGGCCCGTTGCCTGGCAGATCGCCGCGCCCGCCGTGGCGCTGGCGGTGTCGCTCACCGCGGCTTCGGCGGTGAAGGCGTGGCTGCTCTGGCGGCTGACCGGCGCACCGGTGGTGAGCATCCGCCCTAGCTTGTTCGCGGCCATCGCGGTCGCCGGGTTGGTCGGCGCCGCCTTCATGTCGCTGCCGCACCAGTTCGAATGGGCCCAGCTCAGCCTTGGGATGCCGGCGATCCTGGTGACCTATCTGTTCGTGATCATCCGCTTCGGCTTCGGGCCCGAAGACCGGGCGCTGTTCCGCAAGATGCCGGGCGCCGACAAGGTGGGGCTGCCCGAAGAGGGCGCGCCGGCTTAACCCGCCATGGCCGCTCCCCGGGGAGCGGCTCCGCTCGTATCGCCTCAGTGCCGGAAGTGGCGCATCCCGGTGAAGACCATCGCCAGCCCCGCCTCGTCCGCCGCGGCAATCACGTCGTCGTCGCGGATCGAGCCGCCCGGCTGGATCACCGCCGTCGCCCCCGCCTCGACCGCAGCGAGCAGCCCGTCGGCAAAGGGGAAGAAGGCGTCCGACGCCACTGCCGATCCGATCGTCCGCGGCTCCGCCCAGCCGGCCTTTTCGGCGGCGTCCCTGGCCTTCCAGGCGGCGATCCGCGCACTTTCGAGCCGGTTCATCTGGCCCGCACCGATGCCGGCGGTGCTGCCGCCCTTGGCATAGACGATCGCGTTCGACTTGACGTGCTTGGCCACCGTCCAGGCGAACAGGCAGTCGGCGAGCTCCTGCGCGCTCGGCTGGCGCTTCGTCACGACCTTCAGGTCACCCCGGGTGACGCGGCCATTGTCGCGCGACTGGACCAGCATGCCGCCGGTGATCGATTTGAGCAGCAGGCCCGGCCGCGCCGGATCGGGCAGCGCGCCGCAGATCAGCAGGCGCAGATTCTTCTTGGCGGCGAACACCGCGCGCGCATCGGCATCGGCATCGGGCGCGACGACGACTTCGGTGAAGATACCCGTCATCGCCTCCGCCGTCTCGCGATCGAGCGGGCGGTTGACGGCGATGATCCCACCGAATGCCGAAACGCTATCGCAGGCCAGCGCCGCCTTGTACGCCTCGGCCAGCGTCTCCGCCGAGGCGACGCCGCACGGATTGGCGTGCTTGACGATCACCACGGTCGGCGGGCCGTCGCGGAATTCGCTGATCAGCTCGAGCGCGGCATCGGCGTCGTTATAATTGTTATAGCTGAGCTCCTTGCCCTGGAGCTGTTCGGCCTGGGCGATGCCGCGCGCGCCCGCCTGGGGCAGATAGAGCGCCGCAGCCTGGTGCGGATTCTCGCCGTAACGCAGCTCTGGCCCCTTGCTCAGCGCGATCGGCAGCGTCTGGGGGAAGCGCTCGCCCTGATCGGCAAAGGCGAACCAGCTCGCGATCGCCGCGTCATAGGCGGCGGTGGCGGCATAGGCCTTGGCGGCGAAGCGGCGGCGATCGGCGAGCGTGGTGCTGCCACCGGCGACCAGCGGATAATCGGCCGGATCGGTGAGAATCGCGACGCTTTCGTGGTTCTTGGCGGCCGAACGGACCATCGAGGGGCCGCCGATATCGATATTCTCGATGATCTCGTCGCGCTCCGCGCCGCGTGCGACGGTCTGGGCGAAGGGGTAGAGATTGACCACGACGAGGTCGATCGGCGCGATCTCGTGCTCGGCCATCGAGGCCTGGTGCTCCGCATTGGCGCGCACCGAGAGCAGCCCGCCATGCACCTTGGGGTGCAGCGTCTTGACGCGCCCGTCCATCATCTCGGGAAAACCGGTCAGGTCGGAAATGTCGCGAACCTCAAGCCCCGCTTCGCGCAATGCCTTGGCGGTGCCGCCGGTCGAGACCAGCTCGACACCCTGCGCGGCGAGCGACTGCGCGAGTTCGACGATGCCGGTCTTGTCCGAGACCGAGAGGAGCGCGCGGGTGATCTTGATCGGGTCCATGCGCACGTCCCTCTAGGGATCGCGCTCCCTGGCGCAACCCCAAACCGCTTGGCAGCGGCGCGCAGTCGTGCCACGATCGCGAGGTTCCTGGGGGCGGGAGGACGTCGATGCTGCTCGTTGCCCTGTTGCTTTCTGCTGCCCCGGTCGATCCCGATCAGACCCTGATCGGCGCTTCGTTCGAGGCCTTTGCGCGTGCGGGTGAGGCCCGCTGCCCCGCCCGGCACCTGCGAACGATCTCGCCTGCCGATCTCGATTGGGAGCAGGATGTGTTCGAGGAACGGCTTTCCGCCTCCGCACGGGCGCGGCTTTCCGCTGCCCGCAAGCATGACCGCACTTGCGCCAACCCGGATGGCGGCCTCTCCTGCCCGGACGAGCAGCGGCTCGACGCGATGGCACGGACGCATCTGATCAATGCCTTCGCCGCTTCGGCCTGTTCGCACCTGCCGCCGGGCTGAACCCCGGCCTTATTTCGCCCGATGGAACAGCCAACTCGCATTGGCGCCGCCGGCAGGCGATTCACCGGTGATCACGAGCTGCCGGGTCGGCACGGGCCGCCCCTTGCCGTCGATCCAGATCGAGTCCTCGACCGTGAGCGCACCGCCCTTGCAGCGGAACTGCCAGAGATGACCGCTCGGCAGCCTGAGGATGGCGGCCTGGCCATCGGCGGTCGGCGTGATCTCTACGGCGGGTGCCAGATGGAAGCGGATGGCGAAGGGCGTGTTGCCCTTGCGCCGGCGCTTGTCGGCAGGAAGCAGCATGTCCTCGCCGCGCACGTCGCGGCCGTCGCCCCCCAGCGCGATCAGCCGGCGATGCACGAAGCCCAGCCGGCGGACATAGCCGTCATGGCTCGCTTCGATCCGACTGCCATTCTCGCTTTCGTGCCGCGCCAGCTCGACTTCGACGACGCCGCGACCGAGCGTGCCGTCGGGATGGATCGCCGTCGAATTGCTGTCGGCGAGCACCAGCGTCGAATGCGCGGCCGTGGTGCGCAGCCCGTTGGTCAGCGCCTTGGGCAGCCCCGCCTGCGCCATCGCCGCGCCGCCACAATTGACGACGATGCGATGCGGCCCGTCCGACAGTTCGAACGCGAGGGTCGAGGCGCAGCCGCCCTCGGCGACCCGTGCCAGGGGCGGCGGCGCGCCGTCGACGATCAGCACCGTGCCTCCCGCGGAGAGCCGCTGATAGCCCCATTCGCGCGCTTGCTTGAGCGGCCGCGTGCGCACGCCGGTCGCCTCGATCGTCTGGGCGACCCGCTCGCCCGATAGCGGCGCGCACCCCTGCCAGCTCGCCAGCCCCTTGTCGCCATGGCAGACGCCCAGCAGCGTCGTCACCATGCGATTGAGCGCGCCGGCGACGAACGCCGGCGGCTCGAGCCGGCGCGCCTCATAGGCATGGGCGAGGACGGTAAGCAGCTGGATCGCGTCGAGCTGGCCGGCGGGCGAGCGGCCGACCGTGCCGCCGTCTTCGAACACCGATTGCTCGAGCGCGCGCTTGAGCCCCGCTTCCCCGAAGCTGCGCCGGGGATCGCCGCCCGGGATCATCAGCCCCGCGACGAGCACGCCGCACCACGCGGCGATGCGCGGCGGGCCGGGCGGGACGCGATCGGCGGCGCGATCGAGGTGGCGGGCGCCGCGGGCGAGCGCGTGGAGCACGCTCGATCGATAGACGAGGTCGCTCGACGAGAGGATCAGCGGGGCGTGCGCCGTCCAGGCGAGGATGCGCCGGCCCCAATGATCGGGACGCCAGGCGGGTTCGGACACCTTGCTGCCATGGACGTCGAGCCAGCGCTGCATCAGCGCCTCGGCGATCGGCGCCGCCTGGACGCGGGTGGCGACGCTCGACAAGTCGCGCAGCCAGGCAAAGCTCTGGAGATGCGCGTCCATCGCCGACGACCAGTCGGGCCGGGCGAAATCGATGCCGGCGAGCGCGCGCTTCTCGCCGCGCAACAGCATCGTGCCGGCAAGCAGCGCATTGCCCTGCTCGGCATCGCCGAAAAAGGGGTCCTCGCCCACGGCAATCAGCTTGAGCGGGTGCCGGCCCTTCAGCCGCATCGCGTGCAGCGGGCTGCGCCAGGCGAGGCGCTGGAATCGTTCGGCGACGCGCTCGGCGAGGCTGAGCCCGCGCTCGCCGCCGGTGCGGATCAGCCGCTTGCCCGGTTCGACTCCGTCGGCGCCGGAGTCCGGTGGCCCGTCGTTCATCCCCCTCGCAGCGCCGCGATGTTGGCGGCGTACTGGCTCGGCCCGCCGGTGAAGGTCGCAGTGCCGGCGACGAGCGCGTCGGCTCCTGCCGCGATCGCGCGCGGGGCGGTCTCGCGGTCGATGCCGCCATCGACTTCCAGGTCGATCGCCCGGCCGCTCGCATCGATGCGCCGGCGCAGCGCCGAGATCTTGGCGAGCTGGCTGTCGATGAACTTCTGCCCGCCGAACCCCGGATTGACGCTCATCACCAGCACCAGATCGATCAGGTCCATCACATAGTCGATCGCGTCGATCGGCGTCGCGGGATTGAGCACCACGCCGGCGCGCTTGCCCAGGCCCTTGATCGTCTGGAGCGTGCGATGGAGGTGCGGCCCCGCTTCGGGATGCACCGAGATGCCGTCCGCCCCCGCCTCGGCAAAGGCGGCGAGCAGCGGATCGACCGGGGCGATCATCAGGTGGACGTCGAACGGCTTGGCGGTGTGCGGGCGCAGCGCCTTGATCACCGCCGGGCCGATGGTGAGGTTGGGCACGAAATGCCCGTCCATCACGTCGATATGGATCCAGTCCGCCCCCGCCGCATCGATCGCGCGGACCTCCTCGCCCAATTTGGCGAAATCGGCGGAGAGGATCGAGGGGGCAATGCGGACGGCCATGCGCGAATCCTTAGGCACCCGCCGATTCGCGCGCAACCGCGTTGAGCACCCCGCTAGCCCTGCCGCCGCATCCGCGCGATGAAGAATCCGTCCATGCCGCCCTTGTCGGCGAGGGCGCCGGGGAGCAGGCGCAGGCTGCCGTCGGATCGCGGCGCGATTCCCTCGGGTAGTTCCTCCTTCGTCGGCGCGACCAACGCATAGTCTTCATGCGCCGCGAGGAACCGCTCGAGCTGTGCCTCGCCCTCTTCCGGCTCGAGCGAGCAGGTCGAGAAGACCAGCGTCCCGCCAGGCTTCACCCAGGCCGCGGCGCGGTGCAGCAGGCGCCCCTGCAGCTCGGCCATCTCGGCGATCAGCCGCGGCCGGACGCGGTGGAGCACGTCCGGATGGCGGCGAAAGATCCCGGTGGCGCTGCACGGCGCATCGAGCAGCACGGCATCGGCCGGCGCCTCGGGCTGCCAGCGCAGCAGGTCGGCCGCCACGACCTTCGCGGCAAGGCCGGTGCGTTCCAGATTCTCGTGAAGTCGCGCCAGACGACTTTCCGAAACGTCGACCGCCGTCACCTGCCACCCCGCCGCGGCGAGCTGGAGCGTCTTGCCGCCAGGCGCCGCGCACAGGTCGAGCGCGGTGCCGGCACCCGTGCCGATCAGCCGGGCCGGCAGCGAGGCGGCGAGGTCCTGCACCCACCAATCGCCCTCGGCATAGCCGTCGAGCATCGGCACCGCGCCGCGCTCGTCGAGCCGGAGATGGCCGGGCAGCAGGCTCGTGCCGGGCAGATCGGGCACGCGCTCGGGATCGCGCAAAGTAAGATCGAGCGGCGGCGGCACTGCGATCGCGCGCTCGGCATCCTCGATCATCTGGTCGCCCCAGGCCGCATGCCAGCGCAGCGCCACCGCGTCGGGCAGGGTCGGCGGCTCGGGCAGCGTCGCGCCCTGGCGGACCAGCGTGCCGAACACGCCATGGACGAGCTTGCGCGGTCCGCCATCGACGAGCGGCAGCACGGTTGCGATGGCCGCATGGCCTGGCGTGCCGAGCGCGAGCGCCTGGACCAGCGCGATGCGCAGCGCGAAACGGGCCTTGGCATCCTCGGGCAGCGCGCGCTGCGTCGCCGAATCGATCAGCGCGTCGAGGTCGGGCAGCCGGCGCAGCGCTTCGGCGGCGATGGCATGGGCGAGGCCGCGATCGTTGGGCGCAAGGCCCTCCGCAGCCGAACCCAGCGCCTGTTCGAGCGCAAGGCCGCGGCGCAGCACGGCGTCGAGCAGCTTCAGGGCAGCGCGCCGTGCCGGCACGCCGGGGGGATCGGCCGCGGGGCGGCGCTCTTGACCGCGCTCGTCGCGGCGTCGATGGGGAGGCTTGTTCATTGGAGCTAGTGCCATGGGCCAGCGCCCGAGCCATGTGAAGCCCCCCGCGCACCTGTCGAAGAGCCCGCCGGTACCCAAGCCCGCGCCCGCCGAGCCCGCGAAAGACCCGCTCGACCCGACTCGCTATGGCGATTGGGAGCGCAAGGGAATCGCGATCGACTTCTGACCGGACCGCCCCGGCTCAGCGGAGCTCGGCCTTGAGCGGCCGGGCGAGCAGCGCCTCGATCACCTGGCCGACCGGCGCGCCTTCAAGCAGCGCATTGACCGCTTCCGTCACCGGCATGTCGACGCCCGCATCCCACGCCGCTTCGCGCAGCACCGGCGCGGTGAACGCGCCTTCCGCGACGGTGCGGCGATCGGCGAGCAGTTCGGCTGCGCGCTTGCCCTGGCCGAGGCCAAGCCCGAGCGAAAAGTTGCGCGAATTGGTCGACGAGCAGGTGAGGACGAGGTCGCCGAGCCCCGAAAGCCCGGTAAGCGTCTCCGCCTGCGCCCCGCGCGCCAGGCCGAAGCGCGTCATCTCAGCAAAGCCGCGCGCGATCAGCGCGGCACGGGCATTGAGCCCGAGCCCGGCGCCCTCGACCACGCCGCAGGCAATGGCGAGCACGTTCTTCACGGCCCCGCCGATCTCCGCGCCGACCACATCCGCGGAGGCATAGGTGCGGAAGGCCGGCCCGGCGAGCCGCTCGGCCAGCCGCGCGCCCAGCGCCTCGTCCTCGCAGGCAAGCGTCACCGCGGTCGGCTTCCCCGCCGCGACTTCGTGCGCGAAGGTCGGCCCGGAGAGCACCGCCAGCGGCGCCTCGGGCGCCGCCTCGCGCGCCGCCTCGCCGACCAGCCGCTTGGTCCCCGCCTCGATGCCCTTGGCGCACAGCACCAGCGGCGTCGCACCCACCGGCGTCGCGGCCAGCACCGCGCGGACATGCTGGGTCGGCGCGACGACGAGCAGCGCGTCGCGGTCCGCCAGCGCCGCCAGGTCGCTCACCGCACGGATCGACGGCGAGAGCGCCACGTCCTTGAGGAAGATCGGATTTTCGTGCCCGGAATTGATCGCGTCGACCACTTCGGGCTCGCGCGCCCAGAGCAACACCTCTTCGCCCTCGCGCGCCGCCACCTGCGCCAATGCGGTGCCCCAGGCCCCGCCGCCGATCACGCCGATCTTCATGCCTTCACTCCTGCGCCGCGCACCTTTTCGGCATCCGGATCGAGCGGCCAGCGCGCGCGGGCCGGGCTATCCAGCGCGTCGAACTGGCCGGCGGCAAACCGCTCCGCCCCAGCCCAGCCGATCATCGCGCCATTGTCCGTGCACAGCCAGAGCGGCGGCGCGACGAAGCGCAGGCCCGATTGCGTGGCGAGCCCTTCGAGCGCGGCACGCACCGCCCGGTTCGCAGCGACACCGCCGGCGACGACCAGCGCCGTCGCGCCCTCGGCTCGGCTGAGCGCCCGGCGGGTGCGATCGATCAGGCAATCGACCACCGCCTGCTGGAACGAGGCGGCGATATCCTCGACGCGATACTGGCCGACCTTGCGCGCGACGTCGCTCTTCAGCCCGGCAAAGGAGAAATGCGGCTCGGCGCTGCCAACCAGCGGGCGCGGCAGCGGCACTGCGCGCGGATCGCCGCGCTCCGCCGCCGCCTCGACCGCGGGGCCGCCCGGAAAGCCCAGGCCGAGCATCTTGGCGGTCTTGTCGAACGCCTCGCCCGCGGCATCGTCGATCGTCGTCGCCAGCCGGCGATAGGCGCCGACGCCTTCGACCAGCAGCAGCTGGCAATGCCCGCCGGAGACGAGCAGCAGCAGATAGGGGAATTCGAGATCGGGATCGGTGAGCCTTGGCGACAGCGCATGGCCTTCGAGGTGATTGACCGCGACCAAGGGCTTGCCGCCGGCGAGCGCCAGTGCCTTGCCGGTGACCAGCCCAACCATCACGCCGCCGATCAGCCCCGGTCCGGCGGTGGCGGCGACGGCATCGACATCGGCGAGGCTGAGCCCGGCATCGGCGAACACGCCCTCGACCAGCGGACCCAGCGCCTCGACATGCGCGCGGGCTGCAATCTCCGGTACCACCCCGCCATAGGGGCGATGCGCCGCCTCCTGGCGCGCGAGCCGGTGCGCGAGCACCCGCCGATCGCTAGTGACCAGCGCCGCTGCGGTTTCGTCGCAGCTCGATTCAAGGCCGAGGATCAGCGCCATGCGCTTCCATCTAGGCCGATGGGGCGTTAGCACAAGCCATGCCTCGCTTCCGTATCGGTACCCGCGGTTCGCCGCTCGCGCTCGCCCAGGCCCAGATGACGCGCAACGCGCTCGCCGCCGCCCACGCCCTCACTGCCGACGATTTCGAGATCGTCGTGATCAAGACCACTGGCGACAAGGTGCAGGACCGCGCGTTGGCCGAGATCGGCGGCAAGGCCTTGTGGACCAAGGAGCTCGATCGCGCACTGCTCGCCGGCGAGATCGATTGCGCGGTCCATTCGATGAAGGACGTCGAGACCTTCCGGCCGGACATGATTGCGATCGCCGCGATGCTGCCGCGCGCCGATGTGCGCGATCGGCTGGTCGGCGCCGAATCGATCGAGGCGCTGCCGCACGGCGCGGTACTCGGCACCAGCTCGCCGCGCCGCGCCGCGCAGGTACGCCGCCTGCGGCCGGACCTTTCGACCGTACTGTTCCGCGGCAATGTCGATACGCGCCTCGCCAAGCTGGCGGCGGGCGAGGCCGATGCGACGTTGCTCGCCTCGGCGGGGCTCGAACGGCTCGGCCGGCACGATATCGGCACGCCGATCCCGCTCAACGTGCTGCTGCCCGCTCCGGCGCAGGGGGCGGTGGGAATCGAGGCGCGGGCCGACGACGCCCCGGCGCGCGCGCTGCTCGCCGCGATCGATCATGCCGAGACGCATGGCTGCGTTTCCGCCGAGCGCGCGCTGCTCGCGGCCCTCCGCGCCGATTGCCATTCGCCGGTGGCCGCGCTCGCGCGGATCGAGGGCGCGATCCTCTCGCTCGAAGCCGAATTGCTGTCCGAAGACGGCAGCGAGCATGTCCATGGCCTGATCGAGGGCGCGCCGCTTGATCCCGCTGTGCCCGTCGCACTGGCCAAGGACTTGCTCGACCGCGTGCCCGAGGGCGTACGCCAGCTGTTCGCCGGATGAGCCGGCCGATCGTGGTGCTGCGGCCCGAGCCCGGCAACCGCGCCACCGCCGAGGCGATCGAAGCGGCGGGGAGGCGGGCGATTCGCCTGCCGCTGTTCGAGACGCGCGCCGTCGAATGGCAGGCACCCGATCCCGGCGCCTTCGACGCGCTGTTGCTCACCAGTGCCAACGCGGTGCGCCATGCCGGCCGCGAGCTCGCTGCGCTGGCTGGGTTGCCGGTCCATGCCGTCGGCCAGGCCACCGCCGCCGCAGCCGCCGCCGCCGGCCTGACGGTCGCATCGGTCGGCGATTCCAATGCCGCGGCGCTGGTCGCCCGGGCGAACGAGTCCGGCGTGCGGCGGGCCCTGCTGCTCGGCGGGCGCGAGCGGATGCTCGAGCCCGGGGGCATCGTGACTGCGGCGATCACCGTCTATGCCAGCGATGTGCGCGACGTTTCGAGCGCGGATGCGGCATCGCTCGCCGGATCGGTGGCGCTGGTGCAGTCGGCACGCGCCGGCGCGCGCCTGGCCGATCTCCTCGCCCCCGAGGCGAAGGCCCGCACCCGGATCGCGGCGGTGAGTCCGGCCGCCGCAGCCGCCGCGGGAGCCGGTTGGGAGCGAGTGGGCCATGCCGCTCGCCCCTCGAACGAAGCGCTGATCGCGCTCGCGCTCGCGCTCGCCGATTGACCGCGCGCGTCCGCGCGGCGAATAAGGCGCCATGAGCGAGCCCCTCGCCCCCCAGATGCCCCGCCTCCCCTGGTGGCGCAGTGCCAGCCTGATCGGGTCAGTCGCCTTTATCGGCGGCGTCGCCGTGACCATGGGCGCGGTCGGCCTTGCCGGCGGCCTGTCGCCTCGCCCGAGCCCCGCGCCCGCGCCCACTGCGACCGGCGCTCCTGCAACGAGCCAGGTGGCGCTGCCGCCCGGCACCGATCTCGCCACGCTCGGCGCGCGCGAGGCGATGCTCGCCGGCAAGCTCGACCAGCTCGCCAACCGCATTCGCGACATCGACAGCAGTGCCCGCGGGGCCGCCGGCTATGCGACTCGCGCCGAGCAGATGATGGTCGCCTTCGCGGTGCGCCGCGCGATCGAGCGTGGCCAGCCGCTCGGGCCCCTCGAAGGGCAGCTGCGCAATCGCTTCGGCGAGGCGCATGGCGAGGCGGTCGCCGAAATCCTGCGCGCAGCCCAGCAGCCGGTGACGCTCGAAGACCTGCGCCTCGCGCTCGACAATCTCGCCCCCCAGCTCGCCGGCAATCCGCAGGAGGGGCTGTGGGACAAGGTGCGCCGCCTGCTCGGCAATCTCGTGGTGCTGCGCCATGCCGATACGCCAAGTCCGCTGCCCGCCGACCGGATGCGGCGCGCCCGCCGCGCGCTCGATCGCGGCGATGTCGAGGCGGCGCTGGCCGAAGTCGCCCACATGCCCGGTGTCGGCACGGCCGACAAATGGGTCGGCGCTGCCCGGCGCTATGTCGCCGCACGCGCCGGCCTTGCCGAGATCGAGCGCGCCGCGCTCGAAGCGCCGCCACCGGCCCCGGCCGTCGTGCTGGTGCCCACCGCGCCGGCAGAATAGGGCGAATCATCGTAAATGCGCGGGTCGCGCGCCGTTTTGGGAGAAGAGTAAGTGGCAGAGATGGGTCGGTTCGACTGGTCGGATCCGTTCGCGCTCGAGGCGCAGCTCACCGACGAGGAACGGATGGTCCAGGCCGCGGCGCGCGACTATGCGCAGGGCGAGCTGCTGCCGCGCGTCACCCGCGCATATCTCGACGAGCATTTCGATCGCGAGATCATGTCGGAAATGGGCCAGCTCGGCCTGCTCGGCGCGACCATCCCCGAAACCTATGGCGGCGCCGGGCTCGGCTATGTCGCCTATGGCCTGGTCGCGCGCGAAGTCGAGCGGGTCGATTCGGGCTATCGCTCGGCGATGAGCGTGCAGTCGAGCCTCGTCATGTATCCGATCCATGCCTATGGCACCGAGGAACAGAAGCGGAAGTACCTGCCCAAGCTCGCCACCGGCGAATGGGTCGGCTGTTTCGGCCTCACCGAACCCGATGCCGGTTCGGATCCTGGCGGGATGCGCACCCGGGCGGAGAAGATCGATGGCGGCTATCGCCTCACCGGCTCGAAGATGTGGATCACCAATTCGCCGATCGCCGACGTCTTCGTCGTCTGGGCCAAGAGCGATGCACATGGCGGGGGGATCAAGGGCTTCGTCCTCGAAAAGGGCATGAAGGGCCTCACCGCGCCCAAGATCGAGGGCAAGCTCAGCCTGCGCGCCTCGATCACCGGCGAGATCGTGATGGACGGCGTCGAAGTCGGCGAGGAAGCGCTGCTGCCCGAGGTCCAGGGGCTCAAGGGCCCGTTCGGCTGCCTCAACCGCGCCCGCTACGGCATCGCCTGGGGCAGCATGGGCGCGGCCGAGGCCTGTTTCCACGCCGCGCGGCAATACACGCTCGATCGCGCCCAGTTCGGCAAGCCGCTCGCCGCGAACCAGCTCGTCCAGCTCAAGCTCGCCAATATGGAAACCGAGATCGCGCTCGGCCTGCAGGCGGCGCTCCGGGCCGGCCGGATGTTCGACGAAGGCACGCTGGCGCCCGAGGCAATCAGCATTATCAAGCGCAATAACTGCGGAAAAGCGCTCGATATCGCCAGAATTTCGCGCGATATGCACGGCGGAAACGGAATTTCGGCCGAATTTCACGTCATTCGGCACGCAATTAACCTCGAAACGGTCAACACCTATGAGGGCACCCACGACGTCCATGGCCTGATCCTCGGCCGCGCGATCACGGGGATCGCCGCCTTCTGATGGCGCCCGATCGACAGCCGACGCTCGAAGGCGATCTCGTCCGCATCCGCCCGCTCGTCGCGGCGGACTGGGACGCGCTCTACGCGGTCGCTTCCGATCCGCTGATCTGGGCGCTGCACCCGATGAAGGATCGCTGGCAGGAGCCCGTGTTCCGCCAATTCTTCGCCGATGCGCTGGCGTGCGGCGGCGCCCTGGCGATCGAGGACAGGGCGAGCGGGAAGGTGATCGGATCCAGCCGCTATGATTGCTGGGTCCCCGAGGAAGACGAGATCGAGATCGGCTGGACCTTCCTCGCCCGCGCCTATTGGGGCGGCCGATACAACCGCGAAGTGAAGCGGCTGATGCTCGACCATATCCACCAGAGCGTCGGCACGGTCGTCTTCATCGTCGGCCAGGACAATCTGCGCTCGCGCGGCGCCATGGAGAAAATCGGCGGCACGCTGGTCGAGGGGCGCCATCATCGCGGCGGCGGCAAGGTCTTTCCCGACCATGTCGTCTATGCGATCCGCCGGGGCACGGCATGAAGCCGCTCGAAGGCATCAAGGTCGTCGAGCTCGCCCGCATCCTGGCCGGGCCCTGGTGCGGGCAACTGCTCGCCGATCTCGGTGCCGAAGTGATCAAGATCGAGCGGCCGGGTGCCGGCGACGATACCCGCCATTGGGGCCCGCCCTTCCTGACGGCACCCGACGGGACCAACCTCGACGCCGCCTATTTCCATGCCTGCAATCGCGGCAAGACCAGCCGCTTCGTCGATATCGCCACGGCCGAGGGGCAGGCGGAGGTCAAGGCGCTGATCGCCGGGGCCGATGCGGTGATCGAGAATTACAAGGTCGGCGGGCTGGTCAAATATGGCCTAGACCCGGCCAGCCTGATTGCGCTCAACCCGCGGCTGATCGTCGCCTCGATCACCGGCTTCGGCCAGACCGGTCCCTATGCCCATCGCGCCGGATATGACTTCATCATCCAGGGCATGGGCGGGGCGATGAGCCTGACCGGCGAGCCCGACGACAGCCCGCAAAAGGCGGGCGTCGCCTATGCCGACATCTTCACCGGCGTCTATACCGCGGTGGCGATCCTGGCGGCCTTGCGACGTCGTGACGTCAGCGGCGAGGGCGCGCACATCGACATGGCGCTGCTCGACACCCAGGTCGCGGTGCTCGCCAACCAGGCGCTCAACTGGATGGCCAATCCCGCCAAGGTGCCGCACCGGATGGGCAACGGCCATGCCAATCTCGTTCCCTACCAGGCCTTTGCCTGTGCCGATGGCGAGCTGATCGTCGCGGTCGGCAATGACGGCCAGTTCCGCAAGCTGTGCGACGTGATCGGCCTGCCGCTTGCCGAGGACGCGCGCTTTGCCACCAACCCTGCCCGGGTCCGCAACCGCGACGCCCTGATCCCGCAGCTCGCCCGCGCGATCCTCGATTGGGCCAAGGCCGATCTCTACGAGGCCCTAGAGGCCGTGGGCGTGCCCGCCGGCCCGATCAACACCGTCGCCGAAGTCTTCGCCGATCCCCAGGTGATCGCACGCGGCTTGCGCCTCGATTGCGATGGCGTGCCGGGCCTGGCCAGCCCGATCGTCATCGACGGCGAACGCATGGTGGCCGCACAGCCCAGCCCGCGGCGCTAACCCAACCGCCGAATCAGCTCCTGCGCCGCGGCGGGGGCGCGGACCTTGCCGCCATGGATGAAGAAGACGAAGGTCTCGCGCGGCGTCGCCGGCGGATCGCGGTCTTCGACATAGGGCAATCCCGCCGGACGGCCGCCGGCGGCCCAGGTTCGCGCCGCCTCGGTCCAGCGCGGCAGCTCGCCTTCCGGATAGCAGAAGGGATTGTCGTCCTCGCCGGCTTCGAGCCGGGCATAGACGAAGTCGCCGGTCACATCGGCGATCGCCGGATATTGCGGCGAATCGGCATAGACGATCGCCACTCCGGCGTTGCGGCACAGATCGACGAATTCGGGCACCACGAAGCTTTCGTGCCGCACCTGGACCGCGTGGCGGAGCGCCACGCCCTCATGGGTCCGCGGCAGCAGATCGAGGAACGCGCCGAAATCGGCGGCGTCGAACTTCTTGGTCGCCATGAATTGCCACATCAGCGGCCCCAGCCGATCGCCGAGCGCGGTGATGCCCTGGCCGACGAAACGCGCCACCGATTCGCCCGCCTCGGCCAGCACCTTGCGATTGGTGCAGAAGCGCGAGCCTTTCACCGCGAAGACGAAGCCGTCGGGCACCGTCCTGGCCCAGCCTTCGAAGGTCTGTGGCTTGAAGGTGGAATAATAAGTGCCGTTGATCTCGATCGCGCTCAGCGCCCGGCTCGCGAATTCGAGCTCCTTCTTCTGCGTCAGGCCTTCGGGATAGAAGGTGCCGCGCCAGGGCTCGAAGGTCCAGCCGCCGATGCCGACTCGAATGGGTGCTGCAGTCATGCGGCGAGCCTAGCCGCTCGGCGCAGCGGCGCCACCCCGAAGGTGGCTGCCAAGTCGCTTCAGTTCAGTCGCGACCAGGTCTGCGACTTGCAGATCAGGCCGAACAGCACGCAGCCCTTGCCGACCATCTTGTCGCCATCGGCGAACTGGATCGTGCCCGAAAAGGTCTGGCGAATGTCCGGCACGAACACCTTGCCGCTCCACTTGCCCGCGCCGGCCGGCTTCAGGTCGCGGAACAAATGCGTGCCGACCAGGGTTTCGGTGCCGCCCCGGCGGGCATCGGCAATCGCCTTCTCGCTCGCCCAGGTGACCGTGCCGCACAGCGCGCCGCCGCATTTGTCGATGCGGACATGGACGCTGTTGCTCGGATTTCGCCACTCGCTCGCGACCGGCGCGGCGGGCGACGGGCCCGCATACGCGGGCGCGGCGAGCGAAAACAGGGCGAGCGCGGGCGCAAGCACCCGGAGAATCGACTTGATCATGGCGGGGGGCTTCTAGTCTGGTTTCCTGTACGCAGGCTGAAGTGGAAACCGCACCCGCGCTTCGCAAGGGGTCGTTCCGGAAACGCAGCGTTCTGGAATCGAGACGGCTCAGCCGGGCACGCGGCTCCAGGTCTGCTGCTTGCACCCGACGCCCAGCAACAGGCAGCCGCGGCCGATCATCTTGTCGCCCTCCACCGTCACCGTGCCTTCGAACGTCTTGTTGATATCGGGGACGTAGACGCGTCCCTTCCAGCGATTCGCTCCGGCCTTGTGGAGATTTCGGAAGATGCGCGTGCCGATCAGGCTGGTCGTGCCGCCGCGCCGAGCATCGGCCATCGCCTTTTCGCTCGCCCAGACGACAGTGCCGCAGATCACGCCCTTGCCGCAGGCTTCGTAGCGAATGTGGACGCTGCCGCGCGGATTGCTCCACACGCCCTCGATCCCGTCATCGGGCACGGCGGCAGCGGCGGTGAGGAGGAAGAGCGGCGCGAGCAGCAGCGAACGGGCGATCATGGATCGGGCTTATCGAACGACAAACCGACCGGACGCAACCGGTAACTCATCGATGGCGGGAACCGTGAGGAACCGCTGGAGCGGGCGAAGGGATTCGAACCCTCGACCCCGACCTTGGCAAGGTCGTGCTCTACCCCTGAGCTACGCCCGCTCGGCGTTTCGGCCCGGGCAAGAGAGGCACCGGGCGGGTGAGGCGCGGCCACTAGCATCGGTTCCGAGGCTGGGCAACCCCCGGGATGCGGCTTTTTTATCCACTTGGCGCAGCCCGCGTGAACGCCCACATAGCGGCCACCCCACGTACCCCTTGTTCCGGAGCCCGTGCCTTGGCCACGCTTGGATTGAGCCCTGCCGAAAAGGAAGCCGTCGACGGTTTCCGCCGCGACATCGTCGAGCCGTCGATGACAAGCCTGGTGATCATCGATTTCTGGGCGGAATGGTGCGGCCCGTGCAAGGCGCTCTCGCCGGTGCTCGAAAAGGTCGCCGCCGATTATGCCGACAAGGGCGTGCGCCTCGCCAAGGTCGATGTCGACAAGAACCAGTTCATCGCCGCGCAATTCCAGGTCCGCTCGATCCCGACCGTCTATGCGATGTTCAAGGGCCAGCTCGTCGCCGATCTGACCACCGCGCGGACCGAAACCCAGCTCAAGACGATGCTCGATCAGATCCTGCGCCAGCTGCCGGTGCAGAGCGCCGAAGCCGAGCAGGAGGCCGAGCTCGAGCCGCTGATCGCGATGGGCGAGCAGGCGCTGGCCGAGGGCGATGCCGAGCGGGCGCTGTCGATCTTCGTGCAGCTCGCCGAGATGGCGCCCGATCATGCTGCGGTCGCCGCCGGCCAGGTCCGCGCGCTGCTCGCGCTCGGCCGCGCCGACGAGGCGGAGGCGGCGCTCGCCGCACTGCCCGAAGAAGCCGCCAAGGGACCCGAGATCGAACAGGCCCGCGCCGCGCTCGCGCTCGCCCGTGAGGCGGTGCCGGTCGAGGACCTGTCCGGACTCGCCGCCCAGGCCGCGGCCGGCGACATGGACGCGCGCTACGAGCTCGCCGGCGGCCAGATGGCGGCGGGGGATCGCGAGGCGGCGGCCGAGACGCTGCTCGCGATGATCCGCGACGATCGCGAATGGAACGAAGGCGCCGCGCGCCAGCGGCTGCTCAAGCTGTTCGAGGCCGTCGGCCTCGAGGATCCCTGGGTCTCGGCGCAGCGCCGCAAGCTTTCGGCGATCCTGTTCGGATGAGCGATTCGGGGAGGATCGCGCGGCTGTCGATATTTCCGCTCGGCGGCGCGCTGCTCTTCCCGCGGATGCACCTGCCGCTCCACATCTTCGAGCCGCGCTATCGGGCGATGATCTCGGATGCGCTGGTCCGCGATCGGCGGATCGGCATGATCCAGCCGCGCGATTCGAACGACCCGCCCGCGCTGTTCGACATCGGCTGTGTCGGCCGGATCGCCGAAGTCGAGGCGCTCGACGATGGGCGGTTCAACCTGGTGCTGGAAGGCCTGGCTCGGTTCGCCGTGGTGCGGGAGCTCGACGTCACGACGCCATTCCGGCAAGTCGAGGCCGAGCTGGTCCCGGCCGAGGAAGCCGAGACGCTGGCGCTCGCCGAGCGCGCCAGCCTGGAAATCGAATCGCGCCGCTTCGCGGACAGCCTCGGCTATGCGGTCGATTGGGAGGCGGTGAGCCGGCTCGACGACGAATCGCTGGTCAACGGCATCGCCCAGGTCGCGCCGTTCGACGTGGCCTCGAAACAGGCGCTGCTGGAGGCCGAGACGCTGTCGGGACGGGCCGAGCTGATCGTGCAGCTGATGCAATTCTATGGCCGGCATGATGGGGACGAGGGGACGCTGCAATAGGGAGAGGCGGCATCCTGCTCCGCACGGATGCAGTTGCGGTCACCGGACATCCATGAAATCCTTCTGCTCCCCGGCGAAGGCCGGGGCCCAGCTGCCGCGGAGTTGAAGTTGGAGAAGGCCGGCTTCCTCTACGTCATGGCCAACAGGCGCAACGGCACGATCTATCTCGGCGTGACCTCCGACCTGCCGAGGCGTGTATGGCAGCACCGCATTGGGGCGGTCCCGAGTTTTACCCGCGAACGGGGGTGCACCCGACTGGTCTGGTACCAGCCGTTCGAAAGCCTCGACGCCGCGCGGCGTCGCGAATTGCAATGAAGAAATGGAAGCGCGCGTGGAAGATCCGCGAATCGAAGGACTGAATCCGGAGTGGGATGATTTGTTCGACCGACTCGCGCCTTTGTGAGTTCGCGGCAACTGGGCCCCGGCCTTCGCCGGGGAGCTGTAGGGCGTGGAAGCGTCAGCCCTTCGACCGGCGATACAGCCCGCTGAATGTCACGTTCATCCCGCCACACTGGTCGTTGTCGGCCACCAGCAGATACGGCCCGAGCAAGCGCATGCGGACTTCGCAGCCGCCGCCGGGCTCGGTGTTCGTGTAGGTCAGCCGGTCGCCCGCCGGCACGGCGTCCCCGGTGAAGTCGCCGGTATGGATGCCGCCGTTGCGAACGCGCTGGGGATCATGGTTGCCCCACAGCGCGAGGCCCTCGGCATGCAGCGCGCCGCGCCTTGCGGCCGGCTTGATGTCGATATCGGCGTCTTCCTGGTGCCAGGCGCCGGTCCAGTCTGCGGGCTTCGGCACGCTGGCAGGAAGGCGGCGGAGCGCGGCGGTCTCGATCCAGCCGCGGCTCGATCGGCCCTTCGCCGGCACGAAGGTGACCGAGGTGAAGCCGCCTTGCTCGCCATCGGCGATCAGCACGTCGCCGCGAAGGACATAGCCCTTGCGGCGCGGCGCCTCGACACGCGGGGAATCGCGGAACTGGACGCGGGCCGACTCGACGCGGACGAGATGCCCGGCCAGCGGATCGTCCTGGGCGGTCAGGAGCAAAGATGCGAGGGTCAGCAGCACGTCTTTCTCCTCGTCCGACCCTTGCTCCTCAGACCGTCATGCCCTGCAGCAGCTTCGGCACGTCGCCGCTCTCGCCGCGCGCCTCGGCCATGAACCAGTCCTTGAGCGGCGGCAGCTTGTCGACGGCCGACAGGCCGAAGCGGCGCACCGCGCTTGCGGTCTTGCCGGGAATGCCGAAGAGACGGGTCAGCCCGTCGGTGGCGGCGGCGACCATGAAGGTGTCGAGCCCGCGCCAACGCTGGTAGCGCGCGAGCAGCTGCGGATCGCCGAGGTCGAGCCCGAGCCGTTTCCCCTCGACCAGCACTTCCACCAGCGTCGCCACGTCGCGGAAGCCGACATTGACGCCCTGCCCGGCGATCGGATGGATGCCGTGTGCCGCGTCGCCGACCAGCGCGAGCCGATCGGCGGTGATCCAGGCGGCATGGTGGAAGCCGAGCGGATGGCTGAAGCGCGAGGTGAGCGGGCCGAGCTTGCCGAGGAAGCCGCACATCTTCTTCTCCGCCTCGGCAAGATAGGCGCGATCGGAGATCTTTATCATGCCCACTGCGTCCCGCGCCTTGACCGTCCACACCACCGCCGAGCGATGGCCGTTCTCGTCGTCGAGCAGCGGCAGGATCGCGAAGGGGCCATCGGGATAGAAGATTTCGAAGGCGATATTCTCGTGGCTGCGCTCATGGCCGAGCGTCGCGACCATTGCGGCATGGTCGTATTGCCAGCGCGCGGTCTTGAGCCCCGCCGCCTCGCGCGTCGGCGAGTTGCGGCCCTCGGCGGCGATCAGCAGCTGGGCCGAGACGCTCGTGCCGTCGCTGAGCGACGCCGTGACGCCATGCGGCCCGCGCTCGACTCCAAGCGCGCGGGTCTGCATCCGAACATCGGCGAGCGGCGCCGCCTGCGCCGCCTCGAACAGCGCGGTGCGCAAAATCCGGTTCTCGAACATATGCCCGAGCGCGCCTTCGCCATCGCGGGGGGCGAAATCGAGCTTGCCGGGATCGAGCCCGTCGGAGACGCGGATGCCTTGGATCGGGCAGCCCTTGCCCGCCAGCCGCGGGGCGAGGCCGATCGCCTCGAACATCCGCATCGGCGCGCTGGCGATCGCCGAGGCGCGGCCGTCATGCGCGGCGGCGAGGATCGTGGCCGGATCGGCGGGATCGACCACGATCGAGGAAAGCCCATGCGCATCGAGCGCCGTGGCGAGCGCGCTGCCGACCAGCCCGCCGCCGAGGATGAGAAGATCCGCGCGGTCCATGCCCATGCCCTAGCGCGCGGCGGCCGTGCCCTCAAATGCTTTCCTGCCGCCGCACGTTCCGCTATTGTTCCGAGCAGGTTGAGCAATGGGTGCTGCTTGACGCCGGACTCGCGCCACGCGATGACGGGCACGCACCCCAGACATTCGGAGACACGGGCGATGGCGTCCCGGGCACAGGCGCCCTTGTGGCGCGATACGATGAAGGCAGGAATCCGCCGCAGCGGCGCGCTGATCGGCGGCACTGCGCTGTTTCTCGCGATGGCCGCGCTGCTGTTGTCGCTGCTCAGCTATCACCCGAGCGATCCTTCGATGAACACCGCTTCGGCCGGGCCGGCGCGCAACCTGATGGGCGGCGCCGGCGCCTGGGCCGCCGACTTCCTCTTTGCGTTGCTGGGCCCGGCGGTCGTGCTGTTCCTGCCGATCGGGCTGATCGTCGCCCTTCGGCTGTGGCGCGACCGGCCGGTCGGCGACTGGAGCCGGATGGTGCGCGGGGTGGCCATCGGCGTCGTGCTCGTCGCCACTGCGCTCGCCTTCTTCTCGAGCGACGCCGTCCTATCGCTCACCGGCGGCTGGGGCGGCGTGATCGGACTCAGCATCGCCGGCGGGATCAGCTGGCTGATCGGGCTGGCGGGCAATCCCGAAGTCACGCTCTGGGCCGGCCGCGGGCTTGGCCTCCTCTTCGGGCTGGCCGGCCTCGCCATCTGGTGGCGCAGCCTCGATTTCAGCCTGCCCGACCGGCCGATTCGCCTGCCCAGCCTGCGGGGGCCGGGCAAGACGCCGCTGCTGCGCGCGCCCGATCCCGCCGCGCCGCGCGAGCCGCGGGAGCCAGCAGAGCCCATGATCCGCGAAGGCCGCGAGCCGCGCAAGACGGTGGTGCCCGACAACCGGCCAGGCCCGGTGATCGCCGATCGCCAGATCGCCCCCAGCCCGGCGCGCAGCAAGCCGCCCACCCAGACCAGCCTCGATTTCAAGGATAGCTACCAGCTCCCCTCGATCGACCTGCTCAAGGCGCCGCCGGCGAACAAAAATTCGGCGATCGACAAGGCCGCGCTCGAGCGCAACGCCCGGCTGCTCGAAAGCGTACTCGACGATTTCCATGTGAAGGGCCAGATCGTCGAAGTCCGCCCCGGCCCGGTGGTGACGATGTACGAGCTCGAGCCCGCCTCGGGCATCAAGGCGAGCCGGGTGATCCAGCTCGCCGACGACGTCGCGCGCAACATGTCGGCGACTTCGGCCCGCATCGCGACGATCCCCGGCCGCAGCGTGATCGGCATCGAGCTGCCCAATGCCGTGCGCGAATCGGTGAACCTGCACGAACTGGTCGCGAGCCAGGCCTTCGAGGATCAGGGCGCGACGCTGCCGCTGGTGCTCGGCAAGAACATCGCCGGCGATCCGGTGATCGCCGATCTCGCGCCGATGCCGCATTTGCTCGTCGCCGGCACCACCGGCTCGGGCAAGTCGGTCGGCCTCAACTGCATGATCCTGTCGCTGCTCTATCGGCTGACGCCCGAGCAGTGCCGGATGATCATGATCGATCCCAAGATGCTCGAACTGAGCATGTACAAGGACATCCCGCATTTGCTTGCGGACGTGGTGACCGAGCCGGCCAAGGCAGTGCGTGCGCTCAAATGGGCGGTGGAGCAGATGGAAGACCGCTATCGGATGATGGCGCACGCCAATGTCCGCAGCCTCGCCAGCTTCAACGAGAAGGTCCGCTCGGCCAAGGCCAAGGGCCAGAAGCTCGGCCGCAAGGTGCAGACCGGATGGGATCCCGATAGTGGCAAGGCGATCTACGAGGAGGAAGAGCTCGACCTCCAGCCGCTGCCGCAGATCGTCGTGATCGTCGATGAGCTCGCCGACCTGATGATGACGGCGGGCAAGGAAGTGGAATTCCTGATCCAGCGGCTGGCGCAGAAGGCGCGCGCGGCGGGCATTCACCTGATCATGGCCACCCAGCGCCCCTCGGTCGACGTCATCACCGGCGTGATCAAGGCGAACCTGCCGACGCGGCTTTCCTTCTATGTCGCCAGCAAGATCGATTCGCGCACGATCCTGGGCGAACAGGGCGCCGAACAGCTGCTCGGCAAGGGCGACATGCTCTATATGCCCGGCGGCAAGCAGATCGTCCGCGTTCACGGCCCGTTCGTCAGCGACGACGAGGTCCAGGCGGTTGCCGACCATTGGCGCTCGCAAGGCGCGCCCGAATATATCACCGCCGTCACCGAGGAGCCCGAGGATGGCGGCTTCGATCTCGACGGCGCGCCGCAGGGCGAGGACAGCCCCGAAGACCAGCTCTATCGCCGCGCGGTGCAACTCGTCGCAGAGAGCCAGAAGGCATCGACCTCCTGGCTCCAGCGCCAGCTCCGCGTCGGCTACAACAGCGCCGCGCGCCTGGTCGAGCGGATGGAGAAGGACGGCCTTGTCTCGCGCCCCGACCATGTCGGCCGACGCGAAGTGCTGATGGATACCGACGGGCGGCAGCTGTAGCGGACAGGGATCGTTTCGCGGCCGCGGCGGGTTCAGGACCCGTTCAAGCCCTGCGGCCTAGCCGCGACACCCGTCATTTGGAGAGATCAGACGTGCTTGCCCGATCGTTCGCCTTCAGCCTCGCCCTCGCCGCGCCCGCGCTCGTTTCGGCCGCCGCCCCCGCGCCGGCACCCGAGCTCGCCCAGGTCCAGCAGCATCTCGAGGCGGTCAGCAGCATGGTCGCCGGCTTCTCCCAGACCGATCGCAACGGCCGCACCCTTACCGGCACGATGAGCCTCAAGCGCCCGGGCAAGATCCGCTTCCAATATCAGAAGGGCGTGCCCCAGCTGATCGTCGCCGACGGCAAGAGCCTGTGGTTTATCGACTATCAGGTCCGCCAGGTCGATCGCTGGCCGATCGGCAATTCGCCGCTCGCCGTGCTGCTCAATCCCAAGCGCGACCTCTCCGCTTATGCCAAGGTCGTGCCGACGGGCAACGACCGGGTGCTCTCGATCGAAGTCCATGATCCCAAGCATCCCGAATACGGCCGGATCACGATGATTTTCCAGAAGAACGCCGCCGCCCCGGCCGGGCTGATGCTCGAAGGCTGGGTGGCGCTCGATTCCCAGAACAACCAGACCAAGATCCGGCTTTCCAACCAGCAGTTCAACGTGCCGGTGAGCGACGGAACGTTCCGCTGGAACGATCCCCGGCCGCAAGGGCCCCGCAATCGCTGAGATCGTTCATCTTGGCGACAGGTTGACGGGCCTAGAAGGGCACCTGCGGATGTGGGGCGTTAGCCGGGATTTTCCCCCTGTTGCCCGGAAGCTCTCCATCTCCCGCCTGCGTGACGAACGCTAGGTCGGCCCTCGCTCCATTGCCCCCGGAGCGGGGGCCTTTCCGTATCGGACGCTTGCCCTTACATCGCGCGCGATGAAGATCGCTTCCTGGAACATCAATTCCGTCCGATTCCGCATCGAGATCGTCGAGCAGTTCCTCCGCGAGGAGGCGCCCGACATCCTGTGCCTTCAGGAAACCAAGGTGATCGACGGCGATTTCCCCGAGGCGCCGTTCCGGGCGCTCGGCTATGACCATGTCATCAAGCACGGCCAGCGCATGCATCACGGCGTCGCGATCATCAGCCGCGTTCCCGTTGCCGAGGACGACCGGCTCGACTGGCAGGCCAATCGCGAGGCGCGGCATGTCGGCGTGCGGCTGCCCAATGGCGTGCGGCTCGAGAATGTCTATGTCCCGGCCGGCGGCGACATTCCCGATCGCACGGTGAATCCGAAATTCGGCCAGAAGCTCGATTTCATCGCGCGGATGACCGAATGGTCGAAGAGGCTCGACCGGCCGACCATCCTCACCGGCGACTTCAACATCGCCCCGCTCGAATGCGACGTGTGGAGCCACAAGCAGCTGCTCGGCGTGGTGAGCCACACGCCGATCGAAGTCGAGGCGCTGACGCGGTTGCAGGAAGCGCATGACTGGGTCGATCTCGGGCGCCGCTTCATCCCGGCGCCCGAGCGCTGCTTCACCTGGTGGAGCTATCGCGCCAAGGATTGGGCGGCATCCGACCGCGGCCGCCGGCTCGACCATATGTGGGCCAGCCGCGAGGTCGCCGAGCGGGCGACTGGCCACAAGGTCTGCGAGCCGTGCCGCTCCTGGCTCAAACCCTCGGACCATGTGCCGATCGTCACCGAGTTCGCCTTCTGATGGGCGCGCACGCCGCCGCCCGGGCGATCGACGCGCTGCGCCGCGGCTGGCCGATCGCGATCGGCGAGCTCGCGCTGCTCGCGGTCGAGACCGCCGACACTGAGCGGCTCGCCGCCTTCGATGCCGTCGGCAAGGCGGACCTGCTGCTTTCCGCCGGCCGCGCCGCAACGCTGAAGCTCGCCAACCAGCGCGACGCCGCGACCCCCGATGCGCCGGTGCTTATCCAGCGCGCCCCGTGGCTCGATTTCGACACGGCGACGGCGCTGGCGGACCCACAATTCGATCTCGCCACGCCGCTCAAGGGGCCGTTTCGCGCCATTCCGGTCGTCGAACCCGATCTCGCGGCGGCGGCGCTGCGACTCGCCCGGGTCGCGGGCCTGCTCCCCGCCTTCTTCGTTCGGCCGGCAAAGGACGAGGATAGGATCACGCCTGCGGACATCGATGCGCATGAGGATGCCGACCGGCTTCGCATCGTCGCTCGGGCTCGGCTACCGGTCGCCGGAGCGGAGGATGCCGAGATCGTCGCTTTCCGCACCGACGAGATGCCCGGCGAGCACGTCGCGCTGCTGATCGGCACGCCCGACGGCAGGCCGCCGCTGGTCCGCCTTCACAGCGAATGCCTCACCGGCGACGTGCTTGGCAGCCTCAAATGCGATTGCGGGCCGCAGCTCCAGGCGGCGATCGCCGAGATCGAAGCGAGCGGCTGGGGCATCCTGCTCTATCTGCGCCAGGAGGGCCGTGGCATCGGCCTGATCAACAAGCTGCGCGCCTATGCGCTGCAAGACCAGGGCTTCGACACGGTCGATGCCAATACCCGGCTGGGCTTCGCCGTCGACGCGCGCAACTTTCGCATCGCGGCCCGGATGCTCGCCCTGCTCGGCCAGCATCGCATTCGGCTGCTCACCAACAATCCGCAAAAGGTCGAGACGCTGCGCGCAGCGGGAGTCGATGTCGTCGAACGGGTACCGCACGTCCTGCCGCCGAACCCGCACAATGCCCGCTATCTCGCCACCAAGCGGGACCGGACGGGACACGAGTTTTAAGCTCTCCCGTCGCCCCAGCGAGAGCTGGGGCCTCTCGCGAATGGGCATATGATTTTCGCGCAGAGGCGCAGAGATGGCAGGCCTTGAGCGCAACGCCGGGGCTCCTTGCTCGGGGTGTTCAATGCCGCCTTCGCGGCGCTTCCCTGCGTCCTCTGCGCCTCTGCGCGAACAAACTCTTCTTCGCGCCTTCTCGCGCCTTCGCGTGAACTGAAAAGCGCCCTGGCGGCCCCAATCAGATCAGCCGGCGAACCTCATCGAAATCATGTGCGATCAGCGTCACCCCGAGCGCCCGCAGCCGATCGGCATGGTCCGGCGCGCAATGCGAGCCTGCGCATAGCCCGATCACGGTGGCGCCCGAGGCCACCGCCCCGGTCACGCCCACCGGCGAATCCTCGAGGATCAGGCAGCGCTCGATCGGAGTACCGAGCTGCGCCGCCGCGTAGAGATAGAGATCCGGTGCCGGCTTGCCGTTGATGACATGCTCGCGGCCCGAATAGAGATGGTCGCCGAACGCGTCCCGCACGCCGAGATGTTCGAGATGCCGGCTGATCCAGCGCGTGCTGCTCGACGAGGTGATCGCGCGCGGCAGCTCGGGCGGCAGATCCTCGATGAAGCGAATCGCTCCGGCCACCGCGGGCAGCCCTTCCTCCAGCGCCCGTTTGTCCTCGACGGCGCGTGCCGTGTGGAACTCGTCTGGAATCGCCCTGCCGATCCAAGCTTCGATCGCCGCGAGGAAATCGGCGCCGGCCAGTCCCATGAAGTTCGCCATCGAATCTTCCGGCGTGATGGGATGGCCGATGCTGGTCAGGTAATCGGCGATCTGCTTGTTGCCGGCGTACTCGCTTTCGAGCAGCACGCCGTCGAAATCAAAGAGGATGGCATCGTATTTCATGCCCGCGCTCCGAACAGCGCGGTGCCGACGCGGACATGCGTCGCGCCGATCGTCACCGCGGTCTCGTAGTCGCCCGACATGCCCATGCTGAGCCCCGCCAGCTCGTGATCGCGCGCGAGCTTGGCGAGCAGCGCGAAATAGGGTGCGGCCTCGATCTCGGCGGGCGGCACGCACATCAGCCCGGCGACAGGCAGTTCGGCGGCGCGGGCCTCGCCGAGCAGCGCCGGCAAGTCGGCGACCGTGCACCCGCCCTTTTGCGGCTCGTCGCCGATATTGACCTGAATGAAGCAGGCGGGGCGCTTGCCTACTTTGTCCATCGCCTTGGCGAGCGCGGCGACGAGCGAGGAACGGTCGAGCGAATGGATCGCGTCGAACAGGTGGACGGCGTCCTCCGCCTTGTTGGACTGGAGCTGGCCAACCAGATGGAGCGTGATGCCAGGCGTCGCCTCGATCAGCGCCGGCCACTTCGCTTCGGCCTCCTGGACGCGGTTCTCGCCGAACACGCGCTGCCCGGCGGCGATCAGCGGCGTGATCGCGGCTTCGTCCCGGGTCTTGGAGATTGCGATCAGCGTCATGTCGTCGGCGGAGCGGCCGGCGGTCTTGGCGGCACGCGCGATCCGCTGCTGGACATCGGCAAGGCGTTGACTGGCGTCGTCTATCGGCATGGCGCGCGCTATAGGCAGGGCGATGCCGCCCCGCCACCCCCCGCGCCTCTGGCTGATGACCGACGAACGGATGGGGGATTCGCTGTGGCTCGCGCTCGAGAGGCTGCCGCGGGGTGCCGGCGTGGTGTTCCGCCATTATTCGCTGCCGCCGACGGAACGGCGCGCATTGTTCCTGCACATCCGCGCGGTGGCCCGGCGGCGGCACCTCATGCTCGTTCGCGCCGGAGAAACCGCGATGCCGGGCGAGGCGGGCATGCACGGCGCGCAAGGCCGAATGCGGCGCCGCGGCCTGCAGACGGCCCCCGTCCATTCGCGCCGTGAAGCGCTTGCGGCGATCCGCGCCGGTGCCGAGCTGCTGTTCGTCTCTCCGGTTTTTGCCACCCGGTCGCACGCCGGCGCCCCGGCGCTCGGCCGAGCGAGGTTCGGCTTCTTGATCAGGAACCTTGGCGTTCCCGTCGTCGCGCTGGGCGGGATGAACGCGCAGCACGCGCGCTCCCTGGTCCCGTTCGGGATTTACGGCTGGGCCGCGATCGATGCATGGATCGCGGATCGCAGACCAAGCGGCCCGACTGTTCGAGCTCAATCAAAAGCCGCTTAGAAGCGGAACGCCGTTCCCACATAAACCGACTGGCTGTCGCGCCGATTGTCCTCGGTCATGGCCGTCAGCCGGTCGCGCTCGCTCTTGTAGCGCACGCCGGCGGTGACGGCGAGATTGCGGGTCAGCGAATAGCTGCCGCCGACGTCGATCGAATAGCTCGGCTTGTCGCCGATCAGCACCGGTGTGCTGGTCAGCGGCTTGTCCGCCACGGCGGCGACACGGCCGCTCAGCCGCTTGCCGCTGTAGCTCACTCCGACATCGGTCTGCTCGCGCCCACCGGGCTCCGAGACAAGATCGACACGGGCGACATCGCCCGAAACGGCGAAGCGCTTCCAGCCGACCGAAACGCCCAAATTATAGGCGATCGGACTCAGGCTGAGTGACGCCGGCGTGGTCGAGGCGCGATCGGTGCTCACGGCGCGGGCCGAATGGGCGCGCACGGCAACGGTAACGCCGCGATCGGCCGTACGCCGGGCTTCCGAAGGCGTGAAGCGGAAACCGCCATCGCCCAGGCCCGATCGGGCCAGCACGGCGGCAAGCTTCGGATCGGCGGCCGCCGGCGTGAACGCGGCAAAGCCGCTCCGCGGGACCGCGGACGAAACGCGCGGGCTGGTTCGGGCGCCATGGTCTTCCTGCGCGCGGAGGGCAGGCGCGAGCAACAGCGCAGAGGCGCCAAACGCCCCCAGCCCCATCGCCGCCCATGTCCGCCCGATTCGCATCATACGAGTCCCTAGATGATGTGGCCCTACCATGATTCGAGACCATGGTTCCACTGGCGGCACAAATTTCGCGGCACTGTTGCACCAGACCCACAGAATCGGAGCTTTCAGGCGCCTTGCTCCCGCCACATCAGCCCCTATAGATGCTTCCACTCTTCTGCCTGGTAGGAATGTGTCGATGAACCGCCTGTTGCGCACCGCGATCCTGGGGTCGCTTGCTCTTTCGATCGCCGCGTGCGGCCACAACAAGCGTCCCGAGGCCGATCTCGCCGCTTCGAAGGTGACGACGATCGGCGTCAATTCCTATCTCTGGCGCGCCAGCCTCGACACGCTCAGCTTCATGCCGCTGCTCCAGACCGATTCGAACGGCGGCGTGATCGTCACCGATTGGTATGTGAACCCGAACGTGCAGACGGAGCGGATGAAGGTGACGGTGACGATCCTCGACCAGGATCTGCGCGCCGATGCGGTGCGCGTCGCGGCGCTGCGCGAAGTCAATCGGGGCGGCGCCTGGGTCGCCGCGCCGGTCCAGGCCGCGACGGTGCAGAAGCTCGAGGACATCATCCTCACCCGCGCCCGCGATCTCCGCCAGGCCGCGGTCAAGAATTGATGGTTTCCCGCGATGCCCGATCCGTCTGGGCGGGCATCGCATCCAATTGCAGGAAGTAACGTGTCGCGCTTCAATCCGTTGAAGGCGGACGCGGCGTGGCAGAAGGTGTGGGAAGAACGGCGCACCTTCGCCGCGCGCGACGATTCGCCCAAGCCCAAAAGCTATGTCCTCGAGATGTTCCCCTATCCTTCGGGGCGCATCCATATGGGCCATGTCCGCAACTATACGATGGGCGACGTGCTTGCGCGCTATCGGCGGATGAAGGGCATGGAAGTGCTCCATCCGATGGGCTGGGACGCGTTCGGCATGCCGGCCGAAAATGCCGCGATGGAGAAGAAGGTCCATCCCGGCGCATGGACCTGGCAGAACATCGCGACGATGAAGGCGCAGCTGAAGCGCCTGGGCTTCGCGCTCGACTGGACGCGCGAGCTCGCCACCTGCGACCCGGGCTATTACGGCCATGAACAGGCGCTGTTCCTCGACTTCTTCGAGAACGGCCTGGTCTACCGCAAGGAGTCGGCGGTCAATTGGGACCCGGTCGACATGACCGTGCTCGCCAACGAGCAGGTGATCGACGGGCGCGGCTGGCGCTCGGGCGCGCTGGTCGAGCGGCGCAAGCTCAGCCAGTGGTTCCTCAAGATCACCGAGTTCGCCGAGGACCTCCTCGAGGGCGTGCGCGGGCTCGAACATTGGCCCGACAAGGTCAAGCTGATGCAGGAGAACTGGATCGGCAAGTCCGAAGGGCTGGAGTTCGCCTGGACGCTGTCGAACGGCGAGACGCTGACCGTCTATACCACGCGGCCGGACACGATCTTTGGGGCGAGCTTCGTCGCGATCGCCGCCGATCACCCGCTTGCGCAGCAACTCGCCCAAGGCAACGCAGAGGTCCAGGCGTTCATCGAGCGTTGCAAGCAGGGCGGCACCACCGCCGCCGAGCTGGAGACCCAGGAGAAGCTCGGCTTCGACACCGGCCTGACCGCCACCCATCCCTTCGACGCCGCCTGGCAGGTGCCGGTCTACATCGCCAATTTCGTGCTGATGGACTATGGCACCGGCGCGGTTTTCGGCGTGCCGGCGCACGACCAGCGCGACTTCGAATTCGCCACTAAATATTCGCTGCCGATCCGCCGCGTCGTCTCCGAAGGCGAGCAGACCGATCCCGAATTCCGCGATGCCGAAGCCTATACCGGCCCCGGCACGCTGGTGAACTCACACTTTCTCGACGGGATGGACGTCACCGACGCCAAGCGCGAAGTCATCCGCCGCGCCGAGGAGGGCGGCTGGGGCAAGGGCCAGACGGTGTGGCGCCTGCGCGACTGGGGCGTCAGCCGCCAGCGCTATTGGGGCACGCCGATCCCGATCATCCATTGCGAAAGCTGCGGTCCGGTCGGCGTCCCGCGCGACCAGTTGCCCGTCGTGCTGCCCGAGGACGTGTCGTTCGACGTCCCCGGCAACCCGCTCGATCGGCATCCGACCTGGAAGCATGTCGATTGCCCGAGCTGCGGCGCCCCCGCCCGGCGCGAGACCGACACGCTCGATACCTTCGTCGACTCGTCCTGGTATTTCATCCGCTTCGCCAGCCAGCCCGAAGGCAAGCCGTTCGACAAGGCGGTCGCCGAGCAGTGGCTGCCGGTCGGCCAGTATATCGGTGGAGTCGAGCATGCGATCCTCCACCTGCTCTATGCCCGCTTCTTCACGCGCGCGCTTCGCCATATCGGCAAGCTCGACATTGCCGAGCCGTTCGCCGGCCTGTTCACCCAGGGCATGGTGACGCACGAGACCTACAAGACGCTCGACGGCCGCTGGCTCTCGCCGCCGGAGGTCCGCAAGGACAGCGCGGGCGCCGTCGAACTCGCCTCGGGTGACCCGATCGAGATCGGCCGCATCGAGAAGATGTCGAAGTCCAAGAAGAACACGATCGATCCCGAACCGATCGTCGATCAGTACGGCGCCGACGCGGTGCGCTGGTTCATGCTCTCCGACTCGCCGCCCGAGCGCGACCTCGAATGGACCGAGAACGGGATCGAGGGCGCCTGGCGCTTCGTCCAGCGGCTGTGGCGGCTGTTCGATGGCGAGACGCCGCCGATCACCGCCGATTCGCCGGTCGCCTTCACCGGCAGCGACGATCTCGCCCTGCGCAAGCTCGTCCACCGCACCAACGCCGGCGTCGCCGAGGCGATCGAGCGGCTGCAGTTCAACAAGGCCGTCGCGCTGCTCTATACGCTGACCGCTGCGATCGAGAAGGCGCCGGTCTCCGCCGATCGCCAGCAGGCCGCGCTCACCTTGCTCCGCCTGTCCGCGCCGATGGTCCCGCACCTCGCCGAAGAGGCCTGGGCGGCGGCGGGCGGCGATGGCTTGATCGCCGACGCGCCCTGGCCCGAAGTCGATCCCGCGCTGCTGGTCGACGATGAAGTGACGATCGCGGTCCAGGTCAACGGCAAGCTGCGCGACACGCTACTGCTCCCCAAGGGCACGTCCAAGGAAGACACCGAAGCCGCGGCACTTGCATCGGACAAGATCGTTCGTACGCTCGAAGGCAAGCCTCCGAGGAAAGTGATCGTCGTGCCCGATCGATTGGTGAATATCGTCGCATGAGCCGTACCCCGCTCCTCGCGCTTGCCGCCGCCGCGCTCGCGCTTTCCGGCTGTTCGGGCCTGCATCCACTCTATGGCGGCGGCCCCGAAGGCCAGGTTCGCTCGACGCTTTCGGCGGTCGAAGTCGCACCGATCCCCGGCCAGTCGGGTTGGCTGGTCGCCAATGCGCTGCGGGATCGACTGGGCCTGGATGGCCGCACGGCGCGTTATCGGCTCGAAGTCAAGCTCGACGACCAGATCGCGGGCTTGGGCGTCAGCCGCGACGATTCGGTGAGTCGCGAGCGCCGCACCCTGCGCGCCCGCTACCAGTTGGTCGAGATCAGCAATGGCCAGGTCGTGCTCGATGCGACCGCTGGCTCCGACGCCGGCATCGACGTCGTCGGCAGCGAATATGCGACGATCGCCGCTGAAAAGACCGCGCTCGAGCGGCTTTCGGGCATCGTCGCGGACCAGATCATCGCACGGGTCGCCCGTTATGCCGAGGCGGCGCCCGAGGCTGGGGCGAAGTGAAGGCCAACGCGACGCAGATCCGCGCCGCGATCGAAAAGCCCAATCCCGAGACGCGGCTCTATCTGTTCCATGGGCCCGACGAAGCGGGCGCTGCCGATCTCGCCGCGCGGCTCGCCAAGTCGCTCGGCCCCGATGCCGAACGGATCGATCTCGACATGAAGGCTCTGCGGGAGCAGCCGGGGCGCCTCGCCGACGAGGCCGCCTCGCTCTCGCTGTTCGGGGGCGCGCGGCTGATTCGTCTGCTCGGCATCGAGGAGGGCGCGGCGGAGGCGGTAAGCCTGTTGCTGGGCGCCGAGCGCGCCGGCAATCCGGTGGTGGCGATCGGCCCGGGGCTGAAGGCGAGCGGAAAGCTCGTCAAGCAGGTGATCGCCGCGCCACACGCGATGGCGCATGCCTGTTACGTGCCCGAGGGACTCGACGCGACGCGACTTGCCGCCAACGTCGCACGCGAACATGGCCTGCGCCTCACCGGGGACGTCCCCCAACGCCTCGCCGCGGCTTGCGGCGGCGACCGCGCGATCCTCACCCGCGAGATCGAGAAGCTCGCCCTCTATCTCGACGCGGCGCCTGAACGCCCACGCGACGCCGACGCGGCCGCGCTGGATGCGGTCGGTGCGGATCTGGACGATTCGGATTTGTCGGACGCGATCGCCGCGGTCGTCGATGGCCGGGTTGCCGATATCGGCGGCGAGCTCGCCCGGATCGGCGAAGGGATCGGCGTGCCCCTGATGCGCCAGCTCGCCCGCAAGCTGGTCGGCATGGCCGAGATGCGGCTCGATCTCGACAAGGGGCTCGACCTCGATGAAGTCCTGGAAAAACATCGCGTCTTCTTCCGAGAAAAGGCCGCGACCGGCCGAGCGCTTCGCCGCTGGAACGCCCCGCAACTCGCCCGCGCCATCGATCGCGTCCGCGCGGCCGAGCGCGCAATGATGCACTCGGGCAGCGCCGGCGAAGTGCTGGCCCAGGACGAAGCGGTCACCATCGCCCGCCAGGCGGCGCGAGCGCGGAGCTAATCGAAGGGAGTGGTGGCTGACCGGCTCGGACTTCACAGCCCCAGAGCGACCGCGCTCCAATAAGTGAGCCCCGCCGCCACATAGGCGAGCGTGAACAGATAGCCGATCATGAACAGCGGCCATTTCCAGCCATTGGTCTCGCGCCGGGTGACCGCGATCGTCGAGATGCATTGCGGCGCGAAGACGAACCACATCAGGAAGGCGAGCGCCGTCGGCAGCGTCCAGCGGGTGCGCAGATTGTCGCGGATCGTCGTCTCGCCCCTCGCATCGTCGGGATTGTCGACCGCATAGACGGTGCCGATCGCGGCCACCGCCGCCTCGCGCGCGGCCATGGCGGGGAGCAGCGCCAGCGAGATATCGTGGTTGAAGCCGATCGGACGGACGACGACTTCGATCCCGCTCGCGATGCGGCCGGCGATGGAGTATTCGCTCTGCTTGGCCCCCGCCGGGGCCTGGGGGAAGCTGGCGAGCAGCCAGAGGATCGCCACGGTCGCGGCGATGGTGGTGCCGGCGCGCTTCAGGAAGATCTCGGCGCGCTGCCACAGGCCGAGCAGAACGTCACCCAGGCGCGGCAGCTGATATTTGGGCATCTCCATCATGAAGCCCGAGGTCGCACCCTTGGTGACGGTGCGGCGCAGGACGAGCGCCGCGGCGAAGGCGCCGGCGATGCCGAGGATGTAGAGGCAGAACAGCACCAGCCCCTGGAGGCCGATGCCAGGAAGCACCGATCGGTTCGGGATCATCGCGCCGATGATGATCGTGTAGACCGGCAGCCGCGCCGAACAGGTCATCATCGGGGCGATCAGGATGGTGGTGAGCCGGTCCTTCTCGTCCGCGATGGTGCGCGTCGCCATGATGCCCGGGACGGCGCAGGCGAAGCTGGAGAGCAGCGGGATGAAGGCGCGGCCGGACAGGCCGACGCTGGCCATCACCCGATCCATCAGGAAGGCGGCGCGGACCATATAGCCGGTCGCCTCCAGCACCAGGATGAAGGCGAACAGGATCAGGATCTGCGGCAGGAACACCACCACCGCACCGACGCCGGCGATCAGCCCCTGCACGATGAAATCATGCACGAAGCCGGCCGGCAGCAGGCCACCAACGGCCTCGGCGAGCCAGGCCATGCCCGCCTGGATGGCGTCCATCGGCGCCTGCGCCCAGGCGAAGACCGACTGGAACATGACGAACATCAGCGCGAGCAGGAGGATCGGGCCGGAGACCGGATGAAGCGCGACCGCGTCGAGCCGGTGGGTCCAGCGGCGCGCGGCGGTTTCCGAGACGGTGACGGCGGTGGCGATCTGGCGGGCGCGGCGCTGGAGCACGACGATGTCGTGCTGGACACCGGGGCCGGGGCGCACGCGAGGAACCGCGCGGACGACCTCGCCGAGCCGCTGCTTGAGATCGTCGAGCCCGCGCTTGCGCACCGCGACGGTGCGCACCACCGGCACGCCCAGTTCGCGCTCGAGCGCTTCCGCATCGAGCACCAGCCCATCGCGCCGGGCCAGATCGACCATGTTGAGCGCGACGACGATCGGCAGGCCGAGTGCGACGAGTTGGAGCGTGAAGCGCAGGTGATTGTCGAGGTTCGAGGCATCGACCACGACGACGATCGCATCGGGCAGCCGCTCGCCGGCCTGCTTGCCGAACAGCACGTCGCGGGTGACCTGCTCGTCCGGGCTGGACGGATCGAGGCTGTAGGTGCCGGGCAGGTCGAGCAGCTCGACCGGGCGGCCATCGGGCAGCGCCATGCGGCCGGCATGGCGCTCGACCGTGACGCCGGGATAATTGCCGACCTTCTGGCGCGCGCCGGTCAGCGCGTTGAACAGGGCGCTCTTGCCGGCATTGGGATTGCCGACCAGCGCGACCAGCGGCGCGGCGTTCATGCGCCGGGGCTGACGTGGATCGCGGCGGCGACGTGACGACGCAGCGCGACGGTCATCCGGCCGATGCGGCAGGCGACCGGGCCGCGGCCGAGCAGGCCGGACTTGTGGAGCAGCGCCACTTCCACGCCTTCATCGAGGCCGAGCTCGCGCAGCCGCCGGCCCTCGGGCTCGCTCAGCGCCTGCCAATCGACGCCGGCGACGGTACCGGTCTGGTTACGGGGCATCTGGACGAGGCGAATCGGCACGGCAATGACGGCGGTGGCATTCATGATGCGAGTGATTATCAATAACGGCGCAAGAATGCCAGTGGGTAGTGTCCCTTATTGCGGGAGGGCCCCAGCACTCCCTCAGATCGCGGGATAGCGCAGGCGTCCGATGAAGCGCGACAGGCTGAAATGGCGTTCCGAGGGCACCAGCCACTTCGCCTTGGCCTTTTCGAACTGCATGATGTTCTCGATCCGCCGGGCAAGAAAGGCACGGGTCTCCGCATGGCCCTCGCTCTCGTCGGCGAGGAACACCGCCAGGGTGGCGGCATAGACCGCACCGAGCGTCGCGCGCTTGCTGTAGTGATTGTAATCGGTGGCGGTATCGCCGGCGGCGCGCCACATCGTATCGGCGGCGCGCCAGCCGAGCCGGGCGGCGCGCGGCGTGTTCTGCGGCAAGGCGAGGATCGCGGCGGCGCGGCGCAACGCCTCCCGATTGGGCGCGAGCAGATCGAGCCGCGCCTCGACCAGCGCCGTGATCCGTGCGCGGATCTTCATCGCGGCCAGCGCTTCCGGCGTGAAGCGGGCGAGCATCGCGGCGTCGATGGCGGCGAACCAGGCGTCGATCATCGCCACGGAGCCATCGGTGAAGGCGAGCCGGGCGACATCGCGATCGACGCCGAGCGAATCGGCCGCGGCATCGAGCGCACGCATGTTCCAGCCGTCGAACGCCGCATTGGTGGCGATCGCCGGCGCCAGTGCGGGGCGGAGTTCGTCGAGAGTCGCGTCGCGAAGGTCCATCACGCCGGTTTAGGCGCCTCGCCGCCCGACGCAAGCCGCGGCCCGCCGCTGCGGACCAGCACCAGCGCGATCGCGACCAGCACCGCGCCGATGAAATCCGCGGTGCCGAGCGTCTCGCCATAGACGATCCAGCCGACCGCGCCGGCCACCACCGGCTGGGTGAGCAGCGCGATGCCGACGATCAGCGGCGAAAGATGGCCGATCGCATAGATCATCAGCCCCTGCCCCACCACCTGGCTCGCCAGCGCGAGCCCGATCAACACGCCCCAATGGCCGGGCCACACTTTCTCGCCGAGCATCAACGCGGCGACGAGCAGCGGGACGATGCTCGCCAGCGTCGAAAGCGCGAGCGCGGGGAGTGGCGCCATCGCTCCGCGCACCTTCGCCATCAGGATGAAGTAGACGGTGTAGAGCGTGCCGGCGAGCAGGCAGAGCAAATCGCCGGCGAGGTGCCGCGGCGAGAGCTGGAAGGAGCGGCCGAGCAGCAGCGCCGCCCCGGCCGCGGCGAGCGCGAGCGCGAGGCCCTGGGCGCGGTTCGGCCAGGCGCGGACGGCGAAGAAGCCGTAGATCGGGAACATCAGCGTCGCCGAATTGCCGAACAGCGTCGCATTGGCGAGCGTCGTGCGCAGGATGCCGAGGTGCCAGCTCGCCAGGTCCGCGGCGAAGGCGATGCCGCCGAGTGCGATCGGCAGTGCCAGTCCCGCCGCGCCGGCAAAAGCGCGACGCTGGCTCGCCAAGGCAAGCGCCACCAGCACCGGCGCCGCGAGCGCGATCCGCCAGAACCCCGCCGCCACCGGCCCGACATCGGCGAGCCGCACGAACCACGGCCCGAAGGCCAGCGCCATGTTCCCGGCGAGCAGTCCGACCACGGGCAGCGCAGCGGCGATTGGCCGCGGCGAAGCTTTTCTTGGGGAGGCGGACTCGTGCATGCGCCCCTCTAACGCCCTATTTGCCGCTCGCCACCCAATCCGGAGCGAAAATCCCGATGCCCAGCCTGTTCGATCCCATCCAGCTCGGCGCGATCCACGCGCCCAATCGCATCCTGATGGCGCCGCTCACCCGCGGACGGGCGACCCGCGAACATGTGCCGACGCCGATCATGGCCGACTATTATCGCCAGCGCGCCAGTGCCGGGCTGATCCTGACCGAGGCGACCGGGATCAGCCGGCAGGGCCTGGGCTGGGCCTATGCGCCGGGCCTGTGGAGCGAGGAACAGGTCGAGGCGTGGAAGCCGATCGTCGCCGCGGTGCACGAGGCCGGCGGGCGGATCGCCGCGCAGCTCTGGCACATGGGCCGGCTGGTCCATCCCGATTTCCTGGGCGGCGAGGCGCCGGTCTCGGCTTCGGCGACCATCGCGCCGGGCACCGTGCGCACCTATCCGGCGGAGGATAGCGGCGAGAACAAGCGGCCCTATGGCGAGGCGCGGCCGCTGCGCACCGACGAGATTCCCGGCCTGCTCGACGATTATGCCCGCGCCGCCCGGAACGCGATCCGCGCCGGCTTCGACGGGGTGCAGGTCCATGCGGCGAACGGCTACCTCATCGACCAGTTCCTGCGCGACAATTCGAACTTCCGCGACGACGACTATGGCGGCTCGATCCCCAACCGTATCCGCCTGCTGCGCGAAGTGACCCAACGCGTGGTCGACACAATCGGCGGCGATCGCACCGGCGTGCGCCTCTCGCCCAATGGCGAAGTGCAGGGCGTCAACGACAGCAATCCCGCGCCGCTGTTCGAAGCCGCCGCCGCCGCGCTCGACGAGATCGGCATCGCCTTCCTCGAGATGCGCGAGCCGCGCCCGGGCGGCAGCCGCGGCCTGCCCGACCATCCGCCGGTGCATCCGGTGATGCGCAAGGTGTTCAAGGGGCCGCTGATCCTCAATTCGGACTATCATGCCGAGGATGCGCAGGCGGCGCTCGATGCGGGCGATGCGGACGCAATCGCCTTCGGCCGCACCTTCCTCGCCAATCCCGACCTGCCGCGCCGGCTGAACGAAGGCGCGCCGCTCAATCCGCAGCGCGAGGAGTTGTTCTATATCGGCGGGGCGGAGGGCTATACCGACTATCCGACGCTGGAAGAGCGGAGCGCGTAGCGCCGAGATTTTCACGCGAAGGCGCGAAGGCGCGAAGATTATTTCGCGCAGAGGCGCAGAGGACGCATAGAAGAAGGCGCGCGAAGCGCTTCGCATCTCATTAGCGATGCGAATGAGTGCCTGCGGCGCGTGGAGGGACCACGTCTCTGCGCCTCTGCGCGAACAAAACTTCGTCGCGCCTTCGCGTGGAATTAAAGAGCCTACGCCTCAGTCTCGTCGATCGCGGTCAGCCATTCGGTCAGGCCGGCGCGCATCGCGGTGCGGGCCTTGGGCTGGGCGATTGCGAAGGCGAGGACGACCAGCAGCGGCCAGCCGAAGATCAGCCAAAGGATCACGCCGGCGAACAGCACGCCCATCGCCGCCAGCGCGAGCTGGCCCTGGCCGGTCTGGCCGATCTGCAGCGTCCGCGGGCCCTGGGCGTCGAACCAGTTCTGGGTGGTGAACGCGAGCGTGGGGCTGCCGGCATAACGCGAGGCCGGGGCCTGCGAACGCAGCTCCGCCCGGCGCTCCGGCGTCCGGGCCGGTGTCGGCCGCGAGGCAGGCTCCCCCGACAGCGTATCGATCACGACGAGCCGACGGCCCTGCTCCACCACGCGGTAGCGGGACGGAGGCATGTCCACCGGCCAGTCCTCAACCGAAGCGGCTCTTGAGCGCCAGCATCGCCAGCGCCGCCTTGGCCGCCTCCCCGCCCTTGTCCTTCTCGTCGGGCCGGGCGCGGACCAGCGCCTGCTCCTCGTTCTCGACCGTGAGGATGCCGTTGCCGACCGCGAGCCCGTCCATCGACAGCGCCATCAGCCCGCGCGCGCTTTCGCCCGCGACGATCTCGAAATGATAGGTCTCGCCACGGATCACCACGCCCAGGCCGACGAACGCATCGTAGCGCCCGCTCTCGGCCGCGAGCGCGATGGCGCCAGGCACTTCGAGCGCGCCGGGCACGGTCACCGTCTCATGGGCATGCCCTGCTTCCTCGATCGCGGCGCGCGCGCCTTCAAGCAGCAGGTCGTTGAGATGGGCGTAGAAACGCGCCTCGACGATCAGGACCTTGGCCAAGTTCAATTCTCCGGGATCGGGCGCTCGCCGACGATCGACAGGCCATAGCCGTCGAGCCCGACCAGCGTGTGATGGGTGTTGGTGAGCAGGATCATGTCCTGCACGCCGAGTTCGGTAAGGATCGTCGCGCCGACGCCGTAATCGCGCAGCTCGTCCATGTCCTTGGCCTCGAGCATGCCGGCGCGCGCCTGGAGCGCCATGGTGAACTGATCGGGCCGCGGCTTGTTGATCACCACCACCACGCCGGCCCCCGCCTCGCCGATGATCTCCATCGAGCGGCGCAGCAGCCCGCCGCGATCCCCACCCTCGCCGAACAGGTCGCTGAACGGGGACACCGAATGCATGCGGACGAGCGTGGGCGTGGCCGGATCGATCCTGCCCTTGACCAGCGCGACCTGCTCGCTCTCGGTCGCCTTGTTCCAGAAGGTGAGCGCAGTCCAGTCGCCGCCCCATTCGCTGGTGAAGCGCGCCTCGGCCCGCTTCTCGACGAGGTGATCGTGGCGGCGGCGATAGGCGATCAGGTCGCGGATCGTGCCGAGCTTGAGATTGTGGAACTGGGCGAAGGCGATCAGGTCGTCGAGACGCGCCATCGTCCCGTCATCCTTCATGATCTCGCAGATCACGCCCGAAGGATTGAGCCCGGCGAGCCGCGCGAGATCGACCGCCGCCTCGGTATGGCCCGTGCGGACGAGCACGCCGCCATCGCGCGCGATCAGCGGGAAGACATGGCCGGGCGAAGTGATCGCATCGGGGCCGTTGGCCGCATCGATCGCGACGGCGACGGTGCGTGCGCGATCCGCGGCGGAGATGCCGGTGGAGATGCCTTCCTTGGCTTCGATCGAAACGGTGAAGGCCGTGCCGAGCGGGGTGCCGTTGATCCGCGCCATCGGCTCCAGCTGGAGCTGGCGGCCGCGTTCGGCGGTGAGCGCGAGGCAGATCAGCCCGCGGCCGAAGCGGGCCATGAAATTGACGGCGTCGGGCGTCGCCATCTGGGCGGGGATGATCAGGTCGCCTTCATTCTCGCGATCCTCGTCATCGACCAGGATCACCATGCGGCCGTTGCGCGCCTCGTCGATCAGCTCCTCCGGCGAGGAGAGGAAGCCGTGCTTCAGTCGCCCGAGGGTTTCATTGGCTCGTTCAGGCTTTGCCACGAAGCGCCTCCATGCGCTGCAGATAACGCGCGAGCACGTCGATTTCGAGATTGACCGCCTGGCCGGGCGCGAGCCGGCCGAAGGTGGTGACCGCGGCGGTGTGCGGAATGATGTTGAGATCGAATTCGACGCCCTCGGCAGTGTCGCGCACGGCGTTGACCGTCAGCGAGACGCCATCGACCGTAATCGATCCCTTGGGCGCGATGTACGGCGCCAGCTCGAGGCCCGCGGCGATCACGACGTGATGCGATCCGCCGACTTCGTCGATCGACCGGACGGTGCCGATCCCATCGACATGGCCGGTGACGATATGCCCGCCCAGTTCCTCGCCCAGCCGCAGCGCGCGTTCCAGGTTGAGCCGCCGGCCCGAGGTCCACATGCCCGGCGCGGTGCGCGAGACTGTCTCGCCCGACACGTCGAACGCGACCCAATCGGGGCCCTTGTCGACCACGGTGAGGCAGACGCCCGAACAGGCGATCGACGCGCCGAGATCGATCTCGGGCGTCGGGAAGCGAGTCGCGACGCGAACGTGCAGGTCGCCCTGCCTCTCGGTGGCATCGATGGTGCCGATATCGGTGACTATGCCGGTGAACATTCAACCTTCCTTGCGGCGCTCGTAGACTTCGAGCCGGTCGCTGCCAAGCGCGCGTGCATCGCGCAGCGTCCAGCGGCCATGTGCCTCGGCCAGGCTGGCCAGCCCGAGATCGCCGAGTGCCGACTTGCCCTCGCCAATCAGGATCGGCGCCCGATAGAGCAGCAGGCGATCGACCAGGTCCGCACGCAGGAACGACGCGGCGGTTTCCGCCCCGCCTTCGACCAGAAGATGGTCAACATCGTCCAGAGCGGCAATGTCCTCCGGGCGGCGCAGATCGCCGGCGGAGGACAGGACAATCCGGCGCGGGGCGCGGTCTTCGAGGCCGGGCAGGCGGACGTTGAGCCGGGGCGAATCGATCTCCACGGTGCGGCGCCCGACCAGGATCGCCTCGGCCCTTGCGCGTTCGAGATGGGCGTGGGCGCGGGCCTGCGGGCCGGTGATCCAGCGGCTCTCGCCCGAGGCGAGCGCGATGCGGCCATCGAGCGACGTGGCAAGCTTGAGCGTGACATGCGGCCGGCCGAGCGCGCGGCGCGTGAGGAAGCCGGCCATCGCGCGGCGTGCCTCCGCAGCGCCGATGCCGGTAGCGACCTCGATGCCCGCGTCGCGCAGCCGCGCCAGGCCCTGGCCGTCGGTGCGCGGATCGGGATCGCCGATCGCGGCGACGACTCGGCCGACGCTGGCGGCAACGAGCAGGTCCGCACAGGCGGGGCCGCGCGGCGAGGCGTGCGCGCAGGGTTCGAGCGTGACGAAGACAGTTGCGCCGCGCGACTTTTCGCCGGCTTCGGCCAGCGCCATCGCTTCGGCATGGGGGCGCCCGCCCGGCTGGGTCCAGCCGCGGCCGACAACGACGTCGTCGCGCACGATCACGCAGCCGACATTGGGATTGGGCGCCGTCCGGCCGCGACCGCGCTCGGAGAGCGCCAGCGCCGCGCCCATCCAGCGCGCGTCGTTCAGAGCCACTTCCCGACTTTGGCGTCGAGCCGCTTATATTCGTCCTGCAGCTTCTTGCGCTTCGCCTCGAGCTCGGCCTTCTGCTTCAGCTCGCCGGGCAAATCCTTGGCCTGCTGCGCCTTGATCTGCGCATCGGTGCGCGTGATCGGCCATTGCTGCACATAGATGATCTCGGGCGGCTTGTACGGCGACTCGACATGCGAATCCTTGACGAACATCCAGAGCAGCACGAGCGTGATCGCCATCGCGGCCATCAGGCACCACAGCTCATAGGCCGGGCGCGTGGCGAGATAGCGCCGAAGATCGCGGATCGCGCGGACGGGGGAAATGTAGCGAAGAAAGGTCACGGCGCGAAGATAGGCACGCGGGGGCCCGAGAGCCAGCCCCCGCGCGCCGCCCGGGGACCGCTATTGGTCCTCGAGACGGAAAGTGACGGTGAGCGTCATCCAGCTTTCCTGTGCGACCCCGCCGCGCGACGCCGGCTTGAAGCGCCATTTGGCGAGCGCCTGGCGCTTGGTCGCATCGAAAAAGGCCGGGCTGGTCGCGCTGAGCTGCTCGACTGCCTTTACCCGGCCATCGGGCCCGACCAGCACGCGCACAGAAACCTTGCCGTCGCGCTGGGCGCGCAGCTCCGACGCCGGATATTGCGGCTGGAAATCGGCGGCGTAGCGCGGATCGCGTGCCGCGGAGACGAGTGGCGGCAGCGGTTCGGGCTTGGGCTCTACGATGGTTGGCGGACCCACTTCCCTCGGCTTCACAATATCGGGCTGGGTCGGGAAGATGATGTCGGTGGTGTGGATGTCGACCTGGCTCTTGGTGTCTATCGTCGGCTTGGGCGCCGTAATCGGCGGTTGGAGCCGTGCCTTGCTCTCGACCTTCGGCTGGGGCTTCGGAAGATCGACCGGCGGCGGCGGCGGATCGAGCGGGATCGACGTGCCGGTGAAGGTCCTGGTCACCTGCTTGATGACGTTCGGCGCCGAATAGATCATCCCGGCGATGATCGCGCCGTTGATCAGGAACGCCGCGCCCAGGCTGACGGTGCGCGGGCTCTTCGGTTGGTAGCGATGTTCGGCATACATGGCGTTGCACTCCATCTCCAACGCCGGTCTGAAGGTGCCGGCTGATGGGATGATACAACGTTACATGATTCGCGCAAGACACATTGCGATCAGGGGGGCGAGAGCCGCGCGATCGCACGATCCTTGCCGATCAGCGGCAGCAGCGCGGCCATGTCCGGCCCATGATCGCGGCCGGTGAGGGCACGGCGCAGCGGCAGGAACAGCGCGCGGCCCTTGCGCCCAGTCGCGTCCTTGAGCGCCGTGGTGAGCGCATGCCAGGGATCGGCGGACCAGTCGATCGCGGCGGCGGCGCGCGCGGCCTGGGCGAGGAAGTCGCGATCTTCCTCGGCCGGAGCAGCATCGACCGGACCCTCGACGACGTGCCACCAGTCCGCCGCCTCGGCCACCGTGGCGAGATTGGGCCGGATCGCCAGCCAGCCGGCCTCGCCCATCTCCTCGGGCAGCCGATCGCACACCGCCGCATAATCGAGCTGGTGGACGATACGCGCGTTGAGCTGGGCCAGCTCCTCCTCGTCGAACCGCGCCGGGGCGCGGCCGAAACGGGCGAAATCGAAGCTCGCGATCAGCGGCGCCGGATCGGCGAAGGGCTCGACCGGATCGCTGGTGCCGAGCCGCGCGAGCAGCGCGATCAGCGCCTGGGGCTCGATTCCCGCCGCGCGGAAATGATCGACGCCGAGCGAGCCGAGCCGCTTGGAGAGCTTGCCTTCATTGCCGGTGAGCAGCGCAGTATGGGCGAAGCGTGGCACCGCGCCGCCCAGCGCCTCGAACATCTGGAGCTGGCTCGCGGTGTTCGAGACATGGTCCTCGCCGCGCACGACATCGCTGATGGCCATGTCGATATCGTCGATCACCGAGGGGAGCAGATAGAGCCACGAGCCGTCGGCGCGGCGCACCACCGGATCGCTCATCGTCGCCGCATCGAAGCGCTGGGGGCCGCGGACCCGGTCGTCCCATTCGATCGGCGCGCCATGATCGAGCTTGAAGCGCCAATGCGGGCGGATGCCTTCGGCTTCCAGCCGGGCGCGATCGGCTTCGCTCAGCGCGAGCGCGGCGCGGTCATAGACCGGCGGCAGGCCGCGGCCGAGCAGCACTTTGCGCTTGAGATCGAGCTCCTGCGCGGTCTCATAGGCCGGATAGACGCGGCCTGCGGCAACCAGTTCGGCGAAACGCGCCTCGTAGCGATCGAAGCGCGCAGACTGCCGCTCCTCGCCATCGGGGAAGAGGCCGAGCCAGGCGAGATCGGCACGGATCGAGTCGACATGCGCCTCTTCAGAGCGCGCCTGGTCGGTATCGTCGATGCGCAATAGGAAGCGCCCGCCCTCAGCCTTGGCGAACAGCCAATTGTGCAGGGCCGTGCGCAAATTGCCGACATGGAGCGTGCCGGTCGGGCTCGGCGCGAAGCGCGTGGTCACGGTCATCGCGCGGCTCTATCCCCCGCGCGCCGGGCACGCAAACCCGCACCGCCCACGGGAATTTGCCTTCCGCCCTTTTCAACGACGCCCCTTCGCCTCTAATGGCGCCTCAGGTTCGCAAGCCCTGGGGAGTGGCAGACATGAAACTGATGGCCGGCAATTCGAATGCGCCGCTCGCCAAGGCGATCGCCGACTATCTGGAGATTCCGCTCACCCAGGCGAACGTCCGCCGCTTCGCCGACGAGGAGATCTTCGTCGAGATCCTCGAGAATGTCCGCGGCGAGGACGTGTTCGTGCTCCAGTCGACCAGCTATCCGGCGAACGACAACCTCATGGAGCTGCTGATCATGATCGATGCGCTGAAGCGCGCATCGGCCAAGCGGATCACCGCAGTGCTCCCCTATTTCGGCTATGCCCGGCAGGACCGGAAGCCCGGCCCGCGCACGCCGATCTCGGCCAAGCTCGTCGCCAATCTGGTGACCACCGCGGGGGCGGACCGGGTGCTGTCGGTCGATCTCCATGCCGGGCAGATCCAGGGCTTTTTCGACATCCCGACCGACAATCTCTTCGCCGCGCCGGTGATGAGCGCGGACATCCACAGCCGCTTCCCCGGCCGGCAATGGATGGTCGTCTCGCCCGACGTGGGCGGCGTGGTCCGCGCGCGTGCGCTCGCCAAGCGGCTGGATAACGCGCCGCTGGCGATCGTCGACAAGCGCCGCGAGCGGCCCGGCGAAAGCGAAGTGATGAACATCATCGGCAATGTCGAGGGACGCTTCTGCATCCTGATCGACGACATCGTCGATTCGGCCGGCACGCTGTGCAACGCCGCGGCGGCGCTCAAGGCTTCGGGCGCCGAGGAAGTCGTCGCCTATTGCACCCATGGCGTGCTGTCGGGCGGCGCCGTGGCGCGCGTCGACGGATCGGCGCTGCTCGAGCTGGTGATCACCGATTCGATCGGCAACCACGCGGTGATCGCCGAAAGCGCCAAGATCCGCCATTTGACGATCGCGCCGCTGCTCGCCGAAGCGATCCGCCGCATCGCCGACGAAACCTCGGTCTCGTCGCTGTTCGACTGAGCGCGGGACCTCAAAGAGTTCACGCGAAGGCGCGAAGACGCGAAGATTTTTGGCGCAGAGGCGCAGAGGACGCAGAGAAGGTGCCGCGAAAGCGGCATACAATTCCTCCTCGATCGATTGATGCCTGCGGCGCAAGCAGGGACCGGCCTCTCTGCGTCCTCTGCGCGAACAAAAATCCTCTTTGAGGCTTCGCGCCTTCGCGTGAACTCAAAAGGTCACCCGGCCGGAATCTCCGCATCGCCCTCCGGCGTCCCGATGTCCCCCTCCGCCACCCATTCGCGCCACAGCAGCACCAGCGCCGCCATCACCGCGGGACCGACGAACAGGCCGAGCAACCCGATCGTCTCGACTCCCCCGACGATGCCGATCAGCACCCAGACGAACGGCATCCGCGTCGCGCCGCCGATCAGGCTGGGACGGACGAGGTGGTCGATCACGAAATTGATCGCATAGCCGAGCACGCCGACGACGATCGCCGGCACCACCGCGCCCTGGATGAAGAGCAACAGCACCGCGAGAAGCAGCACCACGATCAGGCCGAAGGGGATGATCGAGGCGAGGCCCGACCCCAGCCCCATCAGGATCGCATGCGGCACGCCGGCAAAGGCGTAGATGACGCACATCACGATCCCCTGGGCGAGGCCGAGCAGCACCAGCCCGTCGATCGTGCCGCGCACCGAGGCGAAGATCTGCTGGCCCAGCCGCTGGCCCGCGCTGCCAAAGGCGCGGGTGGCGCCGCGATCGAGCTGGCCCACCACCGAATCGCGATCACGCAGCAGGAAGAACAGGATCACCACGGTGAAGGCGAACACCACCGCGCTGCGCACCAGGCCATGGGTGAAGGCGCTCGAACGCGGGCGCAGCACATGCGCGTCGAGCCGCGCCAGCTCAGCCGAGGCGGCGGCGCCGGTGAGCAGGTGCGCATTCCACCAGTCGGTAATCTGCGCCGCGCCGAAGGGCAGGGTGCCGACCCAGGCCGGAACCGGCACGCCATGCTCGCGCGCCTCCGCGATCCACGCCATCACGCCGCGCGCCTCGATCACCGCACGCGGCAGGGCGATCGCCAGCGGCACGACGATGACGAGCAGCACCGCCGCAGTGAGGATCAGCGCGATCAGCGTGGGCCGATCGCCCAGCGCGGCGAGCAGCCGCACGCGCAGCGGCTCGACGGCGATGGCGACCACTCCGGCCCAGAGGATCGCCGGCACGAACGCCGCGCCGATCCACGCGGCCGCCAGCGCGATGAGCAGGGCGAGCGCGACGCGGGCGCGCAATTGGGCAGGCGTGGAACTCGACATCGACGGTTTTCCCCTGATCGTCGCTTCAGGCATGCCGCCCGCCGCCGCATTCGGCAATGGCGCAGGATTGCGCGGGCAGCCAAAAGGCGCCATCGAGACGATCATGGGGGAGAGCAGGAGCGGCCAGATCGCAGTGATCTTCGTCTCCGAACGCACGTTCGAAGACGATGCGGGCTATGCCGAAGCCGCCGCGGCGATGGCGGCACTTGCGGCGCAGCAGCCTGGCTATCGCGGTGCCGACGATGCGCGTGGCGACGATCGCATCGGCATCACGGTGAGCTATTGGGCAGACGAGGCGAGCGCCATCGCCTGGCGGCAGCACCCCGAACATGCCGCGATCCGCGAGCGCGGGCGCGGCCTCTGGTATCGCTGGTACGCCCTCCATGTCGCCGAGATCGGGCGCAGCTATGGCTGGGCGCGCGGATGAGGCCGCTGGCGCTCAACCGCAATTTCGCGCTGCTCTTCACCGTGATGCTGACGATCGCCGCGGGCAACACCGCGCTGCAATCGATCCTGCCGGCGCTCGGCCGCTCGCTGCACGCGCCCGACAGCGTGGTCGCGGCGGTCTTCTCGGTCTCGGCGCTGCTCTGGGTGATCGCGGCGCCCTTCTGGGCCAATCGATCGGACCGGCATGGCCGGCGCGCGATGGTGCTGCTCGGCCTGGCGGGGTTCACCGTATCGCAGGCGCTGTGCGGCGTCTTCCTGATGCTGGGGATCAACGGCGTGCTGGCGCCGGCGGCGACCTTCGCCGCCTTCGTCGTCGGGCGCATGCTCTATGGCGGCTTCGGTTCGGCGGCGCCGCCCGCGGTCCAGGCGATCGTTGCCGGCCAGACCAGCCGCGACCAGCGCACCCGCGCGCTCACCCTGCTCGCCTCCGCCTTCGGGCTGGGCACGATCCTGGGGCCGGCCATCGCGCCCTATCTCGTGCTCGGCCGGCTGTGGCAGGGCGGGCCACTGGTCGGCCTGGCCGGGCCGGCATTCATCGCCAGCCTGATCGGGGTCGTGATCTGGGCGATGGTCGCCCGGCTGCTGCCGCGCGACGAAGGCGACGGCCATGGCGCGGCGATCTCCTATCCCTCGATCGGCGGCCAGGGGACCGGCGCGACGGTGACCGCCGCCACTGCCGAACCGAGCCAGCCGGTCCGTTATTTCGACCCGCGCATCCGGGCCTGGATCGTGGCCGGACTGATCGTCGGCCATGCCCAGGCGATGACCGGGCAGACGATCGGCTTCCTGCTGATCGACCGGCTGCGCCTCTCGCCGCTCGACGCGCTCCAGCCGACCGGGCTGGTGCTGATGATCGGCGCGGGATCGTCGCTGCTCGCGCAATGGGGTCTGATTCCGCTGCTCGACCTCAAGCCGCGCGCTCTGGTGCTCTCCGGCACGGCGATCGCGATGGCCGGGTGCGCCGCGATCGCGGCGGCCGGGTCGCTCTACGGGATTGCGCTCGGCTATGCGCTGACGGCGCTCGGCATCGGCCTGGCGCGGCCGGGCTTCACGGCGGGCGCGTCGCTCGCGGTCGGGCGCGAAACGCAGGGATCGGTGGCGGGCAAGGTGACGTCGGTGAACGGCGCCGCCTTCGTGCTCGGGCCTTCGATCGGAGTCGGGCTGTACCAGCTCTGGGGACCGCTACCCTATCTGGCGGCCGCAGGCGCGCTGGGCGGCCTGCTGGCTTATGCCTGGCTGGCGACGCGGGGGCGGCGCTGACGGCATTCCTCCCCCGGCACGCAGGCGCCGGGGGAGGAAGCCCGATCAGTCATAGGCCTTGGGCCCGCGGCTCTGGAGCATGCCCGGCGCGATGAAGCCGATCGGCTGGATCGCGGAGGCCTGCTGCTTGAGCCGCCCCGACATCGCCTGATATTCGGTCTCCATCTCGGGCGTCACCGTCGCGCGCGAGTCCTTCAGCGCTTCCTCGAAATGCGCCATCGTCACTTCGCGCGCCTCGAGCGACTGGCGCAGCGCGACCAGGCCAGCGCGGCGGACCACGTCCTCCAGGTCGGCGCCGGTATAGCGCTCGGTCTGATCGGCGACCGCCTGCAGATCGACATCGGCGGCGAGCGGCATCTTCGCCGTCTGGATGCGCAGGATGCGCTCGCGCCCCGCCGCATCGGGCACGCCGACATAGACGAGCTCGTCGAACCGGCCCGGGCGGAGCAGCGCCGGATCGACCAGGTTCGGCCGGTTGGTCGCGCCGATCACCACCACCGACTGGAGCTCCTCAAGCCCGTCCATCTCGGCGAGGATGGTGTTGACCACCCGCTCGGTCGCTTGGGGCTCGCCCAGGCCGCCGCCACGCGCCGGCACCAGCGAATCGAGTTCGTCGATGAAGATCACGCACGGCGCGACCTGGCGGGCACGCGCGAACAGCCGGGCGATCTGCTGCTCGCTCTCGCCATACCATTTGCTGAGCAGGTCGCTCGACTTGGTGGCGATGAAGTTCGCCTCCGCCTCGCGCGCCACGGCCTTGGCGAGCAGCGTCTTGCCGGTGCCGGGCGGGCCGTAGAGCAGGAAGCCCTTGGCCGGGCGGATGCCGAGCCGGCGGAACGCATCCGGGTCCTTCAAGGGCAGCTCGACGCCTTCCTTGAGCCGCATCTGCGCCTCGTCGAGCCCGCCGACATCCTCCCAGCGGACGCGCGGCGCCTCGACCATCACTTCGCGCATGGCGGAAGGCTGGACGCGCTTCAGCGCCTCGAGGAAATCCTCGCGGGTGACGGCAAGCGTATCGAGCACCTCGGGGGGGATCGTCCCTTCCTCGAGGTTGAGCCGCGGCATGATCCGGCGCACGGCCTCGATCGCCGCCTCGCGGGCGAGTGCCGAGAGATCGGCGCCGACAAAGCCGTAGGTGGTGCGGGCAAGCTCGCCCAGATCGACCTTGTCGCCGAGCGGCATGCCGCGAGTGTGGATGCCGAGGATCTCGCGCCGCCCGCGCTCGTCCGGCACGCCGACGACGATCTCGCGATCGAACCGGCCGGGTCGGCGGAGCGCCTCGTCGATCGCATCGGGGCGATTGGTGGCGGCGATGACGACGATGTTGGCCCGCGCCTCCAGCCCGTCCATCAGCGTCAGCAGCTGGGCGACCAACCGCTTCTCCGCCTCGCCCGAGACCTGGCCGCGCTTGGGCGCGATCGAATCGATCTCGTCGATGAAGACGATCGACGGCGCCGACTTGGCGGCTTCCTCGAAGATCTGGCGGAGCCGGCCCTCGGACTCGCCATAGGCCGAGCCCATGATCTCGGGACCGTTGATCAGGAAGAACTGCGCATCGCTTTCGTTCGCCACCGCGCGCGCGAGACGCGTCTTTCCGGTGCCGGGCGGGCCGTGGAGCAGCACGCCCTTGGGCGGATCGACGCCCAGGCGCTGGAAGAGCTCGGGATAGCGGAGCGGCAGCTCGACCATCTCGCGCAGCTGGTCGATCGTCGCGGCCATGCCGCCGATATCGTCATAGGTGACGTCGGCGCGGCGCGCGTCGCCCGAGGCCTCCTCATATTCGGGGCGCAGCTCGACTTCGGTATTCTCGTCGATATGGACGATGCCCTTGGGGCTGGCGCTGACCACGGTCAGGCGGATTTCCTGGAGCGCATAGGCCGGCGCGCGCAGGAACTGCTGGACGTGCGGCGGGATGTCGGTGCGCTGCTGGCCGGCGGTGGCGACGACGTCGCCCTGGGCGAGCGGGCGCTGGAAGAAGGTCCGCTTCAACGCCTCGCCGCTGCCCTGGAGCCGCAGATTCTGCTGCGCGGGCGCGAACACGACTCGAGTCGCCGGCTTGGACACCGCCTTGCGGATCTCGACGAAATCGCCCGAGCCGACGCCGGCATTGGCGCGCTGCAGGCCGTCGATGCGCAGCAGCTCGAGCCCCTCGTCCTCGGCATAGGGCAGCACGGCGCGCGCCGGGGTGCTGCGCTTGCCGACGATCTCGATCGCATCGCCTTCGGTGATGCCGAGCCGCGCCATCAGCGCGCGCGGGATATGCGCAAGGCCGCGGCCGCTGTCTTCGGGCCGCGAATTGGCAACCTGCAGCCTGGTGGGCTGGGTTTCGTCGTCCGCCATGTTGTTGTCTCCAGGCACGGGCATGAAGCGCGGAACCTAGGGATCGGTTGCACAAAAAAAAGGCCGATCGCGAGGACCGGCCGGGAAAGTTTTAGGAGAGGATGCCTGAAAGGCGGGTTCTATGTGCGCCGCGGCGAAAGTTTGTGCAAGTGCGAAAAGATTGCTGCGTGATTGCGCGTATTGCAATCGGTTACACCCGCGACCATAATGGCAGCCTGGAAGGGGGATTGATCTCCGTGTCGGACGCTGTCTCGCCGCGGGACGCCCTTGCTGCGGCGCAACAAATCGAGAGCAGTGAATGCGACGACTTCCTCCCCTGACGGCGATCGAGGCGTTCGTGCAAGTGGCGCGGCTGGGCTCGATCAAGGCGGCGGCGGAGGAGCTCGCCCTGTCGTCCCCCGCGCTCAGCCGGCGTGTCCAGGCACTCGAACGATTCATCGGCAAGCCACTGTTCGAGCGGCGCCACCAGGCACTGAAGCTCAACGACGATGGCGAGCGGCTGCTGGCGCTGATCGCCCCCGCGCTCGACGCGATGACCGACGCCGTCGAGGCGATGACCAGCGGCACCGAGCTGCTCCGCCTGCGCCTGGGCGTCCTGCCGCTCTACGCGACCCAGCAATTGCTGCCACGCCTGCCCGAGCTCAAGCGCCGGCACCCGGAGCTTCATCTCGACGTCGATACCGCCGGCTATGGCGTGGCGCGACTCGGCGACGGGCTCGACGCGGCGATCGTCATCGCGCGCGACATCGATCCGGGCCTTTATGCCAAGCGGCTGGACCGCAACCGTGTCCATGTGATCGGCGCCAAGTCGCTGGTCGAGGGTCCCGACGCCGTCCGCCAGCCGCGCGATCTTTCGCGGCTCACCGCGCTCGTCCATCGCGATATGCCCGACACCTTCACGGCCTGGCGGATGGCCGCAGGCGTGCCCGATCTCGAGCCGCTGGCGATCGACCATTTCGATTCGGGCAATCTGATGCTCGAAGCCGCCGCGCAGGGGCTCGGCGTCGCCTTCATGCTCGAATCGCATTTCGAGGCGGCGCGCGACGAGCGGCTGGTCCAGCTGTTCGACGTGACCGTCGAGAGCCAGTACAGCTATTGGTTCGTCTGCCGCCCGCGCGCGCTGTCGCAGCGCCCGGTCAAGATCTTCCATGACTGGCTGATCGAGGCGATGGACGCGCAGGGGCTGGATTGAAGTCTGTCTTCGCCGAGCTGAAACAGGCTCGGCACCGGCCGCTCCCCCACCCGTCTTCCCACAGAATAATGTCGATGGGAGGCCGGGTGGGGGAGCGGGCCGGTGCCGCGAATGCGCCGCTAGGCGCATTCCAAACCGATCTTACGCTTCGGTGCGCACCTTGACGATCTTGCCGGGATTCGCCGGCGGCTCGCCCTTCGGCAGCGCATCGACATGCTCCATGCCTTCGGTGACAACGCCCCAGACGGTGTACTGGCCGTCGAGGAAGGTCGCATCGTCGAGGCAGATGAAGAACTGCGAATTGGCGCTGTTCGGATCCATCGTGCGCGCCATCGAGCACACGCCGCGGACGTGCGGCTCGCGGCTGAATTCCTGCGGCAGGTTGGGCAGCTTCGATCCGCCCATGCCGGTGCCCGAAGGATCGCCGCCCTGCGCCATGAAGCCGTCGATCACCCGGTGGAAGACGACACCGTCGTAAAAGCCCTCATCGGCAAGCGTGGCGATCCGCTCGACATGCTTGGGGGCGAGATCGGGACGCAGCTGGATGCGGACATCGCCGGTTTCGAGGGTCATCACGAGCTGGGTGGGTTCGGACAAAGGGGTACTCCTGACTGGGTTTGCGCCGCCCTAGGCGCGCTTGCCACGACTTGCAAATCGCTTTCGGCAATGGCAGCGGCAAGTGCACGGGCCACCAGCGAGGTCGAACCATGAGCGAGACCGAACTCTCCCCCGAAACGGCGCCGGCCGAGAGCCAGCTCGACGAAGACGACCGGCTGCGGCCCGAATTCGTCGATGCGGTGCTCGAAGCGGTCGAGGCGGGCGATGCCGAGCGCGCCCATGCGCTGGCCGAGCCGCTGCACCCCGCCGACATCGCCGACCTGGTCGAGCTCGCGCCCGCAGAGGACCGCCAGGCGCTGGTCACGGCGATCGCCGACCTGATCGACGGCGACGTGCTCGCCGAGATGAACGACTGGGTGCGCGAGGCGCTGGTCGATGCGCTCGAGCCGCACCAGGTGGCGGACCTCGCCGCCGAGCTCGATACCGACGACGCCGTCGCGATCATCGAGGACATGGACGTCGAGGACCAGCGCGAGGTGCTCCGCGCGCTCGACCCCGACGATCGCGCGGCGATCGAAGAGGCGCTGTCCTACCCGGAGGAATCCGCCGGCCGCCTGATGCAGCGCGAGCTGATCGCGGTGCCCGAGCATTGGACCGTCGGCGACGTGCTCGACTATCTGCGCGGCAATGACGAGCTGACCACCGATTTCTGGGAAATCTTCGTCGTCGATCCCTCGCACAAGCCGATCGGGACCTGCGAACTCTCCTGGATCCTGCGCACGCCACGCGGCATCACGATCAGCGACGTGATGAAGCGCGAACAGACGCTGATCCCGGTCGACATGGACCAGGAGGAAGTGGCGCTGCGCTTCCAGAAATACGCGCTGATCTCCGCCGCGGTGATCGACGCCAGCGGCCGGCTGGTCGGCATGATCACGGTGGACGACATCGTCCACATCATCTCGCAGGAAGCCGGCGAGGATATCCTGCGCCTCTCCGGCGCCGGCGAGGGCGACATCAACGAGCCGGTGCTGCTCACCGTCCGGACGCGGCTGACCTGGCTGTTCGTCAACCTCGGCACCGCGATCCTCGCCGCGTCGGTGGTGGGCCTGTTCCAGGGCGAAATCGCCAAGTTCGCACTGCTCGCGGTGCTGATGCCGATCGTCTCCGGCATGGGTGGCAATGCGGGGACGCAGACGCTGGCGGTGGTGGTCCGCGCGATCGCGACCAACCAGCTGACCGAATCGAACACGATCCGCATGATCGTGCGCGAGCTGCGCATTGCGGCGGCCAACGGCGCCTCGCTGGGCCTCGCGATCGGGGCGGGGACATTGCTGATCTATGGGATTCCGTGGCTGGCGGCCGTGATCGCGATGGCGATGGTGATCAACAATCTGATCGCCGGGCTTTCGGGCGTGCTGATCCCGGTGACGCTCGACCGGTTGCGAGTCGATCCCGCCGTCTCCTCCGCCGTGTTCGTCACGATGATGACCGATGTGATGGGCTTCTTCTCATTCCTCGGCCTCGCCACGCTGGTGGGCCTGGGCGGCTAAACGGCTTGATCGGGGGCGGGCGGCGCCCCAGATCGAGCCGGTGCCGCTCCATCTCACCAAGGTCGCCTATGGCTGCGACAGCATCGACTATCTGGCCGAGCGCCTGGCGCTCAAGGCCGCGCATTTGCCGGCCTTCCTGACCACGCGCTACTTGCCCAAGCGGCATGAGGAGATCGCCGGCGGATCGCTCTTCTGGATCATCAAGCACCAGCTGATCGGCCGATCGCCGATCCTGGGCTTCGGCGAGGCCGAGGGCGGACGCGTCGCCATCTATCTCGAGCCGCGGCTTGTGCTCGTCCAGGCCCGGCCCAAGCGCGCGCATCAGGGCTGGCGCTATCTCGAAGGCAAGGATGCGCCGGCCGATCTGGGCGAGGCAGGCGCGGGGATCGCCGAGCTGCCGCCGGCGCTGGTCGGGGAGCTGGCGGGGCTGGGACTAATATAATCTCCCTTTCCCGCGAAAGCGGGAGAGGGAAAATGGCTCAGTTCACCAGTTGCGGATAGGCGTTGCGGAAGGCGGCGACCTTGGGCTTATCCCAACGGACGATGTAGGGATGCATCGGGTGGCGCCAGAAGAAATCCTGGTGATAGGCCTCGGCCGGATAGAAGCCGCCGCTTTCCAGCTTGGTGACGATCGGGCGGGGGAAAGACTTGGCCGCGCCGAGCTGCGCGATATAGGCGGAGGCGATGCGCCGCTGTTCGGCATCCTGCGGGAAGATCGCCGAACGATAGCTCGGGCCGGTGTCAGGACCCTGGCGATTGAGCTGGGTCGGATCGTGCGCGACCGAGAAATAGATGCGCAGCAGCGTGCCGTAGCTCACCTTGCGCGGATCATAGACGATGCGCACGGCCTCGGCATGGCCGGTGCGCTCGCCGGAGACCTGGGCATAGGTCGCCGTCTCGCGCGTGCCGCCGGCATAGCCGTTCGTCACCGAATGCACGCCCTTCACCGATTGGAACACGGCTTCCATGCCCCAGAAGCAACCGCCCGCCAGCACGGCGACCTGTTCGCCGCTGCTCGGTTTCACATCGGCCGCGGGCGCGGGCAGGGGAACCGCCCGCTCGGCGGCATTGCCGGTCAGCGTCAGCAGCAGCAATCCACCGCCGACGACCGCAGTGAAGAGAGCGAGCTTGGCCATGGCGAATCCTCGAACAGGGAAGGTTCTCCCTATACGTCGTACTTTCGTCGCGCGTTACAAGCCATTCATCGCAGGGCGGCGCAAGCCTCCTGGATTCGCCCGCATGCCTCGGTCAGCAGCGCGTCCGACGTCGCATAGCTGATCCGCAGCGCCGGCGAGAAGCCGAACGCGCCGCCATGCACCGCGGCGACCCGCGCCTCGTCGAGCAGATAGCCGACCATCGCTTCGTCGCTGTCGATCACCTGGCCCTTGGGCGTGGCCTTGCCGATCAGCGCGCTGAATTCGGGATAGACGTAGAAGGCGCCTTCGGGACGTGGGCAGGTCATGCCGTTGATCTGGTTGAGCATCGACACGACGAGATCGCGCCGGCCCTGGAAGGCATCGACCCGCTCCTTGAGGAAGCTCTGATCGCCATTGAGCGCGGCGACCGAGGCGGCCTGCGAGATGCTGCACGGATTCGACGTCGATTGCGACTGGAGCTTGCCCATCGCCTTGATCAGCCAGGCCGGGCCGCCGGCATAGCCGATCCGCCAGCCGGTCATCGCATAGGCCTTGGAGACGCCGTTCGCGGTCAGCGTGCGATCGTAGAGCGACGGACAGACCTGGGCGATCGTGGCGAATTCGAAGCCGTCGTACAGGATGTGCTCGTACATGTCGTCGGCGTAGATCAGTACCTGCGGGTGCCGCTCGAGAACTTCGCCCAGCGCCTTGAGCTCGGCGGCGCTATAGGCGGCACCGGTCGGGTTCGAGGGCGAATTGAGCACCACCCATTTGGTGCGCGACGTGATCGCGGCCTCGAGCTGCTCGGGCTTGATCTTGTAGTTCTGCGCGGCGCCCGCGGCGACGAACACCGGCTTGCCCCCGGCGAATTCGACCACGTCGGGATAGCTCACCCAGTAGGGGGCGGGGATCACCACTTCGTCGCCGGCGTCGATCGTCGCGCAAAAGGCATTGAACAGCGTGTGCTTGCCCCCCGAATTCACGCTGATCTGGTTCTCGGCATAGGTGAGGCCGTTGTCGCGCGCGAACTTGGCGACCACGGCCTGCTTCAGCTCGGGCGTGCCGTCGACATTGGTATATTTGGTCTGGCCCTTGCGGATCGCCTCGATCGCCGCTTCCTTGACGAAATCGGGGGTGTCGAAATCGGGCTCGCCCGCGCCGAGGCCGATGACGTCGATGCCGGCGCGCTTCAGCTCGAACACGCGGCTGGTCATGGCGAGCGTGGCGGAGGGCTGGATGCGATTGAGCGCGGCCGAGGTCTGCATGAAAGGCGCCTTTTCCGGAAGGGGAGACGGCGCGCCTATAAGGCGGGGTTCGGCGCTTCCGCAACCGTAACCGCTGCAACCAGTCCGCGTAGCGCGTTGCCGAGATAGAAGCCGCGCGCAAGATCGGCTGGACGCAGATCGCCCTCAATCGCGCGGCCGGTATCGATCAGCTCGGCGCGCAGCACGCCGGGCAGCAGCCCCCGGGCGAGCGGCGGCGTAACCAGCAGCCCTTCGCGCTCGACGAAGAGCGACGTGAAGCTGCCTTCGGTGAGATAGCCCTCGTCATCGATAAACAGCACGTCCCAGGTTCCGGCGGCGGCACGGGGAAGGTCGTAGATCGCGCGGCGGCTGGTCTTGTGGTGAAGACGGAAATCGTCGCGCGGCACGGTGCGCGGGACGATCGTGACCGTCACCGGCTCGGCGGGCGGATCGGGCAAGGGCGCGATGCCGATCGCGATCGCGCCCGACGGGGCGAGCAGCAGCCGCACCCGCGCCGATGCGCGGAGGCGGAAAGTCGCGGCCTGGAGCTCGTTGCGCGCGGCATGGCGATCGAATTCGAAGCCAAACCTGTCTGCGCTGGCCTTCATCCGCACAAGGTGCCGCTCGAGCAGCGGCAGGCCGGCGAGCGGATCGAAGCGCATCGTCTCGATCAGGTCGAAGCCCGCCTCGCCCGCCGTGACGAAGGCGCCCTTGGCGAGGCACTCGTCCCATTCCTCGGCTGCGTTCGAATCGGCGACCACGCCCGATCCTAACCCAAGCGTGGCGCGGGGGGCACCCTCGTCGATCGTAAATGTCCGGATTGCCACATTGAATCGGGCGGAGCCGTCCGCCTCGATCGCGCCGATCGCGCCGGTATAGACGCCGCGCGGATCCGCCTCGACCTCGCCGATCACCTGCATCGCGCGCAGCTTCGGCGCGCCGGTGATCGATCCGCAGGGGAAGAGGGCGGCGAGCGTGTCGATCGGCCCGGCTTGCGCGGCCGGCGCGGCCACCACGGTCGAAACCATCTGATGGACGGTGGGATAGCGCTCGACTTCGAATAGGTTGGGGACGCGTACGCTGCCCGGACGGGCGATGCGGGTGAGATCGTTGCGCATCAGATCGACGATCATCAGGTTCTCCGCGCGCTGCTTGGCATCGGCGGCGAGTTGGGCGGCGATCGCCGCATCCTCGGCCGGCGTGGTGCCGCGGCGGGCCGTCCCCTTCATCGGCCGGGTGACGATCGTTTCGCGGTCCTGCTCGAAGAACAGCTCGGGCGAAAAGGACAGGATCCATTGGCTTCCGGTCGCGACCAAGGCGGCGTGGCCCGCGCGCGCGCGCGTACGGAGAAGGGCGTAGAGCGCCGCCGGATGGCCGGAAAAGGGCAGGTCGGCGCGGAAGCTGAGATTGGCCTGATAGATGTCGCCGGCGCGGATATAGTCGGCGACCCGGGCAAAGCGCCGGGCATAGTCCGCGGCATCGATCCGCGGCTGCGGCACACCCGCCCAGGCGCCGGCGGGATCGGGCAGCAGCTGCTCGACCTCGACCGTCTCGGCATGCGCGAAGGCGCCGAACCACAGATACGGCCCCGCGCCGGCCTGCGCTGCGGCATGGTCGTCGAACCCCGGCGCGGCATCATAGGCGACGACTCCGGCGAGCCTCGCTCCCTGCGTCTGCAACCGCCGCAAGGCGGCGAGCGCCTCCGGCACCTCGTCTGGCCGGTCGGCGCGGATCACCGATTCCGCACCGGAATAGAGGCGCGCCTCGCCGCCCGGACGGGCATCGTCGAGCAGGACGAACGGAGGCTCGGGCAGAGTCATGCCCGGCGCGGCATGGCGCCGCCGGGCGCCGGCGGCAAGCCCATGTTGCCCGCCCGGCCGCCGCGCCCTATCTCCGGGCCATGGCCAATCCCCCGATGCGCGCCGCGGTGATCCCGGTGACGCCGCTCCAGCAGAACTGCACCTTGCTCTGGTGCACCGAGACGATGCGCGGCGCCTTCGTCGATCCCGGCGGCGACCTCGCCAAGCTTCGCGCGGCGGCGCAACAGCACGGCGTGACGATCGAGAAGATCCTCGTGACTCACGGCCATATCGATCATTGCGGCGCGGCCGGCACCCTCGCCAAGGAGCTGGGCGTGCCGATCGAAGGGCCGCACGAGGCCGATCGCTTCTGGATCGCCCGGCTCGACGAGGACGGGCGCAATTACGGCATTCCCGGTGCGGTGTTCGAACCCGATCGCTGGCTGAACAATGGCGATCAGGTGACCGTCGGCAAGCTCGTGCTCGACGTGTACCACTGCCCCGGCCACACGCCGGGCCACGTCGTCTTCCATCACGCGCCGTCGAAATTCGCGACGGTGGGCGACGTGCTGTTCCAGGGATCGATCGGCCGCACCGACTTCCCGCTCGGCAACCACCAGGACCTGATCGACGCGATTACCGGCCGGCTCTGGCCGCTTGGCGACGACACCGCCTTTGTCCCCGGCCATGGACCCTTGAGCAATTTCGGGCACGAGCGGCGGACGAATCCCTTCGTCGCCGATGCGGTCCTCGCGAGGAATTAGGACGTTGGCGCGATCTTGAAGACCGTGGTCGGCGCGGCGGGCGCTTGCGCGCCGAGATAGATCGCGTAGCCGGCGAGCGCGAGCATCGGCACATAGGTGAGCAACATCCCCGCCTGCCGCGCCCAGATCGGCCCCACCATGCCGATCGCGTGCAGCACCCGGCCGAGCAGGAACGCCGCGGTGAAGCCCCACAGCCAGATCGTCGATCCGGTCGCGAGCTCGATCAGCGCGACGAGGATCAGGGTGAGCGGCGCATATTCGGTGAAGTTGAGGTGCGCGCGCATCCGCGTCGCCAATTCGCCTCCCGGTCCTTCACCGTGAAGGATCTTCTGCGAGACACGGATGCGAACGATTCGCGCGCCCAGCCAGAAGTTGATCAGCGCGGCGGCGCCGGCGGCAGTGAGCGTCACGGGCAGAATGATCATTGGCGGTCTCCCCCTCGATCCGCCAGCCCTGCCATGCACTTGCGCCCTCCGCAAGAATCGCTATACGCGCGGGCTCGCTTTGCGACCTGCCTGCTGGTCCGGCGAGCGCCGGGACCACCGTCGCTTGCCCGCTGGGCCATGCGGGCATATCGCGGTTTTTTGATTCGTTACGTTAGAAGGTGCCGAAATGGCCGTTCCCAAGAGAAAGACCTCGCCGTCGCGGCGTGGCATGCGCCGGGCGCACGACGCGCTGAAGGTGGAGTCGTTCCAGGAGTGCCCGAATTGTGGCGAGCTCAAGCGCCCGCACGTGCTGTGCGGCGCCTGCGGCCACTATAACGGTCGCGAGATCGTCTCGGCCGAAGACTGAGCCGAGTCGCACGGGGGCCTGAGGGCATGACGGACACCTCGCGAATCGCCGTCGATGCGATGGGCGGCGACGAGGGGATCGCCGTGATGCTCGCCGGGGTGGCACGCGCGCGGCGCCGGTTCGAGGGGATGCAATTCTTCCTCGTCGGCGACGAAGCGCAGATTCGCGCGGGCCTCGAAAAGCACCCCAATCTCACGGCGGCGTCGGAAATCGTCCACGCGCCCGAAATCGTCGCCTCGGAAGAGAAGCCGAGCGCGGCGCTTCGGCGTGCCAAGAAGACCTCGATGGGAATCGCCATCGACCTGGTCAAGCAGGGCAGGGCGGGCGCGGCGGTCTCGTCGGGCAATACCGGCGCGCTGATGGCGATGGCCAAGCTGTCGCTGCGCACCCTGCCGGGCATCGACCGGCCGGCGCTCGCCGCGCTGATGCCCTCGCTCGGCGACAACGACACGGTGATGCTCGATCTCGGCGCCAATACCGAAGTCGATGCGCGCAACCTCGTCCAGTTCGCGGTGATGGGCGCCGCCTATGCCCGCACCGCGCTCGACCTCGAAAGCCCGCGCGTCGCGCTGCTCAACATCGGCACCGAGGAAATGAAGGGCACCGATTCGATCCGCGACGCCGCGGCCGAACTGCGCGCCGCCCAGCATCTCCGGCTCGATTTCCGCGGCTTCATCGAAGGCAACAAGCTGTCGCGCGGCGATGTTGACGTGATCGTGTGCGACGGCTTCTCGGGCAACATCGCGCTCAAGACGGTGGAGGGCACCGCGCGCTTCGTCGCCGACCTGCTGCGCCGCGCCTTCCAGAGCTCGACCCGATCGAAGATCGGCTTCCTGATCTCCAAGCCGGCCACCGAGCTGCTGCGCCACCATCTCGATCCGAACAACCATAATGGCGCGGTCTTCCTCGGCCTGAACGGCATCGTCGTGAAGAGCCATGGCAGCGCCAATGAAGTGGGCGTCGACACGGCGATCGGCTTCGCCGCCAAGATGCTGCGCGACGACCTCAATCGCCGCATCGCCGAGGATCTCGGCAATATCCAAGCCAAGGCCGCCTAAGGTTCAAGCATGACTTTGCGTTCCGTCATCATCGGCACCGGCTCGGCACTGCCGCCGCGCCGCGTTTCCAATGCCGAACTGGCGGAGCAGGTCGAGACCAGCGACGAATGGATCGTCGAGCGGACCGGCATCCGCTTCCGCCACATCGCCGGCGAGGGCGAGACCACGGGCACGCTGGCCGCCGATGCGGCACGCGCGGCGCTGGCCGCGGCCGGCCGGGGGGCGGAGGAAATCGACCTGATCGTGCTCGCCACCGCGACGCCGGACCAGACCTTCCCCGCGACCGCCACCAAGGTTCAGGCGATGCTGGGCATTGCCGACTGCGTCGCCTTCGACGTCGCCGCGGTCTGTTCGGGCTTCCTCTATGCCGTGCAGGTCGCCGATTCGATGCTGCGCGCCGGCGTCCACAAGCGGGCGCTGGTGATCGGCGCCGAGACCTTCAGCCGCATCCTGGACTGGGAAGACCGCGCGACCTGCGTGCTGTTCGGCGACGGTGCCGGCGCGATCGTGCTCGAGGCGCAGGATAGTGCTGACGAGGGCGGACGCGGCATCCTGGCGACGAAGCTCCACGCCGATGGCCGCTATAACGACCTGCTCTATGTCGATGGCGGACCCTCGACGACCCAGACCGTCGGCAAGCTCCGCATGAAGGGACGCGAAGTGTTCCGCCACGCGGTGGTCAATCTCGCTTCGGTGATGGAGGAATCGCTCGCCGCCGCCGGCCTCAGCTCGGCGGATGTCGACTGGGTCGTGCCGCACCAGGCCAATGCCCGCATCCTCGATGCGACGGCGCGCAAGCTCGGCCTCGCGGCCGAGAAGGTCGTGGTCACGGTCGACGAACATGCCAATACCTCGGCTGCCTCTGTGCCGCTCGCGCTCGACAAGGCGGTCCGCGACGGGCGGATCAAGCCGGGTGCGCTGATCGTGCTCGAAGCGATGGGCGGCGGCTTCACGTGGGGCGCCGCAGTCGTACGCTTCTGATTTTGTCCCAAAAAGACGAACCGGTATCGTAATGTTCCGGTTTGCGGGCGTCGCGCGATCTGATAGGACGATTTCAACCTATATCAATTCAGGGGGACGGGGATGCCGCTCGCCGGCACGCTCACCAGGGCCGATCTAGCCGAGTCGCTCCATCGCGAAGTGGGGCTTTCACGCGCCGACGCGGCGCGGCTCGTCGAGCAGATCCTCAAGCATATGTGCGAAGCGCTCGAAAAGGGCGAGAACGTCAAGATCTCCGGCTTCGGCAGCTTCATCCTGCGCGACAAGGGCGAGCGGATCGGCCGCAATCCCAAGACCGGCGTGGAAGTGCCGATCGCGCCGCGCCGCGTGCTCACCTTCCGCGCCAGCCAGATGATGCGCACCCGCATCGTCTCGGCCAGCTGAGCGGCTAGCCGTGCCGGGGGCCGAAAAGGCTGCTGGCGCGCTGCGGACGATCGGCGAGCTCGCCCAGGAAATCGGGCGCCCGCAGCACATCCTGCGCTATTGGGAAACGCGCTTTCCGCAGCTGCGCCCGCTGACCCGGGCCGGCAATCGGCGCTATTATCGGCCCGACGACGTCGCGCTCGTCAAGCGCATCGACGACCTGCTCTCCAACCAGGGCTATACGATCCGCGGCGTGCAGAAGCTGCTCGCCGAGGAACGCGGCAAGCCGCGTGGCGGCGGGCGCGGCGAAGCCTTGCGTGCGGTGCGCGACTCGCTGGTCCGGGCGATCGAGGAAGACGGCTGAGCCTAGGCCTCAGGGCGTATCGGGCCCGAGCGACGGATCGAGGTCGCGCGGGCGCGTGAAGCGGACCAGCTCGCCGCCGCCGGCCGCCACCTCCTCCCAGCGGTTCACGTCGAAACGCAGCTCGGCCAGGCTCGCGGTGGGAAATTTCACTTCCACCGAGTCGCGCAGCGCATTGTCGCCGGCGAGCAGCAGCACCAGCTCCTCGAGGCCGGGATTGTGGCCCGAAAACAGCACGCGATCGACCGCGTCGGGAAGCTCGTGGACGACGTCGAGCAGCGTGCCCGCCGAGGCGAGATAAAGCCGCTGGTCCCAGAGCGGCGCGAGATCGCCGCCATAGCCCGTGCCGACTTCGGCCAGCGTCTCGACCACGCGCGCCGCGGGCGAGGCGACGACCTGGTCGAATTCGAGCCCCTGGCTGCGCATGTGGCGGCCCACCATCGCGGCGGCGCGGTGGCCCTTGGGATTGAGCGGCCGATCGAAATCGCGCGCGACGGGATCGTCCCATCCCGATTTGGCGTGGCGGAGCAGCGTCAGCGTCTTCATCGGATCCCCGTCAGGCGGTCGCCGAGGCTCCATGCCGCAGCTTCGCCTCGAAGGAAAGCCGCACGCGCTCCACGGCGTCATCCAGCGTCACTCGCGCCACCGGCGTGCCCAGCGGAAAGGCGTCGAGCAGCCGCGACGGGCTCGCCGCCGACAGCAGGACGAAGGTGCCGCGATCGTCGGCACGGCGAATCAGCCGGCCGAACGCCTGGGCCATGCGCGCGCGGACGATGCGATCGTCATAGGCGGTGCCGCCGCCCGCCAGCCGCCGCGCCGCGTGGAGCACGGTCGGCTTGGGCCATGGGATCCCTTCCATCACCACCAGCCGCAGCGAATCGCCCGGCACGTCGACTCCGTCACGCAGCGCATCGGTGCCGAGCAGCGAGGCGCGCGGATCGTCGCGGAAGATGTCGACCAGCGTGCCGGTGTCGATTGGATCGACATGCTGGGCGAGCAGCGGCAGTCCTTCGCGCGCCAGCCGATCGGCGATGCGGGCGTGGACCGCGCGCAGCCGCCGAATCGCCGTGAACAGGCCGAGCGTGCCGCCCTGTGCCGCGACGATCAGCCGGGCATAGGCATTGGCGAGCGCGGGCAGGTCGCCGCGCTTGACGTCGGTGACGATCAGCACTTCGGCCTGGCCGGCATAGTCGAACGGGCTCGCCGCCTCGAAGCGTGCGGCCGGGCGCATCAGATGGACGGCGCCCGATCGCGCCTCGGCCACGTCCCAGCCGCCGCCCGCGCGCAACGTCGCCGAGGTGACGAGCACGCCGTGCGCTTGCTTGAGCACGGTCTCGGCAAAGGGCTTGGCAGGATCGAGCCAATGGCGATGGAGGCCGATGTCATATTCGCGGCCCTCGACGCGATCGACCGCGAGCCAATCGACGAATTCGGGATCGGCCGGCCCGCCGATCCGGGCGATCAGCGCCAGCCAAGCGCCGATCGTATCGGTCCGCCAGCCAAGCGAGGCGACTGCGCCTTCGATCCGCGCGCGGGCTGGGCCGTCCATCCAGTCGGGCGCCTCGGCGAGCACCGCTTCGAGCCGCCGGCCGAGCGTGACCAACGGCCGCAGCATCGCATCGAGCGCCTCGCCGGCCGGCCCCGCCGCCTCGACCAGCGCGGCATCGGGCTCGGCCAGTTCGGTCTCCAGGCCGTAGCCGGCATCGGCGGCACCCTGCGCGTCGCGGGCATAGACGAGGCCCCGGACCGCGGCGAGCAGCGCCTCGACCGGCCCGAACGGCGCGCCTTCGGCGAGTCGTTGGAGCCAGCCGTCGCTGGGCAGCGCGCGCGCGGCATCGACCGCCTCGGTGATCGCGCGGCCGCCCTCCTCGTCATAGCTGGCGACGTCGGAGAGGCGCGCGGCCAGCCCGCGCCGCCGGCCGCGCGATCCCGATTCGGGGCCGGTGATCCAGCGGCGGATCTCGATCGCTTCCTGCCCGGTGAGCGCGGCCGAGAACATCGCATCGGCGGCATCGAACAGGTGATGCCCCTCGTCGAACACATAGCGCGTCGGCCGGCTCGTAGTCTCGCGCCCGCGCGCGGCGTTGACCATCACCAGCGCATGGTTGGCGATGACGATGTCGGCGTCCGCCGAGGCGCGGGCGGCACGCTCGATGAAGCATTTCCGGTAATGGGGGCAGCCGGCATAGATGCACTCGCCGCGCCGATCGGTGAGCGCGGTCGAGCCGTTGCGGCGGAACAGCGTGGGCAGCCAGCCCGGCAGGTCGCCGCCGATCATGTCGCCATCGGCCGTGTAGCCGGCCCAGCGCGCCACGAGCTGGGCGAGGATCGCCGCCCGGCCCGCGAACCCGCCCTGGAGCGCGTCCTCCAAATTGAGCAGGCAGACGTAATTCTCCCGGCCCTTGCGCGTGACGATACGCTTCTTGCGAAGCTCGGGATCGGGGACCAGCCGCTCGCCCTCATGTCCCAATTGCCGCTGCAAGGCCTTGGTAAAGGTCGATACCCAGACCGGTCCGCCGGCCTGCTCGGCCCAGAGCGAGGCGGGGGCGAGATAGCCGAGCGTCTTGCCGATGCCGGTGCCCGCCTCGGCGAGCACCAGATTGGGCGAATCGCGCAGGTCGCGCGGGGCGAAGGCGCCCGCCGCGGCGGCGGCATAGTCGCGCTGGCCCTGGCGGCGCTCGGCGGCGCTGCCGGTCAGCCGCGCGAGGCGATCGGCGATCTCGGCATCGTTCAGCGTCACCGTGCGCGGCGCGGGGCGCGGGGGCTGCTCGTTCCATTCGGGCAGGCGCGAGAACAGCCAGCGCTCGGCCTGGGCGGGCTTGGCGATCGCCTGGGAAACGACCGGCGCCCAGGGCCAGCGCAGCCGGAACAGCGATTGCGCGGCATGCCAGGCGCCTTCGCGCTCAGGCCAGTCGCCCTGGGGCAAAGCGAGCAGCGCGGCCGCCGCGGCGCGCAGAAAGGCGGCGACTGCGGAATCCCCGGTCGGCGCCTCGAGCCCGGTGACGCGCGCCAGCCCCTTGGGCGTCGGCACCATGAAACGGGCGGGGCGCAGAAAGGCGAACAGCTCGAGCAGGTCGAGCCCGGAAAGCTCTGCATAACCGAGCCGCTGCCCGATCAGCGGCGCGTTGAGCAGGATCACCGGCGTATCCGCCGCGATCCGGATCGCCTCGCCCCGGCTGATCGCGCGCGTCTCCTCGGCCGTGGCGAGCCAGACGCCGCCATGGCTGGCGTGGAGCGCAGGATAGGGGAGCGGCGTCACCCGACCGCTTGTCGCGCACGGGGAACAGATTGGCAACCCGGGCGAGCGCCGCGACGCTCGCCCGGTCGCATTTTCAGGCGAGTTCGCGCAGCGCCGCCGCGTCGAAGTCGCGCAGCTCGTCGGTGGCGCCGCGATGGACCTTGCGCGCCCATTCGGGATCGGCGAGCAGCGCGCGACCCACCGCGATCAGGTCGAACTCGCCGCGCTCCATCCGCGCGACCAGCTTGTCGAGGCCCGAGACCGGCGAGCCCTGCCCGCCAAACGCGCCGAGGAAATCGCTCGACAGGCCGACCGAGCCGACGCTGATCGTCGCGGCGCCGGTGACCTTCTTCGCCCAGCCAGCGAAGTTCAGCCCTTCCTCGCCGTCGATCTCGGAGAATTCGGGCTCCCAGAAGCGGCGCTGCGAGCAATGGAGGATATCGACCCCGGCCTCGACCAGCGGGCCGAGCCAGTCTTCCATCGCCTCGGGCGTTTCGGCCAGGCGTGCGGCGAATTCCTGTTGCTTCCACTGGCTGACGCGCAGGATCAGCGGGAAATCGGGCCCGATCGCGGCGCGCACCGCGGCGACCACTTCGGCGGCGAAGCGCGCGCGCTCGCGAATGCCCGCGCCGCCATAGCGATCGCTGCGCTCGTTGGTGCCGCTCCAGAAGAACTGGTCGATCAGATAGCCGTGGGCGCCGTGCAGCTCGACCGTGTCGAAGCCGAGCCGCTGCGCATCCGCGGCGGCGCGGGCGAAGGCGGCGACGGTATCGGCGATGTCTTCCTCCGACATCGCATTGCCGCGCGGCTTGCCCGGAGCGAGCAGGCCCGAGGGGCTCTCGACTTCGGCATCAGGCGTCCACTCGCCGCCGCCGATGGTCGAGCCGGTGTGCCAGATCTGCGGTCCCATCTTGCCGCCGGCGGCGTGCACCGCCTCGATCACGCCCTTCCAGCCGGCAAGCGCGCTTTCGCCATGGAAGAACGGGATGGCCGGCAGATTGCGCGAGGCAGGGCGATCGATCACCGTGCCTTCGGAGAGGATCAGCCCGACTTCAGCGGCGGCGCGGCGCTGGTAATAGGCGGCGTTCGGCTCGCCCGGCACGCCTTCGGGCGCCATGTTGCGCGTCATCGGCGCCATCACGATGCGATTGGCGAGGCGGAGCGACTTCAACTGGAAGGGCTGGAACAGCGGTTCGACCGAGGGATTCGACATGAGGGACATTGGCTCCATGGATGGTGCGCTCCCAATTATGTCGCCGAGGCGCCGGCGCAAGGCGCCCGGCCTTGCAATCATGCGCGCAATCGGCACAGACGGGCGGGCTATGACCGAGATTTCCCCCGCGCTGCGCGCCGCCGCATTCGAGTCCAAGGCCTGGCCTTACGAAGAAGCGCGCAAGCTGCTCAAGCGCTATCCAGGGATCGAGACGGGCGAAGCGCCGGCCAAGGGCCATGTGCTGTTCGAGACCGGCTATGGTCCCTCGGGCCTGCCGCATATCGGCACGTTCAACGAAGTGCTGCGCACGACGATGGTACGCCACGCCTTCGAGGCGCTGTGCGACGTGCCGACCCGGCTGATCGCGTTCAGCGACGACATGGACGGGCTGCGCAAGGTGCCCGACAATGTGCCCAACAAGGACATGCTGGCCGATCATCTCGGCAAGCCGCTGAGCCGCATCCCCGATCCGTTCGGGAAGTTCGAAAGCTTCGCCGCGCACAACAATGCGATGCTGCGCGAATTCCTCGATCGCTACGGCTTCGACTATGAGTTCGCCTCGTCGACCGACTATTATGCCGACGGCCGCTTCGACGCGACGCTGAAGAGCGTGCTGCGCCATTACCAGGCGATCCTCGACATCATGCTGCCGACGCTGGGCGCCGAGCGCCGCGCGACCTACTCGCCGGTGCTTCCGGTCAGCCCCAAGTCCGGGGTTGTGCTGCAGGTTCCGGTCGAGGTGGTCGATGCCGAGGCCGGGCTGATCGCGTTCGAGGACGAAGGCGAGCGGATCGAGCAGACGATCCTGGGCGGCCATGCCAAGCTGCAATGGAAGGTCGATTGGGCGATGCGCTGGGTCGCGCTCGACGTCGATTACGAAATGGCCGGCAAGGACCTGATCGATTCGGTGATCCAGTCGGGCAAGATCGCCCGCGCGCTCGGCGGCCGCCCGCCCGAGGGATTCAACTACGAGATGTTCCTCGACGAGAAGGGCGAGAAGATCTCCAAGTCCAAGGGCAACGGCCTCAGCCTCGAGCAATGGCTGACCTATGGGCCCGAGGAGAGCCTGGCCTTCTATGCCTATCGCGAACCGAAAAAGGCCAAGCAGCTGCATTTCGGGGTGATCCCGCGCGCGATCGACGAATATTGGCAGTTCCGCGCCAATTATCCGAGCCAGGAAGTCGCCCAGCAGCTCGGCAATCCGGTGCACCACATCCACAACGGCCAGGTGCCGGCCGAGACGCTGCCGGTGACCTTCGGGCTACTGCTCAACCTGGTCAGCCTGCCCGGCGTCGGCAATCGCGAGACGATCTGGGGGTTCCTGCGCCGCTATTCGCCCGATCTCTCGCCCGAAACGCATCCCGAGCTCGACCGGATGGTCGGCTATGCGATCCGCTACGCCGCCGACTTCGTCGAGCCGACGCTGAAGCGCCGCGCCCCGACCCCGGGCGAGGCCGAAGCGCTGCGCAGCCTCGACGCGCAGCTCGCCGCATTGCCGGCGAATGCGAGCGCCGAGGACATCCAGAACATCGTCTATGAGATCGGCAAAACCGATGCCTTCCCGTCGCTGCGCGACTGGTTCAAGGCGCTGTACGAGACGCTGCTGGGATCGGAGCAAGGTCCGCGCATGGGCAGCTTCATCGCGCTCTACGGCATCGACAATTCGCGCAAGCTGATCGCGGAGGCGCTCGCCAGGGCATGATCCGCGCCGTGCGCCAGCTCCGCGCCGCCACGCGCGACTTCGTGTCGAGCGAAGCGGCGGGCGGCGTTGCGCTGATGCTCGCCTCGGCGGCGGCGCTGATCGTCGCCAATTCGCCACTCGCTCCCGGCTATTTCGCCGCGCTCCAGGCGCATGCCGGCCCCGCGATCCTCGCCGGGCATCCGATGACGGTGCAGCTGTGGATCAATGACGGGCTGATGGCGATCTTCTTCCTGCTCGTCGGGTTGGAGATCAAGGCCGAGGTCGTCGATGGCCGACTCGCCCGCTGGAGCCAGCGGACCCTGCCGGTGATCGCCGCCGCGGCCGGGATGGCGGTGCCGGCCCTGCTCTATCTCGCCGTGGCCGGATCGACCGACGGCCTGGCGCGCGGCTGGGCGATCCCGGCGGCGACCGACATCGCCTTCGCGATCGGGCTGATGGGGCTGCTCGGCAAGCGGGCGCCCGCGTCGCTCAAGCTGCTGCTCACCACCATCGCCATCGTCGACGACATGGGCGCCGTGGCGATCATCGCGCTCGCCTATACCGCGCATCTCGACCTGGGTGCGCTCGCCGCGGCAGGAGCGGTGCTGGCCGCGATGATCGCGCTCAACCGCTTCCAGGTGAAGTGGCTCTCACCCTATCTGCTGCTTACCGCGCTGCTCTGGTTCTTCACCTTCCGCTCGGGCGTGCACGCCACCGTCGCGGGCGTCGCGGCGGCGCTGACCATCCCGATGAAGCCGCTGCACCGGCTCGAGCACCTGCTCAATCCCTTGGTGGCGTTCGGGGTGGTGCCGCTGTTCGGCTTTGCCAATGCCGGCGTCTCCTTCGCCGGGATCGGGCCGGAGACGCTGCTCGCGCCGCTCCCGCTCGGCATCGCGCTGGGCCTGTTCGCGGGCAAGCAGGTCGGCGTGTTCGGCAGCATCTGGGCGGCGGTGCGCCTGGGCCTCGCACCGCGGCCCGAGGCGCGCTGGCGGCAGGTCTATGGCATGGCGCTGCTTGCCGGCATCGGCTTCACGATGAGCCTGTTCATCGGCGGCCTGGCCTTTCCCGGCGACGCGACGCTCGAAGCCGAAGTGAAGATCGGCGTGCTCGCCGGATCGCTGCTCTCGGCCGTGGCGGGCTATCTGCTCCTGCGCTCGACCAGCACGGCCAGGCCGCAGATCGCGAGGCCGCCAAGCGCCAGCGCGGATCCCACCAGCCCGGTCGACGTCCAGCCATAGCCCGCGGCGATCGCCATGCCGCCGAGCCAGGGGCCGAGCGCATTGGCGGTGTTGAACGCGGAATGGTTGAGTGCAGCGGCCAGTGCCTGAGCGTCGCCCGCCACGTCCATCAGCCGCGTTTGCAGCACGGGGCCCAGCGCTCCGGCGAAACCGATCGCGAACACGTCGAGGCAGATCGACCAGAGCTGCGGCGCGGCGAGCGGATAGAGGGAGAGCATCACCGCGCTGGTCACCAGCAGCCCCGCCGCGCTGGGCATCAGCGCGCGATCGGCAAATTTGGGCACGACGATATTGCCTGCCGTCATCCCTGCCCCGAAGATCGCGAGCACGATCGGGATCGTCGATGCCGGGACTCGCGTGACATCGAGCAGGGTCGAGGCGACATAGGTATAGACGCAGAACATGCCGCCGAAGCCAATCGCGCTGATGCCGAGCGTCAGCCACACTTGCCCCTTCGCCAACGCGCCGAGTTCGCGCAGCGGGCTGGCGGCGCGATCGGGCCGGTCGCGCGGCGCGAACAGGAAGACGAGCAGCACGGTGAGCAGCGCCAGCGCCGCGACCACGCCGAAGCCCCAGCGCCAGCCGACCGCCTGGCCGAGCCAGTTCGCCGCCGGCACCCCGATCACGGTGGCGACTGTTAGCCCGAGCAACACGCGCCCCACCGCCTGCGAGCGCTTGTCCGTCGGCACCAGCCCGGCCGCGACCAGCGAGGCAATGCCGAAATAGGCGCCGTGCGGCAGTCCGCTGAGGAAACGGAAGGCCAGCATCCAATGATAGGTCGGCGCCAGGGCCGAGAGCCCGTTGAACAGTGCGAACATGCCCATCAGCACCAGCAGCAAATCACGCCGCGCCATCTTCGCGCCGAGCACCGCGAGCAGCGGCGCGCCAACCACCACGCCGAGCGCATAGGCGCTGATCACGTGCCCGGCGGTCGGCGCATCGATGTGGAGGCCCTGGGCGAAATAGGGAACGAGGCTCATCGTCGCGAATTCGGTCGTACCGATCGCGAAGCCGCCCATGGCGAGCGCGAAATGGACGAGGCCGACCGGCGGTGCGCGATGGGCGGCGGGGGCATGCATCGTGCACAAGTGGCCATGCTGCGATGCAGCGTCAATGGCGTCGTGGTCGTAGATGGCGCAGCGTGGCGGCCGGGCATCGAACGAAGGACGCGGATTGAACGCGGATCGCCCCGGCGCGTTCTTGCCTCCGCACCGGCGCAATTCGCGCCCGTTCGAGGAGAAGATCATGGCCGAAACCCCCGCAATCCCCCAGTCCAACGGCAAGACCGCGCTCGCCGACGATTTCCGCACCCATTTCTCCGGCAACGCGCCGCTCACCGAGAAGGTGAAGAGCTTCGCCAAGGCGCGTCCCTGGACCAGCGCAGCCTTTCTCGGCCTGGCGGGGCTGGCCGTGCTCAATTCGGTGCGCGGCGTCCGCGCCTGAACCAAACGAAACGGGGCGGCCGCACCGGCAAGGTGCGCCGCCCCATTCTTCATCCGGCAGGATCGATCAGAGCTTTTCGGTCAGCTCCGGCACGATCTTGAACAGGTCGCCGACCAGGCCGATGTCCGCCACCTGGAAGATCGGGGCGTCTTCGTCCTTGTTGATCGCGACGATCGTCTTCGAATCCTTCATGCCGGCAAGATGCTGGATCGCGCCCGAGATGCCGACCGCGACATAGACTTCCGGCGCGACGATCTTGCCGGTCTGGCCGACCTGATAGTCGTTCGGGGCGTAGCCTGCATCGACGGCGGCGCGCGAGGCGCCGACGGCGGCACCGAGCTTGTCCGCCAGCGGATCGATCAGCGCGTGGAACTGCTCCGAAGAGCCGAGCGCACGGCCGCCCGAGACGATCACCTTCGCGCTAGTCAGCTCCGGACGCTCGGACTTGGCGATCTCGGCGCCCGCAAAGGTCGACAGCCCCTTGTCGCCCTCGCCGCTCACCGCTTCCACGGTGCCGCTGCCGCCGCTGGCGGCGGCCTTGGCAAAGGCCGTTCCGCGCACTGTGATCACCAGCTTCTTGTCGCTGGTTTGCACGGTGGCGATCGCATTGCCGGCATAGATTGGCCGCGTGAACGTATCCGGTCCCTCGACGGAGAGGATGTCCGAAATCTGCATCACGTCGAGCGCCGCGGCGACCCGCGGTGCGACGTTCTTGCCGGTGGTGGTCGCCGGGAACAGCACGGCGTCGTGATCCGCCATCAGCTTGACGACGAGCGGCGCCACATTTTCGGCCAGCGCATGCTCATAGGCCGCATCGTCGGCGACATGCACCTTGCCCACGCCTTCGATTCCCGCCGCCGCCTGGGCGACGCCATCGACGCCCTTGCCGGCGACGAGCAGATGCACTTCGCCGAGCTTCGCGGCGGCGGTGACGGCGGAAAGCGTCGCGTCCTTGAGCGCCGCATTGTCGTGTTCGACCCAAACCAGAGTCTTCATATCTTCCATCCTCAATCCGTTCGGGCTGAGCCTGTCGAAGCCCGATTGAGTCACATCCGCCCTTCGACAAGCTCAGGGCGAACGGGTTACTTGGTGACGCCGAGGCCCTTGAGCTTCTCGACCAGCTCATCGACCGAGCCCACCTTGACGCCGGCACTGCGCTTGGCCGGCTCGACGACCTTGAGCGTCTTGAGCCGCGGCGCGACGTCGATGCCGTAATCGGCGATCGCCTTCTTCGCGACCGGCTTGGACTTGGCCTTCATGATGTTGGGGAGCGTCGCGTAGCGCGGCTCGTTGAGGCGCAGGTCGGTGGTGACGATCGCCGGCAGCTTGAGGTCGACCGTCTCGAGCCCGCCATCCACTTCGCGCGTGACCTTCACCCGCTCGCCCGCGATCTCGACCTTCGAGGCGAAGGTGCCCTGGGCCCAGCCGAGCAGCGCCGCCAGCATCTGGCCGGTCTGGTTCGAATCGTCGTCGATCGCCTGCTTGCCGAGGATGATCAGGCCGGGCTGTTCCTCTTCGGCGACCTTGGCGAGCAGCTTGGCGACCGCCAACGGCTCCACTTCGTCATCGGCCTGGATCAGGATCGCGCGGTCGGCACCCATCGCGCGCGCGGTGAGCAGCACGTCGGTCTCCGCCTTGGCGACGCCGATCGTCACGACGACGACTTCGGTGGCGGCGCCCTGTTCCTTCAGGCGCACCGCTTCCTCGATCGCGATCTCGTCGAACGGGTTCATGCTCATCTTGACGTTGGCCAGATCGACCCCCGTCCCGTCCGCCTTCACGCGGGGCTTCACATTATAGTCAAGCACGCGCTTGACCGGCACCAAGACCTTCATCGAAATCCTCTCCATCGCTGGAAGAACGGCAATGCCAACCGCTAATGCCCGAGATTCCGGCCAAGTCCACCCCAAACCGTGATCAGCCATACCCGATCATCGAAAAATCCGGGCGGGTGGCCCTTTGCGCGGGCACTGGGGTTCACCCGAAATTCAGACGGGGACATACACCTTCCTGCCACAAGGAGAGGAACGATGGGGATACGCCATTTGATGACAGGGGCCGTGCTCGCAGCTGCCTTTGCCGTGCCGGGTCACGCACAGGATGCGCCCGCAACGACCAAGAGCGAAGCACCGGCCGGAAGCCCGGTCACGAGTCCGGCCGGCGGGCCGGCGGAAGGCAAGGGACGCACCTATACCGGCGGTCGCCGCAGCGCAGACGAGGCTTCGCCGGCGATCGATGCCGGCACCACGCCGCCCGGCCCTGCGGAGAAGAGCATCAATGAGAAGGGCGTGGCGGCATCGAAGCCATCCAAGCCGAAGTGAACGAAAAAGGGCGGAAGAGAGCCAGTCTCCTCCGCCCTTTTTGCGATAAGGGGTGTCAGCCAGGCCGCTCGCTCAGGCGGCGACCTTCTTGACCTCCGCCACGATCTTCTGGGCGGCGTCGCCCAGGTCGTTGGCGGGGACGATGGCGAGGCCCGAATTGGCCAGGATGTCCTTGCCCTGCTGGACGTTGGTGCCTTCGAGGCGGACGACCAGCGGCACCGCGAGGTTCACTTCCTTGGCGGCCGCAACGATGCCCTCGGCGATGATGTCGCAGCGCATGATGCCGCCGAAGATGTTGACCAGGATGCCCTTCACGGCGGGATCGCTCAGGATGATCTTGAACGCCGCGGTGACCTTCTCCTTGTTCGCGCCGCCGCCGACGTCGAGGAAGTTGGCCGGGAACATGCCGTTCAGCTTGATGATGTCCATCGTCGCCATCGCCAGGCCGGCGCCGTTGACCATGCAGCCGATGTCGCCGTCGAGCTTGATATAGGCGAGGTCGTACTTCGACGCCTCGAGCTCCATCGGATCCTCTTCGGTCTCGTCGCGCAGTTCCATCAGGTCCTTGTGACGGAACATCGCGTTCGAATCGAAGCCGACCTTGGCATCGAGCACCATCAGCTTGCCATCGTCAGTCACCGCGAGCGGATTGATCTCGATCTGCGAGGCATCGGTGCCGAGAAAGGCGTCATAGACCTTGCCGGCCAGGCTCTGCGCCTGCTTGGCGAGATCGCCCTTGAGGCCGAGCGCATCGGCGACGGCGCGGCCGTGGTGCGGCATGAAGCCGGTCGCGGGATCGACGTCGAAGCTGTGGATCTTCTCGGGCGTGTCGTGGGCGACGGTCTCGATGTCCATGCCGCCCTCGGTTGAGACGACGAAGGCGACCCGGCCGGTGGCGCGATCGACCAGCAGCGCGAGGTAGAATTCCTTGGCGATATCGACGCCGTCGGTCACGTAGAGGCGGTTGACCTGCTTGCCATGCTCGCCGGTCTGCACGGTCACCAGCGTGTTGCCGAGCATGTCGGCCGCCGCGGCGCGGACCTCGTCCTCGGTCTTGGCGAGGCGGACGCCGCCCTTGGCCTCGGGCGGCAATTCCTTGAACTTGCCCTTGCCGCGGCCGCCGGCGTGAATCTGTGCCTTCACCACGTAGAGCGGCCCGGGCAGCTTCTTCGAAGCTTCCACGGCCTCCTCGACGCTCATCGCAGCATAGCCGGCCGGCACGGGGACGCCGAACTTCGCGAGCAGTTCCTTGGCCTGATATTCGTGGATGTTCATGGCAAGCGCGCGCCTCTGGTTCGAAGATCGGGAATGCGCCGCCTAAAGCACAGGCCGTCCGTTGAATCTACCCCGTACGCGCGCGAGGGCCACGGTGGGTTCGCTTCGCGGCCGGATGCGGCTATAGCGGCGCCATGTCGCTGCCGCTCGGCCTATTGCTGTTCCTTGCCACCGTCGCTGCGATGGAGGGCGTCGCCTATGCCGCGCATCGATGGGTGATGCATGGGCCCGGCTGGTTCCTCCATGCCAGCCACCATCGGCCGCGCACGGGCGCCTTCGAGGCGAACGACCTGTACGCAGCGATCTTCGCGGTGCCTTCGATCGTGCTGCTCTATGGCGGGGTGCAGGCGGGCTGGTGGCCGGGCTTTACCTGGATCGGCGCGGGCATCGCTGCCTATGGCGCGATCTATTTCGGCTTCCATGACGTGATTGTGCACATGCGCGTGCAGCATCGCTACGTGCCGCGCTCGCGCTACATGAAGCGGATCGTCCAGGCGCACCGGCTGCACCATGCCGTCGAATCGAAGCATGGCACGGTCAGCTTCGGCTTCCTCTGGGCGCCCCCGGCGGACGTGCTCAAGCGCCAGCTGCGCACCGGCGGTGGCACGACCCGAAACCATGCCAAGGCGGATTGACGCCAGCGCCGGCGGCGCACACATGATTGGCCGATGGAGCATCTCAACCTCCCCGAATCGGAGTGGCGCAAGCGCCTGACTCCGGAGCAGTTTCACGTGTTGCGCGAGGCCGGCACCGAGCGCGCCTTTTCGGGCCGCTACACCGACAACAAGGCCGATGGGATTTACGCCTGCGCCGCGTGCAAGCTCGAGCTCTTCGACAGCGCCGACAAATATGATTCGGGTTCGGGCTGGCCGAGCTTCACCCAGCCGATCGCGGCCGATCATTTGAGCGAACATGCCGATACCAGCCATGGCATGCGCCGCGTCGAAGTCCGCTGCGCGCGCTGCGACGGGCATCTCGGCCATGTCTTCCCCGACGGGCCGCCGCCGACGGGCCTGCGCTATTGCATGAACTCGGTGAGCCTCGATTTTCGTTCACGCAGCGGCAATCCCGGCACGGCTAGCAGCGACGCTGCCGGCTCCTGATCCTTGTGAGCGGGCCGAATAGGCCTTAATCGACCGCTTCAATGGCATCGAACCCGACTGCTTCGCGCCGCAAGCCCGGCCTTTGGAAGCGCATCGCGCTGTGGACGCTGATCGGCGGCGGCGTGATCGCGCTCGTGGCCGTGATCGCGCTGCTGATCGCGGTCTATTCGACCAAGTCGTCGCTGCCGAGCTTCGACGAGCTCAAATCCTCGCCCAACGGCCAGATGATCCGCGTCCACGCGGTCGATGGCACGGTGCTCGTCTCCTTGGGGCCGAGCTATGGCGAGTGGATCAAATACGACCAGATCCCGCAGGTGATGAAGGACGCGATCATCGCGACCGAGGACCGGCGCTTCGAATCGCATTGGGGCGTCGATCCGGTCGGCATCGTCCGCGGCATCCGCGACAGCTTCGATCGCAAGGGCCGGGTGAGCGCGGTTTCGACGATCACGCAGCAGCTTGCCCGCAACGTTTTCCTCTCGCTCAAGCGCTCCTATGGGCGCAAGGTGCGCGAAGGCATCCTCGCCCTCGCGCTCGAGCGCAAGTTCACCAAGCAGCAGATCCTCGAACTCTATCTCAACAAGGTCTATTTCGGCGGCGGCGCCTATGGCATCGACGCGGCGAGCCGGAAATTCTTCGGCCACCCGGCGACCAATCTGAGCCTCGCCGAAGCCGCGGTGATCGCCGGCCTGGTCAAGGCCCCGTCGCATTATTCGCCCAGCGCCGATGCCCAGGCGGCGGTCGATCGGGCCAGCGTGGTGCTCGACCTGATGGCCGAGACCCACAAGATCAGCGAGGCCCAGGCCAAGGCGACCGATCCGAGGAGCGTCGCGCTCGCCCCCGAGCCCAAGCAGAACAGCGTGCGTTACTTCACCGACTGGGCGCTGCCCCAGCTCGAAGTGCTGATCGACGAGACCGAAGCGCCGCTCGAAGTGTGGACGACGCTGGATCTCAACATGCAGCGCGCCGCCGACGATGCGATCCGCGCCAATGCGCCCAAGGCGGCGCAGGGCGCGCTGGTCAGCCTCGATCGCGACGGCGCGGTGCGCGCCATGGTCGGCGGCAAGGACTATGTCGCCTCGATCTACAATCGCGCTACCCAGGCGACGCGCCAGCCCGGATCGGCGTTCAAGCTGTTCGTCTATCTCGCCGCGCTCGAGGCCGGGCACCGCCCCGACGACATGGTGGTCGACGAGCCAGTGACGATCGGCGGCTGGAGCCCGCGCAACAGTTCGGGCGCCTTCCGCGGCCAGATGAACCTGCGGACCGCCTTCGCCTATTCGGTCAACACGATTGCCGCCAAGCTTGGCCAGGAAGTCGGCTTCTCGACCGTGGCCGACATGGCCAAGCGCTTCGGCATCACCACGCCGGTCGACACCCATCCGGCGATGGTGCTCGGCACCTCGGACGTGCGCCTGATCGACATGACCCGCGCTTTCGCCTCGGTCGGCAACAAGGGCGTGGCGGTGACGCCCTATGGCATCACCCGCGTCACCGCGAACGGTGCGGTGATCTACCAGCACGAAGTCGATACCAGCCATGTCCTGGTCGCGCCCTATGTCGCCGCGCAGATGACCGACCTGCTGCAGACCGCAGTGGCGACCGGCACCGGACGCGCCGCGCAGATCGGCCGCCCGGTGGCAGGCAAGACGGGCACGACGACGTCGAACAAGGACGGCTGGTTCGTCGGCTTCTCCTCGGGCCTGACCACTGGCGTGTGGATGGGCCGCGACGATGCCAAGGTGGTGCCGGGCCTGCAGGGCGGCACGGCGCCGGCGCGCGCCTTCCACGATTTCATGGGCAAGGCCGTGGCGCGGCGCCCGGTCGAGCAGTTCGACACCCAGGTGACGCTGCCCGAATATCAGCTCGACGAAGAGAACAGCGCCTATGCCGAGCCGGACAACGGACTGTTCGTCGATCAGGACGGCAATCCGCTGCCCGAAGGCCAGCAGCCGCGCGGCGACGGGACCGAACAGACCCAGCCCGATCCACAGCAGGACCAGGGCCAGGGCGACCAGATCGACCAGGCCTGGATCGATCGGATGACCGGGCGCCGCCCCAGCGCGCCGCGCGATTCGCGCGATCCGCGGGACATGCCGCGCGACGCTCCCCGGCAGCCGGCCCCGCCGCGCGACGAGGCCCCGCGCGGCGAGCAGTTTTAGGGTCACCGTCTCCAACAAATTCGAACAGCCCGTTCCCCGGCGAAGGCCGGGGCCCAGTTTCCACGAAGCTGAAGTGACGGGACGCCATCGCAGCCGGTGGCAGCTGGGCCCCGGCCTTCGCCGGGGATCAGCGTCTTTTCAAGCTCGCCCGAAACGCATCATCGGCAAAACTTCACCGCCCATACCAATGCAGCCCCGCACCATGGCGCTTGAGCCAGGCACGCGCCCGCGCCGGATCGCCTTCGTAAAGCTCCGCCACCACCCGGTGGAACGCCGACGAATGGTTCATATGGATGCGGTGCGCCACTTCATGCGCCACCGTCGCGCGGCGGACGTACGCCGGCGCGAGGATCAGCCGCCAGCTATAGCGGATCGCCCCCGAACTCGCGCAGCTTCCCCAGCGCCCGCGCGGATCGCCGATCGAGACGCGCGTGACGTGCACGCCGGCGCGATCGGCATATTCGGCGGTCTCCTCGCTCAGCAAGTCGAGCGCGGCGGCGCGCAGCCAGCGCTCGATTCGCCGTTCGAGCCCCTCGCGCGGGCCGCCGCACAACAATCGACCGCCATCGAGCTTCGAGGTCCGCCCCGCGCCCGGTGCCGGCCAGACGATTTCCACCTCGGCATCGCCGAGCGGAAAGCGCGCGCCCGGCACGAACGGCCGCGGCTCGGGCATCTTCGCCTGTTGCGCCGCGATCCAGACCTGCTGGCTGCGCGCCCAGTCCATCGCCTTCTTGACCGAGGCGCGCGGCGGAATCGTCAGCCGAACCTGGCCGTTGCGGGGATCGATCGACAGCCGCATCCGCCGCGCGCGGGCGTGGCGGACGACTTCGATCGGCTCCGGCGTCACAATTCGCGGTCCACCAGATGGTGCTCGAAGTCGCCGGCGTCGTCCTCGCTGATCGTCCAGCCGCGTGTCGACTGGCCGGCGGCATGGACCGATTCGGGATCGCCGCTCACCAGATAATGCCAGTCGGGCAGCGGCTTGCCCTCGGCACGCAGCCGATAGGCGCAGGTCGAGGGCAGCCACTCGATGCCCGCGACGTTCGCCGCATTGAGCCGCACGCATTCGGAAACATAGGCATGGCGGTGGCGATAATCGGAGCAGCGCCCCATCCGCCGATCGAGCAGGCGGCAGGCGACGTTGGTGGCCAGCAGCTCGCCGGTCTCCTCGTCCTCCAGCTTGTGGACGCAGCATTTGCCGCAGCCATCGCACAGCGCCTCCCATTGGGCGCGGTCGAGCTTCTCCAGCGGCAGGTCTTCCCAGAATTTACCGGTCATCGCACCCAATGTTCGAGCTGTGCCTGAATCGCGGGCACATCCTTCTCGAGCGGCAACGAGGTGATCGGCTTGCCGTCCGGACCCATCAAATAGGCAATCTGGGTGTGGCCTACCAGATACCCCCCGCCCGGCGCCGGCGGCTGCTTCTGCGCGAACACCGCATATTGCTTCTCGACCGCCGCGATCGCCGCCGGGCTGCCGGTGAGGCCGACAGCACGCGAATAGAAATTGCCGAGGAACTGGCCGAGCGCCGCGGGCGTATCGCGCTCGGGATCGACGGTGATGAAGATCGGCACGATCTTGGCGGACGTCGCCGGAGCCGACTTGTCGAGTGCCTTCATCGCCTGTCCGATCTTGAGCATGTCGGTCGGGCAGACGTCGGGGCAATAGGTGTAGCCGAAATACACGATGCGATACTTGCCGGCGAAATCGGTGTCGCGCACCGTCTTGCCGTGTTGGTCGGTCAAAGTGAACGGGCCGCCGATCTTGGCGCCTTCGAGCGGGGGAGCTTCGGCCGGTCCGCCGCCGCACGCGGCCAGGGCGAGCAGCAACGGCAGCGCAACGGCTGGCAATATCCTATTCATGGCGCTGCCAGCCATGATCTGATAGGCGATGCCGCGCAAGCCGTCGCATGCCAGCAAAGGGTTTGGGCAAGTCATGAAAGTTCGCGTTTCGCTCGCCGCCGCCGCGGTCCTCCTCCTCGCAACACTTCCCGCCGCCGCGCAGACCACCGGTCAGCCGCGCGAGAGCTATTCCTTCCTCGAAGCCGTGCGCAAGCAGGATGGCGCCGGGGTCAACAAGGTGCTGCAGGACAAGACGTCCTACCTGCTCAACGCCAAGGATCCCTATACCGGCGAGGGGGCGCTCCACATCATCGCCAAGGATCGCAACCAATCCTATCTCGGCGTCTTCCTCGCCCAGCCGGGAATCGACGTGAACCTCCAGGACAAGCAGGGCAACACCCCGCTGATGGCGGCGGTTCAGTCGGGCTGGGACGATGGCGTCACCGCGCTGCTGCGCAAGAAGGCGAACGTCAACCTGCCCAATACGGCCGGCGAGACGCCGCTGATCCGTGCGGTGCTGCTCCACAATTACGACATGGCGCGCGCGCTGCTCGATGCCGGCGCCAATCCCGACAAGGCGGATTACAGCGGCGGCCTCACCGCGCGCGAATATGCCGCGCGCGAGACTCGCTATCCGCAGATCGCCAAGCTGCTTGCCGACGCGCCGAAGAACGGCAAGTCCGCGGTGCAGGCGGCGGGGCCGAGGCTTTAGGCGTTAGAACACCGCTTCCGCGTCGGGATCGATCAGGTTGATCACCCGGCGCGCGGCGCGGCGGGCGAAGGCGAGCGTGCATTTCTTGCGAGTCGGCGCGGCGAGCGGCAGCGTCGCGGCTTCGCGAGCGACTGCGGCATCATAGCGATCGGCAACGATCAGCCCGGCGCGCGACGGCAGGAACGCTTCCTGCTCGAACGGTCGCAAGTCGAATCCCGCCGGCACCGCCCAGAAGAAGCGATCGCAATGGGCGAGATAGGCGGTCCATTTGGCGTCGCCGAGCAGATCGGCGCGCGACACCTTGATCTCGACGATGACGATCTGGCCGCGCGAATCGAGCGCCATCAGGTCGGCGCGCCGGCCGCCCTCGAGCGGCACTTCGGCGAGCGCCACGCAATCGTGGCGCAGCAGCATCCGCGTCACGCCGCGCGCGACATCGGCGGCGACGAGCGGGGCTTCGGAAAGCGAGACAGCCGGGGAAGTCATCCCCGGCCGTCTAGAACATTCGGTGAACGCAGGAAAGCCCGCGCTTGGCCGATCAGCGATAGAAGACGTGGTTGCCGACCTGGCCGACCCGCGGGCGGTTCCAGCTCGCCTTGGAATAGCGCGCATGGAAATAGAGCGCGTTGGGCACCGGCGAATCCCACAGGTCCTTCTGCGCGACCTGGGCGACCGCGAGCGCCTTCTTCCACTGGCCGTTGGCCGGCGGGGTCGGCAGCTGCCCGCCATGGACGAAGGCGAATTGGCCGCGCTGCGTCACGACCGAGCAGACCTTGCTCGGGAAACGGCCCGACGTGGTCCGGTTGAGGATCACTTCGGCAACCGCGAGCTGGCCGGCGAGCGGCTCGCTCTTGGCTTCGTAATAGATCGCAGTGGCGAGGCACTTCAGCTCGTCGCTGCTCGCATCGGGCGCGTCCTGCGCGGCCACGACGGCGGAGAGCGAGTTGAATTCGGCGTCATCCGAATCCGCAGCTGGGATCGGCTGGACGATTTCGGTCGGCGGGGGGGCGGGCACAGTGGCCTGCGGAGTCGGAACAACATGCTGTTCCTGGGTGTTCTGCACCTGGACCGGCAAGGACTGCGGGTCGGGCGACACCTGGAGCGTGGCGGCATTCGCAAGGGCGCCAGCGCAAAAAGTCACCGCCGTGAAGGTCACGGCGCGCGGAAGAAACTTCATTTGGCTTCGTTGCTATGCGGTTGGTGCGCGGCCGGCCCCTGTTTGCTCTCTGGGCCGCCGGGCTTCCCCCCGACTGCGTAACCGACCGACTTCACACCCCGGGCAGCACAACGCGATTGAATGTTGCTGGCCTTTTGCCGCCCGCGCGCGCGCTGTCAATTCGCCAACATCGTTTCAGCGGCGAACCGTTCGCCATCCGCGATGTGCGGCGGCAGATCGAGTTCGACCACCCACAGGTCGGCATCTCCCCGGCGACGGCGTTGCCAATAGGCCGTCACGTCGGTGTCGCCCGCCAGTTCCACGGGCCCGGCCGGGATGAGGGCAGGTAATCCATCCGGGCCCAGCCCGCGCTCGCGGAGCCGTGGATTCTGCCCCTTTTCGAGCAGGATCAACAGGATGGCGCCAGCTGTCGCGTCGCCCTTGGCGAGCACCATCGCCGATCCGCCGATCGCTTCGGCGCGGCGGATCAGGGCGCTCACCAGCAGGCCGCTGGCCAGCCGCGCCATCAGCCGAGCCGATAGCCGGGCAGGGTGGCGAGCGGGATTCGCGAACGCATGAAGGTCCCGGTGCCCCGCGCGGCTTCTTCGCCGCTCGCATCGATCAGCCGCGCCTCGCCGACGAATACGCGGCGCTGGCCACTCACCCAGCGCCCCTCGGCAATCACCGGCCCGGGGCCGAGCGGTTTGGTGAGCAGCAGGTTGAACTGGGTGGTGAGCACGAACCGGTCGGTCACCAGGCTGTTCACCGCATAGAAGGCGGCATCGTCGAGCATCTTGAAATAGCTCGTGCCATGCGCCGCGCCCGCCGCGTGGAAATAGCGTTCGTCGATGGTGAAGCGGATGCGCGCCTCGCCCGCCGCGGGAATCTCCAGCGTGGAGTCGAACAGGCGATTGATCGGCGCGGCCGCATAGAGCGATTCGAGCGCGCGGTAATGCGCCTCGGCGCCGCTCGGCTCAGGCGGCGTCACGCGCCTCGTCGCCGGTCAGCAGCACATAGAGCGCATCGGGCGAACCGGCGCCGCGCAGCTTGTCGGCAAAGCTGCGGTCGCGCAGCTTGCGCGATACGGCGGCGAGCGCCTTCAGATGCTCGGCGCCAGCATCGCTGGGCGAGAGGAGCATGAAGACGAGATCGACCGGCAGTTCATCGACCGCGCCGAAATCGACCGGCTTGTCGAGCCGCGCGAAGACGCCGCACACGCGCCGGATCGACTCGAGCTTGCCGTGCGGAATCGCGATTCCGCCACCAAAGCCGGTCGACCCCAGCTTCTCGCGCGCAGCAAGTTTCGCCGCGACGTCCTGCGCATCCAAGCCATAGGCCTGATGGGCGGCGGCGCCGAGCGCGGCGAACAGGGCCTTCTTGTTGCTCGCGCTCACGCCGGAGAGCACAGCCTCCGGCGCAAGCAAGTCACTTACATTCGTCATTTGCGGTCCAGTTGTGGTCGCCCCCGCGCCCTTTGGATGGTCAGGCCGCGCGATTGGGCTCAACCCAGCCGATCGTCCCGTCGCCGCGCCGATAGACCATATTATGGGCTCCCGTCGCGCTGTTTCGGAAGAGCAGCGCATTGGTGTTGCGCAGATCGAGCATCATCACGGCGTCCGACACGCTGGCATCGGGCACATCGACTCGCGTCTCGGCGATGATCAGCGGCGCCTCGGCGGGCTCTTCCTCCTCGGCCGGCTCCTGGAACAGCGTGTAGCCGGCATTGTCATAGGCGCCATTCTCGGCCAGCGCATTGACCGCGCCGGCCTGGCGATCCTTGAGTCGGCGCGTGTAGCGGCGCAGCTGCTTGTCGATACGATCGGCCGCGCCGTCGAACGCACCATGCGCTTCCATGCCGGTGTTCGCCGCCTTGAGCACCAGCCCCTGCATCACGTGCATGACGATGTCGCACGTGAAGCCATTGTCGTGCGGCCCCTTGCCGAAGGTCGCCTGGGACGAGATCGCGCGCGAGAAATATTTGTCGGCGATTCCCTGCAGCCGCTCGGTGACCTGCGCCTTCAGCGCCTCACCGGTTTCGACCTGATGCCCAGAAACCCGGATGTCCATTTATACCTCCGCCATTACGAGGACCGCTCCTGAAGGGATCAGGCCGACGCGGCCAGGCCCCAAAGCGGTTCCTCCATCTTAGAGAGAAAGGCTGCGTGCCGTTCGAGTTCCGCAGCCGAGGGCGCAAAATGCCGCGCCGGGCGCACATGCACCCGCGTCGGCGCCTCGGCCGGCGTCTCGCGCACTGCCGGCGTGTCGACCGCGAGGCCGAGCGTGATCTGCCGCCCGCCGGTGAGCTCGACATAGACCTGCGCGAGCAGCTGCGCGTCGAGCAGCGCGCCGTGCAACGTGCGCTGCGAAAGATCGATGCCATAGCGGACGCACAGCGCATCCAGCGTATGCTTGGCGCCTGGGTGCCGCACCCGCGCGAGCGCCAGCGTATCGACCATCCGCCCATGATCGACCAGCGGCCGGCCGCACTGGCCGAGCTCGCCGTTCAAAAAGGCGAAGTCGAACCCGGCATTGTGCGCGATCATCGGGCTCTCCCCGATGAATTCGAGCAGATCCTCGACCACGTCGTGGAAGCACGGCTTGTCGGAGAGGAACATGTCCGACAGGCCATGGACGTTGAACGCCTCGATCGGCATCGGCCGCTGTGGATTGACATAGGCGTGGAAGCTGCGCCCGGTCATCACTCGGTTGACGAGCTCCACACAGCCGATCTCGACCAGCCGGTCGCCGCCCGGGAAGCTCAGTCCCGTCGTTTCGGTGTCGAACACGATTTCGCGCATGGCCCGCTTATCCTCCCGTCGCGGGCGCGAGGCAAGCGATCACCTCGTGCACCGCGGCGCGGGTTTCGGCCAGGCTGCCGCCGGTGGGGATCACGAAATCGGCGCGCGCACGCTTCTCGGCATCGGGCAACTGCCGAGCGAGGATCGCCTCGAATCGCGCCGGGGTCATCCCCGGCCGCGCGAGCACGCGTGCGCGCTGGATGTCGTTGGGCGCGGATACGACGGCGATCTTGTCCATGGCCTCATGCCCTCCCGCTTCGAACAGCAACGGGATATCGAGCACGACCAGCGCCGCGCCTTGATTTCGCGCAAGGAACGCCCGCCGCGCCTCGGCCACCGCGGGATGGACGATCGCCTCGAGCCGGGCAAAGGCCGAAGGATCGGCCAGCACCGCCTCCCGCAGCAGAGTGCGATCCACGCCCAGTTCGCTCGTCGTGTCGGGAAATTCGGCCTCGATCTCGGCGACCAGCGCGCCGCCGGGTCCCTGCAGGTGATGCACCGTCGCGTCGGCATCGAACACCGGCACGCCCTGTTCGGCGAACATCGCCGCCACCGTCGATTTGCCCATGCCGATCGACCCGGTGAGGCCCAGCACGATCATGCCGTCAGCAAGGCCCGCAATTCCTCGTCGCGATTCCGCGGCGGCTCGGCCCCGAAGAACAGCTCGAAGGCGAGCGCGGCCTGGCCGACCAGCATCTCTAGCCCATCGACGGTGTCGAGCCCGCGATCATGTGCCTGGGCGAGCAGCTCGGTTTCGAGCGGGGCATAGACCGCGTCATAGACGACGGCCGCCTCGGGCAGCGGCGAGAGATCGAGGTCGAGTGGCGGCTGACCGGTCATCCCCAACGCGCTGGCATTGACCAGCAGCGTGGCAGGCGGGAGCTTGGTGCCGAGCGGGACCGCATCGCCCTTGATCCCGAAGCTCGACAGCAGTGCCGCAGCCTTGAGGACGTTGCGATTCTGGATCGTCACGCGCCCGATGCCCACGCGCGCCAGCGCGAACAGCACCGCCCGCGCCGCACCGCCCGCGCCGATCACCACCGCATGCGCGCCTTCCAGCTCCAACCCGGCGATCGGCGCATAGAAGCCTCCGGCATCGGTGTTGGTACCAATCAGCGCGCCGTCCTCGCCGCGCACCACCGTGTTGATCGCGCCGATGCTCTCACGCACGCCGCCCGGATCGCCGACCCAGTCGAGCGCCGCCTGTTTGTGCGGGATGGTGATGTTGCAGCCGCGCCAATCCGGATCGGCTTTCCGCGCCTCGAAATAGGCGCCGAGCTCGTCGGGCGTGATGCGCGTCTTGCGATATTCCACCTCGATGCCAAGCGCATCGAGCCAGAAGCCGTGAATCACCGGCGATTTGGAGTGCGCGATAGGATCGCCGATCACGTCAGCATAGGGTCGAGTCATGACGTCAGCATCCCGCGGGTGCGCAGATAGTCGAGGATCGGCAGCAGCGGCATGCCGAGGATTGTGAACTGACTGCCCTCGGTGCGGCTGAACAGCTGGACGCCCGGCCCCTCGATCCGGAAGCAGCCGACGCAGCCCGCGATCGCCGGCCATTCGAGGTCGAGATATTCCGTGATGAACCGCTCGGACAGCGGCCGCACGTGCAGCCGCGCCCGATCGACATGCCGCCACACTGGCCGACCGCCCTCGGCGATCACCGCCGCGCTGTAGATGTCGTGCGACCGTCCCGACATGCGGCGCAGGTGATCGCCCGCTTGTTCGCGGCTCTCGGGCTTGTCGAGCAGGCTGCCATCGTCGAGCGCCACCAGCGAATCCCCACCGAGCACCAGCGCGCTCGGCACCAGCGACGAGACCTTGAGTGCCTTCAATTCGGCCAGCGCATCGGCAAGGTCGCGCGGGGAGATCCCGCCGGCGCGAAGCGATTCCTTCGCCCCCGCCTCGTCGACCTGCGCCGCGACCGCTTCGTGCGCCACGCCGGCGGCATCGAGCATCGCCCGACGCGAGGCGCTTTGGGAAGCGAGGACGAGAGTCACGAGCGGCTCTCCATCGCGCGTTCGTTGCACAGCTGGATGATCGCCGCGGCCGTCTCTTCGATCGATCGGCGCGTCACGTCGATCACCGGCCAGCCATTGTCGGCGAACATCCGCCGCGCAAAGGCGACTTCGCGCGACACCGAATCCTGGTCGACATAGCTCGTCTCCGCGGCCTGGTTGAGCGAGAGTAGCCGGTTGCGGCGAATCTGGATCAGCCGGTCGGCGCTGGTGGTCAGCCCCACGATCAGCGGGTTCTTGAGCGCGAACAGCTCGGGGGGCGGCGGCGATTCGACCACGATCGGGATGTTGGCGGTCTTGTAGCCGCGATTGGCGAGATAGATCGAAGTCGGCGTCTTGGACGATCGCGAGACGCCGGCGAGCACGATGTCCGCCTCTTCCCAATCCTCGGCGAGGATTCCGTCGTCATGCGCGATGGTGAACTGGATCGCATCGACCCGCGCGAAATAGGCCGCATCGAGCATGTGCTGGCGACCAGGGCGCGCCTTGGCTTCCTGACCGAGCAGGCTCGTCAGGGCGTGGTTGACCGGATCCAGCGGCGCGATCGCCGGCAGCCCCATCGCCCGGCAGCGGCTCTCGAGCGTCCGCCGCGTCTCGGGATTGACCAGGGTGAAGAGCACCAGCCCCGGATTCTGCGCGATTTCCTGGAGGATCCGCTCGAGATGGGCTTCGGATCGCACCATCGGCCAGAAATGGCGCAGCATGTCGACATCGTCGAACTGGGCCAGCGCCGCCTTGGCGATGTTCTCCAGCGTTTCGCCGGTCGAATCCGACAACAGATGGAGGTGGAGCCGCATTCAGGCCGTGTGTGAATCTGTGGAGAACATGGCCGATAGTCGCTAGCGCAACCGCACGCAGAACCCAAGCGCGGCGGAATCGGGACTCCACCGCGTGATTCGTCCACAACGGCGTCCCCAATCCGGCGTTCCGATTCACAGTCTGTGGAAAATGGGGATGCGGCCTTCGAATCCGCGCGCCGCCGTGGGCCCCGCGGAGTCAAGCTGTTGGCAATCGCCGGACGAGCGCATAAGCCCCAGCACTCACGCCCCAACAGACTCCAACAAACTTAGAGTCTATTCTTATTGAGTTAGGATAGAGGCCCTGAACATTCCCGCTCCCAAGCCCCTGCTCGCCACGCTGAAGGGCGAACGCCAGCCGGTGCCGCCGGTCTGGCTGATGCGCCAGGCCGGTCGATACCTGCCTGAATATCGTGCGCTGCGGGCGGAGAAGGGCGGCTTCCTCGATCTCGCGCTCGATCCCGACGCCGCGGCCGAGATCACGCTCCAGCCGCTCCGTCGCTTCGGGATGGACGGGGCGATCCTGTTCTCGGACATCCTGATGGTGCCGATGGCGCTCGGCCAGAAACTCTGGTTCGAAGCGGGCGAGGGACCGCGGCTCGCACCGAGGGTCGAGGCCCGCGCCGTATTGGATGCCCTTGAATCGCGCCCAGAATCACTGGAGCCGGTCTACGCGACCGTTCGGCAGGTCAAGGCCCGGCTCGAGGCGCAAACCACCTTCCTGGGCTTTGCAGGCAGCCCCTGGACCGTCGCGACCTATATGATCGCCGGCCAGGGAAGCCGCGAACAGGCCGAGGCGCGTCGGCTGGCCTATGCCGATCCGGGGCTGATGCAGGCGCTGGTCGATCGCATCGCCGATTGCACGATCGCCTATCTCCACGGCCAGATCGATGCGGGCGTCGAGGCGGTGCAGCTGTTCGATAGCTGGTCGGGCAGCCTCAGCCCCGCCCAGTTCGAGCAATGGGTGATCGCCCCCACCGCGCGCATCGCCGCCGCGATCGCGGGCCGGGTGCCGGTGATCGGCTTTCCCAAGGGCGCCGGCGGCAAGCTCGCGGCCTATGCGCGCGAGACGCAGGTCGATGCGATCGGGCTCGACGAGACGGTCGATCCGCCCTGGGCCGACGCCGAATTGCCCACGGGGCTGCCGGTGCAGGGCAATCTCGATCCGCTCGCGCTTATCGCCGGCGGCGCGACGCTCGATGCCGCGATCGATCGCATCCTCGCGGCCTTTGCCGATCGGCCGCACGTCTTCAATCTCGGCCACGGCATCCAGCAGGACACGCCAATCGCCCATGTCGAGCAGCTGCTCGCGCGCATTCGGGGGCAAGGATGAGCGGTTGGCTCGGCGGCGCCTATCTGTGGGTCAAGGCGTTCCACATCATCTTCGTGATCTTCTGGATGGCCGGGCTGTTCCTGCTGCCGCGCTATCTCGTCCATCACCAGGAAGTGCTCGGCACGCCCGAGGCGCTGGCGTGGGAGAAGCGCGAGGCGCTGCTCCGCCGGATGATCCTTACGCCGTCGCTGATCGTCGTGTGGGTGCTCGGGCTGGCGCTCGCCGCAAATCTCGGGCTGTTCGACGGCGGCGCGGGACTCGGCTGGCTGCACGCCAAGCTGCTGCTCGTCGTGATGCTTTCAGGCTATCATGGCTGGGCCGTGGGCTATTCGAAGAAGCTCAGGCGCGGTCTCGGCAATATCGCCCCGCGCCGACTGCGTTTGATCGGCGAAGTGCCGGCCTTCGCCGTGATCTTCATCGTTGTCCTGGCCGTGGTGAAGCCATTTTGAAGAATGGCCTTTATTGCGACGATTTGACCTGATGCCGTTGCGCCCCTTTACGGTATTTAGGCGCACAGTTTTCGATTGCCGGAAATATTGTTGCGAGATGGACGCCGTTTACGCGTGAATCGCGAAAAATGCAGCGCCTTGAATTCTTGGCGTTGCGGATGGCGGTTGACTTGAACCGGGCCGCCACCTAATTCGGCGGGGTGGGCCGGGCCTCCGGCACATTCCTCCCAGCATCGCTATTCGCGCGCATCCGCCGACCGACGCTCCCCCCAGATCAGCACCCGGACTCTCCATGCACCTCAAGGATCTCAAGAAGAAAGCCCCCGCCGAACTGGTCTCGATGGCCGAGGAATTGGGGGTCGAGAGCGCGTCGACGCTGCGCAAGCAGGACCTGCTCTTCGCGATTCTCAAGGCGCAGGCCGAGCAGGGCGACCAGATCATGGGCGAAGGCACGATCGAAGTGCTGCCCGACGGCTTCGGCTTCCTGCGCAGCCCCGAGGCGAACTATCTCGCCGGGCCCGACGATATCTATGTTTCGCCCAATCAGGTCCGCAAGTTCGGCCTGCGCACCGGCGACACGGTCGAAGGCGAGATCCGCGCGCCCAAGGACGGCGAGCGCTATTTCGCATTGGTTCGACTGGTGAGCGTCAATTTCGACGATCCCGATGCGGTCCGCCACCGCGTCAATTTCGACAATCTCACGCCGCTCTATCCCGAGCGCAAGCTGACGCTCGACCAGCTCGATCCGACCCAGAAGGACAAGTCGGCGCGCGTCATCGACATCGTCTCGCCCCAGGGCAAGGGCCAGCGCACGCTGATCGTCGCCCCGCCGCGCGTCGGCAAGACGGTGATGCTGCAGAACATTGCCAAAGCGATCACCGATAATCATCCCGAGGTGTTCCTGATCGTGCTGCTCATCGACGAGCGGCCCGAGGAAGTCACCGACATGCAGCGCAGCGTGAAGGGCGAGGTGATTTCCTCGACCTTCGACGAGCCGGCGCAGCGACACGTCCAGGTCTCCGAGATGGTGATCGAAAAGGCCAAGCGCCTGGTCGAGCACAAGAAGGACGTGGTCATCCTGCTCGACTCGATCACCCGCCTCGGCCGCGCCTACAACACGGTGGTGCCGAGCTCGGGCAAGGTGCTCACCGGCGGTGTCGATGCCAATGCGCTCCAGCGCCCGAAGCGCTTCTTCGGTGCCGCGCGCAATATCGAGGAGGGCGGTTCGCTTTCGATCATCGCCACCGCGCTGATCGATACCGGCAGCCGCATGGACGAAGTCATCTTCGAGGAGTTCAAGGGCACCGGCAACTCGGAAATCGTCCTCGATCGCAAGGTTGCGGACAAGCGCATCTTCCCGGCGCTCGACGTCGGCAAGTCGGGCACCCGCAAGGAAGAGCTGCTGGTGGACAAGGCCAAGCTCACCAAGATGTGGGTGCTGCGCCGCATCCTCATGCAGATGGGTACCGTCGATGCGATGGAGTTCCTGCTCGACAAGATGAAGGATTCGAAGACCAACGAGGACTTCTTCGATTCGATGAATCAGTAAGTCGGCGTCTTTCCTGCTGGGCGGCTAGTCATGCATTTCAACTTCGCTGCGGTCGCCACACCCTCGGGCCTCGCCAGCCTCGGCCAGATCATCCTCGGCGACCTGACCATGGCTGGCGACAATGTCGTCGTGATGGGCTCGCTCGCCTCTGGCCTGCCCGAGAAGCAGCGCCGCCAGGTGCTGTTGCTCGGCGTCAGCTTCGCGCTCGTCTTCCTGATCGGCTTCTCGCTGATCGCGGTGCAACTGCTCCAGATCACCGGCCTGGTGCTCGCCGGCGGGCTGCTGCTGCTGTGGGTCGCCTACAATATGTGGCGCGAGATCCGCTCGGCAACGCACGGTGCCGAAGACGCCGAGGGTGCGGAAGCGCCCAAGAAGCACGCCAAGACCTTCCTCCAGGCAGCGATCCAGATCACCCTGGCGGATCTGTCGATGAGCATCGACAATGTCCTGCTCGTCGCCTCGATTGCCCGCGAGAATCCGGCGCTGCTGTTCATCGGGCTCAGCTTCTCAGTGCTGTTGATGGGCCTGGCCGCCAATTTCGTCGCTCGGCTCGTCCAGCGCTATCACTGGATCGCCTATATCGGCCTGGTGGTGATCCTCTGGGTGGCCGGGCGGATGATCTATGAGGGGATCGTCGACAACAAGATCGGCATTCTCCACCTGCTCGTTTGAGCCATTGAGGGGCTAGGCATGGACTTCGCGACAATGCTGACCCCCGAAGCGCTGCGGGCGCTCGGCGAGGTGATCGTCATCGATCTCGTCCTCGCCGGCGACAATGCAGTGGTGGTCGGCGCACTCGCGGCCGGGCTTCCGGCGCCGCAGCAGCGCAAGGTGATCCTGGTGGGGATCGGCGCGGCGCTGGTGATGCGCATCGCCTTCGCACTGGTCGCGACGCAGCTGCTCCAGGTGATTGGCCTGCTCTTCGCCGGCGGGTTGCTGCTGCTCTGGGTGTCGTGGCGGATGTGGCGCGAGTTGCGCTCGGGCAGCCAGGCGGAGGAGATCACGACCCGCCCGCCCAAGACCTTCTTCGCCGCCGCCTGGTCGGTCGCGCTCGCCGATGTCAGCATGAGCCTCGACAATGTGCTCGGCGTCGCCGGCGCGGCGCGCGAGCATCCGGCGATCCTGGTGTTCGGGCTGCTCTTCTCGGTCGCGGTGATGGGGCTCGCCGCCAATCTGATCGCACGGGTGATCGATCGCTATCGCTGGATCGGCTTTGTCGGCCTGGCGGTGATCGTTTGGGTGGCTGTCCGCATGGTCTATGAAGGCGTGGTCAATCACGAGACCGGGCTCGCGACGCTCGTTTGAGCATCGCGAGCCAGGTGATTGATCAGGCTAGGTTCTTTTCGAAGAACGCGGCCGTACGCTGATCGGCGAGCTTCGCCGCTTCGTCCGAACGGCGCTTGCCGAAGGTATCGGCAAAGCCATGGTCCTCGCCCGGATAGTCGTAGAGCGTCACCTGCGGATGATCGTCGAGCCCGGCATGCATCGCCGCCTGTGCCTCGGGGCTGACGAAGTGATCGGCCTGCGGGACATGGAGCAGGACCGGGCGGGCGATGGCGTGCTTTTCGCCGAGCAGATTGTCGATCCCGACGCCATAATAGCCGACGCTGGCATCGCTGTCCGTCCGCGTCGCGGTCATGAACGCCAGGAGGCCGCCCAGGCAGAAGCCGACGACGCCGACCTTGCCGGCGGCCGCGAGCATTGACCGCGCCGCGCGGATCGTCGCTTCGATGTCGCGGATGCCGGCGTCCTGATTGAACTTGCCCATCAGGCGGAGCGCCTGCTGGAACTGTTCCGGCACGTCGGGATCGAGTTGGATGCCGGGCTCGAGCCGCCAGAACAGGTCCGGCGCCAAAGCGAGATAGCCCTTCGCCGCCCAGTCGTCGCACTTCTGCCGAATGCCTGGGTTCACCCCGAAGATCTCCTGGATGACGATGATCGCCGCGCGCGGCGCTTCGGCCGGCTGTGCACGATAGGCCTCGAAGCTGCCGCTCCCGTCGATGCTGTCGATCGTGATCATCTCGCTCATGACACTGTCCCTCCGATGAACGTTGCGATCACGATAGGGTCGCGCGCATACATGACAGTCTGGTAGCAGCCGCACCGCGGCGCAGGCAACGGAGACGCGGCGATGAAGATCAATGTCGAGGTGGATTGCACGCCGGAGGAGGCGCGCCGCGCGATGGGCCTTCCGGACCTGGCGCCGGTGCACGAGCGCTACGTTGCGATGATGGTCGACGCGATCGACAAGCAGGGCAGCCCCGAGGCGTTCAAGGCGATGCTGCAGAGCTGGGGACCGATGGGCGAGGCGAGCATGGGCCTGTGGCGCGCGATGTTCGATCCTGGAGCGAAGAGCGGCGACTGATGGAGACGATCTTCGCGGTCTCGAGCGGCATGCCGCCCGCCGCGATCGCGGTGCTGCGCATTTCCGGCCCGAGAGCATTCGAGACGGTCGGCGCCTTTTGCGGGGCTCTGCCCGAGCCGCGCCGTGCCACCGTGCGGGCAGTGCGAGTTCCGGGGACCGGCGACCTGCTCGACCGCGCACTGCTGCTCTGCTTTCCGGGACCGGAGAGTGCGACCGGAGAGGACCTTGCCGAGTTGCATCTGCATGGCGGCCGTGCCGTGGTCCGCGCCGTCGAGGCGGCCTTGGCCGCGCAGCCGGGCCTTCGCGCCGCCGAGCCGGGCGAGTTCACGCGGCGGGCGCTGGCCAACGGGCGGATCGACCTCAGCGAAGCCGAAGGGCTGGGCGACCTGCTCATGGCGGAGACCGAGGGACAACGCCGCGCGGCGTTGCGTGCGGCGGAAGGGGCGGTGCGCCGCGAAGTCGAAGGGTGGACGGCGCGATTGCTGGCGCTCGCGGCGCGCGTGGAGGCGGAGCTCGACCACAGCGACGAGGATGACGTCGCCGCCGGCAACGAGACCTTGGCCGACGTGCGCGACGGGGCGGCGGCTTTGGCGGCGGCAATCGAGACGGTTGCGGGCCGTCCCCCGGTCGAGCGACTGCGCGATGGCGTGCGCGTCGTGCTGGCGGGCCCGCCCAATGCCGGCAAATCGACCTTGCTTAACGCATTGGCCGGGCGCGAGGCGGCAATCGTCTCGCCGATTTCGGGAACGACCCGCGATCGCATTGAAGTTCCGGCGGTGCGCGAGGGAATCGCTTGGCTGCTGACCGACACCGCGGGACTGGCCGAGGCGACCGACGATCCGATCGAGGCGATCGGCGTCGAGCGGGCCCAGGCGGCGGTGCGCGAGGCCGACATCCTGCTCTGGCTTGGCGACGATCCGCCGCCGCCCCATCCGCAGGCGCTATGGGTGCACGCCCGTGCCGATCGTTGCGAAGGTCGCCCACAGGCGGGGCAAATCTCGGTCTCGGTTCTCGCGGGGCAGGGCCTCGAGGCACTTTGGGAGGCGATGACGGCGAAGGCGCAGGTGCTGCTCCCGGCGCCCGACCAGCTAGCGCTTAATGCCCGGCAGCGAGACCTCGCCCTTGCGGGGGCGTCGCCATTGCGTGCCGTCGCGGCCGAGCGTGACCTGTTGATCGTCGCCGAGCACTTGCGCAGCGCCATGCGCGCCTTTGATGGGATCTCGGGGCGGGCAGGCGTGGAGGCGATGCTCGATGCGCTCTTCTCGCGTTTCTGCATCGGCAAATGACATGTTCCACGTGGAACGGTTTTGACGGCGCACGCGGCAGCGCGTAGCGGATCGTCCATGGACTTCGACGTCATCGTCATCGGCGGCGGACATGCCGGAACCGAGGCCGCGGCCGCGGCCGCGCGGCGCGGCGCCCGCACTGCGCTGCTGAGTTTCGACCTCGACAAGCTGGGCGCGATGTCGTGCAATCCGGCGATCGGAGGGCTCGGCAAAGGGCATCTCGTCCGCGAAGTCGATGCCTTTGATGGGCTGATCGGCCGGGCGGCGGACGCCGCGGGGATTCACTATCGCATGCTGAACCGCTCCAAGGGCACCGCGGTCCAGGGACCGCGCGTGCAGGCGGACCGCCGGCGTTACGCGGCGGCGATCCAGGCGATGCTGAAGGCGCAGCCCGATCTGTCGCTGGTGGAAGGGGAGGCGGCCGGACTCGAGACACGGGGCGGTGCGGTGGCCGGGGTTCGGCTTTCCAACGGACGCATTCTCGGCTGCCGCGCCATTGTGCTGGCGACGGGCACCTTCCTAGGCGGGCGAATCTTCCGCGGCGAGGACCGCGAAACCGGCGGACGGATTGGCGAAGGCGCCGCGGTGCGGCTGGCAGCGCAGTTGCGCGAGCTGGCGCTGCCGATGGCACGGCTCAAGACCGGGACGCCTCCGCGACTCGACGGGCGCTCGATCGACTGGGCACGGATCGAGGAGCAGCCGTCCGACGTCGAACCCTGGACGATGTCGCCGCTGACGACACGTCGAGTGCTGCCCCAGCTCCATTGCGGCGTCACCCGCACCAATGCCGCGACTCACGACGCGATCCGATCGGGACTCGACCGCTCGCCGCTGTTCACCGGCGCCATCGACGCGCAGGGGCCGCGCTACTGTCCCTCGATCGAGGACAAGATCCATCGGTTCGGCGACCGCGACGGTCACCAGATCTTCCTCGAACCCGAGGGGCTGGATACCCACCTGATCTACCCGAACGGCATGTCGACATCGCTCCCGGTCGACGTCCAGCAGGCCATGGTCCAGTCGGTTGCGGGCCTCGAACGCGCGACGATCGTGACGCCCGGCTATGCCGTGGAATATGACCATATCGATCCGCGGGCCCTGGATGCGACGCTCGGCCTGCCGGAAATCCGCGGCGTGTTCTGCGCCGGACAGACCAACGGCACGACCGGCTATGAGGAGGCGGCTGGGCAGGGGCTGGTCGCCGGGATCAACGCCGCCGCCCATGCCAAGGACCTGTCGCCCCTGATCCTTGATCGTGCGACCGCTTATCTGGGCGTCATGGTGGACGATCTAGTGCTGCAAGGCGTCACCGAACCCTATCGCATGCTCACCGCGCGGGCCGAGTATCGGCTGAGGCTCCGCGCCGACAATGCGGAGACTCGGCTGGGACCGATCGCGGCGTCGCTCGGCTGCCTGGGCGAGGCGCGGCGGGCACGGCTGGAGGAGCGGGAAGCTGCTCGCGCCGCGCTCGACTTGGCCTTTTCGGCCCAGCGCACGGCAAGCCAGCTCGCCGCGGTGGGCGCGCCGGTTGCGCTCGACGGCGCGCGGCGCTCGGCGCGTGAATGGCTCCGCTTTCCGGGGGTCGCGCTCGAGCATCTCGAGGTGGCAGTGCCGGGCGAGGGCAGGGCACTGCTCCCGGAATATGTCGAGGACGCGCGCTATGCTCCCTATCTCGAGCGGCAGGAAGCCGAGGTCACGGCGCTGCGCAACCACGACGCAGTGTCTCTGCCACCCTCGCTCGACTATTCAGCCGTACCGGGGCTTTCAAACGAAATGGTCGAGCGATTGAGTGCGGCGCGACCGGAGACGCTTGGAGCGGCGGCGCGGCTGCGTGGGATCACGCCGGCGGCGCTTTCCGCCATCCTGCTCCAGGCCCGGCGGCGCGCGGCATGACCGAGCAGGAGGCCCGCCTGTGGATCCGCGAGCGGTTCGGCGTTCCACGTGAAACGTTGCTCGAGCGCTTTGGCGAGCTGCTTCGCGCCGAGTCCGAGCGGCAGAATTTGATCTCCTCGGCGTCGTTCGAAACGCTTTGGGCACGCCACTTTGTGGACTCCGCGCAGCTGATCTCGCTGGCCGCGGATGCGCGGGACGGTGTTTGGCTCGATGTAGGGACAGGGGCTGGAATGCCTGGACTCGTGGTTGCCCTGTTGGTCGATCGGCCAATAGTCATGGTCGAGCCGCGGGCGAAGCGGGCCGAGTTTCTGCAGCGGGCAGCCGCCGAGCTCGGCATTTCTCCACGCGTCGAGGCGACCCGAATCGAAAAGCTTTGCCTGGAGCGACCGGCGGCGATCGTCACGGCGCGCGCCGTCGCCGCCCTGCCGGAACTGCTCCAATCCACGGCGCCTTGCACCGATTCGTCCACAATCTGGTTGCTGCCGAAAGGACGCGGCGCCCAATCGGAAGTGGAAGCGGCTCGCCAGACATGGCAGGGTATGTTCCACGTGGAACCGAGCATCACTCAGCCCGAATCGGGAATCGTGATCGCGCGAGGGGTGCGAGCCAGATGATCTGCATCGCGATAGCCAATCAAAAGGGCGGAGTCGGAAAGACGACGACGGCGATCAACGTCGGCACGGCGCTGGCTGCGACCGGGCAGCGCGTGCTGCTGATCGACCTGGATCCGCAGGGCAATGCCTCGACCGGCCTGGGAATCAGCCGCGCCGAGCGCGAACATTCGACCTACGACCTGCTCGTAGCGGACGTGAATCTGGAAGACGTTGCCGTTCCGACCAAGGTTCCGGGGCTCGATATCGTGCCGGCGACCCAGGACCTGTCCGGGGCCGAGATCGAGCTCATCGAATTCGATGCGCGGACCCATCGTCTCGACGCCGCGATCGGCCGGCATCGGGCGGAACGCTGGGACGTGATCCTGATCGATTGCCCGCCTTCGCTCGGCCTGCTGACGATCAACGCGATGGTGGCCGCGCATGCGCTGCTCGTCCCGCTGCAATGCGAATTCTTCGCACTGGAAGGGCTGAGCCAGTTGCTGACGACGGTCGAGCGTATCCGCGGAAGGTTCAATCCCGGCCTGTCGATCCTCGGCGTGGTGCTGACGATGTACGACCGGCGCAATCGACTGACCGACCAGGTTTCGGACGACGTCCGCGCCGTGCTCGGCCGGGTGGTGTTCGATACGGTGATCCCGCGCAACGTAAGGCTTTCCGAAGCGCCGAGCCATGGCCTGCCGGCGCTGATCTACGATCATCGCTGCCCGGGCTCGGAAGCCTATATCGCCCTGGCGCGCGAAGTGATCGATCGCCTGCCCAAGCTCAAGAAGGCCGCATGACCGACGCCGTCCGCAAGCCCCGACCCGGCCTTGGCCGAGGCCTTTCCGCCCTGCTCGGCGATTCGATTCCCGAAACCCCGATCAGCGGCCCGGCCGAAGGGGGCAACACGCCGGCCGGCCTACGGATGCTGCCGGTGAGTGCGCTGGTGCCGCATCCGGACCAGCCGCGGCGCCATTTCGACGAAGACGCGCTCGACGAACTCGCCCAATCGCTCAAGACGCGCGGGCTGATCCAGCCGATCGTGGTGCGGCCGAGCGGGCACAACTACCAGATCGTCGCCGGCGAGCGGCGCTGGCGCGCCGCCCAGCGCGCGCGGCTACACGAAGTGCCGGTGATCGTCCGCGAGCTCGACGATGCCCAGACGATGGAACTCGCGCTGGTCGAGAACATCCAGCGCCAGGATCTCAACGCGGTCGAAGAGGCCGAGGCCTATGCGCGGCTGATCAAGGAATTCGGTCACACCCAGGAAGCGCTGGGCAGGTTGGTCCACAAGTCGCGTAGCCATGTCGCGAACCTGTTGCGGCTGCTCGACTTGCCCGAAAGCGTGCGCAAGCTCGTCATCGAAGGCGCGATCGAGATGGGGCATGCCCGAGCGCTGATCGGGGCGCCCGAGGCCGAGCGGCTGGCGCGCGAAGTGGCGGCCAAGGGGCTTTCGGTGCGCGACACCGAAAAGCTGGCGCGCGAGGCCAAGCCCGGCAACAGCAAGCGCAAGGGCGACGGCACGGCGCGGGATCCGGACCTGGCGGCGCTCGAGCATCAGCTCGGCGACGTGCTGGGCCTCAATGTGCGGATCGCACATGGGGCGAAGGGCGGCACGCTGACCCTGGCCTATTCGACGCTCGACCAGCTCGACATGGTTTGCCAGCGGCTGAGCGGCGAGAAGATCTGATGGCCTCCGAGCGCGCCGCCGAGCGCTTGGCGCTGGCGCGGGAGCGCTTTGCGGCGTTCGTCGGGCCGCTGTTGTTGCTTTTCGCGATCGGACTTGGATCGTCTCCCGTGCTCGCCTGGACGTCCGGGTTGCTCATTGCCGGGCTTACGCTGAACAAGCTGCTGCCCGTGTGGCGGCGGGGCTGATTGCCGGCTGGCGGACCAGAATATGAGCACTTTGCTGCAAATATCCGTTAACAATCAATGACTTATCGGGCTATTCGCGTACGGCGTCGTCCACCGCCTTGGCGATCCGCGCCCGCTCGGCGGCCTCGGCCTGCTTCTCCGCCTTGGTCCGGCCGAACGCCGCGCGATTTTCCTGTGCACGAACCACCCGGTCCGCCCGTGCCTTGGCCTTGCGCGCCTTGTTCAGGTTGATGATCTCGGCCATATCGTCGGTTCACGCGATTAGCGCATTCAAGGCGGAGTTTCCATGGCGGGCAGCGTCAACAAGGTCATCCTGGTCGGCAATCTCGGGCGCGATCCCGAAAGCCGCAGCTTCCAGAATGGCGGCAAGGTGGTCGAGCTGCGCATCGCCACGTCGGAAAGCTGGAAGGACCGGCAGAGCGGCGAGCGCAAGGAAAAGACCGAGTGGCACACGGTGAAGATCTTCTCCGAAGGTCTCGCCAATGTCGCCGAACGCTATCTGCGCAAGGGCAGCAAGGTCTATCTCGAAGGCCAGCTGCAGACCCGCAAATGGCAGGACCAGTCCGGCGCCGACCGCTATTCGACCGAGATCGTGCTCCAGGGCTTCAACGCGCAGATGGTGCTGCTCGATGCGCCCGGTGGCGCCGGCGGCGGCCGCTCGGCCGGGGGCGGCGGCGACGATTGGGGCGCCGGCAATGACGAGTTTGCCGGCCAGTCGTCGAGCCGCGGCGGCAATTTCAACAGCGGCGGCCAGCGCAGCGGCGGCGCGGGTGGCTCGGGCGGCTTCGGCGGGGGCTTCCCCGACGATCTGGACGACGACGTTCCCTTCTGATCTCTCGGGAGAGCCCATGCGCCATGCCGTGATTGCCCTCGCGCTGCTGGCTGCGGCCTGTGGCGGGCCGAAGACGACCGATGATCCGGTGGCGCAGAACGTCATCGAAGCGTCGTCGCACGGCACGCCCGCCGCGGTGGCTGCCGGGACGTGCGAGGCCAAGCCCGATTTTGCGCCGGTCTATCCCGATTCGAAGCTGATCAGTTGCACGGGCGCCACCGGCGCGCGCAGCGGCACGGTGCTCTATACGAGCTTCGCCACGCCGGCGACGATTCTGGCCTGGTCGAAGCAGCAGGCGACGCAGGCCGGGCTCGCAATCGGGGCCGAAGACGCCCGCTCGCTGAACGCGGCGGATGGCAACCGGCGAACGGTGCGGATCGTGGCCGATCCGGGGCCCGAGCATACCACCGTGACGGTCAAATGGAGCGTGGCGAGCTAGGGTTCGGCAGCAACTACCGTTCGCCCTGAGCTTGTCGAAGGGCAGCCCTGTTCTTGCGACCGGGTAAAGGCAAGGGGCGCCCTTCGACAAGCTCAGGGCGAACGGGTGGACAATCCTAGGCCTCGACGATCTCCGCGACCCCGAACTTCCCCGCCTGATAATCGAGGAACGCCTGGCGGATCTCTTCGGGCGTGTTCATCACGAACGGCCCGTGGGCGACGATCGGCTCGTCGATCGGTGCGGCATGGCTGAACAGCAGCAGCGCGGGTTCCGAAGCGGTCAGCGTGACGCGGTCGCCGGCCGAGAGCTCGGCCAGGTTGAACCGCTCGACTCGGGTTCCCGCCACGTCGAATGCGCCGCGCGCGGCGTAGAGGAACACGTCGCGTCCTTTGAGCCCGTCGAAGGTGACCTGCCCGCCCGGGGCCAGCTCGACCCAGGTCAGGAAGGTGCCGGTCAGCGATTCGACTGGGCCCTGTGCCCCGCCGAACGCGCCGGAGACGAGGTGCACGGTCGCGCCGTCCTGCGAAACCGCGGGAATCGCCTCGGCCTGCGCGCCGACATAGCGGGGCGGCGTCATCTTCAGCCGTGCCGGCAGGTTGAGCCAGAGCTGGAGGATCTCCATCGGCCCGCCGGCGCGCCTGAAGCTCTCCGGCGAGACTTCGGCATGGACGATGCCGCTGCCCGCAGTCATCCACTGAATGCCGCCGGCGCGGATGATGCTCGAATGGCCCGCGCTGTCGGTATGGGCCAGCTCGCCTTCGAGGATGAAGGTCACTGTCTCGAAGCCGCGATGCGGATGCGGGCCGAAGGGCAGGCCGCGATTGCCCGGCGGATAGGTCTGCGGCCCGTGATGGTTGAGGAACAGGAAGGCGCCGACATGGTCGATCCCCGGCCCCGGCACGGGGCGCCAGGTCACCAGGTCGCCGATATCGTCGCGATAGGCCTTGTGGAGCCGGTTCACCGTTCGCATCACTCTTTCCTCAGCAGGAACACCGCATGTTCGGCGAACAGGTTCGCCATCGCCGATCCGCAACGCTGGTCGCCCGAAAGGAACCAGCTGCCTTCGACGACGATCCCGCGATTGCGCACGAAGGCGCGGAAATCGTCGATCGTGACGTGATGGATGTTCGGCGTCGCATACCATTCGACTGGCAGCAGCCGCGTCACCGGCATCCGCCCGCCGAACAGCAGGGAGGCGCGTACGCGCCAATGCGCGAAATTGGGGAAGGAGACGAAGGCGCGCCGGCCGATTCGCAGCAGGTTCTCCAGCACCAGGTCCGGGTGCCGGGTGGTTTGCAGCGTCTGGCTCAGGATCGCATAGTCGAAGCTGGCGTCGGGATAATCGGCGAGATCGGTATCGGCGTCGCCTTGCACTACCGAAAGCCCGCGCCCCACCGCGGCGGCGACGTCGCCGGCATCGAGCTCGAGCCCGCGCGCATCCACGCCGCGCGTGTCGCGCAGCGCCGCCATCAGCGCGCCGTCGCCGCAGCCCACGTCGAGCACACGGCTCCCGGAGGCGACGTTCCCGGCGATGATCGCCAGATCGGGCCGCAGGCTCATCGCGTGTACAGGTCCACTTCGTGCCGCTCCATCACGCGCTCGGGATGCGGGATCGGCGTCCAGCCGAGCTTGGCATAGAGCGGCTGCATGTCGCGGGTGAACAGCAGCCAGCGCCTGAGGCCCGCCAGCTCGGGATGCGCCTGCACCGCTTCGAGCATCTGCGTCGCGACGCCGCGCCCGCGATGTGCCGGCAGCACGAACACGTCGGCCAGATAGGCGAAGGTCGCGTGATCGGTGATGATCCGGGCGAAGCCGACCTGCTCGTCCGCACCCGCCTCGTCCTTGGCGAACGCGCCGGCGCAGAAGCTGCCGGCGATCGATCGCTCGACGATGTGGCGCGGGATGCCCTTCGCCCAATAGGAGCCGCTGAGGAAGGCGTGGATCAGGTCGAGATCGAGTTCGGCCTTGTCGAAGCTGACGCGATAGTCGTTCATGGCTGCCCGGCCTTCAGGAATCCGTCGACGACGCGCGAGAGCTCCGGGCTTTCAAGCAGGAAGGCGTCGTGACCGAACGGGGATTTGAGCTCGACGAAGCTCGCCCGCGCGCCCGCCGCGTTGAGGGCGTGGACGATCGTGCGCGATTCGCTGGTCGGATAGAGCCAGTCGGTGTCGAAGCTCACCAGGCAGAAGCGCGTCGCACTGTCCTTGAACGCATTGGCGAGCAGCCCGCCATGCTCCTCGGCCAGGTCGAAATAATCGAGCGCGCGAGTGATGTAGAGATAGGAATTGGCGTCGAACCGGTCGACGAACGCCAGCCCCTGGTGCCGCAGATAGCTCTCGACCTGGAAATCGGCGTCGAAGCCGAAGGTCTTGGTCTCGCGGCTCTGCAGCTTGCGGCCGAACTTGGCAGTGAGCCCGGCTTCCGAGAGATAGGTGATGTGCGCCGCCATGCGGGCAACGGCCAGGCCCGCGGAGGGCGGGTCGTTGGCTTCGTAATAATCGCCGCCGCGCCATTTGGGATCGGCCATGATCGCCTGGCGGCCGACTTCGTGGAAGGCGATGTTCTGCGCCGAATGCCGTGCGGCGCTGGCGATCACCACGGCGGCGGCCACCCGCTCGGGAAAGGTCGCCGCCCAGCTCAGCGCCTGCATGCCCCCCATCGATCCGCCCACTACCGCAAACAGCTTCGTGACGCCCAAATGATCGAGCAGCATCGCCTGCGCGCGCACCATGTCGCGGATGGTGATGACGGGAAAGCCCATCGCCCAGGGCTTGCCGGTCGCGGGGTTCACCGTCGCCGGGCCGGAACTGCCCAGGCACGATCCGATTACGTTCGAGCAGATCACGAAATGGCGATTCGTGTCGATCGGCTTGCCCGGCCCCACCATCCGCGTCCACCAGCCCGGCTTGCCGGTCACCGGATGGTTCGAGGCGACATGCTGGTCGCCGGTGAGCGCGTGGCAGACCAGGATCGCATTGCCGCCGTCCGCGGCCAGCGCGCCATAGGTCTCATAGGCGATGTCGAGCGGCGACAGCAGCACGCCGCCATCGAGGCGCAGCGGCCCCGGCAGCGTCACCATGCGGGCAAGGCCATAGCGCGGATCCTCGGACATGCCCGCTGGTTAGGGGGTGCATCGGCGCGAGGCAATGACCGCGGGGGGTTGCAAGGTAGGATTTGGCCTGCTTGGCTCGCCCGCGGCATTGTCGCCCGCTCCTTGAAACGTGCGTCCCTCGCTAGGCGGCGTCGCGAACCCGCCGCGTCGCCGTCGCATGCCCGTCGCGGGGGTGTCGCTTCGCCGTCGCCCAACGCGGAAAACCGCCGATTTCGGTCGACCGAGTCAACCTATTTGGGCCTGGCTCGGACCCAGATTTAGCGCCTTCCGTGCTAGCCCAGACCGTCACCCCGGCCTTGTGCCGGGTGTGGATTCACATTCGAAGTGCAACGCGTTGAGGAGGGCCTCGGCTGGGGTTTGGAAGCCGAGGCATTTTCGGGGTGTGTTGTTGTGCCGGGCGATGATGGCGTCGAGGGATGCGCGGGGCAAGGCGTTGAGGTTGGTTTTTCGCGGCAGGTCTCGACGGAGTCTGCCGATGGCGTTTTCGATGCCGCCTTTTTGCCAGGGGCGTGGGGATCGCAGAAGAAGGTCCGCAGGCCGAGCTGACGGGCGATGTGGTGATGGCGGGCGAACTCGGTCCCCCCGGATCAAGTCCGGGGCAGGCTGTTATCGAAGGTGATCGATCGCCGCATGGTTGGCGGCATGGGTCGCAGCATGCGGGTGAGGGCTGCGGCGACGGGATCGGCCTTCAGGTTCTGCTGGGGCATGGCGATGGTGAGGCGGGATTGTCGTTCATGTGCGACGAGGATGGCCTTGCCGGGGGTGGAGAAGAGCATGCCATCGGCCTCCCAGTGGCCGGGTAGCTGGCGGGTGGCGATGTCGTGAGGGCGGTCGTGGATCGGGCAACGATCGGCGATGCGGGGCCATCCTCCGCCCTTGCTGCGCCAGCCGCGTTTGTATTTGGCGCGAGGCAGATACAGTCGCCAGCGGCGTTCATTGGTCCGTTTCAGCTGGGCATAGACGAAGCGGTAGATGGTCTCATGGCTGATGACAGGATGGCCCGCGTCATAAGCGAGGCGCCCGGCGATCTGTTCGGGAGACCAGCCATTGCCCAGTCGATCGAGGACCGCTTCACGCAAGCCGTCCTCGCGCTCCAGGCGCGCGCCGTGCCAGCGCCTCGCGCTGGCCTGGGCCTGAGCATAGCCGGGTTGGTATCCGACCTTCGACCCACTGTTGCGGCTCAACTCGCGCGCGATGGTCGACGGCTGGCGATCCAGAGCTGCAGCGATTTGCCGGATCGATTGCCCGGCTTCGCGAAGCCGGGCAATCGAACACCGCTCCTCGAGCGATAACTGACGGTAACTGTACATGGCAACACCTGCTTGAGGTGTTGCACTTCGTTTGTGAACTCAGAGGGGTCCACCGAGCGGCAAGCGATGGTCAAGGAGCGTTAATTCAGCCGGTGGGGCCGGGTGGACCCCGGAACAAGTCCGGGGTGACGGTGATTGCGGGGAGGGTCTTCCCGTCCGAATGCGCCACTAGGCCGCCAGGGCGACTTGCCGCCCGGCAATGGCCTCTGCGGCGATGCGCCCGCTCTCGGCGGCCCCGTTCATGTAGCCGGGATAGGCGGCGGAGAGATGCTCGCCGGCGAACCAGATCCGTCCGGCCTGCGGCACCTGGCGCGCGCTGGGATCCTTGGCGTCGATGCACAGCAGCCGCGCGAAGCGAGTGAGCTGGCCGGGCGGATAATTGACATAGGCGCCGAGCGTCAGCGGCTGGGCATGCCAGTTGGTCCGCGTGAATGGCCCGGTAGCCGCCTCGTTCAGCCCGGGGATCGCGGCAGCGGCATGGGCGGCGAAGCGCGCCGCCAGGGTGGACGGTGCCTCGATCTCGGCGCGCGCCACTTCGTCGCCGCCGAGGAACCAGGTCCAGACCGGCGCGACGCCGTCGGCGCGGTGGACGCTGCCGTCCCAGCCGAGTGACCAGCCGGCCTGCGGATCGGGCTGCCAAAGCTCGCCGCCGACGCCCATCGGCTCCCGCCACGGCGTGCCGCCGGTGCCCGACTGGACCTTCTCGTTCCGACCCAGCGCCATCTCGGCGATGAAGGCACGCCACAGTGCCGGCAGCGGCACGCGAAAGTCGATCTGCCGGGTGAGGGGGGCCGGCACCGCGATCACCAGCGCATCGGCCTCGGCCTGGCTGCCGTCGAGGAAGCGCAGCCGATAGCTGGGCTCGATCGCGACCAGCCGCTTGCCGGTCTCGATCCGATCGGCATAGGCCTGGCTCATCGCTGCGACCAGCGCGCTGCTGCCGCCTTCGATGACATAGCGCTCGTCCGCCCCGCCCAGCACTTCGGCGCGCTGGCCGTCCACGGTCGGCAGGTTGAAGATCAGCTCGATCGCCGATGCCCGATCGGGCTCGACGCCATATTCGGTGCGGCTCGTCGCTTCCAGCAAGTACTGGATCCAGGGCGCGCGGATCAGCCCGGCATGGCGATCGAGATAGGTGCGGATGGAGAGGCGATCGAGCTGCGCGCCGAAGCCCGCCCGGTCGCGATCGAGCCGATCGGCGTCGCGGCCGATCTGCCCGGCGATGCCGCGGAGCCCCTCGGCCAGCTCGGCATCCGCGATCAGCCGGCCGTCGTTCAGGATCAGCGTGTCGTGGGGATCGGCCTTGCGGTCGATCAGCCTGACGCCGAAGCGCCTGGCGAGGGCGTGCATGTCGGCATGGTCGGTATTGACCAGCTGCCCACCCACTTCGAACGTCCAGTCGCCCGATCGATGGGTGTACATCCGCCCGCCGGTGCGCTGCCGACCCTCATAGAGCCGCGCGTCGATCCCGGCTTCGCGAAGATGGTGAAGCGCGCTGAGGCCGGCGATCCCGCCGCCGATCACGGCGACTCGCCGCGGCCGGGGCGCGTCGGCCAATGCCGGCGCCACGCCGGTCAGCCCGCTCGCCGCCAGGGCCTCGAGTAGCGTCCGTCGCGTCGCCCCCGGCATCGCCGGCACCGGCGGCGATTCGCCTGCCTGCGCCAGGTTGCAGCGCCGCGCCGCCTCAAGCGCCCGCCAGACCCTGCTGCTCCCCCGCATTTCCCCTCCCGGCTTCCTTAACCACGAAGCTCTAGCGGCCTACCCTTGCCATCCGGTAACCATTCCGCCAATCCGCGCGGCCATGACTGGACCCGCTCCCAAGCCCTGGATCGTCGCGATCGCCCCCTATGTGCCGGGTCGCGCCACCACCGATGATGGCCGCAAGGTGCACAAGCTCTCGTCGAACGAGAATCCGCTCGGCACTTCGCCCAAGGCGCGCGAGGCCTTCGCCACCGCGGCGATGAGCCTCGAGCGCTATCCCGATGCGAGCGCGACCGAGCTGCGCGAGACGATCGCGGCCAAGCACGGGCTCGATCCGGCGCGGATCATCTATGGCAACGGATCGGACGAAGTGCTCCACCTCGCGGCCGGCGCGTTTGCGGGACCGGGCGACGAGATCGTCTATGTCAATTACGGCTTTTCGGTCTATCCGATCGCCACGCGCCGGGTCGGCGCCACTCCGGTGGTGGCGCCCGACAAGGATTATGCAACCGATGTCGACGCGATCCTCGCCTGCGTCACCGACAAGACGCGGATCGTCTATGTCGCCAACCCCAACAATCCCACCGGCACCTATGCGCCGCGTTCGGAGATCCTGCGCCTCCACGCCGGCCTGCCCAGCGACGTGCTGCTCGTGCTCGACCATGCCTATGCCGAATATATCGAAGGCGAGGCCGAGGATGGCGGGATGGAGCTCGCGCGCACCGCACCCAACGTGCTGGTGACGCGCACCTTCTCCAAACTCTATGGCCTTGCCGCCGAGCGGATCGGCTGGGGCTATGCCGCGGGGCCGATCATCGAGGCGATGCACCGCATCCGCCTGCCCTTCTCGATCACCATCGCGGGGACGGCGGCGGCGGTCGCGGCGATCGGCGATACCGATTTCGTCGCGCATACCCGCGCGCACAATGCGCAGTGGCGCCGCTGGTTCGCCGACGAGATCGCGAAGCTCGGCAATGCCGGGCTGCGCGCCGTGCCGAGCGAGGCGAATTTCGTGCTGGTGCTGTTCGAAGGCCAGCTCAGCGCCGAGCAGGCCTATAAGGGGCTGATGGACGCGGGCTATATCGTCCGCTGGCTGCCGGGCCAGGGCCTCGCCCATGGCCTGCGCATCACCATCGGCACCGAGGACGAGACTCGCGGCGTGATCGCGGCGCTGCGCCGCATGGCGGGCGAGGACTGATGCTGCCCTTCGCCCGCGTCACCATCGTCGGGCTGGGCCTGATCGGCTCTTCGATCGCGCGCGCCGTGCAGAGCCGGATGCCGAGCGTGCGAGTCACCGGCTATGACGCCGATCCTGCGGTGCGCGAGACGGCGGTGCGCATCCGGCTGTGCGACGATGTCGCCGATACCGCGGGCACCGCGGTGATCGATGCGGACCTCGTCATCCTCTGCGTGCCCGTCGGCGCAATGGGCGCGGCCGCCGCGGAATTGGCGGCGGATCTCCCGGCCGAGGCGATCCTGTCGGACGTCGGCTCGTGCAAGGAAAGCGTGATCGAGGCGGTGCGCGCCGCGCTGCCGCGGGCGACCTTCGTCCCCGCCCATCCGGTCGCCGGTACCGAGAATAGCGGCCCCGAGGCCGGCTTCGCCTCGCTGTTCCAGGGCCGCTGGTGCATCCTGACCCCGGCCGAGGGGACGCCCGACTTGGCGATCGAGCGCGTCCGCGAATTCTGGAAGCGCCTGGGTGCGGAAGTCGACAGGATGGCGCCCGACCATCACGACCGCGTGCTCGCCGTCACCAGCCACCTGCCGCACCTCATCGCCTATACGATCGTCGGCACCGCTTCGGACATGGAGGAAGTCACCCAGTCCGAAGTGATCAAATATTCGGCCGGCGGCTTCCGCGATTTCACCCGCATCGCCGCCTCGGACCCGACGATGTGGCGCGACGTGTTCCTGGCGAACAAGGAGGCGGTGCTCGACATGCTCCAGCGCTTCTCGGAGGACCTCAGCGCGCTCCAGCGCGCGATCCGCTGGGGCAAGGGCGAAGAGCTGTTCGATCTCTTCAGCCGCACCCGCGCGATCCGCCGATCGATCATCGAGCAGGGCCAGGACGACGCGGCGCCGGACTTCGGCCGCAGCCACGATTAGAGGAGCTTTCAGCTTCGCTGAAGCGGCACCCCCCCCCCCCCCCCCCCCCCCCCCCCCCCC